>NZ_NADJ01000026.1 GCF_002196705.1 Desulfosporosinus sp. FKB
TAATGTCCTTGACGACACGGATGATCTGAGTCTTTTGCGAGACACTCTGATTGAACAAAGGCGTGAGTGCAAAGCAGATAAGTAAAGAAAGCACAATGCAGATTACTCCAAGCACCGTGCGGTTTTTTAGAAAGCCCATAGGGTGTTCCTCCTTAAGTTAAAAAGTAGGCTGCCAGGCAGCCGAGGGAAAGAAATGGCGCGAGAGGATATGACTTTTGAGCAGTCCTCCCGCGCAGTTTTTGGATTATTGTATTACCTGTATGGAATACCAGCAGGGCGGTTAAGCCTATGACCGTTGCGGTTATGCTTTTGCTGAAGCCCAGTACCAGCCCCGCAGCCGCCATGAGCTTGATATCCCCGCCCTCCATACCGCCAAAAAGCAGTGCGGCTATTAAAAAGAACACGGCGGTGAAAATTCCGCCCAGCTTCACCGGTTCAAAGGTGAGCAGTCCGGTCAGAGTGATCCCAAAGCAGATTCTGTCGGGGATGATTTTCTTTCGTATATCAAAGACCGAGGCCGACAAGAGCAGTGCTGCAAATAAGCCGCCCTGTACAAGCGGAGCCAGCTGTACCAAAGCGTCCGGATCAGTTCCCATAATTGAACAGTACCAAAGCGTCCGGATCAGTTCCCATAATTGAACATATCGACTATGCGCTGCTTCAGTGTCGGCAGAACAGTTTCGCCGAACAGGGCGTAGAGACCGCCGAGGACGAGGGCGCCGATGACGACTGACATCAGGATTTTGATGGCGGTATCTACAAAGCCTTCTCCGCGCTGGGAGAGGAGAAGGGTCTGAGCCATAACCGCTTTTTCCATGATCTTAGCGTTTACCTTGTTTACGAATTTTTTCATTGTGATTTACCTCCATTTTTTATTGGCAATTTTTAATTTAAATACCGCCCATACGTAAGGAGCCGCTTTGCTCCGGCACTTCTTCCGAAACGGGCGGATCTGCCGCAACACTTTGCTCAAGGGGTTTTTTCCCCGGTTTATCTTCCCGCCTTCTTTGCTGCTTCTTATAGGTAAAGGCGGGCGGAATGCCTTCCAGGTCTTTGCACCGCTTGACCCTGTATCTTTCCGTGTCATTTTTGTAAAGGTAATACCAGTCCTCGTCGAAGCTGTATACTCCCGCCACACCTGTGGCCAATCCGTCCCTGTAAATAAGCTGATACTTAAAAAGAGGGCTGGGATCGCACACGACTCTGATCAGATCCAGTTCCAACTCTACTACTTTCGTGTTTACCACCTCCGTATATGCAGCAAAAAACACCGGTGGTTTAGGCCGGTGTTAAACTGCGGATTAAAAAACAGCCTTTCGGCTGCAGCTGTTGGGGTTACATATTCATCTCCGGTTCTTGGTACAGCCCCTGCTCCTGCGGCTGGAAGGATACCTCCTTAAACCCGAAGCGATCTACATAGTGAAAGGTGCTGCCGGATGCATCATATAACTCGATAACATCGGACATAGAGAGGCTATGCCCCTCATAACCGGACGGGTGGTCGAGATTGAATTTGGCGAAGAGCGCCTCCAGATCGTTGGTGTCCGCCTCGCCGTCGTAAACCACCCGGTAATTGTCCGGGTCAGGCTCTCCGAAATTCTCCAGTAGCTCGTCGTATCCGATGAATTTCATCATGGGATCAACATCGGGTCTGAGCAGCCAGACACGGCAGCTCTTTAGGATTTGCGTATTGCCCTCCGGGTCTATCCTGCCTTTCGCCAGCCGTGCGAACACGCCGTCTTTCCATTCCACGTCTAAACCCTGTTTTTCTATAAGATAGGACTTTAGCTCGTCGGTCTGGAACAGCAGATCGACAATGGCTTTGCCCTTTTCAACATAGCCTGCCGTGTTGCCGTAGTAAAGGATGCGGTTGTTTTTAATCTGAATACTGTTCATGGAACCTCCTTTCCCGGCGTTAAGATTGCCGCATTACTCGAAGTAGAAGGTGACGGAATAAGTGATGTTGCTCTTGTTGTACATGCAGTCATGGTTGGTATAGTAGTAGAACTCCAGCTGACTGTAGATTCCCGGCGACAGGGTGCGGCTGAAGGTGATGCCGTTGGTCGTCGGCGAGTAGTCCAGCTGATCCCACTGCCCGGTCAAAATGTTGTAACCGCGCACACGCCCGAAATCCTGACCGCTGTGTCCGGAAACGGGAGGCACCGTGAAGGTGTAGCTAGTAATTGTCGCCCCCGCGATGCCTTGCTCCAAAATTACGGATTCAGGGCCGGTTAGCGTCATGCCGCCGCCTCTATCTGGATCAGACACAAAGAACACAATGGCAGCCCAGGGCGATTCAGCTCCGGTGGAATCCACGGCTTTTACGCGTACCACATTTTTCCCCAGCGGATAATTGGTACTGGTCTGTGCCGGACGCCCTTCCCATACATAGGTGATGGCGTCGCCGTCAGGATCGGCGCTGGAGGCGGTGATTGTGATCGGTACGCCGGGTGCGACGCTGTTGCCGTCCGGAGTACGGGTGATCACCGGTGTTGTGGGAGCTGAGTTGTTTACTGTGAAGCTTATATCTGTCCAGTCGGAATACAGTCCCCATGCGTCCTTTGCCCGAACCTTCACGGTATGGGTTCCCACAGCATAGTAGCTGTCAGCAGTGTTGCCGGAATATTCCAAGCTTACTGCGTCGCCGTCAGGATCGGCGGCGTAAGCTGAGAGGTTAACCAGAAGCTTTCCGTCTTTTGCGGTTCGGGTGACCGACGCGCCGCCAGTCGGCTTGTTCGGCGCGTTATTGGTGACGGTGATGTTCTGAGAATAGCTGAATGTTCTGCCTGCGCTGTCGGTCGTACCGGCAGTCAGGGTATAGCTGCCGGTGGCGTTGATGGTGATGCTGCCGCCGCTGTTTGAGAGACTTCCGCTGTAGCTTGCCGGGGTGCCTCCCTTGGTCAGCAACCAGGTGAGGCTTCTGCCCTCCAGTCCGAATGTGGCCGGCAGGGTTACGCTGAAGCTAGAGCCGATATGCACGGAGGACGGAACGATGAACGGGAAGCTCGCAATTGGCTTGACGGTCGCTGTGTTGGACGTAAAGGTGAATTTCCTGCGGTTTGTGTCCGTAGCTTCAGCAATCAGCTTTACCGCAATGGTTTTATCCGTGCTGATGGTAAGACTGCCGCCGCTTGCTCCGACTGAGCCTGCCGCGTATTGGGTGTAGGGCTTTGCTTCGCCGCCATCCACAGAGATGAGCCAGTTGACGTTCGCTCCATCAAGCTCCGCACCTAAGGCGGTAACGGCAATTGGGTCACCGCTGTAGATAAGCGGCGGGACGCCGATGCTCATGGTCGGGATAGGAGATATTGTGAAGCTCCGGCTCTTAGTAAAGGTGCGGCCGGTTGGGTCCGTCAGCATGAGAGTCAGTTCATACTGTCCTTTTGAGGGGAAGGTAATTGTGCCACCCGCTTTAGCTAGGTTTCCGGCGGCATAGGCTGAATAGGGCTTTATCTCACCTCTGCCCTGACAGATCGTCCAGTCCGCCGTGAGGTTCTCCAAATCCGTTCCGCTGACGCCGATCGTTCCGGCTTCGCCAGCGTACCATGGCTCTGGGATAATGAGCGAAACGGACGGAATGGGATAGACTGTGAAATTTCGGCTTTCGGTGAAAGCACGGCCGTTGGTATCCGTCATCGTGAGGATCAGCTGGTACTGTCCTTTCGACGGGAAGGTGATTAAACCGCCATCCTTGGCCAGAGCACCGAAAGTATAATCAGAGTAAGGCTTCTCATCGTCATCCCCTTGCTTGATTGTCCAGCCCGCTGTAAGGTTCTCCAGATCCGTACCGCTGACGCCGACCGTTCCGGCTTCCCCGGCATGCCAGGTCTGCGGGAGGCTCAGTGACATCGATGGGATAGGATAGACCGTGAGGTTTCTGCTTTGAACAAAGGTGCGGCCGGTGGGGTCCGTCATGGTAAGAGTCAGCTCATACTGTCCCTTTGTCGGAAAGGTCAGGCTGCCGCCCTCTTTTGTGAGCGTACCGGATGCGTAATTGTAATACGGTTCGGCACCGCCGTCATCTTTCACGACTGTCCAGTCCGCGGTAAGGTTCGCCAAATCCGTACCGCTGACGCTGACTGTACCGACTTCACCAGCATACCAGACCAGAGGCGCGCTGAGTGAAATCGACGGGATCGGATAGAGCGAAGTGGATGCGCTGTAAGAGAACGCTCTGCCCAGCGCATCTGTCATGGAGGCGGTGAGGGTATAATCTCCGACCTGCGTAAAGCGTATTTTCCCGCCGTAGGCGTTCAGGCTTCCCTCCATGACATCCGAAGGTTCAACCTGCTCGCCGTCCTTGGTGATTGTCCACTCCACCGGCAGCACGTTATTGTTGCCGCGTGTTCTCAGGTCGATGGTGCGATCAGTGTGAGTCGCTTCGGGAAGCTCAAAGGAAATGCCTAACACCGGCAGGACTTCGATCCTGCCGCCGTTCTCGAATAAAAATACCCGGCCGGTTTCATCAGTAATGCGCGCGATCAGTTCATAGGTCCCGGCATGCTTGAAGCGGATGGAGCCGCCGCTGTTATCAAGCGTCCCGTCGACAT
Organism: Desulfosporosinus sp. FKB; assembly: GCF_002196705.1. Taxonomy (GTDB): domain Bacteria; phylum Bacillota; class Desulfitobacteriia; order Desulfitobacteriales; family Desulfitobacteriaceae; genus Desulfosporosinus. Next base: position 4,551 of record NZ_NADJ01000026.1, read on the forward strand.
ACGTCCCAAAATCCTGGAATCCGAGGCCGTTCTCCAACAGCCACTCAACCTTCAGGCCGCCCAGCTCGGAGGTTTCCGGAACCACGCTGACAGTGGTATCGGTGTGAGCGGTTTCCGGCAAGGTATACGAGATACTGGGGACGGGATACGTCTTGACCGGCGCGGTATAGCTGTAGGTTCTGCCGGCCGGATCGGTGAAGGCGGCTTTCAGAACATACTCACCCTTGTCTGTAAAACGGATAAAGCCGCCGTCGTTGGTCAGCTCGCGCTGAACCGCGTCGACAAGGTCAACAGCTTTTCCGTCCCTTGTCAGCGACCACTCGATTGCGGCATCGCCGAGATTCTCAAAGCATGTTTCCACATGGACCGTTTCGTCGGTGTGGGTGATCTCCGGCGCATAAAAGCCGATGGAGCCTACAGGGTATACGGTGACCGTATCAGAAGCTTTAAAGGTTCTGCCGGTTTCATCGGTGAGCGTCCCGGTAAGCATATATACTCCCTTGTCCTTGAAACGGACCGTGCCGCCGTCGTTGGTCAGTACACCGTCAACCGCATCCGCAATGGCAGCCGCCTCGCCGTTTTTGGTAAGACTCCAATTGACTGTCAGTCCGTCAGCCTCCGTCAGCACAGTTGAGACGTCGAAAGATGTATCCGTATGGGAGGCAGACGGGGGGTCAAAGGAAATTCCGGCAACCGGATAGACCTTGGTGCTTTCGCTGTGGGTGAATACGCGGCCGGTATTGTCTGTTATGGACGCTGTGAGTGTATATTCACCCTTATTCCTGAACACAAAGGTACCGCCTTCATTTCCGAGCGTTCCCTCCAGAATGTCGGTCGTCTGAACGGTTTCTCCGTCCTTCGTTGCCGTCCACACAATGTCGTGGCCGTAGAGCTTTTCCAACGGAAAAGTAAACGTGATTGATTTGTCCGTATGGGTTGTTTCCGGCAGGTCAAAGCTCAGTTCGATAACCGGATGCACCGTAATTTGCTTAGACAGCACGGTTTCTTTTCCTCTGGCGTTTTTCGCCGTGGCGGTCAGAGTATATTGTCCGTCCGCCTTGAACTGGATTGTGCCTCCCTCCAGACCGAGGGTTCCGCTGATTGCGTCCGCCAGCTCTACGGGCTTCTGAGAGCCGTCCATAGCAGTTCTGGTCAGTGACCAGGTGTAGCTTTTCATATACTTCCATACAGGCATAACCTGGATTTCGCTGTCGGTGTGAGCGGTTTCGGGAAACTCAAAACTTATCTGAGCATTAGGATAATATGTGTGGCCCCCCGAGCCTCCGGAACCGCCGCTCGGATTGCCCTGCGTTGGCGTGGGAGTCGGTGTAGGAGTTGGGGTTGGCTGACCTTCAACCGGATTCGTCGGTGTGGGCACTGGCTGCTTCGTGGGTTCAGGCACAGGGCTCGGCGTCGGTGCGCCCGGAGTCTGTGACGGATTTGTCGGCGTTGGTACGGACGGTTCCGGCTTGGTCTTGTCGTTCAGATTTTCGGCTTCGCCCTTGGTCACCGGATCGTTGGGGTGGATTTTATTATCATCCGTGTCCCCGATGATTCCGTCCTCGCGGCCGATGATGACATATCCTTTGTCATCATCCTTGATATCCAGCTGATCCTGATACCCGCTGTGCCCCTGAGTGTTTTCGGCTTCCTCGTTTTTCCCCTCCGCTCTTACGAGCATCTTGATGATTTCGGCACGGGTGATGGGATCATCAGGATGGAAACCGTCAGGGTAATCGGCGGGGTTAATGATTCCGGCGTCTATCAGCGCCTCGATGTATTTCTCCGACCAGTGACCATCTATGTCGGGGAAGCTGGGCGGGTCTTTTTCCGCGTTTGTGATGTCAAGCGAAAGATCCCGCGACAGAATCGCGGCGTACTCACCGCGGGTGATGATATCGTCCTGCCCGACAAAGCTCTCCGGATGCAGGCGGTATGCCGTATAGATGCCGCCGCATATCAGAAGAAGCAGAGCAAGGGCAATGATGGCGATGTGCTTTCCTTTCTGTTTCATGGGTTTTCAGTCCTTTCTCTAAATTTTGATAACAAAAAACCGGAATCATTAATTGACTCCGGTCTCAATTCTCTATTGGTTTCATAGCTTCAACTCCATGCCGCCCGGCTCCTGCTGCTCCTTTAAGAGTGCTTCCAGGGCTTCCGGCGACGGATGAATGAGCTTTCCTTCAATCATCTCAAAAACGCAGAAGTCATCCCTGTCGCAAATCATCATCCTGTGTTGGTAGTCCTTCTGCATCTCGATATAGTCCTGTACCTCCTTGGTACTGCACAGCCATACGCCGGAGGTGTATCTTCCGTCCGTCAAAAAGCAATAGCCGCTGTACTTTGGCTCGTGGCTTTTCAAATCCAACGCGTCAGCCGGACGGATCTGTGAGAGCTGAAGCCGAGCATGGTCAGATAGGATTTCCGGCTTCGCGATCCCAAGCACATCACTTCGGTTCCAGCGAACCTGCTCTCCGTTTGCAAGGGAGACTGTAAAGACGGATCGCCCGATAGGATTGCTATTGCTTCCGTTTCCTCCAGTGCAGTAGTACAGCTGATGCTTTGCGTTCTGGTTTTCTCCCTGCAAGGAGGAAGGTCGGAGCAAAATGACCCTACCGCTGATGGGCATGTCATATCCAGTTTGCTGGCAGTCCTCCTGTGTGAATAAATCTTTCTCAGTCAAGGCGAATCGGCCCCTTTCGTTTTTCGATTATGTCCAGCAGTTTTGCGGCTATGGATATCAATGTTTCCTCCGGCATATCGCGGATGGCAGCGCGAACGAATGCTTCCACCGCCTCCGGCGACTGATCGCCGATCTCAATCAGATCAATCTTTTTTGCCGTGATGATACCCTTCTGGATTCCGAGTCGCACAATATCTCCATGCTCCATTTCGGTGGCAGCACGAAGTGCCTTCGGAATCAGTACGCGTCCCTTGTCATCCAGGATTTTATAAATGGGCTTTGCTTTCATACGAAGTATCCCTCCTTTCTCATAACCTCCCGAACCGTGTCGGGATGAATTCCAAGCTGACCAAATAGCTCGCGGAGCTCGTCTGGCAGATTGTCTAAGATATCCGATTCTTTAAAGACGATGATTCCTGGTGCGCAGATGATTTCCAGGTCGCTGCCCTCCGGTATCTCCGCTGCTTCCAGCAGAGTGTTGGGCAGAGTCAAGTCGATTTCTTCATCGTCCTTCTGCCATCCGGCTAGGGGCAAAGCAGCTTCCACTCCATGAGGTGTGACGACAAGCTGAGGATACAGGCTTTCCGTCTCTTTCTGATTCACAATGAGAGTGACACGCACCTCGTCGCCAAACTTCAGTCCTGCGCTGACGAGCTGCTCCGCAGGAAGAGTGATGAAGCCATGTTCATCCAAGATGGCCCGCATTTCAAACAGTTTCATATCGATGTACCTCCTATAGATTTGATTTGTTATTCCATGCCGTATGATCCGGCGTGATCAAAGAGCCCCAGCTGAGACGGCATGTCCCTCAGCCTTTCGCTGGTATCGTAATTTGAGATTAGAACTTCAGCGTATTCGCAGCCGTTGTCGTAGCGCTGAGCAAGGTTATTGATACGGCTGACCGCTTCAATGTTGAAGTCTTTATATAGCTCCCGAATGAATTCGCAGTCGTTGTAGCTGACCAGCCATTTCCCCTGGCATGATGCAAGAGTATCCCGCAAACGGTAGTGATCCTCTTTTCTGAACACCACCTTGTAGTGTCCCTCCGTCTGATAATATGGCGGGTCACAGTAGATAAAGGCGTTTTCACGGTCATACTGCTTGATCAGGGCTTCAAAGTCCTTGTTCTCAATGACCGTATCCTTAAGCCTCCGGCTGCCCTGCCAGAGAAGGTGAAAGGTTTTACGAATGTCGAAGGGCTGGCAGCCATAGCTGGTGCATCCGCTTCCGTAGCTTAAGCGTATAAGACGGTAAAAGGCAGCGGCACGTTTGACCTCATTAATCTGTGCGTTTTCAAGAAGGATCGCTTTGATTTCTTCAAACTGCGGTTCCGAAAGATACCGCTCAGCGATCTCCAGTTCCTCCTGAAGATACTCGTTTGTGAATTCCTCCTTCTCCAGATATTTTTTAAGGACATTGAATTCATCCCGTCCGTTCAACGGGAAGAAGTTCAATTCCTTGAGAAGGGCGAAGGGCCTGTCGCGGACACAGCGGAACAGATTTGCCAAGTCTGAATTGAAATCGTTGTAGACCTCCATAGCGGCATCCGGAGGCCGTCCGAACAGCACCCAGCCTCCGCCGCCAAAGACCTCAATGTACCGTCCGAATTCCTTCGGCATACGCTGATAGATCAAATCCCGCAGAGCCTTTTTGCCGCCAACCCAGCTGATGATGCTGTTCATTTTCATCACCTGCCTTTGCTCGGACGGCTGAATTTATCAACGTCGGTTCTCAGACAGGAGCCGTCAGGACTCCAGCAAATAAAGCCGACGCCAGGATAGGAACATCCTATACAACAGTTTGGATCTTTGGGCGGAGGTAAGGAATACTTAATCGGCGGATCGGTTACTCCCGCAACTGTTTTTTCTTCTGGTGTTACATCATAGTTCATAGTTCAGCTCCTTTCTCGGAAAAACAAAAAAGGCGCTGCCATTTTGTAAGACAGCGCCTTCCCGTTCTTTTATTAAGTTGTATAACTCACAGCAATCTGCTGCAACAAAAAAGCGCCCTTCAGCTTCATTAGAAACCTAAGAGCGCTATTTGTCCGTTCACTTTTTCATTCATCCCATCACCTGACCTCCGTATCCAAGGTCGGGTGAGCTGTTTTTCATCTCCTGCTCGAGCTTTAAGGAATAGTTTTCATGATTCCATAAGCTGACGTAGATCTCGCCGTCAGGAGTTTTAATCGAACGCTGTTCCAGACCTTCGCCGTAGCCGTCACTGTTCTGTCCAGTCACAAAGTCAAGAAGTTCAGCGGTTTCCTCTCCTGAGAGGGACTCCTTCAGTCCAGCGCTCATGACTCCCCACAGCTCACCGTCGACGATTTCAACTGACGGGTACATGCTATACACCTTTTTATTGAGAGCTTCGTCGTGGATGTATTCGGCAAGTCCTCGGTCGTTTTCGAAGAACCGATTCTCCTTGGCTATGGCGGCAAGAATTTGATCCTCATACGCCACCGCTTCTCTGGGTGAGATATCCTCCTCCCGCTCATCTTCCGAGCAGTCGTACTGAGGATAGCTGAAAATCTTCAGAGGGAAAAAGATACGAATTGTTTCATTTGCCATTTTGACTTCCTCCATTCGTTTTAGTATGAGTCCCTAAAAAAGGGCATAAAAAAAGCGGGGGTATCTTCGTTAGAAAATACTCCCGCAAATTTTCAGGAATCAGTTATATTCAATTAAATAAATTAGAATTTGTAGCTTCACATTGTTGATATAAACTGCGACAAAAACAATGCTTATATTGTACGGCTATAAAGAAGATGAGGTATGTCTTTGTTTTTATAACGTCTAATAAACTGCTTCTTTATACACATGCCAAGTCTTTCAGCCACTTTTCTTGAAGCCGTATTCTCCGGTCGAATTTGCGCCGTAATTTCATCTAGATGCAAAATATTAAAAGCATAATCAACACAAGCAGAAGCGGCTTCAAAGGCATACCCATTTCCCCAATATGATTTTTGATAAATATAGCCAACTCCGACATAGTTTTCATCATCTACTTGTTCAGAAATTAACCCGGTGACTCCAATTAACTTATCAGACGCTTTTTCTATTACTGCCCAGTAACTATAACCGTCCCTATTATATCTCATAATATTTTCGTCAATCCACTGCACTACTTCCTCATCAGAAAAGGCATGTTCCCAAGCATACATGACATGAATGTCCTGCAAAATTGAGCAGACAGAACTATAATCATCTGTTTGTATTTTCCGCATGTACAAACGTGGTGTTCGCAAAATAACCATGTCAAAATTTCTCCTGCCAAATATATTTGATCTACCTTTTGCACGAATTATGAACATTGATAAATTCCTGTTTGTTTATATGTTCTATATTTATCATTTTATTGCCCAACCATGAGAAATTCAAGCATGGACTCTGAAATACCGAATGTCATCTATGAAACGCCCCAAAAAACAGGGTCAAAAATCGCAGTTTTTTGCCTCAATTTTTACCCATTTTTTGCACAAAAACCACTACATATAGTGGTTGACCTGCCTCATTTGCCCTTAGAACCACTATTCGTCATCATTATTATACACTCAACGTGCACCGTCCACGGAAACATATCCACCGGCTGCACCTCAGCCACCTGATATCCCCCGCTCTGCAATATCCCCAGATCCCGTGCCAACGTCCCCGGGTCACAGGAGACATAGATGATCTGCTTCGGCTGCAATTCCAATAATCGCTCCAACACGCTCTTGTGCGCCCCGGCCCGAGGCGGATCGAGGACTACAATATCCGGTTGGTCGGTGATTTTCCGGAAGGTATCCTCCACTTTTCCAACAATGAACTCCACATTATCAATCTGGTTATGCTTAGCATTTTCCTTAGCATCTTCCACAGCGCAGGGGTTTTCTTCAATTCCCCAGACCTTTTTAGCTTTTGCCGCTAAAGCCAGAGTAATAGTCCCAATTCCGCAGTAAAGATCCCAAACCACTTTCTCATCTGAAAGCTCTGCCCAATCCAACACCGTTTGATAAAGTCTGCGGGTCTGAGCAGGATTGACTTGAAGGAAGGCCAGGGGAGAGATCTTGAACTTAGCTTCCAACACGCTCTCGGTAAAATCCCCTTGACCAGCGATACGCACCGGTTCTCCTGAACCGGTGATACCCCAGACCCAGCGGAGTCCTAAGGCTGTATCTTCAGGTCCTGGCACCTTTCCTTCTTTGTTCTGCTCGGGCCATACCTCAGACCTTTGTGCATCCGGCAGAAAACTATCCCTCAGAGAAACATTTTCCATGGAATCCAGAATCAGCATTCCTTCTCCTTGAGAATTTTCCCTCAAGGTAAGCGAGGTCAGCCGGGAAAGGGATTTCTCATTCTGTTTGCTCAGAAGTTTTTCCACTTCTCCTACCCAACGATTCATTCTTTCACTGATCAAAAGGCAGTCGCTAAACCGAACCGTCGCTTTGCTTTTCTCCTGATAGTAACCAATGCTGCCCGTCTCTCCGCAATGGAGACGGGCTTTGTTGCGGTAGCGCCACGGATGATCCATACCAATAGTTGGATGAATTTTAACGTTATCCATTTGTATTTTACCGATTCTGGCAAGAGCATCAGCCACCCACTGTCTCTTCCAGACTAAAGTCTGCTCATCCTTAAGGTGCTGCAGTTGGCAGCCGCCGCAAACAGAAAAAACGCTGCAAGGCGGGTCGACCCGGTCTTCAGATTTTTTCATAATCCTAAGCAGTTTTCCTCGCTGCCAGTTTTTCTTCGTTTCTACAATCTGGACCTGGCCTATTTCCCCGGGCAGCAAGCCAGGTACAAAGGTAGCTTTGCCCTCATAATATCCCACGGCCATTCCGTCTGAGGAAAGACGCAGACATTCCAAATTAATAACGCCGATGGCATTGATTTTCCCTTTAACCGGATACTTTGATTTCACCTTTCTTCCTCCCCAATATATTCCAGTTCATTGTAATTCAGGTATCCATACTTTCCAATAGCTTTCCCTCTGCAAACCTATAGTTCGCTCCTCTTTCGCATATGTCCACAAATCCGTTTTGGAGTTGGTACTCAAAGAAAGGTTGATTTGCCCACAAAAGTGAATTCGTCTATGGAAAGTTGCTTCATCCTATCGGCTTCTTTTCTTTCTGCCTGCAATAATTTCCACTCGAAAACCTTTCCGGCTCTGCCGAACGGTAGCTGCCATAAATCCGAAAAACATGGCCGCCCATATTCCGCCCGTTACGATAACTCCCAGAAAAACTCGCCAAGCGGTTGACCATAAGAGGGGGCGGCTCAAAAGATAGATTCCATAAAACAGCCCTGACCTTAAACCTCCTTCGTAGGTAACAGCCGGAAGGTCTCTAAGAGCGAAAACCAACTCACTTGGCAAAAAAAGATAGGTTAAGCCTAAGGCTAATAAAAGTATGAAAAACAAGTTTATCAGGTACATAAACAAGGAAGCACCTGGGGCTATCCGCTGCTGAGGCGTATCGGGATTGTAACGGCAGTTATTAATCGAATAAAAGAGCCCGATAGAACTTGATCCTAAAGCGAGGAACACCGCTCCAACGACCAAAGCAATAATGAGAGTCTTGGAAACCCCTATAGCCAATGCAGTCCCAACTAACAGTGCTTCCATTAACACCAACGTAGGTAAAATAGCGGCCAATAACTTTCCCCAGACGACTGGCCATCCTGCAAGAGGCACGCTGTTTAAGAGCCAGTCTGATTCTCCCTCACGGCCAAAAGATTGTAAAGCCATATTTCCGCTGAACATAATGGTATACATGATTAACACGGTCATCAATGTACTGCCGGAAGTTTTAACAGACGAAAATAAAAACTGTCCGACAAAGAAAAGCATAATAATCAGAGGTACTAAGTAGCCGAACCACTCCCGGGTATCACGCTTCATTGAGAGCAAATCCTTTTTGGCTACGGCCCACATTCCTAACCAGGGAGATGATGGCGATACAACGTCTTGCATAAGGAAAGCAAGGGAAGGGGCCTTCTGCAGTTTCCCGCTCCCCTCTTCTGCCTGAGCCTTTCGCCGTTTTCCTCTTTCACCTTGACTGAGGGAAATGAATCCTCTGCGGAATCCTTTCTCAACAAGATTAAAAGCGACTAAGAAAAGTAATATCCCGACCAAAAGTATTAACAGACTCCAGGCTAACCCACCTAAGAAATTTTGAGATACACCCGCAACGAGTGCCGACGAACCCCATCCCCAGGGGAAAAATTTCATGACACTAAGCATCTGTTTTTGTTGTTCCAGCCAAGAGCCAATATCGAATTTGTTTCGGCTGTTGATTAACATATTCGGAAGTTGAAAACTAATGGCAATGATAATTCCTGCCAAAGCCCCTATAAAGCCGATAGCTTCCTTACTGCGATGGGGCGGAATAATACGCATTACCAGCAGATTGATCAGTTCAGCGATCGCTGTCCCTATTGCCCATAAACCAAGGCCGACCAATAAAACCAAGATATAGAATGAAACTCCGGCTTTAAAAAGCAATCCGCAAAACAGTCCAGGTAAGAAGGCAAACAAAACGACCGTTAAAAAATTGCTGCCAATAATCACTAACGATTTAACCGCAAACACAGCTTTAATAGGTACCGGTGCCATGAACAAAAGCTCAAGATCATCGGACATATAAAGGGCAACAAATGCTCCTGTAATACCAAAAAAGATCTGAGCCCCTAAGCCGACCATAAACAGCATCGAAAGGAAGCCCTGAACTGTATTGGGGGACAGAGCCTTTAAAGAACCATAAGCGTAAATCCCTAGAGAAGCAATAATTGCAATGGCCCCTATTAAAAGCCCTGCCATGCCCATAAGGGCTCCCACCGGCCTGTGACGAAGTTTGTTCCAACTAACTCGCAGCTGATTTCCAAGCAGGAGCAGAAAATTCTGCCAAAATGATTGTTCCGGCGGCGGACTTTCCAAAGGCGGAGGCAATAGGATTTTCATAACTTTAGCCCTCCCCCAGACTCTTAATCAGTTCAGCATTTTCATGACCGCCTGTAAGCTCTAAGAAGATATCTTCCAGGCTTTCTCCTTCATGTCCTACTTTCTGCCGCAGCTCTTCAGGACTGCCTTGAGCAATCAGCGAGCCATCTTTAAGAATGCCAACGCGATGGCACATCCTTTCGGCAATCTCCAGTATATGTGTGGATACAAAAACAGCAGCCCCTTGTCGAGCCATTTCCTGCAAAACATCTTTGAGCAAACGAGCACTTCCCGGATCAAGACCAACAGTAGGCTCATCGAGAAGAATTACCTTGGGCTGATGGATAAGAGCTGATGCCAATACCACCTTTTGGCGCATGCCATGAGAATAGCCTTCCAGCAACTCATCCGCTCGTTCTTGAAGTCCGAACAAATTCAGCAGCTGTTCTGCCCTCTCTTTCACGACATTCTTAGGTACTCTGTAAAGGGCAGAAATAAGGTACAAGAATTCTCTTGCCGAAAGCTTACCATATAATTTAGGCTGATCTGGCACATAGGCCATTAAAGACTTAGCTTGAGTAGGCTGTTTGCTAATATCATAGTTACAGATCAAGGCCTCTCCTTCACTAGGGTCCAGCAAACCTGTCAACATTTTAATAGTCGTCGTTTTCCCGGCACCATTCGGCCCTAAGAAACCAAATATTTCACCGCTTTTAACTTCTAAATCAAGCCCTTTTACCACAGGTACCGCCCCATACCGTTTCGTCAATCCATGAGTCTTGATTAAAACAGATTCCACAATTACAACTCTCCTTCTCGGTTCTTCTAGAATATAAATGAAGAAGTTGTTTTAATTTTTATGATTAATGCGTCTGACAAAACAACCCCGAAGCTGACCTAAGTAGTATCGTACATCTATGCCAGGAACAATTCAAAAAAGGTGATCATTAATAACGCTGAATCCAAAGGGCAAGAGCCATCAAAATATTCCAGGTCCCGTGAGCTACAACCGATGGCCATATACTGGAAGAGCGTTCATATAACCATGTAAGTACAATTCCTCCCAGAAATAAGGGCAAAAACCGAATAAGGTCAAAATGTAACATCGCAAAAAATATTCCGGTCAGAATTATTCCTCTGCCCTTGCCGTTAGCTTCCCGCAGCGGCGGGTAAATTAAACCGCGAAAGAGCATTTCCTCTTTGATTGGTGCTATGACTCCCCCCAGTAAGGTGAGGAGAGCGAATTCCCAAGGATAGCTTGCCCCTTTAACAGCAAGGGCAAAACTTTGTGGTGCAGGAATACCTAAAATTTTAGTCAATTCGTTCCCCAATAAACCAATACTAAAAAACAAAAAGAATCCTGCCCCTAATCCTAAAAGTAAAAAACGTTTACTGGGTCTCACAAAACCTAAATCTGAAAAGGGACGACGGATAAGGCGCATAAAAACCCAGATAACAGTAATGTATAAGAAAACATCTCCCAAGCCAACTCCCAAAAATCTTATCACTCCGGGTATCGAAACGAGATCCTTAGGGGTTTCCAACCAGCCAAGCGGAAATTCAAGAAGAGTGACAAGAGCTATCAAAAATAATCCTTGCCATATGTTCCAGACCGGGTGTCTTGGAGGAATTAGAGAGTCTTTCTTTTTAACTTTATTAGCCATAGTACTGTCAACCTCAATCTCATGATACTTGAACCCTTCCTTTTCCAATTCTAAGGGTTCACGGCTCTAATGTCCAGAGATGAGAAAAGAAGGGGTCCCGAATTAGGAAACTCCCCTTCTTATAGTTAAGGATGATAAATTTAATTATGACCCAAGTTTTAAGGCAGATATGGTTACTTTATGAGCCTAAGCTTTTTTTCTCCAAATCTTAAGCTTCTTGGCTTCTTCTATAAGTTCCTCTCGGAAATCAGGATGCGCAATCGAAATCAGGGCTTCTGCCCGCTGCCAAGTAGATAGTCCTTTTAAGTTGACCTTACCATACTCAGTGACGACAAATTGCACTGTTGGTCTCGTATCCGTAATTACAGAACCCAAAGTCATTGTACCTTTGATTCTGGAGTGAATGTTTCCTTCTTTATCTTTGTAGGTAGAAGGCAAGCAAATGAAGCTTTTGCCACCTTTAGAATGGTAAGCTGCTTCCACAAAATCCAGCTGTCCGCCGGCTCCGCTGATCATACTTGATCCGGCGGATTCAGAACAAACTTGACCAGTGAGATCGATTTCCAAAGCACTGTTGATTGAAACAAATCGATCGATCTGAGACGCTATAAATGGAAAGTTAGAATAGTCAACCGGGTAGCCCGCTAAAGACGGGTTATCCCGCATGAAGTCATAGAGTTTCTGAGTACCCGCAGCAAAGGAATAAACAATTCTGCCGCGGTCTAAGTTTTTACACTTTCCCGTGACCTTACCTGCTTCCACCATATCTACAAAACCGTCAACCAGCATTTCCGTGTGAATCCCCAGATCCTTAAGATCTGACTCGGCAATCATTTGGCCTAGAGCATTCGGCATTCCGCCAATACCCAGTTGGATGCATGCTCCATCATGAATTTCCGGCAGGACATAAGAAGCAATCTGTCGGTCAATATCCGAGGCAGGAGCTGAGGGCAAGATCGGAAGTCCTCTGTGGCCGCCTTCGACAACGTAATCCACTTTAGAAATATGGACCATGTGATCATAACCGCCATGAACCTTAGGCATATCTTCGTTGACTTCGACGATAACATTACGGGCCTTTTCAATCGCCGCAGCATAGTGTGAAATTGACACGCCAAAACTGAAATAACCATGTTCATCCATCGGGGCTACTTGAATAGCCACAACATCTGTTTGTAAGTTTTCACGTATCCAGCGAGGCATTTCTGAATATTTAAGCGGTATATAATAAGCTAAACCTTTCTGAGCCCATTTTCGTTCACGTCCGCCAAGATGCCAGCTATTCCAGGTAAAATGTTCTCCAGTAGGGTCACTCTCAACACAAGCTATTGGAGTTAAAATGACACCTCCACGCATATTTACGTCATGAAGTTCATCTTTGCGCCGTGCCAATGCTTCATCTAACAGAGTCGGCATGCTGGCAGCCCAACCAAATTCCACCCAATCCCCACTTCGAATCACTTTTACTGCTTCATCAGCTGTAACACATTTTTTCTGATACTCTTCCCTAATCAATGCTGCATCCCCCTTACTTAATTCCATGAATCTCTCGCTCCCAGAACAAAGCCCTAAGTACCGCATTTACTTAGTCCAAGAATTAGTTAATTTGGAGAGTAATGAATTATCTTTGCAATTTCTATGCCAATGACTATTCAATGGATTCCGAATCTTTTGTTTAGTATGCAACAAGCCTTTAAACAGGAAATATCTAGTTGAATGTTCCGATTTATCAGATAATAATGTCCACTTTCGTTGACAGTAAAATTTTAAAATTCTATTGTAGGCTGATTAGCCTTCATTTTTTTGCAATGTCTACATATAGATACATGTATATCAAAGTTGTCATTTATTCAAAAAGCAGGTTAAAGTTTTAATGCTTAACCTGCTTTTCAATAAGTTGAATTTTGTCAAACTTTAGACTATATATTAAGATTTAAGCGTTTTTGATCGCTTTTTCAGGAATTCAGTCATATAATTATGCTTTCTTATGCTTCCATACTCTCAATAATTGCCAGAGCCATTTCTTGAGTTCCAGACGTTCCTCCTAAATCGGGAGTGATATACTCTCGATGGGTTAAAACATTGTATACGCCTTTCTCAACCCTCTGAGCTTCCTTAGCAAATCCCAGATACTTAAGCATTTCAACCCCTGAAAGAATCATCGCCAGAGGGTTCGCAATATTTTGGCCGGCAATCTGAGGAGCACTGCCATGAACAGCTTCAAAAACAGCTCCCATTTCTCCAATGTTTGCTCCCGGGGCAACTCCTAAACCTCCAACCAAGCCTGCGACGAGGTCGGATACAATATCACCGTACAAATTCGGCAGGACCAGCACATCAAACTGTTCAGGGATTTGTACTAAATTCATGCACAAAGCATCAACAATGCGATCTTCACATTCAATATCAGGAAAATCCCGAGCCACATTACGGACACTTTCCAAGAAAAGCCCATCACTCAGCTTCATGATGTTAGCCTTATGGACAATTGTCACACGTTTTCGTCCTTCCCGCCGGGCAAGTTCAAAGGCATACCTGCCGATTCGCTCAGATGCTTCGCGGGTAATTACTTTGATTGACTCCGCAGCCTGATTTCCAACGTTATGCTCAATTCCGGCGTAGAGGTCCTCAGTATTTTCGCGGACAACTACGATATCAACATCTTGATATTTTGAGGGTACATTCGGCAAATTCCGCAAATGGCGCACATTGGCAAAAAGCTGTAACTGCTGCCGCAGGGATACATTGACACTACGAAATCCCTTGCCAACGGGAGTAGTGATCGGCCCCTTGATGGCAACTTTATTGCAGCGAATTGTCTCCAATACTTGCTCCGGCAAAGGAGTGCCATATTTAGCAATACAAGCCTCTCCTGCTTCAACAACTTCCCATTCCAAGGGGGCCTGACTCGCCGTGATAACTTTCCGGGTAGCCGCACTAACCTCAGGTCCTATCCCATCACCAGGAATTAATGTTACCTTAACTGTCATTGAATAATACTCCCTTCTATACGAAGAAAAACTAGGCGTCTAAAGAGGCGGCTCACACGCCGCCTTTTGAACTTGGTCTTAGGATTATTATTTTTTTTGTTTTAACATATCCCCGTAAATATAAACCAGCTCTTTGTCAAACAAGGAACGTTTCATATCGACTGCCAGAGCACGTACTTTTTCAAGCATTACCACGGCTTCTTCTTCAGTGATTTCTTTGCCATATTCTTTAAATTTGGCTTTGATCGAAGCAGTTCCGGAGTGTTTGCCAATAACAATCTGACGTTCCAGACCGACATCTTCCGGACTGAAAGCTTCGTAAGTTCGAGGATTCTTTAAGGCACCATCAGCGTGGATTCCTGATTCATGGGCAAACATGTTGCTTCCCACGATAGATTTCCAAGGAGGAAGCATGCGACCTGAAGCACGGGCAATATATTCAGAAAGTTCAACAAAGCGTTCGGTAACAAAGCTTAAATCGGTGTCCAGCAAGAACTTAAGAGCCATAACTACTTCCTCTAATGCCGCATTACCGGCTCGTTCACCTAAACCGTTGACAGTCACTCCAACGTGAGAAGCGCCAGCCTTAACGCCCGCTAAAGCATTGGCTGTGGCCATGCCGAAATCATCGTGGGTATGCATTTCAACATTGATCCCAGCTTTTTCGATTAACGTTTTTATATTATCGTAGGTGGTGAAGGGATCAAGGATTCCGACAGTATCACAATAACGCAGGCGATCAGCACCCGCTTTTTTGGCTTCTTTAGCAAATTGGACAAGGAAATCCATACTGGAACGAGAAGCATCTTCGGCATTGACAGAAATATACACCCCTTCTCGTTTAGCAAATTCTGTCGCCTTAATCATCCGCTCGAGAACATCTTCGCGAGTCGTCTTGAGTTTATGTTCAATGTGAATATCAGAAGTAGAAATTGAAATGGCCACCGCATCAACACCGCAGGCAAGAGATGCTTCAATATCTGAGATTACCGCTCGATTCCAACCCATAATACTTGCTTTTAAGCCAAGTTTTGTTATCGCGCTGATAGCCTTTTTTTCATCCCCTCCCATGACAGCGACCCCTGCTTCAATTTGATGCACACCAACCTCATCGAGTAAACGAGCAATGCGCAATTTCTCTTGATTGGAAAAAACGACTCCTGCCGTTTGCTCCCCATCCCGTAACGTTGTATCTACAATCGTTAAATGTCTCAATTGGACACACTCCTCTTCTTCAACTTGAAAATATGCTATACTACGCAGTCAATATTTATTCTCTATACTAGCATAATACCTCTTAACTTTGAAGAAGAAGAAAATGCGTATATTGTATACTTTACGAATTAATTGATAGAGAATTTAAATTTAACTTTTTTCAATATTTTATATTTTTAATTACCTATTTTTCTTATTTTCTTATCATTATCTTATCTAAGATAAAATATGACATGGTTTTTAAGATTTATTTCATCCTGAAGTTAAAAGGAGTTGACCTACTTTAAAGGATAATAGGCCAACTCCCTTTTTACTTCAGCGCGATAGCATTTGTTATGGGCTAGGCGCTTTCGGCGAAAGTGTCCACAGGACACTTTCGTCACCGAAGCCCCGATGTTCAGCTTTAGCTAATCGAGTTCACTGAAAAGTGATTAATACCGAACCAATATATAATAAACCACTATATTATTTAGAAAGCTATTAGTCTGACAGTTTCTTTTTAAGCAGCTGATTGACAAGGCCCGGATTCGCTTGTCCTTTTGTCGCTTTCATAATCTGACCGACTAAGAAACCAATGGCCCGCTCTTTTCCAGCATGATAATCTTCGACGGATTGGGGATTAGCAGCGATTACCCCGTCGATGATTCCCAGCAGCGCGCCTTCATCGCTAATTTGGGCAAGCCCTTTCTCCTTGACGATCTGTTCGGCATCCTTGCCGGAAGCATACATTTCTTCTAAAACAGATTTAGCAATTTTTCCGCTCAGAGTTCCCTTATCAATGAGCTTAATCAATTCCACCAGCTGTTGGGCCGAAACAGGCGAATCCGCAATTTGGCATTGATTGCTGTTCAGCAATCGTGTCAAATCCCCCATAACCCAATTCGCTAAACCCTTAGCCTCTGCACCTTGGGCTAAACCCTGGTCAAAATAATCGGCCATGGCTTTAGTTTGAGTGACTACTGCCGCATCATAAGCTGATAACCCTAACTCTTGCAAGCGGTTCCGACGTTCCCGCGGAAGTTCCGGCAAAGTTTGGCGAATCTCTTCCACCCACTGCCGGTCAATGACTAAAGGAACGAGATCCGGCTCGGGGAAATAACGGTAATCATGAGCCTCTTCTTTGGACCGTAAGGCCAAGGTAATCCCCCGTCCTTCATCCCAAGTTCGAGTTTCCTGAATTACTTCTTCTCCTTCATCAAGAACACGTGCCTGACGGGCAATTTCATATTCCATACAGCGCCGGACAGAACTGAAAGAATTAAGGTTTTTAGTCTCAGTTCGGGTTCCAAAGGTCGCTGAACCAATTGGCCTTAAGGAGACATTGACATCGAAACGGACCGAACCCTGTTCCATACGGCAGTCGGAAACGCCTGTGTACTCCAGGATCTGAACCAATTGTTCCAGATAGGCCAAAACTTCCGGAATAGAACGCAAGTCAGGTTCAGAAACGATCTCCAAAAGAGGAACTCCTGCACGGTTATAATCGACGGACGAGGCATCTGAGGTTGTGATGGTTTCCCCGCTGTGGACAAGTTTCCCGGCGTCTTCTTCCATATGAGCCCGGGTGATTCCTATCCACTTTTTCACTCCGTCAACTTCAATTTCCAAACCGCCATTTTTACAAATCGGCAGATCAAATTGGGATGTCTGGTAGTTTTTCGTCAAATCCGGATAGTAGTAGTTCTTGCGGTCAAATTTGGAGAAATCGGCAATTTCACAGTTTAAAGCTAAACCTGCTCCAATAGCATAATTGACAACTTCTCGGTTTAAGACCGGAAGCGTCCCCGGCATCCCTAAACAAACAGGGCAGACATGGGTATTTTGTTCTCCCCCAAACTCAGTTGTACAACCGCAGAATATTTTCGTTTTCGTTTGAAGTTCTACGTGAACTTCTAAACCACAAACCATTTCATAGCGATCAGCGACTACCACGAGCAAGCACCTCCCCGGAAAGATTCGGTTTTAACGTGTGATAATTTGTAGTTTGCTCGAAGGTATAAGCCACGCGGTAAAGTGTTCCCTCATTAAAGGCCTTGCCCATCAATTGCATGCCAATGGGCAAACCATTAACGAAACCTGCAGGAATTGAGATAGCCGGAATCCCTGCCAGATTAATCGGAACCGTTGTAATGTCCGAAAGATACATGGTTAAAGGATTGGACTTTTCTCCAAATTTAAAGGCCGGTGTCGGTGCCGCGGGGCCCAGCAAGACATCAAATTTTTCAAAGGCCTGATCAAAGTCTTGTTTGATTAAGGTCCGAACTTTTTGGGCTTTGAGATAATAAGCATCATAATAACCGGAACTCAAGGCATAGGTTCCCAACATAATTCTGCGCTTAACCTCCTGCCCGAATCCATCTGCCCGAGTCTTCCGGAACATACCTAAGACATCGCCGGCTTCAGCCCGATAGCCATAACGAACGCCATCATAACGGGCAAGATTGGAACTGGCCTCGGCAGTTGCGATCAAATAATAGGCCGGGATAGCATATTCTGTGTGGGGCAAAGAACATTCGCTCACTTCAGCCCCTAAGCTGCGCAGGGTTTCAACGCATTTTTGAATCCCTTTAGCGACCTCCGGGTCAATCCCTTCCCCGAAATATTCACGGGGAAGGCCAATTTTCAAACCCTTAATATCATTGATCAGGAATTTCGTATAATCAGGCTTATCATAGCGAACTGACGTGGAATCCATGGCATCATAACCGGCAATCGCATTCATCACCAAAGCATTGTCACGAACGGTTTTAGTTAGAGGACCTATCTGATCAAGGGAGGAAGCATAGGCGATAAGGCCAAAGCGAGAGACAGCTCCGTAGGTTGGCTTCAAGCCAACGACGCCGCAAAAGGCTGCCGGCTGACGAATCGATCCCCCGGTATCAGACCCCAGGGAAAAGGCAGCCAAGTCAGCTGCGACAGAAACTGCCGCGCCGCCGGAAGAACCTCCGGGAACGCAGTCTAAATTCCAGGGATTGCGCGTTTTCATATAGGCCGAATTCTCGGTCGAAGAACCCATGGCAAACTCATCCATATTTAATTTGCCTAGAAGAATACTTCCGGCATCCTTTAGGCGTGTTGTTACCGTAGCATCATAGGGAGGATAAAATTCCCGGAGCATTTGGGAAGCACAAGTTGTACGTACGCCTTCCGTACACATATTGTCTTTCATAGCCATGGGGATTCCTTCTAAGGCCCCCAGCTCTTCTCCCCGAGCGATCTTTTGGTCAATCTCTGAGGCTTGGGTTTGAGCGTCTTTTTCTAAGACGGTTAAATAAGCCTGTAAATCTTTATCTAAATCCCCAATTCGCTCTAGGTAAGCGTTGGTTAATTCAGCAGCGCTAACTTCTTTATGGATAAGAAGTTCATGGAGCTCACTTATCGATTTCTCAAATATCATAAATGCCAGCCCCTCCTTTCTATGTGAGACTAATTCTGGGAACTCTAAAAAATCCTTCTTCGGCATCCGGGGCATTTCTTAAGGTTTTATCGTGGCTAATTGAAGGTTTTACTTCGTCCTCCCGCAGCACATTATGCAGAGGAACAGCATGAGCCGTAGGAACAACGCCATCGGTGTCCAAGCGTTCCAGCATTGCAGCATAATCTAAAATAGAGTTCAACTGCAGGGTATAGTCTTGAATTTCTTGTTCGTTCAACTCTAAACGTGCCAATCCGGCGACATATATAACGTCTTCACGTGAAATTGCCATCAAATTCACCTTCCTTTGACTATTTTTTCGCTATCTATTTATAATAGCAAATCTGGAAGATTGGGGCAACATATGCAAATCATGCAAATAGGACGGTTCTTTGCAATATCCCGACAGGATACCACAAAGAACCGTCCCTGGTTCTGTCCCATTCCTTCTCAACCCCTTTATCCCTGGGTCTCCTGTATCAGCAAGGCCTCAAACTCATCTTCCGTTAGCACTTGTACTCCAAGCTCCTGGGCTTTTGTCAGCTTAGAACCGGCTTTCTCCCCAGCTATAACGAAAGCTGTCTTTTTACTCACCGAGCTGGCTGCTTTACCGCCGTGATCTTCAATAACCTTTTCAATCTCCCGTCGGTCCCAGCGTTCTAAAGAACCTGTGACCACAATGCTTTTGCCGGTAAAAATCTGCGGATTTGAGGTTATCTCAGCCGTCATGTCAACTCCGGCCCGGCTCAATTTTTCAATAAAGAGTTTAGTACTCTCCAAACTGAAAAAATAAATGAGATTTTCTGCCATAGTCGGACCGATGTCGGGGATTTCTTGTAATTCCTCCAGAGACGCTTGCATAAGCCCCTCCATTGACCCGAACCTCTGAGCCAGGATTTTACCGGCCTTTTCTCCCGTATGGCGAATCCCTAAGGCAAAAATCAAAGGTCCCAAGCCCCTGGTCTTGCTTTCCTGAATGGCCTTCAAGAGATTTTCAGCCGATTTCTTGCCCATCCGCTCAAGGGGGATGAGCTCTTCGAAGGTTAAGGAATATAGATCTGCCGCATCAGAAATCAGATTGGCATCGAGGAGCTGTTGAATCACTGCAGGCCCCAGACCATCGATGGCCATGGCATCACGAGAGACGAAGTGAATAATTCCCTCCCGTTGTCTCGCCGGACAGGTTATACTTTGACAGCGATAGGCTA
The DNA here is from genome assembly GCF_002196705.1 of Desulfosporosinus sp. FKB. GTDB lineage: Bacteria > Bacillota > Desulfitobacteriia > Desulfitobacteriales > Desulfitobacteriaceae > Desulfosporosinus. The sequence goes on from NZ_NADJ01000026.1 coordinate 24,641, forward strand.
CTTCACCTTCTTCTTGGCGGACAGGGCTCTGACATTCCGGACAATATTCCGGCATTGCAAAGATTCGTTCTTCTCCCGTTCGTTTCTCTGGCAGCATCCTTACAACTTCAGGGATGACATCACCGGCCTTTTGCAGCAGAACATGATCGCCAATGCGAATATCTTTCTGGCGAATGTTATCAAGATTATGAAGAGTCGCCCGGCTCACCGTAGACCCTGCTACTAAAACAGGTCTCAGGACTGCCGTAGGCGTTAATACTCCCGTTCGGCCGACACGAATGAGAATATCTTCGACAACCGTTTCTACTTGTTCCGCAGGAAATTTATAAGCAATTGCCCAACGGGGACTTTTGGCCGTAAAGCCCAATTCTTGTTGAACGACAAAGTCATTCACTTTAATAACAAGTCCATCGATATCATAAGAGAACCCGTGACGTTCCGAGGACATCCGCTCACAATAAGCAATAACTTCCTCGATAGTCTGAAAAATTCTATATTCCGGATTAACAACAAACCCTTGTTCTTTTAAATACTCAAGGACTTCCCTTTGGTTATGTAAGCCTAACTCGTTTGCTCCTAACACCTGATAGGCAAAATAATCCAGCTTCCGCTGAGCCGTTATTTTAGAGTTTAATTGGCGCAGAGATCCTGCAGCAGCATTACGGGGATTGGCGAATGTTGACAGTCCTTCCTCTTCCCGTTCTTGATTCAGGCGGGCAAAAGAGGCCTTCGGCATATATCCTTCTCCCCGGACACTTAGCCCTGACACCTCGTCTTTTAAGCGCAAGGGGATGGATTTAACCGTCTTCACATTGGCGGTAATATCCTCACCCACTTCACCATCACCGCGAGTTGCCCCCACCGCCAGCAGACCGTTTTCGTAGGTAAGAGCAACGGTTAAGCCATCAATCTTAAGTTCCACCACATAGTCGACAGATGATGTCACTTGGCGCACCCTGCGGTCAAACTCCCTCAGGTCTTCTGCGGAAAAGGCATTATCTAAACTAAGGAGAGGTTCCAAATGACGTACTTTAGAGTACTCTTTGGCAACCTCTCCCCCGACTCGTACAGTTGGAGAATCGGGAGTAACCCAGTCCGGATGTTTCGCTTCTAGGCTCAGCAATTCGCGCATGAGGGCATCGTAGTCCGCATCAGTCATGGTGGGTTGATCAAGCAGGTAGTACTGCTTATTCGCAGCCTCTATCTCTTCCCTCAACCATCTCATACGCTCGAATTCATCCTGCACCAAAATTTCCTCCCGTCTCCTTATTATGTTGCTTTGTATTAATTAGTTCGCTGAAAAATAAGTTGTCATCGGCGGAACAACTTGTTTTTTACGGGACAGAACACCTGGAAGCTCAACGCTGCCATTAACGAGTTCTTTACCGAAAGCTTTAGCAACTTCTTCCGGCTTATCCCCTTTAACGATCAATTCGGTATAGTCACTTAAAATATCGGTAACCATTAAGCAGATATAACGCAGGTCTTGAGCAACGCGATAGTCCTCAAGTCCTTTATTTAAGTTTGCCCGCACGTCTTCAAATCCATCCATACCCATCAAGCTGACTTGACCGACACCAATCTTGTTGGATCCCATGGTGAAGGCTTTGAAGTCTTCTTCAATCATGCTTTGCGGGGTGCGTTCAGCAATATTAGAACCGGCTTTGAACATTTCAACACCAAAGGTTTTAGGATCAACGCCGGCAATAGCTGCCAGTTCAGCAGCAATAACTTTATCTGACTCAGTGCAGGTTGGGGATTTGAAAATAACCGTATCGGAAAGAATAGCAGCCAGTAAGATACCAGCGATAGCTTTTTCAGGCACTAAACCTTTTTCCTTGTATGCTTGAGCAACAATGGAGCAGGTGGAGCCAACAGGTTCGATCCGTACATAAAGAGGCTCAGCAGTTTGGAAGCCGCCAACTTTGTGGTGGTCAACGATTTGTACAAGCTGAGCTTGATCTGCACCTGCAACAGCTTGACCATATTCATTGTGGTCAACAAGGATCATTTTTTGTTTAGCTTCAACAGACGCTAAAACTTCAGGCACTGCAACTCCATAATAGTTGAGAACAAACTCGGTCTCTTTATTGATTTTGCCTGCTGTAACAGGAACACAATTTTCAGCGCCGGTGAGTTCTTTTAAACGAGCTAAAGCAATTGCAGAGCAAACTGAATCTGTATCTGGGTTTTTATGACCAACAATATAAATCTTATCCATTATAACACCTAAACCTTTCTCTTTAAAATTCAAAATGCATTTAGAGCTTCGTTAGTTTGGCATATTCCGCCAGGAGTTTTTTAATTCCAATTCCACCGTCAAATACAATTGTCAATTCTGCTTGATTTCCTTCACCCTTGATTGAGACAATAATTCCTCGTCCGAATTTTACATGCTCAACCTTTTCTCCTACGTGATGAGCCTCACCTCCTTTAATGACGACCGGGCTGCCAAAATCTTTCTCCCAGGTGCCGGACCCCAATGGGGTTCTCCGATCCAGCTTGCCCTCCTGTCTCTGAAATGATTTGGGTGAAGTATTTGAACGCAGTTTAGGCGGATCGAGTGGATCGATATCCGTCATTAGTTCTGACGGAATCTCCTCTAAAAACCGCGAAGGTGGATTATATTGGGTTTTGCCATAAAGCATACGCATCTCTGAATTGCACAAGTAAAGTTTTTCACGTGCCCGTGTGATAGCTACATAACAGAGTCGCCTCTCTTCCTCCAATTCAGAGGGATCAAGAAAGGACCTGCTGCTGGGAAAAATTCCTTCTTCCATACCAACGACGAAAACGACGGGATATTCCAGGCCTTTGGCACTGTGCATCGTCATTAAGGCAATGGATTCTTCCGTAGGATCCAGTTCATCAATATCCGCGACCAAAGACACTTGTTCTAAAAAACCGCTGACTCCGCCGAGGCTCTGCTCTGCTTCTCCGTCGCCTTCAGCTTGAGCTGCCAGGGCATCAAACTCCGTCGTAACGGACAGAAACTCCAACAGGTTTTCCAAACGGGCCTCGGCCTCCGGTGAATTATCTGCTTCGAGAATCCCCTGGTAGCCTGTTTTGTTCAAAATTTCCTTGACTAAGTCAGTCACAGTGGCATTTTGGGAAAACTCGACTAACCCTTGCATTAAATGGGCAAAAGCCAGTAAGGGTTTCTTGGCTCGGGCCGTCAATTCCGGAATATAATCTGCTTCCATTATCGCATCAAGAACGGGCATTCCTTGTTCATTGGCATATTCCAGAATTTTCTCCAGGGTACTTTCTCCTAAGCCCCGTTTGGGAACGTTGAGTACCCGGGCAAAGCTGACTTGGTCTGAAGGGTTATAGATAACCCTCAGATAGGCCAGCATATCTTTAATCTCTAAGCGCTGATAGAATTTCAGGCCTGAAAAAATCCGGTAAGGCAAAGCCGCTTTCATAAGCTGTTCTTCCAGGATTCGAGATTGGGCATTCGTACGATAAAGAATTGTAAAATCGCTGTAAGGACGGCCTTCCAGTTCATGCAAACGCTGAACCCGTTCCACCACATATCTTGCTTCATCCCGTTCATCATTGCTGACATAACAAACGATGGGCTGACCTTCCGAATTCTCTGTCCAGAGAGATTTTTCCTTGCGTCCTTCATTATTCCTTACAACGGCATTAGCAGCGTCAAGAATTTTTTGAGTAGACCGATAATTCTGTTCAAGCTTGATGACTTTAGCTTCAGGATAATCCCGTTCAAAATCAAGGATATTCTGAATATCAGCCCCGCGCCATCTGTAAACGGACTGATCATCATCGCCTACCACACAGAGATTGCGGTAACGACTGGCCAGCAGCTTTACCAGCACATACTGGGCGTGATTCGTATCCTGATATTCATCAACCATAATATAGCGGAATTTCTCCTGATAATAGTCCAGAACCCTCTCATCTTCTCGAAACAGCTTAACGGTAAGCATAATAATATCATCAAAATCAAGGGCATTATTCGTCCGCAGTTTTTTCTGGTAATCCCGGTACAGATCAACGACTTTACTCTGGAAATAATCGCCGGCCTGGCTGGCAAATCCATCAGGATCGAGGAGTTTATTTTTGGCATCGCTAATCACTGCAGCAACACTGCGCGGAGAAAATTTCTTCTCATCCAGATTCTTTTCCTTCAAGCATCCTTTGATCAAGGCCAGTTGATCTCCAGCATCATAAATAACAAAATTCCGGGTATATCCTGGCATATGCTCAATATCCCGCCGCAGAATGCGAACACAAGCTGAATGGAAGGTGCTGACCCAAAGTCCCCGACCTTCACTGCCCACGAGGGCAGTCACTCGATCCCGCATCTCTTTAGCCGCTTTATTCGTAAACGTAATCGCTAAGATATCACCCGGTTCAACGCCCCGGGCAATTAAATGAGCAATTCGGTAAGTAAGCACGCGAGTCTTCCCTGATCCTGCACCGGCCAGAATAAGAAGCGGCCCTTCCTGATGCTCAGCAGCTTCTCTTTGTACTGAATTCAAATCGTCTAACCGATACATTAACCACTCCACCTCACTTCTTGTACATATTATAACATACTGTTCGTCCTGACTGTTGCTTGATTTCTGAGGGGCGGTTCCCTTGAAAGGACTCATTATAACTTTTCCCTATATCAAGTAGTAATGATTGTTATAATGAAACCCTCATTATAGGTCTTTTATTCCAGTATTTTGCAGTATATTATCCCTTGCTGGAAAAATTAGCCGAAATATCCCTGCATTTTGGACATACATTGCTCATTTCCTTCTATTTTCACTTGCAAATTTCCTTAAAGCAACATAAATAAGGTTAATGGAGACATACGTTGTTCCATTAACCTTACTAATCTTTTCGAGTCTCTTAAGATAAATCGGACTAATCATCACTACCAATAAGGCATAAGTAATGAAAATTACTCAAAAACCCCCTCAAAATCGAGGCCTTTCAAAAATTCGTCCTGGAATTCCTTCTTATTGGAAAGCTCAATATGCTCTGCCTGTTTAGCCATTGTCCCAGCCCGTCTTCGCTCCTCAAGGGAAAGTAAGGCCATTTTGGCTCCATCGCCGGCAGCATTGCCAATGGACTGAATTTTCTCCAAGGGCAATGGCGGCAGCAACCCGATTCCCAGAGCACTTTCTTTCTTAATATAATTGCCAAAAGCCCCGGCCAGGAGCACCCGGTCAATCTCTAAGGGAGTAATCCCCATTTCTCTGACAAGAAGCGTGATCCCGGCGCTGATAGCTCCTTTGGCTAATTGCAGTGCCCGAATATCCTTTTGGGAAAGAACAATATCCTCGCCGCTGGCCGTATCGTTTCCCCAAGCAAGTACAAACTCGTTGGTCCGCTCACCTTTTCGCAATCTCTCGCGTACCCGCGGAGGCAATTGTTCCAGTTCTTCCGGTTCACTGGCATACCGTCCCGAAGAAGTAATAACTCCTGCCCGATACATTTCAGCAATGGCATCAATCAGACCAGATCCACAGATACCTCGGGCTTTTCCTTCACCGATAATCTTTAATTCCACATCCCCAGTTATGTTTACACCTTCGATCGCACCTTCTGCAGCCCGCATTCCATAACGGATTTCAGCTCCTTCAAAGGCCGGCCCGGCTGCCGTTGAACAGGTCAGAATCCTGCCCTTACCGCTGAGAACCATCTCTCCGTTTGTTCCAATATCAACAATGAGGCTGACCCCATCTAAACGATCAGCTCCTGCCGCTAACATAACTCCCACAGTATCCGATCCCACATAACCGGCCACATTCGGCAAGACTACGACTCGCCCGGCAGCGAGGATATCGAGGCCCAGCTCTTGAGCTTCAACATCAACCATTTGCTGAAAAACCGGGATGAAAGGGGCAGGGGCTAAATAGGTGGGATCAATACCCAAAAACAGATGGGCCATTGTTGTGTTACCGACAACCACAGCCTGATAGATTTCTTCTTGGGGAATTTCGTTTTCCTGACACAGCTTAGCAATGATTTTATTAAGTCCCCCCATCACTTTCTTTTGAACTTCTTGCAATTTCTCGTAACCACCTGCCGCGTAGGTTATACGCGAGATAACATCGGCTCCGTAAATCTGCTGCGGATTTGTCATGGCACCGCTGTCAACGATGATACCCTTAATTATATCCAGGAGGTAAACGACAACCGTCGTGGTGCCGATATCGACAGCGATACCATAGCCATGGTTTGAGGTATCATGGGATTCTACAGCTATCAGTCTGTTGCCGTCCAACACTGCTGTGATCTGAAAACCACCGTCGCGCAATACTTTTGCCAAGGTTGCCGCAGCGGAACGGCTAAAACAGATAGTTTCCTTGCCTGGTAAAGAAGAAACTAAGCGATCCCAATCGGACATTTGATCCTCAACCGTCGGCCGCGCTAGTTTAAGGGGATGCTTCGTTATGCTGGGACTCAGAGCAATTTGCTGCAGCTCGGCAAAATCCGCCTTCCGCTGATAAACGTCCTTCTGTTCTTCAAGATGAATCACTGCATTCTGTGTAAGAGTATGTTGACAGGCCAGGACCCATCCGGCCTCTAATTCTGAAGCAGATAAAAACTTCTTTTCAGCCAACGTGGGAGAATAAGGGGTATCGGTCTTGACTTGAACTTTACATTTCCCGCAGGTTCCTTTACCTCCGCAGTTGCTCTCAACTTGTCTCCCGGCTAAGCCAATTGCTTGTAAAATGGTTGTTCCATCCTCAACCTGGACAACTTTGTTCGAAAACTTGACGTCAATCATCTCTGTCACTCCTTCCGAAACTATTTTTGTCTATGTTAACGTTGTACCCAAAACCAAATAAAATTGTAGGCAAAATCATCTAATTTCTCCCATTCCTTTTTTACAATTTCCTCATTCCCAGGAAAATCTCCTAGTTCTTCGAGTTTTAATTCCCAGGGCACACAAACGCCCGGCTTGGGATTAATAAGTGCTTTTTCCTGATCTGACATTAATTTTCCTCCTATCTTCTAATAAACCCCAAATTCCCGGGCAGCTTCGATCATGGTGATGAGATTTTCCTGTTTGGCATCTCCCATGATGACCCCGCCGGAATCCAAAATAAACCCGCCGTCACGGCCTAATTCGTCAATAGATCTTTTGACCTGCTCCCGAATCTTTTCCGGAGTTCCATAGGTTAACAGGGTCGTAGGCACACCACCCTGCAGACAGAACCTGCCGCCTAAAACTTCTTTTGCTTTCCTGGCATCTGTCGTATCAATTTGAAAGATAATACTTCTCTCAGGCAATTCGGCAATTTTCTCCAGATACGGAGTCCAATCACCTTCGGCATAAAACAACATCCGTTTGCCTTTGGCCCACAAGCCTTCAATCGTCGCCTTCAAGGAAGGCCAGTAGAAAGTTTCCCATTGACGGGGATTAAGGAAAGGATAAGCACCGCGATGCAGAGGGGCAAAGCAGGGGAAACGGGTATCTGCTCCGGCGCCGGCCAGACCACAATTAACGTTATGAGGAGTTATGGCCTCACAAGCGGCTAATACTTTCTCCGGACGACGGCGCAGATCCAGAAGAATTCCTTTCATGCCTCTCAGAGCATCCCCCAGAGTATCAAAAGGGGCTTTCGTAAATCCGGTTCCCTGCCCGACGATTCCATGTTCTTTGGTCCATTTTTCGTAAGCGGCTGCCGTTATGCTTCCGGACATCGCGAAAGCAGCCGCACCTTTGATGAGAGCGATTGTTGAGCGATATGATCCCGGATTGGCAAGTTCAGTACTTATGTTAGGCAAAAAATGATTAACGAGCCATTCCGTCGGGCTGGCGGTAAATTCGTCATAATCATCGGGCTTCATATATTCTTCTTCATTGTATTGAAAGGTTGAGTTTTCATCGACTCCGATACCTGGAAATTTATACAATTTTGAACCCATAGCATCAAACATCGGCGGCCACCACAGGCATGGACCACCCTTGAAAATATCAAAATCCAAGCCCGGCAGCATTTCCGAGACAATTGAGTTACTTTTATCAAGATCATAAAAAATTTCCTGGAACGTTGTACCTTTATACTTTACAACCCACTCCCCAATACCGAAGGCAACGGGAACCATATCTGGTTTTCCGCAATCCATAGCAGTGATGTAACGATTTAATCGTTGTTGATAAAGGGTTTCCTTATCGTTCATAGTCCCTTATACCCCTTCCTCTTAAAAACAGCCGCATCCATATCAAAAGCCCTATAGAGCGTTAAGAAATAGCGGTTGAACACAATCGCTTGATTAACCCAAATACTGCTTTGCCGGTAAAGATACAAAGTTTTGTCCAAAATAGATTAACCCTACATACAAAACGGTATTGGCACCATTGTAGTAGGGTATTAATGGTTTCATAACATATTTCGATAGTGTGGTCTCACGACTGTGAGACCGAACCCTCTCCGGTTCCTAAAATATTACGGTAGATCTTTAAGGCTTCTGTTACATCGTTAGCGTAAAAATCTGCCCCCGTGTATTCTTTTACCTGCTGATTAACCGGATACCCTCCAACTACAACTTTAACTTGATCTCTAAGTCCTGCATCAATGAGCAGATCCACAACCTTTTTGATCGATCCGACACAAAAGGATAGCAAAACACTGATTCCTAAGATTACGGCCTTTGTTTCGCTTACCGCTTGAACAAATCTCTCGGGTGTTACATCAACCCCTAAGTCAGAAACTTCGTAACCAGAAGAACGCAAAAGATAAATAATTATATTCTTACCCAGATCATGAATATCACCTTCGATGGTACCCATGATGATCGGTTGAAATCCCTTATTGGATCCCTTGACAGGGATATGAGGTTCCAAAATTCTCATTACTTCTTTAAGAATTTCTTCAGACATGATAAGATCCGATAAAAAGTAATCGCTGTCACTGTACTTTTCTCCGACTATTTCCACACCCCGCCGGCAGCTCTCAATAATATCGACAGCGCTGCAGCCGGCCTGAATTCTTTCGTTTACCAGCCTTAACGTCTTTTCTTCATCAAGATTTGCCATTGCTATTTGCAGTTCGTCTTCCACCTTATGAACCCCCAATTAGCTAGTCTTTTTTGTACCAGCCATCATAGCTGGTTAGTTTATACCGATCTCCTCTGTAAACAGCTTTACTCCACCCCACTGGTTTAAGGTCTGAATTATAAATGGTCTGCTCAATCAGAAAAACCGGGGCATGAGGAGGGATTCCTAGAATTAAGGCTTCTTCATGAGAACAGGACGCAACCTGTAAAACCTTCTTCGAACTCACCGGCACATATTCCGTATGCGCTGCTATTAGGCCCGGCAAACTTGGATCTTTTAGTTCTGATTCAAGGATCGGTTTACTTTTACTATAAATTGTGTATTTTACCTCATAAGATAGCCGTTCATTTTCAGCCGCAAGTACCGTCCGAAAAAACAAAAACCTTTTGTCTTCCCCCTGAATCTCAAACTTCGCCTTAAGGGCTTCGTCTGACCTAACAATTTTAGCTTCTAAGAGAGTTGTTTTATAATTAAGCCCTCTTTTTTTTATTTCTTGATTAAAATCATTTAATTCAAAAACGATATTATTCAGTTTGGGGGTCGCTACAAACGTACCTTTTCCCTGCTGAGCATAAACCATGCCCGCTGCCACCAGCTCGGAAATTGCCCTCCGTACCGTCATTCGACTTATTTCGTAGCGCATAGCGATATCGTTTTCTGTCGGTAATGACTCTCCTGGTTTCAAATCTCCTCGGCGAATCTGTCCCTCAAGCAGCTTAAAAAGCTGGTAGTATATGGGGATAACTGAATTTTTATCGATGACTGTTTCTTCTTGACTCACCCAAAACACCTATTCCTGCTTATAATTGTCTGCTAAATTTCGAATTTTTTTAAGTTTAACATGCTAAAATATGGGTGTCAATCATCAAAATAAGGTGAAGGAAATCTCCTTCACCCTAGCCGGTCTCTAGTTTTGCACGTTGAAAAAGCTTAAAACTCACATGTGTTGGCAGTTCTCGGGAATGAAACGACATCGCGAATATTTGACATTCCCGTTAAATACATGATAACCCGTTCGAAACCCAGGCCATAGCCTGCATGTTTGACGCCGCCATACCTGCGCAAATCAAGATACCAGTAATAATCCTCTTCCTTCAAGCCAAACTCTTTCATTCTGTTTTCCAGAACCTCAAGGCGCTCCTCCCGCTGACTTCCGCCAATAATCTCTCCAACTCCAGGAACAAGGAGATCCATAGCTGCTACGGTCTTATTATCATCGTTGAGCCGCATGTAGAACGCTTTAATATCCTTGGGATAATCCGAGACAAAAACAGGTTTTTTGAAGATATTTTCTGTCAGGTAACGTTCGTGCTCTGTCTGCAGGTCTATTCCCCAGTGCACCGGATATTCAAACTCAGCATTTTCCTTTTCCAGAAGGCTGACAGCTTCAGTATAGGTAATATGGCCGAAATCAAAGTTCAAGATATTTTCCAAACGTTCAAAGAGTGTTTTATCCACAAATTTGTTAAAGAAGGCCATTTCCTCAGGAGCATTATCTAAGGCATAGCGGATAATATATTTCATCATCTCTTCAGCCAGTTTCATATTATCGGTGAGTTCCGCAAAGGCAATCTCCGGTTCTATCATCCAGAACTCTGCGGCATGTCTGGCCGTATTAGAGTTTTCGGCACGAAACGTAGGGCCAAAAGTATAGACGTTGCGAAAAGCCATACAATAGGTCTCCACATTTAGCTGGCCGCTGACTGTTAAACTCGTTTCCTTCCCAAAAAAATCCTCGCCATAGTTAACAGCCCCCGCATCATTCCTTGGAGGGTTCGCCGGATCTAAAACCGTGACCTTGAACATTTCTCCGGCACCTTCGGCATCGCTCCCCGTGATGATAGGAGTATGTACATAAACAAAGCCTTTCTCCTGAAAGAACCTATGGATTGCATAAGCTACCACAGACCGAACTCGAAAAACTGCAGCAAAGGTATTTGTTCTTGGACGCAGGTGAGCAATTGTGCGTAAGTATTCGAAGGTATGACGCTTCTTTTGTAAGGGATAATCCCCTCCCGCAAGAGCCAGAATCTCAATATGTTCGGCTTTTAATTCAAAAGGCTGTTTTGCTCCCGGCGATGCAACTAGGGTTCCCTGGATACGAAGAGCTGAACTGATCGTTTGCTTGCCAATTTCCAGAAAGTTGTCTAAGCTCTCGTCAAAGACTACTTGAATATTTTCAAAAAAACTACCATCATTAATTTCAATGAAACCGAATGCTTTGGAGGTGCGAATTGTTCGAACCCATCCGGAGATCTCCAGCTTTTGATTGAGAAACGTTTCAGTCTCTCGGAAAATTTGTTTGACGGTAACCGCTTGCATAGTCTTCCTCCTCAAAAATCCCAGTGAGAGTTAAGAATTTCCTAAGTCTCAATTATACCTTATTGATATTCCAACTTCAAATTACGGTATAGGATTACCGTTAAGAGACAAATCTCATGCTTTGAGTTTTTAAGTCTTCCATCAATCGAATCAATTGTTCAACGCTATCACGAATTGAAGTAACCGTAGCACTCATTTCTTCAGTTGAAGCAGCAATTTCCTCTGCGGCTCCGGCATCTTCTTGAGACATGTCACTAATCACTTGTATCGAGCGTGCTATTGTTTCGCCCATCTGAACAACCTGATGAACTTCTTCTGACATGATCTCCAATAAGCTGGAAACATCTCGCATCCCCTGAGAAATATCCATGAACTGTTGTAAGGCCTGATTACCGATACCGACTTGTTCATGGATCAAGGAGAATGCTTCTTCCGTTGAGCAAGCTGAAATCTCAACGTTTCCAGTCACTTGATCGATTAATTCTGCAATCTGGGCGGCACTTTGCCGTGATCCTTCCGCCAGTTTTCGAACCTCCTCAGCCACAACTGCAAATCCCCGTCCGGCTTCCCCGGCACGAGCTGCCTCAATCGCAGCATTGAGAGCAAGGAGATTAGTTTGATCAGAAATTCCGGAGATAATTTGCGTAATTCCGCGAATTTGTCCTGTCTGATCTTTAAGAGTATGACTTACAGTTTGAATTTCTTCCACTTTAGAGGCTGAAACACTCATCTTTGCAGCTAAGTCCTTCATCATTACCTCTCCCCGCTGTGTACGCTCCGTAACATCGCCATTACTGCGTGAGATACGCTCCATATGCCCGGCCAATGATTCGACACTTTGATTAATCCCTAAACTTTGTTCTCCTATTTCACTTGTACTTTGGGCAATTTTTTGAGCTCCAACAGCTACCTGATTGATGCTCTCGGCCACTTGTTCCACTCCGGAAGATGTTTGATCTGTTGCCGCTGAGATTTCTTTTGTCGACTCTTCAACACGACTTAAGGCTTTATTAATTGAAGAACAAATATCCTTCGTGTTTCCAACCATCTTTTTCATAGCCTGAGCCAGAGTCCCCAACTCTCCGAACCAGTCGTCTTTAATAACAGTTCTTAAATCACCGGTCGCTAAGGCTTCCGCATTTTGAGCCAATTCAATCAGAGGACGGGTGAAACTTCGTGAAAATATGTAACCTGAAACCAACCCTAAGACAAGTACCACTAATCCGATGAAAACAGCCCACTGGATTAAAGCATTTAATTGTTGAAGCACCGCTCCCCGCGAGAGGACAGCTTTAATGTAACCTTTCACCTGACCTTGATAGTCCTTAAACGGAATGAGCAGGATATTAGACTGTCCATCCCCGCTTACCACAAATTGAGATTGACCATTAACAAGTTCTTTGACTCGATCCCCAGGGACCGGGTAATTATCTTTACCAATACCCGCCAGTAATCCTCCATTTGTTTTCACGCTTTTGACTAACGAGGCCGAGGGATCAAGAAGGTAAATAAAATACTCTCCGGGGTTCTTCGTCTGCAAGGTTTTTAAAAAATCGTCGCCAAAATCCATGCCATATTCCGCACTGCCAACCCATTGATCTTGATACTTTACAGGAACTACCACCCGAAAACCGTAGCCTTCGACGCCTTCTTCCAGGCCTTCGACTAGCTTATGGTCTGTATTGGCGGCCACAACCGTCGGCCGAATTTTCGAAAGGTCATCACCGAATTTATTAGGAGAATGCGCTCGATAAAAGGAAATGGCCGGAGCAAGATGAAATTGAAGCTGACTAAAGCCCTCCTTCTTCACCTCTTGAAAAACAGGCTGAACCAACTGTGCGAGGGCAGTCCTGTCTCGTTCAGCCAAGGCCTTAGCTACGTCCGGGTTCATAGTCAGTGACAATACTGAGGATTTAGCGCGGTCCAGGCGATTGCTGAATTCATCCCGGATTCCCTGTTCCGCAAGCTTTTCTGTTTGCAGCTCGCTCGTATTAAGCATCTTCTCTGCATTCCAAAGACCCGCCGCAGATAATACGACCACTACGAAAACAATGACAACACCTATTAAAAGAGTTACACGTGTTTTGATTGACATCGAAGGTTGAAATTTTATTTTTCTTCTCTCGTTTTGAACAGTTTTTTCGTTCATGATGTCCACTTATAAACCTCCTCCTATAATTCAAAAATAACCGTCTCAAGTTGTTTAGCTGCTAGAGAAGTATTCTATATGTAAATAAACTCAAATAGTGTCGAGCAATTTTACTATATTTTCGCTAAAATGAATGAAATCCAGACGACATAAAAAATGTCATCTGGATTTCATTCATGGTTTATTTTTGGCTTTAGCAATAGGAAGATCCATCCACATCTATTCCCGCCATTTTGATTAAATACATGGCATTGCGGGTCGTTGAAACCCCGGGCCGAAGCTTATAGTCAAAAAGAATTTGATTATCTTTATAGTACTCCCGGAAATGGTAATTGCGGATTTCCCGGCGGCTTTCACGCTCTAAATCACCCAATTCTAAATCATGAGTAGATACCAGGCCCATAGCCCCGGCTTTGCTTAGCTGCCGAATCAGGATTTTAGCCCCGGCGTGACGGTCTTCAGAGTTTGTACCTTTAAAGATCTCATCCAAGAGGAAGAAAACTTCTGCATCCTGCTTTGAGGCCTCAACAATTTGTTTTATTCTTAACAGCTCCGCATAAAAAGAAGAGACATTTTCTCCCAAATTGTCACGGACTCGCATACAACTGAACAGCCTAAAAATAGAACAGCCAAATTCCTGAGCACAGACGGGGACTCCGGCATAAGCCATAACCAAGTTAATACCAACCGTTCTAAGCAAAGTACTTTTTCCCGACATATTTGACCCGGTTATTAGCAAAATCCCGGATTCATTGCTAATGCTTAAATCATTGCAGACAGGGTTCTCCAAAAGCGGGTGACCTATCTTTAACGCCCTGACACCTGTTTTTTCGGAAGTCAAGACCGGCAAACACCACTCCGGATGGTCCGCCGCAACTAACGCTAGACTGCAGAGAGCTTCCAATTCTCCAATTGTGTCCACCCATACCTTAAAAGAACGGCCCGACTTTTCCTTCCATGCTTCCAAGGAAATCATACACTGCAGATCCCAGAGGGTAAGAACATTAACGACTAAAAACACAGCATTTCCGCGATTGGCGATCAAATCAGCTAAACGCGAAAGCTCCCTGATCTGTTCATAAGCTGCCTGTCCATCCCGGTCAAGTAAGTTCTCCTTCAGGTTTTGCAGATAATCCGCCTTAAAGGACCTCTTCTCAAACCTTTCTAACATTTTCTCATAAATCCGAATACTCTCTTTAAAGGTATAAACCGCATTCAGAGATTTTCCCCGTTGTTTACCCAGCAGAAGAATACCTGCTTGAAACATAAGCCCTATTAATGGGTACCAAAAGGATACCGTATGCTTCCAGAAATATAACATTAAAAACGTCAGGGTTATTAAGGGGAGGGTCCGAGCTGCCAGGAGAATCTCCCGGCGAAGATAGGTCGAATCATAGGTTTTAGCCCAATTAATAATTGTTCCAGGAGAAGTCAACGGACGCTTCGCCAACGTTGCTTCAGCCATAAACCTCTGTCTCCAAGCCATTGTTCCAGCCAGTTCCAGGATAGCAGCCTGCTTTCTGCGAATTGCTGCGCAGTTTTCTGGAAGCTCTGTCAAAGCCAGCTTAAGTTTTTCCCTGCCTCTGTAAGTCTTGGCTGTTGAAATCCATTGATACAGCGAGCCGATGCCAAAGATATCCAGATCATCGGCATAAGGGTGCTCAGGATCTTCAAAGTCTTGCCCTTGGTCAGTAAACGATTTCCATTCCCCCGTAATACGTTTTAACGATTGATCATAATTTTCACAGAGTACTTGAAGATACTTTTGCTTCTTTTTCAAGGATTGGTGCCAGATGACCAAGGCTATGAAGCATGCTAAGGTAATAAAAATAATGCCCTTTGCCCAGAAAGGCTTTTGATTGAGGTACAAGATTAGGGCTAAAACCGCTCCAGCTAAAAAGGTAAAAAGGCGGAAATTGCTGAGGCGATTGATGTGATGAGTTATTATTTCCAGCCTTTGACCATAAATGGCTATTCGTTTTTGATACTTGACTTCCGGGGTTAAATGATTTTCGACCTCTTTCAAAATACAATCCCCCATACTACATTATCCATCCACGGAAACAATTTAAGTGCATTATACACTACTGTACCCATTATAACCACATTTTGGGAAGAAGGATTGTCCTTCTGCTCAAGTCATTCATTCTTCCTTTCTCTTTTGGGGAGTGCTATACTAAGTGTAAATGTTTGCCCTTCGCCCCCTTATCCCTAAACGGGCTAAGGGGGTGATTGATTAGGGGTACTATTATTGGAGGAATCATCAATGAATAGAAGCTGCAGCAGCACTAATTTATTTTTATTAGCCCTTGATTCCCTTTCCGTTTACCGTAACCTTTTAGAGGACTCCGTACTTCGAAAACTCAGAGAGTTACTTGCAGGTTTGGAGAAGATGGATCTCCAATTACGTGACATTGTTAATGATTACAATGATTTTTACTTCGAACTTGTTAAGTGCCCTGGGCTTTCTCTCCCTCACCATATCCTTAACCAACTTATTTTCGAGGAAAATTCTTTTTCCTTTAACGCACAGGCTATGCACCTGTCAATGCCGGAAAATGCCCTTGATCAAGCAGTTGCCAATGACCTAAAAAACCTTGAAACCATAGCCAAGCTTGATTCAACAACCTTAAAAGCCGAAATAGCAAAACTCTATAAAAATAACAGCACAGAAAATTATTTGCAAAGCCTGCCTGATTGGGAGTTTTCTCCGACCCTATTAGCCAATCGCGAACCCGAACATTTACGCGCCTTAAAAGAAAAATTTCTTACAAGCCCCTGCTGGGGCGATTGCCTGCAAGACCTCAAAGAGTTTCATCGTCAGTATGGGTGCGGTATCTTTGCCCGCAGTATCGCCTTTATTTGGGAGAGAACTGAAGGCCGCGGCAGCCTTAAATGCGTTGAAAGGCCCGACCCCATTACCCTGCGTGACTTAGTCGATTACCATGATGAACGTTCCCGGGTTCTGGAAAACACGAGACAATTTCTTAAAGGTTATCCGGCCAACAACGTGCTTCTCTATGGTGACCGGGGAACCGGCAAATCTTCAACAGTCAAAGCAATCCTCAATGAATATCATCCTCTGGGACTGCGCATGATTGAAATCCCCAAAGCCTTCTTGGCTGATTTTCCCCAAATTCTTCGGCTTCTGCATAACCGATCGCAAAAATTCATTCTTTTCGTCGATGATCTGGTGTTTGGAGACAACGAAGAAAACTATACCTCTCTCAAAGCTGTTCTCGAAGGGGGCTTAGAAAGCAAAACCTCCAATATCCTCATTTACGCAACGTCCAACCGCCGCCATCTGGTGAAGGAATATTTCAGCGAAAGAGCGGGCTTGCAATCAAGTAATCGTGAGGAAGAAGTTCACGCCGGTGATAGTATGC
This sequence comes from Desulfosporosinus sp. FKB, assembly GCF_002196705.1. Taxonomy (GTDB): domain Bacteria; phylum Bacillota; class Desulfitobacteriia; order Desulfitobacteriales; family Desulfitobacteriaceae; genus Desulfosporosinus. The sequence continues at coordinate 41,526 of NZ_NADJ01000026.1, forward strand.
AGGAAAAATTATCCCTTGCCGATCGATTTGGGATCAATGTCGTGTTCTCATCTCCGGATCAAAAGCAATACCTCAAGATTGTCGAGGGAATTGCCTCCCGCCGAAACTTAGCCATTGATCAGACAACATTACACAAAGAAGCTTTGCAATGGGCTCTTTGGTATAACGGACGTTCAGCGCGCACGGCAAGACAGTTTGTTGACTGGATTGAAGGACATCTTGCCGTCCATTAAGTCGAAGTCAATTTAAATGCATAGTCATTCATACCGTGACAAACAATGTAATAAACCAATAAAGGAGCTGTCACTTATGGATGACTTTTTTAAAAACATTGCTGACTGCCAATTAATAAAAAATGCCTTATCCACAGGATGTCAATATCCCGCCGGATTTCCCAGGACGATGACCGGGGTTCTTATTCTAAGGAAAATATTGGAGGAAACCGGGTTTTCCTCACATTCATTGACCATATTCTCAAAAATTTTAAATCCCCTTTGGCCGGATACAAACTTTCTAGGCCTAAAGGGGATTGCTATTTGCTGTATTTTATTAAAATAGCATGTTATAATATGTTTTTAAGCAAAATTCTTTATAAAGGAACGATTTTTTAATGATTAGTACCAGCGGAATCACCCTAAGATTCGGAAAACGAGCCTTATTCGAGGATGTGAATGTTAAATTCTTGCCTGGAAACTGTTACGGCTTGATCGGAGCCAACGGAGCCGGTAAATCTACCTTCTTAAAAATTCTTTCCGGGGAACTTGATTCTTCAAGCGGTGAAGTCATCCTAACTCCAGGCGAACGAATTGGAGTTTTAAAACAGGACCACTTCCAATTCGAAGAGTATGACGTGCTGAATACAGTAATCATGGGACATGCCAAGCTCTACGAAATTATGGAAGAAAAAGATGCTCTCTATGCCAAACCTGATTTTTCTGAAGAAGACGGATTAAGGGCTTCTGTTTTAGAAGGGGAATTCGCTGAGCTTAACGGCTGGCAGGCAGAGTCTGAAGCTTCTGAACTCCTGATGGGATTGGGAATTCCCAAAGACCTGCAAAGCAAAAAAATGAAGGATCTGAGCGGTAATGAAAAAGTTCGCGTTCTACTCGCTCAAGCCCTCTTTGGCAATCCTAATATTCTCTTATTGGATGAGCCTACAAACCATTTAGATCTGCAGTCAATTTCCTGGCTGGAAAATTTCTTATATAACTATGAAAATACCGTCATTGTTGTCTCCCACGACCGCCATTTCTTAAACAAAGTTTGTACTCATATTGCAGACATTGATTTTGGGAAAATTCAGCTCTATGTCGGGAATTATGATTTTTGGTATGAGTCAAGTCAATTAGCATTACGGTTAATGAGAGAGGCCAATAAAAAGAAAGAAGATAAAATTGAGGAACTGCAAAAGTTTATCCAACGCTTTAGTTCCAATGCCTCCAAAGCCAAACAAGCCACCTCGCGTAAAAAACAGCTTGAAAAGCTGACTCTCGAAGACATCAGGCCCTCCTCCCGCAAATATCCTTACATTGCTTTTACGCCTGACCGCGAAGCGGGGAACAATATCTTGTCCGTTAATAACTTAACTGTCAGTATTGACGGAGAAAAGGTCCTTAACAACCTCTCCTTTATCATGAACAAGGGCGATAAAATTGCTTTGGTTGGTCCTAACGGCCAGGCAAAAACAACCTTATTTAAAGTTTTAATGGGAGAAATCATTCCTGATGACGGTGAATTCAGTTGGGGAATTACAACCACTCAAGCCTATTTCCCTCAGGATAACTCTGCTTACTTTGATACGGATCTTAATTTGGTCGATTGGCTGCGCCAATTTTCCCGAGATCAGGATGAATCCTTTGTGCGGGGGTTTTTAGGAAGAATGCTTTTCTCTGGCGACGAATCTCTGAAATCGGCCCAAGTTCTTTCCGGGGGAGAAAAGGTCCGCTGTATGTTCGCCAAGATGATGCTTAGCGGCGCTAACGTTCTTCTCTTTGACGAACCGACCAATCACCTGGATATGGAATCTATAACAGCTCTAAATAATTCACTCATCAATCTGGACGGAAATATTCTTTTTGTTTCCCAAGACCATCAGTTTGTGCAAACGATAGCCAATCGTATCATAGAAATAACTCCCAAAGGAATTGTCGATCGCAGAATGACCTTTGATGAATATTTAGAAAATGAAGATGTTCAAGCCCTGTTAGAAACAATGTATCACTAGAATAATCAAGAGAGCCGTTGCTTTACGAACTGAAGTTTCTAAAGCAGCGGCTTTTTCCAATGAATTATTTCCTAATCATTAAATTAATTTAATTCCTTCTGAGCAAACTATAGTTAATTTGAGCAAATCGGAGGGGATTCAGCCATGATTAAATCATTATTGAAAGCTACAAGTTTAATAAACAAAATTGGCAAGATACAAGATTCCATCACCATTGGACTCCTAGGGGGCTTCATCGGTACTCTAGCAATTGATATTTCTAATGCCTTGCTTTACAAAACTAAAAAAACGGAAGCAACCTTCGGTCATTTAGCTGCTTCCTTTTTCCGAACCCCAACGACAACCAGCAAGTATAAACCTACTGTTTTTTTGGGAGAATTGCTGCATCATTCGGTAGGTACTGTTATAGGAATACCATTATTCTATATTCTCAAAAAAACCGGAAAGGATCATTATCTCGCCAAGGGGCTTGTTGCCTCCCTGTTAACTTGGATTTTTCTCTATACTGGCGGACAGGAAATTGGTCTGCTAAAAAAGCCCTCGAAAGTTAAAACCCATTATGCGGCGGTGTGGAACCATATTCTCTATGGTTTGGCCACTGTAAAAGCAATGGTATGGTTGGCTGACCCGGAAATTTTTTCATCACAACCTTTCCAAAGTGACCAAAAAACTATACAGCGGGATAATCTGCTAACTTGGAGTCAGTCCAACCAAGACTCCGTATCCTCCGAAGACCTTAACCCTTCCTATTAAACCAGCCTGATAGGAGCGTTGCTGAAGATCTTTACCGCTGCCTTGCTCCACAAAATACTTGTCCAGAGAATAGTCTACGTGAAATGTACCCGAGGGCGTATAGACATCATTTCTAATTTTCCCTGCCAGATAAATTCCTTCTTTAGGCTTTGTTTCGCTGACTCGCTCAACTTCATAGAACTTGCCTGCAGGCTTCAGGCTCACATATAGGGTCTTTTTTCTTAGGTTCAGCAAGGCGTCGGGAGCCATGGACTCTGGAATTTCTGAAACTGCCAAGTTTATCGAGACGTAATCCCCTCGGAATAAATCCGTCGGATCAACTGCTTTAGTTTGCAGTAAGATTTCCTTTCCCAAAACTACCGTTGCCTCTGGCCTTATCGTCATTGCTGCAAGGATCAAGAGAGGGATTGCTGCTGTCAAAAGAAAGGTTCTTTTTTTAGTCATACTAATATACCCCCTTGTGATCGTTTCATCATTCGTTCAAAGTAATAGCCGAACCCCAGAAGCAATAAACCGCCAACAATAAAAAACAAGGATTTCGGTAAATAAGCAAAGGTATCGATGTAATACCTGAAAATTGTAACGCAGACAAAAATCAAACTTATTAAACTGCCTTTTCTTATTTGCGCAAAGAGCAAAGCGAGAAAAGCCAGAGCAAAAATGATACTTACTAATCGGGTTGATTGCATAGGGATCAGAGCTCGCCAAAATTCCGGTATTGTCAAGCAAACACCGCTTATCCCCAGCAAAATATTGCCCTGTATTTTAAATATTCCCCGCTCCAGCCTATGGTTAACTCCATACATTAAAAGGCCAAGCACAAAGAAGATCGCAACAATATAAAGCCCTTCCAGTTTAAATCTCAAGGAAAGAACCAAAATCAGTTCCAAAGTGACTCCGTTGGCAAAGAATATAAGAAGTTTTGATCTGCCAAGGTAGTTGAAGGCAAAATACAAGAGAGGAACACCAATCACGGCTATATAGGGAACACCCTGCCGAATCGTCCCTGTTAAGTAAATTCCGAAGAGCAGATTAGCAAACAGCATTAAATACTTATCCTTAAGCTGAAATGCCATGGGAACAACTCCTACGGCCCAAAGGAGAAAGGCCCCGGAGAAATCCCCCCCAAAGTTATACATTTGACCGATAAGGAAAATGCCGGCACCGTAGACTAATGTACCCAGATAAATTAAACTTCGTCCTGTCCGGGGATAATGATCTGTTACAGCATATCCCGCAGCATTTGCTGCGCAATAGGTCCCAAATATAATACTGAGCTTTGCTAAGTTATTGAGTCCATCCCAGTTGCTGGAAATTAAACTTAAAATACCCAGTCCCACCAGAATTGCGCCAATGGTTACTACAGTCCGTATAAAATTAAGCCCTTCTTTGATTTCGTAAAGTTCCAGGATGTCTTTCTTTTGCTGATCACTGATCAACCCGTTCCTTCCATAATAGTCTAACTCAGTGCTGATTAAGGAGAACTTGGTTTTATTAATCGCTCTCTTCATATTTAGCGTTTTCAGCCCCCTTAATTCTTAAAATAAGTTAATCATTTTTTAGCAAACGGTTAATTTTCTCGTTTGTGATTAAAACAAGTGCGACTGTTTCAGCGTTGATTTTTCTATTCGAACTTTGGTTACCTATACCTATACCTATACCTATACCTATTCTTAATTGGCGAAAAATTTCCTTTTTTTGTCCCATAAACTTTCTGTATGGTTTGACACGAAAATACTCCCTAGTGACAACGACTTTTCTATATGTTAGTTTAAGAGCAAGGGAGTGATACATTTGAACTCATTATTCCTTGCTGACCTAATGGATCGAAATGTTAAGATACTCAGCTCTAAACCAACCCTTGCAAAGGCCTCCGAATTGCTTAATTCCCACCATCTTGTCCTGATGCAAAATGGCCAACCCTCTGAAGTCCTTGTTAGAGATTCAAAGTCTCTCAATATAGAGGCTTCTTCTTGGAAAAAGCCTCTAATTGCTTCCTTAGAAACTCAAGCACTATCCTTCTATGAAGAACATTTTGAAGATTTTCGCCCGGTGGTTATTATTGATCCTTCAGAGAGTATTATGGGAGTTATTTCAGCGGCCCAGTTAATACATAGACTTTTGAAACATTGTGAAATTACAAACTCATTTTTTGAAACGCTCCTCGACACTGTCAATGAAGCGGTCACCGTTGTTACTAAAGAAGGAACCGTTAGCCATTGGAACTCAGTGGCTCAAGACACCTATTCAATCCCCCAAGGAAACATCCTGGGAAAACATATTGCTGACTTCTTCGAACTCGAAACCTTGGAGACCTTAAAGATCTTAGACGAAGGTCGTCCCGTCCGCCAATCTTACCATAGTCCTCGCCCGGGAACCCATGTGCTCATCAATGCTTCTCCTGTCGTCTATAACGGAACAATCCTTGGCGCCATATCTTGCGAGCAGGATGTCACTCAAATTGTTCGACTGAACGAAAAACTGTCGAATACAAGCTCCGAACTGCGGGATCTGCAGAAAAAGATCCCCTCTCCTGAAGATCCTTTTAGTAAGATTATTGGCAAGGGGCAGTCCATTCGTCATACAATATCTGTTGCGCGCAAAATATCTTCAAGTGAAGCGACTGTTCTGATCACTGGAGAAAGCGGTGTCGGCAAAGAACTTTTCGCCCAGGCAATTCATATGGCCAGCCCCCGCTCTAAAAAACCTTTAATTACCCTTAATTGTGGTGCTATACCCGCAGCCCTCTTCGAAAGCGAGCTTTTCGGCTACCACGGCGGAGCTTTTACGGGAGCAGAAAGGAAAGGCAAACCCGGCAAATTGGAGCTGGCTCACGGAGGGACTCTTTTTCTTGATGAAGTTGGGGAATTGCCTCTGGGACTCCAAGTTAAACTCCTGCGTGTTCTCCAGGATCGCTGTTTTTATCGCTTGGGAGGAACGGAGCCCATCACTGTCAATACTCGCATTATTGCTGCCACAAACCGTAATTTAGAAAAAATGATGCAAATGGGTGAATTTCGCGAAGACCTTTATTATCGTTTGAATGTTATTACCTTGGAAGTGCCGCCTCTCAGAGAACGTACTGAAGATATTCCGGAATTGGCTCAAGCTTTTCTGCACGAATCCGCTCTCAAACACAACAGACCGATGCCATCCCTCGATCCCGCCGTCATCGTCGCCTTTCTCAACTATCACTGGCCCGGCAACGTTCGCGAACTTCACAATGTTGCCGAGCGCTTAGCAGTCTTGGCTGATGAAGGTATCATTGAAACCAAATATCTGCCTTTAGCCCTTAAACGGTCCAAACTCGAACCCCTTCACTTGTCCGGCTCAATACGTTCCCAAATCAACTTCAACTCTTCTAAACAAGATAATAAGTCTAAAGAAATGGAAACTATCTGCAGCATGCTTGAGAGAACCCACGGCAATAAAACAGCCGCAGCAAAACTTCTCGGTATTTCTCGCGGAACTCTTTATTATAAACTTAAACAGTACAATTTGGGGTAATGAATTCCCAAATCCCAAAAACAGCCGATTTTTAGCGTCGTAAAAATCGGCTGTTTTTTATTGGTACTCTTTCTTTAGGAACTATTAAGAATGATAGGAACTAACAATTAACACATTAAGTCCTTTTAATCAGATGACATCAAAAAGACTTAATTGGTCACTTTCCGGAAGGCCTTGCAAACAGCCAAATCCTCTGAGCAAATCAATAGCCGCATTCCCAATCTTAGCACGTTTCTTCAGATCCTCGACTGAGTTGAAGACCTTCTCCCGTACAGCGTTATAGATACCTTCGGCCGCCACAGTCCCCATCCCGGATATACTGTTGAGGGGCGGTCTTAAGCCCTCTTCCTCAACCAGGAATTTTGTGGCATGGGATTTATATAAATCAATGGGCAGGAAATTGAAGCCTCTTTCATACATTTCCGCAACTAGTTCCAGGTCATCGTACATATCCTTGTCTTTAGGAGTCGCTTGATTGCCCAGCATCTCAATTTCCTTCATCTTTGCCTTAACCTTTTCTTTGCCAAAGATCATAAATTCAGCGTCAAAGGCCTTTGCTCTAATGGTAAAGTAAGCTGCATAGTAAGCCTTGGGTATATGCACCTTGAACCAGGCAATCCTAAAGGCCATCATGACATACGCCGCAGCATGAGCTTTCGGAAACATGTATTTAATTTTGCGGCAGGAATCAATATACCACTCCGGCACATCGTGCTCCCTCATCAACGCTTCATATTCAGCCCATTTTTCAGGGTCCTTGAGTGCCTTACCTTTACGAACCAGCTCCATGATTTTAAAGGCCGTATTAGGCGGGAGCCCCTTCTTAATAAGGTAAGTCATAATATCGTCTCTGGTACACACTGCTTCACTTAGAGTAACCGTTCCTGCATCAATTAAATCTTTGGCATTGCCCAGCCAAACATCCGTGCCATGGGAAAGTCCTGATATACAGATTAAATCTGCAAAGGTAGTGGGCCTTGTATCTAAAAGCATTCCCCTTACGAACTTCGTGCCAAATTCAGGGATTCCGAAGGTTCCCACCTTAGAATTGATCTGCTCCGGAGTTACCCCTAAAACCTCCGTCGAGGAGTATATAGACATGGTTTCTTTATCATCCATAGGAATCTTTTGAGGATCGACACCGGTGATGTCTTGAAGCATTCTTATGACCGTCGGATCATCATGGCCCAAAATGTCCAGCTTAAGCAGGTTCTGGTCAATAGAATGGTAATCAAAATGGGTTGTGATGATGTCCGAATTCGAATCGTCTGCAGGATGCTGTACCGGGCAAAACTCAAAAATTTCCCTCCCCTTGGGGACAACGATAATTCCGCCCGGGTGCTGCCCTGTCGTTCTTTTTATCCCTGTACATCCTTTGGAGATTCTGATAATTTCCGCCTTATTTACAGTACGACTCTTTTCCTCATAGTACTTTTTAACATAACCAAAAGCCGTTTTATCGGCAATCGTACCTATTGTTCCAGCCTTAAACGTTGTCCCCTTACCAAAAATGACCTCCGTGTATTTATGAGCTTTGGCTTGATATTCACCGGAGAAGTTTAAATCAATATCCGGCTCCTTATCGCCATTAAAACCCAGGAAGGTTTCGAAGGGAATATCTATGCCATCCTTTGCCAAGGGCTCTCCGCAAACGGGGCAAACCTTGTCTGGCAAGTCAAAACCGATTTTGTAGCCATAATCGGAAAAGTCCGAGTACTTGCACTTAGGGCACCTGTAATGAGCCGGCAGGGCATTGACCTCAGTTATACCGGTCATATAGGCCACCACAGACGAACCGACAGAACCCCTGGAACCAACCAGATAGCCGTCTTCATTTGATTTCCACACCAGCTTTTGCGCGATGATATACATCACCGAGAAACCGTTCTTGATAATAGAATCCAGTTCCCTGTCGAGCCGCATCTGGACGATCTCCGGCAAAGGATCTCCATAAAGCTCATGAGCCTTGCTAAAGGCAATATCCTTGATTGTCTGCTCGCAGCCTTCAATATGCGGCGGACATTTTTCCGATGAAATCGGACTGATGGGCTGACACATCTCAGAAATCAGATTGGTGTTGGTAACCACTACTTCATAGGCCTTTTCCGCTCCTAAATAGGAAAACTCCTCAAGCATCTCCTCAGTGGTTTTTAAATATAAGGGTGCCTGATTATCAGCATCCTTAAAGCCCTGTCCTGCTTCCAGGATGCGCCGGTATATTTCATCTTCAGGGTCCATGAAGTGAACATCACCTGTAGCGACGACAGGCTTGTTTAATTTTTCACCCAAAGCCACGATTTTTCTGTTGATGTCCTTTAAATAATCTTTGTCCGGCACCTGTTCTGTTCTTACGAGATAATCATTATTGCCTAGGGGCTGAATCTCTAAATAATCGTATTCCTCAGCAATGGCTTCAATTTCTTCGTCGGATTTTCCCAGCAAAATAGCCTGGTAAAGCTCCCCTTCACTACAAGCACTGCCAAGGATTAAACCTTCGGAGTATTGATTATAAAGGCTCTTGAGAATGCGGGGTTTTTTGTAGAAATAATCCAAATGAGAATAAGAGACCAGCTTATATAAATTCTTTAAACCAACATAGTCTTTGGCCAGGATTATGGCGTGATAGGTTTTAAGCTTCTTATAGGCTTCCTTGGTAGCTGCTTCATCGTGACTATACCGGTCTATATCTTCAAGGGTTTCCGCTCCCCTTTGCTTGAGCTTTTCCAGCATAACCATAAAGACCTTAACAGTAGTATCTACATCATCTAAGGCTCTATGAGCGACTTCTACCTTAATACCCAGATTTTTAGCTATTCTCCCTAATTTATATGTTTTGAAATCAGGGAAAACCTCCTTGGCCAAGGACAAGGTGTCCAAATAGGTGTAATCGAACTCATAGCCCAAAATGGCAGCATTGTGCTTTAAGAAGCCAAGATCAAATTCTGCATTATGAGCAACCAAAACACTGTCCTTAATAAAATCCAGCATCTTCGGAAAGACCTGTTCAATAGTTTCCGCATTCCTTACCATATCATCAGTTATTTTGGTGACCTCGACAACTCTTGCCGGAATAGACTTTTCAGGATTTACAAAACAACTGAATTGATCGATAACCTTTCCAGCCTGAAGTTTCATGATCCCCACTTCGGTAATTTTTTCTGTCACAGGCGAAAAACCCGTTGTTTCCAAATCCAGTACGCAATACGTTGTGTCAATACTTTGTCCCCTGGGATTAGTGACGGAGGGCCTTTTATCCGGTGCCAGATAAGCCTCCACTCCGTAGATAATCTTCATATCAGGATTATCTCTGCCGACAAGCTTATGCGCCTCGGGAAAGGACTGAACCACTCCATGATCCGTTATGGCGATGGATTTCATGCCCCAGCTCATCGCTCGCTTAATCAAATCCGTGGCACTGGTCATTGCATCCATTTGGCTCATTTGAGTATGCATGTGCAGTTCGACCCGTTTTTCCTCTGCCGTATCCTGCCGTTTAGCCCTTTTCCTGCCGGCTGTTTCAACAATGGTATTGGCAATAAGCTCGACTTCCCCGGAAAATTTGCTGTAACCGGCATTACCTGATAAGCGGACACCCTTGGACTTTTTAAGCCTGGATAATACCTCGCCGTCTTCACCGGGTTTAAGGAAGGCTTTACAGGTCATGGAACTTGAGCCGTCATACAAATCAAAGGAAATTAATGTTTTTCCGCTTCTTAGCTCCTTGGCTTCTATATTGGAAAGTTCGCCCTCCAGAGCGATTCTTCCCTCATCTGGCGTGATATCAGTAATTTTAATAACCGACTCCTTGATATTAGTGTTTCTTCCTAATATCAAAGAGGAATTTTCTTTTTTTCCGCCGCTCTCGGTTTTTATTTCCCGCTTGTTCTCCGGGCCTTCCTTAGGGGGTACCGGAGCGTTATTGCTTGGCGCAGCCATGGTTTCCTTCTGCAGCAGCAGCATTTCCTCAACATATGCATCTTCTTGCACTCTCATTGATTCATCAATGCTTACGTCATCAAGGAAATTTATTTGATAGGAAGTGCCGTAAAGGCTTTTTACGGCCTCCTGAATTAACCTATCGTAGCCTTTAGCCTTTAATAAGTAAGATATTCCTATTTTGAACTTAAAATTGATAGCGTTTTGAGTTATTTCATAATCGCTGTTATTGAGGGCTGATTTTAAGACCGGATTTTTGCCCGCCAACGACAAGACAATATTTTTAAGTTCTTCTTCTAAAGGCTTTCTGTCCGCTCCCTCCGTATACTCAATGGTGATTATGGAATCATTTAAAGCCAATCTGTTTTTGATAAACTTATTAATTCCTTCAATCTCTCGAATGTCGATATATTTATCGGAGCAGAGTTTCATTTCCAGGATTTTTGAGTTTTTGTTTAAAACAACAGCTTCAACAACTGCAGTATTTATGTTGCCTTCTGCTTCATAATCGCTAAAAATTTCATTAATTCTTTTCATGCTACTCCCTATATCTCTCCTAAGTTTTTAAATAAGAAATAGATGACTTTGGTCACTTATGGTATTAAAAAAGTCAAGCAAAGAACACTTAAAGACGAATTTTTGGCTAAGTAATTTTTTACTTCAAATTATTATACCAGCTATTACTGTTCTTTTCATTATCCGAATCCCTCTTTATCTTGGCAAAACTGATCTGCCCAAAACTTATCTAATCCCCGACTGTAGTCCTCCAAGCCCCCAGAGCAACGAATTGTTCACCTAATAATTTGATTCGAAATTATTTTTAGAACTCACTTCCTACCAATTATTATCCAATAATTAGATAAAAAATAGGGAGTTTCGCAAATCTACTTTTATCAAGTGGTAAGCGATCTCCCTCTGTTTTTTTTCTATGAAACTACTTAGCGCGCTCAAAGACGCTGTCTTTGCACTTGTCAATTTTAACACAGATAATTTCTTGTAACACTTTAGTTACGCCTTCGAAGCAAACTTATTTCTCCGTCATATAAGAATAACTAACCACGGTGCGGGGAACCATCATCTCTTTGATAGCCCGTTGGCTTATCCAGCGATATAAGTTGATGGCACTGCCCGCTTTATCATTGGTGCCTGAAGCACGGCTTCCGCCGAAGGGCTGTTGTCCGACAACGGCACCGGTCGGCTTGTCATTAATATAGAAATTTCCGGCCGCATGATCCAAAGCTTTAGCGATCTTGATAACCGCAGCTCTGTCCTGAGCAAAAACAGCGCCCGTCAAGCCATAGATTGTTGCCGTATCGCAGGCTTTCAGGGTTTCTTCCAATTTATCATTGGGATAGACATAAACGGTCATAACCGGTCCAAAGATTTCTTCCACCATAGTCTTAAAGTTGGGGGTCTTGGCTAAAATGACCGTCGGCTCGACAAAGTAACCAACGCTGTCATCGCAGCCGCCGCCGATAATGATCTCTGCATCCTGAGATTCTCTGGCATAATCAAGATAGTTTTTGATATTTAAGAAGGAATTACGATCAATGACAGCATTCATGAGATTGGTAAAGTCGCGGACGTCACCCATCTTAATCTTGCCGATTTCCTCTTCAAGGCGCCCTTTTAATTGACTCCAAAGACTTTCCGGAATGTAAGCACGAGAAGCAGCCGAGCATTTCTGCCCTTGATATTCATTAGCCCCAAGAACCATTGCACAGGTGAGGGCTTCGATATCTGCCGATTCATGGGCAAAGATAAAGTCCTTGCCGCCCGTTTCGCCGACAAGACGAGGATATGAAACATACTTAGCGATATTACTGCCAACTTGGTTCCAAATCCCGTTGAATACTGCGGTAGAACCGGTAAAGTGGAAACCCGCCATCTTAGGATGGTTTACCACCACTCTGCCAAAGTCAGTGCCCCTGCAAGGCACAAAATTGATAACCCCGGCGGGTAAACCGGCTTCTATTAAGATTTGCATGAAGTAGTAGTTGGAAAGCACAGCCGTTGATGACGGTTTCCATAAGACAGTGTTGCCAACGATTGCCGGTGCTGTCGGGAGATTGCCGCCAATTGAGGTAAAGTTAAACGGTGTAATTGCCGCTACAAACCCGTCCAGAGCGCGATATTCGACGCGATTCCAGACACCGGGTGTATTCATAGGCTGCTGCTTGTAAATTTCTTGAGCGTAGTAAGTATTAAAACGCAGAAAATCTGCCAGTTCACAAATCGCATCAATTTCCGCTTGGAAGGGGTTTTTGCTTTGGCCAAGCATGCAAGAAGCAGCCACTTTAGCTCGATATTTTCCTGTTAACAGATCCGCTGCTTTTAAGAAAATCGTTGCTCTGTGCTCCCAGGGCATATTTTCCCATTCTTCTCTTGCGGCCTCTGCAGCTTCAATAGCCTGAAGCAGTTCTTTTTCTCCGGCAACATGGTAATCACCGAGGACTTTTTGGTGATCATGTGGACAGATCATTGGGGCTTTATTTCCGGTCCGTATTTCCTTACCGCCAATAATTATCGGCACCTCAACAGGGTTCGCCAATTGACGGTCAAGCTCTGCCTTTAAAGCAGCACGTTCCGGGGACCCCGGCATATACCCTTTTACGGGTTCATTCTCAGGAAATTCGAGCTCAAAATAGGCATTATTCATTTGCAATTCCTCCTTGTTATTCAGCATGTAAGTCTAAATTTATTCACTTGTTTGAGTACTGCACTCCATCCTGGCCGCCTTAAACGACGGCAGGCTCCAGCAATAACTCTCCCCGGCGGAAACGGTCTAAACCAAACTTTTCAATGGGCATAAAACACTCCTGACCGAGAATTTTCTGCGTTAAAAGAACGGCTGTCTGGGGACCGACCATGAAGCCATGGCCGCTGAACCCTGCAGCTACCCACATTCCTTGAGCATCGGGAATTTCATCGAAAATCGGATTAGCATCCGGGCTCATATCATAAAGGCCTGACCATTGACGGACGACATGGAGATTCTTTAAAAGAGGTAAGACAGTGATGGCTTGACGGGCAACATCCTCAAGGAACTCCCAGCTGGAATGAATATTAAAATCTTTAGGTTCATTTGGATCGCCCACGCCCATGATAAAACTGCCGTGAGGCGTCTGCTGACAGTACAAACGATGATGTAAGGAAATAACCATAGGACCTTGGCAAGGTTCGACAGCTTCAGTTACCAGTGCTTGGTGCCGCTGAGGGTAAAGCGGAAGCTCAAAACCAACCATCTTACAGATTGCACCGGCGGCAAAACCGCAGGCATTAATTACGATGGAAGTGTTAATATCCCCTTTGGTCGTCTGAACTGCGGTGACCTTGCCTTTTTCCCGTTTAATGCCAGTAACCGTCGTATAGATTTCATAGTTGACTCCGAGCCGCCGCCCCGCTTTATAGTAGGCATCGACCACATGAAAAGGATTGGCATGGCCGTCTGATTGACAGAAAGTCGCACCGATCAAACCGTTGATATTTAAATGAGGTACGATCTCTTGAGCTTCATGAGGCGTAATCATTTTGGTGGGAATCCCCAGGCTATGCTGGACAGCCACGTTTTTTTTGTACTGCTCCCATTCACTCTCAGTATAGGCTACCATCAGATAGCCGCCCTGTTTAAATTCAATGTCCAAATCATAATCCAGTTCTTCATTCATGCCTTCGAAGCGTTTTACGCTGTCCCGGGCAAGGATAGCATTGGTTTCTGTCCCCCATTGCTGCCGCACTCCGGCACCGCAGCGTCCTGTTGCTCCCGAGGCAAGGTATTGCTTTTCAATAACGACAATGTCTTTGACACCCCGCAGAGCCAATTCATAAGCCAAGGCGCAGCCTGTAATTCCTCCGCCGATAATGACAACGTTAGCTGTTTTCTGCAACTGATTCACCCCCCGCAAAGGTTCCCAGTTTCACTGGTTTTACCGTCGGCCGAAAGGTTGGCATTAGAACTTCTGAAACAGGAACCCCATAGGCCTTAGACAGTTCTTGAGCAATTAACATCCGGCAAGTCCGTCCCTGACAAGGTCCCATCCCGGCACGGAGGACCCGCTTTATTTCATCAATAGTCCGGTAGCCTTGCTTAATCAGGGCTTGTATCTCCTCTAAAGTAATATCTTCACAACGACAGACAATGGTCTCCTTATCCAGCATGCCTAACCCCTCCTAAGCGAATACTGCGCACTTCCATGGCCAGTTCCTGGGGCACGGCCAGCCACACTGTGTAGGTTTTATTTTTCGGACCGCCGGACTGAATCCTTTTCACCTTAAAGGTACCCAGTTCTTTTCCGGCCCGGTCAACCCCAACGACCTCCTCCTCAACCTGAGGGACCGGGAGATATTCATAAGGAATTCTCACCATAGCTTCCTCCGCACTATAGGAACCATCAACCACAAAAATGGCTAGTCCCGGACAACGACTGAGACAGACTCCACAGCCATTGCATTTGTCGAAGTCCATTTTCGGCAAGTCGTTAATATCCTGCATCGGCAGGATGGCACCCTGCTTACAGGCTTCCGTACAGGGATTGCAGGGAATCTTTTGAAAGCATTCGATAATGGCAACCGGCCCTTTCTTCAACCGCTCCTGAGATGGGGTGACAGTCTTTAAATCTTCAGTTGTGGGAATTCCGGTTTTGTTTAACATCCTGCTCCCCCCTTTTCCATCAGTTTTTTAAGTCCTTGCATCGTCTTTTGGCCTGCCGGTCCCGCCCGCAGTTCACTTAACTCTGCCAAAGCCTCAGCTTGAAGTTTCGGAGCAACATCCTTGCCGTAAGCTAAACTATAAGCAGCGCTTATTCCAGCCAGGCGTCCTTCCACCATAGCAGAGCTGGCTTCTTCGACTCCGCTGACGTCCCCGGCTACATAGAGACCGGGACGGGTGGTTTCCAAATAGTCATTTCTTAGGGGCACGTGTCCGGAAAGTTCCGGAATATAGTTCATCTGACAGTCTGCTTGGAAACAGAGTTCTGTCAAGGGGCTCAAACCGACAGCCAGACAAATTACATCGACTTTCAAGTCCTCTTCGCTCCCTGGAATAGGCTGCCAATTCTCGTCCAATTGACAGATGATTGCGCCCTCAACACTTTCCCCTCCGTAGGCTTCCTTAATGGTATGGGAGGTCAGAATTGGAACACCGGCACGCCGAATCTTCGAAGCGTGAACTAAATATCCGCCGATAGTTGGTGCAGCCTCGATGATAGCGGCAACATCGACTCCTGCTTGCAGCAATTGATAAGAAACAATAAGTCCGATATTTCCGGCACCGATCATAAGAACGCGTTGTCCCGGGACAATGCCATGGACATTCATAAGAGTTTGAACCGCCCCGGCTCCGTAGATCCCTGGCATATCGTTATTGGGGAAGGTTATCATTTTCTCGGAAGCACCCGTGGCAATGATAATTTTTTGCGGCTTTATTTTTAGATGTTGACCGTTCTTCTCAGCGGTAACCACACCATCCTCATAAATTCCTAAAGCAGTGGTTCCTGACCAAACTTCAACCTTTGCCTTAGTGGAACACTGCTCAATCAGCAAATTTCCAATCTGATAGCCCCGCTCTCCAGCATACTGTTTGCGGGAGCCAAAAAACTTATGGGTTTGTTTAACTAATTGGCCGCCGAGTTTATCATCTCTTTCAATAATAAGTACCCCGGCCCCTAAATCAGCAGCCGCTGCAGCAGCACATAAACCGGCCGGTCCGCCGCCAATAATGAGAACTTCTATCTCTTTCAACGCAGGCACCCCTTTCCTTGCTGCGTCTCCACCTGCATGCCCTGTTTAACTTTTTCCACACAAATCCTGACATTAGGTTCCCCATCAACGATCATAAGGCAGGACGAACAATTGCCGATGGCACAGAAAAGGCCCCTTGGCCTATGCTTTTCCGGACTATGACCTAAGACCCTAACCCCTGCTGCATGGAGGGCAGCGGCTATGGTCTCTCCTGCATAACCTTTAATTTCCTGGCCGTCGAAGAAAAAGGTTATCTCTTCTCCTCGCTGGAAATCCAGAATTGGATGCTCATTAATTCGCACAGATGTCACTCTCCTCAGTTCCTAATCGACGAACTTAAATCGAACTTATATCTAAGTTGCAATTTCTGTGCCAAATACTAAGCTTTTATATATTTGGGAAAATCTTTTTCAAACCCTCTATATAAGCTCAATGTTGTAGTACAATAAGCTCAAAGAATCGGAGGTGTAATATGATACTGCTGAACCAAAGGGATATCCAACAAATCTTCACGATGCATGATGCAGTAGAAGCAAATAAAAAAGCATTACGAATTTATTCAGAAGGCAGAAGCGTCGTCCCCTTAAGGATAAATATCAAGGCACCCGATTATGATGGTCAGACTCTTTTTATGCCAGGCTACGTCCAAGAACTCGACAGTATGGGAGTTAAAGTCGTTTCCGTGTTTCCCCGCAATCAGGAAAAGGGTAAGCCTTCAGTCCCAGCAACAATGGTCTTAATTGATGGAGCAAGCGGCGAAGTATGCTGTATCCTGGACGGAACCTATCTTACTCAGCTTCGCACTGGAGCCGCTGCCGGAGCAGCTACCGATCTATTAGCCCGCTCGGATGCTCAAATAGGAGCGTTGATTGGAACAGGAGGCCAAGCCGGTACTCAACTTGAAGCCATGTTAACAGTAAGAAATCTTAAAGAGGTCCGGATTTTTAGCCGTAACCATGAACATGCCCGATCTTTCAGCGAACAAATGCAGCAACGGTTAGTGAACTTTGGAACACTTCTTCGCCCTGTAGAAACCTCTGAAGAAGCGGTAACCGGTGCCGATATCATCACTGCTGTCACCACTTCATACCGGCCTGTTTTCCAGGGGCAGCTAATAAAAGCCGGCGCACATATCAACGGTATTGGTTCCTATCTGCCAACAATGCAGGAACTCGACGAAGTTATCCTTCAGAAAGCCGCTAAGATCTTCTTTGATTCTCAGGAAGCCGTCCTCGCTGAAGCCGGAGATTTTATTATTCCTTTAGAAAACGGCACCATCAGCAGTGATAAGTTTACAGGCGAAGTCGGCCAAGCTATTTCAGGCCAACTTCCCGGACGGGAAACCGCCGAAGAAATTACACTTTTTAAAACTGTGGGAATGGCAGTATTAGATATTGTTACAGCTCATGAGATCTACCAGAAAGCTTTAAATCAAGGGATTGGACTAAACTTTAATTTTAATTTCTGAAAGGAATTGAAACATATGATGAATTTTAAACACTACATACATTGTATAGACGCCCATACGGCAGGCGAGCCTCTTAGGATTGTCACCTCCGGCTTTCCACCTATTCCTGGTAAAACGATGCTGGAAAAAAGGCAGTATATGCTGGAAAACTATGACCACTTAAGAAAAATGATTATGTTAGAACCCCGGGGACACAGCGGAATGTACGGCTGCATTCTTGTGCCTGCCGTTACAGAGGATGGAGATTTCGGAGTCTTATTCACCCACAATGAAGGATTAAGCTCCATGTGCGGACATGGTATTATTGGGGTAACCAAGGTTGCTGTTGAAACCGGGATGATTGTTGCTCGTGAAGGTGAAACAATCGTTAAAATTGACTCACCGGCTGGAAGAATTACAGCCTTTGCCGATATCAAAAAAGGGGAAGTAGAACGAGTTAGATTTCAAAATGTCCCCTGTTTTGTCTATCAAGAAAACATCACTGTCAAAGTCGAAGGTATCGGAGAGGTTACGGGTGATGTCGTTTATTGCGGCGCCTTTTATGTCTATTTGGATTCCAAACAGATAAGCCTGTCAGTTACCCCGGAAAACACCGAAAAACTTGTCTCCATCGGCATGGAAATTAAACATAAAGTAATGTCAGTTATGGAATTTAATCATCCCTCATCCGGGGTCAATTGGCTATATGGAACGATTTTCTACGAAAGGCCTATCCGAGAAGGCAGCACACTTATGACCCGAAATGTTTGTATTTTTGCCGAGGGGCAAGTAGACCGTTCTCCTACAGGAACCGGAACAGGCGGGAGAGTTGCTCTGCACTATCATAAAGGTGATATGAAAAAGGACGATACCCTGTTCAATTACAGCATTATTGACACTCCCTTTGCAGGAAAGTTTGTGGCAGAAACAAAGGTTGGAGACTTCCCTGCCATTCTTACAGAGGTATCAGGAACAGCACAAATCACCGGGTTTAATCAGTTAGTGCTTGATCCCAAGGACCCGCTGCCTGAGGGATTTAGGATCATAGGGAGTTAGTGCAAAGACCCCGAAAGTTTGATGTATAACACTCTTAACTAGTTTTATTCTGTTCAATATTGTTCAAAGTGTTTAAACACTTTGAACAATATTGTTTAACATTTCTTGAGGATTGTCTATTTCATAGAGCTTCAATTATGGTTACATTACAAATTACAATTTAAGCAAATAAAGGATAATTGGACCTATTACCGAATACTTACTTATTATTTTGGAAGGGGGATTAGATAAATGGCTAATATCTTAATTGTTTCATGTGCAAAAATTCGTGATATTAGTTGTATTGCTTGCTTAAAATGCTTTAAAGCTGCTGAGCTAAAAGAGGGGGAATTTGCCAAATATGACTCGGTTCAGATTGTGGGCAACAGCAGCTGCGGTGATTGTCCCGGCCTAGTGATGCCTAAAGTCGGTTTAGTTATGGAAATGTCAGATTATTTAGATCGCGATATTGATGCCATTCATATTGGTAGCTGTGTCGTGAAAGCAAGAACTACTGCCGGCTGTCCAATCGATCTTGACGGAATTAAAGCAAAACTAGAAGCAAAATTTGGTAAACCTGTCGTTTTAGGCACTCATAATTATTAATACTTCGACCCCGGCTTTGCCGGGGTTTTTTAATACTCACGCTTAAACAAGTATAGGTATTCAAAACTGGAAGGAATCGACACTTCCACTATAAAATACCCTTTGAATAAATAAAAAAAAAACGCTCTCCTGATGTCTTTAGCAGACTGGGAGGGCGTTCTTTCTGGATATGTGGTACTTTATAATGTATTCAGATTACTAATCGCTAATTTTCCTAAGAAACATTAATTTTAAAAGCAATGATCCATTAAGCGAAACCGTCATCGAGATCTCATGATACACTTTATCGGTGAACCTGATCTAATGAATATAGAGGCTGCTTTTCTATGTTGAACTTAGAAGGCTGTATGCTCTGTCCGGGCAATAATCTCCTCCTGCAGGGCTTCACTGAGATCGCAGAAATAATCGCTGTATCCGGCGACACGGACGATGAGATCACGGTACTTTTCCGGTTCTTTCTGAGCAGCCCGCAGGGTTTTAGCACTGACAACATTAAACTGAATATGGTGACCGCTCAATTTGAAGTAGGAGCGAACGAGCTGGACTAATTTCTCAAGTCCTTCATCCCCCTCCACTACTTGGGGAGTAAACTTCAGATTCAGCAATGTCCCTCCTGTGCGGGCATGATCCATTTTCGAGGCGGATTTGATAACCGCCGTCGGTCCTAAGCGATCAGACCCCTGAACAGGAGAAATCCCTTCGGAAAGCGGTTCCCAAGCCCTGCGGCCATCAGCCGTAGCACCAATGACCGAGCCGAAATACACGTGGCAGGTAGTTGGCAGCATGTTAATGCGATAAACCCCGCCTTTCGTCGTTGGCCGCCCATTGACTTCGTTATAATAGGCGTTGAAAATGTCAACCATGATTTCATCGGCGTAATCATCATCATTGCCAAAATGGGGAGTTTTGTTCAGCAACAACTGACGAACTCCTTCGTATCCAGTGAAGTTTTGCTCTAACGCTTTCAGCAGTTGTTCCATGGTCAGGTCCTTTTGCTCATAAACATGACAACGGATGCCTGACAAGGTATCTGTAAGGCTTCCCAGACCGACGCCTTGAATATAGTTCGTGTTATAGCGGGCACCGCCGTCGTTGTAATCCTTGCCTTTGAGAATGCAATCGTCGATGAGTATGGACAGAAAAGGTGAGGGCATATAGGCGGCATAAAGACGCTCGATGATATTGCTCCCCTTAACCTTAATGTCAATGAAATAATGAAGCTGCTTTTGAAAAGCCTCAAAAAGTTCTGCATAGGAACTAAAGTTTTGGGGATCACCGGTTTCCAGACCCAATTGCCGACCGGTCCGCGGATCGACCCCGTTGTGCAGGGTCAGTTCAAAAATCTTCGGCAAGTTGAAATACCCTGTAAGGATATAACTTTCTTTGCCAAAGGCGCCTGTCTCAACGCAGCCGCTGGTACCGCCTTGGCGGGCGTCCTCAATGGATTTACCCTGGCGCAGCAATTCTTCAACCACAGAGTCGGCATTAAAGACGGAAGGCTGACCCCAGCCTTTGCGGATGATGCGAGCCGCTCTTCTGATAAAACGATCAGGATTCTTTTTGCTCAGTTGAATATTGGAACTGGGCTGCAAAAGGCGCATTTCATCGATGACCTCTAAAACGAGGTAAGTGACATCATTGACTCCATCCGACCCATCCGCTTTAAGTCCGCCGCTGTTGATATTGGCGAAATCCGTATAAGTTCCGCTTTCCGCTGCGGTTACCCCCACTTTAGGCGGTGCCGGCTGGTTGTTAAACTTGACCCAAAAACACTGCAAAAGTTCCTTTGCTTTTTCTTCGGTCAAAGTCCCATCAGCTAAACCTTTCTTATAAAAAGGATATAAATGCTGATCCAGCCTTCCCGGGTTAAAGGCATCCCATGTATTAAGTTCCAGGATAACACCGAGATGAACAAACCAGTAAGCCTGCAGAGCCTCCCAGAAATTTCTCGGGGCATGGGCAGGAACATGGGAACATACTTCGGCAATGGTTTCCAGTTCCACCTTGCGCAACGGGTCTGTCTCAATTTGGGCAATTTCTTTAGCTTTTTGGGCATACCGCTCAGCAAATGAAATGATCGCTTCAGCGCAGATCCTCATGGCCTTTAGTTCTTCCTGCTTCTGATACGCTTCTGCATCGTTTAAATAATCCAGCCTTGCCAAGTGATCATCAATTTTCCGGATAAAATTCAAAAAGCCGAAACGATAGATTTTATCATCAAGAACGGTATGGCCTGGTGCCCTCTGTTCCATAAACTCCGTGAAAATACCGGCATCATATGCTTTTTTCCATTCCTCGGACATCTCCTGAAAAATCAAATCACGTATAGAATTTCCTTGCCAATAGGGAATAATTCGCTGTTCGTAAGCATCACGAACCTCCTGACTTACTTTAAAAGAAATCTTGGGCCGTGAGTCAAGAATATCTAAATCCTCAAGAGAGTGACAGCAAAGTTCAGGATAGGTATAAGTCGCCTTGGGCGCAGGCCCTCTCTCCCCTACGATCAATTCTCCCGGATTGAGGCAAATCTCTTTGCGCTCCAGCATGTACTTAAAGGCCAACGCCCTGCGGACGGGTACGGAGGTATTGTTGGCTTGACGATAAAATTCCGTCATCAATTCTGCCCTTTCCGCTGAAATATAGGCTTCGGTTTCTAAACTCTGCTGCCGGAGCATGGTTACTCGTTCATTCATTTCGACCTTTCCTCCCCTCGGAAACTTCAACATTTCTTGATACTTCTATTACCTTAATACTCAAAATACCAATACCTAAAAATAATGCTTGAATTACTTTACATTTTAAGATTTTAATACATAACCAGTGAACTCGCTTAGCTAAAGCTGAACATCGGGGCTTCAGATACAATAATGTCCAGTGGACATTATTGCCGAGCCGCCTTTCCCAATTGGAATACTTAGCGGCGAAGGAGGACTCTACCCCACCTGAAGTTAACGAAGGATCCACCCCCACTTATATAAAATGCAACACTAAAGTTCAGCCCAACCATTCTTTTTTGATGATTAATTTTCAGTACTAACCACCGATTTTAACCTTTAACCCATACTGTTCCAACTCACTTTTGATCCGCTCCATCTGCTCATTCTCAGGAGCTTGGATGTCCGGCAGCTGATATTCCAGACCCAACCGTTTGTATTTATCTACACCAGCCCGGTGATAGGGCAGCAAATGAAGTTCTTGAACTCTTTTCAAGGAGGCAACGAATTCTCCAAGTTGGTGAAGGTTTTCTTTATCATCATTACAGCCGGGAATGATCGGTACACGAACAAGAACCTTAGAATGGTGCTCTGTCAGCCAGCGCAAATTTTCCAGGATAAGTTCATTCGGCACCCCGGTGTAGTATTGGTGTCTCTGAGAATCCATGAGTTTTAAATCGTATAAAAAGAGATTAACATTGGGGCTGATTGTTTGGAGAATTTCAGGCTTAACATAGCCGCAAGTCTCTACTGCTGTGTTTATCTCCTTCTTTTGGCAGTCTTGAAGCAGTTCTGTTAAAAAGATAGGCTGCATCAAGGCTTCTCCACCTGAAAAAGTAACTCCACCTCCCGATTCATCATAAAAGACCAAATCTTTTTCAATCTCGGCCATGACCTGACCTACAGACATAGTTTTAGCCACCAGATCTCTCGCTCCGGCATGACAGACTGTACAGCAATCCCCGCATACCTTGCACTGAGCGCGATTATAGTCCAGTTTATTGGACGTCAGCCTAATCGCGCCACTGGAACAACTCTCCAGGCATTGTCCGCAGCCGATACAGCGATCCGGCCAATAGAACAGCTCCTGGTCATACTTTTGACTTTCCGGATTATGACACCAAAGGCAATTAAGAGGACAGCCCTTAAAGAAAACTGCCGTTCGAATACCTGGGCCGTCATGAATAGAATATTTCATGATATTGATGATCTTACCATTTGTCACGTTCAACACCCCGTCTGTCCAGCTATCAACTCACCGTCAACTCTGATTGGTACTCCAGGGTTTTGTTGGGCAAGAAATATAGCTCGTTCTATGATTTTTTCCCGCGCCGGCGGCAGCACATCTGGCAAAGAATAATCTCTCTGGAGACTTCTATAGGTCTCCAGGCCAAGCCGGTGATAGGGCAAGAGTTCGATCTCTTGAAGTTTCCGCAGGGATTGGCAAAATTCCGCAACGGCAAGGAGATTCGAATCTGAGTCATTAACTCCCGGAACCAAAGGGATGCGCGCAATAATATCAAGGGAAGCGTCAGAAGCATCGACCTTCCTCAAATTATCGAGTATCTGAGAATTATCTGCTCCCACCCATTGTTTATGTAGTTCTTTATTCATATGTTTTAGATCAACGTATAAAAGATTGAGCCAAGGCAAAACCTTCGAGATACTCTCAAAGGAGGCGTAAAAACTACTCTCCATGGCTGTATGAATTCCCAGTTCCCGGCACCTTTTTAATACTTTGGAGACAAATTCAGATTGGCCTAAAGGCTCTCCACCACTAATAGTAACACCGCCGCCCGAATAAAAAAAGAAAATCTCATCCTTGGAGATTTCTCGGACTATTTCTGATACCAACATTAAACGCCCGTATTTTTTCATGGCATTCTGCGGGCATTTTTCTGCACAAGTAAAACATTTTCGGCATTTTAAGTAATCGCTGATGACTTTGCGCTCTCTCTTAGATATGACAAGAGCTTCTTGGGGACAGAGACTAACACATGTACCACAGCCATTACAGCGATCAGAAACATAACCTCTTTCCGGGTCTGGTCTCTGAGATTCGGGTGTGGAACACCATTGACATCGCAGAAGACAGCCCTTAAGGAAAATCACAGTCCGCAGCCCCTGCCCGTCGTGGATTGATGCCCGTTCGATTCTGAGAACAGATCCCATTAATTCTTCAGACGTATTAGCCTGTGTTTCAATTGGAGATTCCGCGAAACCTAAGGCAGCACCTACAGGGTCTCCAAGAGACCTCGGGGATGGCATTTTAGTCATATCCAGTTCCGTCACAACCTTCCCCCCATAACCTTTACAGTGATAACCTTTACCCTGCTGAAATTCCATGCTGCACTGTACGCCCAATAATCTCATCCTGGACATCTTTGCCGAGTTCTACAAAATAAGCCGTATAACCAGCAACCCGTACGAGAAGCCCTCGATACTCATCGGGATTTTTTTGTGCCTGCAACAATTTTTCCTGATCAATTACGTTAAATTGAACATGGAAAACACCCAAGCTGCACATGCTTTTCAGCAAAGCCATCATTTGGATAATGCCGTTTTCTGTAGATAATAGCTCCGGTTCAACTTTCATATTCAACAGTGTTCCCTGAACAAATCGATCATGTGGAATATTTGCCACTGATTTCAAAACCGCTCCCGGGCCGTTCAAATCCGTACCGCCGCTGGGACTGACACCGTCAGCCAGGGGGTTCCAGGCCCGGCGGCCGGAAGGCAGGGCGCCTACTTCCAAACCAAAAGGAGTATTTCCGGACACAGGGAGAATACCGGGAGTCATGCGTCCAAATTTACTGCTGTATTTTTCAATCTCATCGGCAATAAACGTAAACATTTCTCCCGCAATATCATCAACCAGGGGATCATCATTGCCATACTTCGGGGAGTCTAAGCAAAGTTTTCGAATATCGTCATGTCCCGCAAAGTCAGCATCAAGAGCAGTTAGGAGCTGTTCCATGGTCGCTTGTTTTGTTTCAAAGACGATATGCCGCACAGCCGCTAAACTGTTGATTAAATCGGCAACTCCAATCAAAATGATGCCATTGCCGACATTATATTTAGCTCCGCCCCAGGCATAATCTTCGGCCTTCTCAATACATTCCTTAAAGGTTAAGGAGAGAGCCGGAACAGGACGATGCATGCCGATTTCATCAATCACATGGCTTCCTTTCACCACGGCCCGGGTCACATATTCAATCTGCTTCTTGACGGCAGTCGAAAACTCGTCATAGGTCTTAAAGTCCAGCGGATTTCCAGTTCGCACAGAGATATAGTCGCCGCTCTTCCGGTTTCTTCCGTCCAGAAGAGTAAACTCGACAATGCTCCCCAGATTAATATCTGCCAGGGCTGTGTATTGGCGCAGACGTCCCTCCAAATTTGTCTCGACACAGCCGCAGGGATTCCAGTTAAAAGCTTCTTTAAGGGGAATCCCCTTATTTAAGAGCATGCGTATCCCGATATCACCGTTATGGAAGGCCGGGAACCCTGTTCCGAGTCGAATGAGCTCTACGACCTTTCTCAAGAAGGAGTTGGGATTCTTGGCCAGGCTATAGCGAACTGAAAGGGAAGGCTGATAGAGCCGAACATCCATAGTCGCCTGCAGGATCAAATAGGAAAGGTCGTTAACGGCATTCCGTCCGGAACTGTCCACACCACCGACACAAACATTCTGAAACATAGGATACCCTGCGGCGAATTCCGCTGTAACGGCATCCTGGAAGAGGCAGGGTTCACTGAACTTAACCCACAGGCAGTCCAAAAGTTCCTGGGCTTCTTCAGACGTTAAGCGCCCGGCTTCAAGATCTGCATGATAATAGGGCCAGAGATACTGATCCATGCGTCCCGGATTATAGCTTGCGGCATTCTGCTCCATGAAGATTGCCGTTTGATAGAAATAAAAGGACTGCAACGATTCGCGAAATGTTCGCGCCGGATTGGCCGGTACCTGATGACAAACTTCGGCGATCTCCAGAAGTTCCTTTTTCCTCTGAGGATTTTCTTCTGCTGCTGCCAGTTTTTCCGCTTCCAGAGCATAGCGTTCCCCTAAGGTCTTTAACCCTTCAGAGACAATCAGGAGAGCATTTAAATAGTAATCGTTTTCATAATCTCCCGGCTTAGTAATATCCAAAGCCGCTTTTCTTTCTTCCACCTGTTTTTGAATACCGCTGACTCCCTCGCGGATCAGCCATTCATAACCGGCTGTGGTTTCCCCCCAGCCACGAACTGCTTTGCGGTTAATGTAGATGACTCCATAATCTCTCAGAATACGGGTGTCCTCAGGAATCTGGGCTAACCACTCTTCATAGGTGGATTTTCCCAGCCAATAAGGGCGAATCTCTTCTTCAAAAATTCTCCGATCTTCCGGTTTTAAATAAAAAGGGTCATAGCGGCGTTCATTAATTGTCTCCAATTCTTCGTTGAGCACGGACCAGCAAGTATCTGCACATAAAATACCCCCGCGCATCTTGCTTCCGGAGCACCCCACGATCAGCTCGTCATCCCAAATCTTCACAGTTTTTTCCTGACACTGCTTGTGAAAAGCCTTGGCTTTACGCAGGACAAGAGGCTCCCCTTCAGTTTCCTTAAAACCTTCGGTAAGAATTCGCGCGTTCTCCAGATCCATCTCCGGACGAGTTTCCAGGACTCTTTTCTTGAGGCGATTCACGCGCTCCATGTACCCGCTCTGTGCTCCTCGTGACACATCAACACCTCCGCTAACGGTTTAGAGCAACTGCCACTCTAGGCAAATTTCATTGTAAGTGATTGATTATTGAGACAAGCCCTCGCTCAAAAGAGCTGAAATTAAGAATTATTCTCCCAGATAAGCCTTTGTTATTCTTTCGTCTTTCCTGAGCTCGGTACTGTCCCCTTCCATGACCAACTCACCGGTCTCCAAGACATACCCATAATCCGCCAATTTTAGGGCTATCTTAGCATTTTGCTCCACAAGCAATATTGTAGTTCCTTCAGAATTCAGCTGCTTAATAATTCGCATAATATCTTGAACAATCAGAGGAGCCAGGCCCATGGAAGGCTCGTCCAATAAAAGAAGCTTAGGGTCAGTCATCATGGCGCGGCCTATGGCCAACATTTGCTGTTCCCCACCAGAGAGAGTTCCTCCAATTTGTTTTTGCCGATCTTTTAAACGAGGAAACATTTCAAAAACGTGTTCAATTCGCTTACGGCGCAAGGATTCATCTTTAAGGGTAAATCCCCCCAGTTCAAGATTTTCCTTAACCGATAAATCCTTGAAAATTCGCCGTCCTTCGGGGACATGGATTAAACCCATGCTGACAATATTGTGGGCTTTCTCTTTACTTATATCCCGTCCATAAAACTCGATTTTGCCTGCAGATGCCTGAATCAATCCGGAAATTGTCTTTAACGTTGTTGTTTTTCCGGCACCATTGGAACCAAGCAGTGTCACGATCTTCCCCTTGGGCACTTCCAGACTTACTCCTTTAAGAGCATGAATTTTCCCATAAAACGTTTCAACATTTTGTAGGACGAGTGCTAAGTCGTTCATTCCTCATCCTCCTTACCCAAGTAGGCTTCGATGACTTTGGGATTATTCTTGACTTCTTCAGCAGTTCCTTCAGCAATTTTCTGGCCATAGTCAATGACCACAATTTTTTCCGAAACTTTCATGACCAGCCCCATATCATGTTCAATCAAGAGGACTGTGATCCCCAAATCCTTCTGAATGCACCGTATTAAGTCAACTAGCTGATCTTTTTCATCATGGTTGAGACCGGCTGCCGGTTCATCCAATAAAAGAAGTTGCGGATGAGTCGCCAAAGCTCTGGCCCACTCCACACGACGCTGGTCGCCATAGGCCAGATTACGGGCTAAACGATCTTGCTTATCTAAAATGCCTACAAAGTCAAGACACTCTTCGCTTACCTGCCGAATTTTCTTTTCTTCCTGACGCTGACTCGGAAGTCTCAGAACAGCTCCCAGAACGCCGGCGGACGTTCGGCTGTGCATGCCGGACATGACGTTTTCTAAAACCGTCATATCTTTGAATAGACGCAAATTCTGAAAAGTTCTCGCCATACCCAATTTCGTAATTTTATGCGGCTTCTGCCTAAAGATACTTTGACCTTGAAATAAGATATCGCCTTCACTGCCTTTATAAAAACCCGTCAGACAATTAAACGCTGACGTTTTTCCTGCACCGTTGGGGCCTATCAGACTTACAATTGAATTCTCATCCATATCGAAACTAAGGTTATTTACTGCTGTTAACCCACCAAAACGAAGAGTTAACTTTTTCACTTCTAAGATAGGCATTCTACTCAAATCCTTCTTTTTTAAGTTCCGGACATTCAAGCCGCTTTCACAACGAGTAAAGGAAGTAAAAAACATTAAACTTCTAAGTTCTTTGAAGCCCAAATGCCTCTCTAGCTTTTTCGTTCCGGCCAAAGACCTTGCGGGCGAAACACCATAATAATAACCAGGA
Source organism: Desulfosporosinus sp. FKB (assembly GCF_002196705.1). Classification (GTDB taxonomy): domain Bacteria; phylum Bacillota; class Desulfitobacteriia; order Desulfitobacteriales; family Desulfitobacteriaceae; genus Desulfosporosinus. Next base: position 69,968 of record NZ_NADJ01000026.1, read on the forward strand.
GAATGCCAAATAAGAGCATCCGCATCTGACCGATTTCCCGAAATATCTCTGGGAAGAAAACCAGGAATACGGCTCCAAGAATCGCACCGGGAATCTTACCCATTCCTCCTAAGATTACGGCCAAGAGAATCATTGCCGATTGAGTAAACGCAAAGGTCTCCGGCGAAATGGCTGTCATCTTAACTGCAAAAAACGCTCCTGCCACACCGCCAAATGCAGCTCCAATCATATAGGCGTAGAGTTTTGTTTTTACAGGATCAATGCCCATTGCTTCAGCAGCATCTTCATCTTCGCGAATATATTGCCAAGCTCGTCCCAGACGAGAATGATAGATGCGCAGAGACACGATAATCGCCAGAATAACTAAGATGAAAAATGTGTAATAAAAATCTGTAATTTGATAAAGCTTATGTCCAAAGATAGTCGGCCGTTGAATACCCACCAAACCACTTGCCCCACCAGTAATCTTTAAGTTGCGGGCGGTAATGCGGGTGATTTCCCCAAATCCCAAGGTTACTATAGCTAAGTAATCGCTGCGCAGTCTTAAGGTCGGCCCCCCGATGATAATCCCGGCTATAACGCAAAAGATAACAGCGATGGGTATGGTAAGCCAAAAGTTCAGGCCGTATCTCATAAGAATTCCCGTTGTATAAGCTCCTACAGCAAAAAAGGCAGCATAGCCAAGGTCGACTAAGCCGGCATAACCAATAACGATGTTTAAGCCTAGAGCGAGAATAATATAGAAAAAAGTGTTCGTCATAACTTCTTCTACATAGTTATTGACACCCAGAGGCAGTAAGACAACGATTATAATTAATAGCGACAAGAAAAAAGCACGCGTTTTTTTGCCGTTTATCGTTTCAAGCACACGATCTTTAAAACCAACAGAATAAACCATCTGCTACATCCTCTCAATCTCGCTTTTACCTAAAATTCCAGTCGGTTTTGTAACCAGCAATAGGATTAAGATACCAAACGTAAAAACGTCTTTCCAAGCAGAGCCTACAAAAGGAAGCTGCGTTCCGGCCGTTTCCAAAAGGCCCAAAATAAGGCCTCCGAGCATTGCTCCTGGTATACTGCCGATCCCGCCGATAACTGCTGCAGTAAATGCCTTTAAGCCAATGATAAAACCCATGTAAAAATGAATGCTTCCATAATAGACTCCCGCCATGACACCGGCAGCAGCAGCCAAGGCTGAACCGACAAAAAAGGTTAAGCTGATGGTCTTGGTGACATTAATTCCCATCAGGCGGCAAGCATCCTGATCAAGGGCTATGGCGCGCATAGCTTTGCCATACATAGTGCGGTTGATAAACCAATATAAGCCAAGCATCAGAACAGCCGTCGCAACCACCATAATTATCTGGGTATAGGTAATATTAATAGGCCCAATACTGATTCCGTCGTAGCCCAGACTGGTTGTGAAGGCTTTATATTCCCCGCTCGTCATAACCATGACGGCGTTGAATAAAGTAAAGGATACACCTACCGCCGTAATTAAAAGAGACATGCGGGGGGCATTTTTATTTAAGAGGGGCTGGTAGGCAATTCTATGTATTACTATTCCTAGGAATCCCACAAGAACCATACTGATTACCAAAGCTACTGTGATTCCTAACCAACCGATCCCCAAAGCATTTCCGAAAATACCGAGAGCCCCAAATCCCACAAAGGCTCCTACCATATAAATATCTCCATGGGCAAAATTAAGGAGTTTTATAATGCCGTAAACCATGGAATAACCGAGAGCGACAAGGCTATAAAAAGAACCTAAAATTAAACCATTCACAAGTTGTTGAATAATAGTATAAAAGACCGTCATGGCGTGCACCCCTTCACCCTCTTTGAGCTAAAGACAAAGATTGTCTAAGGACGACTGGGAATAAGTGCCCGGTCGTCCTTAGCATCAGTTAATTTTCATACTTTCTCTATTGCAAAACGAATTGTCCGTTCTTGATTTGCAGGACGATAAAGTTACTCTCTTGTAACGTCTTATTGGGAGCAAAGGTTACTTTGCCGGCTAAACCCTGGAAATCCTTAGTTTCAGTCAAGGCCTTAATGATGGCCTTGCCATCAGTATTTCCAGCTCGTTTCATGGCATCTGCCAGCAAGTTAATCCCGTCATAAGCCAACGGGGCATAAGCTCCGGGAGTCTGACCATATTTTGCTTTATAAGCATCGGCAAACTGTTTTGCCGTCGGGAGGAATTCAGCAACGGGAGGCGAGAGTACATAGGTGCCTTCTCCGGCAGCTCCGGACATCTGGATGAGTTTGGGATCGCTGCTGCCGTCACCAACAACAATAGCTCCTTTATAACCGCCTTGACGCAATTGCTTAATTAAGAGGGCACCATCTGCATAATAAGCGGTCCAAAATACCAAATCCGTATTTTTAGATTTTAAACTTGTTACTAAGGAAGAAAAATCCTGTTCTCCTTTAGTTGTTACGTCATGGGAAACGACTGTATTTCCTGCGGCTTTCCAAGCAGCTTCGGTTTGCTTTGCCAAATCAGAGGAATAAGCATCCCCTTGTTCAACAATGGCAACATTTTTGGCTTCCAACTTTTTAAAGAGTTCAACCGCTTTTTGAGTCTGGTGTACAGCCGTACCATTAATCTGGAAGGTATTTCCGGGATTTTGATCTGTAATTTTTGATGAGTTGGCAGCTTCAACGATATAAGGAATATTTTTCTCGTTGTAAATCGTTAAGGTTGGAACAACTGCACCGGAGCAATATCCTCCGACAATGGCTACCACCCCTTCAGAAACTAACTTATTGGCAGCTGCCGTTGCTTGCTGTGGATCACAGGCATCATCACCTGTAACGGTTCCTAATTTTTTACCATTAATCCCGCCTTTGGCATTCACCTCATCGACAGCCATTTTGATGGCATTTTCCATATCTTTGCCGTAGGTGGCCTCAGAACCGGTCATGGGTAATGGTACGCCGATCTTAATATCACCGCTGCTTGCCGCTGACTGATCGGATGAACCCGATGACGTTGCGCTGGATTGAGTACCGCAGCCTGTAACAATTACCGTAAAGGATAGAAGTGTCACCGCAAGTACACTAAGAAACTTTTTGGACATTTCAAATTTCCCCTCCTCATTTATGTAGGTTATATTCCGTGGTAATTATGTGCTAAACATCACCTCCTATTTCCGGATCTAAACTTCATGCCTCGTAAGACTCGTAAGAGCCGGAATTCACCAAATATTCAGATCCGGTTACATGCAGAAAAACCGCGATCAAAATAACCTCAGCTTCGCTATAGTTAACAAGCCGAATCAGCCAAAGTAAAGAAATCATAAATAAGGTAAGGTACCACTAAAAAGCAGCACCAAAAAGCAGAGGCAATAGCTAAGCAAGTTAAAAAAGCAACAAGGTGTCAAATCTTGGCTAAGTGCTTAACAACATCAACCCGTAACGGAACTTACACAAAGAAATTAGGCATAACAGGTTATATAGTAAAATTATGGCAATTCTATATAATTTAATACTCCGCCTTGTTTTCGGTAAACAACATTGTTCCCTCAAAAACTGTCAAATTTACAAATACATTTCTCTTAAAACATATTTAATATGATGATATAGTGCAATACTAGCTCTGTCAATAATTTATTACCTAATATACATTATACTTTATATGTGTTATATAGAAGGAAGGAAATCCTTAGGAAAGTCTACTTAAATTGCTAAATTCCTTCGTCGGAATACGAACCCTGAAAGAAGCAGACAAATTCCCGAAATACAGCTTAAGATAAGGCATTCTTTTGTCGGCAGCAATTTTCCCCGAAGAACTTCTTGAGGACGAAACAGACCAAAAGGCGTTACGTTTTGCAAGCGGGAAAATCGTTCACTGAGAGATGACATGACGTCGAGCCCGTAAAAAATGACGGTTAATGCGCTTACCAAAGGAACAGATACTTCTTCTGAGTTTAGGGACACTCCAAAGAGCATACTGTAGCCACTGACCACCGTACTCAAGCAAAAGCCTAAGATTCCCATTCTGAAGAATTGCCACCTGTCAATGGTTACCTTAAAAAAGGCTGTTGCAGAATATATTCCTCCTACCGTGGCGCCGGTTAACAACATTAATTCCGTTAAAAGCACTCCAATTTGAGTATTGATAATTTCCGAGCGGGACACTGGTGATGATAAAGGATAGGCCATAAAACCTTGTTCAAGCATATGCGCAGCCAGGGCATTTGATGCGCTTATTCCGTAAACGGAAATAAGCAGCGTCCAGAACCTTCCTAATAATTGCGCCGAGATATAGGATTCATAAGATATATCTGTCTCTTCCGCGGAAACGCCAAACGCTCGTTTAACCGATGTCGGAAAACTGTTGGGAAGATCTTCGATCACAGGTGATTCAATAAGAATCGGGTAAACCCAGGTTATCAGCCACTCATATAGCATCAGACTCAGGGAATAACCTATGACCTTTTTACCCTCATATTTAAGCATTGACCAATACAGTGCATCGTTCATCATCGTCACCTCGGCGTTTCTAGACACTCATCCGTTTTTCTGGCAAAGAAATAGTGGGACGTTCCCAAAGGCATGACCGCAATATCAACATCGCCGTATCCGGTTTGGAGCAATAAAGATCTAATTTCCTCTGTGGTGGGAAGTCCCTCGAAGCCCTGATGGCAGGCCAGAAAGAAGCTCATAAGATTTTGGGGAAGATGAGTCCGAAAGACTCGAACGGGAGAGCCCTTGCGTACTGCTGTTAATATCCCTACTTGGCCGCCCGGCTTTAAAAATTCTCTAATGCTTCCCAGAAGTTGAATTCGTTGTTCCTGGGTGAAGAAGTGGATACTATTGTTAAGCAGACAAAGATCGAAGTTGCCTAATTCCAGGAGAGACTCTTTCTGCTGGTCAACTAACGAGAAAATATCCTTACACAGAATTCGAATTCTTCCGTCAGATTCTTTAACTTTTTCCTGCGCTCTTTCAGCAACGGCGGGATTCATTTCAATACCTACTCCGCATAGATCTGAAAATTCGCTGCTTAAAATCTTTAAATAGCGTCCTTCCCCACAGCCCAGATCCAAAACACTCTTCCATTGTTCTTTTTGGCACTTACTGCGCAAGTAGGGCCAGACGAATGGTTCAGAGACGATGGACGCTTTGGCAATCAGTTCTTCCATTTCGTTCTCTAACGTTAATTTTGCACGTTGTTTGGTAATCAGACGAGGAAGTTCTGCAAAGCCTAAGGTCCAATGCTCTATGAGTTCCTTATATAAGGCCTCTAAGCCAAGGTTTCTATATTTATTAATAGCTTTCGCTAATTTCGTCGATTGAAAAAGATCGTTCTTCTTGGTTAGCAGTTCCATATAGTGAGCTTGTTCTAACCAATGATCTAACAAGATTTCGTCCCACTCCGGATGCATGATCATAAGTTCTTCTAAACTTCTTGCTGTTTCCATCTCCGCCCAGAGATTCAGCTCTAAGCCGGTTTGAACCACCCACAAAAAACCAAGGTATTCCATCATACTGGTAGTTTTCGCAAGCAATGACAACATACTTACGTCCAAGCGTCTCACTCCTCTATACTTTTCCAAGCAGATCGTTTCTTCGTTCTAAACGCAGAGGTCTTTCCTCTCAAAAACATAACAGGCAAGGGTCAAAAAGGCTGCTGAAAGGGTCATTAATGACACGATTTGCCAAGCCGGCGTGTCTCCTTCCAGTACTTCTTGAGGACGAAACCAACCAAAAATCGTAAGATGTTTAACCCAGGAAAAGCGATCGTCAAGACTCGAAAAAATATCGAAAGCATACCCGGTAAACGTTAAGCAGGCAGCGCTCAGAATAACGTATTCTTCATTATTAAAAAGGGTTGAAAAAAATAAACTATAGGAGCCTACGGTGAGAAACAGCGCAATGGCCAGGACTCCCAGTCTGAGATAAGCTTTTTTTGCCAACGATAAGGCAAATAGTTTTGCCTCTGCCCATATCCCCAGCTCCGTCAGAAGCACCATAAGAACCAATCCACTGATGAGTACCGCAGCCTGGGTTGAAAAAACCTGCAAACGTCCTGCAGGAGAGGACAGCAAATAAGCCATTCCACCCTCGGAAACGTAGTGGGCTATTAATTCGTTAGCCGTACTTATGGTGTAAATCCCCATAACCAGGACCCAAACCTGCCCGAAGCATTGACTGGCGGCAAAAGACTCGAAACGGCTGAGAGCATAATCTGAAGTCAACCTAAAAACTCGCGCCAATTTCGGCAAGTTCTGAGATAGTTTAGCCATACTACTCGACTGAGACAAGGTCGGAAAAACCCCAATCAACAAAAGATTATAAAGGGACAGACCCAAAGCATAGCTGCAGGTTTTTTTACCTTGTCTTTTAAACATGGCTCGAAATAATGCTCTGTTCAACCTCCTCCCCCCTTTCATAGAACTGCATAAATGCTTCTTCTAATTCCGTCATCCTCTGCAAAAAATCCTTAACCTGAACTTGAGCTAAAACCTTTAAAAGCGGATTTATATCACCCTGAATTTCAACAGAAACTTGATTATCACCGATTCGGTCAGCTTTTAAACCGCTCTCACAGATAAGTTGAGCCTGTTCAGGGGTTTCAAGCGTAATTTCAAAAGTCCGGCGTTGTTCCTGCCGCAGTTTTTGAATTCCTTCGACAGCAGCCAACTCTCCTGCCCGAATGATCCCAACCCGGTCACATGTCCGTTCTATCTCCGGAAACATATGTGAAGAAATTAAGATGGTTTTTCCACGGTCCTTTTCCTCTAAAACTAAATCAATAAATACTTTTTGCATCAGGGGATCGAGACCGGAGGTAGGTTCATCCAAAATTAAAACCTCAGCATCCAACATCATCGTGTTAATAATCCCTAATTTTTGTTTCATCCCTTTGGACATTTTTTTGATAGGCTGTTTTAAGTTAAGATCCAAGCGCTCAGCTAAAGCATCGCGCCGCCTTGAAAAAACGGGACGGTTTCCATGCATTCCCGCCATTAAATTTAAAAACTCAAGACCGGACATTTCTTTGAGAAAATTCATTTCTCCGGGAAGATATCCCACGAAAGCTTTAACCTCCTTGGCCTCTTCCCAACAATCCAGGCCCTTGATCCGAGCAAATCCAACATCCGGTTTAAGAAAGCCCATCAAATGGCGGATCACTGTGGTCTTCCCCGCACCATTGGGCCCTAACAAACCAAATACTTCCCCCTGTTGAACATGAAAGGTGACATCTTTAAGCCCTGCAATATGATTTGAGATTGCCTTTCTATTCTTTGGCCGAACTTTCGTATAAACTTTCGACAATCCTTTAACCTGAATCATGGTTTAACACCTTCTTAGACCTAAATACTTTTTGAACCAATCTTTAAGGCTCCACTGCTCCCGAAGCCAAAAACGTCGTAATGGTTTAATTAATTCCGCTAAACTCATGGAAGGATCGAGTTCATGAATGACTCCTTCAAGGGTTAACAGCGATTTACCCAAGAGGATAAACTCAGGAGGAAATTCAAGCTCATATTGAAAAGCCAAGTTCATACAGTCGTTAATGGCCTGCCGCAAATCCACTTGGCCAAAGGGAACGTCCAAATGTCTTCGCTGTATTTCCGCAAGGTCCTGACATAAGCTTGCAAAGTCCACCCTTTTAGAAGAAACTGCCAAACGCATTAAAGACCCGGCCATGGCCTTAGAATTACGCCGTCTTAAGGCCAGGATTACATTCAATAATTGTCGTTTTAAACGCGGATTCAAAACTCCTACAATTCCAAAATCGATAAATCCGATTCTTCCTCCGGATAAAACGATAATGTTTCCGGGATGGGGGTCCCCATGAAAAAAACCGTCTCTTAAAATTTGCAGGAGTAATGCCCGACCTAAAAGCTCAGCGATTGTTCTGCCATCATAAAGAGTTAAGATTTTTTGCCGCTCATTAAGTTTTATTCCCTCGAGATAGGACATAGTCAGAACCTTTTTGGTTGTATGAGTCCAAAAGATTTGCGGAAAAATTACTTGCGGATCTTTGCTGAATCCTTGAGCCATCCTCTCAGCGTTTTTGCCCTCCGCTAAATAATCCTGTTCTTCTTGCAGCCATCTCGAAAATTCCGCAAGCATTCCTCGGAGGAAATAGCGTTTTAAGTTTGGAAAGCGGTACTCCACGACAGGAATGATTTCTCTCAGAATTTCCAAATCCGTTTCAATGACTCCCGTATCGGGACGCTGGACTTTAACGGCAACCAGTTCACCGGATTTCAGACGGCCGACATGGACTTGGCCAATCGAGGCCGATGCCAGGGGAGAAGGGGTAATGTCCTGAAAAAGTTCTTGGATTGGAGCTCCTAACTCCTGCTCAATGGTCCGGCTTATAAGAGCAAAGGGAACCTGAGAAACCCTGTCTTGAAGCTGCTCCAACTCATGAACAATGGGTATGGGGATAATATCCGGACGTGTGCTCGCGAACTGACCGAGTTTTATAAACGTTGGACCTAGCTCGCTCAAAACTCGACGAATCCGCTGGCCGAGATGGGCCATGACAACTTCATTTTTTCCCTGATTTTTTAGTCCCCTGCTTTCGAAGAGAATAAAGCCAAATCCATGGCGAATCAGCACGGAAACAATCTCTTGATATCGGCCAAAATGCTGAAAAATCATTTCAAGCACGGGAAAAGCGCTCCTTTTTAACCTTCCTCAACGTCATAATCTATAATATTCCAAGATACCCAATTATGACTCTTTTTCTAGCCTGCACTAGGTATCATAGTTCTCACAATCATTTCAAGGAAACAAACAAACTATCCAGACCAAGATCTTCATTGCTAAGAATCCAGTCAGGATAGTATTGTTTTTGATCTTTAACTCAAAAACCCAAAAACGACCGTTTGGGAGTATATATGATCTGGTATCGTTGTAAGGCCCGAATAGCGGTTAAAGCCGTTGTCAGGGGTTCCTCATAATTCCAGCCCTTAGCATAGATTCCGCGGTAAGACGGCTGAAAGGAACCATTGTCTTTCTGCGCGCTGAGAAGGTTTTGGATGCCCTTATCCATGACCTCCTTGGGCACGAATCGGCTATACCTCCATAATCCCGATAAGGCCAACCCCGTCTCCACAACCGAGCCCCAGTCTCCTTGATTCTGAGCTTTGAGCAGAAACTCCAATCCCTTTTTGCGAGCCACTTGAATATTGCGCGGAATTGTCCAGCGTTCCCAGCTAATTCTCCATTTGCTAAGAAGTTCAAGAGCCTGAGCCGTGCTGTAGACTCTCCCCTCAAACCAAGATCCCGGAAAGGCTCCCTGCTTATCCTGCTGAGAAATCAGCCAATTAAGTCCTCGCCAAATTGTTTCATCTTGCCCTCGAGAGGAACCCCATAACGCTTCCAAAACATGAATCGTCACATCAACACTTGAAATATAGACAGGAAATTCCGAAGAAATAGCGGGGGGTACTCCAGTAAAGCTGGGAAATGTTCCCCAGCTCCCATCAGAATTTTGCAGTCTTCTCAGCAGCTCTACACCCTGCTTATTCTGCTTTCCAAGCATCTGATGATAAGCCATTAAGGCAACAGAGGTATCGTCCAGATCAGGATGAGTATGTGGAGGAGTGCTTCCGTAACTCCCGTCGGAATTCTGCCCTTGCTTAAGATAATCCATCGCCTGAGAAAGCCAAGGATACGTTTCATTCCTTTTCATCTGTTCGCCAAAAACACAAACTGCCCAGGCTACCGCCCAGACCTTAAGCTGATCGAAGGCCGGCCAGCCGCCGCTGGAGTACTGCTTGGAAACTAACCATTGCCCTGCTTTCTCCGCTCGTTTACTGTTGCCGCCCCGCCGCAGGAGAGCCAAGATACCTAAACTTGTAGCCACAATATCCTCAGCCCAGGAACCATCAGACATTTGCGTTTCCAGAAGATATTGGATTCCTTGGCTGATTCCCTCTGGAGAATCGGAAGCGAGAATTGATGCTGCAACAACGACCGGGCGACCATAGAGAGGTAATTTGGCCAAAACATGGTCTTGAAGAATATTGGGAAGCAAGATTTCTTCCGGTGTAGGTCCTTCTAAACCAGGCACCACCCTTTGCCCTAACGATAATATCATCTCAGAAAATTGCCGGGCCTGAGATAAAAGCCGGATTTTAGCTCTCCAGCCCCCCTCACTTCCTTGTATAACTGAATTGACGATCTGAGTTATTTCCGGATCCGGCTGGTCGCCGGGAAATTTCCCCCAACCTCCGCGGCGATTTTGCCATAGCCACTGAACTCCTTGCCTTTGGGCGCTTTCAAACCCTCTTCCTATTGCCAGAAGGGCAAGAGCGGCGAGGGCTGAAGCTCCCGGACTTGGAGATACTCCGTGCATTTCATCAAGATTTCCTGTTACGATTTGTTCTATGCCCTCAGCTACATAGCTCCTGGCTTTAGCAAGACATTCGTTAACATCACCTTTTAGCTCCATAGCACCCTCTCCTTTAAAGCATCCCATAATATGATTTATGTTTGGAGAGGGATAATCGTTCCAATAGTCTTCTTTTCCTTTACTTATGTAGAAACATTGGATTTAGGTAACTCCTTAAGCGAGCTATTACTAAAGGTATCAATAATAAAAAAAGGTTTTTCAGTCTACACCGAAAAACCTTTTTCAAAATTTATTCCTTCTTAACTTCTTAAACTAATTAATTTCTTAAACTTATTAACTTTTATTTACGCACTTGATTACATTGTTGTATTTATAGTTCTTCATTCAACGTAAGACTCCCACCACTACAAGTGGAAGTGGTTCCCATACCGAGTTCACTTCTTAATTTGCAATTTCGCTAAAGCATCTGCTAAGGCTGTATTTTTTAGAGTTTCATCATTTTGCTTTTTCAAATAGGCGTGTACTTCTTTTTTATTGCCGGTACTCTTTTCAGCCTCTTTTCGTTTCTTAAAAGCAGAAAGTTTTTCCCGGTAGCCGCAGACACATACGAACAATTTATTTTCGCCCTCTCCCCGAATCTCCATTTTCTTGTGGCATTCCGGGCAGCGCGCATTAGATATTTGGGAAATAGCCTGCCTGTAACCACATTCGCGGTCTTGACAGACGTACATTTCCCCTTTCTTGCCCTTCACCTGTAAGAGGAACTTACCGCAATCAGGACACTTTGTTCTAGTTAAGTTATCATGTTTAAAGGATTGAGTGCTGCCGTTGACTGTAGCAACAAGCTGAGTGGCGTACCCCCGCATTTCCTTTATGAATGTCTGAGCATTTGCCCGCCCTTTGCTTATCTCATTTAATTGTTGTTCCCATTGGGCGGTTAACTCCGGTGATTTAAGTTCCGGAGGAACTAAGTTAATCAATTGAATCCCTTTGGACGTCGGCATAATTTCCTGGCCCTGCCTGCTCATATAAAACGAGTTAAAGAGCTTTTCAATGATCTCGGCCCTTGTTGCCGGGGTGCCCAGGCCATGACTTTGATCCATAACCTCTCTCAGCTGCCGGTCTTCAATCATTTTGCCGGGATGTTCCATGGCAAAAAGTAAGCTGGCTTCCGTATGTCTTGACGGAGGCTTTGTTTTCTTGGCTTCCAGATGTATTGACAAATTCTTCAGTGTATCACCAAGGCTAATTTGGGGTAAGGTCTGCAATCTCTGATCTTCCCCTTCATCCTCATCCTCTACCCCTGGGTAAGTCGAATAGACATCTTTCCAGCCTTTTTTGAGGACAATTCTCCCCTTTGTAGTAAATATTTCGCCATTGACTCTCACCTTTACGGTCGTTTGCTGATATTCAAAGGCCGGCGAAAGTACAGCCAAAAACCTGCGCACGATTAAATCATAAATCTTAAGTTCTTCTGAACTAAGTCTATTCAACATAGCAGGCTGTTCTGTGGGAATAATTGCATGGTGATCCGAAACTTTAGAGTTATCGACAAAACGTTTGGTAATGTTGAGTTTATTTCTTAAGATTCCTCGAGCCAAATTCACGTAAGAACCCTGGGCAACACTTTTCAAGCGTTCAGATAGTGTCGGTACGATATCCTCACTGATATAACGCGAATCTGTGCGCGGATAAGTCACCAACTTATGATTCTCATAAAGCAGCTGCATGATGTTCGACGTTGTTTTGGCAGAAAAGCCATATTTTCGGTTAGCATCCCGCTGTAGTTCCGTAAGATCATAAGCTAGGGGGGGCAGCTCTTTCTTGGCCTCTTTTTTTACGTCAACAATTTCTCCGACGTGACCCTTTACTTTCGTTAAAATCTTATCCGCCTTTTGGGAGTCAAAAATGCGGGTTTGCCCATTCTGGCCCTGCCAGCGCAGGTCAAAGGTTCCTGTGGAGGCAACCACCGACCAATATTCTTGCGGAACAAATTCCTTGATTTCTCTTTCCCGTTCAACGACCATAGACAAGGTAGGCGTTTGGACTCGGCCGGCTGAAAGTTGGGCATTGAACTTACATGTCAACGCGCGGGTAACGTTTAAGCCCACCAGCCAATCGGCTTCTGCACGGCATTCTGCTGCCGAATAGAGCGCGTTAAAATCTTTACCGGGCCGTAATTGTTTAAAACCGTCCCTGATTGCCTTCTCGGTCAGAGATGAGATCCACAACCGTTGAATGGGTTTGCGCCAGCCGACTTTCTTGATAATCCATCGTGCCACCAGTTCACCTTCACGCCCTGCATCAGTGGCAATAATCAGCTCATCCACTTCCGGACTTCTCATTAAACTCTTAACAGCCCCAAATTGTTTGGCAGTTTCTTTGATGACCACTAATTCCATTTTCGACGGCAGCATAGGGAGATCTTCAGCTCTCCAAGTTTTGTAGCCGGGATCATAGACTTCAGGGTCAGCAAGGGTTACCAAATGCCCTAAAGCCCAGGCGACAATAAATTTTGCTCCTATAAGGCAACCATTTCCCTTCTGGGAACAGTTTAAAATTTTAGCCACTTCGCGGCCAACGGAAGGTTTTTCAGTTAATACTAAGGTTTTCCCCATGTCATACTCCTTTTATTGAGCAACATCTATCCATTGTCCACAGGTTAGTTTCTGCAGAGCATCCACTGTTAATTTAATGGCCGTATTGGGTTCACCGGCCGCAGGAAACACATGAGTATAGGCTTGCAGTGAATAATCCAAATAGACCGGAATAGGTTTCTTTAAGCCGAAGGGACAAACACCGCCGACCGGATGCCCGGTGACACTTATTACTTCTTCAGCCTCAGGCATCTTAGCCTTTGCCGCAAAGACGTCTTTAAATTTCCTATTATCCAAACGTTTATCGCCAGCCATCAGAATCATAACAAATTGCTCTTTAGTTTTAAAGAGCAAGGATTTAGCGATTTCTCCGGGGGTTACCTTTAAGGACTCAGCCGCTTTAGCAACGGTGCTGGTATCTTCAAAGGTTAAGATTTCAATATCTTGCTTGTTCTCTTTTAAGAACTCCTTGACCAGTTCAACAGACATAACTTCCTCCTAATATTCGGCGACACACAAATCTTCATTCAGGCAAACGATGGCTTTAGCATACATTTTCCGATCAATGACAAATTGCATATTGACCTGCCGTAAGGACTGGGCGACACATTTGATATTAATATCATTTTTAGCCAAAGCGTTTGCTGCCCGTGCAAGAATTCTTGGCATCGCGATATTTGAACCAATAACGCAGACGATAGCAGCCTCTTGAACTGTTACAGTCTGATAGTTTTCTTTCAGCTCTGCAACCAATTGATCATTGAGATCTGATTCCCAAATTACAAGTGAAATACTATTGGCATTAGTCGCTTTGGTAATATAACTAATATTGTGTTCCTTAAACTTCTTCATAATTTCATAGTCGAAGCCAATCTCCCCGACCATTAATGTGTCATGAATCTCCAAGACTACAATCTTGTCAGAACCAGCGACGATTTCTATTCTGGCTTTGGGGCCAATATAATCCTTGGAAATGAGGGTTCCTGGATGGCTCGGTTCAAAGGTATTCTTGATGCGCAAGTTAATTCCAGCCATTTCTAAGGGTTTGGAAGCATTGGGATGAATGGCCTCCATTCCGATATCTGCCAGCTGATCGGCAACGTCATAATTCGTCTTGCCAACGGGAATAGCCTTTTCAACTCCAACAATCTTAGGATCTGCTGAGGAAAGATGAAACTCTTTATGAATAATCGCTTCATTGGCTTGTAAATGCGTAGCAATCTTGGAAAAGGTAATTTCCGAATAACCTCGTTCATATTGCCGCATAATTCCCTCGACTCCTTTAGTATAGCCTGTCGCCACGATGATGGCGTCAAAGGGATTAACATTCTTAAACGTTCTTTCGATACGCTCGCTGAATGAAAGCTGCTTCGAATCCCTGAAACCGGTGAGGTCCACAAGTTCGGCACGAATTCCCCGATTACGAAGAATATTAACCGTGTTAAAGGCCGAATGGGCTTCTCCGATGGAAGCCAATAGTTCCCTGGCCGCCGATAAGATACTTCCCCGCTCGACATACCCTGAAGCAATAATATCTTCCATACTGCTCAGATAAGCTTTGGTCTGATTAATTCGCTCCAGTAAGAAATCACGGCAGACTTGATAGTCCAAACCAATTTCCACAAAGGATTCGTTAATCTGAAGCATCCGTTCTAATAACTGATTTATGGAAGTTTCATAGTCTTCCCCTTTAATAAAATGTTGGTAAACTCCAGGCGCTTTGGTTTTTTTATCTTCTAACAGCCAATTCGTTACCCCGGCATAAGCAGAGACGACAAAGACTCTGCCGTAGTGAAAGCCTTCTGAACCCGGATAACCAATAATGTCATTAAGCACATTTTGAAATTGAGACATCGATGTGCCACCAATTTTTTCTACAGTTAACATAGTTAATGCTGAACCCCTCTTCTTAATTCTAAAATACAGAAATCCCAATTTTAAGACTATATGATAACAGTCGTATCTTAGTTATACCTCGATCAGCGACAATTGTCCACCTTAATACATGCTCCCCTGATAGTACTACTGTTCTGACCATACTCATTTTTCCTTAATCAAAGGAGTAGTCCCCTTGAAATCTTGTTTTCAAGAGTATACGCTATAACTATTAATTCCAAACGGCGAAAGAAGGGAAGTAGGTCTATGAAATACCGTAAATTTGGCAGTTTAGATTATCAAGCTTCAATTCTGGGATTTGGCTGTATGCGTCTCCCTACCCTGAATGGAGATCCCAGTAAAATCAATGAGCCGGAAGCGATCTCCTTAATCCGTTATGCTATCGACAACGGAGTTAACTATATTGATACGGCTTATCCCTACCATCAAGGGCAAAGTGAAGTATTAGTAGGAAAAGCGCTGCAAAACGGTTACCGGGAAAAAGTTAAGCTTGCTACGAAGCTTCCTCTTTTTCACTGCCAAAGTCGTGAAGACTTTGACCGCATCCTCAACGAACAATTGAAAAAACTTCAAACGGACCACATTGACTTCTATCTTTTGCACGGCCTTAGCAAAGCCACCTGGGAAAAGGCCAAGAGCTTTGACTTTGCAGACTTTCTCAAAAAGGCTTTGGCAGATGGACGAATAAACTATGCTGGATTTTCCTTTCATGATAAGTTCCCGGTTTTTCAGGAAATTGTCGACGCCTACCCTTGGACCTTCTGTCAAATCCAATATAACTACATGGATACGGAGTTTCAAGCGGGTAATAAGGGACTAAAGTATGCGGCAGAAAAAGGGCTCGCCGTCATCGTTATGGAGCCTCTGAAGGGCGGCAAACTCGTTAAAAATCCTCCGTCTTCCATACTTAAACTCTGGGACAAGGCGGAGGTCAAACGGTCGCCAGCTGAGTGGGCATTGCGCTGGGTTTGGAACCATCCTGAAGTGACCTTACTCTTAAGCGGGATGGGCACCAAGGAGCAAGTTGAAGAGAATTTGCGCCTGGCGGGCATTTCCGAAGCCAATTCCCTAACGGACAATGAACATCAATTAATAGACGAAGTTAGAAAACAATACTTATCCTTAAACAAGGTTGACTGTACGGCCTGCGGCTATTGCCAGCCCTGTCCTTCCGGTGTAAATATTCCCAACAACTTCGCCCTTTATAATGACGCCCATATATATGATGATTTTGGTTCCTCCCGTTTTGCGTATAACACCTTCTTTACCCCGGAAAGTAAAGCTTCCGCCTGTATAGAGTGCGGTGCCTGTGAAGAAGTCTGTCCTCAGCAGCTTCCCATTCGAGAACACTTGAAGGAAGTCCAAAAAGCCTTTGAGCCAAACCCCTCTTAAGATTAAAAATATAAGGGTTGTAACAGATTCGGAAAATGAACCTGTTACAACCCTTTTCTATTTTTAAAAAACCTCTGATTTGATTCATTTAACATTTAATAATAAGATGTTAAATTCATAACATTATAAGCCCTAAACTTACTGACTTTCGAAACTGCGGCTTGAATTAGCCAGAATAAACAGCGGCTGCCGGAGATAGTCCACCGGATAAAGATCATCTCTTGCGGAAATTAAAGCCATGACTCTAGCCACATTGGAAAGGGGATCCAGCGAAAGAATAACAAAGGCATCTTTCTCTGCAGTTAAGGGATAAATAACGTTGTCCTTGTTTAAAACATCAAGATAAGCATCCAGCGTCAGCACTCTAAAATCTTGATTCCGCCAGCGCACATCGTAAAGCTTAAAGGCCTGATGAGCCACAAGGGGCAAGAGGATGTCTTCTGTTAAATAAAGTTCAATCCCCATCATATAACCTTCACTATCAAGATCATTCCAATATTCGCAATGAAACACATTATTGACTGCCTCTCGATAGGTCTTTACCGACAAGCGCATCTGATTTAAAAGTTGGCCCATGCCCGGCCATTTTATTCTTGGTATACTGAGACTTTCGATGTCGTAATATAATCCAATGTCGCTTTCCTCGAGGGTATACTCAACAGTTGTATCATTGGGCATCAAGTAAATATAGCCCATTTGCATATTGTTGTCACATGTGATAAGCATAGCACATCTCCCCCCAAAGCTTCGTATTGTAGCTTGTCTACCTCTTCTACATATAGGCTCATTTATCCTGCAATAGAAGCAGCGACATTATCCTGATGATTTAACAAGATACACAAAAAAACGGTCTTGATCCTCTCTATAAAGAGTAATTTCGACCCATCTTGACGAAGAGATTTAATTTCCTATGCGCCTTCTCTCGTCTTCAGGATGATATGGGACACTCGTTACTAAAATACTCTTCCTAAGAAGCAGCATAACCTTAAGTAATTGTCCTGTTTGATTATGCAAAATGTTATGCCACAGTTTTACAGGTACATATTCCGGAATCGCAACGGTTATGGTTTCAAATTCCCCTTTCTTCTCAACGTTATCAACGTAATTCAAAAAATCGTGAACAACTGCCCTATAGGGAGATTCAACAATTTCCAAGGGAATTTCAATGTGGTGTTCTGCCCAATGCTTCAGCAGCTTTTCCGTTCGTTTGGGATCGGAGGCAATATGAACGGCAGAAACTTGAGGCGTTAAGGCATAGGCATACCTTAATGTTTTAAGCACTATTAGGTTCAGATCATATACCGGCACAATAATTTTATTTTTATAGTCTGTAAGCTCCACATTCTCCCTTCGTTGTTTTACTTTCATCACGTAAGTGTGGAATTCAACTGTAGCTTCCCGGGTAACCTCGATGTTTTGAATTTCCCCTCGATAAACACGGTTAATACCCCGAAATATGAAAACCAGCAAAGGCATAATCAACAAAATAATCCAAGCGCCTTGGGTAAACTTAGTCGTTATAAAAACTATTAAGACCAGAAAGGAAACAATGCCTCCAAAGCTAAAAACAGCGAAGTCTGACTTCCACTTCATTCCTT
The DNA here is from genome assembly GCF_002196705.1 of Desulfosporosinus sp. FKB. Lineage (GTDB taxonomy): Bacteria > Bacillota > Desulfitobacteriia > Desulfitobacteriales > Desulfitobacteriaceae > Desulfosporosinus. The sequence goes on from NZ_NADJ01000026.1 coordinate 87,784, forward strand.
TCTCCTGCCAAGTATTTTTGGCCAGACCGGCGCCCGTCAAGGTGAAGGAAATAAATACACCAATAGCGTAGAGGGGAAGCATCATATGAGTATCCCCTTGAAAAATAATGATGAGAAAACTGGAAACAAAAAATAAGGTCCAAATACCTACACTATATACTAATCGGTCCCCCAAATTTTTAAAATACCTGGGCGTAAATCCATCCCGTGCCATTAAACTCAATAAAATAGGTAGTCCTGCATAAGGTGTGCTTGAAGCAATAATTAGTATGGCCGCTGCAGTCCCCATGAGTACAAAATAAGGAATTGTTCGTCCAAAGATGATGATACCCAATTGATTTAAGATGGTATTCCCTTCCGAAGGCTCAAGCTGATATGCACCCGCTAAATAAGTTAAACCGATTAATCCTGCTGACACAATAACTGCAAGGATAAACAAGGTATGAATAGCTCGCTTTTGAGCAGGATTTTTAAAGGCTGTTACTCCATTGCTTACAGCCTCAAAACCCGTCAAAGCTGTTGTTCCGCCGGCAAAGGCCCGCGCCAAAATAAACCAGGTCATCTCGCCGGCAGAGGATGCTGCCTGATGCCCAGTTGCTGCGGCAGCAGGTGTCACCCCATGAGTAAAAATCTCTGTCAGTCCGGTTCCGATTAAAAGTGCCAAAGTTAAGATATAAAGATATACAGGGACAGCAAATAGTTTAGCGGATTCTTTTAAGCCTCTCAGATTAACCCAAGCCATAAAAATAATGACAAGACAATCAGCAATGACTTTATGGGGAGTGGGAGCAAGCCAGGGAAAAATCCCAGTCAGGTTTTCGATCGCCGAGCTGACGCTGACGGCAACCGTCAGGACATAATCCAAGGTCAAACTTGCCCCGGCGATCAGGCCATAGGTATCACCCAAATAAGCCTTGGCAATCGTATAGGATCCACCGCCTTCCGGATATTTCTGGATCGCTTTACGATAAACCAGGAAAATACTGATGACTAAAAGTACAATGGTAAATGAGACTTTTAAAATATAGGCAAACCCCAATGAACCGGCAAGCAGGAGGATATATAAAATCTCATCAGGAGCATACCCCTGAGACGAAATAATATCCGACCCGAAAACCGGAATTCCTCCGCTAACCCCAACTTTTGCCTCCTCAGCATTATGCGTCGCCAAAGGATGACCGAAAATTGCTGTTCTAATTTTAAGCCATACCAACTTGTTAGTATTTGCCATTTGTCAAATGCTGACCTCTCTTCCCTATCACGGCTGTCATATACAACTTGAAGCGTCAGGTTAGACGCCTAACCTCATTTATGATATTCTTAACTCGATTCCTGTAAAAATTAGTCTAGTTGCATTATGCCGCTAAAGGAGTAATTTCATGCCTCGTTTTTTAATCTCAGAACCACAAATCATGAAACTAGCTGATAATGACCGTGTCTATAAAAAGGGAGTCTCCTATTTTTTAACCAATAGGGTTCGTGATTGTAGCTATGACTCTGAGAAAGGTACTGTCAGTGCTTCTGTCATCGGCAATTTACGTTATGAAGTCCAGTTAGTCTTCGCAGAAGAGGGAGCCTTACACTCCTATTACTGTACCTGTCCTGCCTTTGCCGAATATCACGGTGCATGTAAGCACGTCATTGCAGTTCTAAAAACTATTCTGCAAAAAACAATGTCTTGGTCTAAGCCCTCGAAACAGAATCAGGCTGCGGAGAAATTCCTTCAAGCCTTTTCTCATCAGCAGCGGGACTTTCATTTAGAAGAGCTAACCTTAAATGCAGAGCTCACTATTATGACTGGCTATCACTTATCGGCTGATTTACAGCTTAAAATTGGGCTGCAGCGCCTTTATATCGTGAAAGACTTTGAGCAATTCCTTACTGCTCTTAAAACAGGCCAATCTCTGGAATTTGGCAAACAATTCACCTTTGAGCCTCAGCGTCAAACCTTTAAGGCAGAAGATCAAGGGCTGGTTTCCATGTTGATTAAGATGTATGAACAACATGCTTCACTGCTTGAAATGCAGGGAAGCTATTATAGTTCGAATTTGTTTAAACAAAGACCCCTGCCTTTATCCGGCTATTATCTGACGAAATTTTTGGATGCAATGGACAATAAAGAATTTCTTTGCCAGGTTAATAGTTCGACTCCACAAAGAATGCGTATTGTCAGAGATGGTCTGTCCTTGGAATTTTCTCTGAATTCCCAGGATCAAGACCTGGCCTTGACCCTGGAATCCGCTGATATCCCCCTGCAATTGACAGCAGACGGCAGCTATTATTTGTACCATCAAACCATTTATCAGGCGACTGCAGCTCAAAAAGACCTGCTCCCATCCCTTATAAGCAGCCTGAATGGGAATGCTGCGACGGACATTGTTATTCCGGCGGCTCAAAAAGAAACGTTTGTCTCCGAATCCTTGCCCATGATTGAAAAAATAGGAACGATCTCTATTGACCCCATCTTAGAAGACAAATTCAGTCAAGATATGTTAGAAGCCAAACTATTCTTTGATCGCTCCGAAGATATGAGCATTACGGCCCGCTTAGAATTTCATTACGGAAATGTTGCCATAAACCCTTTCACCTCAACTCGTGACATTACCACTAACTCCGCCGATGAGACCATCCTCATTCGATCCATCACACAAGAACGGACAATCCTTAGTATTTTGGAGCAGGCCGAATTTATTGTTTCCAAAGGACGCATTTACCTTGATGACGACGATAAAATCTTTGAATTCATAGCCAAAGGAATCCCCCTGCTGCAGAATCTGGCCGAGATATACTATTCCGATCAATTCAAACTCAAAATTCGTTCCGCTCCGACCTTCTTCGGTCAAGTTCGTTTAAATGAAACGTCAGACATCCTTGAAGTATCCTTTCAATACAACGATATTGATCCCAGCGAATTAACAGATTTATTTTATTCCCTGCATTTAAAGAAAAAATACCACCGCCTGCGCGATGGTTCCTTTCTTGATTTAAACCAACCTGAGTTAACCTCCGTTGCTCAGCTCTTTGATAATTTAAATCTCAATGTCAAAGATCTGGACCAAAAACTTATTAATCTTCCTAAATACCGGGCCATGTATATTGACAGTTTTCTCCGTCAGGCTAATCTCCCCGGAATGCAGCGCAACAAGGCCTTTAAACAACTCGTGCAAAGCGTTCTTGAGCCACAGGATGGAGACTATGAACTTCCCGCAGATGTGAGTCCTGTTTTGAGAGATTACCAGAAGACAGGGTTTCAATGGTTAAAGACTTTAGCTGCCTGCGGTTTAGGCGGTATTCTAGCCGATGACATGGGCCTGGGCAAGACTCTCCAGATTCTCTCTTTCATTTTATCCGAAAAAAAGACATCATCAGATCCTGCCCTGGTTATAGCCCCTACCTCACTGATTTATAACTGGCAGACAGAAGCCCAAAAGTTTACACCCTCTCTAAAAATTCTTGTCATCGATGGAACACCGCAGGAAAGACAAGCTCAAATAGAAGGTATCAGCCAGTGGGATCTTGTTGTTATCTCCTATCCTATTATTCGCCGTGAGATTGACAATTTGAAGGATGTTATGTTTTCCTATTGCTTTCTTGATGAAGCCCAGCATATCAAAAACTCACAAACCCTGAATGCTAAATCTGTTCAACAAATTCAAGCCAAAGGGTATTTTGCCTTAACAGGAACGCCTATCGAAAATTCCCTTTCTGAGCTATGGTCTCTTTTTAATTTTATCATGCCAGGCTATCTCCTCACCTACCCGGAATTTCGCAAAAAGTTCGAAGTCCCCATTGCCAAAGGAGAAGAAACGCCTCTTACCGAGTTAAGCCGCCATGTGAATCCATTCATCTTACGCCGTCTGAAAAAAGATGTTCTTAAAGAACTGCCGGATAAAATTGAAACTCAGCTTTATGCGTCTTTAACAGAAGAACAGAAAAAACTGTACCTTGCTTATTTACAAGAAGCAAAAGGTCAGATAGCTCAAGAGCTGGCTGTTGCAGGCTTTAATAAAAGTCACATTAAGATTCTCGCAGCTCTTACCAGGCTTCGGCAGATTTGCGGCCACCCAGCCATGTTCCTCAATGATTACGCCGGCGAAAGCGGAAAAATGCTTCTCTTGCAGGAAGTCATCACAGATGCCTTGGGCAGCGGCCACCGCATCCTTCTTTTTTCCCAGTTCACCACCATGCTGGATCTTATTGAGAAGTTCTTAGACTCACAGAACATTGAACATTTCTATCTTTCAGGAGCGACCAAAGCTGCCGAGCGGCTGAAAATGGCCAACGCTTTTAATGCAGGAAGCGGCCAGGTCTTTTTAATTTCATTAAAGGCCGGGGGAACTGGCCTCAATTTAATTGGTGCTGACATGGTTATTCATTACGATCCCTGGTGGAACCCCGCAGTGGAAGATCAAGCCACAGACCGAGCTCACCGAATTGGCCAAAAAAACTCTGTTCAAGTGATTCGACTTATTGCTCAAGGAACTGTTGAAGAAAAAATCAGTGCTTTGCAAGCGAAAAAAAAAGCTCTCGTAGATTCCGTGATTCAACCTGGAGAAACGTTCCTTTCCAAGTTGTCTGAGGAGGAGCTTAAAGAAATTTTTGATTTGAGTTAAATAATCAATGAACAAGGCGCATCCAATTTATTGGGTGCGCCTTGTTCATGTACTCTTCAGATACTATATTAGAGACACCTATACCAATGATGCGGGAGCTTTACCGCCTTTCCATACAATGAGTTCACTCTTGTGGGCGAAGCTCCCTTCCTTATAGGTCTATATTTATAGGTCATATTTTTCGAGGATGTGATATTCATTATCTCGTATTTAGCGTTGGACTCGCAGCATAGAATCTCCCTGAAGAAGCGATTCCACTTCTCCCAGGGTGACTAAGTTAACGTCACCTGGAATGGTATGCTTCAATACTGATGCGGCGACTGCAAAATCCAGGGATTTTTGAGGGCCATAATTGGACAATTGGCCATAAATCAAGGCACCAAAGAAGGCGTCCCCTCCCCCGATCCGATCCACAATCTCCAGCGCATACTCAGGCGCTGTATACAAGGTGCTTCCGTCAAATAACCAGGCAGAAAAAAGGTGACGATTGGCAGATTGGCTTTTACGCAGTGTATTAAGGACTTGTTTAAAACCAAAACGGTCCATTAACTGCGAGGCTAAGTCCTGATAGGTGTTGGAGGAAGTTGCCCTAATGCCAAAGATAGTCTCCGCTTCGACCGGACCTATTCCCGAGACGATATCCACCTGTTCTAAAATGGGGGCCATAACCTCTCCGGCCCGTTGTGGTGACCAGAGTTTTTGGCGGTAATTGAAATCACAGCTAACGGTAAGCCCTAATTTTTTAGCCGTTTTTACACCCTCTAAGACAGCTGCCGCACATCCTTCGCCTAAAGCCGGCGTGATTCCTGTAATATGAAACCAGTCTTTATCTTGTAAGAGAGTCTCCCAAGCAATTTCCGTTTCCCTTAATTCACTGACAGAAGAATCAGCACGATCATAAATGACTTGAGAGGCTCTCTGAGAAAATCCGGCTTCAGCAAAATAAATACCTAAGCGTTTTCCGCCCCAAAGCATTGATTCCGTATTGACACCATAGCGGCGCAGATGCTGGTTCGCCGAATGGCCTAAGGGATTGTCGGGCAGTTTACTGACAAAATAACTATCTGCTCCTAAGCAGGCCAGAGTTACACATACGTTGGCTTCACTCCCGCCGTACACTGCCTCAAACTGTTCCGCCTGCACCAAGCGTTGATAGCCTGGCGGTGACAGCCGAAGCAGTAATTCTCCAAAGGCTATGACCTTCTGATTCATAATACCACTCCTAGCGTAGACTCCTAAACTCGCTTGCGGGCTGAACTAATGGCCTCCACAAACTGTCGGGCTGTGGACGTAATCAGATCATAATTTCCCGTTTTAGCCCCTGCGGTAAGTTCACTCCCCACACCAACAGCTAAACAGCCATTTTTGATCCATTCGCCGACGTTATCCAAGCTGACTCCGCCTGTTGGAATGATTTGCACCTGGGGAAGCGGCCCTTTAACCGCCTTGACATATGCAGGCCCATAGGCATTACCCGGGAATAACTTGACTACATCTGCCCCTGACTCCATCACCGTAACCATTTCTGTGATAGTTTGAGCACCGGGCATTACAAGTTTTCGATAGCGATTTGCCAACCGAACAACCTCGGGATTAAAACTGGGACTGACAATAAACTCTGCTCCCGCCAGCAGACAGACGCGTGCTGTCTCACTGTCCAGGACTGTACCGGCTCCAAGGACAATTTCTCCCTGTCTATAGGTATTAGCTAATTCCTGAATAGCTGCCAGGGCTCCCGGAACTGTCATAGTAATCTCGATAATGTCAATCCCGCCCGCGCGGCAGGCTTCCGTGATACGGATCGCCTGTTCGGCGTTTTCTGCCCTGACTACTGCCACAATTCCTGTGTTTATGACACGCTGCAAGCTTTCTTCTTTTGTCATTGATTTGCACCTCTCAACCTCTGCGAAACTACAAAGTAACTCCGCTCTTAAATATAGCAATCTCCCTAAATCCAAGTTTCTCGGATTGAGTTTTATTGCCGTTAGCTATCGTTAAAACATGATCCCAAAACTCCAGCGCTAAATCGTCCATACTCAGGCCTTCCAAAAGCCTGCCGGCATTAAAATCCATCCAATTAGTTTTATGCTTAAACAATTCCGAATTCGTAGCAATTTTGAGAGTTGGTACGCAAGTACCTAAGGGAGTACCTCGCCCTGTTGTGAAGAGGATTAATTGGCATCCCGCAGCCGCCAAAGCCGTGGAAGCCACCATATCATTGCCCGGAGCCGAAAGAAGATTCAATCCTCTGGCGTGAACTCTCTCCGCATATTTAAGAACATCAACGACTTGTGAATTGCCGCCTTTTTGAGTGCACCCCAAGGCTTTATCTTCCAACGAACTTATGCCCCCTTGCTTATTGCCAGGGGATGGGTTTTCATAAATTGGTTGTTCATGAAAAGCATAATATGCTTTAAAATCGTTAATTAAGCTGACGGTTTTCTCAAAGACCTCTTGATTTAGAGCACGATTCATTAAGATAGTTTCTGCTCCAAACATTTCCGGAACCTCGGTAAGAATCGTCGAACCGCCTTGAGCTATAAGGTGATCAGAAAAACGCCCTACCAAAGGATTGGCGGTGATCCCGGAAAAGCCATCAGAACCGCCGCATTTCAATCCCACAGTCAGCTCCGCAACAGAGCATCCTTCCCGTTTAAAGGATCGAACGTAATCCGCAAGTTGGAGTACTAATTGGACACCGGTCTCAATTTCGTCCTCTACCTCTTGAGCCACCATAAATTTAACACGTTCCGGGTCATAGTCTCCTAAACGCTTCTTTATTTCAGCAATATTGCTGTTCTCACAGCCCAAGCCCAAAACCAGAACGCCTCCGGCATTGGGGTGATGGATTAAATCGGCCAGAATCTGCTGGGTCAAGAGTTGATCTTCACCCATTTGAGAACATCCATAAGGATGCTTAAACTCGAAGACCCCATCTATAGTCTCGCGTTGTTTCAGAGTTTCCCCAGCAGTTTTAGCAATAAGTTCGGCAATTCTATTGACACAGCTGACCGTGGGAATTACCCATATCTCATTGCGTATCCCCACCTTGCCGTCGGTCCGGCGAAAACCCTGGAACGTTGCCGCCGGAGCAGGATTCACGCTATCAGTTTTTCTGGGGGAATAGTGATAAGTGAGAACTTCGCCAAGGTTTGTTTTCAAATTATGAGTATGGACCCATTGCCCTTGGGGAATATCTTCAGCAGCTTTTCCAATGGGAAAGCCATATTTAACGATATTCTCACCAGCGTGAATTTCCTGAAGTGCCACCTTATGTCCGCCGGGAATATCCCTCAGAGGACAAACCTCACCTTCATTATATGAAACGATCTCTCCTGCTCGAAGGTTTTTTAAGGCAACGGCGACGTTATCTCGAGCGTTTAGTTTTAAGAGATCCATGGTTTTAACTCCTATCAATTTATTTATTGAGAAAGGACCGTTCAATTGCCTTTTTAACACCATCCTGGAGAATGGCATACAAATCGGCTCCGACTTTTTCTGCTAAGCCGGTGATCTCATTAAGATCTTGTCCCCAAACCTTTGTTTCTGCAAATATCCTGCGTACGAGATGCAAGACGGATTCTAAACTTTGATCACATTCTGACCAGGCAGCCTGCATCATTTGTAATGTTGCGAGATCATCTTTCATATCAACGTCTTTATCGCCAATACGACATTTCATGACGGTGCCTTCAACAGTTCCGCGATAAACTGCGAAAAGAGCTGCCATGGAGAAACAGAGTTTATAGGGCAGCAAGCCGGTCTTTTTGGTATAGTTCAAGAGTGAAGGCAAGACACGGGTTTTAAATTTGGAGGTCGAATTTAACAGGATGCTCAATAGATAATGTTTAATATAGGGATTCTCAAATCTTTCCAAGACGGACTGAGCATACTCCGTCAACATTGACTCGTCAAGGTCCACTGAGGGAATGATTTCCTCGAAAATAACTTCTCGAGTATAGCGTCCTAACACATCATGCTCGACCATTTCGCCCACCGTTTCCAAGCCATAGAGAAACGCTACCGGAACACTAGAGGTATGAGCACCGTTTAGAATACGAACTTTGCGTGTGCGGTAGGGTGTCATATCCCCTGTCCAAATCACATTCAGACCTGCTTCTACGAATGGAAGTTTTTCTTGAACTCCTTCGGCTCCTTCAATGACCCAGAGATGAAAGAGTTCTCCCGTATCCATCAATTGATCCTTATAGCCTAATTGATTAGTGAGCTCAGCAATTTCATCTTTGGGATAACCAGGGACCACTCGATCCACCAGTGTATTAAAGAAGCGGTTATGTTCCTCAAGCCAGGTTTTAAAGGCTTCAGGCCAACCCCATTCAGCTGCCAGGCGAAGAATAATACCTTTAAGCTGATCTCCATTACGATCAATCAATTCACAAGGAAGGATGGTCATCCCTTTTTGAGGATCGCCGGCAAAATGCTGGTAGCGGTGATAAAGATAAACAGCGAGCTTTCCGGGGAAGGACGCTGGAGGAGTATCCTCCGGACGGTCACTGGGGTTATAGACAATGCCGGCTTCCGTTGTATTAGAAACGACATATTCGATCTCAGGGTTTTCCGCACATTTTAAAAATTCCTGCCACTCTGTATACATATCTATTCCCCGGCTGATGGAACGGATAATTTGCTCTCGGCTTACCGCTTCCCCCTGACTCATTCCTCTTAGGATTAGAGTATAGAGACCGTCTTGAGCGTTTAATTGAGGAATTAATCCCGCCGGCAGAGGAGAAACAACCACTACCCGACCGTTAAAAAGGCCTTTTTGATTCATTTCGTGAACCATCCAATCCACAAAGGCCCGCAAAAAATTACCTTCACCAAATTGGATAATCTTCTCCGGAAGTTGTTTAGAATCCTTACCAATATCTAATCCTTCAGGAAAATGGAAATTCCCTTCTAACAGTGATCTATTTAATTGCAACATCAATGACTCCCCCTTAAAGAATTCGCATGACGGTATTAAAGAGTTTCCAGCTTCCGCAGTTCCTTAAAGTTCGGATCATCGTTGGGAAGCATTTTTCGACCCATGTTTCCGGCCAAGAACCACAGATAATACACTTTAATTGAAGGCGGAGCAACAACAGGATGATATCCTTTAGGAATAAAAACACTGTCAGTATCTCGGATCAGATAAGCCTCATTTAATTCCCGATCTTCAGTATAGAGCACTTGAATCCCGAAGCCGCTGTCAGGACTCACCCTGTAATGGTAAATTTCCACAAGTTCAGTTTCCATACCGGGAACATAGGTATCGTGCTTATGAGAGGGGAAACTTGACCAGTTGCCGGGCGCACTATACGTTTCTCCTACGACGATCCGGCCGACTTTTCCTTCGCCATTGTCTACGATAATATCATGAACCTCCCGCTGCCAATTGGTCTCTCCTCCACGTTGGTTAACCACAACCTCTTCCGGTTTTACAACAAAGGAAGGATACTTTTCCTCCACTTGAACAAAACAGAGCGCCGCTTCAAAGTTCTCGCTTTTGGCCTTTACCTGATACTTACTGTCTCGAGGAATGTAAACTGTTGCTGCTCTGCCCGAAAAAACGTCTTTCCGTTCTCCTAAATCTTTATACTCTTGCTCGTCAACGCGTACAGTCGCTTTTCCGCTTAGAATTACTAAAGCAATCTCAAATCGTCCTGATTCCCCGGTATACTCTTCCTGATCGTTCAGTTTGAGCAATCCGAAGGACATTAATCCCTCATTGGCAGGAATTACTTCCCGATAGCCGGTATAAGCTTGTCCCTTGTAATGTAAATCCATAATTATCTCTCCTTTAAAAACAGCAATTTAAAATTTTAGTATTAGAGTGGTTCCCATACCTTGCTTCAATGGGGTAGAGTTCTAAGTCCCAAGAGCAACAGGAAAACAGTCTCTAAATCCAGCTCATCCGTTATTCAGGAAGTTGAAACGTACCTTCACCGAAAACTATGGTTTTGCCTTCTGCCTGACTTTTATAGGCCAGTTCGATTAAGCGAATCGTAATCCACGCTTGTTCAGGTTTAACCTGTAAATTGCTTTTCCCGGTGATTGCTTCATAGACATTTCTGTAATATGCGCGGTAATCCCCAAGCTTAGTTTCCAACTTTCCAACAAAGTGGGTGCCGGAAATTTCCGTATTGAGTTTTCCCCATAAAGATTCGGGTTCCGCACCCCAATTACTATCTTCTCCCGGCCTTCGCCCGCCGCGCAGGGCAGCTTCCTGGGGATCTATTCCATATTTTAAGAATGACCCTTTGGTACCATGCAAGAGAAAATGAGGTCCCGGTTCTCGGACCAACATACTGGCTTTTAAGGTAACCTTTAAGGAGTTTTGGTAACCTAATTGAATCTCAAAATAATCTTCAATTTCCGTCCCTTCCCTATGCGAACGAATATCCGCTGTTACACTGAGAGGGATTCCAAATAACATCTGAGCTTGATCCAGCAGATGAGACCCTAAATCATAGACAATGCCGGAGCCGGGAAGAGGCTTTTCTTTCCAGGTATTGGGGCGCAGAGTTTCTAAATACTTATCGAAATGTGCCTCATATTCTGTCAATCGTCCCAGTATTCCCTGTTCAATTACTTGTCGAACGGTGAGAAAATCCCCGTCCCAGCGCCGGTTTTGGTAGACACTTAAAATCCGTTTCTTGCTGCGGGCAAGTCGTATTAATGCTGCAGCTTCCTGAGATGTCACGGAAAAAGGTTTTTCAACCACTACGTGCTTTCCCTGTTCAAGAGCTTGTCTCACATAATTAAAATGTGTCTCATTGGGTGTAGCCACAACGATTAAATCAATACTGTCATCTGTGAAAACATCCTCTACATCGTGAACCACTTCAACCCACGGATAATCTTCCTTCGATTTTGAGGTCTTTCGTTCAACAACAGTTTTAAGCCGAAGCCCGGGAACTGCCGTAATAATTGGGGCATGAAAGGCTTGACCGGCCATACCAAAGCCAATTAAACCCACGTTAAGAATTCTATCCATAGTTCACCAACTCATCTTTCTAAAATCAGAGGCACCTCAAAGGTCTCCCCTGCAATCTGAACAATCTGCGTCGGAAATTTCCCAGTGGCTGTAAGATTACGCAGCCCCTCCGACCTCACTAAAATAGTGTCTTCCGCCTTAGCACCCTGAATCGTCGGATTCCAGGCTAAGGCTTGCCCAACGACAATCTGTTCTTTTGAATCCGGGAGAGCTTTAATTTCTCTTGATTGATAACCTGCTAAACCACCTTGATGGTGACATTTCCATTCCTCAGGATAACCGCTATTAGCATATTCCTCCTGGCCCGCCCGGAAAGCCTCTCCAAGGGATATTCCCGGCTGAGACTTCGCCCAATAGGCGGCAATCACCCTATTAACTGCCTTCTGCTTTTGGCTAAGCTCAGAAGGTATAGCTCCAAAATACACCCCTCGAGAAACAGAGGCTACCAATCCCCACCGCCTGGCACCCAGGACAAGCAGACCGTATTTATTGACGGGTTTAAACGTCGGCAGAGGATGGCGCCGGGAAAGGACACGTTCATCGGCTCCGACTAAACAAACGATGGGCTCCATTCCCCGCTCAAAACAAGCTTTGGCCATCCTGCCGGCAACCTCCAGCTCTGTTTCCCCGGGGTTAAATTCTCTGGCCACAGATTCCACTGTCTCCGCCGCCATTTGACCCAAGGCTGCATACCTTTCTTGTTCTGCCTCAGTTAAAGTTTGCCGCAGTTTAGATAAGGGAGAAGCAAGATCTCCTTCTTCAGCTGTCTTCAATCCTTTAAAGCGCTCTGCCAAGCCATCTGCTTTTTGCTTGTCATCGTGCCAGGGAAAAATGATAGTCTTATCACAGATCTCAGCGGCCCCTTCTTCCTCCCAAAGCCTCTGAACTTCGATATTATTGACAATCAGTTCAACAGTTTCCCGCCCAATCCAAAGTTGAGCAAGTCCGTCAACTGAGGCAGAATTAACGAAATACCTTCCCCCGGTTAACCAGCTGAGATTAACCTGAGAAGAAACAAGAAGACCGTCATAGCCTTCTTGAGTTATAAGCGTTCGAATCTGGTTAACCTTCTCCTGGATTTCTTCTCTTGTTACAACCAGTCCCTTATAAGTGTAACTATTTGACATACTTATACTACCACCGTTCAATTTCAATCCACGATTTTTATAGTCTTAATGAGTCAGGAAATGAGGCAAGGTCATAGATACTGCCGGCACATAAGTGAGTAACAGAAGCATTACGATCATAACGCTGAGAAAGGGCAGCATGGCTTTAAAGGCCTTCTCTAAGCTTAGTTCCCCAATGGTGCAGCCTACAAAAATAGCGCTTCCTACCGGAGGAGTCAGTAATCCGATCCCCAAATTCAGCATAAGCATTACGCCAAATTGAATAGGATCCATGCCATATTGCGTAGCAACTGGAAGCAAGATCGGAGTGGCAATCAAAATCAACGGCGCCATATCCATAATCATACCCAGCACCAGCAAGATGACATTCAGTAAAAGAAGAACAACATATTTGTTACTTGAGATCGAAGTAATAAAGGTCATAACCATGTCCGGTATACGGAGATAAGAAAGAAACCAGGCAAAAGCTGATGATGCAGCAATTAAAAAGAGGACAACAGCTAATTTACGGAACGTTTCGATTAAAATGTGATTAATGTTTTTAAACGTGACTTCACGAAAAACAACAATTACAAGAATTAAAGAATAGACGACGGCAATGGCAGCAGACTCATTGGCCGTAAAGACTCCCAGCAAAACACCTGCGACGATGATTAAGGCTGTTGTCAGGCTCAAAATTCCTTCGATAATAACGCGCATCATTTCATTACGCGGAATACTCTCCCCTTTGGGATAGCGTCGCCGAACAGCAATAATATAACTGGTTACCATAAGAGCAAGGCCTAAAACAATTCCCGGAACTAAACCCGCTGCAAACAATCCAGCAATGGAAACCCCGCCGGCTGCCAGAGAATAAAGAATAATATTGTGACTTGGGGGCAGCAAAACCCCTTGAATTGCGCCAGTACATGTAACACTGACGGCATAATCGTTGTCGTAGCCACGCAATCTCATCATGGGGATCATAATACTGCCGATCGAAGAGGCATCAGCTACAGCAGAACCTGTAATCCCCCCGAAAAACATGGTCGAAAGAACGTTAACAATAGCCAACCCGCCCCGGAAACGACCCACTAAAAGATTAGAAAGTTTGATTAGGCGTCGTGAAATCCCGCCTTCGCCCATGATTTCTCCGGCAAAAATGAACAAGGGAATTGCCATCATGGAGAAGGAATTTAATCCATTCAGCATCCTCTGTCCAATAACCTCAAGAGGAACATGGAGGTAGATTCCTGTAAGAACTGAAGAAACAGCTAATGCCAAAGCTACCGGAACCCGCATTAAGAATAGCAGGAAAAATGAGCCGAGCAAAATCGCAATTCCTAAGGTCATGATCCTTCCTCCTCACCAATAAGCAACCAATATAATCCGTAAATTACAATTAAGATTCCGGTAACAGGGACAATCAGGTACTGTAAACCATTCGGCCAACCGGTTGCCGGCAAAATAGAGCTCCAAGTCAGAGTCGTAAATTTGTAACCTTCATAAAATAAGAAAACCCCAAACAAAATAATGATAATATCGTTTAGTAAATCGAGAACTTTGCGAACAGGCTGAGGTAATTTGTCAAACAAAAGCGTGACACTTAAATGACTTTTGCGGCCAAAACCAGTGGCAATACTTAAGAAACCATAAGCAGTCATAAACAGAAGAGCCACTTCTTCGCTCCAGGCAGGTGTTTTGTGCAAGACATAACGCCCAAAGACCTGGTAAATTACGATACCGACCATTATGGCCATCATATAAGCGCCGAAGACTTCTACAACGTTTTCCAGGCCATGGATTACCTTCCTGACAGAGTGCTTGAACCCATAGCGTTGTTCTTCAGATTCCAGTCGACTCAATCCAGCCACCTTCTTTCATATCGACGATGTTTCTATGGGAATTATTTTTTTGGAAAATATCAATAGTTATTGTAAAATATAACATTTTGCCAAATGAAGAAACCTTGTTCTGTCACCCGAGGGCACAGTTTCTGCACTTATTATGCGCGAGCCCAAGCTCCGTCTCCTTATTGCGCTGATGCGTAAAAAATACTCACCGTGCCGTTATAACGGCAGTACAAACGATTTAGATAAACCAGGGTGACCGGTTGACTGCCAGTCACCCTGCAGATGTCACCTATTATTATTTTGTAGCACGAATCTGATCAATGATAGAGGTATAATCTTTGCCATATTTATCATAGAGAGGTTGAGCAGCCTTTTGCCATTCGGTGATATCAACTTTAGTTACAACGTTCCCATTGTCCTTAGCTGCTTGAATTGCCTTGTTCTCTAAATCAGTCCAAGCTTTACGCTGAACAGCCTGAGAATCTTTTGCTGCTTGAAGAACAATCTTTTGATCATCAGCAGACAACTTATTCCAAGTCGATTGGCTTGCTAAGAGAATTTCCGGTGTACGGGAGTGCTCATCAAGCGTGAGGTACTTAGCGACTTTATAATGGTTGGTTGAATAATAGCTGGGCCAGTTGTTTTCCGCACCATCAATGACGCCTGTCTGCAAAGCGCTGTAAACTTCACCATAAGCCATCGGGGTCGGGGAACCGCCAAGAGTCTTAACGAGATCAATAAACATGTCTGATTGTTGAACCCGAATCTTAAGTCCGGCTAAATCTTGTGGATGAACGACAGGTTTTTTAGAATTGTAAAAATTTCTGGCTCCTGAATCGTAATAGGTCAGACCGATCATTTTTGAATCTTTGAGCCCCGCCAGCATTTGATCACCAATAGGTCCGTTGAGGACTTTCCACATTTGATCACTGCTGGAGAACAGGTAAGGTAAGTTAAAAACGTTTAGCTGTTTGTCGAAAGATGCCAATGGGGAAGCATTAATCCGGCCAAAATCGATGGCACCTAATTGCAGTTGTTCAATTGCGGTTTTTTCGTCACCTAATTGCGCATTAGGATATACAGAAATCGTTATCCGTCCATTTGTCCGTTCCTTTACCAATTTGGCAAACTCGTTATCCCCTACAACTGTTGGATAATCTGCAGGTTGAATATCTGCTAAACGCAAGGTCATTTTTTGACCGGAAGTACTTCCGCTTTGACTCGGCGTCGTATTTTGGGAAGTACCGCAGGCTGTTAAGCCCAAAACAAGGGTTGCACTTAGGGCAGCAAGAGCAATTCTTTTCAATTTCATTTAACTATTTCCTCCTCCAATTGCTTAAAGATTCTGTTTTTAAAAAGCGCCAAAAGATATTTTTATTTTTACGAATCACACCCTTTCGTTATTCATATTGCCACATTGATTGATTGCTAATAAAATAGTGCATTTTTATTAGCAACATATTAAATAAGGAACATCTATTTTCAAATAACAGTCATGGAATAAATGTTCTCCGTTCTGTCATTTGAAAAAAGCTTTTTAATGCCCACCAAGCAGGCGCCGTAGAATGCTGCTTGGCGGCCGATGAGAGAGATTTCTACTCTTGTATTCTTGGAAATCTCAGGAAAGGCATGGGCATGCATACTTTCGATGAGTGGTTCCATGAGAACTGACCCTGCTCCGGCCAGAATGCCCCCAAGGACTACCATTTCCGGATTATAAAAATTAATGAGGTTGGCGACACCCGTTCCCATATACCAACCGGCTTGTTTGATGAGTTCCCAGGCATAGGAATTGACATCTGAAGCACAGGTTATAATATCTTCAATGGTAACCTGCCCTTTGCTTTCCCAGATTTGCTTTAACGAATCTGAGATCGAACATAAAGGCAGTTCATTATTCGCTTTACGAACCAATGCCGGAACAGCGTAGAGACTTTCCAGGCACCCTTTGTTGCCACAGTTACAGAGAGGACCGTTTTCAACGATAACAACATGTCCCATCTCTCCGGCATAACCTCTTGAGCCATAAAGAATTCGGTCGTCCATAATAACTCCGGCACTTAAGCCTTCACCTAAATTGACATAGGCCAAATCTTTAACATGCTTGCCTTGCCCCAAAGTGTATTCCGCCAAGGCAGCGGCGTTAGAATTGTGTTCTATAAAAAAGGGCACAGATATAACGTCTTGCAGCCAATCTCGAATAGGAGCATTGCGCCAACCCTCTCCAAGATTTGGAGAGTGCTTAATAGAATTGTTTTTACGGTCATATAAACCCGGGAGTGCAAAGCCAGCCCCCATGATTTTTTTCGCAGGGATCTCCGTTTCATTAATGAGCCTATCGATACAATTTTTAAGGGCAAGAAGTCCCTCTTGAGGATTTGACATATTAATTGAAGCTTCAATGATTTTGATTGGTTTAGCTTGTAGGTCGACAATTCCCAGAGTTGTTCTATTTCTGGTAATCTCCACTCCAATAACATATCCCGCTTCAGGATTGAATTTGAGTTTAATTGGGCGCCGACCCCCGCTGGACTCTCCGGGTCCAAGTTCGATAACATTTCCCATTTGGACAAGTTCTCTGACAATACCCGTGATTGCTGCCGGGGTAAGTCCAGTTAGCTTGGCCAACTCTTGCCGAGACATTTCTTGATTTTCCCGGATTAAATTTAAAACCTTAAGACGATTCAGGGTTTTTAGATAGTCAAGATTGGCTACGTCTTTCATGGCTCCCCCGTCCTTATTTAACAGTGTTTATCATTATAAGTGAATTTATGTCATTTTAGTGTGAATTATACCCTATATTAGCGAAAGAGTCCACAAACTTAATTAACTCTGTTAACTATGTAATTATTCGACATTGCTCCAAAAAATCCTTTTTTAAAAAGTTTCGATTAAGTAAATATTTTTAAGAATTCTCTGGTATCTTCTGCCTTTTTTAAAACCTCACCCAATGTTCATCAAGTACTTGCCAATCAGTAAACACTGCTCACGAAATGTATACAATGTTTTTTGCGAAAGTATCTAGACTTCGCAACAATTACTCCGTATAATAACCGTAATGAGCAAAGGCGCTCTCGAATGACTTTCGAGAGCGCCTTTTATTTATTTCAAGCAAAGACGCTTGGGCAATGATGTCCGAGCGTCTCTTCTATTTTAAGGAGGTGATTCCATGAAAATACTCAAGGTCCTGATTGGTGCAGACATTTTTATTATACTTTCCGGTTTAGCCTGGCTGTTGATAATTCCAAACTTCTATTTAAGCGCTTTTAACCGGCCATTGCCGTCAACGTTTCTAGGAATGTTGGTGCTATTATTCGGTATCTACAAAGGTTTTCATTTGCGCAGGACCTATTTGAGACTCAGAAGTCAACCCTAACAGCTTGATAAATTCATCGTTAGCTATTATTCCTTTTTAATATGTGGAAATTGAACCACCGTAAAACGTCTATTATTAATGAAAGGGGCAGGGAAAAATGAAAAGATCTAAATTGATCAAAATCACGTTGTTAACCGTATTTTTAATTCTCATGATTGCTACAGTAGCCTTGGCAGCCGGTGATCCCTCGGGAGCAAACACCGGAGGAATCGCCGATATCGCCGCGGCCAAAGCTGGAGACCCAACATTATCGGAAGTTGCCGCTCAAGTTGGTAAGAACAAAATTGGGATCAATTTTGTTTGGACCTTACTTACGGGTTTTATGGTTTTCTTCATGCAAGCAGGGTTTGCCTTAGTTGAAGCCGGTTTTACCCGTGCAAAAAATGCCGCTCATACCATGGCTATGAACTTAATGGTCTTCTTGGTGGGAGCTATCGGTTATTATCTGGTAGGATTCGGTTTGATGTTTGGCGGTGTCGGTGCAGTGGGCGCCTTAGGCGGAACACCGCCCCTCACCGGCGAATTTGCTGTTAATGGTTGGGGCTTGTTCGGTCATACAGGTTTTTTCCTAACTTCAGGAGGAACTTATGACGTGGGAGTATTTATTCTCTTCCTGTTCCAAATGGTATTTATGGATACCGCAGTGACTATACCAACAGGAGCACAGGCAGAGCGAATCAAGTTCTCCGCAGTTGTCATTGGCAGCTTCTTTATTTCAATGATTCTTTACCCGATTTATGGAAACTGGGTTTGGGGCGGCGGCTGGCTTTCTCAAATCGGTTCACACTGGGGCTTGGGACACGGTGCTGTAGACTTTGCTGGTTCCGGAGTAGTACACAGCATCGGTGGAGGCTGTGCCTTGGCAGCGGCCTTAGTATTGGGGCCTCGTATTGGAAAGTATGTTAACGGAAAAGTCAACGTTATTCCCGGCCACGATATACCGATGGCGATTCTAGGCACCATTATCTTGTTCTTCGGATGGTTCGGCTTTAATCCCGGCAGTACTTTAGCCGGAACGGACTTACGCATTTCCGTGGTCGCTGTTAATACCATGTTAGCCGGTGCCGTGGGCGGCTTTGTAGCCATGATGATTATGTGGATTAAGTATAAAAAGCCAGACCCTTCTATGATGTGTAACGGTACTTTAGCAGGCTTAGTGGCGATTACTGCTCCTTCTGCCTTCGTCTCAGTCAATTCCGCTGTTCTTATTGGAGCAATAGCCGGGGCCCTTGTAGTAGCCAGCGTACTCTTTATCGATCGCAAACTGAAAATTGATGACCCTGTGGGAGCTATCTCCGTTCATATGGTTAATGGCATCTGGGGCGTCATCAGTGTCGGGATCTTTGCCGACGGCACCTACGGAGATGGCCTCAACGGAGTTGCCGGAGGAGTAACCGGCCTGCTTTATGGAAATGTCGGGCAGTTTGGCGCCCAATTGATCGATGCTGCAGTAGTTCTGGTTTGGAGTATTGGCTTGTCTTATATCTTCTTTAAGATTCTCAATGCTACTCTTGGTATGCGTGTAAAACCGGAGGATGAATTAGCCGGATTGGATATTCCGGAAATGGGCATGTTAGCTTATCCAGAATTCGTCATGCAGTCTTCCACCGGTGAATAAGTTCAGGCAGTTCAGGTAGAATTAATTGGCAACACCCGTGAACACGAAAGGAGAATTTTCTATGAAAAAAATTGAAGCCATAATCCGGCCGGGTAAACTGGACGAGATCAAGGACGCCCTGGCGGCTGCCGGAATCTTAGGCATTACGGTGACACATGTCCTCGGTTTTGGCAGGCAAAAAGGCTATACTCAAATTTACCGTGGTCAAGAAGTTGTTTCACATTTGCTTTCGAAGATTAAAATAGAAATCGTCACTGTTGATGAAAAGTTAGATGAAGTTATCGATATTATCGTTAAAACTGCACGTACCGGTCAGGTTGGCGATGGCAAACTATTTATTCATAATGTGGAGGAAGTTATTCGTATTCGCACCGGCGATAAAGGTGAGAAAGCTATTTAACGATGGTAAAGGTTAGAGAAGGCTGATTATTTACGAATAAATAATCAGCCGCCTTTATTTTAGCTTCTTGCCAACCTGGAAAGGAGAGCAGAATGTGACATTAGCTGAGCCTTTAGTAATAACCCTAGTCATCTTCCTTTTAACCTACAGCCTCATAATCACAGAAACTCTTAACCGAACCGTTGTTGCTTTAATTGGCGCTAGTTTAATACTTTTCGCTAATGTTCTAAATCAGGAACAAGCAATTCAAGCCATTGACTTCAATACAATTGGTCTGCTAATTGGAATGATGATCATTGTTGGTGTAACTCGTCGAACGGGAGTTTTTGAATATATGGCTATCAAAGCCGCCAAGCTTGCTCAAGGTGACCCAGTATTGATTTTAGTGGCTCTTTCTACAGTAACGGCAATAACTTCGTCATTACTTGATAATGTAACAACGGTTTTGCTGATAGTACCCGTAACATTTTCCATTTGTTCTGAGTTGTCTATCGATCCCATACCTTTTCTTATCAGCCAAATCCTCGCCTCGAATATCGGCGGTACCGCAACTTTAATCGGAGATCCTCCCAATATTATGATTGGCAGTGCTTCCGGCCTGAGCTTCCTGGATTTTGCTCTAAATCTCTTCATCCCCATTGCCGCTACATTCTTAGCAACCATGCTGATTTTACGGGTTATCTATCGTAAAAAGCTAAAAGCATCGGAACTTGCCAGGGCTCGAATTATGGATTTGCCGGAACTCGAAGCTATAAAAGATTTTGCTTTGCTAAAAAAGTCTCTGTTCGTCCTAAGTCTGACAATTTTAGGCTTCCTATTGCATAAAGTACTTAATTTCGAACCAGCGACTATTGCCATAGGGGGAGCCACGCTTTTATTGTTAATTACAAAGGAAGAACCTGAAGATATCTTTCTGACTATCGAATGGCCGACTCTCTTTTTCTTTGCAGGCTTATTTATCATTATTGGCGCTTTAGATCAAGTCGGAGTGATTGAATGGGTTGCCAGGAGATCTATTGAAGCTACAGGCGGAGTTATCTCTGCTACGACGATGTTAATCTTGTGGTTGTCCGCTGTTGCGTCTGCATTTATCGATAACATCCCTTTCGTCGCTACAATGATTCCGCTTATTCAAAAGATGGGGCAAATCGGAGGAATTACAAACTTGAAACCCTTATGGTGGGCTTTATCCTTGGGAGCATGCTTGGGTGGCAACGGGACACTTATTGGAGCTTCTGCTAACGTCATTGTAGCAGGGCTAGCTGAAAAAAACGGAGTTATCCTCACTTACAAAGGTTTCCTTAAAATAGCTTTCCCTTTAATGATTTTGTCGGTTATCATTTCCACTGTTTATATTTTCGCAGTATATCTCAGGTAGTTAAAAATTTATCATTGGAAAACTTCACAACCGGGCACCAAATCTTGCCAAGATTTGTAGTGATAAAGTGTTTTAGTGAGCCCTCTGTCTATGGAAACAGGGCTCACTTTTGCTTTTTTACGGTTAGGAGGATGCGCTCATGAAGTATAACCTAAAACCTCAAGACAAACTACAAGATAAACTAAGTGATGTATTAGGAGAGGAAATGTTCAACGTTTGTCTTGAAAGCCCAGAAAAAGCAGCCGCTTTTGGATGGTTGTTCTCATTTGCTATTGCAGATTTTGATCAAAAACAAGGGATATCTTCCGTCACTTCCAATGTACTTCTTAAAACTAAAGAAGAATTGGGGGAAGCGTTCTGTCTCTGGTGTTCACAGAACTCTTCAAACCTCAGGAGCCTAATAACTTTGTTAGACTCGTATGTAAACACCTATGAGGCAAATAAAAAAAATAAAGATCATCTCAATCATCTTTTCCAAAGCATTCATAGCAGCAATTACAAGGCTAGGGCAGTTCCCTTGGTTAAAGCCTATAAAAAGGGTCAACCCACAAATCTAATCGATCTCTTTCAAAGAATCAACATAACCCTTGTGAGTGACCTTAAGGGGATATTCTCCCAAAGGTTATGTGCCGACGATGAATCTGATCTTCGAGGATTCATGGGATGGTTAAAGGAAGACCTTATGGCGGTTTTATCTAATGACCTCCAAAGATTATTTAATAAATCTCGAACATTAAAACTAATAAGAAGTCGTGCCATGGGATCAACACTTCATGAAATTAGTTTAGATTTAGGAATCACCCGACAAAGAGTACGTCAAATCGAGAAAACGCTGCAAAATCATTTTAACAATTATGTTGCAACGTTTTGGCCCCATTATATTCTTTCTGCCTTTACCGAAACTATAAATTATGTTTCAGTTAACGCCCTCGAAGAATATTTCGGCAGTTTATCAGACATTCTTTCCTATTGTCTAAAAGAAAGTGATTGCTCTAGCTTACAATGGTGCAGCGAGCTTAACGGTTTTATTATTGGAGATGGGCATTGGTATTCGCTATTAAAAGACTATAAAAACTTACTGCCTGAAATGCTCGATTATGATTTCGTAGATCCTTTAATTCATGAAATTATGCTAAAGTTCTCGCTTCCCATAGGCTTTAAAGACACAAAAACGGTCATTCTTTCCGGGTACAGTCTATCAGGCAAAGTATATTTAAAAAATAAGATCAGCCTTTCTCAAATGTATCATGCCGTCCTCGAAAGGTTTTATCCCAATGGGATCGAACTTTATAACCCTTCCGAAGCGAATTGTTTTCGTAATTATGTACGAAGATTATTCGGAGAGGTAAATCTCCCCAAAAATAACCGCGCTCTTGATGTACGTCTAGCTGACTTTACAATCTTATGCGATAGGAGAAAGCGCATTTTGCCAAGCGGTGTCAAAGTCTCCCTGGATTTGCTGAACAAGATCCACGAAGCCATCAAGGCATCTAAAAAACACGAAATCCTGTTTAAAGAACTATTCGAAACCTTTAAAAATGAACTTTTACAAACAAGTAATATTTCAAACAGTTATTTTCTACAGGGTCTTCTGAAATATACTTTTTCTGATGAATTCGAATTTACCCGATATTCTCTAAGAAAACGAGAAGATAATTAGGAAAAGCTAAATGTTAGATTCATTATGCTTCTCATTATTGTCATTTTCCAGATCGCCAATAATTTTTGCCGCCATAGTATAATCGATAATTCCATTGCGCGCTGCCTCTTGCAAAGCATTTCGTTGAGCCGTCAAAATAATTTGGCCCGCTTTGTCTCCCTCTGCTGCCATAATTACCTCGTTTTTTAAATGAAGCTCCTTAATCAAAGCGTCTATTTCCTTCTGTCTTTCGAGTAATGCCTCTACCGCATCATCACGGGCAATTTGGGATACGTTTCCATTAAGTACATGGCGATCAATCTCTGCTAAAGCTGAACGTAAGGCCATACTTTCTCCTAACAGGCTTTGGTAATCTCTCAACTCCTCATTAGTAGTAGTCAGTCCCAATTTGTTAATCAGATGCTCTATCGTCAAGCCCTGTACTACCAAGGAAAAGAGAACTACTCCAAAGGTAACTGTAATTAAGAAACTGCGTTCCGGTATAGAAGCCTCCAGGCCCAAGACCATTGCCATTGACAAAGCTCCCCGCAGACCGCTCCAGACTAAAACATGTTGGAAGTTCCCAGGAATTGATAATCCAAACCTATTTAAAAGGGCCGATAATCCATAGATTGAAAATACCCGTCCCAACAAAACAGCGATTACAGCAATTACAACTGAGAAAAGATTATCTCTGAATGTTATATTCGTCATTTCCAACCCAACGAGTAAGAATACCAGAGAATTGGCTACAAAAGCTGCATATTCCCAGAACGAAAGTACTGCCATACGCGATACAGGAGTCATACCGCTTTTCATTCCATAATTTCCAACCACTAAACTAGCGGCGACTACAGAAATGACCCCAGAAACATGAAATCCTTCAGCAGCCATATAAGAACCGAAAGCTGTAATTGTCGTTAAGGTTATTTCCAATAAATGATCATCGAATTCCCGAGTGATTCTGGAGGCTGCTGCTCCAATAGCAATGCCCACAAGAGCTCCACCGAAAAAGGTTCGAATAAAGGCTAATTCGCTCTGAGCCAGAGAAAAGGTTCCGGTTATAAGGATACCTTGGATAACACTGAATAAAATGACGGCGATTCCATCATTAAACAGGCTCTCCGCTTCGACAATGACTGACAGTCGCTTGGCAACACCTAAACGTTTAAAAATTGCTAAAACAGAAATTGGATCCGTTGGTGATATAATTGCCCCAAACAAGAGGGTCAGCAAAAGCTGCAGTCCCAAGAGTATATGCAGCGAATAGCCCACAACGAGGGTAGATAATACCGTTCCCAGTAAAGCTAAGGCAGTAATAATCTTCCAATTCTTCTTCAGAGGCTCCAAGTGAATATTAATCCCAGCCTCAAACAAAAGCGGCGGCAGGAAAATCGCAAATAAAACCTCTGGTTCCAAATGTACTCCCGGCAAAAGTTTTAAATAACCAACAAATAAACCGGTTAATACCAAGGCAATAGTATAAGGTATTTTAATAAACCGTCCTAACATTGCCACAACTGAGGTTAAAAGCAGCAGCCAGATAAAAACCGATGAATGAACAAGCCCTGTCATAGCACCCTCCTTACTTCGCCAACTTAACCGTAATATCTTGCTTTGAGAATCGAATAAGTCCACCTTTATAGCATAGGCACTTCGCTTCTTCATGAAAGCGAAGTGCCTATCAACTTTTCTCCGGATGACAACGATATATAAGCCCCGGAATAATTTAAATTGTTATCTCGCCATCATAGGTTGCAATAATCTTGTATAAATCTGGCCGCCGGTCTCGAAAAATTCCCCATTCTAATCTTTGGATCTCCAATTGATCTAAATCAAACTCAGCTACTAAAGTAGTTTCCTCTGTACGACCAGCCTCAACTATCTTATTTCCCTGTGGACCGGCAATGAACGACGAACCGTAGAACGTAATACTGGAATCTTCATCGTCTTCAACACCCACACGATTGGAGGCAACCACTGGGATCAAATTAGCCGCTGCATGCCCCAGCATACAGCTCTGCCAGTGATCCCGCGAATCAATGGAACCATCTTGCGGCTCAGAACCTATGGCAGTCGGATAAAACAACAACTCAGCTCCCATTAAGGCCATACACCGTGCAGCCTCAGGATACCACTGATCCCAACAGACCCCTACCCCAATTCTGGCATAACGTGTCTTCCAAACTTTAAATCCCGTATCTCCGGGATTAAAATAGAACTTTTCCTCGTAACCCGGGCCATCAGGTATATGACTCTTGCGATACTTACCCAATAGTTCCCCATTGGCATCAATGACAGCCAAAGAATTGTAACGGGCATTGTTTTTCTTTTCATAAAAGCTTATGGGTAAGACAACCTGAAGCTCTTTAGCAACCTTTATGAAATGTTGAACTGCCTTATTTTCTTCCAGCTCGGAAGCGTAGCGATAATAATCAGCCTTTTCTTTTTGACAGAAATAAGGCGTTTCGAAAAGCTCTTGCAATAAAATAATTTGTGCACCTTTCCCTACAGCTTCGCGAACTAATCTGTCTGCCTTAGCAATATTTTCAGTGACGTTGTCCGAACAACTCATTTGGGTTGCAGCAACTTTGACTGTTCTCATGATAATTCCTTTCTTAAAGTCTATTGATCCCAGCCGGCATTTGCTGAGTAGTACAATGGACGTTTCCGCCCTCCCTGATAACCCCCATACCATTTACAGTACGAATCCGCCGTTGTGGAAAGATTCTCGTCAGAGTCAATTTGGCTAATTCATCCGTTTCAGCAGCCTGGCCGCCAAAGACTGGAAGGATGATTCCCCCATTAACAAAATAGAAATTAAGATAACTTAACGTTAGCCGTGCTCCCGTTTCAGGGTCACATAATTTAGGAGGCTGCTGGATAGGGATAATTTCGAAAGATCTTCCCCGGGCGTCGGTCTCCCCTTGAAGCAACTCTAAGTTCGTCCGGGTAATCTCATAGTTTCCGTCATTAGGGTCACTACAAGATTGCAAAAGGATTTTGCCTGGGGCAGCAAAACAGGCAGCGTTATCCACATGCCCGTCTGTCTCATCCCCTTCCAACCCCCTTTTCAGCCAGATTACCTTCTTGACATTCAGATAATTTTTAAGCTCAATTTCAACCTGTTCTTTAGTCAATTCAGAGTTTCGGTTCTGATTAAGCAAACATTCTTCAGTAGTCAAGAGTGTTCCTTCACCATCAACATGAAGAGATCCTCCTTCCATAACGAGAGGAGCGTCAAACCGTTTGATAGCAAAATGCTCTAAAAGCTTAGACGCGACTTGGTCATCTAAATCCCAGGGTTCATATTTCCCGCCCCAGGCGTTAAAACGCCAATTCACCCCAGCAAGGTGCCCTAAGTTATTGACCAGAAAGGTTGGGCCGTTATCCCTTAACCAAGCGTCATTGTGTTCAATCTCCAAAAGTTCGATCCTTTCAGCGGAGAAAATTGAACTGAGAGTTTTTGAATCGCCAGGATTCACAAGCACTGTTATAGGTTCGAATTCGGCAATTGCCTGAATAATCTCTGTATAGCCCTTGCATACATTTTCATAATCCTCCGGATGGCACATAGAGACTTGAACAGGCCAAGAAATGAAAGTTCGCCTATGTTCGGACCATTCAGCAGGCATTCGGTAATTGAAATTTATTGGATACATTATATATTCCCTTTCATCGTCCTAGCTTATTTCTTAATTAATTCATTTAATTCTACTTCATCATTAGGAGAATTTAAAGTTGTTTCTTTGGGTAGCGAAATTCAAATTGTTGATTCGAATTGTAGCCGATTTGTATTACCGCTAATAGCTGTAAAAACTAAAAAAGAGCTGCACAGTTATTTCATTAAACTATTGCCCTTTTCTTTTCGACACATTTTATAAGTATATAAATGCACTCAGAAATCAATATAGTTATATAATCTAAATATATCCATTTTTATCAAAAATTAGCCGTTTCCTTCTCTAAGGTTTCTCTAACGGTTTTCAGGAAATACTCCAGATCAAGAGGTTTACTCAAGATGTCGCAGACACCAAAACTTCGGGCTGTGGCCTCGAGATCCTCTTCTCCGCTGATCATTATCACCGGAATATTCTTGGCTAGATCGTCCTGAGCCAGTTGTGCTAATACCTGTAAGCCTGTCATTCCCGGCATGCTTTGATCCAAAAGAATAAGCGAAGGTCGGGGAAGGGAAGTGGCGAGGCACAAACATTCTGATCCGCTGGCCACTGCCTTAACTTCGTAGCCAAACTGTTCCAAAGCTTTTTGGATAAATAATCGAACAGAAAATTGATCATCGACAACAAGAATATATTTCGACAACTTTTTCACTCCTTTAAATAATCTCCGATATATTACAAACTTAACTATAATATGAAATTTTACTACATTACTTTCACATTGTATAACTATTTGTTGTTATTTTCAATATAATTACATACACACAGTCGCTAAGATGTTTCAAGTGACTACCTTAAAATTGGAACAGGAGGTGATAGAGTGTCTAACATTCAAGAGGTTGTCGGAAAAAACATAAAATTATTCCGCCAGACTAAGGGACTTACACAAGAAAGGCTGGCAGAACTTGTTAATGTCAGTAGTTCATATATCGGCTATCTTGAACGAGGCCTAAGGTCTCCTTCATTAGACCTCTTAGCAAGAATAGGCACTGCCCTGGATGTCGAACCAACAGTACTGCTCGATACTTCTTCAGAGGAGACCGAACCCATACTCAGAAAACTCAATGCTCTCCTAATAGGAAAAGATCCAATCCCGATTAATTTCCTTTATGAAGTTGCTGTCGCCTATTTTGAATCTATTAAGTAGATAACTATTTCAGCTATCTTTTGCTATTTTTTAGCTATCTTACATTAATTTAAAATAAAGACAGTATAGCTGTTTAATGGCGAAACCATGGTCATACCCGAAGGTTTCCGCTATTGGGCATAACGAGCGCATCCTAAAAAGGGGCTTTATGTTTTCACATAAAGCCCCTAAGTTCAAATATATAAGTTATAACTCCTCATTTAACGATGATAACTATTAATAAGTTGATATGCTTTAATCAATTTCTGCCATGGGGTAAGAACCTAAAAATTTGTAGAAATTTGTTTTGCGCTGTACCATTGTCAAAGCATCGCGAACATCTGGTGCAGATAAATGTCCATCAATATCAATAAAAAAGATGTAACGCCCTAATTGACCACGGGAAGGTCTCGATTCAATTTTAGTCATATTAATATCCCATAAATTGAAAATATCCAGGATACACGCTAAACTCCCCGGCTTATGTTCCGTTGAAAAAACTATGGAAGTCTTATTACGGCCTGCCGGAAAATGGATTGCCTTCTTGCCGACAACCACAAATCGTGTAAAGTTATTATTTTTATCTTGGATATTTCGCAAGACTACTTGAAGTCCGAATTTGTCTGCTGCAGCTTCCGGCCCGATTGCCCCCGCAGTTCTCCCAGACATCTGCGCTTGATTAGCTCCTTCGGCATTACTGCTTGTCAAGTATACTTGTGCCTGGGGAAGATGGGTTTCCAGAAAGAGCCTGCATTGCCCGGCGGATTGAGGATGGGTATAAATAGAAGAAATTTTTTTCCAATCAGCTCCTGGAGTAACCATCAATGTTTGAGATATAGGTAAAATAAGCTCATCAACAATCAAAAGGTCGACTTCCCAAGCCAATACATCCAAGACAATATTAACTGACCCTTCTAAGGAATTCTCAAAAGGGATGACGGCTAAATCCAATTCATTGCGTTGAACAGCCAAAAGAATTTCACGAATACTTGGCAAACTAACTAAAGCTGCTTCTTGTTTATTATTACAATAATGTTGAGCAGCTTGCTGGGAAAAGGTTCCTTCCGGTCCGAGATAGCCTATCTTATGCATATAACCCTCCTGTTCTTACTAACAGAAACTCGATTACTATTCTCTAACGTTCAGCTAGGTTAGCCTTCCTTAATAAGCAATAAGCAGTACAAATAATTATAACATTGTTAGAACTTTCCTGTCGAAGAAATATACTCCTAAAGTGATATTATTATTTCCAGTCTCCCTTCGATGATATTATCCGTCCAAACCTTCTGTATGGATGTGAGATTATAAGTGAGCTCGTTCGGCTAAAGCTGAGCACATCAGAACACAGGTATTATGTATTAAGCCTATCTTTTGGCTTGCCTTCGGGGCATTTACCGCGTAGACTTAACATAACAAACCGAACAATTAATAGGACTTTAGAACTGAGAGGGATAGTATGAACCTTAATTCAAGCACAAATTCTTCAGGTAAACCACAACATCCCGAACTTTCGCGCGGACTTCTCTTGATACTTGCCATCAGTTCCGGACTGTCTGTCGCTAATCTCTACTACAATCAGCCTCTGCTTGCTGACATGGCTCAAACATTCCATGCTTCTGCCGCTCAAATCGGAAGCATCTCCACGCTTACACAATTAGGTTATGCCTTAGGCCTCTTTTTATTTGTTCCCCTCGGAGATATTAAGGAAAAAAAATCCTTAATTGTTATTTTACTCGGCGCGGTGACAGTCTCTTTGTTGTCCGTAGGGGCATCTGGAAACCTCACCATGTTAGATGCAGCCAGTTTTGCCGTGGGAACAACAACCGTCGTTCCTCAAATCATCGTTCCTTTGGCAGCCCAACTGGCGAGACCCGATCAACAGGGCCGTATTGTCGGCATGGTCATGAGTGGTTTATTTTTTGGAATTTTATTAGCCAGAACCATCAGCGGAATTATCGGCAGTCTTTGGGGCTGGCGCATAATGTATTATATCGCCGCGGTTTTAATGTTTAGTTTAGCCCTAACGCTGTGGGCTTTCTTACCTCAGACCGGTTCCACATCACGTTTATCTTACCGTCAAACTCTTCATTCTTTATGGGAATATACAATGAAGCTCCCCTTATTGCGGGAAGCCTCTCTGATGGGGGGACTCCTCTTCGGCACGTTTAGTGTCTTTTGGACAACCTTAGCTTTCTTCCTCAAACAGCCGCCCTATTATTATGGTACTGAAATCGCCGGCCTTTTTGGCTTAATTGGTGTAGCAGGCGCCTCATTTGCCCCTGTCGCCGGGCGATTAGCTGATAAAAAGGGTCCCCGAATCGTCGTAGGAATCGCTGCGGCAGTGACATTAGTAGCCTATGGTTTCCTCTGGTTGTTCGGCAGACACTTGTGGGGATTAATATTAGGTGTTATTTTATTAGATCTAGGCGTTCAAGGTGCCCAAATATCGAATCAAGCACGAGTATACGCTTTAGTCCCTGAAGCTAAAAGCAGGTTAAATACCGTATATATGGTTACTTATTTTATTGGAGGCTCACTGGGATCATTTTTAGGCATGCATGCTTGGAGTCTCTGGCAGTGGAAGGGTGTCTGTCTGGTTGGAAGCTTGCTCATCCTGCTTAGTCTAATTATTTGGGGAATGGGGCTTTATGATCAGCGAAAAGGTAACAAGGAAAGGTGTTGCAGCAATAATGTTTGATCTTGCCATCATAGGCGGTCTTGTAGTCGATGGAACAGGAAGCCCCGCCAAACAAAAAGATCTTGGAATTAAGGATGGGCAGATCGTAGAAATAAAACAGACGCTCTCATCAACTGCGGTTAAGACAATTATGGCCGCTGGCAGCATGGTTACACCAGGCTTTATTGACGTACACAGTCATTGCGATCTAGTACCGTTTATGACCGGCTCTGTTCGCGAAAGTCGTCTGCGCCAAGGAATCACTACGGAAATTGCCGGGCAATGCGGCCTTGGGTCTGCACCCTGCAGCGATACTATGGAAGATTGGCGCTCCTATCTGACACCTATCCTGGGCATGGGACCGCAAAAATGGAACTGGCCGGATTACGCAGCCTTTCTTCAGGAAATGAACCGAGCATCAAAACCCAATAACCTCGCTTTCCTTATCGGTCACGGAGCAGTGCGAGCCCAAATTTTAGGGCTTAAAAACAATTCTCCGACTTCTAAAGACCTGGCCAACATGTGTGCCCTTGTCGAAGAGGCTATGTCTGCCGGTGCATTAGGAATTTCCTATGGCTTAGCTTACCTGCCCGGCATGTTTGCTCCTCAGGAAGAGCTTGTCGCTCTTAGTTCTGTGGCAGCAGACCATGACGGCATCATGATGATTCACATTCGCAGTCACTCGCTTCAAGTTCGGGAAGCAATGGCTGAAGCCCTGGAAGTCGCCAAACGATCGGGAGTCAAATTACAAATTTCGCATATGCGTTCCTACGCTAACCCCCGTTTTGGCATTACTGGACAGGAATTAATTACTATGGTGGAGAAAGCGCGTTCTGAAGGGATTGATGTTACCTTTGATGAGCATCCTTATCAGGCGGGCAGCACCTTGCTGTCCCAAATTCTTCCTCCCTGGGCCAAAGAAGGAGGAAGCCCCGAAATTATTAAACGCTTAAAAGACCCTGTTCTTAGGGCAAGGCTTAACGATGAACTCAGAGAAAACGGACCGGATTATCCGGGTTGGGACAACTTTGTGGGTATGGTGGGCTGGCCAAATATTATGATTAGTTCTGCTTTCAAAAAAGAAAACAAATGGGCGGAAGGACGCAGAGCTCATCAATTGATCCCTGAAGCCGCTTTAAATTACAAATTGCCTGCCGATAAAATTATCGATCAGGTGGCCAATCTCTTGATTAGTGAAGATTGCCAGTGTTCTATGGTCATGCACGATTTATTCGCCGAAGACGATATTACGACGTTATACAAGCATCCTTTATGTCAAGTAGGGTCAGACGGCATTCCGACAGGCACGCCTCATCCACGCTTATATGGCACTTATCCCAAGTTCTTAGGTGAATATGTCCGGGAGAAAAAACTTTTAACTTGGGAAGAAGGAATTAAAAGAATCACAGGAGATCCTGCACAGCGCTTAAAACTGAAGCAAAAGGGTTTTCTAAAAGAAGGCTATGCTGCAGATCTTGTTGTCTTCGACCCTCAGAAAATCAGCGTACCTGAAGATTACACTAAACCCGACCAATTTCCCCAAGGAATAAATTACACTGTCCTTAACGGTCAAATTGCTTTAGCAGAGGGCAAGCTTTTAAATTCGGGAGCTGGTCAATTAATTGTTAGTATTTAAATACTCTCCCATAATTTAATAAGCGTATACCTTATTAAGTGAAAATTTTTATTCTTGATTAGGTTCAATCTTTAAACTAAGGAGGCCGGAAATTTTTGAATAATAGTCTCAATCCTAGCTCCAGCGCAACCTTCTCCCACTCCCGCCGACTGTGGATCGCTTTTGTTTTAGGTGCCTTATCTGCCTTTGGGCCACTTTCCATCGACATGTACTTACCTTCATTACCTATTTTAGCTAAAGATTTGCATACCAGCGCCTCTTTCGCTCAATTCAGTCTGACGGCCTGTCTTCTCGGTCTCGCCTTTGGTCAATTATTAACAGGTTCCCAGAGCGATGTTCGTGGACGCCGCATGCCTCTTCTCATTGGACTTTTCTGCTATTCCGTCTCTTCCTTGCTTTGTGTAATCAGTCCTTCCATCTGGACACTAATTTTACTCCGCTTTATTCAAGGTTTTGCCGGTTCTGCGGGTATTGCTATTTCACGAGCTGTTGTGAGAGATCTCTATTCTGGACCTGAAATGACAAGGTTCTTTGCTCTTTTAATGTTAATTAATGGTGTTGGTCCAATAGTAGCTCCGATTATTGGCGGACAGCTTTTAGAGTTCACTTCTTGGCGAGGTGTTTTTCTTGTTTTAACTCTGGTAGGAATCGCTATGTTCTTGGCGGTCTTTTTTACCTTACCAGAAACCCTGCCGCCTCAACGCCGCTCACAAGGAGGCCTGAAGAACATTTTAATTACGTTTCGCGATTTAATGTGTGACCGAGTATTTATGGGATATGCATTACCCCAAGGACTCGTCATGGCCGCCATGTTTGCCTATATCTCTGGTTCACCTTTTGTCATCCAAAATATTTTTGGTGCGTCTCCGCAATTGTTCAGCCTCTTTTTTGCCATTAATGGATTGGGCATCATCATCGCCGGCCAAATTACCGGCAGAATGGCCAGCTGCATTGCCGGAACAAAACTCTTTATTACAGGCCTCATCTTAGCTACCTTGGGTGGTTTGTGCTTACTGACTACAATTCTCCTGGGAGCGGGACTAATGGCCATTTTGTTGCCGTTATTCATTGCCGTATCCAGCGTTGGAGTTGTAACAACAGCCGGCTCATCACTCGCTATGGAGAATTACGGTCATTCGGCAGGAAGCGCCTCAGCCTTGCTGGGATTATTTGCTTTTGTCATTGGTGCAGCCGTCGCCCCGCTTGTTGGTCTTGGGGGAGGCAACACAGCTGTTCCTATGGGGACAGTTATCTCTATATGTGAGGTGGGAGCAATTCTATGCTATTTATTATTAAAAGATAAAAACCTCCGCTTTAAATAGAAGATAACGAGCAATTTTGGATAGAACTTACGACAAAAATAATGGGTTGTAACCTAATTGGAGAGACAAAGGTTACAACCTATTATTTT
Source organism: Desulfosporosinus sp. FKB (assembly GCF_002196705.1). GTDB lineage: Bacteria > Bacillota > Desulfitobacteriia > Desulfitobacteriales > Desulfitobacteriaceae > Desulfosporosinus. The sequence continues at coordinate 121,294 of NZ_NADJ01000026.1, forward strand.
GTTGAGATTTCTTTACCAGAGCACCAGTTTTCATTCTTTAATGGCGCCGTTAGCGGCAGGGGAGTCTAATTGCCAGGTTGGCTTACTACTAAGCTTTTGCCGGTATAGGGCCACGTGAAAGGGCGATCTTGCCCGTCCGCGCAATTTCAATAATTCCATGATCCTCTTCAAGGACTTGACAAAGAGCATCAATCTTGGTTTCATCTCCGGAAAGTTCAATCACCATCGTCTCCCGGCTGACATCCACAATGCTGGCTCGGAAAATATTAACGATATTGATAATGTCTGAACGAGTCTCCAGGCTTGCTTTAACCTTGATCAAGGCCAGTTCCCGCTGGATGGACTCAACTGCCGTTAAATCACTGATTTTGATAACATCAATTAATTTGGATAACTGATTTACAACTTGTTCTTGTTCTATTTCATCCCCTTCTACAACAATGGTAATTCTTGTTGTATCCGGCTCTTCAGTATACCCGGCTGCTATACTTTCGATGTTGAAAGCCCTGCGGCTGATTAACCCCGAAATATGCGTCAAGACGCCCGGCCGGTTTTCAACCAAAACGGCAAGTGTATGCTTCATCTTCTTAACCTCCCATAATCATCTGATCAAGGCGTGCTCCCGCAGGAACCATCGGGAGGACATCGACTGTCTCAGGAGTTCGTATATCCACTAAAACCGGACCCCTTGTTGCTAAAGCCTGGGCAAGAACGTTATCCAGCTCCGCAGGCTCAGTTACTCTCAAGCCCGTTACTCCCATAGCTTCTGCCAACTTTACGAAATCAGTATGCCCTTTGAGGCTGGTATGGGAATAACGGCCACCATAAAACATCCTTTGCCACTGAGCAACCATCCCTAAGGTTTGGTTGTTCAGAACCAAAACAACCACAGGAAAATCACAATCGGCAAGGGTCGCTAATTCCTGACAGTTCATCATCAATCCGCCGTCACCAACAAAAAGAACTACCTTTTTATCAGGCAAACCACATTGAGCTCCTAAGGCAGCTGGCAGGCCATAACCCATGGTTCCTAACCCGCCTGACGTTAAAAACCGACGCGGATGTCTGAAACCATAGAATTGAGCTGCCCAAATTTGATTTTGCCCGACATCCGTAACAATCACGGCCTCACCCTGAGTCAATTGACTGACCTTTTCAACCACAGCCTGCGGCATTACAAGATCCTTCCCTTGTTCATAAGTCAGCGGATAGTCTTGCTTCCAGCCTAATACTTTTTCCCGCCAAGGCCGAACCTGTTCTTGTAATTCGCCGGAAACTCCCCTGATTTTTTCTATTAAGGCTGGTAATGACCAGTTTAAATCCCCGATGACCCGTATTTGAGCGATAACATTTTTGTTAATTTCCGCCGGATCTATATCAAAGTGAATAATCTTAGCCTTTGAGGCAAAATCACTCAAAAGTCCTGTCACCCGATCATCAAAACGAACCCCGATTCCTAAAAGCAAATCGCATTCTGTCGTTGCCATATTTGCGGCGTATGTCCCATGCATTCCAACCATTCCCAAAAATTGAGGATGGTCGAAGGGAATACACCCTAAGCCCATTAAGCTGGTAATTACAGGAAAACCACTCTGCTCCACAAATTCTCTCAACTCCGACGAAGAATCGGATAGATTGACTCCCCCGCCGATAAAAAGCAAAGGCTTGCTGGCCGAACGCAATTCCTCAAAGACCTGATTTATGACGGTTTGATTTCCTTCATAGACGGGATGATAACCGCGCAGCTTAACTTCTGAAGGATATTCGTAATCAAAGGAAGCTGCAAAAACATCTTTGGCAATGTCTACAACGACAGGGCCCGGCCGACCTGTACGCGCAATATAGAAAGCTTCTTTTAAAGCCTGGGGCAACTCTTCAACAGTTTTAACCAAATAGTTGTGTTTAGTAATTGGAGTTGTAATTCCCCGAATATCTGCCTCTTGAAAGGAATCTCTGCCAATTAAGGGAACGGCAACTTGACCGGTTATTGCTACCATCGGAATCGAATCCATATAAGCAGTAGCAATCCCCGTCACCAGATTCGTTGCCCCCGGACCGGAAGTGGCAATAACAACTCCGACTTTTCCCGTGGCTCTGGCATAACCATCAGCAGCATGGACAGCACCTTGTTCATGCTTCGTTAAAATATGCCGGAAATTTGCTTTATATAAAGCATCATATAGTGTCAGCACTGCCCCGCCGGGATAGCCGAAGGCTACATCCACGTTTTCCTTTTTCAGCGATTCGATAATCGCTTCCGCACCCGTCATTATCATATTTGCCCCTCCCTATACATCTGCCCAATCCATGGTGTCTGTTATTACGACAACAATTATTTTTAGACTCTATTATAGCACAAATCTTCTCTAAACCTACAGAATACTTGCTAAATTACGTTTTGCAAATTTCATCAATTAGAGTGGGTTTCTGTGATATAATCGACATAATGGCAGGAGAAAGGATGAATTAATGTGAAAAAAATCATCACCGCGATGATAGCTTCGCTTGTGCTTATATTTGCCTTACCAATGATTACTCAAGCAAGTCCTCTAGCTTATGTAACAGAAAGAATAGCAGGTCAAGACCAGATTGAAACAGCCTTGAAAATTTCTCAAAAAGGCTGGGATTCCGCTCAAACTGTTATTTTATGCCAGGCCTCAGATTATCCCGATTCTATCGCAGCTACCCCTTATGCTGTTAACTTAAATGCCCCAATTCTTTTAACAGGAGGAGACGCTCTTGACTCAAGAGTAGTTCAAGAGCTGCAGCGCCTAAAACCTCAGAAGATTATCTTACTCGGAGGTACCGCTTGCTTAAAACCGGCGATTGAAAAGAACCTTGAGCAATTGTCCTTAAACTGGGAACGGATAGGAGGAACTGATCGTTACGAGACATCTGTTCTGCTGGCAAAGCGTTTGACTTCAGATTCTCTGATCATAGTTAATGGCGATAATTTTCCGGATGCTCTGTCAGCGGCCACCTATGCCGGCATTAAACAAATTCCCGTTGTACTTACTTCAACAACTCTCCCCGACTCTGTCCTGAAGTACTTAAACGAAAATGCACCAAAACATATCACCGTCATTGGCGGAGAAGTTGTCGTTCCCTCAGAAGAATTGACAAAAAACAACTTTACAATTGAGACTCGCCTTGGCGGAGAGGACCGCTACGATACCAACGCCAAAGTCGTTTCCAGCATGAAAGATATCTATCAATCAAACGACCTTTTCTTAGCATCAGGAATCACCTTCCCTGATGCCGTAGCCGGTACTGTTCTCGCCTCAAAAGAAAAGGCTCCGCTTTTACTCACCGAACAAAATGATATTCCGCCCTCTGTTTATAACGTAATGCGCTTACATATGGTCGTCGAACCCCCTGCATCAACTTCTTCCACTTCTGCCTCAGGTAACACATCTAAAGCAGGTGTCGTTACGGCTGCAAACGGATTAAATCTTCGTGACACCCCTTCTTCTTCAGGAAATCTACTGGCAACCATTCCCAATGGGACTACCCTTGATCTTGGCACCTATCAAAATCACTGGTATCAAACGACCTATCAATCTAAAACCGGCTGGGTTTCTGATGCCTACATTACAATTTCCGCCAACAACTCTTCATCGACTTCCAGCAATACCAAAAAGGGAATCGTCAATGCCTCGGCAGGATTAAATTTAAGAGATACACCCTCTTCTACGGGAAAACTTCTGGCGACGATACCTAAAGACACAACGCTTGATCTTCTTAATTCCCAAAACGATTGGTATCAGACCACTTATCAATCAATAACAGGTTGGGTTTCAGACAGCTATGTAACTCTCTCCGCTGCAAGCTCAGACTCTGCCAATGACTTGAGTCCAAACGGCAAAGTCTTTATTCTCGGAGGAACGGGCATTATCAGTACAACGTCTCAAGCCATTATTGAAGGAAAAGCATCTTCGAATTACAGTTCAAATTTGAAAGCGTTTCCTCAGCTTCCTTCCTCTATACAGCCACCTTCCTCGCCTTCATCAGGCGGTTCCTCATCGGGAGGGGACTCTTCTTCGGGCAACTCTTCTTCTGGTAGTTCTTCTTCGGGCGGTTCTTCCTCTGGTGGTTCTTCTTCAGGCGATTCCTCTTCATCTCCAACGAATTACGACCCTTCTCAAGAGGTTCTTGTTGATCCTTTCGCCGGAATCCCAGAGAATGCTTTAAGTGGAAAGACCATTATGATCGATCCTGGACATGGAAGTCCTGACACCGGAGCAATCGGTCCCAGTGGTACCTATGAAAAGGACAATACTTTAGCCATTGCAGAAGATTTAAATTCAATCCTGCAACAGGCTGGGGCGAAGGTTCTCTTAACCCGGGACAATGACTCTTCTCCCGCGGCCAGTGATTTCTCGGAAATCAATGATCTTCAAGACCGAGTTGACGATGCTGCCAAAAGTAAACCCGACCTCTTTATCTCTATTCATAACGACTCCTTCAGTAATCCCTCCGTTCAAGGCACAACGACCTACTATTGTACAGACAATCCTCAAGAACAGAAGAGCCAACAATTGGCCAGCAGTATTCAAAGCGCAATGATCGACACGGTAAAGACCAACAATCGAGGAGTTAAAGACGCAAATTTCTATGTCATTAAATATACAACAATGCCTGCAGTTTTAGTCGAAACCGCCTTTATCTCCAGTCCCTATGAAGAAGCAAGACTGCAGAACGACACATTCCGAAAAAATGTCGCCGCAGCAATTTTTCATGGAATTTACAATTACTACAATAGCTCCACACCCAATAACTAAAAAAGCAACCATTAACAAAAAAGCAGCTAGTAACTTTCAAAGGTTACTAGCTGTTTATTCTTTTAATCCCCCAGTTAGCTATGGTTATCATCAGTGAGACTGTGAAGGCAACGCCGAAACCCCTAACATAAAAACCCGGTACGAGCCCGCTCGTAAGCATGATCATCCAGGTATTTATGATGAGAGTGAAAATCCCCAAAGTTAACAGATTCAGTGGAATAGTTAAGACAATCAAAACTGGGCGAATCAACAAATTTACGATCCAGAGCATTAGGCCCGCTCCAAGGTAATGAAGGGGCGAAGAAGCATGAATGGGGAGAAATTGGGCTGCCGCCAAAAATACGAGTGTGTTGACTAAAATACGGTAAATAGGTCGTTTCATCAAATACCCCCGTTTCACTTTAAGCTAATTTTGACCTTAACTTCTCCCGTTTCAACCTCAAGAATATCCAAGCCTTCGTGTCTGCTCAATTCTATAACCATATTATGCAGACCTTCCAGGAGACGGCTTGGAGAAATAGCATTGATCCAACTCAACAATTTACGATCCTTATGATCCTTATGGTAAGGAATGCACTTTAGTGTCTTCTCCCCTACCCAAGCCAGTTCTGCTAAGGCTACAAAAAGCTCATCCGCAACCCAGACAGGAACCGGAAATACAAACCCGCGGTAGTGTTTTACCTTTACTCTGACAATCAAAAACGTGGTGTAATTATTCCACACACACTTCCACCTTGATTCTGCCCTCTTGAGGATCTGATACTTCCACATCTACTATCTTGCCATCCACAGTTTCTTCAACTAAGCGGACAAGCTCCTCAACATCCAAAGCCTGCAAATCAAGACCCTTTTGTTCTAATTCCGTACGCTTATCAGCGGGAACAAAGCTCATAGCATAAACCACTAACTTTGATGCAGAACGTATTAAGCTCAAGGGAACATTGACATTTACCTTCAGAGATTTTTCTCCAAGAACTCGAACCCGCAGAAAGCGATCCCCAGTGTTTGGTTTAGCCATTTCTGGTTTAACCAGATCAAATTCCGGCACCACTGAAGCCTTCTCAGACGATATCTCATCTTCCATCGCCTTAAGCAGTTCCATTCCCTCCGCAGCTGTTAGTTTTCCCTCCTGAATCATCTCAAGTATCTTCATTTTTTCGCTGCTCATATCTCAATTACTCCTTTCTAATCCGTATCTTCTTCAGAATTCGAACCTCTTTGTTTCCTCATTTGAACTGCCGCCTCTTGGGCCGATATTTCCCCGCGATTGAGAGCCTCAAGTATCTCTTGCCGCCGTAATTGTTCTTTGGTTATCGCTGCATTTTCGGAGACAGGCTCTTTTTCTTTCTCTAAACTGTAGCCAAGGGCTTCAATGACACTATCTAAACGACCGCGAACTGTCGGATAAGAGATGCCCAATTCTTTTTCAACCTCTTTAATATTCCCCCGGCATTTAATAAACGCCTCGATAAAAAGAATCTGTTCCCTGGGGAGTCTGCAAAACTTACAAGAGGAGAACTCTCCTTCAATCTTAGTCGGACAATGAGTACAGGTTAATTTACTGATTTTTAATTCATGGTCACATACCGGACACCGATGGGGTATCTTATAATTCAAGCTTATCACCTCTCATTAAGTAACTTACCGCTTTTATATTGTATATAATAAGCTCTTGCATTCATAATGTCAACATTTATGTTAATATATTTAAGTTTCAAGTTGATTATATTAACATTTTTAAATTAATATTAAAACATTTGTTAAATGTTAACCGAATTAAAACAAAAACCCTTTGTCCGTTTTAAGACAAAGAGCTGAAGAAACTATTAATATGCGACTAAAAGCCCGCCTTCATCAGCATAGACTGAAATTGTTGCTCCCATTTCCACGATAATTACATCTTTAAAACAGTATCGCCGCTGTATTTCTTCTTTTAAGGCCAAAGCCTTGTCTAAACAATTACAGTGGGCAATTCCCAGCACTTTGTCCTCCATCTTTTCTCCCTTTTCCCCAATGACTTCAAGGAAGCGATGAAAGGCCCTTTTTGACCCTCTTACTTTCTCAATCAGGTCGATGGTTCCTTCACCTGACGCACCTAAAATGGGTTTTATGGAAAGCCAAGTCGCTACGGTCCCTGCAAAGCGATTAAGTCGTCCGGATTTAATTAAATGCTCCAAAGAATCCAGAAGGAAGAACGTTCTCATTTCCTGTATATATTGATTAACCCGCTCGACAATCTCATTCTTTTTGAGGTTATTCTGAATCAATTCCGCAATTTTCAGTCCTATCAAAGTCTCTCCCACAGAAGCGGTATGGGAATCAAAGACATGTATAAAGCCTGTGCCTCGCTGTTCCAAAAACATTGTTTTGGCTAAAACGGCATTATTATAGGTACTGCTAATTTGGGAGGAGAGAGTAACGACAAAAATATTATCTGCTTCGTTAAACCATTTAAGAAACCCACTCGGTGAAGGACTGGCAGTATGTGGTGCCGCTGTAGTATGTTTCATTTCTTCTAAGAAGTCTTGTAAATTCACGTTTTCATCAAGAAAATTGTGTTCTCCTAAAACGATACTAAGCGGTACTATCCGAAAAGGAATTTGCTCCTTAATATCTTCGTTCAGGTCACATCCGCTGTCCATGACAATTGTATAGTCCATAATGTTCCCGTCTCCTTAGCTCTGGCAGTGACTATGTTTACTGCGCAGCTGTCCGCAGGCAGCATCAATATCCGCCCCATGCTCAAGACGGATACTACAATTAATACCTTGCTTTTTTAGGGTATCATAGAAAGCCAACATTACTTCATGCTCACTTCGTTGATACTGAGGATGTTCCTCCACCGGGTTGTAGGGAATTAAGTTGACATTAATAAGTTGCTTCTTTTCTCCGATCAATTCAGCGATTTGCAGAGCATGTTCCCGTTTATCATTTAAACCTTTAAGCAGAATATATTCCAATGTAACCCTTCGCTTCGTTTTCTGCCGATAATAGTCAAGAGCCTCCATAATACTCTGAATTGAAAAACTCCGATTAATTTTCATAATTTGCGATCGAAGCTCGTTCGAAGGGGCATGCAGTGAAATTGCCAAATTTACCTGCAAATTCTCATCAGCGAACTGATAAATTCTGTCCGCTAAACCACTGGTCGATACAGTAATATGACGGGCGGGAATAGCCAGCCCTTTATGATCCTTTATAATCCGAATAACATTAACGACATTTGAAAAATTATCAAATGGTTCGCCGATTCCCATGACTACTACGTGACTTATCAGTTCGTGCTGGTTGCTTCTCTTAAGATACTCCTGTACAGCCATAATCTGTTCCACAATTTCTCCGGCGGATAAATCGCGATTTTTTATTAAGAGACCGCTGGCACAAAAACTACAGCCCATGTTACAGCCGACCTGGGTTGTAACGCAAACCGACAATCCAAATTTATGTCTCATTAAAACGGTTTCTATTAAATGCTCGTCTCGTAACTTAAGCAAAAATTTTACCGTTCCATCCTCAGACTCCTGTCTCTCATATTCTCTCAAGGAATTGATGACAAAGTGATCTGTCAATAGCTCAATACAGTCTATATGGACGTCAATCATCTCTGAAAATTGTGTTGCTTTCTTTCGGTAAAGCCAGTCCCATACTTGTAAGGCCCGATACTTTTTATGTCCGAATTTCAAGAGATACGCCGCTAATTGTTCAAATGTTAAACCATAAATTAATTCTTTACTCATTCCTATTTCCTCACAGTCAACGGAAACCAAAATCCCGCTGCGCAAAATCATACTCTTTAATGATTAATGTAATCAGAAGACATTTTTCGCCTTCCATTTTTCTGAAATATCGAACATTGTTTAAAATTGTATGTTAATACTTAATTATACCATTCCTCCTTAGCTTGAAAAAGACAAGCAACTGTTTAATTCACATAAAAACCCTGAACAAACACAAAATATCTTAGGTAAATATTATTGAGGAGGAGATTACATTATGGAAAACATCAATGGTCAACTAATGAGTAAAGAAGCTTTTCTTCATAATTCTCTTTACGCGAAGGAACCTTTTGAAGGAATTCTGGTCAGTACTGATGGTGAGAATCACCAATATCGCATTGGAATACAGTTAAATGAAAAAGAAGTACTGCTGGTGGATCAAGTCAATGATCGCGATGTTAAAGAAAAACTACTTTCATGGATACCTCAGGTTAATAAAATTCAGAAACAATATGGCGTGAAAAATGACCTTCAAAATTACGCCCAGCAGTAATCTAGGCCATCAAAATAAGCTAAATTGAATTGATTTACCTTTTAGGTAATAAACCAGCATCGGGGCTTCGGTGACGAAAGCTCCGCCCATAACAAATTCTATCGCGCTGAAGGATGGACTCTGCCCCCACCGAAGCAGAGAACGGGGGCCACTCCCACTTGTAGAAGTGGGAGTCTCACGATTAGATGAATTGGAACTGCATGATTTACATGACTAATAGCCTGCCTGTTCGGCAGGTTTTTTTATATTATTTATTCGAATGCAAAATAGCATAATTTCTAGTTAAACGCAACAAAAGTTGTATGAATATTAGAAGGTTAAACTTATCTGCCACTATTACTCCCAATATATGTATATGCAAGATATTATTAAGCTCTAAGCAGTTGTTTTAGAACTTATTAAGATTTCTTGCTCTATATATAAACGTTTTTAGTTAATAAGCAATACCTGGAAACATAACCATTATGTTTAAAGTGTATTTTAATTTTTAATGTGTTATTATCTGTTTGTCCCGAAGTTCAAAGCTAAAAAACATTTTTAAAAAGCTCAGAACTTCAAAAAACAATAGTTTTAAATCCTTTAAACGTTTAATCGTTTAACACTTAATTTAAGCTATTGTCTCGTCTCTTTCCTTTTGTTTATTTCAAGTTTCTAAAGGGTACCCACTGGAGCGATTCACCCTAAATCATTTTTGGAGGGACGCTTCCATTAATTTTCCAGTGGAATACTTTAGATACTGCGCAATGTCTAAAGATTAATATTAAAACTTCTAAGGAGGTGAGAGGCGAGTTTAAGCGTCTCAGAGATTGGATTGTTCATTAGATTGATTCCCTTATCAAAATTGTTTCCCTTATTACAAAAGGAACAAAAGATGGTTATACCAAAAGAAAAACGTTTCTAACTTGAGAGGAGAAATATTACGCATGAAAAAGACTAAAAAGGCTTTAGCTTCCTTAGCAATTGCTGGTATGGCTTTATCTGCCGTTCCTTACAACGCTTTTGCTGCTACTACTGTTCCTACCCGCTTAGCCGGTACAACTGCTGAGCAAACTGCTGTCGCTATTGCTGATCAAACCGGCTGGACAGGTGCTGCTGTTCTGGCTTCATCCACATCTTACGGCATGGTTGACGCTTTAACCGCCGGCCCACTCGCTACCTTCCTTAAAGCCCCAATCCTTCTTCAAGGTGCAGGAAATACCTTGAACGCTGATACCAAAGCTGAACTTCAAAAACTTAGTGTGAAAACCGTTTACGTAACCAGCGGAACGGCTGTTATCAGTCAATCCGTTCTTGATCAATTATCCGGTATGGGGATCACCGTTGTTTCCCTCGGCGGAAATGACCGTTTTGAAACCTCTGCCAACATCGCTAAGGAAATGGTCAAACTTGGCGCTCCTGTTTCTAAAGTAGCCGTGGCTTATGGCTGGTCAAACCAAGACGCTCTTTCCATTGCTTCTATCGCTTCTGCTGCTAACGAACCCATTTTGTTAACTGAGAAAGATTCTGTACCTTCCAGTGTTCAATCCTTCTTAGCTTCAAACTCCAGCATCACCTCTTCTGATGTTATCGGTGGTACAGCCGTCGTCAGCGATGCTGTTAAAGCTCAATTCCCAAGTGCTACCCGTCACTACGGTACAACAGCTTATGACACCAACAACCAAGTTATTCAAGATTTCAGCTCATCTTTGAAATTTGACAGCGTCTATGTCGCCAATGGCAAAACCGGTATCGATGCTCTTGCCGGTGCACCTCTGGCAGCTCAAACCGACTCCGCTATCGTCCTCACCGACGGAACTGTTCCGGCTGCTGCAACCTTCGTTCACAGCAAACTCGCTTCTGACGGCGTTGTGACGGCTCTTGGCGGAACTGCTGTTGTCTCTGATGCTGTACGCACCGGTATTGCAACCGGTCAAGTTACACCTCCTCAAGGTGACTTAGCTGTTTCTTCTGTAACGGCTGCCAGTGCAAACAGCATTAAAGTACAATTCAGCGCTGCTCCTGCTGATACCTCCAAGGTTACCTTCGATGTTACCAATTCAGGAGTTCCTGTAACGGTAAGCGCTACTTGGAATTCCGATAATACAGAAGCTACACTGAGCAGTTCAGCTAACTTCGCTGAAGGAACCTATAGTGTTGACGTGAAGAATGATGCTACCGATCTTGGTTCAAGCAATGTTACCATCAGTCAGCAAAAAATTGCTAAGATCACCATTAATTCCGATAAGCTCGCTGTTAATCAAGATGGTANATGTTACCATCAGTCAGCAAAAAATTGCTAAGATCACCATTAATTCCGATAAGCTCGCTGTTAATCAAGATGGTATAGGTTATGCTACGTTTACGGTTCTTGACCAATATGGCAATGACATTACAGGCAACTATCTCGCTAATAATATTGTCTTCCAAACAGGTGCCGGTTCTATCACTATTCCAACAACTGGTGTGCTTAAAGTAACTCCAAACACGTCTACGAATCTTATCACCTTCCCAACCGTCGCTATCACAGGGTATGATTCAACCTCCGGAGTTTCCGTAAGCGCAACGTTAAGCACTTCTACAGCTATTGGAACGTTAAGCAGCATTACACTTAACAGTTTAACCAATGCTAACAACGCAACCCTCACAGCTGGAGACACTAGTGATACTTGGTATATCGATTACAGTGCTAAAGATATGAGCGGCAATGATACCACGGATTATAGCCTTATCAGCGGCGGCTTGATCTTAAACGGGGATAATCATGATCAATTGTCATCTTCCAGCCCCTATGTAACAGCTAAAGTTGTAAAAGATCCTTCAGATAACAACAAAGCCGCAATTCAAGTAACCGTGTCCAGCGACGAGATTCAAAACGATCTTCCTGTAACCATCACTGCTATGAGTTACCAAGGAGCTCCTTCAACCTTAAATCTGACCTTAAAGAAACAGTCAGCTGTTGATACCTTCACCTTAATGGCTCCTTCCTACAATATTGCTTCAGGTGAGCTGAAAGAAATTCCCTTTATCGCCTATGATCAAAACGGAAAACAACTCACCAAATATTCCGATCTGGCAGGAAAAGTTACGTTGAATGGTTTTGACGGCAGTGGTTCTGATGCTTCTGAAGTAGGACTCCAACGCAACCCTGATGGAACTGCCAGCTTATATGTCAGAGCAACCACAGTTTCAGGCGATTTAAATCAAAGTGTTCCTCAAGTCCTTACTGCAAGCACCTCAACTGGTCACTCCAGCAACATCACCTTAAATATCCAACCGGCTCCTAAAGCTGACACCTTATCCTTGGACAGCAACAAAGGCAACGGAGCAAAGCAAGAAGGAGCTAACGAACGCATAGACTTTGGCGAAAACTAAGGTGGCTTAGCTGTTAAGGACCAATATGGCCGTACCATGGATATGAGCGGTCTCACAGGCAATGCCGGCAACTATGAGGTTGTTGCTACCACTTCTGGAAATGCTCTGAGCGTAAATGGCATTGAATCCGATAAAACCACTACCACAACCAATGCTATAGCAGTCAGCGGACAAGGTATCCAAATTGCAGCAGGCAGCAATCTTGGAGCTTCTGTCAACAGAACCCAAACCGTTAACTTCTATTTGATCAACAAAGCTGATGAGGCTGCAGTACTCGGCGGCGACGCAAGCAAAGCCATTGATTCTCAATCTGTAACCTTCACAGTTGTGAAAAACAGCGATATCAACGACTATTCCGTCGATTCCGTTTCCAACCCAATCTATGCCTTTGACTCAGCTACCGGCAGTGCTATTACAGCTCAGCAAGATGCTTGGGCAGCTAACCCCTATGTTTACGGAAAAACATCCGCCGGAGCAAAAGTAATGATGGCACCTGGCTTTGTTCAAGGCGCATATGTTGACAACACCAAAAACTTCTCCGTTGAAACAAATGTAACAGGTACGAAATCTGCAGCCACAAATGCTTATGATACTGTAAAAGTGGTCGGATTAAAATTAGATCCTACAGTAGCCAGCGCAACCACTAATTTGACGGTAACCATTAAAGGTGCTGACGGTCTGATCCACACCGTAACAACACCGATTACCTCCTCAAATGTAGATCCTGTGGCTAAGACAATTGCTGTTAACAGCGACACCACGAAAGGTATGCATCTGTCAGATGACGGAAATACCATCTATATTGACAACTCAACAGCTATGAGTACCGAACTTGGTCAAGGCGCTCTGCTGCAACGCTTCGATACAGATGAATCCAAGACCGGCCGTCAAGATATCTACTTCTATGCTACAGATTCTTATGGCAGCAAAGGTTTGAATCTGGCACAGGTTTATGTCGTAGACAGCGGCACAGCAGCCGGATCTTCTGCAACTCCATTGTTCACCGTTACAAACGGCAAAGTTGAGACCAACAACTTGGCAAATAAAGGTGACTATGTCGTTCTGTCCGGTGTAACTACAAATGGTTTAGTTGCTACTGTTAAGATTGTTAAAAACTACTAAGATTAACGATCCTATATTCAGAACAGAGAACCTAGACAATCTTATGTATCAACAATAGTTGATACGTAAACTTAAGAGTCTTTCACCTTTGGGTGAGAGACTCTTTTTTGGGGTTCGGATTAGTGAACTCGTTCAGTTAAAGCTGAGCATAGGGCTTCGGTGACAAAAGTGTCCTGTGGACACTTTCGCCGAAAGCGCCTAGCCCATAACAAATACTATCGCGCTGAAGGATGGACTCTACCCGAAGCAAGGTATGGGAACCACCCCCACTTGAAGTGGGAATCTTACGATTGGATAAATTAACACGTTATAAACTATTACATAAATATACGATAGAGGTTAAGCATAATTTCGTTATATTGTAAAAAATACTTTTCATAGTGATCATAATGATCTTTACAAAGAGATTCAATAACTTTATAATAATATCATCTTGAATAATTTAACTAATTCCTAGTTTTAACAAAGGAGGTGACCTTATGAAGCCTTCCTATCTAAACCGCATCTTAGCTATTGTCAATAGTCTCGAGCCCAAAACAAAGGCTTTACCGTATTTGGAATTGGACTCCATGATGCTTTCCCAAGTCGTTGAAGTTGCCCAAAGAGTGAGTCAGAACGATATTAATAACAATCACATTCAAAACTGGGTTCGGCGAAAATATCTTCCCAGCCCCCATAAAAAAAAGTATAACCGAGAACAAGTTGCCAATATTTTGCTCATCAATGATTTGCGCAATATCTTATCTTTAGATGAAGCCTCTCACTTACTGGGATTTGTCAACCAAACTCTGGCCGATAACTCAGATGACCGTATCAATCCTTCGAAGCTTTACAAATATTATTGTGAAATCTTTGATCGGACTCAAATTGATTGGCAGAAATCTTTAGACCAATTAACCGATGAAGTCAATGATTCTTTATCTGAAGAAGCTATCTGTGCCGATGATAAAGAAAAAATCGCTGTAACCCTGGTTATTCTAAATTTGTTAGCAAGAGCAAATCTCTATAAACAAATTGCCGAACACTGGTTGGAGATCTTGCCACAAGAACCTTCGGAAATAAGTTCTGATAAAGGTTCCTAATAAGGAGGGGGAAAACGTGGGGACTGGGTTTGTTGTAACGCTATTTATACTAGGAATTGTCCTCATATTCCTAGAGATTTTTGTCCCTGGTGGTATTCTCGGATTATTTGGCATTATTGCCTTAATTACAGGGATCGTCCTCTCAGTTGATTCATTGCTTGAAGGTATTGTTTACGTGAGTTTGTTACTCATTACACTAGCTGTACTAATTGCCTTAAGCTTTCGTTTTTCTCAAACTCGTCGTTTTTGGGAAAGATTTGCTTTAAAAACCAGACAAACAAAGCAAGAAGGTTATGTAGCGCCGAAAGTACGTTATGAAACGTTTTTAGGCAAACAAGGAATTGCCCTTAGTCAATTACGACCGGCGGGAACAGCCGATTTTAACGGTGAACGCCTTGACGTCGTCACTGAAGGAGGGTTTATTGCCAACGGTTCTAAGATTGTCGTTATCGATGTTGAAGGCACACGCGTAATTGTTCGTCAAATTGACAATTAGAATTCAAAAGATTAGAGGAGGTATAAAAAATGACTGGTGCAACATTATTCTCCCTTATCCTTTTCATCCTGGCCATTATGGTTTTAGGCGTTCTCTTAACCTTCATCCCAATTGGTCTCTGGATTTCTGCTTTAGCTGCAGGAGTCAACGTTGGAATTTTCTCTCTTGTTGGCATGAGACTTCGCCGAGTAACACCATCCAAAATTGTTAATCCCCTTATTAAAGCCCATAAAGCCGGCCTAGATATTACAACTGCCCAACTAGAAGCCCATTATCTTGCCGGCGGGAATGTCGATCGTGTTGTCAACGCCTTAATTGCCGCTGAACGTGCAGCTATTCCCCTTCTTTTTGAGCGTGCGGCGGCCATCGATCTGGCAGGACGTGATGTATTGCAGGCCGTACAAATGTCCGTCAATCCTAAAGTTATTGAAACACCCATTGTATCCGCCGTTGCTCAAAACGGGATTGAACTTCGGGTTAAAGCCCGTGTTACTGTTCGAGCAAATATTGACCGACTCGTAGGGGGAGCAGGCGAGGAAACCGTTATCGCCCGTGTCGGAGAAGGTATTGTAACCAGTATAGGGTCATCCGATTCACATAAAGCGGTTTTGGAAAATCCAGATCTGGTATCTCGTACTGTTTTATCTAAAGGCCTTGATTCTGGTACAGCCTTTGAAATTCTTTCTATTGATATCGCAGACGTAGACGTCGGCAAAAACATCGGGGCTCAATTGCAGACCGACCAAGCTGAAGCTGATAAACGTATCGCCCAGGCTAAAGCAGAGGAACGTCGCGCAATGGCTGTGGCCAGAGAACAAGAAATGAAGGCCTCTGTGCAGGAAATGCGGGCAAAAGTCGTTGAAGCAGAAGCAGATGTCCCTCGGGCCTTAGCAGCGGCCCTAAGGGAGGGGAAAATGGGTGTAATGGACTATTACAATATGCAAAACATTATGGCAGATACAACTATGAGAGAAAACATTGTCAGAACCAGCAAAGATTCTGGGGATATTACCCCTAGGAAGTAAGAGGAAGGCACAATGGATATTTTATCGTTTCTTCCTATCATCATTATGATTATTGCTATAGTATCCAAAATTAATAAAGGAACCACGCGACCTAATCAACGTCCGAAGAATCCTTATACTCCTTCTGCTCCTTGGGCTCAGGATCTCGAATCTGCGATTCAAAAATGGATTTCGCCGCGTATCCCGAATGCGATTCCTAAATTATCCGAAGTTCAGGACTATCAAGCAGAAGAATTTCCCCGAATGGATAATTTCGTTGAATCTGAAGGAACTCAGGGCAATGAAGGCCCACCTGGTATCGAAGGGACAGCTCTTGATGAAGGAATCTTAAGCAGCGAAAGAACAAAGCAAAAAATCTTCCAATCCGAAGCCGAACCTACCGCCACAGAAGGGAAAGAAGGCCACGACTGCTCCGACTCTCCAATCTTCAGGCAAAACCACCTTGCTGATGCCGTAATTTGGGCCGAGATACTAGGAAAACCCAAATCACGTATCAGTGGTCCTTTTGCCAGAAATCATTAGCTTACATTAACTTAACCTTATTTGACGTAACGATCCTAATACCTTGGAAAGGATCCCGATTATGGAAGTCCCGAAACCGGGCTTTTTTAACCGGGATCCTTAATTTTATATCGTTAATGTCTTCTTACTACAAAAGCTTTAATCTCATGCCTTGTCTTAAGAGTCACTTGCAAATCTCACGAGGTTAGTTCCGGTAGTAACACATATAGTTGCTATCGCATAATTTTGGAATAGAACGCATCATCCGAAAACATAGCTTGAGAATTTCCGGATTTTCCTCCCCTTCTAAGCTGGCAAGAGATTTTCTTAACAACCTTACGCTTGCTGCTTTCTTTTCAAGGGGCGATTCTCTCCCTACTATTTTTAGAGAACATACGCCCATTGCCTTTAGCTCCGGTAATGCACATAGTCCACACATACCCATAGGGTCTCCTTTGGGGCTGATACTTTCAGCCATATTTTTAATGCCTATATAAATAAATTCGCGATAATCTCTGAGATGCTGAGAAAAAGAACGACTAGCTTCTTTTCTTGACTGTCCACTCTTGTCATAAAGTTTATAAATCCAATGAGGGTTATGACAAATCGCGCCATTAAAAGCATGATTTGCAAAGCAATACGCCTCTTCGAAAATGCACCCATCGTTGAGTATAAAAGCCTCGTACTCCATATCTGAACCGATCTTTTGCATGATACGAGCCATATCTTCTAAATCTACATATCTTGGAAAAATAAGTCTCTTAGCGCCTAAATCACGAAAAAACTTGGCAGTCTCTGTGTTAAGAATTCCCCCTAAACTGCTTGCATGAAGCGTTACTTCCGGCATTTTCTCCTTCATCATTTTCATCAGACCAGGATCTCCAATGATCAGAGCATCTGGACTGCAAGTCGCATAAACTTTTCTTACGAACTTTAAAATTTCTTGGTACAAGGCATTTGAATAGATAGATTGATTCAATGTTAGGAAAACTTTCACATCATGAAAATGAGCCAAGCCAACGACTTTAGACAATTCTTCAAGACTTGGCAAATTACCTTGCCCAGGACCTCGGCGGTTCAGCCAAAACCTATCTCCGGAAACTGAATCCCAATACTCAGGCTGCAAGCCGCAATACAATTCTTTTGCTCCTTCTAAAATAAGAGTTCTCCCCTCTTCAAGCGAAGTTATAGGGGCTAGAATATTCAATGATCAGCCCTCCTGTCGTCAAATAGGTTCGGGTTGGAAAATTAATCGGTCAATCCCTATTCGCGATATAATATTAAACGTATCCTTGAGGAAACCTTCCTTAAAAACACAAAAAATCGCATTACCTTTTTGGACGATTTTCCAATTCGGAGACGCTGGAACTTGACCTGATTTGTCTGAAAGTTCCAACCAAAATTGCCTGCAAATTCGTCCACAGGTTTTGTCTGTTGTTTTAAACTTATCGTCCTTTTGGTATCCCCATGACCGTAAAAGACACATTCTGCCGCTTGTTATTACAGTATATGGAAAATATAAAGATACTTTATTATCCCACCTGCCAAAATCATTTAATCCACTCGGCGGAATATCTAATTCAACCTGACTTACACCAAAGTCCCTAAAAACTTTTTGTATAATATCGCTTTCAAAGCTTGTCATTGGTAGAGACCAAGATTTTTGACTATGAGTTTTTTTCTTATTTTCTGTTGGACTTCCGATTCGCGGATCACGCCAAGCCTTATTTAACTGTCGGCCTATTATTGGTTTAAAACCAGGATATTCTTGATTGAGTAAATATAGTATTCCCCAATCATTAACTACAACTTCTAATGCTAAACCTTCCTCTGACAAACCTTGTAATAACTGCCGCAGCGTTGTTAGACCATTTTCTGTCACATAAGGTGTTACTAAAGTTAGCTCTTGGCCGTGTTCTCTCGCTCGATAATAAACATCTAGTACCTCGCGTAAAGAGGGTATCGACCTTTCACAAAATTCTTGTCCAAAATATATCCTTGTAAATAAAATTTCACCCAAGACGTTCTCACTAATTTCTTTTATCATGCTGGATCGAAAAAGATTATTTTCACACCAAGGATCGTCCATAAAATATACTTTTTCAATGTTGGGAATACCTAAAGCCCATTCCATACAACGATACACCTCATTGATTCACATACTAAATTACTTCTTATTAAATAGTATGATATTTTGAGGTTAACCGTTAACAAGGGGTTTTTACAAGAACATTTGCTCCAGTGCTATTGCAACTTATGCTATCGCAATTTCTGCTTAAGCAACTTGATTTAACAGGCAATTTAATCTGTTATATATCCAGATCATCTTGTATAATAGCTAAGTTGGGCTTAATAACCCCATATCTATAACTTCTTGCTTTCTGTTTTTTTACTAAAAATTTTGTCTTAATAATCCCTTACTAAACTCGAGAGGTGTTATGAATGAAACGTAAAATTATTACCATAGATCAGGAACTTTGCAACGGATGCAAGCTCTGTGTTAATGCTTGTCATGAAGGAGCATTGCAATTAGTTAACGGTAAAGCCACGCTTATTTCTGAAACCTATTGCGATGGCCTCGGCGACTGCCTGCCTGAATGCCCCACCGGAGCTATTACTCTTGAAGAGCGAGAAACCGTCGAATATGATGAAGAAGCTGTTAAAATACACTTAAATAACAATTCGAAAGAAACGGAAAGCTCTTTATCCTCTATTTCTCTAAGCACCCAGGGCAAACCTTTACCAAAAGCAGTACAATCGTCTAAGGTTGTATCTCCAGAAAACTCGCAATCGCAGCTTGCCCAATGGCCATGTCAGTTAAAATTAGTATCAATCGATGCACCCTACTTTGATAACGCCGACATATTACTTGCTGCCGATTGTACCGCCTTCGCATATCCAAATATTCACCAGCAATTCATGCTCGGAAAAGTCACTCTAATTGCTTGTCCTAAACTAGATAACATCGATTACTCAGAAAAATTGAGCGAAATTATAAAGCGTCATTCTATTTCCAGCATTACTATTTTAAAAATGGAAGTTCCCTGTTGCGGAGGACTTGTAAATGCTGCAAAAAAAGCCTTAGCTAATAGCAATAAGTCAATTCCCTATACTGTCGCAACGATATCAACAAATGGTCTTATTTTATAAGTTTAAACTTCCCCGCAACGTAAATTCTTGCAGTGTGGAACATTTAATAAAGGGCATCTCCCCATAGAAATCAAACTATGGGGAGATGCCCTTTGTTATTACCTATATTATGAATTAATTTTTAGAGCTCGTTCTTTTTCTACCATTTCAGTAGAAATCCTATGAGCTTTCACCCGAATATCTTCTGGATCTAGTGTGGTCAATTGTCCATCACGTACAACAATGCGACCATTGACGATGGTCATGTCGACGATACTTGTATTACCACAGCAAACGAGCGAAACCAACGGATCATGACAACCTGCGAATGCGACATCTTCAAGATTTATGAGTGCCAGGTCGGCAGCCATCCCTTCTTGGAGAATCCCCGTATCGTTTCGCCCCAGGACTTCTGCCCCACCGCGCGTGGCAGCTTTGATCGTTTCATAAGCGGAGAGGCCTGCATCGGCATAACGCAGGTGATTAAGAAGATACGTTCGGCGTACTTCTTCCCACATATTTGAACCATCATTACTGGCACTTCCATCCACGCCGATTCCAAGTTTAACTCCCGCTTTGACCAATTCACTGGTTCGGCAGATACCACTACCCAATTTCATATTCGAGGAGGGACAATGAGCTACTCCGGAATTGGCCAACACATTAATTTCACGATTACTTAAATGAATGGCATGGGCAAACCAAACATCAGGGCCTACCCATTCGAGTTCCTCCATAAGTTCCACAGGCCGACAACCATAGATTTCAAGGCAGAATTTTTCTTCATCTAATGTTTCTGCAAGGTGCGTATGGAGCATGACCCCTGTCTCTGCGGATCGGGCTAGTTTACGAGCCTGGACCATTAAATCTTTACTGACAGAAAACGGTGAACAAGGTGCAAGGGATAGGCGGGTCATAGCGAAGGGAGATGGGTCATGATAGGTTTCTATTAAACGTTGCGAATCCTTAAGGATCTCCTCTTCAGTTTGGACGACTTCATCAGGTGGCAGCCCTCCATGGCTTTTGCCTCGAGACATGGAACCCCGTGTCGGATGAAATCGAATCCCGATTTCCTGAGCCGCATGGATTTGGCTATCAATTAAGGTGGTTGGTTGACCTTTAGGAAAGACATAATGGTGATCGGTAGTCAATGTACAACCTGTACGCAAGAGTTCAGCAAAGCCAACTTGAGAACCAAAGTAGACCGCATCGGGAGTGAGGTGCTTCCAAAACTCATACAGGTTTAGGAGCCAGGAAAATAGCGGCATTCCTTGAACTTCGGACAAGCCGCGAAAGAGAGTCTGGTACAGGTGATGATGTGTGTTGACTAGTCCGGGCACAGCAAGCTTTCCCCTGCCGTCGATTACTTCAAGGGGTCCGTCGAAAGTTAAATGTTTCCCTATGGCTCGTATCTTGGGTCCTTCAATAAGAAGATCAACATTTTGCAAGATTTGATCTTGATCATTACAGGTAACCAGGGTGTGTAGATTCTTAATGAGTATCAAACGAATCACTCCCTTCCTTTTCCCCTACTATTCGATCAGACATACTATAAGAAGGTAGTGGACACTTATTTATCTTGTTCGGTTTCAAAACGATAAATACTTTCCAATACGACTTTAATTTCTTTGTCCCACCCTTCCACAAGGCGGGTGTTTTCTTTTTCATAAACGACTTCTGCCGTAACGAGATTTCCCGAAACAGCACAAATGCAGGCGGCTTTTAATTTGCGAACATGAGCCACCGTATATATTGCAGAGCTTTCCATTTCAACATTCATGACACCCAGTTTTGCTAGTTTTTCGATCCATTCCTGTGTTTCCCCATAGAACGCATCATCGGAGGCGCTGATTCCGACATGAAGTCCAAAATTTAGTTCACCCTTCATACTCCGGGCAGTTTGGATAAGCGTATGAGTTAACTCAAGATCCGGGACGGCTGGGAAACAATCCGGCACGTAATAACGTGAGGTTCCTTCATTTTTCATCGAACCTGAAGAAATCAACAGATCTCCTACACGGATGTCTGGTTGCAAAGCCGCGGAGCTTCCAATGCGGATAAAAACCTCTGCTCCAACATTAGCCAACTCTTCCACTGCAATTGAAGCAGAAGGACAACCGATTCCAGTTGAAGTAACGCTCACACGAATCCCTTTATAAGTCCCTGTGAAGGTCCTGTATTCTCTATTATTAGCTATCAATACGGGATTATCCAAGTATTTGGCTACACGATCCGCACGAGCCGGATCACCGGGGAGAAGCACATATTTTGCAACATCTCCAGGTTTAACCCGAACGTGGTATTGTATTTTCCCTAAAGTTTCATCTGCTTTGTTAAGAATCGTCATTATTTATTCCTCCAATTTTTAGTGCTCGCCAGGAGCGAATGTTTTCCCATCATGAGCAGGTCCACGTGCTCGCTTAGCAACAAAGGCAAGAACAAGCAGGGTAGCTAAATATGGGATGATCTCTACGATTTGCGCTGGAATTGTAAGCCCCTGAGCATTCATTTGCCATGCAAGAACATAACCGAAGAACACAGAAGCGCCGAGTGAACCAAAAGGTGTCCAACGCCCAAAAATCATGGCGGCTAAGGCAATGTATCCTCGACCAGCCGTCATATCTTTTGTAAAAACATTCAGTATACCGATGGAAAGAAAAGATCCCGCCAAACCAGCTAGAGCACAGCCCACAATCACACTGAGATACATATACTTTCGTACCGGTATCCCTAAAGATTGAGCGGCGTAAGGATTTTCTCCCACTGAGCGTAAACGTAGTCCCATTTTGGTGTGGTAAAGAAAGAAGTGACTGAGAAGGATGAGCAGTAAGCCGATAATCGTGAGGTAACTCATGTTATTAATGATCGGTCCAAGAATAGGTATTGAACCGGCATTAGATATCTGTCCGATTTTTGGGGCGGATGGAGATTGCCCTTTATTGTTAAAAAGAAGTTGTAAAAGGAATACAGTTAAACTAGAAGCCAGAATATTAATGGCTACCCCACTGACAACATGATCCGCCTTTAAGCCAACACAGATGGCCGCATGTAAAAGCCCGAGAAGAGCACCAACCATAAGCGCAGCCAAAACGCCAATCCAGGCTGACTGAGTGTAGTATGAGGTAATCGCTGCGGCAAAAGCCCCCGAAAGCATGATCCCATCCAGACCAACGTTGACAATTCCTACCCGTTCATTAAACAATCCTCCAAGTGCACCGATGAACAAAGGAGTTGCGATTGCCACAGTCGCTTGGATGATGCTAACTGAAAGAAAGCTTATCATTCTTTGTCCCCCTTCATCATAGAGCGTAAATGTACACGGAAGAAATGTTCAGCAGCAATGAAGACGATAATCAAAGCTTCTAAAATCAGCCCGAGTTCGCGCGGAACATTAACTTGTAAGGACATGAAGGACCCCCCATTCTCTAAGGCACCAAAAAGAATAGCTGCCGGTATGATCCCTAAAGGGTGATTCTGCCCTAATAGAGCGACTGCGATGGCCGTAAATCCATAGCCCGGAGAAAATGAGTTAATAAATCGTCCATAAACTCCTAAGGAACGCTCTGCCCCCATCAATCCGCCAATGGCTCCACTCAGAAGCATGGCCCATAAAATGATACGTTTACTTTTAATACCGGCATATCGTCCAGCACCAGGGTTAAGCCCCGTGACTCGCAGATTGTATCCCCACGGGGTGTGAAAAAGAAAGATATAGAGGGCGATGGCTAATATAATAGCTAGGATAAAACCAGTATTGAGTTTACTGGGAGGCATCAGTGCCGGAAGAATTGCTCCGGGATCAACCTGATACGTCTGCGCCACGGCACCAGGTTCATGGTAAACATGCACCGTCAGATAAGCTGTTAGAGCGTAGGCAACATAATTTAACATAATTGTTGAAATCACTTCATGAACCCCAGACTTCACTTTTAGTAAGGCGGGAATAATAGCCCAAACATAACCAGCTAATGCTGCCGCAATGAGTGCTAACAAAATATGCAGAAAACTGGGGAGATTATGTAGACTAAAGCCTACAATTACCGCAGCAATTGCTCCAACATACATTTGACCTTCCAGACCAATATTAAAAAGGCCGGAACGAGCAGCTACCAAAAAAGCCAGAGCACCGAAAATATAGGGAGTTGCTCGTTGAAGTGTCTCGGCCCAAGAAGAAGTGTCACCAAAGGCTCCTTGGAGCATGGCTGTATAGGCTTGCAAAGGATTTTCACCTATCGCAATTATAATCACAGCCCCAATCAGTAACGCACATAGTACAGCGAGAATGGAAGGAAGGATCTGCCAGATAAAGTGTTTTATAGGATTCATGTTCATACAGGTTCACCTTCCCCCTCAGTTCGAACTCCTGCCATCATCAACCCGATACTCTCTTTAGTAAGCCGATTAGGAGCATTGCTTCCCATAAATCGCCCCTGATAGAGTACGGCTACCCTGTCCGATAGAGAAAGAACTTCCTCCAATTCATTGGAAATAAGTAGAATAGCCGCGTTCTTGCGACGGCATTCGAGCAAAACCTGATAGATAAATTCGATCGCTCCGATATCCACGCCCCTTGTCGGTTGAACCGCAATAATTAGTTTGGGGTTGGCATGAAGTTCACGTCCAATAATTAATTTCTGTTGGTTTCCCCCTGATAATTGGGTAATCAAAGCGTCCAAGGAGGGGGTTTTGATCTGGAATTCTTTGATAATTTGCTGGGCGTAATGATTAATTTTCTTCTTATGGAAAAGTAGCTTGGAAACAAACTC
The DNA here is from genome assembly GCF_002196705.1 of Desulfosporosinus sp. FKB. Taxonomy (GTDB): domain Bacteria; phylum Bacillota; class Desulfitobacteriia; order Desulfitobacteriales; family Desulfitobacteriaceae; genus Desulfosporosinus. Next base: position 145,816 of record NZ_NADJ01000026.1, read on the forward strand.
TTTGCTTTTCTGATAGCCTAGAATCGCATTTTCACGCACACTAAACTCTCGAACGAGCCCAGTTTTAAGACGATCTGCAGATATGCAACTGATTCCCTTTTGACGAAGATGTGAAGTATTTACTCCATTTATAGCTTCACCAAGATAGAGAATTTCCCCTTTTTCCACTTTGCGCAAGCCTAATATACCTTCAATAAGAGCATCTTGGCCGTTGCCAGCAACTCCTACTATCCCTAGAATTTCTCCCGCCCGAATGTTAAAGGATAAATCTTCTGCACTTTGGTCACCGTTGACTTGCTCAGTTTGAAGGCCTTGAACTTGTAAAATAAGTTCTGAAGGCTTTGTTTCTTCTTTGACTAAATCAAGAACAACCTCACGCCCTACCATTTGACGGGCCAGAATTTTTTCATTAACTTGTGATATGGGCCAATGACCAACCGTTCGGCCGTCACGAATAACCGTAACATCATCAGCCAGAGCCATGACTTCATGTAATTTATGGGTAATAAAGATGACGGTACAGCCATCTCTCTTGAATTCCCGTAAAATCTCAAACATACGATCGATTTCTTGGGGTATTAATACAGCTGTTGGTTCATCAAGAATAATTAAGCGTGCACCTCTGTAGAGCACTTTAACAATTTCAATTCGTTGCTGAATCCCGACGGGTACATTTTCGACCAAAGCGTCTAAATCAAGCTCTAAGCCATATTTGTGACAGATCTCTTCAACTGTTTTTCGGCTGTTTTTATAATTAAGCAATATTCCCTTTCCAGGTTCTGCACCCAAAATGATATTTTCCAAAACACTTAAAGCTTCTACTAACATAAAATGTTGATGGACCATACCTATACCATGAGCAAGTGCCTGAAGAGGGGAGGAGAAAAGGACTTTCTCCCCCCATAAGTAGATTTCTCCCGAGTCTGGCTGGTGAAGACCAAAGAGGCTGTTCATAAGGGTACTTTTTCCCGCACCGTTTTCGCCAACAATGGCATGAATTGTCCCAGTACGAACGACCAGATCAATCCCATCGTTCGCTTTCACATGTCCAAAGTATTTTTTCAATCCGCTGATAACAAGGGCTTCTTTGTGTACCACGGGTCATCACCGCCCAAAGTTTATTTCGTCGTTGCTGTTACATCTGTAACTTTGATTGTTCCGTCGATAATTCCCTTTTTGATATCATCAAGCTTTTTGAGTTTATCCGCACCAATCAGATCTTTGGTATACTTCATGTCAGTGATTCCAATACCACCGTTTGCAACACCATAGGTATTTGTTCCGGTTTTGAAGTTTTTGTCAACAATCCCTTTAATCGAGTCATAAACCGCTACATCAACGCGTTTCATCATAGAGGTAAGGACTAAACCCTGTGCCATATAATCCTGATCTGAATTACAACCGATGGCATATTTTTTCGTTTCTTTGGCAGCTTCAAAAAGTCCGGAACCAGAGCCGCCGGCGGCATGATAAATAATATCTACACCTTGGTTATACATAGTTAGGGCAATACTTTTGGCCTTAGCAGGATCGTTAAAACTGCTAAAATCGGAACCAATGGGTTGAACGACTACCTGAACGTTCGGATTAGTGTACTTAGCTCCTTGCGCATACGCCACAGTAAACCGATTGAGGAAAGGAATATCCATCGCCGGGATGGCTCCTACTTTATTTGTCTTGGTCATCATTCCCGCAAGAGCGCCAACAAGGAACGAACCCTCATGCTCGTTAAAGACGAGAGAAGAGATATTGCTGCCTGGAACCTCTGCATCAATGATTGCAAATTTGGTATTCGGGAATTCCGGAGCAACCTTTTTCAAAGGCTCTGCCATATCAAAGCCTACAACGATGACAAGATCATTACCAGCTTTCGCAAGATCACGCATCATGCTTTCCTCGGAAGCAAGATCGGGGGGCTCAACCACTTTTAGTTGCACGCCGAGTTCGCTTTCTGCTTTCTTAGCGCCATCATTTGCCAAATCATTAAACGATTTATCTCCCAGGCCACCAACCCCAGTAAGGAGTCCAACTTTGACTTTAGATTGTGCAGATGCCGAAGGCTTGGCCTGAGTGGTGTTTGAAGCTTGAGTACCACAAGCCGTTAGAGTAAACAGTACAAAGCCTATGAGTAATAATCCTAGAAACTTTCTGCTTTTTTTCACTTAATTCCCTCCTAATTTGTTCTTCCCCTTAACCCTTATTACTGTGTTGAAAACAAGCCCCTTTTATCATCATCTCCCTTCATATGAAAATCCTAGGCGAGATAGGCAACGCTCCTACATAGAGTGAAACGGAAAAATTGATCAACGTAAAATTCAGTATTATACATGATGGGTTGTCCTTCTGCCGAATATTCTACCGTATCGATTCGTAGCAGAGAGGTTCCTACTTCGAGGTTAAGAAGACGAGATAGTTTTTCATCAACAATGCTCGGAATTAGTTCGATAACATCATGCGTAAGACGACATTTACAGTGCTTTTCTACGAATGGGAAAATGGCTGGATATAATTCCTCTTCAGTAAACTCAACTTGCGTAAAAAGCTTACGGGGAATTCGATCAATACAATATGCAGCAGGTTTTCCATCAGCTAAAAAGCGCTTTTCCACGACTAGAAGTTCTTCGCTTTCCTTCAGAGTAAGTTTTTGAACTTCTTCCTTCGTAGACAATCGCCAGGTCTGTGAGACCTCATCAACAGATGAACTATAACCCGCTTCCGCAATGAATTTACTGATTTCCCGAGCAAAGTCAATACGAGCCACCTGATGCTCTGCAAATTGATTGATAATTGTTCCCCTACCCTGGAATCGACCTATAAGTCCTTCGCGTTCTAAAACGGTTAATGCTTCCCTAACGGTGAGACGGCTGATTCCCAACTGAGCAGCGAGTTCTTCTTCGGAGGGTAAGCGAAAAATTTCCTGTTCCACCATGGATGAGATATACCCCCGCATAATTTCCAGGGCATCGAGAACCGCTGTTGATTTACGGACCTTTCTTACACTCTGTGTCATACATAACTCCTTTACAGGGAAAGGTTTCAATCTCCCTGATTTTAATTCTTGAGAAGAATTTGCGAACAAAGGATAATAATTAAGTATAATCATCTGATGAATTGATGATTATACTTCGGCAATAATCTCAAATATTCCTGCAAGTGTACAATACGCTTCAAATATTTTTTGGAGCTATATTATTTTAGTTGAGTCAGAATACTCGTAAATCTAGTGACATATTCTCCAGCAATGTGGATCCGAACGGGTGGAGCCCTGGTAGCTATCTTTCATTTCGTTCATGAAACACAAACAGACTGCCTATTGGCAGTCTGTCGCTTGTTACCTGGCGATGACCTACTTTCCCAGGGGCAATGCCCCAAGTATTCTCGGCCCTGGAGGTCTTAACTTCCGTGTTCGATATACAAAAGCGGACGAGCTTTTCGCCACGCTGCGTCCCGATACGCATTCTCCTGCAGCGTGGATCGAACGGGTGGAACCCCGGTAGCTTTCTTTCATTTCTTTCATGAAACACAGATAGACTGCCATATCTGGCCGTCTATCGTTTGTTTACCTGGCGATGACCTACTTTCCCCGGGGCAATGCCCCAAGTATTCTCGGCCCTGGAGGCCTTAACTTCCGTGTTCGATATACGAACAGCGGACGAGCTTTTCGCCACGCTGCGTCCCGATCCGCATTCTCCTGCAGCGTGGATCGAACGGGTGGAACCCCGGTAGCTTTCTTTCATTTCTTTCATGAAACACAGATAGACTGCCATATCTGGCAGTCTATCGTTTGTTTACCTGGCGATGACCTACTTTCCCAGGGGCAATGCCCCAAGTATTATCGGCCCTGGAGGCCTTAACTTCCGTGTTCGATATACGAAAAGCGGACGAGCTTTTCGCCACGCTGCGTCCCGATACGCATTCTCCTGCAGCATGGATCGAACGGGTGGAACCCCGGTAGCTTTCTTTCATTTCTTTCATGAAACACAGACAGACTGCCATATCTGGCAGTCTATCGTTTGTTTACCTGGCGATGACCTACTTTCCCAGGGGCAATGCCCCAAGTATCCTCGGCCCTGGAGGTCTTAACTTCCGTGTTCGATATGGGAACGGGTGGAACCCCTCCGGCATGATCACCAGATCTCTGAGATTCAGTTGTCCTTTTCGAACTCTGTTCTCTCAAAACTACATAGAGT
>NZ_NADJ01000027.1 GCF_002196705.1 Desulfosporosinus sp. FKB
AAATTCACCTGGGTGACCTCCGTTATTTTTTGATTGGATTCTGTTGGCCAACAGTGCATCCTCTCAAAGCTTAACGTGAGGTCGTCTTTTTTTCAAAGCTCATTTTTTGTTACTCACAGGAATGCTCTTCTCCTCTAAATTCCTTTTTATCGGCGTGTTATATAAATAATAAAAACTTCTTTTTGGCTCGCATTATTAGCCCTATCAAAAGTTTAATAAACCATCGAAGTTCCATATTCCTACCAACTGTATCCTCTATTTTTCTTAATCAGAAAAATGTACTTAGCGATCTTGATTTATTTCAAACCTCGAATTACATTTTAAGCAGTCATATGTATGAGTATGCTCCGAAACTGTCCCATCCTTTCTTACGTAGCCTTTTGATTTCATTTTGTCTCTTGGAATATTTAGAAGGTCACCCTTGCATATCGGACAATATTTTATATCGGGTTGAGGCCCTGTCTTGTTTGCCATTAGATTTCCCCTCTTCAATATATAAGTTTTTAAATATGAGTGAGTTTGGATAAGCAAATATACAGTTCGTAGTGAAAAGTTCGGATTTGAAAACATACTAAACTATATGACAACGACAAATGGCACCCGGATTGCTTTGCTCGAATAATTCGCTACTCATAATGAGAACTTGAATAAATTACGATTATGTCTCACTATATTTAGCTAATGCTTCTCTAATTCTTTTTTTGTCTCCTTCCTCGCCATTTTGAATCTTTACCAGCAAATGGGTGATCTCTTTTCTCAGTTTCTGTATATTAGTTGCTAAATAACCATCTTGAGTCCACCCTGTTTTTTCATAAATCCTTCCATCTTCCAAATTATTTAAAATATAACGAATTTCATTTAATTCTCTACTATACTCGCTTACAATATCAATCGTTTTGTTTTCCATCTAAATCCCTTCCCTATGTTAATAATAATCGCAAGCCAACAATGATTTATTAATACTTTATAGCGGCTTAACAATCCTATTGTCCACATGAAAGTAACTCTTTTGGCCTTGCTCATCCATATCATAATAGTTACCACCTGCAACAAAAGTTAATTGATAATAATAGGGATCGAGATGGATAATACTTAAGTTGCTTGGGTAATTAGCTTGTATTTGTGTATAGATTTTGCTATTAAATCCATGTTCCCATGCATAAATTTCAACATTCCATCCACGCTTTAGAGCTCTTTCTACCTGCTTTGCGAAGCTTGTACCGTAATCTGATACTTTTCCGTCGCCAGTAAGAATTATTAATGTCTGGGGTGCTTCAAAATCTAGTAATGCATCTGATATTTTTAAGTGCAAAAGTTCATCAACTGCTTGTTCTTTTTGAACTCCATCCCCAGTATCAACCCGATATAGCAAATCCGTATTGTAGCCCATTTGTCTAGCATAATCCCATAGTTGTCGGCATTCCGGCGGTACCGAACCTGCCATACATTTACTGGCTGCGTTTCTGCCTTTCATAATTAAGTCGTTTAGATTTCTAAAATAAATCCTTAGAGCTAAATCTGGTACTTTAGGCTCCAAAGTTTGTTTCGTTCCCATGGCATTGCCCCAGATATTAGAGTTATCCCAAAAGATATGTATATCCATTTTCGACTCTCCTTTAAAAGCCATTTTTAATATTATATACCGATGGTTCAGCCTACTTTTCATCCTCGATAAACGCTTCATTTTCTTGATTATATACACATACAAAATCGTAGAACCTAAGTTCCTTGTATTTTGCTACCTTCCAGACTTCCTCCTGTTTTCAGAATAATAACTCACAAAACTTTGTTTAGCCCCATTAGGCGTATTAACCATTATACTCCAAACGCTCAACCGCCCCTTTCACATCCTGAAAAGAAACCCTCTCCTGTTCCAAACGAACTCCCTGGCCCCAAGTATTGTTTTGCAGGGAAGACAACAGCTGGTTTTCATCTGCCGTCAACCGATTCAACTGTGTGAAGGAAGGCTTCTCCTCTATGACCCATAGATGCTGATGGCTCATCAATATCCTTTCATTCATAAGCAGCGACTGGGCTTGAGGCAAAAAGCTGCGGACTTGGTCCAAAATGGCAAAGCCGTGGGTATCGATATCTCCCCAATAGTAAATTTCTTTCTCTTTCAACCAAAGCACGGACTTCAACACCTCAACACCGTATCCCAGCCCGAAGATCACCAACGCTTCTTTGATATCTGGAAAGCATAAGCCATTGATTTCATTCTCGGTTATAAAAACCTTGGAAGCTGGAGACTTGAATTCCGCCAGCTGTTCCACCGGAATCGTCAGATCGGAAATCCCCTTAAGATACTGCTGCCGGTCAAGGAAGCGCAGCCTGACTTGCACCGGCTTAGCCTGCAATCCATAACGCAGCTCAAATGAAGGAGCGCTGTGATCAATCGCTTCATCAGGCAAAATAATATTCAATAATTCCGTCAGAAGCCCTTTTCTTTGCTCAACAAACTTGGTGTCAATCCCGGGAATATCCAGTTGCCGCAGATATAAACCGCAGCGCGGGTGACTGAAAAACCAGCTCAGCACGGCCAGGATACCGCTCCAGTCAGCTCCGGCTGCCAGTACTTTGTGAGGATGTTTAAGAATCCATTCTTGCAAAACGGGCCATTCCTCCTGAATCAGCCGGGCAAGTTCCAGAAATTTGTCACCTTCCCGCTCTTTCCTTAACAAGCGCAGGGCATCCTTCATGGTGGGAATAAGGGCATGAGTTGGCAGGAGATTACGGCCCGATTGCCTGTGAACTATTTCCTTTTCCACCAGTTCATAGCCAAAGCCGGTCTCCTGCTTGCTCTGCTTCTTAAGCGATTGGATCCAGCGGGAGATTTCAGCAAAATTTTCATTCACCTCACTTCTTTGCGGCCTTTTCAGGAGAATGCGCAAGGGAAATAGATCATCAGGCATCAGCAGCGATCGCAAAATCTGGCCCGAATCCCACTTCCGCCGTAACTGTTCTCGGATCCATAATGAATCAGACCACTTGATGGACATATTGGGCCACCTCCCTGGCCTTCCGCTCTTGCTCATACTCCTGGATAGAAATGTCCCTCAGCATAGATTGATGTTTTACATCATCATGATGGACAAAGCCCACATGAGCAATAAATTTGGCGATAGTGGGGATTTTGAGCAAGGGAGTGACAATCAGCAGCTGCAACTCCAACTTTTTAAAAAGTTCCAAGCCAAAGCGGGCGGATTCATCCGAGCTTTTCAGAAACGCTTCATCAATGACTACGAAACGGAAAGACTGGGGCCGGGATTCCTGCCCTTCCAAACCAAAATGATAGACCAGGCTGGCCGCCAGAATGGTATAGGCCAGCTTTTCCTTTTGCCCTCCGGATTTTCCGCCGGAATCGGTATAATGCTCATATTCTTCATCGCTCTCCCGCCATCTTTCCGAAGCGGCAAATAAAAACCAGTTGCGGACATCAATGACTTTTTTGGTCCAGCGCTCATCCCTTTCGGTCTCCCCAGGCCGGCCTCGGAAGCGCTCAATGATAGCTTTCACCTGCAAGAACTTTGTTTCAGCATATTGTTCATCCTCAGAACCGCTCAGAGCCCCTTCAGTACAGGCTTTCAACTGAACTCGGAATTCTTTAATATCCGTATCATAGGTTTCAGCATACTCCAGACGGATATACCTTCCTTCGTTATAGTCGATGGCGTTCAGGGAACCGTTAATTTGTTCAATCCGGGTCTGGATGGTATCCTGTGCCTGTTTTAATTTGGCCTGGAATAAAGCGATTTGATTAATAGCATTTTCATGCAGCAATTGCTTAAAACGCTGTTCAAATGCCGGCAATCCGTCGCTTTGCAGCTGCTCCAGCATCCGGGCATATTCGGGCAAGCTCTCCAGATCGGAATCAATCTCTCTTGTTTCTTCAGTATATCTATTATTATAAGCCTGCATCGCCTTAACGAGTCTATTTTTGAGCCGTCCCATCTCGTCGATCAGTGTATTGCGTTCCCTTTCGATCCAATCCAGATAATCCCGTTCCAGTGTTTTCCCATTGTCCAAGGTCAAACCGATATTCCCCAATGCCTCCGACTCATGCTGCTCCAGGAAAGGGTAAGCCTCTTCCTGCATTACCAGTGTAGCTTCAGCCGCAGTATTTGCAGTGCTCACTTTATCCTTCAGCAGAGCGTCCCGGTTATTTTCCATTGTTGTCTCATCTTTGCGGGCTTTCTCCACAACTTTTTCATGGGTATCCTGCTTCTGCATCAATTCAGTCAACTGATTCTGGAGCCCTTGCAGGATATCGTTTTCCTGCTCCAGTTTCCTTTTCAATTTTTCTTTTTCTTTAATATCCTTTTCTGCTGTATTAGTGTCAATGTCGGCAAAATCATCAATACTAGCCATGCCGGCAACTGCCTGAACGCGCTCCTGACTCTCCCGCTGCTTCCGATAGATATCATCCAGTTCCGTATGATAAAATTGTGCCTCATTCCTTAAGTCCCGTTCGCTTTCCTCCAGAGCAGCAATTTTTTTCTGATTGGAAAAACCCAGCACATAGCGGCGGCGGTCATTGAGCCCATGCCGATCATCTTTTTCATGACGTTTACCCCCGGTTTTCATCTGCCCGGATTGGGTGATGGCCTGGGTTTCCCGGCGAAATTGCTCCATCGTCTCGCAGCAAACATGAGTAAAGCGCTGGCGCAGCTCCTTGCTGAGCCAGACACCGAAGGGCGTGCCGGGCTTGATGTTTAGCTTTTCGGCTGCGGAGAAAGGATTCAGCCGCCCGGAAGCAGACGTCTGTCCTTCATCCTGAACCCGGTAATAGACCAGCCGCATCCCCAGATGGGTCCGATCTACCCACTGCATGACGGCCTGATAATGACGCTCCGGCACCAGCAGCGACAGACTGAAGCTATGCAGCAGCCTCTCAATAGCTCCTTCCCAACTCTCTTCCCCCGCTCTGACTTCCAGCAGTTCACCGACAAAAGGCAATTCGTCTTCCCCGATCTGCAGAACCTGACAGAGTTGTTGGCGTTTCTCAACGAATTCCCGGGGAATACTGGAAGTGCGGGAACGGAGAGATGCCAATTCTTGGGCCACTTGATCGGCCGCCTTATTTGCCTTGTCCTCCTCCGTAACGGCAGTCTTAAGATCCTCCCGCAAACCTCTCTGCGCTTCTTCCTCATTCCGTTTAAATTCCGCTAATTTTCTTTGGTTAGCCAGGAAAACAGCTAACGAATCCGGCACAGGCAGCTTAAGGATTTGGGCATGACAGGTATAGGCCTCCAGATTCTTCTTGAGGCGCTTAAGAGTTTGCCTGGCGGTCTCAATATCCCGGGTTAATCTTTCCAGAGCATCTCCGCCATTAGCAAAAATAGCTCTTTCAATTTCTTTGATATTTTCAGCCAAGTCACGTTGGATTGCTTCTGCCTGTTCCCGTGCTGCAGCAGCCAAAATCAGTTTCTGCTCCTGTTTGGCTATTTCAGCACTCAGTAAAGCCAGCCTCCGCTCGGCGAACCAGGGAGCTAAAGCCTGGCGTGCTTGATTCAGCAGCCTTTGTTTGTCTTCAAGCCGGAGGCAGTGATTTCCCTGATCAACAAGGGGAGCCAGCAACTGAATCTGCAGCTTGGCTTTAAGGACAGCTTCATGTGCCCCATTCAGATCCTGAAAATGTTTGATCAGGTCATCCACGTTTTTAGCCGTATTAGGAACTTCCAACATATTGGTTCTGACAAAATCCGTTAAAGCCTCAACCTTTTTCATAGAGATGGTCTGCTGAAACAAATCCAGAGCCTGCTCCTGAGCAATACCAAACTTACGGCGAAAGACCTCGGCATAGCGGCCATAGTCTTCAAAGACCTGAACCCTGCTGCCGGCTTTTAAGCGTTTTTTCAGAACCCTGACCTCATTGTTAAATCTGGCAAAGTCCTGGGTGATCCACATCTCTTTATCAGCTACAACATAAAAACGGACCGGAGACTTCTGGGGATCCGGGAACCAGAAAAATTGAGCCAGGGTAACATGCTGAGACAAACCCTGATCCAAAAATGTTGCCAGGATAACGGAATAGTGATTGGGGTCCCGTAAGGAATCAGGCTGACCATTTCCTTCACTGCTCCGTTTCTGACCAAAATAACCCCGTACATAAGAGGTGACTGAACGCTCCTTGGCACTAGAATCAGCCGCTTTGTTATAAGCTACCTTCCGCGGATGAACCAAAAGGGTCGTTAATGCATCAACCAAGGTGGATTTCCCCGACCCCACATCTCCGGTTAAGAGGCTGGTTTCTCCTTTGGGAGAAAAGGTCCAGACTTTGCCATCGAAAGTACCCCAATTATAGACTTCAAGCTTATGTAAGCGAAATCCCGGTGTAGGGCCAAAAAGTCTGCCGGGTTCTTCCAAGTTAAACGAACTCATGCCTTCACCTCCCCGTCCTTTGGTTCACCGGCATTGGCGTAACGCCGGTATTCTTCAAGCCTCTCGTTGAAATGGCTGAGCCACTCCCCGGTGACAAAATTGCGGAGAATACGCTGAACCTCAAAACGTTCTTCATTGCCTCGTAAACGATGCAAAAAGCCCATTTTTTCCACTCGGTCGATATGCTTATCGATGTCAGCCATTAATTTTGCCTCATTGGTGGTGTCCTTCAAAAACAAGCTCAGGCGCTCGGCTATCTGCTGCCTGGTGATAATAAGCCGCTGATCCCCGGTGGTCGAATCAAACTCCACCAATTGTTTTCGCAGAAGCACAAGCAAAAGACTAACCGGATAGCTTAGTCCATGGCGAGGTACCAAACGGGGAATGGCCTCTTCGCCTTCTCCGTAAGAACGCTGCTTCAAATATCCATAACCGTCCAGTTCATCTACGATCAGGGTAAGGCCAATCTTACCCACATAATCTTCAATTTTGTTTTTCTGGGCCTGGATGACTTCCCAATACTCCTGATCCGTTTCTTTAAATACCACATTTTTAAAAAGTGCGACGACAGTTCGTGACAATGCCAAATCATCCATTGCATTCATGACTTAGTCCCCCCTACGGTCCATAGTCTCCTGAATTCCAAGCCGGCAAATTCTTAAACCCGCTGAAATATTACTTTAGCCAGCTTGGCTACTCGTCTGGTTCCTGTTTCATCCTGCCAGAATACTTCCTCCAATTCGTCGGGATGAAAGGCCGCTTGCGAGCTTTCGCTGGCAATGACCAGATAGGTAATAAGTTCGCTCAAGCCCAGCTCCAGAGGAAAATGCTCAATAATTTGCGAGAGAGAGATTCTTTCCTGAGATTGCAGCAGATAGCCAATTCTGTCTTTAAGTTTTTCCTTATCCACATAAACCTGGGAGAACAGCGCTTCCGCCGGAACATCGTCGCTTCCCGCGTCCATGATGTCGTCCTTCAGTTCCGGCCGCTGGGGAGGTGAAAATAAAGGCCTGTCTAAGGGAAGGTTGATTTCCGGTTTTACACCGTCAATTTCCATGGACCAGTCTGAGGGCGGAGTATTGCGGATTGCCACAGCCTTTCCTTCAATTTCCCGCACAAGCTGATTGATCCGGCGTTCTTCCTCCAGGAAGTTCTCATCCACATACCGCCTTAACTGCTGAGACAAAGCCGCTACCGTTTCCTGGACATGGGCCCCGGCATTTACCCAATCATGGTGAATATAGCGAATGTTCCGGCCCGGTCCCATTTCCTGCACCGCTTTCATCTGCAGGACTTTATCCAGAGTACTCTTAAAATCATCTTGATAAGCTGAGGACATTAAAAATTTCCAGAACGCAGCAAAACTTTTTCCTTGCTCCGATTGGGCAATCCCATCCTGTTTTGCAAAGATTGATTCCAACAATTCTCCTTTTCCCCGTTCCCAAGTGGCAATCCGTTCCCGCATTCCCCGGTCCAGTTCCCGAAAATTCTGTTCTACAGCCCGAAAGTCGGCCAGGATCTCTCGGGCAGTCGTCATCGCCTGCCAAAAACGCTCCTTGATTTGCGTTTCATCCAGCAGCTCCACCTGTCCTTTTTGTACCTGGATGATTTCCTGTTCAATTTCGGCTTTACGTCGTTCAAGCTCGGCCAAGCGTAACTTTGGATCGGTTTCAGAACGCTCCACAATCTGGTGCAGGAGTTCAAATACTGTGATCAGACGTGATTCTGTACCGATAAAAACCTGTTGCCTTAAACTCAGAAGCCACTCAATGGCTTTCTGGGCCAGGGAGGTTACATCAAAATAAGGCTCGTCCTGTCCCGGGGGATAGAATTTCCGCAGCCAGCCATGTTCATCATTGGCCCAGTCATCCAGATATTCCCTTCCCGAACGGGGAAAGAGGGAGTCTTCGCGCCCTTGATTGAGCAGCTCAATAAAGCCCTCCAAGCGGCTGATCAATTCTTGCTCGGCAATCTGCCGCTTATTTTCCGCAATAAATTCTCTATAGAGAAAAGATGCCACAAAAGGAGCCTGAGATGAGGTTAACAAACGCCACGCCGGATTTTTCTTGCGCAGTAACTCCAGAAACTCGAATGACATATGTTCCGAAAACTCAGTTTTTTGCTGTGCCATCGAACGACTTTCCTCCGTTTGATTTCCTTCTCTGTTAAAATATAGATTTCGACAGCTTACATCTATTTCCTTTAAAATGTCAGCATTTTGTTGGCCCATTAACCCGATACGACCTTATTATTCATGAAAAAAGCATGCAGACGGCCATCATACACCCGAAGCTGCTCTGAATGACTTGATGTAACTTTTGCAAAGATGCGCCTCATCAGTCAGTTTTTATGCATCTCTCCATTTTCGATAGTGTTCTCCGATTTTTGTCAATTCTACTTGGCGGAAGAGGGTGAGGAGTAGGTCGGGCAACAAATTGAGCAAAGTGATATTGCATGCTATAATTCAGATAGATTTAACTCTGAGAGGGAGTGATTCTATGGCATCCCTAACTAAAACGGAACAAACGGCCTTAGACAGGACAATTCAACATATACGCGATGTTTGCAAGGATAACTTAATTTCTGTGATTCTCTACGGTTCTAAAGCCCGAGGGGATTCTCTGCCTGAATCCGATATTGATATTATGATTCTTGTCCGCAATCGCGATAAAGTAGACAGAGATAAACTTTATGATTTTCTTTTACTTGACGATGTGGGTTATGACATAAATATTTCGCTCAATATTTATGAAGGGGAATACTTTAATCAGTTGTCAACAATGCATGTACCTTTTGTTAAAAATGTCCTTAAAGAAGGAGAAACATTGTGGACCGTATAGAAACCAAAGATTTGGCCTTTTATCGATTGCAATCTGCTAAAGAACGGTTAGCAGTTGCCAAGGATCTATTTAGGCTGGAACATTACCGGGATTGTTTATCCAAGGCATACTACTCCCTCTTTCAGGCAGCTAGGGCGACTTTAGCTACATTAGGACTTGATTCGCGGAAACATTCTGGGGTAATAGGTGCATTTAATATTAACTTTGTGAAAACTGGAATATTTCCAAAAGAATACCGAAAGATTATCGCAAGCTCTCAGGATCTGAGATTAGCCAGTGATTATGATGATTTCTATCTTGCTAGTAAACAAGACGCTGAAAAAACTCTTAAAGATGTCCAAATGGTAATAAAAGGTGTCGAAGACTATTTAAATTCTTACTATGCCGACCTCCAATGAAACAAAGGCTTCCCTGAGAAAAAATCTCGGGGAAGCCTTTGTTTGTGATATGCTTATTCTTCCTCTCAAAAGTTAGTTAAAAACATTACGAATATGCGTATGCGGTGGATGCCACCGCCTGCATTATAGTATAGATTTTTAATCTGATAGTATATTGTTTTTGCTACAGCATTTCTCCGCTCACAATGGGAGTATTTCGAAATCAATTTTCTGATTATCTTCGTGAGCTTGATTATAATTATCCAGTGCCGATTATAATGCAGTTACATCCAAAGCTTTTTTCAAGTGAATATACAAGTCTACCTTTGCACGACTACACGCAACATAGTACATTCTTGTAAATTCATCTGCGTTCTCCTCATTAAGGAGTTGCGGATTGGAGATAGTCTGCCGTGATATGAATTTCCTGTGCGGCAAATTCGGGGTAATATAGCTTGAAGAAACCCTTTATGCCATCCACAATGGTGGAACGGTAAAAGACATTTTCCATTTGCAGCAAATGACCGGTAATGGCAGAGTGCAGGATTTTAGTTGACTTTATCCGTTCGTTGATACGCTCACGACCCTTTTGATAGAGAGCGTAGATGCTGTCTTTTTGTATTGCTGCCACTGCTTCATCGGGGTCAGGATAGGTCTTTAACCACACCCCGATGGTAAACATAATGGAGGTTAGAAGACTCTGGGCTCTTTCTACGGTTTTAAATTAGATTCCAGAGGAATGCCCCAAAGAGCACTTTGTTCAGATCACAAAGGTAACCCTAAAAGGAGAAATTATCTAAGCAATTAATTGTTTTACCCCATTTATATAACATAACACCTCAATGTCAGCGCTTAATTTCATGATATTAAACACAGTACAATACTGCTCCACAAGCTTTATAGCTCTGACCACTTTAGATTCCAAGCCTTCATCCACTTCGATATGATAGCTTAAAGCAATTTTCGAAAATAGCTTGGGAGGTTCGGATTCACGCTCTGCCTCTGCCTCCATGCTGATGCTATTAACCTTAATCCTCATCTTTTCTGTAATTTCCAGGAAAACCCCCTGACTGCAGCCGATTAACCCTGCCAATAGCAGATCTGTCGGTCTCGGTCCTTTCTCATCAATTAGCAAATTAATATCCTGATTAAAAAAAACGCTGTTTTTTTGACCGCCCTGCCATAGGCTTTTTACCTTCTGCATCAAGTATTCCTCCTAAATATTTGAAATTTTCGCTGCCGTCAGAGCGATAACCCGCCTCCCTTTAGGCAGCAAATTTATTACTTAAACACTCATATTTCATATACAGTATAGAATAATAACCATCGCTATAATTGTAATTCAAATTACAATTAACAACCAGAAATTTCAACTTCTAATGCTTTACCGCCCTGCACAACACTATTTCCACGGCTATGGAATCTTTGGATCAGCACTAGCCTTCACTCAGTTGATAGACATAAATTACAGAACCGGGCAGCGACTTTTTCGCCTTGGATAATTATACAGTAATTCTTTGATAATCCCTAGTGCTATTTCCAGTTCTTCCAAGGTATTTGGTGCACTGACAGCCAAGCGAAGCGTTGGTTTCTCCGTTTTCGATCCTACATAGAACCGATTAGCCGATAAAATTTGCACACCTTTTTCTAGGGCCAAGTATTCCAATTCAACATCATCATAGCTGCCGGGCAGCTGAAGAAACCGATAACACGAAGTTGGGGCCGGCAACACATCATACCCTGTCATAATATCATCGAAACGTTGATTGCGTTCTTTCAGCAAGCGGATTTTTTCTGCTTCTATGCGTTCATAGGCTCCGGTTGATTGCAGAAGGGAGACAATTTCCGAAGTGTATGGCGAGGCCATCCAGATAATATTGTTCAGTCCATGGGATAGCTTCTCAACCAGAGATGACGGAGCAGCAATATACGATATACGAAAAGCCGGACTAATTGCTTTTGATGTACCCATTATAAAGAGGCTCTGTTCCGGAATATAGGCGCTTACCGGCTTAATTTTCTTTTCCAGACTAAAGCTAAAGGTAGCGTCTTCCATTAGCAGTAAATTATTGTCTGCAATAACTTTGGCCAGTGCTTTTCTTCTTTCAGAACTCAAAGTTACTGTGGTCGGATTGTGATAATCTGCCATAATATAGATGCCCTTAGGTTGCTCCCGTTTACAGGCGGACTTTAATTCTTCAATATCCATACCCTGTTCATCCCCCAAAACAGGAACCAGAATAACATTCATATATGAAGCTAAACTTATTAAGCCTGTATAGGTGTATTCATCAACAACAATTCTATCTCCTTTTTCAAAAAGTGTCATTAGAATAATTGACAAGGCATTTTGGGTTCCTGAGGTAATGAGAATGTTTTCAGCCTTAACATTAATTTTATACTTTATCAGCCAATTAGCTGCAACATAGCGATGTTTAATATGTCCTTCCGGCGGACAATACCTCATGGTTAAGCCATAATCCATCGAATCCCGGACTTGTTTAACGAAGGTTTCAATCAAAGGATTGCATTCATAAAGAGGGATTGCCATACCTAAACTAATCAAATCAGTATCTTTATGATCTGTTAATAATGAGATGGGCAGTCCCGGACTGGCAGCTATAAATGTCCCTTTCCCAACAATACCTTTAACCAAACCTTTTTCTTCACAAATTTTATACGCTCTTGTAACCGTACCATGATTAAGACCAAGTTGGTTAGCAAGGACACGCTGCGGCGGCATTTTATAACCGCGCATCAATATCCCTTGATTAATATCATCTTGTATTGCTTGCACAAGGGCTTGATATAAGGGCATATCATCCCTTGTCTTTAGTTTCGGTATCCAGCTTATTTCGTTGCCATATTGATCCAGCTTCATCCTATTACCTTCTTTTATCTCGATATTTCCAATTATATCTCCTACAATACATCAAACTTGTATCTAATACAATATAACAATTGTATTACTAGTTAGGAGGTAAAACGAGATGCTGCAAATGATAATTTATTCAATAACCATTATGTATACACCAGGTCTATTTGCGCTTTTTCTAATCACTGTGTAAACACACTTCCATGTTAGAACAGCTTCCCATTGCTTTTTCATTGTCTATAACTACCTTACCGGGTATTCCTGCAGCGTCCACACGCAGCGATAAGTTTGCCGCAATTGTGACGGTTTATTTTATAATGGAATATTTCAATAGCAGCGTAAAAGGGCGCCAGTCAGTCTTACAAACTGATTGGCGCTCTTACAGCTGCAATTTTATAACTTGAACATCATTTAAATTAAAAGCTGCTCTTCTGTTCAACAAATCCTTTAAACCCTCTTAGCTGAGTGCCAATAAAACGAACAGACATCTCAGTTATTGGTTATAGACCATTATCCCGGCTTTGAGCATTCTTTTAATTATCATAAGAATGCGTTGATCTCTGATACGTCGATGAGCAACAAGCTCCAGACACTTCTTTATTTAGCGAGCCTACAATGTGACAGAGAGACTGACGCATCTCGGTCAGTCTCTCTGTCGAATTACGGACATTTACGTTATCAATCCACAGACACTATCTGGCTGCATTAGCACTATCAGATATACCCTGACTACGCTTGCCGTTTTTCAAAAATTGTTGCAGCTTACTTTCATCAAACTCTTTCTCCCACTTCGCAACGGCGATGGCAGCCACCGGGTGGCCAATAACATTAACAGCGGTGCGAGCCATGTCGAGAACGCGGTCAACAGCGGCTAATAATGCAATCCCCTGCATTGGCAACCCGACTGCGGTTGCAGTTGTAAGCAGCACAACGAATCCAGCCATCGGAACACCAGCCATTCCTTTCGACGTAACAACCAGCATCAAAATCATCACGGCTTCCTGACTGATGGAAAGATGGAGTCCACCTAACTGCGCGACGAACATAGCCGCAACCGATAAATACAGGCTGGTCCCGTCGTCGTTCCATGAAAGTCCAAGCGGAATAACGAAGGACGAAATCGATTTTGGTACGCCAATCTCTTCCACAAATTCAATCAACTGCGGCATAACCGCTTCAGAGCTTGCGGTAGAGAATGCAATGATAAAGAGATCGAGGATTCCCCGGAACAACTTGAAGAACGGTACATGCAGGATAAATTTACTGACAAGCGGGAACAGAACACAGAGAACAATTGCAAGCCCCAAGTACATTACACCAATTGCCTTTGCCAGTGGCAGGAACACTTTGATACCATAGTTTCCAGCTGCATAAGCAGAAAGAGCAAAAACACCAATCGGCGCCACTTGCATGACCCAACGAATGATTGTGAAAGTCGCTTGAGAAATACCTTCAAAAAAGCGGATGGCTACTTTGCCGGCTTCTCCTGTTACGGATGCAATAGCTAGCCCAAGTATGGTGGCAAAGAACACAATGGACAGCATAGAGCCGTTATACATCGCCTTAACCAGATTGGACGGAGGAATGTTGACAATCATAGAGATGATATCAATTTTCTGACCTTTCGCAGCACTGTAATCTCCCACGTTTGCTTGTTGGATGTGAACACCCAGCCCGGGATGGAGAACGTTCGCAAGGATAAGTCCTAGGACAAGAATGATGGTGGTAATAAACTCAAACCAAATAATGCTTTTTAGTCCAATACGACCCATTTTCTTCATATCCGCTATTCCGGATGCTCCGACAACTAAGGCTGAAAAAACCAGTGGAATGATAACCATTTCGATCAGGTTTATGAACATTTTCCCAACTGGCTGAATCGCCACACCGAACGAAGGAAACATAAGTCCCACAATGGCACCTAAAACAAGCCCACTGAAGATATAAATTGCAAGTTTTTTGTTCAATTTAATCCGACCTCCTCAAGGGAATATTTAAGTCGTCTACTCTATCCGTCTATCATTAACAGGAGTTATGCAGTTTCAGAAATACCACAATTCCACGGCCTCAGTTCTAAAAAGATTTTGGCCAAAGTGATGAAAAGAGCCTGTCCCATTCGACCAAATTGGCGTGAATCGATGTGCAAATACATAACTATTACCAAAAATACCCTTTTCAGATAGTACGATACTTCGCCTTTCCTATCTCATAGAGGTTGTTCCCCTCTTGATCGATAATGACCATTACCGGAAAATCCTTGACTTCAAGACGCCGCACAGCTTCCGGACCAAGTTCCGGATAAGCGATAACTTCCGCGGCAACAATTCGTTTCGCTAAAAGGGCGCCCAAGCCACCAATTGCGCCGAAATATACCGCACCATATCTTTTCATGGCATCAACGACTTCTGCGGAACGCAGGCCTTTACCGATCATTCCTGTCAAGCCCCGTTCAATCAACGTTGGGGAATACGCATCCATCCGATAACTTGTTGTGGGTCCCGCCGAACCGATCACTTGACCCGGTTTCGGCGGAGTAGGCCCAACGAAAAAGATGATCTGGTCTTTTACGTTAAATGGAAGTTCTTCCCCACGAGCCAATGCTTCCACCATTTTTTTATGAGCGGCATCCCGGCCGGTATAGATGACACCGCTTAGTAGAACATTATCGCCGGATTTTAGCTGAGCTGCTTTTTCATGGGTCAGTGGGGTTTCAATACGAACGACCTCCGTCATTAATATTCCCTCCCCTTCAGTATTATCTCCTTATGGCGGGCTGCATGACAGTTGATATTGACGGCGACCGGCAACATAGCAATATGGGTCGGGTAAACTTCCAAGTTAACCGCTAATGCCGTGTTTATTCCCCCATAGCCTTGTGGCCCAATCCCCAGTTTGTTGATTCGCTCCAATAATTTCTCTTCGATTTTCGCTAAGCGCTCTTCCTTATTATGAACGCCTACTTCGCGGAGAAGTGCTTTTTTCGCTAAATAACTTGCTTTTTCCATTATGCCACCCACGCCGACGCCCACTATAATCGGTGGACAAGGATTCCCCCCTGCCCTTTCCACAGTATCCACGACGAATTGCATAACCCCTTCTAAACCATCGGAAGGCTTGCACATTTTTAAAGCCCCCATGTTTTCACTACCCGCACCTTTTGGAGCAACCGTAATATGAAGCTCATCCCCAGAAACAAAATCATAATGAATAATAGCGGGAGTATTATCCTCGGTGTTTATCCGTTCAAATGGATCTTTGACCACCGATTTACGGAGATACCCCTTTTTATAGCCACGACGCACCCCTTCATTCAGTGCCTCTGTAAGCATTCCGCCCTCAATATGCAAATCCTGGCCCACTTCAACAAAAATGATGGTCATTCCTGTATCTTGACACATTGGCACCCGCTCTTCATGAGCAATCGAAGCATTTTCGATTAGACGCTCAAGGACTTCCCGTCCTGAGGAAGATGTTTCCGTTTTTAAGGCCCGTTGAATACTGAGCATTACATCATTTCCAAGGTCATAGTTAGCTTCAATACACATTTTTTCTACGGCTTCTATAATTTCATTCACCTTAATTATCTTCATTTTTTCTTACCCTTTAACGGGTTTTGTCTCTCTCCTTCCTGAAGATCGCTCAAACGGTTCGGTAACTGATTTAGGCCGTTTTTGAGCCATCTTTGTTTAATAGTTCTGCGCCAGCGATACCCGGATGCGTCATTTCGTAGGGATTAAGAATAATGTCCAATTCTTCTTTGGACAGAACTCCCTGTTCCAAACAAAGTTCTCGTACTGGCTTACCCGTTTCGATAGCTTCGCGAGCAATTCGGGCCGCTGCTTCATAGCCGAGATGAGGGTTAAGTGCTGTTATCACACCGACACTTCTGTTGACATAATCTCTACAACGATCAGCATTGACTGTGATTCCTGCTAATCCATATTTTTTAAAGACATTTAAGGCTTGGTTCATAATGGTCAAAGACTGTAACAAATTAAAGACCAACACGGGCTCCATGACATTTAATTCAAATTGACCAGCCTCTGAAGCAAGACAGATTGTTTGATCATTTCCGATTACCTGAAAAGCAACCTGATTAACAACCTCAAACATAACCGGATTGACTTTCCCAGGCATGATTGATGAACCGGGCTGACGAGCAGGAAGATTGATCTCACTCAGTCCAGCACGCGGACCGGAAGCCATAAGACGAATATCGTTGCAAATCTTTGAGAGATTAATCATGCAAACCTTCAAGGCAGCAGAAACCTCAGTGTATTCATCCGTGTTTTGGGTTGCATCAACGAGATTCTCAGCATTAACCAAGGGGAATCCACTTAGATTCGCTAAAAGTTGAACTACTATTTTGATGTAGTTCTCATCGGCATTTAGTCCCGTACCAACGGCAGTCGCTCCCATATTAACTTCATAAAGATGGTTACGTGTAGCTTTGATGCGGTCAATATCCCTTTTAAAGACTCGACTATACGCTTCGAACTCTTGACCCATACGAATAGGAACAGCATCTTGTAAGTGCGTGCGTCCCATTTTGATAACACTTTCAAATTCT
The DNA here is from genome assembly GCF_002196705.1 of Desulfosporosinus sp. FKB. GTDB lineage: Bacteria > Bacillota > Desulfitobacteriia > Desulfitobacteriales > Desulfitobacteriaceae > Desulfosporosinus. The sequence goes on from NZ_NADJ01000027.1 coordinate 17,044, forward strand.
TTCGCTTTATTCACAAACGTGCCATAAACTTCTTCCATCGTCTCTATGAGTCTCTCCAGTCCAGTGAGGATAGCAATGTGCACTGCTGTTGGAAAGGAATCATTCGTCGATTGGGCCATATTAACATGCGTGTTCGGGCTAATAACTGAATAGTTTCCTTTGTTCTCGCCAAGAATTTCGATGGCGCGATTGGCGATGACTTCATTCGTGTTCATATTGATCGAGGTACCTGCACCACCTTGGACCGGATCAACAATAAATTGCTCATGCCATTGGCCTTGGATGATCTCGTCCGCGGCACTACAAATAACTTCACCCAGACGTGGGTTGAGGTGTTTAACTTCCATATTGGCTTTAGCTGCTGCCTTTTTGACAATGGCCATCGCCTTGATCAAGTCTTCGTGAATACGATAGCCTGTGATCGGGAAGTTTTCTGTCGCACGTAAGGTTTGGATTCCGTAATAGGCATCACTAGGTACTTCCTTGCTGCCGAGAAAATCCTTTTCTAATCTTTTTTCATTGATTGACATTGCTATTCCTCCATTGTTCCCTTAACGTTGTAATGCCGCCTGAACGACAGCCTCAGCTAGTATTTCTGTAGGGTCGATAATTGTTAAATCTTGAGTTGAATGTAAAACCAAAGGAATTTCTGTGCAACCAGCGATTATGGCTTCAGCTCCTCTCGACACGAGCTCATGGGCAATAGCGGATAGACACTGACCTCCTGTAACTAAATCACCGGCTTTGATAGCATAAATACCTTTCATCACCAATTTTTGATGTAAAGAATCCGGATCTAAAACAGTAATTCCTTCATTCAAACAGGCTATTTGATATAATTTTGTCTTTAAAGTCCCATCCGTTGCTAACAAGCCCACTTTATTGAAATTAAGTGTTCGGACAAATCGAGCAGTCTCAACCTGAATGTTTAATACTGGAGGTTTAATTGAATTAGCTATATCCCTCCAAAAGTAATGTGCTGTGCTACACGCCATTACAATTAGATCAACCCCAGCTTTTTCCAATAGTCTCGCCGATTGTATCATAAATGGTCTTGGATCCGTTTTTTGTTCTACGATAGCTGCTGTCCGGTCTGGAATTTGCGGAAAATCATCAACAATTATGTGCAAGTGTTCCTGATCAATATGTGCAGGAGTATGTTCAATGATTTTGTGCAACATATCGACTGTTGCGAGTGGTCCCATCCCCCCCATAATACCTACTGTTTTGGACATATTCTGTCTCCTTTCCGATCACCTAGACGCCCTTTCTACCATTAATTCGCATTAATACACCTTCTTCGTATTTATCAGAATAATCATAAGCTTTGATCTATGGCAAAATACAAAAAACTACAAAAAGTTACACTGAATAAGTCAAATTTTTTTAGAAAAGGCCCTTGCCACTTGAAAACCCGAAATTGTAAACGGTGACCAAGAAGCCATTTTGCTTCAAGAGACAACTTTGACTCCCTCTCAAAGACGGGTGGCAAAATCATATGCATTAATATGAATTTTGAGGAACTTTAGCTTATTTTGTAGAAATATATCTTGACAACGGGAGGAATTATACTAATAATTAATACAAAATGTAAATTTTTTGAATTGAAAGGATTCAAGATGCCTAAGCTTAATTTGCAGAAGCGATTTCCGACCTTGGCTTTTATGATGCTAATTGTTCCTATTGCTGGTCAGTATCGAATATATCCCTTTGACGATAGCTTCCGAGTTAGTTTAGGAACACCGACGTTCTTCTTTTTTTTGTTATTTAAAAAAAAAATAAACCCGCTTGTTGCGGGATTATTAGTCGGCATATCTGTATCTTGCTTCCGTTTATTACTTGGAATTACAACTTCCAAGATAGGAACTTTGAACTATGCACTAATTTCTAATATTGATGCGTTATTCTACTATTTAACATATGGCGCGTTTTTTTTTCTTTTCCGAATTAAGCGTTTTTCTGATAAGCCGCTCCTAATGGGAATATTAGCTGCTTGTGCTGAGATTTTGGCAAGCCTTGCGCAAATTTTAGTTAGGCATATTTTAATAGGAATGAGCATTCCTAATGGGCTCTTGGTTACACTTGCACCCATCGCGATTATTCGGAGCTTTTTAGTGCTCGGATTTTATAGTATCTTTGCAATACGGGAAGCCCAATTATTAGAAGAGCAACAACAGCAGCGCATCGATCTCATGCTTGTTGAAATTTCAAACTTATTTGTAGAAACAATTCAACTTAAGAAATCGATTAAAAACTCAGAAGAGGCTACCCGAGCCTGTTATACTCTATATCGTCATCTCACCGATACGCAAATCCCTCAAAATCAGGCATTCGCTCAGACTGCCCTAAAACTAGCAGGCGAAATTCACGAAATTAAAAAGGATAACCAACGTATTTATGCTGGGTTATCCAAAATCATTTCCGATAAAAATTTTACCGATTATATAAATGTTAATGATCTAGGCACTATAATTCAAGAAATTAATGAAAAATATGCCAAGTTAATAGGGAAAAACTTAGATTTTAAAATTTGCATTCAAGGCGAGCACCCGAGTTATTATACCTATACTGTTTTTTCTATTCTTAATAATTTGGTAAGTAATGCGGTGGAAGCTATAGTGGATGCTGGAAGAGTGTTAATATTCATTAGCCGCTGCCAAGAAGATGTTGAATTTAAAGTTTGTGACAACGGCCCCGGTATCCCCGCAAAAATCCAGAGCGCTATTTTTGAGTATGGGTTTACAACAAAGTTTGATATTTCCGGACGACCTTCCACAGGTATTGGCTTATCGTATATTAAAGATGTTACTGGAAACCTTGGGGGAACAATTCAATTATTAAATGAGCCTTCATTACATTCAACCTGTTTCCTTGTGCGCGTACCCATCAAAGCCTTAATGGAAAGAGGATAAACAAAATGCGCTATTTTATTGTGGATGACGATATCGCTTTTCGCGCCATGCTAACAGAAATTATCGAAGAAGACTTAGCAAATGAGATCGTAGGGGAAGCTCGTGACGGTTCGGAAATCAATGCAAAACTTCTTGAGGCGAAAAAGGTTGACATCTTAATTCTAGATCTTCTAATGCCTCACCTGGATGGAATTCAAACCGCAAGAAGTCTCCAAGAAGTATTTAAGGGCAAAATTATTATGATTTCCCAATGCGATTTCAAAGAGATGATTGGGGAAGCCTATACCTGCGGAATTGAGTATTATATTACTAAACCTCTGAATCGGAACGAAGTTATGAGTGTTTTAAAGAAAGTGAGCGAACGTATACTAGTCGATCAATCTATCCAAAATATTAAGAAAACTCTTAGTAATCTTAATGATAATTTCGCAAACCCGCTTTATAGCCCTTATCAGGTCAAGTCAATTAACGATTCTGGACGTTTCCTTTTATCAGAATTGGGAATTGGCGGGGAAAGCGGTGGACAGGACCTTTTATCCATACTTAAATATTTATATGAACATGAAAAAATTGCGGGAAACGAATACACTTTCCCATCTCTCAAGGAAATTTTCTCGAATGCAGTAAAACAAAAGCTCGGTCTAAAAAATGATCCTGTGACTCTTCAAAAAGAAATAAAGGCCACTGAACAAAGAGTTCGTAGAGCGATCTACCACACCTTAGTTCATATTGCCTCCTTGGGACTTTCAGATTACTCTAATCCTAAATTTGAAGAATATGCTTCAAAGTATTTTGATTTCGATCAAATCCGAAAAAAGATGCTTGAGCTAAAAAATGGACAAGATAGTGGTCAATCCCATGCCCGAATCAATTCGAAAAAATTCATCCAAGTGTTTTATTGGGACGCAAAAAAACTAAATACTTAAGATAATTCTTAACGGAAAGGTAACTATTCAGGTCGCCTAAGTGATCAGCAATTTAAGCTAAACTCAAGGCGACTTTTGTTTTAAATGGAAATACCTTTTAAAAGGATTCAATAACTAGTGAACTCGTTCAGCTAAAGCTGAACATCGAGACTTCGGTGGGGGACTACTTCAATGAAGTTCTATATTTATGGTTATATTTACCCATACTTACCTAACGGACTCCACGTTGCTTAAAAGATTTATTTTTCAGATACCACCGTTCCCTGTGCATCACAAAGTGCTCCCGGATCCCCGTCATTATTCCAGATATTTTCCTTAATCCAGACCAAAATATTTGTTCCGACTTGAGCATTTTTGCCACTTTCAACCTTTATTGTTCCATTCGCAGGTATTATTGTGTCTGATAGGAAATTATAGGTTTGGTTCCCCTTCTCACTCACCAATTTCCATCCTGATAACTCTACAGGTTTAGAGCTGTCGTTTGTTATTGTCACTACTTCGGCCTGCAAATCAATATTTGATATAGTTACAGAACCTGAAGACTCTGCAGGAGCTTGTGTCGTTGTAGAACTCTGAGCAGGCTTGACCGTGAGACTTGAATAACTTCTGACACTTGTTGGAGGCAGATTTGATGGGATGACATTCTCTGTCCGGTCCATCATCCGTATTCCCAACAACGACTAGAATCGCCTGATCATTCGGTGCTATAACTAAGATACTATCCGCTTGACCAACATCAAGAAAATGAACTTGCAGAGTTCCGTTTATCCGCGCTCAATTTAACACCTGTCATTTCTTCACTCATGGTCCATAAGCGTTTTGCCATTTCTTGATCAATGGCCCAAGGAAGTACACCGGTCAACTGTTGCCCCATCCCTTGTAATGAGAAGTCAGAAATTGCTTCTGCGATATCACAGTCAAGGCAATAAACGCCTCCTTTATCATCCAAAAGCGGACTAGTTGCACACCAAACACTCGTTGCAGCCCCTTGCTCAGTTGTTTTGTACTCTCCGCCAATTGCACGCTCCTGGGATGATAAAAATCTCGACAACTCTGTATCGATTCGTCCCGGATGTACAGAAAAAGCACGTATACCGTCTGCATATCCATGTTTATCAAGTTCTACAGCAAATAAAGCATTGGCAGATTTGGCTTGACCATAAGCTTTCCACTTGTCGTATTCGTGCTTTTCAAAGTTAGGGTCATCGAAGTCAACGCCACCAAAACGAACTCCTGTTGAGGAAAGCGAAACAACACGAGCATGTCCAGCATTTTTCAAAGCAGACCATAGACGTAACGTCAATTGGAAGTGTCCCAAGTGATTCGTCGCAAATTGCGATTCGTAGCCACGAGAATCTCGAACCAATGGTGGAGCCATGACACCTGCGTTAGCAATCAAAATATTTAACGCTCTGCCTGTATCAAGAAATTTTTGTGCGAACGCATCAATTGAATCCGGGTTCATCAAGTCAAGGGTTTCAACTTCTACATTCGCAATGTCCTCAGTTGCGGCTTTTGCCTGCTCTACCGAACGAGCACCTACGATGACAGTAGCTCCTGCTGCCGACAGTGCACGAGTAGATTCAAGTCCAATACCTGAATGTCCGCCAGTAACAATAGCAACTTTCCCGCTAAGATCAATATCTTTAACAACCTCCAACGCAGTTGTATGTGAATCAAAGCCGGATAAAATCGGAATCTGTGGGGTTATTTTGTATTCATTGTTTATTGGCATAATTTAATACCTCCATATTAATGTTTCTAGTAATTAGGTGATAAATCGTTTAGAGAAAGTAACACATTACTGTTGTGCTCTTATCTTGGAAATTGTATTCCTATTAATTGTTCGCTAAGTTGCCAAAGGCGTTCTGCAAGGATTGGATCAATTGCCCAGGTGCATACGCCATCAGGAATCTTGTCTGCATCATTCGTTTCCACAATGTTGGCAATATCAACATTCTCACAATATACGCCGCCCAATCCATCCAACTGTCTGCTTGTCGCACACCATACGGACGTTGCTGCACCTTGTTCAGCAGTTTTGAATTTAAAGAATGTTTTGGCTGCGGATAATTCATCCTCGGACATATAACGAATCAAATTGCTCATTACAGCACCGGGATGTACAGCAAAGGCGCGAATGCCATCTGCGTACCCCCATCGGTCAAGAGCAACGGCAAACAAGGAAGTGGCTGATTTTGACTGTCCATATGCTAGCTGTTTGTTATATTCGTGTCGTTCAAAGTTTGGATCATCGAAATCGACACCTCCAAAGCGAATTCCAGTGGAAGAAAGAGATACAACACGTGCTCCGTTTGCCTGTTTTAATGCTGGCCAAAGACGTGCGGTCAATTGGAAATGTCCCAAATGATTGGTCGCAAATTGTGACTCATACCCTCGAGAATCCCTTGTCAACGGTGGGCTCATAATACCCGCGTTATTGATCAAAATGTCGAGCGGGCGGCCAGAACTTAAAAATTTTTGTGCAAACACGTCGATGGAACCAGAATCACATAAATCCATCTCCATCAATTCAACACGGGCTAAATCCGAAACTGCGGCTTGCGCTTTTTCTTTTGAGCGCGCGGGAACAACGACCGTTGCACCGGCCAATGTCAACGCGCGGGTTGTTTCCAGACCAATTCCGGAATATCCGCCAGTTACAATCGCGGTCTTTCCGTTCAGGTCGATTCCTTTTAACACATCTTTTGCAGTTGATTGCGGGCCGAAACCTGAACCAATCGGGGCTTGATGCGTAATTACATAGTCGCCCATCATTTCACACTCCTTTTATTCTCTATATTTTTGTTATGAATCTCTTAACACCAAGTGGTGCCTGCCTGAGCAGTTCAAGTATGTTGTGACTTTGAGGGCAATGCTGACATACATTCTGTAAGAAACGCAGCGTTCTGCTCCGGCATTGGCCGGCGGAAATAAGCATCCTCTGGAATAGGGTATGCAGTAGCGACAGCCTGTACATCTCATTTCCTTTGATATATCCTGATAGCCCTCAACGAGTCTTGAAACTGACTCAAGCTTAATTTTATTATGATTTATAAAGAGTCTGCCGAAAAGTCCATTCCTGCAGATATATTGCCTAATACTGCAATTTTCAAAAAAATCAGAGTTCTAAAAGTATTGCCTTGTACTTGGAAGTGAGCTAATATTTATATATAAAACTATAGTTTATAAAACGCAAGAACTGAGGGCCATCTTGATATGAATAGGGAAAAAACAAATATATTTGTTGCTCCATCTGAAGTAAATGTTCGAATCAAACAAGACTTATTGAAGCAAATTATCCCTATTACAGAGCAAATAACCCGTGCAGATGGTAATACGAAAACACTTATCCCATTTCTAACGATTAATCGTCACACATGCGAATCCTCGCTAACTCCGAGTGTTCTTACACCATCGTTTTGTATGATTCTGCAAGGGATGAAAGAGCTGCATTTGGGGAACGAAATGGTTTACTATTATGCTGGAGATTTTGTGGCCTCTGTGATTGATATGCCTACATCAGGGCAAGTTGTGAATGCAACTCCAGATAATCCATTTATCGGTTTGCGCATTGATTTTACGACAAAGGAAATAGCTTCAATAGCTATGGAAGCCGGAATCGATAAGACGCAGAACAAAAAAAAGGTGGGAGTTGGAGCTTTTGTTGGGAAAGCAGATGTTGAGCTTTTGGAGCTATTCATTCGACTGATAAAGCTGGTACACAATCCTAATGGCATTAGTTTTCTTTCTGAAAACATGAAGCGTGAACTGATCTTTCGTCTTCTGACAGGGGAATACGGGCACTTGTTTTATCAACATGCATTGTTTGATCAGCAGGCGGACGGCGTTGGTAAAGCGATTGCATGGATTCGAGAAAACTACGAAAAATCCTTTACTGTTGAGGAACTTGCAAAATCGAACAACATGAGCATATCAGGACTACAACATAAATTTAAGTCCATTACCACTATGGGGCCGCTGCAGTATCAAAAGCAGCTCCGCCTGCAGGAGGCACGACGTCTCATGCTCAGCGGTTTAATGGATGCAACATCGGCAGCCATGGAGGTAGGCTATGAGAGCGTTTCGCAGTTTAGCAGAGAGTACAGACGACTTTTTGGCCTTCCACCAAAAAGAGATGTCAAACAGGTCATGGAAAATGAACTGGGTCAACGGTACAGAACACAAAAATCCGAGCATGCACATCGGTCTCTTTAGAGGCCTAAATGCATTCTCTACGCAACTTTCCCAAATTGTTTTTCCTAGCAAACTTTGAAAATTAGGGTTTGCTAACCACCCACTAAGAATCCCTTTGTTAGAATATATGTCGGAGGTTTGAGTCATCGCTTCCACCAATACATAACTAGATTTTGAAGTCCAGTGATTCTACTGGGCTTTTTTTATCTTGGTCTAAGTTGGCAGAGAGGTTGACAAGAAGCAGTAACTTTAAAAATCATTGACCATAGAATATATCAAACATGGGCAAGAATGACGAGCTTAGGACTGGATGAACTACCCGAAAAGCAACTACTTTACCTGTAATAAAAATTGGGAGGGAAAACATGTGCACCTATATATCAATTCCAAAACAGTCAAATGGTACTGTGATTACAGCACGAACGGAGGATTGGCTCATAAAACTTCCTTCAATCGTTAATTTTGTACCTTGTGGTCAGTCGTTCCCAGAAATAAAGGGGTATGTACCACAAATACACTGGGAGAATAAGTACGGATTTATTGGCTCCGGATGTAAGTACGAGAGAATGCCGATAAACTATTTTGACGGCTTGAACGAGGCAGGACTTTCTGCTGCGAGCTTATGGTTGGGGTGTAGTAAGTTTCCGGAGCCGAAACTAGATACGCCCATGCTTTATAACTCTAATTTGTTACCCTATGTGTTAGGAAATTTTAAAAATATCCACGAAGTGGAGGCTGCCCTTACTAAAGTTACCATCATCTCTGTGAATCCCGGTAATCTACAACACTATATTTTTAGTGATACCTCTGGAAAGCATTTAATCGTAGAATTCATAAATGAAAAAATGCGGACCTATACGACTGAAATGGGAGTGTTGACGAATGACCCGCAACTTGATTGGCAGCGCACAAATTTAAGTTTATATGAAAACTTAAGCTTGGAAAATAACCCTAACCTATTCTGTGGAGCGGAACTTTCTGGCAGCGGTCAGCTAGGAATCCCTGGTGACCCGACCCCTCAATCGCGTTTCATCCGGGCAGCGTTTCTGCGACAAACCGCTTTCCAACCCCAAAATACTCAAGAAGCCATCGGCATAGCCCGACAAATTTTGCAAACTCTCGCCATACCCAGCGGTACAGTCCTTAATAACGGTTCCATAACTATATACGATTGGACGCAGTGGAGTGCTTTTCGGGATCACACCAATCGAAGTTACTATTTCAATACAGACTTTAATAGTAAGATATACTGCATCCATCTTAATAAATTAGACTTTGATGTTTCAAAACAAAGGCGAATCAATATTGACCAGCCTGACTGGTACGAGGATATATCTAAAACATTCGAATCTAGCTGATTTGCGGAACTTGCTCTTAGCTTGGATATTATTGCAACTGGATTCATCATGGCAAGACTTATGAGGGACTAACCTGGATTATCCGGTTTGTCCCTCAATCATACGTTGCGATTGACTTGGAAATTAACCTTCAGTTGGTACTTCAAAAGCCTGGGGGAGAAGAATAAAGCTATGATTAACTCAGCCTTGAAAAACAAGGCCCTTCCAGCAAGATTAAACTCTTCGTAAATCTTAAAATTTATAAAGCAGCCTTTGGCTACTCTTTTACTTGTTATCTGTCTTTTTCATTTGTTATTTATCGAATAGAACTAGATCGTTGTACAAGCTTTTATCAGAATATATTTAGCAAAACAATCTTTATTCCCCATCATTATTTATTGCTTCCTTATGTTTGACTTTTCGGGTATAGTCTTTAATCGACTTATGGGGACGAGTACCAGTGTTAAAAAAGACCTGGGTTCGTGGTTTTCGAGTTACTTTGGGTTTCTTTTTCATAGCTCCCTCACCTATTGTTTATTCAGAGTTCAGTGCTCTTTTTGCAGGTTTCCGCTTTTTAGGCTTTGTGAGATTATCCTTAGATGCAAATAAAGCTTTCACAGCCCATTGCGCTAATAGTTCTCTGTTTTCCAGAATATCAACAGGAACCTCATAATATGGCATTACCATTGGCTTGTCATCAAACGGTTTGAATGGTTTCATTCCTGCCATTATATAATCTGACTTATTAGTGTCATCCACTTTAAAATAAAGGATGTCATCGGCAAGTAACCCGAAAATCAAACCGTCGTAGTAAATACACGCTCCGCAAACATCTTTTTGACCGTTACATATCCTAATTTTCCAAGTTGATCAACTACATATTCTTTGAAACTTTCGTTAACTGCCATGATGATCCTCCAGTATTATCGGGCCCTTCCCATGTCATAGTGTAGAAACTAACATAACAACTCCGTTCCCTCGGCCCATCGAATTCACAAAAGTAAATCCCCTGCCAGCGGCCCAAAAGTAATTTTCCGTTATTAATAATTACGGTTTGGGATGATCCAACTGTGCTGGCTTTCAGGTGGGCAGCGGAGTTACCCTCAATGTGACGATCTTTTGGAGTATCCCAGGGGTAAATCTCATCAAGTCTCCGGAGAAAATCCTTTTGTACATCCGGATCGGCATTTTCGTTAATTGTTATTCCAGCAGTAGTGTGGGGACAATAAATTACGGCAAGACCATCCAGGATATTTTGGGTAGTAACAAAGTTTTGTACTTGGACAGTTATATCGATCATTACGTCGTGTTTCTTGGTTTTAATATGCAGCTCATTGATCATTTATGGTTCCCCCGCTACTTACAGATTCATTTCACCCAATACATCTCTAAGCTTCCCCAGTCCCTCTTTGGTAAGAGTCACGCCCTTGCCCATGCTTTAGAGCCATTGGCCAAAATTGAAAATTCAAGTCTCGCTGCTTTAAGATTGCCTTTTGAAAAATTCCCCTTTAGAAAAACCAGAAACATTGGCTGATGGGTTCCGTCAGTCAAATCCGTATTAATACGAATTACTTCCGGATGGCTTTCGCCATAGCGTTTTGAGATTTGTTGAACCAAATTCATCGGTGGGCCTGTGAAGGGCCCTTTATTCTGAGCGTAGGTGGAACAGCCTAAGGTTATAAGTAAAAAGGCAATCATAAGTAAAATTAATAATCTTTTCACTCGCAACACCCGCTTCCACTCAGCTCTACATAATTCCACGCCTAACACTACTCTCCCATCCAACGCATCCCTCAGCTTTCCGGTTCAGTTATCCGATAGGTAGACATCCCATCCTGCGGTGCGGTATTGAAGGAGTTCGGTAGTTTGACTAGGGGCAGGGATTTATGGGGATTTGGGGTTGGGGGTAGCTGGGTGCAATTGACCGGGTGACTAATTAATTAAGCTATCATCCAATGTTTCCCCAGGTTTCCCACAAACCTAGTTCTTTACGAATATGTACAATTTGTCCTATATGATTTGCGTTGTGAATTACCAAGTATGCTAGAGAAGTCCACCACAATTCCTCGTTATCCGGGTTAGTCCGATCATCCAATTTCGCATCATCACAATTAATGATGGCCTCTTCCCATTGAGCAAGTAGATCATCTAACTTAATTTTTAAATCATCCCAGTTCATGGTAATTCCATCAGAATCTATATTCCCAAACGTTTCGGCGTTTGAGATGTTTAGGGGAAGCACAATTTCCTGCTTAAACCGCTGCAAATATCGTTCATTCCAAAATACTAGGTGATTAACAATACCGTAAATCGAATTCCCAGTTTGTCCAACTTGTTTTGCTGCTTGCTCTGCCGTTAGTCCTTGTAAAGCAATGTTCAATGGGGCAAACCATCCATCCTGATTTCGACAAGCTCTCATTTGTGCAAGTAGAACTTCTTTACGTACTGACATGTCTTTACCTCCACCTGATTAATTCATCATCCTACACTTAGAATTTCAGCACAAATCTCATAACTCCCCCCTACGAAAAGAGCCTTTTTTTGAGAAAGAGTGGAGTTGAGCCATGAACAAATACATAACGCTTTTTATGAAATCCAACTTTCAATTATCGGACTTTGAACCCAATTTCCAAGTATGTTATAAAACTTTAGTTTAATTCTTCCACCACTTAGGTACCCAAAATTCCCATTTGGTGGGCTAGCCCATGTATTGTCAAGTGAAACAGTCGCAATTAATATCCCAATGTCAACTTTCGTAAACCGAAGATATAAGTACTCGCCATCTTTTTTAGATTTCTCTTGGATGGCACTTGGAGATAAAACGGTTATATTAATTCCAGGTAGCTGTGAAATCCAATTTGTGTCTATGTTCTCGTTTGACACAACTATATTGTTATTACCTTTGTCAAGCAGTAAATTATAATCCGGTAACTGCTTGTAAACTAACACTGATTCAAGTGTCTTTTTGATTATTGCTTTAGTTGAATGATGTGTCACATTTGGAATAGCAGTTAAAACAACAAAGATCATGATAACTGTCAACAACAGTCCACTAGTTATCTTGACACTACGCTTCATTTGATATCTCCCTGTTTAATTGTTTCTCAGCCCAGTATCCCTTCTTACCAACAACTTTCGATTGACTCCCGCCACTCGACCAGAAGCTAGCTTTTACCAGGCGGCTATTTCTTATTGAGCTTAAGCGGGACGCGATGTAGGTAATTAGATTTTGGATTAGGATCCCATTTGAGAACCCCAACACTGAAGAGATAAAGATCAAACCCTTTCTAGTTGTCTAATAACGATGTCCAACCGTTCTTCTACTGTCTTGTCCCCTTCTATTTTTAAAACTGGACAGGACAATTTAGAAAGCCAAATATCATGTAAAGCCTTACTTCTCATGTTAGTTCCAGCTTCATCGTATTGTGAAGCCCACTCCACAAACTCTTTATGAATTTGATACATTTTCCCATCTTTTTCAATTTCTTTACCATATCTTTGTCTTTCTCTTTCCATTAACCTTTCTATCCGGATCTCTTTCGGTAGTGACAAATAGACTACTAAATCAAAATATGGAATAAAAATATCGCCCCAGCCACATAATGAGCCGGACAAAATCCATCTGGTTGTTTTTTCTAAATCTATTTTTAAAAGTTCTTGACGCTCTTCGACATTTCTTATTTGCGTAAATGGTACTTCTGTAGGAACCCAAAAATAATTATCTGTATCAAAATGAATATAACCTAATTTTTGGGACAAAGCCGCTGCAAGAGTTGTTGTCCCCGAAGCAGATGCTCCTAAAATATGTATTCTTTTAATCATAACTTATATCCCTTTGACTTAATACTTTGTGACCGAAAATAGCGGTGTACCTAATGCCCCCAGGGACATCTTTGGGAACAATTGGTGGAATACTGTCATGTGACGCATCCCTCAGCCTCCAGCTTTCCGGTTCGGTGAGCGCCTTTGGTTAGGTAAGGTCAACCCCGCAGCATTGGCTGTTAGGGTTTATTTATCCACCGTTCCCGTCGGCACTCCCTCAGACGGATCGCTAGCAAACCTTTATTACGCGGCTATTTCTTCTTGAGATTAGCGGGGGGCTGGGGTTGGCGTAAGTAAATAGCTTTCAGCCAAATTGCCGCGTAAAGTGTCTACCGACTGACGGAATTGGCGTCAGGGCCGATTCTAAGCTTCACTAACCGCTCTCCCCCATCGTATTCCTAATTATACCACTGTATCTGTACAAATTGTTGCTAAAAAGATATCAACGTCTCCCGTTTTTGCCTATATAAGTAAAAACCCAGAGCACATTTCGGATTAGGAGAGCAATATCATACAAGATCTTCCTCATTAAAAATGTTATGATTAGATGAAAATAAATAAGAGGAGTTATATAACAAATGGTCAATGAGATCAGAAACATTTGCTATGATACAAATCTAAATATTGAGGCTTACCAATTTAAAGGCATTATGCAGAAATTCCCAAACCACTTTCACGATTATTATGTCCTCGGATTTATCGAATCGGGCAAACGCTATCTAACCTGTAATAATCAGAATTATATTCTTAACGCCGGAAACATTACCATATTCAATCCTCAGGATACTCATACCTGTATACAAGTCGATGGAAAGGCCTTGGATTATAGGTGTATTAATATAGAGCCTAATATAATGCGCCGAACTGTAGAGGAAATCACGGGCAATGGCAGTCTGCCTCACTTTAAGCAGACAGTTCTCTATCACAATGAGATTGCTGCCTCCCTGCGGGAACTCAATCTTATGATCTTCGGGGAAGAAAATGATTTTATTAAGGAAGAGCTGTTTTTATTTCTCTTAGAGCAATTAATCGAAGACTACTCCGATACAATTCCTAAATCGTTCTCGCAAGAATCTACTTCAGAGATAAAAACTGCTTGTGCTTATCTGGAGTCAAACTATTCCAAACCCATCACTCTGGATAAACTAAGCGAATTAACAGGGCTCAGTAAATACCATTTACTCCGTTCTTTTACTCGGCAGAAAGGCATTTCTCCCTACAGTTATCTCGTTACGATCCGTATTAATAACGCAAAAAAGCTTTTAGAACAGGGCATGTCACCCCTAGATGTGGCTTTCCAAACAGGTTTCAGTGACCAGAGTCATTTTTCGAATTTCTTTAAAAAACTTATCGGCTTAACACCAAAGCAGTACCTGAAAATTTTTCAAAACAATCCAAAACCTTTGCTATCCATGGGAGAGGAGATTTGATATGGATAACCGTAAAATTGTTGCCGGACATTTATCAGCACTTGGTACGATTCTTATCTGGGGAGTAACTTTTATATCCACTAAACTATTACTGAAGGACTTTACCCCTATTGAAATATTACTTTTCCGTTTTGTTATCGGCTACATAACTTTATTTCTCGTGTATCCCCATCGCTTGAAAACTAAAGACTTTAAGGAAGAACTTCTTTTTGCAATAGCAGGATTATGTGGTGTCACCTTATATTTTCTTCTGGAAAATATCGCACTTACGTTTACGTTGGCAGCCAATGTGGGCATTATCGTTTCTATTGCACCATTATTCACAGCACTTTTGGCTTACTTTTTCGAGGGTGAAAATCTACGTGCAGAGTTTTTTATAGGCTTTATCGTCGCGATCATCGGGATAGTACTGGTTATGCTCAACGGCAGCTATATTTTAAGGGTAAATCCTATAGGGGATATATTAGCGTCCCTTGCGGCGATTGTTTGGGCAGTTTACTCCGTTTTAATGCGCAGAATCAGCAGATTTAACTATAATACCATTGGCTGTACCCGCAAGGTTTTCTTCTATGGACTACTTTTTATGATTCCGGCTCTTTTCTTTGTACCCTGTCATTTTGATTATTATGCGTTTACAAAAGTACAAAATATGTTCAATCTCTTATTCTTGGGTTTAGGGGCTTCCGCAGTGTGTTTTGTCAGTTGGAATTGGTCTGTTAGTATTTTAGGAGCTGTAAAAACGAGCGTATATATTTATATTGTCCCCGTCATTACCATCGCGGCATCTGCTCTTATCCTTCATGAAATAATTACATGGGTTGCATTTGTGGGAGCGCTCCTTACTTTGGCAGGACTTTATATTTCTGAGAGAAGGACAATTATGCTTGTTAAACAAAGCGATGTAGATGTATAAATGTAGGTTCTTGAAGAAAATGCAAGAGCAGTGCGATATACGCTGGCACCTGCAAGAAGCCGATTGCAAAGTGCAACCGGCTTCTACTATGAAGGTATTATTTGATCCAATCGTAAGACTCCCAATGACAGAAGTAGGAGTGGTTCCAATACCTTGCTTCGGTGGGAGTAGAGTCCCCCCGCCACCTCTCCGATGTTTAGCTTTAACGAGTTTATTTTCAGAGTCCTATAGTTCGACTCCCAACTAATCCATGCTCCAATTTTGCGACAAATATAATCGTATTGTTATCCGACAGCTCATCATTATAAACAAAGCCAAGTCTATTAAACTCTTTGATTTTATCTAAATCCTCAACGGCGTTTTCAGCCATGAAACGCACCATTTCACCGCGGGCCATTTTTACATAAACTCCTTTTTCGATAAGTTTACCGCCGATCAGCTCACCGAATTTGCAGGTAACATAATTAATGTTAGCAGTCAGGTATTTCTCAATGGTTTTGCTGTACTCAGCCGAAGCAAGATTTAAAATCATGGTATCATTCCGGGTTAAGTCCCGATAGATATCGTTTTTCCAGTAGTCGTATAGATTGTTACAGAAGTCAGTTTTCAACTTGGCCTGCATTTCCAATCGATAAGAAACAACACCGTCGAAAGGTTTCAATATCCCATAAAATCCGGACAAAATCCGCAGATGACTTTCAATGTAGTCAAAATAGTCGTACTCAAAAACCTGCGGTGCCATGTACTTGTACTGAATACCATCGTAGGCTAAAATAGCTGGATTTGTGCAGCCGCGCAAATCCATTTTTTGATAGCGGTCATAATTCAGTCTTGCTATCTCATCGTTACAGCAAAGCAGCTTTTTAAGTTCCTCGAATGTAAGGCTTTGCAGATATTCTTTAAGCGTTTGGGTTTTTTCAAGGAATACAGGGGCATTGCGGGGCGAAAGAAAATCGGAGTCCATATTCATTTTCTTGGCCGGTGAGATAATAATTTTCAAGTATTTTCATCCTTTTTAGGCAGTAAACTATTAAGGCTATTCTTCCAGACTCAAGGTTGCGTAGACTGGGATAATTTTTCCTAGCCAAATCAAGCGAAGATACTGCCACGCCTATGTTCATAATTTAAAATAATAATAACAAATAAGTACTCGTGCGGGAAGAATTTATTTGACTGGATACAGATAGAATTATGGTGCCTTTATTCACATCAGACCACTATGCAAAAAATAACATTCAACGCAGCAACTACTTCGAAACTTTAGGATTTCGGGCTAAGGAGCAAGGTGTATTGGCTAGTTTGAATGTAACAGGTCAAAAACAGCCGCTTAAATGTGGTAAATTGATTGTAACATAACTGCTGCACCGAGAAACAGGATCAGTAAAGACGAGACCATTGATAAATTATCAATGACCCGCCCCCTTTCGAGCCGTTTAAATGTACTGCTGGCCTTTACTACTAATAAGCCTATTGTCACCATGGTAAGAGCACTTCCGATGGAGAAAGCGGCGACTAGACCTAATCCTAAAGGAATTCGATCCGCCGAAACAGCTGCCAGCAGAATAGCCAGAGCGCTGGGACACGGGACCAGTCCAATAAAAAACCCCATCAAGAAGAGGTTTCGTAAGGAAGCCCTCTTTTTTAATGATATAGGCTCATCATGGTTACAATCTTTCTGATAGTGGTGGCCGATATGATGATGGCAACAACCATTGTTGGTGTCGTTGTTCGGAAAGAATCGCTTAACGATCATATCTAAACCGATGTAGATTACAACAACTCCTGAAAGTAATTGGATCCAATACGTCAGATTTTGCGGCATAATAACTTTTAAAGCGGAGGAGGTGGATATGACTAATAAAACAATGGATAGGGTATGAGCCATCGCAGAAATCAAACCTATCATTACAGCATCCTTAACCTTTGCCCCGGTTGTAACGAGATAAGCAGTTATTATTCCCTTTCCATGTCCCGGTTCTAATGAATGGAGTGCCCCTAAACCTAAAACGATTGGAAATGTATAACTCAAATCCATACTATCTCCCCTTGTCCAATTATTCCTGTTCAATAGTATGCCGGCTAGCTCTAAAACTTACCAATAACATTAAATCAAAAGGATAATAATCGTTCTAAACGGCCATTTGCTTCCCCGCCATTAGCTCAAGTGGTACCGGAAATGTAATAATGAATTTTGTTCCTTGTAAGCCGGAATCAATATCTATTTTCGCTTGATGATTTTGGGCTATTTTGAAACATGTTGCTAATCCAAGGCCGGTCCCATAATCCTTTGTAGTAAAGAACGGAGTTCCTAGCTTAGCTAAGTCTTCATCCGAAATTCCGCATCCCTCATCTTCTATCGTAAGGACAACATGACCCGTTTCTGAAAACGTTGTAATCCTCAGACGACCGCGCTCTTTCATCGCCTCAAGCCCATTGCGAGTTAGATTTAGCACCAATTGTGTTATTTCCTTCTTATTAATTAAGATATCCGGGATGGTTCCGGGAACAAATTCGATCTGCTTATTTTGATTAAACGTATCGGCTTCTAGTAAAGGGTACAAATTGTTTAAGATACCGTTTAGATTTTGGAGTTCAAGTTCCGCTTTTTTCGTTCTGGCAAGTGATAGAAACTCTGAGATTATTGAATTAGCTCGATCGAGTTCAGAAATCATCAGTTCAAAAATTGATTTTTGAGAACTATACTCTGGTTTTACCCCTAATAGCTGCAGATAACCTCGTACTGTTGTCATAGGGTTTCTTATTTCATGACCAATTCCGGCAGCCATTTGAGCCACAAGATTTAAACGATCTAAATGAAATATTTCAGCTTGTAATCGTTTTAATTCTGTAATATCCGATGTGGAAAATATGATGTATTCTTCACCATTGAATTTTACAGATTCCCCTGAAACGAGAATTGAACCTTTAAGGCCATCTTTTCTAGCCATTTTTGTTTCGTAATTTGTAATATAACCCCTATTCTTGAGGAGATCCAGAAGGTCGTTGTATTCTTTTGGGGGAAAGCCCAAGTCTATTAGTGTTTTCCCTATTACTTCTTCAAGCAAGAATCCTCTCTTGCTTAAAAATTGATCATTAACATCTATTAAGCTATTGTCTGATTTTCTAACAATCGAAATCATACTTGGGCTCGACTTAAAAACTTTGAGTAAACGCTCCTCAGATGTTTTCAGCGATTCCTGCAAACGCTTTTGTTCGGTTATATCGGTAAAAGAACATAAAAGGCATTCTTTGTGATTAAAGTTAATCGTTCCAATAGATATTTGAACCGTAATATTTACCTTTGAGTTAAGGGTTACTTCTGAATTCTTTGATTCTAATAATCCGTAATTAGTTTCCTGAATAAATTTAATCACTTTATGCCATTCTTGTTTGGAAAATCCTATCTCTAAAGGTGTCTTTCCAATAATGTCTCCCAGAGAAATTTTTAAATTGTTCCTAAAAGATTCATTAACTTCTAAAAACACATAGGTTGATTTCTCTAAAATTGCAAGTCCTACGGGGGCAAACTGGAATACTTTGTCAAAGTTGTGTTTTGATATAATTTCACGAATGAAGGGTTTTTTTACATTATTGACGAGGATGCTTCTTAACAAAAAGCTATAACCAATAACCTTAAAGACATGTCCAATAAAGGTATCGATATCATATACGTTTTTGTAAAACGTAAAGACAATTTCACTTAACAACATTAAAAACAAGGCATAAATCAAATAGTTTCTTTCTTCCCTATCATTTAAAGACTTAGTTGACAACAAAAAAATGGCTGCTATATCCAGGGAACAGATAATGTATTCTACTATAACTTTTAATCCCGTTACACCGCCAGCTTTATTCAACATCGGCGGTAATAGATAGCCCAATTTTACGACAATAAAACATACTGTTATCAAATATGTTAAGCCAAAAGTTAAAATTACTTTTTTTCTAGGGATACGATTTAAACTGTATAATACTAATCCTATAGCCTCCGTGATTCTGGCTATTAACCAAAAGTATGTTGCCCTTTCCCCTGTTATCGATAAACCAAAAAACGGCATCCCTTTATATGACAAGGTATGCATCATATCAAAAAATCCTACCAATAAAAAGAGTATACCAAGAAATAGTCGTCTATCAGATTTTGTGTAGGGATACAAAATAATACATTGAAGTGATATGGTAAGCGAAACAACAATACTAAATGTTTCAATAATAGTATGTATAGCAAGGTAATAGCTCGGCTGAATTACTATATAAACCGAACTACTCAGCAATCTGCTTATTATTAAAAGAAATACAGCTGATAAAACTACCAGACTATTTTTGAAAGTGCTGCTAAAATGCAAACGATTTCCCTGCCTTCCTTATGTACTGCTGCTGTCTTCATATTTTAACTGATTATTTTGACAAAGACTCCTTCATTATAAAATATATTCACTGAAAAAGAACGAAAAACTTGTCATAATTAAGCTTAGACATTTAAAGTTGAACGAAATACCAGCGAATCGACTACTATTAGATGATCTGATCTTCATATCATTAATCTTGATAACTTCTTGAAATCAAGCTGACAAAATATCACAAACTTTATTGTATTCTAATTGCAGAGGATTCATAAAGATAGAGATAAAAAAAGAAAAGACATGAAGAAGACTAAAAGCCGCCCTTGCTGTGGGGCGGCTTTTAACATGTCAGCAAAAGAATCGAAGAGTAACATGTGAGTTCTAATTATTCTTTTGACAAATTTATTTTGTGTATTGCCTTGGTAATCCAGGTATTATTTGCAAAATCCCTTCCTTGAATGACGACCTGATCTTTATAAACTGTTACCTGAAGGCCTTGACTCTCCTTGGATTCTTTCACACCGTTATGATCTACTGGCATTTCTACTGAGGAATCATTCACAACGTTAAACGGTCCCTGCATAATTTCCCGCCCCTGTCCCAAGAGCCAATGGGTGTGACCGCTAAATACGATGACTTCCGGATAGTTACTTAATAACGTTCTGAGTTGATCCTCCTGTAGTACGTAATTATGTATCGAGCGATACTCTTTACTCGAAGTCGTAGTGGGAAAGGGTTGATGTAAGAAAACAAAGATTGGCTTATGGGGGACATAGTTTTCCTTAAGCTTTTTCTGAAACCAAGCTATTTGTGTCGTTGATAGATAAGTCTTATCCCGGTATCTTTTGCCACTTAATGCCGACTTCTCTGAACCAAGAAAAATAAAATGATACCCGGAAATATACTTGTCATAATATACGGTTGATTGTCCTGTATAACTTAAAAATCTGTTGATTGCAGTTTGGTCTGATTCATTATTCGGAAAGGTTTTAGGACTCCAACGTTTGGTTTTCGGATTTACATAAGCTTGATAAAATTCGTGATTCCCAATTGTATAGAATATTTTCAGGTTATTGGCCTGTGAACCTATAAGTTTTCGGAGGGCAGCATAATCGGACGAACTTCCATTTCCTAAATCACCATTAATAATTAAAGTATGAATATTGAGGTGTTCTTTTACATCACTCAGCATTTTTAAGAACTTCAACTTCGCCATTTTATTCTTGGCTTGGACATGAATATCACTAACAACTCCAAACGTCAAAATTGGTTTATCCTTTGCGGTTAAACCAGAAGCCTCGACTTGGGGAACAAATAACTTGGGCTTTAAAGAAATCCTTTGGTAACGTATACTTGAGGCTTTTAAGAAAAATATAAGGGAACTAAATATTAGCAGTACTAATAAAACAACTTCTAGATTTTTTCGTTTTATGAACACCATTTATCCTCCGGGCTTAAATCTATAATTGTTAGTCTGGCATATTAACTATGTTTTATAACCGTCAATGAAATGAAAATAAAAAAGCAGCCATCTCCTTGGTTTATAATACAAGGGATGGCTTATTTTCAGACCTTTTGTCCTAGATTTACTTGAGATCTTGGATTACCTTGATTACCCTTCCACCGAATTAACGTTGTATTATTTATAGTGCTAATTACCGATGTTGAGAATGACTGCCCATCCGCCCCCAATATAGAAGGAGCAATCATTAAATATCCACTTTGTGATACCATAGCAACTGGCTCAACATGACCTGCGGAGTACAATGATTGACCATTGACTGTTGCAGACTGATACGATACAGTACCCATATTTGCCAAAGGGTACAATTGATCATTCTCATTTGAAGGATCTTCGCTAATCCATTCGGCTGATGTTTCTATTCCCTGTATATATGATGGAGCAAGTGTTACTGAAGGAATTGTTCCAGTTTGGGATTTACCGTTTACTGTAAACGTTAAATCCCAAACTGAGCTTGAATCAGCCGATTGAGAAATATTGGCCTTTATAGTAGAACCAATGGGGACAGTCATTACAATTTGAGCAGGTGCAGGCAACTGCTCCCAAAACACTTCTGCTACAGCTTGCCCATTGATTATTTCTTCCATCGTTCCCATCTGTAAAAGGTCTGATGAATTTACTCCACCCAAACCAATCCACTGTGCAGAAGATGCATCTTGTTGACTCTCGGAGATATTAGGCACTGTCCAACTGCCTGATATACTGGTATAGCTGCTGCCGACATAAGGCGTATCAATGTATCCCGCCCAATTACCGGATTTTTGCGTATTGGCTGGAAGATTTGTCGAAGTCACTGGCGTACCCCCTACTGATGGGTCTGAAGAGCTAGTTGATATTACATTTAGAGCATTTGCAGAAACTACTGCTGGGCCGCCCAAAGCAGTTACAACACTTGTCGAGGTCAGTTTGCTATGGACATAAATTCCGGCTTTAACCTTAGTTCCATCTGTTAAAACGATTGGCGCCTTCATACCAGCTGCCAAGGGTACGCCCGCTAATCCGTCAACAAGAGTTCGGCCGTTAGCAACAAAGATATTGGCATAATTGATATCAGCATCAAAACCTTGAAGCACTGAAAGATTAGTGTCATAGGCATCATATCCGGCATAACGAACAGAGCTGGCGGAGAATTGGGCCATTTCGGCGTTACTAATAATCGCAGTTCCACCGATTATATAATAGTTTTTCACACTGGTAATTCCCGTTAAATAGGTTCTAATACTGGTTGGCAGTGAATCTGCATTATCCGTATAAAGAATTGGCATCTTTTTTGCTCCTGCAATGGATGCTACTGATATGGCGTCAGCCCCTGAACCACCAGTTAAGACGAATCCATTAATCGAAATTGATTTGGCCATTTCTTTGGCAATATTGACAGATGTTTCCGAAGCATCGTACCCGCCTAAAGGTACAACCGAAATATTCAATGCTTTAAGCGCATCTAAAACAGGTTGTTGGATTACTGCAATTCCACTCGTCACGTAAACCTTTGTAACATGTAGTTTTGTCAACTCATTGGCTGCAACAGAGGTTAGAGTATTACCCTGTGTTAAAATAATAGGGATATTTAAAGCTGAAGCTAAAGATCCGGCGGAAAGGGCGTCTACTAAGGTTGGCCCGGTCATACCTGCCGCTAATACAGCAGTACTCGAACCTGAAATTCCCCAACCTTGATCGGCGATTTGGGCCGCAGTATCATATTGGGTAGACCCAGAAATTCTAGTTGGAAAAGCCGAGTCTGCTAATACTGTTTGCGGAAACATATTAAAGGCAATTATAATCAAAGCAAAAAAAGTAACTAACTTTGTTAACTTTTTCATTTTTAAATCCTCTCTTTTGATTTCCGTTTATTATTCAGATAACAATCGAAATGAGAAATTAATTATAAAACAATAGTTTGAAATTTTCATTAAGAATTTATGGTAAAACAGTAAAAAGAAATTGAAATTTTTTGGCCTTTAAATTCCAAAAACAAAAAAGCACCTGAATTAAACGCAAAATTCAAGGTGCAAAACTTCAACATCACTTGGTGCTTTGTTTTGAGCCGCTCCCTATCAAACAAAATCAAAGTACTAATAAGATAGATGGTTAATAATCAAGTTTTAGTGATTTACCACCAAAAGCCTCCCCAAAACGGTCGGAATCCAAATCCGAAGCCCCAACCCCATGGTCCAAAACCGAATATTTTATCACTTCTAATTATAACATTTCCATAATATGGGATTAAAACTTGTCTGGTGCAGGTCGTGAAAAAGCTTCCTTACAGGTAATGATCTTGTTCTTAACCAGTAAGGAAGCTTTTTATCATCATTGAGGAAGGCTCTTGTGAATTTCTTTTATGAAGGTGGCAGCAAAATTTCGACTCTCGTTCCTCTCTCACTTCGATTGGAAACGAATATCTTCCCGCTGTGTTGATCAAGAATGCGATGTACTACCGATAAGCCTAATCCAGTTCCCTTCTCCTTAGTCGTAAAAAAGGGGTCATAGATGTAAGGCAAAATATCGGGCGGAATCCCTCGCCCTTTGTCACTAACGGCAAATCCAACAAAGTCTTCTTGTTGTATCCCCTCCAAAAGAATCCTCCCGCCTTCTCCTTGGGCATCTATGGCATTGAGTAAGATATTTAAAATCACTTGTTTAATCTGATCAGAGTCTACTTCAACCACACAGTCATCAACTTGTCCTCGGGTTTGAGATAATTCAATCTGATGCTGCCGCAGAGCAGGTTGAATCAACGACACGCCTTCCTCCAAGAGTTTCCCTAACTTAATTTTTTCCCGGACTAATTCTTTAGGACGAGCAAAACTTAAAAACTCACTAACTAACCGATTTAAACGTTCACACTCTTCTAGAAGCACACGACAATATTCTAGTACTTCCCTATCATCTCGCTTGTCTTGGGCCAGGAGCTGAATACTTACTTTCATGATCCCCAGAGGATTGCGTATTTCATGCGCCAGTCCAGCGCTCAGATGCCCAAGCGCAGTTAACCGTTCAGTTTGCCGGATCTCCCTCTGCAAGCGTTCGCGTTCTATACTTTCTCGTTTTAATTTTTCGACTAACTCTTTTTGAATTTGAAGGGCGAGTTGATGCTTACGTGACGCTTTCCGCTCCTGTTCAATTAGAAAACCGGTTAACCAACCGATACCATTAATTAGGCCAATTTCCACCCATTGAGTCAACATAGCAGATGAAGCCATTGCCATTGTGTTAAAATAAGTCATAAACGGCAGAATCAGAAGAGTTATCGATAACCCGGATATAATTCCGCCGACTAAACCGAAACGCATAGCTGCGTAAATTACAGGGAGATAATAGGCAAATTGTAACATGATGTGGTAATTCATGGTGTAATGGTAAGTCGTATAGTGAATAACCGTTAAAATGATAATTACGACGCTTATGATCAGTAAATCGAAATAGACTCGATGACGATTTTTGAGATCGAGTTTATAGCTTTGCAACAAAAGCGCTCCTCTCAAGGTTCGGCATTCTTAACGCAGATTTAACCCGTATTTTTCCAAACGGTACAAGAAAGCATAGCGGGAAAGTCCCAGTTTCTTGGCAGCCTGGCTTTGATTTCCATTTGTTTGTTCCAGGGCTTGACGTATAAAGGACTTTTCAATCTCTTCCAGAGATATACCCTCAGATGGGAGTATAAAGGGATCAGAACTCTTCTCTAATGGACTGGACGTATTAAAGGCAGGCACCCCATCCAGGCCAATTACAGCTTCCTGTGAAATAATAACCATTCGTTCAATGACATTTTCAAGTTCGCGCACATTTCCCGGCCAATTATAAGCGATTAATTGATCAAGAACTCCCGGTCCAAGAATCTTTTTTTTGCCATAAACTCTGAGTTTGTCTAAAAAATGTTCCACTAGGACGGAGATATCCTCACGGCGTTCTCTCAGGGGAGGAACAACGATTGGAAAGACATTCAAGCGATAATATAAATCTTCGCGAAACCGTCCTTCTTGCGCCTCTCTTAACAAATTACGATTCGTGGCAGCGATAATCCTTACGTCAACCTGAATGGTTTTTTCACCGCCTACTCGTTCAAATGTCCGTTCCTGAAGTACCCGCAATAGCTTTGCTTGAACATTAAACGACAGCTCCCCGATCTCATCCAAAAATAGCGTTCCGCCGTCTGCTAATTCAAAGCGCCCGGTTCTGCGTGTATGGGCTCCAGTAAAAGCACCTTTCTCGTGACCAAATAATTCACTTTCCAATAAAGTTTCTGTCAATGCCGCACAATTGACTCGGATAAACGGACCATCAGCCCTGGAGCTTAAGGTATGAATAGCATGGGCGACCAATTCTTTCCCCGTACCGGACTCACCTTGAATAAGAACCGTTGCTGGTGTTGGAGCAACCCTTTCCACCAGGATTTTTAACGTTCGCAGCTTGTCGCTGTTTCCGACCAATTGCCAGCGATTAGGCTGAACCTCCCCCTTTAGGTAGTCCACCTGCTCGCGCAAACTTTCTACCTCTAAGGCCTTTGCAAGGGTAATGAGAAGTTCATCGATCTCAAAAGGTTTCATTAGATAGTCATGGGCCCCTGCCTTCATCGCCTCAACCGCTGTTTCCGTACTCCCATGCGCCGTCATCATGACAATGAGTAAATCAGGATAATGTTCTTTTAACGTTCGCAGCACACTTAACCCATCAACTTTTGGCATCTTTAAATCAACAAGAACAAGGTCCGGCCGCTCTGACAGTGCCCGATCTATGGCTAACTGCCCATCTTCTGCTGTTTCAACATCATACCCTGCTTTTACTAAGGCTCGTTCTAAAACCCAGCGCATATTTACTTCATCATCGGCAACTAATATCCGCCGCACAATGTCATCCCCTTAGGCCTGTACTTAGAATGGTGTGGGAAAAGGCGCAGTAAACTGTGTCTTTTCCCACACCTGTTTTGTACTTCATTATTTTTATAAACCTGATAGTTTCTTAGAGAAATGGCTGTTAGATGGCCAGGATGTTCGAAAACACTGATATAAATCGACAAACTTCAATAATCATAGTGCTATTACAGCATAATTTGATAGAAAGTGCAACTTGGCATGGCTTTTGCAATTATAGTTCCTGTCAAAATTTTAAAGGAGCGTGCTTTATGATTCATTCAAGAAAACCTCTTATGAAAATCCTTCTTACCTTATCCTTTTTACTCTTGACTCTTATGTTTGCAGCCAATGCTTACGCTGCAGCTCAACTGGAGCAAGACGCCGGACCTTACCATGTTATTCTGCAAATGAATCCAGAAACTCCTACGGTTAACCAATCCGGAACGATGACCATTATCGTTAAGAATAAGGCAACCGGACAGCCCGTAACCGAAGCAAAAGTTACAATGAGCAACCCCACCATGATGGGCTCTAACTCCAATGATGGCGGAAATATGGCAGGCATGAACATGTCATCGAGCATGGATAACCAAAGCGGAATGGCCATGCAGGAACAATCTTCCATGGGGTCGATGTCCATGGAGCCTGGTTCCTATATGATGGAGAACATGACCTTTAACCAGCCTGGACAATGGAGCCAAGCTATTACTATATCTTCATCATTAGGTCAAAGTACCGTCAATTTTCCAATAACTGTAGGTAAATCCGGACCCAATTATGTGCTCATCGGCAGTGTTGCCGGCGTCGTCATCATTGCCGGCGTTATTGCTGCCGTTTTAAAACGGAAGAAATATTAAGAAAGTCGAGGCGTGGAAATGTCTTCAACAAATTCCCTCCACAAGCAACCCGCTAAACAACCGACGAATCTCCTTAACATTCGCTGGCTTAAACGATTTCTCACGAGCTACTTTTATCCTCGGATTTTCCAATGGATTACGGTGATCGTTTTTGCTGTGATTATGTTTGAGACCCTCGCAGGACCTTCGGCTGTTGACAATAATTTTGGTTCTGCTGCAACCTGGGTTCTTTGGTGGCCGTTAATCCCTTTTTTCTTTTTCCTCCTGGGACGCTTCTGGTGCGGAATTTGCCCGTTCGCCTGGGTGAGTGATTTAACACAAAAGCTTTTCGGGGCCAATCTCAAAGTTCCCAATTTTATTAAGAAAAATGGCCTTTGGATCATTGATATTACCTTTATTTTAATCACTTGGTCCGATCATATTTGGGGGATTGTGGAATCTCCGCGAGGATCCGGAACTCTCTTATTGCTCATCTTAGGCGGAGTAATGGTAAGTGCCTTACTTTTTGAACGCCGCACTTGGTGCCGTTATCTCTGTTTTCTCGGCAGTTTATCCGGCAACTATTCTCGAGCAGGTATGTTAGAACTGCGCGCTGATAAGAATGTTTGTAAAACTTGTAAAACACGTGATTGTTACAAAGGTGGGGCTAACGCACCAGGATGTCCGATGTTTGAATTTCCGATGGCTATGGAAAACAACGCCAATTGTAATCTCTGCGGCAGCTGTATCAAGAATTGCCCTCACGATTCAATTCGCTTAACCCCCCGTAAACCAACCAGTGAGTTCTGGTCGATGACCCGGGCTCGTTTCGAAGAATCCTTCTTAGCCATTGTTATCGTGGGAATTGTTTTCGTACAAAATGTTACCATGTTGGACTTTTACCCTGCTTTCCTCAAGTGGGTAGAAAAGACCTTAGGTATTGCTAATCAAGATGTTGCCTTCACACTGCTCTTTATCTTAGCCATGGCCACTCCTGTGTTACTTCTTTTCTCAGCAACAGCTCTTTCCAAACGCTTCACAGGTGAAACACTGCGTACTGCCTTTGCCCGCTTCGGTTACGCCGTCATTCCCCTAGACCTTGCCTCTCATATGGCCCATAACCTATTCCACCTGCTGGCGGAAGGGAAAGCAACCTACTATACCTTCATGGGACTCTTTGGGGTGCATCTCGAAGGTTCAACCTCATTCGTTCCTGACCCGATCATTCAAGTAATGCAGTATTTCTTAGTCATCTCCGGAACACTTGGCTCCATGTATACGGCCTATCGTATCGCCAAAAGGAATTACGGCTTGGGCAAAGCCCTTTCCGTCTCTATCCCTTATCTTGTTGTCATCCTGCTCTTCGGTGTCTTAAACTATTTAACCTTTACCGTACGGATGGCAATGCGGATGTAACTTCAGTTAATAGCTCATTTCAAGTTTGATTATTTTGATTATTATATAGAAGGAAGATTTTAAGATGCCAGGACGTTTATTTAAAACATCCTGGCATTCCTGTTTTAACGACGAAGAAACGGGCTTCTCGATCCCGAAATTATAAAATTAAGTCAGGATTTGGATATATCTATAAATCAGTTTTATAGGCGTTCCCTGGATATAGTTCAGAAATAACTCGGTCAATACAACAAAAGACTAAACAATTTTGTAAATAAATTCAATTAAGAAATGGCAAATATTGCTGCGTCTTTTGCAAACTACAAGGCTAAATATATCTCGAGTGCACAAATTAGAAAGAACGCTACCCAGTTTATTAATGAAACGCGTTCTATAATCTCCAACTTACGCATTCGTCTTAATCATGAAGACAAGCAGCTATATCCCCTAGTAAAAAACCTTTAAAAGCCATAAACTCAGTAACGTATATTCACCCTAACCGTTAATTTAGCGAGCGAAATAATACTGTATTATTCTCTTGTCACTACTTAGGTTTAGGGCAATTAATGATATAATCAATAAGAAAAAGAACTAACAAAATCGGCTTCAAAAGTAAAGTTACTCTTTCTAGAATGAACTATCCAAGCCCAAAGTCTCTTTTATACTAATTTTGGGGTGATTAAAAGAACGTTTATCTTCTTAACTATTGATTTAATGTGTTTTCGATATCTATTTTTCACTTAATTCAGAAATATTTACCCATGGAATTTAAAATTGATGTTTAATGCCTCATATTATCTAACTCGAGACTACCGAGAGTCTATAATTTTTATTCTTAGGAGGATTTATGATTCGTATTATTAACCATGGAACATATCTTTTAAAAGGAAAAGATTTGTTTGAAAAAGAAAATGCCGCTATAGCTGATCGAAACTTGGAACCTCAAAGTGCTCGTAAAAATACTATCGCGTATAAAATACTTTCACAACACAACACTTCTGGTGACAATGAAAAGATAAAAATTCGCTTCGACGCTCTAGCTTCACATGATATCACCTATGTAGGAATCATTCAGACCGCTCGTGCCAGCGGACTGACTAAGTTTCCGATACCTTATGCTTTAACCAATTGCCATAACAGCCTGTGTGCAGTTGGAGGAACGATTAATGAGGATGATCATGTTTTCGGACTATCGGCTGCCCAAAAATACGGAGGCGTCTATGTTCCCGCTCATCAGGCTGTCATTCATCAATACGTAAGAGAAACAATGACCCGCTGCGGAAATATGATTCTTGGATCAGACAGTCATACTAGATATGGTGCCCTGGGGACGATGGGAATTGGTGAAGGCGGACCGGAATTAGTTAAGCAGATTTTAGAAAAAACCTATGATATAACTTATCCTGAAATTATTGCCGTATATATGGAGGGAAAACCCAGACCGGGCGTAGGACCGCAGGATATTGCACTTGCTATTATCGGTGCCGTATTTAAGAGTGGTTTCGTCAAAAATAAGGTCCTGGAATTTGTTGGTCCTGGGATTAAGAATTTGTCGATGGATTTCAGAAACGGCATTGACGTTATGACTACTGAAACTACCTGCTTAAGTTCAATTTGGACCACAGATGATAAAGTAAAGGAATACTTTGCCATCCATGGACGTGCCGAATCTTATGCTAAGCTCGAACCGGGAGAAATAGCATACTACGACGGAGCAGTTATTGTTGATCTGGACAAAATCGTCCCAATGATAGCTTTACCGTTTCATCCAAGCAATGTGTTTCCCATCGCTGATTTAAACCAAAACCTCTCTGATATCTTACGAGTTGTAGAAGAAGAAGGCCAAAAGCAAATCGATAATCCGTCAATCCATTTTAACTTAACGAAGAATATTGACAATGGCAGATTAAAAGTTGATCAGGCCATTGTTGCCGGCTGTGCAGGCGGTTCTTATGAAAACCTTGTTGACGTTGCCTCAATCGTGGAAAATCATTCTTTAGGTAATGACAGCTTGTCCTTAAGTGTTTATCCGGCAAGCCAGCCAATCTATCTTGAATTGGTCAAAAACGGAACTATGGCCAAATTGATGACTGCCGGAGCTATTATAAAAACTGCCTTTTGCGGACCATGTTTTGGCGCGGGAGATGTACCGGCTAACGGTAATCTAAGTATAAGACATGCAACTCGAAACTTCCCCAATCGTGAAGGATCAAAACCCGGTGATGGACAGCTTTCCTCAGTTGCTCTGATGGATGCCAGGTCTATTGCTGCAACTGCAGTTAACGGAGGATATTTAACACCTGCGACTGACCTTGATTTTGCCCCTGCCGATTTACCCTATAGCTTTGACCGTAAAATTTACGCTAATAGGGTCTATAACGGCTTCAGTCAACCTCAGCCCGAAAAAGGTCTGAAATTCGGGCCTAATATCGCTGAGTGGCCAAAGATGATTGCCCTGCCGGAGAATCTGCTGTTAAAGGTAGCTTGTGTGATTAATGATCCGGTCACAACGACTGATGAACTAATTCCATCCGGCGAGACATCTTCCTATCGTTCAAATCCGCTCAAACTTGCCGAATTCACGTTATCGAGAAAAGACCCTCAATATGTTCAAAGAGCTAAAGACGTTCAAAGAATAGAGTTGGAACGTCAAAATTATGTTTCTAGTGATACCTCACTCCTTTCCCCTTCATTAAAAGAACTTTGTGCTTTCCTAGCAAGTCTTCCTTTAGAAAAAGCGGAAGAAGTTCTTAAAGAAACAGGAATTGGCACAACCATTTTTGCGGTAAAACCTGGAGATGGTTCGGCCAGGGAACAAGCTGCTTCTTGCCAGAAGGTTTTAGGCGGTTGGGCTAATATTGCTGCAGAATATGCAACAAAACGTTATCGCAGTAACTTAATCAACTGGGGCATACTGCCCTTTACACTGCGTAATCCTGATCAAATGGTTTTTGGGGTTGACGATCTGATCTTTATCCCCAATGTTAAGGAAAAGTTAATGAACGGAGATGAAATCTTCCCTGTTCAACTTATTAGCCCTCAAGGGAATCGCGCAATAGAATTAATGTTAACCAATTTAACTAAGGAGGAAAGAGAAATCATTCTTAGTGGATGCTTAATCAACTATTATTCTAAGTAAACGATAGTGATATGTAATCACTGTTCAGATGAGGCATAATAATCGTAAAGGGTGTAATAATCGGCTGCTTCTGCCGATTTACACCCTTGAATTTTTTCTGATAAGACTAATAAATAAGTGCTAAAATGATAAATCTAATTATGCAAACTAATATGTCCTAATACGTCCAAAATCCCTCATATTATAATCTGACCACTATATGAATTAATAAGGCCGTAAAGAAATTTTCTTCACGGCCTACATTGCTAGTGACAAACTATAAATTAGCTATCTGAGTCTCTTCCAAAATTGTAATAATTCCCTTGATATCTTCTGGCTTTCGGCCTATTCTACGTCTTTGAAGCGTATCATCGGGCATTTTTTGCAAGCATCGAGTCCAGGCCACTCGGTACCGTTATAAGGGAAGGATGCACCGCCCATTACTTCTGTACGGTGAGCTAATT
The DNA here is from genome assembly GCF_002196705.1 of Desulfosporosinus sp. FKB. Taxonomy (GTDB): domain Bacteria; phylum Bacillota; class Desulfitobacteriia; order Desulfitobacteriales; family Desulfitobacteriaceae; genus Desulfosporosinus. Next base: position 49,109 of record NZ_NADJ01000027.1, read on the forward strand.
GACGTGCCACACCAAGGATTTGATCGCCCGGGATAAAGACGTTGACTTCCCCTTTTTCCGTTTTGCCAGAAGTATAACTTCCGGAACACATCGTGTTCATATTTGGTTTGTGATTAAGATAGGACCACACAGAACCTCCGCAAACGGCGGAATTAACGGTATAATTGAATTGAAGCGGATGTACATGATAAGCGCCAACAAAATCATTCAGAATATGATAAGCTTGCAGCGGATTGCAGACAAACATAACTACATCAGGTTCAACCGGGGTTTTGGCCAGCGGGGCGGTCATAAATTCCTTTACTTCCCCCATCGGCAGACGTGGTTTACTGAGCATTACTTCTTTGGCATATTCATCGTCAACGACATATTTGAAATGACCTTTAGCTTCTTCGTCAGATGGGGCTGTATAGCCAAAACTGGTCAGACAATTTTCACATAAAATATTGTTGTTATTACCTTTTAACACGTAATTGGCCATACGGGAAGCCGCTGTAAACTGACAGAATGTCATTTTGGCAGCTGCCTTTTTTTCAGCTGGATATTTATTGGCTTCTTCTTCAGATTTAAAAAACTTAATCGCAACAGGATGATAATCAAGTTTTAACAGACGTTCAAACAATTCCTGTGCTTCGGCATAGGTCATATCTGTATTGGCATTCGACAATTTAACCTTCTCCTTTCAAACTAGAAGCAGAAACTTCTCAACATATAATATAGTCTTCTATAATATAGCACCTTCTTGGTTTAGCGGGGCAAGATTAGATAATTCTGAACCCAAAAGCGTGCAGGATCATTGGTCCAAATACATAACCAATACCGATGTATGTGAGAACTACAGCCAAAAAGCCTTTAAGGTAAATACCTTTGATATACTTAGAAAGAATAGGACCGAGGTAAGATCCAACCAGGATGCCGATTAATTCAAAGCCAACCATCGGTAAATCCAGTTTGCTTCCCATACGGAGATAATTACTAATACTAGTCAGAGAAGAAATTACGATGGACATGGTCGAAGTACCTGCAACGATGAACATTGGGAAACCAAGAGCGCTGCTCAGGAACGGTACGAGAAGGAATCCGCCGCCGACGCCGAGTGCTGCTGAGATAATGGCGACAAAAATTCCGGCCAGAAAAGGAGCAAGGGTATTATAACGGAAAGTTTCTCCGGCAAACGTAAAGGTGTTGCTGATGCCCATTTCGCTGAAGTTAACGCCGATTTCTTTAATCTCACTCATTTTACCGGCTGCTTTCAGTTCTTTAACTTTTGCTTCAAATGCTTTAGTTGCCTTTTTTACTTTTTGTTGTTTTTCCCGGAATTTAGGAGTCATTTCATACCACATACGTCCGGCAATAACGAAGGTGATCAAGCCAAAGACCGGCTGATAGGATGCCATATCCTGCAAATAAGTGTGGGAAAGCCAGGAACCGAGCAGTGCTCCGATGATACCGCCTACCCCTAAACTTACAGCTGCAGGAATCACGAGGCGTCTTTCCCGCAAATATAACGGCGTAGAGATGATCGGGCTGACCAAGGTGAGAATCTGGTTCATTGGTTTAATTACATTAGCCTTTTTCATACCAAAGATAGTAATGTGTCCCACACCGGCCAAGATCCCGCCGGCAGCTCCAATGGTCGAAAATACGAATCCAACAAATGCCATCCAGATAATAACTACGATAGGGTTTACGGTAACACCCGCAATATGAAAGAACATTTCTTTGCACCTCCAAAAATTCTATCCTGCTTATCGAGTTACAGGATGAGCCTGAACACTGCCGGAAAACTTTCGCAGCAACCGGCGACCAACGTAGTAAGCAATCATTACTAAAGGATACCAGATAATTACAGAGACATGATTGCCGATCACGGGTAAATCAAATGGCAGCGTAAAGTACGGCAGCCATAAACTTATGAATCCCATGATAAAGAAGTGGGGGATTAGAAAACCAATGCCGTCAAGAAAAGACCAAGACAAGTATTCACAGAACATCTCGTTTAGCTCCCTTTGCAGCAGCGTGTACATGTCCTTATTATCATGTTCATATGCTAAAGAAGCTAATTCCCGGTATTCGACCATTCTGGCCATTAGTTTATCTTGTTTCTTACGGTGAGGGTGTAATACTTTATCAATAATTTCAAACCCAGCCAACATAACTAACACCTCACTTATTGGGACAATTTTGTTCTTCCCCTAAACTTCACGACCAGTTTTAGCATCCCTATACATTTGCCTGGCCATCAACCTCCTTTTCGTAATATCTTAAGCTTGTGTATATTATAACAAGATATAATACCCGCAAATGTCTGACGAGTGACTAAAAAGATGTTATCTTCATGACATTATTATTGTCGTGAAGATGACATCTTTTTAGTCTCCCCTGCAAGAATGTTTTCAATATCCTTCTGAATTAAGGGTTGGCAAAATATTTGTAAGACAATTTCCCTTATTTCCATCTCTTACATATCTTATGGTATAACTGGTAAAGGAGGAAATAATAATGGCATTAGGAACAGGTTTTGCTGGTGCTTGTGGAACAGGATACGGTGCAGGAATTGCTATCGTTGTTGTAATTATTCTTCTGCTTATTGCAATGGGTATCGTATTTTAATTCTGAAAGGAGATAAAATAATGTACGGATATGGTGTTGGTGGTTACGGTGTTGGCGGAGCATGCTGCGCTCCGGTTGCAGGCTTTGGTGTTGGTCGCTGTGTAGGCGTAGGAATTATCGCGATAGCAATTTTAATTCTCATCGCTTTAGGCGTTATCTTCTAGAATTACAGCAGGCTATCATCCGCTAAAGGTGATAGCCTGCTTCATTTTACTCTGATGATTAAATCAAACATACTAAGATTGAGTGTTAAATTATTGGTCTTTCTTATTGACAATTATTCCAATAACCATAATCACTGCGAAAATAATAAGATAATAAGGAATTTCCTTGCTATGAGCGTAACATGCAGCAACCACCATGAAGATGCAAGCTAATACAGCGAGTGCCGGCATAAAGAAACGTTTAAAAAAGCTGAGGGATTTTTCCTTCGCCATCATCATGACGAAAATCGGAATATACATAGCATAAATCGTAACAATGGGAAGTTCAGAGCTATCAAAGCTAAAGGGGCCAAACCATGAAACCGGCACCAAATTTGCACCATAGAAATAAAGGAGCCATACAGCACTTAACAAAAGGCCGAAAATAGAAGAGTTTGTCGGCATATTTGTATTCTGGTCAATGCTTTTAAGCACTTCCGGCTTTGGCCCCATATTCCTGGCGGCCAAAGAGTATAAACCGCGTGTGCAACCTAGCATCAGACCGTTTAGTGTTCCGAGGCAGGAAATAACAACGAAAACAAACAGAACGACACCGCCGGCGTTTGAGAAAACAGTGGAGAATGCTAATTTTGCGCCCTGTTCGCCGCCTTTCATCATAACACTGTTACTTACTGCGCCTGCAAGACCCGTATAATATAAGATATAGAGTAAGACCACAAAGATCGTACCAAAGGTAAGAGCTATAGGTAAGTTCTTTTTAGCATTTTTAAGCTCGGCATTAATACTAGTTGCAATAATCCATCCTTCGTAAGCGAAAGCAGTAGCAACGACTGCGGTAAATAAGGGATTGCTGGTTGTAACCTTTGCGATAGGACCGCTAGTAAAATTACTTATTAAAATTCCGTTTTTAAGACCAACGATCGTTCCAAAGAGAGCCATTAGAACCAAAGGAATAATTTTAATTACTGTGGTTGAGACCTGAAATTTACCGGCTAGTTTTGGCGAGAGAGCGTTTAAAGCATAGCTTGCAACGAGAAAAAAGCCTGAAATAGACATAGCTTCTCCGCCTGTGATATTCCAACCTAATAGAACACAGGTATATCTCGCAGAAACCCAAGCAAGAACTGAGGTGAGCGTAGGATAATAGATTGTTGCCATAAACCATCCGACAAAATATCCATACTTACTCCCTAGTGCAACTTCAGCGTAATCAACAAGGCCATTTACTTTTTCGTATCGCGTAGCCATAATTGCGAATACATAAGCGCAGACAACCATAATAATTCCGCCGATAACCCAGGCCAAAATTCCCAGGGGAAGATTACCGCCCGTTGCAACGAGAATCTTTTCCGCTTTGAAGAATACGCCGCTGCCTATAACGATACCGATGACCATTGCAATTGCGGTCAATAGACCATACTTCTTTTCTAAGACATTTTCCAATTAGTTATCATCCTTCCTTTCTTTTTTAACAGCAACCCTTTATTTTTCGACATAGACGTTGATTTCCCTTTAAATATATCGCAAAAAACTTAAAATTTACTATATAACATTAATGAATCATTTATCTGATCTATTACAAATACTCCAAACAAAAAAGGGCTTTAACTAAATGTCAAGTGTTGGACGTTGTGACAAGCAATCGATACACATTGGCGGCTCCAAGTTATCAAATACTCGCTTGCCGCACTGAGAGCAAAACCGTCGCTTTCCTTGGTATAAAAGAACTTTGCCGGTCAGCAAACGATAGGTCAACGATTTAACTTCTATACTTAAAGCTTTAGAGCGACATATACTGATACATCGCTGACAGAGGACGCATTTTAAGGGTTCATAAATCAAGGATAATTGCTCTTCATCTTCCCTTTTCGTTAAAGCCTCTTGCGGACAAATCGTTGGACACTCACCGCAATCTGTACAATTTTCACTCACATTTAAGACAGGCAGCGGGAGCGCTTTAACCTCAGATTGACGGGATTTCCAGGTTTCGCTCAAGAGCTGCCGTGTCTTAGGTATATGATACATTTCTTCGGAATCAGCCTTCGCAAAGATTGCTTCGAATTTCTGACGTTGAGATAAGACCGTTTCCCCGAGTTCAGAGTCCCTGTTGCCATCATCAGGCGCGACTTTAATCCCTATTGGAGGATGACCTTTCCAGGCATTATGCACTTCTTTGAACGTTTCTACGCTTATTCTACAGGCGTTTTTATCAGGACAATCTGCACACACACCGGTAAAGATCTTCACTTCCTTCTCCCGGGCATACAGCATCAGAGCCAGCCATAAATCCCGATCGATAATTCCCAGACAAGGAATTTCCTGACCTGCTGGAATTGCTTGCGGACAGTTCAAAATAACTTTCCCGGAAGCTCGAATATATTCATGAAGCTGATCAGAACTGCGGAGAACAAACCCATCACTTGGACAAACGGCCATACAAATCCCACACTCTGTGCAGCGTTTGGCGTCGAGTTCAAAATATAAAGAAATGGCTTGATGGGGACAAGAGTCAATACATAAACGGCAAATATTATCCGATGCTTTTTTACCATTGAGACAATTATTGTGATTAAATACGATTTGACAATTATAAAACATTAAAGCACCTCTTCTGTGCAACCCATGTTTACATTAAATTAGGGGTTGTTCAGCAACCCCTAATTTAACTCATCTTAAAATAAGTCAAACACCCGTACCATCTTTAGTTTGTATTTGACTAAGACTCATAACGCTTATTTTGCAGTGACAGCGTAATCGCCATTTTCAGTCGTTGTACCTTCAACGGCTTCTGTTCCTCGATGTTCAATAATATTGAAGTTTTCAACGATGAACAGATATGCTAAACAAGCTATGGAAACCAATCCCAGGCTGACAATAAACTCTGTCCAAGCAGGGAAATAATGACCGCCGTATTGGTTCAGATATTTTCCCATGCCTGTGAACACAACATCAAACCTGTTCAAGATTACTCCTGCTACATCCAGTACTCCAAACCACAGTAAACCTTTCCGCGTACCGGATAAGGAACTGAAAGCTATGATTATGGGGATGATTACACCAAAGAGCAGCTCGCTGAGGAACAAAATACTCGGCAAATCAAAAGCAAAAGCATTGGCAAAGGTTCCTTTAACGGCCATATCCACGATCTTTAAGATTAAATACAAGATCATTGCTCCGCCGGAAATTCTGACCAGCCCTCTTAGAACAGGGATTTCAACTTTATGATTAAATGCCTTCCCCGCCAGACTGCTTTCAACAATGATCATGCCTGCTCCGACAAAAAACGAGGACAACAGGAAGAACGGCGGCAGAAAGACCGACCACCAGAGCGGATTCTCTTTACCAACCATTATGTAAAACAGTTCGCCCAGGGATGATTGGTGTAATGTCGGCAGGGTAATACCAACAATCAGCAATACAGGCATTGCTTTCTTGAGGTATTTGTGTAAGCCTCTAAAAACTTTCTCTGTTGCTACTTCACAGAATTCTAAGATCTGAATCACCGTATAACAAGAAACGCACCAGAAAACTTCAAACAAGACACTGGTATGTCCCCATGATACATAAGGTCTCCAGAAGTTGAACCACTGTCCTACTTCAATTAACAATCCAAGTACGACGACAATATAACCTAATAATGAGGTCAACATGGTACTTCTCGCTATTGAATAAAACTTATCCCGGCGTAAAACGTAGATTATAAGGCATGTTCCATATCCGCCGCCTGCCAGAGCTACCCCTAACAGTACGTCAAAAGCAATCCACAGCCCCCAGGGCCATTGGTCATTCAGATTGGTTGCAGCTCCTAGGCCGAAGATAAAACGCACCAGGATTACTGCTATGGCCGCGACCGCTATGGCCATAAACACTAATCGCATGGGGGTTAATCTAAATCGCCATCTGAGACTGTGATGTTTTTTTCCTGCTTCTTTTTCGAATGTGGTAATAATATCCATGATTTCCCCTCCATTCATTTGTAATTTCTGAAATTACTCCAAAGGTTCCTTATTTTTGTTGTTATAAATATATAAGCCTGCTAACACAGCTGCCCAAGTACCCCCTATAAATGGTGTAAGTTTCATATATCCCTCCGTGTAAGAAGGCAGCGACTTGGTGGTTACATCCGTCCTGAATCTCAAATCTTCAAACGGTACATCTGAAATATATAACCAGGATGTTCCCCCTGCTTCTTTTTCGCCAAAAACTCGGTTAACATAACCATTATCTTTGATTCTCTTTTTAGCTTCGGCCAACAATTGGTCCCTGTCCCCAAATGTAATAGCTCCTGTCGGGCAAACTGAAGTACATGCTGTTTCCTGGTTATTGGTAACTCTTGACGGGCACATCTGGCATTTGCTTACTCCGGGAATGGCTTTTTTCCATTCGTATCTCAATATGTCAAATGGGCAGGCCATCATGCAATAACGGCAGCCTACGCACAGCTTCTGATCATAAACAACCGGTCCCTCGGGAAGCTTCTTTAATGCTTTAGAGAAACATGCTGAGACACAGGCAGGATCTTCACAATGAAAACATTGAGTTTTAACGTATCTTCCCACAGACGAGCCGTTTTTCTTGACATCATAACGATTTATTGAGGTCCATTCATCCGGCCACAAGCCTTTGTTGGGTTCCTTAGCTCTATCTTCAGCAGTTTTGTTCTTTTCCTGCGAATCCCAAGGGAGTTCATTCCATAATTTGCAGGCTACCGAACAGCTTTCACAACCGATACATTTTGGTATATCTACGAGTATTCCTTTTGACATTTTCTTTCACCTCCTACATATTGTCTGATTTTTTAGCAATAAACTCTGAAGCCCGGGAAATATAAGTAGTATGCAGTAGTTCTTCTGCTTTTTCACTCATCGGAGCGGTTAAGAAATCTGCATAGACTTCCTTGATTTGAGGATTATCGTAACTGTTGCGAAGTGTTGCCTTAGCATCAATTTGATATAACGAGGCAGCACGTCGATTGCGGACTTCATCTGAAGGGGGAGCAGCTGCCCGGGGTTGTCCGCCGCCATACTCACAGCCTCCGGGACAAGCCATCACTTCAATGAAATCCCACGGAGCATTACCGCCTTTAATTTGATCCATAACCGTTCTGGCATTAGCCAAACCGGAAATAACAGCAACTCTCATATTGCCAATCCCAGGAATATTAACTGTCGCATCTTTTACACCCTGCATTCCTCTCACAGGTGTTAGATCCCAAAGTGCTGAAGGCGGCTGTTGCCCGGTCACAAGATAATAAGCAGAACGAGCTGCAGCTTCCATGACACCGCCGGTGGTACCAAAGATTACTCCTGCCCCTGTGCCGGTACCCATCAACTGATCATACTGATCATCAGGCAGAGAAGCAAAATCAATCCCGGATCTCTTGATCATTCTGGCAAGTTCTCTGGTTGTCAGAACGACATCCACATCTGGTGTAACTTTATTATCCTTTAATTCTTTTTGCGCCGAAACCATTTCAGGACGCTGACATTCAAATTTCTTGGCTGTACAAGGCATGATGGCTACTGAAAAGATCTTTTTGGGATCTACATTCTTCTTTTCAGCATAATAGGTTTTCATAAGAGTTCCTTCCATCTGCTGAGGAGACTTCGCTGATGATAAATTAGGGATAAGTTCAGGATAAAAATATTCGACAAACTTAACCCAACCTGGACAACATGAAGTGAGTTGAGGGAGAGGCTTTTTCAAATCGCCTTTAACCCGTTTAAGAAGTTCTGTTCCTTCTTCCATAATTGTCAGGTCAGCAGTGAAGTTCGTATCAAATATTACGTCAAAACCTAATTTTCTTAAGGCTGCAACTTGTTTGCCCTGAACATTCGTTCCGACAGGCAGACCAAATTCTTCACCAAGACCAATACGTGTTGCGGGCGCAGTCTGAACTACAACTGTGACATTTGGATCGGCAATAGCTTTAAAGACTTTATCCGTTTCATCCCGTTCAGAAATTGCCCCGGAAGGACACCATTGGGTACACTGTCCGCAATTTACACAAACAAATTCATTTTTAATTGGCAGTTCATAATTTCCAAACACAGATTGAACTTTCTCACATACTTCAATACATTGACCACAAAGAATACACTTTTGGTCATCTCTGACAATTGAAGGATTCAGCGGATCAATAGGAACCCGGCCGCGAACATTGGTTGGCCAGCTGCCTGGCGCATTGTATTGAGCCGGCATCCAACCTTTTCCACCGGCAGCACTATCAGCTGTTGCCACTTCGCCGCATCCCGCCAAACTTAACGAGACACCGGTTAAACTTGCTCCTCCAACAATTTTAAGAAAAGAACGTCTGGACAATTTTTTTACTTGCCCTGCTTTGCTTGCCATGTGTTTTACCACCTTTTTGTAACTCTCTTCTTTTTGTAAATCTTTTTGTAAATTTGTTAGTTAATTGCCGTGAAAGTCTAATTCGTTTCATCTAGTTGTTCAGTTGTTTCAGTTGTTTGAGATAGTTATAATAGTTAGAATTTTTCAATAAGTTAAAACTTTCACATGTTTTTGTGAAGATTTACACTTTCACATGACGAAAGTTTGGTAAAGTAGTGAAGACATTTTTCCCCTTTTGAGGATGATCAGAATTTCATATGTAGAACAAAAAGACGCCCCTTTCTATAAAACTTTAACTTGGTCAGAATAATAACATTTTTTAGTTTAATCTCTTTAATGGTATCTGTCTTCCTTATGAACATAAAAAAAATTTTTTTTAAATAAATAAATCCATCAGAGTTATTAAAATAAAAATGAATTTTTTAAAGCGCACTTTAAAAAACCGAGGCTAAAGCCCCGGTCCTCCAATTGTCCTGTCATATCCTTGATTTTAACGTTGTAACCATGGAATCCATAGTACGCTGTTTAACATATTTTATCTGCATTTTAATAATTAATTTTAAACTTAAGTGGTTCTTAGAGTGGCCTAAAATTCACCAATTTATTCCTTTCTTGACGGAAACTGAGGTGTTGCATCGAAGACGACAGAAACATCTTTGAGGTGCTCTGTGATCTTCAAATGCTGTGGACACGCTTTTTCACATTCTTTACAGCCAATACAGTCACTTGCCCTGCCATGATTCGCCGCAAGGTTCAAATAATAGACAAACTGACTGGAAAAGTTATTCGTCGTAGCACGTTTGGTACTATTATATAAGGCAAAGTAATCCGGAATAGCAATCTTTTTCGGACAGCCTTTTTCGCAATATCTACAGATTGTACAAGGAATTGCTGTATTTTCGTTGATCACTTCGGTTACTTGATTGATAACGTTGTACTCTTCTTCGTTCAAAGGTTTGAAGTCTGCCATATAGGAAGTATTATCAATAACTTGTTGTATACTATTCATTCCGCTTAGTACCATGAAGACTCCTTCCTGACTGGCAGCAAATCGGATTGCCCAGGATGGAACAGAAGCCTGATGATTGTATTCTTTCATTACCTTTTCTGCTTTTTCCGGTACTAAGGCAAGCGAGCCTCCTTTACATGGCTCCATGACGATAAGCGGCTTATTATGCTTTCTAGCGACCTCATAACACCTTCTTGATTGAATGCTTGGATTTTCCCAGTCAATATAATTGATCTGTAACTGCACAAAATCCAATTCGGGGTGAGCCGTTAAGATCTCATCCAATAATTCGGGTGAATCGTGGAATGACATCCCGAGATTTTTGATCTTACCCTCGTTCTTTTTATTCATCCCAAAACCGAAACTATCAAGTTCACAAGCCTTCTTATAGGTGACAACGCCGAGATTGTGAAGAAGATAATAATCGAAATACTCCACACCGCATTTTTCCAGTTGCTCATTAAAGACTTTTTCCTGGTCCTCTACAGTTTTTACATCTCTCATAGGAAGCTTTGTGGCAAGTTCAAACTCATCTCGTTGATGTCTTTTAACAAGAGCCTCTCTCATTACACTCTCACTCATGTAGCTATGGTAGACATATGCAGTATCAAAGTAGGTAAATCCATTCTCCAAAAAAGTATCAACAAGCTTGTTTACCGTTTCTTTATCAACGGATGTTTGGTCATTCTTGTCCAGAAGCGGTAATCTCATGCAGCCAAAACCTAATTTTTTTTCCATCTTACGTTTTCCTTTCTCCTTCAAACCTTTTCTATGATTAATGATTTGAACGACAGTTCGTATTTTAACCTCCTGTCATAGTCTATCATTTAGAGTTAACTCCAAGTCAAGTCATTAATTTTAAAGATAGTAATAAGGTTTTAAGCATTTCGTGGTTTTCCTGAGTGAGCTGAGTAACTATTTCGACTTCATGCATTTAGATGTAACGACTCTTGACAAGCGGACCATTCTCCGTTTAAAATATACGGAGAGTTCTCCACTTTTTATTGCATTGTCACTTTGAAAGGAGCCTAGTATTATGCCCATATGGAAAAGAAATTTATTAGTTTGTTGGTTTGGAATGTTTGTAGCAGGCATAGGTATGAGTCAAATTGCTCCTGTATTGCCGCTTTATATTCAGCACCTGGGAATTCATAGTGCCTCTTCGATTGCCCAACTGTCCGGAATAGCTTTTGGTGTTACCTATATTATTTCAGCTATTTTTTCACCGATATGGGGACATTTTGCCGACAAATTTGGACGAAAGCCAATGATTTTGCGAGCAAGTCTTGGCATGGCTCTAGTTATAGGATGTATGGGGTTTGCGCCGAATGTCTATGTATTGATTGGCTTAAGATTATTGCAGGGCGCAATCACCGGTTATAGCACAGCATGTACTGCTTTAATTGCAACTCAAACCGATAAGGAACACGCTGGCTATGCTCTTGGTACACTTTCAACCGGAAGTATTGCAGGCTCTTTACTTGGTCCAATCATTGGCGGATTTATCGAAGAGAACTTTGGCTTTCAACCAGTATTTTTTATAACAGGTGCCTTGCTGTTGATTGCCTTTATTCTAACCCTTTTATTTGTGCAGGAATCTTTTGTTCGCAAGGATAAAGCGGCCATCGGTACCAAGGCAATGTTGAAGAATATCCCTGAAAAGAGTTTAACGATTACGTTACTCGTGACGTTCTTTGCTATTACTTTGGGACTATATTCAATTGAGCCTATTGTAACGGTTTATGTCACTCATTTAACAGCAGGTTCAGGTCATATCGCCCTGCTGGCAGGATTAGCATTCTCTGCCTCAGGTCTTGCCAATATTATTGCAGCTCCAAGATTGGGAAAACTCTCTGATAAAATAGGAGCTCATAAAGTTATGTTAGTCGCTCTTATTGCTGCCGGAATCATTTATATACCTCAAGCCTTTGTGCAAAACCCATGGCAATTGGTGGGACTGCGCTTTTTATTAGGATTAGCCATAGCAGGACTAAATCCTTCAGTTAATACCCTGGTTAAGAAAATTACACCAGAATCCCTAACAGCCGGAGTTTTTGGTTATACCATGTCGGCAGGATATTTGGGTGTCTTTGGAGGTTCGGTTTTAGGCGGGCAAGTGGCAGCCTACCTGGGCATTCACTATGTCTTTTTCATAACCAGTGCATTATTACTAATCAATGCAGTCTGGGTATATTTTAAAGTCTATAGCAAACTTTGTTGCAGAGAGAAAAGTATCGATCTACTCAATTAGCAAATCTAAAAACTTGAATTGACATGTATCTACAAGTCCCCGATTAGTTAATCTCAGCTCTGGCAGAACGGCCAAGGCCAGCAGTGATGTGGTCATAAATGGGGATACCAAATCGCAGCCCAGCTCCTGCCATGCTCTCTCGAGACTAGCTACTTTCCCGGCTACTACCTCAGCAGGTTCTTCACACATCAGCCCAGCTATAGGTAAAGGCAGCAGTGCAATAATCTGACCGTTTTTAACAGCCACGAGTCCGCCGCCGACTTCAGCAAGAGTATTTCCGGCAAAAGCCATGTCCGCATCATTCGTCCCAACAATCAGCAGGTTATGCGCATCATGGGAAACCGTTGAAGCTACGGCTCCTTCTTTTAGGTTAAAGCCTTTAACAAACCCTTTCCCCATAGTACCCGTTGCTTTATGGCGTTCAATAACTGCGGCTTTGATGACATCCTGTCTTAAGTCCGTTTGAATTTTGCCGGCAGCAACGGGTAACAAACATTCCCTATGATAAGTCCCGACCTTAGCCTCAATAATTTCTATAACCCGAACCTTAGCCTGGTTTTGCTCAGAACTCGGGACGGACACTGCAAAAGCCTCAGCCGCCAATTTCCCAGCCAAATGCACGGTTTTCTTCGCGTAATCCGGATAGGAGCTTCCGGAAATCTCCACAGTCAGTTTACCGTTTTCAGCAACCAGTTCCCCATTAATGATAACTTTTTCGATGGTTACGTTCGTTAAGTCACTTATTATCAAAATATCCGCCCAGCGACCTGGGGAAATACTGCCAAGATCCTTACTCATTTCAAAGCATTGAGCAACATTTAACGTCACCATTTGGACAGCTGTAATGGGGTTAACCCCCTCTTCGATGGCCCGTTTAACGATATGATCAAGGTGTCCTAAGGTAACCAACGTTTCCGGATGGGTGTCATCACTGATTAGGGTTGCGTAGCGCGTATCTATCCGGTTCTCAGTGATACTTCTGACTGTTTCCTTTAAATCATGCCAAGCAGAACCTTCCCGCAGCTGCGCATACATGCCCAGACGCATCTTGGCCAGTGCATCTTCCATCCTTACAGACTCATGGCAGCAGCGTACGCCGGCGGCCACATAAGCATTTAAGCCTGCTCCCGTTTCCGGCAGCGAGTAATGCCCGGTAATTGTCTTATTAGCATTTAGTGTTGCCTGAAGTTCCTTATGCATATCAGAATTCCCCTGAATTACTCCGGGAAAATTCATCATTTCTCCCAAGCCCACAACCTCTTTCCAGGTCATCGCTTCTTCTATCTCTTTAGGCCCTAATTCAGCTCCGGTATCTTCAAAGCCCGGAGCTGCCGGAACGCAGGAAGGCATTGCGGTATAAACCCTGAGAGGCACATTTCTGCCGTCTTCAATCATCAGACGTACTCCATCCATGCCCAGAACATTGGCCATTTCATGGGGATCCATAAAAATGGCCGTTGTTCCATGGGGGATAACAGCGCGAGCAAATTCTCGGACTGACAGCATACTGCTTTCAACATGCATATGTCCATCCATGAACCCGGGTGTAATATAATTCCCCTGGGCATCGATAACTTGTGTATTTTCACTGATCGTATGAGAAGCATTTTCGACTAAAGCTATTCTTCCGTGAGTAATAGCGACATCTACGCCCGAAATAATTTCTGCCGTATTGACATTCACTAAGCGAGCATTCTTTATGACCATATCCGCTGGTTCTCTCCCCTGTGCAACTGCAGCCAGCTTCTCTGTGACCTCTGCTAAGGCATACCTTCTTTTCATAAAACTGTCATTCCTTTCGCTGTGTTCAAGGCACAAATGCCTGTCGTCATTATCTGTTCTATCGAATGAGCTGTTAATCTAATACTTCACCAAAATAGTTGTAATTACCTGCTTGTTATTGATTTTGCTTATTTGTAAACCTCTTCCAGAAACCTTCATGAGTCAGAACCATTTATTTCCTCTTTTTACTTAAATGACTTCATCCTCCTTTATGTTGATGAAATTTTTCTTCATTAGTAAAGCATAAAAAAGGGATTTCGCTAATTTATCTAGAATATTTCGAATATTGTTAATTGAAATATCCTATTTTAAAATTCACCTTCATTTATACAAAGGAGGAATACAATGAAAACAGCAACTGAATACCTTGAGAGTATGAAAGCTTATAACCCAAGGATCTTTCTTGGCGGAAAGCAGGTCAACCTTCATGAAAATTCCACCACCTTGACCGTTCTTCGTGCTAACGCCAGGGTTTACGAGCTGGCTGAGGATCCGAAATACGCTGAGATTATGACTGCCATTTCACCGTATTCAGGTGAAAAGGTAAGCCGGAACCTGCACATTTCTTCCAGCACCGCCGATTTAGAAAAAAGGTCAGAAATGGCCACCCTAACCAGCCAAATGCTGGGAACCTGTAATTATCGCTGCGTGGGGGCGGATGTATTGAACGCCTTAGCAGGTATCACTTGGGAAATGGACAAGGAGTTAGGCACAAATTATCACAGCCGCCTGCTCAATCATGTTAAATACCTCCAGGAAAACGACCTGGCAGTAAGCGGAGGGGTTACCGACGCTAAAGGCGACCGAACTAAACGGCCTGTGGAACAGGATGATCCCGACGTATACGTTCACGTTGTGGAAAAAAGAGAAGACGGCATCGTGGTACGGGGAGCAAAAGTTAGCCAGAGTGGAGCTATCGGTTCTCACGAGACCTTAGTTATTCCCACTATGGGCATGCGGCAGGGAGAAGAAGACTTTGCCGTAGCCTTTGCCGTACCCAACGGAGCCGCAGGATTAACGTACATTTGCCAGTATACTCCCTTCACTGCTGAAAGAGAACTTTCCCCTGACGTGAAATATCTGGGCAATCCCCTTTACGGTCAAAGGGAGACTTGCATCATGGTCTTCGACAACGTTTTTATACCTTGGGAACATGTTTTTATGTGCGGTGAAGCAAAGTATGCCGGACGATTAGTCGCTCGGTTCGCCAAGACACATCGCATGAACTGCGGCGGTGCCTGCAAAGTAGGTTTTGCTGACCTGATCATCGGTGCCACCCAACTTGCCGCAGAGTTCTCCGGGGTTCAAAAAGCACCTCATATTGTGGAAAAGATGACCGACATGATTCGAATCAATGAAACCGCTCGGGCCTGTACTATCGCCGCAGCGCTGAAAGGACATGAGGAACCGGCCGGCTCCGGCTTTTTTCAGCCGGATGACATCTTTGGCAACGCAGCCAAACTTACCATTGCCGACGGTTTTTGGGATATCCTGAAATGGGCCGGAGACATTGGCGGCGGGATGGCAGTAACCATGCCTTCAGAGCTGGAATTAGAAAATCCTGAAACAGCCCATTATGTCCGCAAGTTCATGAAAGCCTCAGCACCAGCCGAACAACGCCTCCGAATCGCTAAGTTTATTCAAAACTGGTGTGCCGGCCTGCATGGTGCAGGCACTTGGCATGGCGCCGGTTCCCCCATGGCGCAAAAAATGGCCTTATATGCCCTTACTAACTTCGAAGAGAAAAAAAGCCTTGCCAGAAATCTAGCCGGTTTAAAAGAAGAGTGAACTCGTCCCGCTAAAGCTGAACATTGGGATTCTACCCCCGCCGAAGCAAGGCATGGAAACCGCTCCCACTTGTAGAAGTGGGAGCCTTACGATTGGATAAATGTACAGACCTTAAGTTTTAGACAAACTTATTTAATCAACAATATAGGGGCATATGATAATAATTTTAGAAATCTATTGAGACTGCCAGCAAAAAATACTGGCAGTCTTTGCTTGACATCCCTTCTATAAGACTTACTTCAAAAGAAATAAAATAATCAGATCCTTAAATAAGATCTGATTACTAAAAAAGACTTAACCCAAAGTGTTAAGTCCATTGCTTTATTTTTTGCTGGCGGAGAAGGAGGGATTTGAACCCTCGCAGCAGTTGCCCACTCTAACGGTTTTCCAAACCGTCCTCTTCATCCACTTGAGTACTTCTCCTTGTTTTTAGAATTAACCGAAATTCGGCCGCAAATACAGAAATGGTGAGCCATCCGCGACTCGAACGCGGGACACCCTGATTAAAAGTCAGGTGCTCTACCGACTGAGCTAATGGCTCATTATGAAATGGTGACCCGTACGGGATTCGAACCCGTGTAGCCGCCGTGAAAGGGCGGTGTCTTAAGCCGCTTGACCAACGGGCCAGGTGAATTTTATAGGAGGTATAATCTCCTATGTATTGGGGTGGATAGTGGGACTTGAACCCACGAGTGCCGGAGCCACAATCCGGTGCGTTAACCACTTCGCCATACCCACCACGAATAATAAATGGCTGGGGTGGCTGGATTCGAACCAACGAATGCCAGAGTCAAAGTCTGGTGCCTTACCGCTTGGCGACACCCCAATATATCTTAATGCCTAAGCTTTCGCTTAGAGCAATTTTGACTTGCTTTTAACTTTCTTTAGCAGAACGTTTAATCAGCATCTTCAACGACTTTTAGCGCGGAATTAAATACTAGCATTTATAGTTCATGTTGTCAATATATATTGTGAACATAACTCAAATCTAAGTGTCTTCCCTCAAGACTGGGTTTCCTCAATAGTCTTCGACCCTTGTCATCCCCTCGCTTGTCAATCATTTTCTAAAGATATATAATTCCCATGAGGAGGTGAGCTAATGCAACTTGATAGTTGGCTTTTTTTATTTTTTAACTTAACAATATTATTAGCCTTTTCCGGAATTGTTTTTACTTTATTTAAAAGCGATATCAATGTTCATATGCTCGAAACTACCTCCATAGAAAGAAATCAATTCATTTTACGCACACTCATTCTTATTCGTTTTCAAAAATATCTTGTTATCAGGAGAATGCTTAAACAAGAAAACGATGACGATCCGCCATATGTATCCTCTTTAGTTTTTTAAAGAAAATCTAAGGAGGAATAATTAAATGCATATGTTTGGTTCGTTATTTTCTTTAATATTAGGTTCCCTAATTAATTTAACAGGTGATTGGTTTTTGGCGGTTGCTTTATTAACCTTTGGACTTAAACTTCTTCTCTTTCCATTGTCGGTTAATCAGCAACGAACTCAGCTATTATCAGCTAACTTAAGTCAGGTAAAGTCTGTTTTAACGGTCAAATTTCACAATAAAACAGAAAAGGTTAATTCTGAGTTGCTAAAGATCTCTTCAAAGTACAAGGTTAATTCCTTTATATCATTTCTGCCATTTATAATCCAAGCGCCAATCCTCTTCTCGTTTTATTTTTCTGTTCTAAATTTGAGCTCGTCCGTTGGCAGTTTTCTTCTTCCTTGGGTTTCTGGGGTTCACGCAATGGATAATCTTCACATTTTGCCTGCGATAGCGGGTTTCTTCCAGGGGGTTAATGGATTTACCTCTAGTAACAGAAATTTCTTGTCCTTCCTCGTTCCGGTGATCATTGGATTGATTTTTCTTTGGAAAGCGCCAGCGGCACTCAGTGCCTATTGGATTGTGAACTCAGCCTTGGGATTAACCGAAAAGCAGATCTTTTCCCTCCGCGCTGTGCGCAAAAGGCTGTTTAATATCCCTACCCCAGAGCAAATGATAGAAGAAACTGTGTAAACGCCCAGGGAGAGCCGTTACTTCTTTCGGAGTAAAACGACTCTCCCTTTGACTTCATTGCCAAGGTAATCAAGTTTACAATAAACATGCCCCAAGTAAGAAAATAGTCTTAGATTTGTGACTCACTTAGACTATTTTATAAACTCTGCCCACTTGTCTTTATCAATGTCCATGAATTTAGCCCTAATGAAGTTTTGCTTCTGGTCATAAGGAACAGTACAGTCAAAAATCGCTTTACATGATATACCAGCATCACGAATACTGGATGAATACTCTGGACTACTAGAAGGATCCAAAGGATGGCATCTTACACCCGGAATAAAGATTGCATCTTCATTACCCTGAAACCGGGTAGTCATTGCCCACATGACATCATTCATATCAAATAAATCTACATCCTCATCTACCAGGAATACATGTTTTAACTCACTAAAGGCTGAAAAAGCAAGGAGTGCTGCCTGTCTTTGACGTCCCTCATCACTTGGCATTCTCTTTTTAAATTGGATAACGACGACGTATTTACCCCCTCCGCAAGGTGCTGCATAGACATTTTGCAATCTGCCAGGCATAGCTCGTTCAATCATTTGAATAATACTTGCTTCTGTTGGAATGCCGGCCATGGATACATGTTCCTCGCTTGGTCCGATACAAGATTGCATAATGGGGTTAACACGATGTGTAACTGCTTTAACCTTAATAATTTGAACTTCTTTGGCATCACCGGTGTACCCCGGGAACTCCGGCATGGCCTTTCCGGTATTGGTGTTCTGATCTTCTCGTACAGTTTGATTGGGCAGCAATTCACCCTCGATAACATATTCGGCATGGGCAATACAATTTTCGTTGATCGTAAGACATTTTGTTAACTCCACAGGTCTATTGCGCAAAGCTCCGGCTATCTGCAGTTCATTAAATCCCAGAGGTGTGGTTGGCGGTTCAAAACACGCAGCGATTTCTATGGCCGGATCTACACCGATACTGATCGAGATGGGAAGCGGTTTACCCATGGCTTCAGCTTTTTCACGGAAAACGCCTAAATGACGAGCACCGGGTGTAAAAAACATACTTATTTCATCTTTGGACTGTATGCAAAGGCGATGAATGGTAATATCCGTGTCTCCATTTTCAGGATCCGTCGCATAACACATCCCCAATGTAATATAGGGACCGGCATCCTCTTCTGTATTCGTAGGGGCCGGGACCAACTTTTTTAGATCAAACCCAGGGTCATCGGCATAATGAACAACTTCTTGGCATTTCGCATCCTTATTGTCAATAACAATCGGTGGTACAGGATTTTTTAGAGAATTTCCCAAATGGAAACCTAATGTTTTCGGATCTGTATCCAAAAGCAACCCGACACGTTTTCTGCTGGCTAATAAGCCAATCGCTACCCTGGCATGATCAAACCCCTTGATTTTATTAAAAACCATTGCCGGGCCTTCCTTAGTCGGTCTCATTACAGTTCCGCCTGCTCCAACATGTCGATAAACTCCTGATAATTCAGCATGTGGATCAACTTCAATATCCGTCTGAATTAACTGACCCGGAATAGATCCTAACAATTCTAATGCGGTTCTTAAGTCATTAACTTGTTTCTTTTGCGACATCTAAATTCCTCCCTTGCACTACATACCATAACTATATAACCATCAGATTCCCAATATCTTTCAAGCAGAATACCGCTTTAAAATCTCTAAATGGTTTTATTTGTTTCTACTGATTTATATAAAATTATACTCTTTTATAGAGAGCTTGCAATTTGCGTTCTAGCAGCGAGGTTTAAAATTATGTAAAATGTAAATTTAAACCGTCGAATATGCTAGAACAATCATGAATAATCGGAGTGAGTGATAATGAATCAATTAATTGCCTTGGGAACAGGCCATGCTACAGTAACTAAGTGCTTCAACACATGTTTTGCCCTATCCAATGAAAAGAATGAGTATATCTTGGTTGATACAGGTGGTGGCAATGGCATTTTAGCAGCTTTGGAAAAAACGGGTATTTCCGTTCAAGAGATACATGACGTTTTCATTAGCCACAAGCATTCAGATCATCTACTGGGGTTAGTATGGATTATTAGAGTGATCGCATCGTCAGTGCTAATAGGTCAGTATAACGATAACCTGAACATCTACTGTCATAGTGAGCTTATAAACGATATCAAAGCCCTCGTAAAATCGACACTCGATAATAAGTTAACGGACTTAATTGGTCGCCGAATTTTCATTATACCGGTAGATGATGGACAAACAAATACTCTTCTTGGTCAAGATTTTACGTTCTTCGATCTTCACTCAACCAAGGTGAAACAGTACGGCTTTACTGTCAAACTAAATAATGGAAAACTTCTTGCCTTTATAGGAGATGAACCTTATAACAAATTATGTGAGAAAGATATTTCAAACAGTGATTGGCTCTTATGTGAGGCCTTTTGCCTTTATCGTGATCGAGAAGTATTTAGGCCCTACGAGAAACATCATAGTACTGTTAAAGATGCTTGCAAACTTGCAGCTCTTCTTAATATTAAAAACCTAATACTATGGCATACCGAGGACACTAATATAACCCAGCGAAAAAACCTTTACACAGAGGAAGGGAGAAAATACTTCAGCGGAAATATTTACGTTCCTGATGATCTTACTAAAATAACTCTATAACCTATACTTCTCCGACGCACCCGCTTGGTAAATCACCATCGTGATGCGTTTCTGCCATTATTTTCTTAATTTCATTACTCTTCTTATTACTCTTCAATTTACTCTTCAATATCGCCATTTTACTCTTCAATATCGCCATTAAAATTACCTTTATTTTGCTCAAAAAAGTGTTTATCTTCGAATGACTTGTGCATTTCCAGTAAACTTTCAGCAAACATTCAGGAAACTTTCAGCAATTATTCAGATTAGAGTATGATTTTCGAATTTATTTAGCCGATAAAATATAAGAAATCTAAAATAAGGGGAGATTTATTTGAATATCACAGACTCTTTCAATCTTACAAGCCTTTTTAACCAGTCGATCACTCAGAATCAGCAAGTGAATACCCTCGGTCAAGACCAGGAAACACAAGGCAATAACAATTCTATTGATATCCAAGATATTTTAGAATTAGGTTCTCAAAGTTACAGCCAGCCCGTAACATATTCGAATCCATTCTCTAGTAGGCAAAACACTCCTCCTGCAAATCCTTTAGATTCTTTAGTCAGCAGTGGAACGATCACTCAAGACCAAGAAACTGCCATTGAAAATGCCCTCAAATCGGCTATGCAATCACAATCTTCTTCAGACTCTTCGACTTCATCAAATCCGTTAGATAGCCTTGTTTCCGATGGAACCATTACTCAAGATCAGGAAACAGATATCACAAACGCACTGCAATCAGCCAGACCAGACCACCCCCATGGAAAACCTAACAATCTTTTAGATTCCTTGGTCAGCAGCGGAACGATTACGCAAGACCAAGAAACCGCCATTGATAATGTCCTCAAATCGGCTATGCAATCACAATCTTCTTCAGACTCTTCGACTTCATCAAATCCACTAGATAGCCTTGTTTCTGACGGGACGATCACTCAAGATCAGGAAACTGCCATACAAAACATGTTTGAAACATCAAGAATGGCTTATCAACAATTTTAGACCTAAAAAAACAAGGTGCAAAAAACAGGCGCTGCCTTTCAGTGAGGTGAGGCAACGCCTGTCTTATAGATGGCTTTTACAAATTTACTTATCATTATGCCATGAGTATTAAAGATGGTATCGTTGACATATTCTCTGCTGAATGCCAATGAGGTTTGCACCTATTCCCCTTTTAGTAAAAGATCCTCAATGGTTTTTCTGTTATCCGGGTTTTCTCTGTTTTGCAATTCTTGACTCAAACTGTCTTTTTGTCCATAATATCCCACTGCTATCGCTGCAATTATTGTGTAATCCTCAGGTATGCAAAATTCTTCCCGGGCTTTTTCACGGTTAAAGCCTCCCATGGCATGAGTAATCAATCCCCGTCTCTGAGCTTCCAAAGATAAATAACCCCACGAAGTTCCGGCATCAAACATATGCCAGTAATTATCTTTTCCATTTAACGTAAATGTTTTTTTGGAAACGATCAAAATCAAAACCGGAGCTTTCTTCGCCCATTCCAGGTTTGAAGGAGTTAAAAGTCCACGCATTTTCTGAAGCATTATTTCATTATCTGCAATAATAAATCGCCAAGGTTGCTCGTTAAAACATGAAGGTGCAAATCTGGCTGCCTCAAGCAAGGGCATTAGATCTTCTCGCGGAACTAACCTGCTGTCAAATGCTCTGGGTGACCATCGCTCTTTAATTTCAGGGATAATTTCAAAATTAAACTGCCTCGTCATTTTCCTTCTCCCTTTAATGATCTTACTTTACAACCAGCACCGGACATAAAGCATGGGCAAGTATCTTTTGAGTTACGCTTCCTAACACAGCTCCTGATATAGGTCCATGTCCATGACTCCCCATAACAATTAAATCAAAATCCCTCTTGGCTTCTTCAAGAATGGCGCTTGCGGGATGCCCTGATATATGTTTTTTATGGAAAACAATATCACCTACTTCAATACCTGCTAAAGCTGCCTCCAAAGCTGCTTCTCCACTTTGATCAATTTCCTCCTGAGATACGACGAGACCATAAGATACTGTATAGCCCCAATATGCTTCTGGATTGTACGTCACATGAAATAGCTCAACCTCGGAGTTAAATTGCCGTGCAAGGTTAAGCGCTGTAATCAAGGCTCGACGCGAATATTCAGAAATATCTGTCGGAACTAAAATCCTTTTGAACATCATTTACCACCCTTTCTACTCTTATTTGGCAAAATGGTTTAAGGCCAAAAGATTAATCAAACTAGCTGCTCATTAAGTATTACGCTTAAACTTTATTTATTTAGGTATTATTATATCATTATAATTATTCTTTACAACTATTTTATATAAATTATATCTAAGATTCTTAATCTGATTAAATCAGACATAGAATACAAAAACATTGCCATAACGATGTATAATTATGAGTGATATACTCCTGATACACCATTTTACTGGACCATTGGAGGTTTGATAATGAATATCAAGGCAACTAAATACCTTCTGCCCCAATTCGCTCAAGATTTTATTAATCATCTTTCAGTTACCAATAAATCTAAGTCTACTCAAGCAGCCTACGTTTACGAGTTGGGTATGTTTTTTAATTATTTATGCCGCACGGTGCCTAACTTCCCCTCCTCTCCCTCTCATATCCAGGTTTCAGTCATGGAAACCGTCGGTCATCGCCATATAGAGTCTTATTTAAGCTGGGCAAATTCCGAACGTAATAACGGACCTCGTGCTCTAGCTCGTAAACAAGCAGTAATTAAGTCATTATATCGATATATGCTTCGTGAAGATATGATACATAAAGACGTTACAATTAAATTAGATCCAATCTATGTTAATCAAAACCTTCCTAAAGCTTTAGAACCTAATCAAATTGCTGATTTGACAGATGTTTTAGAAACCGGTACAGGATTATCTGACGGCCAGCTTAAATACTATACTTATACTGAGAAACGTGATTATGCCATTGTCCTTACTTTAATCGGCACTGGACTGCGCTTATCTGAACTTTGCGGTTTGGATCTCAGCCATACATTTATAGCAAAAGGGTATTTTAAAATCACACGTAAAGGAAATAAGGAAACCGTTGTTTATTTTAATCAGGAAGTTGCAACAGCGATAAACGATTATCTTGGCAGCGAACGCGCGCGGTATGCCCGTAATAACATTGACGCTCTTTTTCTATCGATTCAGGGAAACCGAATGAGCAAGAGAGCAGTACAAAATCTAATTGCCAAATACATGACCATCCTCAAATCATTTGGACATAATACTGAAGGTTACAGTGTCCATAAATTACGTTCGACATTTGCTACTTTGCTCCTTCGGGAAACAGATAATCTAGCGATTGTTCAAGATGCTCTTGGACATGCAGACCCAAGGACAACAAGAATTTATGCTAAGGTACTGGACGAGCAATTAAAGCGGGCTGCCGATTTGATAAAATTCAAATAGAAACACTTGTCCCATCTCGCGCATTTCCCTATTGTATTAAAGTTTGATAATAATCCAGCTTATTATGTAACTTCGGATTTAAAAAGTTATATTATTTTTTGTTATTTGTGTATTTATATTTTCAATATTTACATATTCTCTTTTTTCTCTCTGATTGTGTAGCAGGAATTCACAATATCAATACCGAATACACAACAATTGAATCCGCTGAAATTAATTGCGGAGACAAAAGAAAAAAATATTAAGGAGGAAGAAAGGACGATCATGATTAGAAAGAAAAAATGGTTGGTTTCAGTCTTATCAGCCGCTCTTGTGCTTGGATCCGTAGTTACTGGCTGCGGTACCTCAAGCACCCAGGCCACTCAAGGGTCTGATAAACCAATGAAGGTGAGTTTTGATCCGGGCGCAGAACCTAAAACCCTCGATCCCCAGATGTCCGACGGTGTTCCTGAAGCAATCATGGAGATGAATTTATTTGAAGGTATAACCCGTCTGGATAAAAACAATAACCCTCAATTGGCAATTGCCAGCAGCATTGACGTATCTGCTGACGGTTTGACCTACACTATCAAATTGAAGGATACAAAGTTCAGCAACGGAGATCCTTTAACTGCTGATGATTTCAAAGCTTCCTGGCTTCACGCCCTTGATCCGAATGCAGCTTCAAACTATGCTTACCAATTGTACTATTTTAAGAATGCGAAAGAATATAATGCCGGCAAAGCTACGGCAGATCAAGTGGGTATCGAAGTGAAAGACCCTCATACCTTAGTACTTACTTTGGCAGCTCCTACGCCCTATTTTAAATCCTTACTGGCTTTCCAAACCTATTATCCGGTGGACCAAAAGAATGTCAAAGCAAACAAAAACTGGAATACCGATGCCAAAACCTTTGTGAGTAACGGTCCTTTTATGATGAAGTCCTGGACTCACAGCGATTCCATGGTTCTGGTTCAAAACCCGAATTACTGGGATAAAGCCAATGTTAAACTTTCAGAACTCGATTTCAACTTAGTAGAAGATCACAAGGCTGCTGCAACCGCCTTTGATGCCGGACAATTGGATGGTTTATATGACCCAACTCCAGAAGATATCGTCCGCTATAAAAAATCCGGAACCCTCAAACAAGCTCCTCAATTAGGCACCTATTTCTATCGGTTCAACACTACCAAAGCTCCTTTAAATGATCCCCGCGTACGCGAGGCCCTGTCCATCTGTCTCAATCGACAGGATTTGATTACCAATGTCTTTAAAGGCGGACAAACTCCGGCCTATGCATACGTACCGGGTGCAATTCCCGATGCCACGCCGGGAAAAGACTTCCGTGCCGTTGGCGGAAATTTCATTACCGAAGATATTGCCAAGGCCAAACAACTGTTAGCCGAGGCTGGTTATCCTGATGGTAAAAACTTCCCAACTCTGACACTTCTTTATAATACTAACGGTACTCATCAACTTCCTGCCCAAGCTATTCAGGATTTCTGGCATAAGAATTTGGGCATCAATGTCAAATTGCTCGGCCAAGAATGGCAAGTTTACCTGCAAACCATGCAGAACCTGCAATACGATGTTGCCCGCGCCGGCTGGAATGGTGATTACATCGATCCTATGACCTTTATGGATATGTTCACTACCGGTAACGGAGAGAACCAAACCGGCTGGTCTAATGCCCAATATGACAAAGATATTGAAACTGCCAAAAACACGGCTGATCAAACTGTACGCATGAAAGCCATGCACGATGCCGAAACCGTTTTAATGAAAGAAAAACCGATTATGCCGATTTATTTCTATGTACAAAACTATGTTATGAAGGACGACATTAAGGGAGTCCTTGTTAATCCCATGGGGGACTTTGATTTCAAAACCGCTTATCTACAATAACATCATGTTGAGTGGACAGTAAGTTAAGGGGCAAGTTCCAATAACTTGCCCCTTAATTCTGTAATTCTGTAACTTTGATTAAGGGGGAGGAATATGGTTCGCTATTTACTCGGACGAATCCTGGCGGCGATTTTAGTAATTTGGTTAGTTATTACTCTGACCTTCTTTTTGATGCATGCGATACCCGGCGGCCCATTTGCTTCCGATAAGGTTTTGCTGCCCCAGGTTCAGGCCAACATTAATGCCCGTTACCACTTGAACGATCCTCTGTTTAAGCAATACACCGATTATTTAAAAAACGCTGTGCACTTTGATTTTGGACCCACTTTCCGTTATCAGGGACGGACCGTCAACGATATTATTAAAGAAGGCTTGCCCCGAACGGCAGCCATCGGTTCTATGGCTACTATTCTCGCCTTAATCTGCGGCACTATCTTAGGCATTATTGCTGCCTTAAGGCAAAATAGAACAGCCGATTATGTAGCTACGTTTTTGGCTACCATCGGAATCTCCGTACCTAGTTTTGTAATTGCTACTCTTTTACAGTATTATGTTGGGTTTAAGCTACATCTCTTTCCTCCTATCGGCTGGGGAGATCCAAACCAGCTTGTTATGCCTGTTCTGGCTTTAAGTGCCTACCCTGTGGCCCAAATCACCCGTCTCACTCGGACAAGCATGCTCGATGTTCTACATCAGGACTATATCCGTACTGCGAAGGCCAAGGGACTGCCCGGTTATATTATTGTTTTCCGACACGCCCTCAAAAATGCCATTATCCCACTTTTGACGTTCATGGGACCATTCTTTGCTTATATTCTCTGCGGCAATTTTGTTATCGAATATATCTTTAATTTTAAGTTTCGCACCCTGATAGGAGTTATTTCCCGGCGGAAACTTGGTCACCAGTTTGAGTTCTTGCATCTTAACTCAGACAATTCCATTGGAATTTTACTGTTTAACAAGCTTTATCAAGCATT
>NZ_NADJ01000028.1 GCF_002196705.1 Desulfosporosinus sp. FKB
TTCACCTGGGTGACCTCCGTTATTTTTTGATTGGATTCTGTTGGCCAACAGTGCATCCTCTCAAAGCTTAACGTGAGGTCGTCTTTTTTTCAAAGCTCATTTTTTGTTACTCACAGGAATGCTCCTCATTTTGTATCACGAAACCATAATAGGAATATTATGGTATATACCGGTAATAAGGGGGGGCAACTAATGATACTATGTGGGGTCGGTGTGGCAATTGTCGTAATTGCTATTCTTACACTAATTGCAATGGGCATAGTCTTTTAGAAAAATTTCTTTTGAAAACTGTTGCGATAGTTTTTACGGCCAGGCAAGAATTGCCTGGCCGTTACTGTAATAGTATAAAAATTATAGCAAAATTCAAATAATACTCTTAACGAGAAATAACAAAATAAAACTAGCTATTTAACTCAAAATATATTGGAGGCATGAGGATTTGGAAAATACTGTTACGTTAAGTGAAATC
This sequence comes from Desulfosporosinus sp. FKB, assembly GCF_002196705.1. Taxonomy (GTDB): domain Bacteria; phylum Bacillota; class Desulfitobacteriia; order Desulfitobacteriales; family Desulfitobacteriaceae; genus Desulfosporosinus. Next base: position 470 of record NZ_NADJ01000028.1, read on the forward strand.
TGTACACCTGAATTTATGAAACTCTATACTCAGTTTGAATCCATCGAAGAATTTTTCTCTGCTGGTGGATTTAATGTAACAACAGAGGAAGATTATGATGCGATTCCGGACAAAACAATTAATTCCTATGTTGCAAACACCACAAATTTCCCCACATGGAAAGAAATGTTAACGGAAGCCGCAGACAATTACATCAAGAGGCCCTAAATGCCTCCTGAGTTGACTTAGCACCAATAGTGAATAATCTAACACAAAGCAGTTTCAAATGCCAACATAAGGCTCAGCTAGTGCTCTTCTTGCTTTATTGAATTGTATAGTTATAATGATATTGAAAATGAATAATTTTTTAGGAGTGACAAAAATGAATGAGACTATCGAAACAATCATGAAAAGAAAAGGGGCAAAAAGTTATACTAATCAGTGGGCTATGATGCCGATCCTTCTCAAGCCCCGGTTCCCAAAAACATGAATGTTGTAAACTATGTTAAATAACTATACAGGACCTTTTCAGATCAGTTTATATCTTATATAAAAACCATTTACACGTATTTAATTCATATTTAAGCTCGTATCTCTTTAATTGGCCGTTGATATTACTTTGACACTCATAAATCTTCATACGATTTCCGGCAAGTTTTTCTTCGGATAACCTAATAATCTGTTCAACTTTGACCACCTCTCCATCATGCCGAAAACGAATGGGGCGCGGTATACCCGGCACATCAAACCAGGCAATCATTTCAATCGGCTTCATTACGACTTTCACGTTAACCACACTTCGCCCAATCTCCCGTAATACACTCGGTGCATCCTCCCCTATGTATCAATTTATTATGGCAGACAGGACACTGATTATTAGCAATTAACCATGCTTCGCAGGGTTCTATACAATTCTTTTTCTCAATACACTCAGCGCAAATATCTTTCATTATCAAATCCGCCTTTCAGTACATGCATTTGGTTTATGCAGAACCTATGTTCTATTATACCCAGGCTCTAAAAGAATATCAATAGAAAAATCAGCTTACTTAAAGTATATCAATCCTCAATGACAAAAAACTGTTAAGACTATCGCTGATTTCTTAACCAACCCTTTCTAAATACGACGTTTCACCCTAAGACTTGCATTAATACAAACCAAGTTATCCACCGAAGCAAGGTATGGGAACCACTCCCGCTTCAAGAAATGGGAGTCTTACGATTGGATAAAATTTGGTATTTGCCGCTTATCGAGCCTTAATGCTTTAAAATATGATCCTGCATCTGGCTTTGACCTCAGGTGCAGGATATTTCCTCTATTAGGAGTTGATGCATTTGATTAAGTATTATAATCGAAACAAAAAATCTTATGAGATAGAAAAGGTAGCTGGAGAAAATATTTTGAATTGGACCTACTCGTCTCCCATCGGTATGAGTCTTTTAGAACTAATTATAAAAAGAAGACTATGCTCAAGCCTTTATGGTTGGTATTTGAACAGGAGAATGAGCAGGAAGAAAATTAATACTTTTGTTACCAATTTCAATATAGATTTGACTCAGACTAAAAAAAAGCTTAACGATTTTTCGTCATTTAATGACTTTTTCTATCGTAAATTAAATTCTCAAGCTCGTCCAATCGATAAAGACAACCTATCGCTGATTTCCTTTGGAGATGGGAGACTTTACGCTTATGAAAACATAGACTTAAATAGATTGGTTCAGGTAAAAGGTTTTACCTATAGTCTTAAAGAATTGATTAGAGATGATCACATCGCTGAGAAGTTCAATAATGGAACCTGTTTAATTTTAAGGCTTTGCCCTACTGATTATCACCGGTTTCATTTTATAGACAATGGTATCTGTGAAAAATCCACAAAAATTAAGGGATCTTATTACTCTGTTAATCCAATTGCTCTTCAAAGAGTCAAGAAACTTTTTTGTGAAAATAAAAGAGAATGGAGTATCTTCCATTCAAACAATTTTGGTGATGTTTTATATGTAGAAGTTGGAGCGACCTGCGTAGGTTCAATTGCCCAAACCTATACCCCTGAGAAATCCATAAACCGAGGTGATGAAAAGGGCTATTTCAAATTTGGCGGTTCAACAGTAATTTTATTTTTAGAAGCTAATAAAGTTAAAATCGACGAGGATATCCTTAGGCAAACTAGTCTGGGGTATGAATGTTACGTTTTAGTTGGAGAGAAAATAGGAAAGAAATTATAAGGAAAGACAGTAAAAAAATCCCCCTCGGAATAAGGGGGATCTTACAAAAAGGACCGTTCCTTAGGTGGTAAGATGGTCTTAAGAAATAACCAATTTTACAGCTTTAAAAAGTACATCAACAGGGTCTTTTTCCATAAATATTTTTTGATCATTTTTGATTTGTATCTCCAGATGCCACAAACCATTACCTTCAAAGTTAAGCTTAGGATTATATGGCGCTAATAAACTTAAACACTGTCCCACTGATAGTAACGGAAGACTGAATGGTTTAATTTTCGCATTAAAAAAATTTATGTTGATCTCATCTTCAGTATCAAATAAATTCTCATCACAATAGTCTTCAAAAACAAATAAATCCCCAAATGATGGCATCCACCATTCTTTTAGTTTGTCTCGCTGTTGCGCAGTCAGTTGTTGGATTTGATCAGTACTAATTCGTTGTTTCATTTTACACCTTCCCCATAAGTGCTATTGTGCGTTAGCCACTGAGAATCGTTTTTTGTACTATTAAGCCAACCACTTTCCACCATATAATAAATAATTCATACAAGTCAAGATTATCACAATATTTAAATATAGTACAGAGGAAATAATGTTCTTATTTTGTCATGAACCCCTTTATTTCAAAACTCTAGTAACTGCTACTTTGAATCTCGCGGGGTTTCTCCCAAGAACCGCACCAGCAGGCGTCTAAATATTAAAGGTCAGCAGTTTCATCAATGTTATAAGGAAGGGGTAACTGAATCCCTTTCTATAGGAGAAGAATTATACCTGACAAAACTTAAGAATCTTGTACCTTGAAAACTGAGTTTTCCAAGGTCATTATCTGCGATTAATCCGTATTCACGACCATCAACTCTAAATTCCATCCGGTCTCCGCTTTCGACTTCAAAGGTTATATAATATGACGTTGATTCAACATGGTGCGTTCCCGTGTCACCGGCATCATGGTGAATACTGCTTGACGTATGAGTTCTCTTCGAGATAACTTTTGCAGAGACAGTTAATTTCGGTTGTGAATTATTATATCTCCATTGCCCGATACTTTTTATAATACCAAGAATAATGGTGCCTAAGACCAGGAAAAAAATCACAAAGAATATAATTGGGATTAATGAAAACATAATGTCTGGAGGGCTATGAAACATAAACACGTTAATACCTCCTTAATTTAGTTCTTTTTAATTTATGAAATTACTTCCTTCCCTCTATCCTAGAATATCGTTATATAGTTATATAGTTCACTCTCAAAACATCAATTCCTTTATTTGTCTAATTTTCTATATAATCTCCCTTTATATTGTAACAATTGCCCTTTCCTGATGTACTGTTCATAAGTGCTAATGGGCGTGAAAAGTGAACTCGTTCAGCTAAAGCTGAACATCGGGGCTTCAGATACAATAATGTCCAGTGGACATTATTGCTGAGCCGCCTTTCCCAATAGGAATACTTAGCGGCGAAGGAGGACTCTACCCCGCCTGAAGTTACGAAGGACCCACCCCCACTTATAGAAGTGGGGGTCTTAAAAACTGGATAAAAAAACCTATAGAATAGACTCTTATTTCAAAGTTCTATTAACTATAGGTTTTTCTCCTATCACTTGACAGTAATATATGCATTTATCTAACGTGTAATAACCTAATAGTAAATACTTTCTTCAATTAGGTCTCTAATTAAAGGTAATCTTCGCCTTTGATTACTACACATCTAAGGTACTAGATGTATCTGTGATTTTTTTAGGATCACTAAAATAATCTTTAGTCATCTTAACAACCGTACCGCTTAAGAGGATTAAACCAATCAAGTTTGGAAGAGCCATCAGAGCATTGAATATGTCGGATATATTCCAGATAGTTTCTAATGTTGTTGCTGCGCCGACCGGGATTAAAATGCAATATAGGATGCGATACGGAAGAACGAATTTAGAACCTAAGAGATATTCCACCGCACGATCTCCATAGTAAGACCAGCTAATAATTGTCGAAAGAGCAAAAAAGATGATTCCGAAAGCGACGATATATTCTCCTGGGCCAGGAAGGCCCAGATTGAAGGCTTTAGCAGTAAGGTTAGCACCCGTTAAAGCTTTACCGGCAGCATCAACTTGTGTAAAGGCACCAGTTGTCACAATAACTAAACCAGTCATTGAACAAACGACAATCGTGTCAATGAAGGGGCCAAGCATGGCTACAAGCCCTTCACGAACAGGATATTTTGTTCTGGCAGCACCATGTGCAATAGGTGCACTGCCCAGGCCGGCTTCATTGGAGAAAACCCCACGAGCAACACCGAAACGGATGGCCTGAGCTACCACCGATCCTGCAAATCCTCCGGTTGCAGCGGTACCGCTAAAAGCATCATGGAAAATAACTGCAAAAGCATGAGGTATGCTGTTGAGGTGTAAGAAAATAACAACTAGCGAACCCAAAACATAAAAAATACACATAAAAGGAACGATACGGCTTGCAACGCTTCCAATACGTTTAATTCCTCCAATAATAACCGCAAAGACTAACAGGGCTATAATTATCCCTGTTGCTATTTTGGGAATGTGAAAATATTTAAGAGCAGGTTCTGCCACGGAATTCGCTTGCACCATATTCCCAATTCCGAAAGAGGCAATGGCCGCAAACAATGCGAATAACATCGCCAGCCATTTTTGACCTAAACCCTTTTCGAGATAATACATGGGTCCGCCACTAACACTACCATCTTTATGAACTTTCCTAAAATTTAGGGAAAGCAAAGCTTCCGCATATTTAGTTGCCATACCGACAAAAGCTGTTACCCACATCCAGAATAGAGCTCCGGGACCGCCAATAGCTATTGCCGTACCGACGCCAGCAATATTTCCCGTTCCAATTGTCGCCGAAAGTGCGGCACTTAAAGCCTGAAAGTGAGTAATTTCACCTTCGTCTTTAGGGTTATCATATTTGCCGGAAAGTAATTTCCACGCATATCCAAATTTACGTATTTGAATAGCACGTACTAATAAAGTAATTAGAATACCGGTTCCCACCAAAAGTACAATAGTAAATGGCCCCCACACAAATGAATCAACCGAGTTAATCAAATCGTTCATAGTTATCATCCTTTTCAAAGTTAATTGTTTGCATATACTGTTTTTTTCTGACTCACCTCCTCTATGCCTGGTTCTTTTCCTCTCTTGGCTTAAGTTAAACTATAACGACCGAATTACCAATAACAACGTATGAAAGGTACAACCCAGGCTTATATATTTACAGTTTATTCTGACTATTAAAACTAAATATATTCGCTAACTTTTTATATAACCCTGCTAATAATATCCTTTTAATTAAAAGGCGCCTTGATACTCTTATGAGTAGATCAAAGCGCCTTTGCTTTACACATCCTAAGTTAGTTTCAAGTCAGAATGACTTTAAACCTTATGTGTAATATACTAGCACAAGAATATAATTAATAACAATACTATTATTGGAATAATTTTGTATACATGCCAAATGTACCAAATGGCTTTACAAACCCTTCGTAAAATATCAAAATAACAAATTCTATAGAAAATCATCTTCTTTTACTACTTCAAGTTTTAACGCGAGGGATTAGGTATTACCATGTGAGAAGATGATATGAATTCTAATGATAATCGACTCCATGAATTTTTTTAAATCCAAGACCCGGGACATCTTCTATGGTTATTTTATGGTTGTTAAACACTGCGCCTCCTTCTATAGGGTCTTCTTTACATAAAACAGGACCATCAAGATCAACTTTAGTAATAATACGTTTTGCCAATGCTAAATGTACCGCAGCCGTAACACTTATTTTGCTTTCTAACATACAGCCAATCATACATTCCACTCCGTATATTTCAGCTAATGAACAAATCTTTAAGGCATTATGAATACCTCCTGTTTTCATTAGTTTAATATTTACGAGATCTGCCGCTCGCATTTGAATTATTTTTAAAGCATCCATAGGTGAAAATACGCTTTCATCTGCAAGTACAGGAATGGATACATGATCTGTAACAAGTTTAAGCCCTTCAAAATCATGAGCAGGCACAGGCTGTTCCACCAACTCAATATTCAAGCCTGCATCTTCCATTTTTCTTAATGTATATATCGCCTCTTTTGCACCCCATCCTTGATTCGCATCAATTCTAAGGTTTACAGCAAATCCTGCTGCTTCACGGATTGCCTTCATCCGTTGGATATCCAAATTTGCATCTTTTCCCACTTTTATTTTTAAGGTCTTATAGCCTTCTTCAATAGCCGCCCTGCTATCCTCTGCCATTTCTTCCGGAGTATTGACACTGATTGTAATATCGGTAGTAATTTCTTTGCGATAGCCTCCTAAAAGCCTGTAAAGAGGAGCATTATACAATTGTCCATAAAGATCATAGAGCGCAATATCTATTGCTGCCTTAGCACTAGTATTTTTCACTATTGCTTTATCCAAATTAAGCATAATTTCTTCAAAATTATTGATATCCAAACCAATTAAATGTTTTTTTATATGATCTTCTATAGCTCCAATGATCGCTCCCGTAGTATCCCCTGTTATTACTCCCGTTGGCGGTGCTTCTCCATAACCTATATGTCCTGTATCGGTTATTACTTTTACAACAACATCTTCTACGCTCTTCACTTCTCTTAGAGCTGTTTTAAAAGGCCTTTTCAAAGGAATGGAGATGTGGCCAATCTTAATATCGGTAATTTTCATCATTGGTACCTCCGTCTAGGAATTTTGGTTCTAAGAGACTCTATCGACTCCAATTATAAGATTTCGATTATTTATTGATTTATCCTCCTTAAAGTTCTTACCCTTTTGCATCTTCCTAGTGCATGACCGCTCAATATAATTTCACTGCGACTACAATCTTAACCTTAGATCATAGTAGATCATAGTCCTCTTTCTCCCCTGCCACCGGTTCTGATTCCCACAGCATTTTCAACTGTAGCTATTAATATTTTGCCATCACCGATCATACCTGTTCTGCTCATTTCAGTAATTATTTTCACAACCTTTTCAACGTCTTCGTCTTTAACGACAACCTCAACTTTCATTTTAGGAATAAAATATGCATCAAACTCTACATTCCTGTAAACTTTAATATAACCTTGTTGCTTACCGCTTCCAAAAACATGACTATTCGTGAGGCGATCAATCCAATTCTTACTGAGTGCTTCTTTTACATCATCGAGTTTCTCGGGACGAATAATTGCTTCTATTTTTTTCATCGTGATCACCTCAACTTTTCTTAATTTTACTCAAGTTGCTGCCGAACCCTTTTATTAATTGTGTTTACTATAGAAGTGGGGGTCTTAAAAACTGAATAAAAAAGGTGCTTGGAGAGAAATTTCTCTCAAAGCACCTTTGCTTTGACAATATTCATTAAACCTTTTCTATTTAGCATCTTACCCAATTGTATACATTAAGTAAATGTTTCTTATACATGCATACAATATTCTTGATTCTTGCTCTTATCCCGACTCTTACTCTTTCTATGATATGCTCATTCTTCAGGTCCGTTATCATCAAATTCTTTTTCATATTTATAAGCTCTGCTTTGATGATATTTTGTTGCCAGAAAAAAACCGCCGATAAACAGAACTAAAAATATCAATAAGAAAACTATTGAGCTTTGTGAAAGATTCACGGTTGACTGTTTCGTCGAAGAAAAGACAGAAACTGCAGCAACTACAAAAAATGCTATGACTAATATAATCAAGGTCTTTAATTGTTTATGCCTATACTTAGGGTAAACACTATAGGTACTAACCTTCATCATATTCATGCGTAAGAGTTCATAGACCGGGAAAAATATCAAAATTAAATATTCTGTAAGGCATTCCTGCAGGTTCATCTTAAAGAGCAACGTTTTGACTGCAAACGATATAGCTATACCTACATATATAATAACAGCTAGTTCACTTCTTATTTTATTTTTTGCTTGTTCAATTCTCTCATCTCTCATGATTCTTCCTCCCAAAAAATATCATTTAATGTTTTACCTAGTACTTTACAAATAGCAATACACAACTGTAATGATGGATTAAACTTCCCAGCCTCAATCATCCCGATTGTCTGTCTCGTAACACCAACAGCTTCGGCTAATTGCTCTTGAGACATATCCAGTCTTGCCCTAGCAGACTTCAATTTAAGATTCTTCAATCCTCCATCGCCTCCACATTGCATATTATATAATATATCATTCTATATGTAAACTATATATTGCATTTTGTTAAAAATAAAATTCAGACCTTGAGCTGTCTGGATAAAGTCTGGATAAAGTCTGGATAACGATGGATAAAACCAACTACGCTAAAACCTTGGCATTTTGAAACTAAATTATTAAGGCTATTCATTGTAAACCACATCTCGTTTATGATAGTCAATATGTTTAATAATCACGGCTGCTTTTTGTTGGTTAATAAGATCAGAGGCTTTGAGAATAAATTCCTCCGGATTGATATGGAACTGCTCGAACGTTTCAATGGTTATACCTTGTAGAATGCAGCACACATCATTTCGCGTTAAACCGGTTGCCTCAACGATCTTCCCGATTAAGTCGTACTTGACGGTCATGCTAACAGCAGAATGGACCTTTTCTGTTCTGCCTGCGGTTTTTTCAATGGCCTGCCCCCTATGCAGAGTTCCTTTTGATTTAATGGTATCCATGTCACCATACTCGATCTTAAAGAAAATCCGAGGTACACTGAGGTCCCTATCTAAAGACTGAATTGACTTTTGGATCAATTCACCATTATCAAATTTAACCCCATTAGACAACTTGGCTCTTATTTTTTTCCAAAAAGTATTTAAAGTCCTCATCTCAGCAGTTTGTTTATGAAGTTTCATGCTGGTACTGTTACTTCGCGCATTCTCAGGTGCCATTACTTGAGGATCGTAAATTGTACCGTCAGCAATAGACTCTGCAAGCTCTAACTGAAGATGTTTAGCAAAGCTGTCATAGCTCTCATTGGCAATTATCGTTAAGACATTGACGTTATGGACATCACTGCCGAGGACATTAGCGTCCATTCTCTCGCCATAGTTGTTGACACAGAGGCGAAGACCCCGGCCTATCTCTTGGCGTTTCCTTATATCTGAGGAGCTCCGCTTGAGTGTACATATCTGAAAAACGTTAGGATTATCCCATCCTTCGCGCAGGGCCGAGTGGGAAAAAATAAAGCGCACCGGCTCTTTGAAATCTAAGAGTCTTTCTTTATCCCTCATGATTAAATTGTAGGCGCCTTCATCATCGGAAATTAACGATTTCCTATCACCGATTTTACTGTTAGTCATTCGTTTATTTCGTTTATCAATGGAGAAATAACCAGCATGTGTTTTGTCAGGATTTATTTCCTTGAGAAATTGAAGGTAATCATAGTCCCTACAAATTAATTCCCATTCTTTAAGCGTTTCCCGATATTCCTCTTCAAAAATATCTGCATAGTTACCGTTAAATGCTTTTCCGGTTTCATCATATCGTTTATAGTTTGCGACCTCGTCGATAAAGAAAAGCGATAAAACTTTTATACCACTGCGATGTAATTGATGTTCTCGTTCTAAATGTGATTTAATCGTTTCTCTGATTTGAATCCGACGTATCTGTTCTTCATTAACTGAACCGAAAATATCCCCGGCCGCTATGACAACACCATTCGTAAATTCTACGGTATTATTTAAACCGTCGATTTTAGAAACAATATACCCCCTATATTCCTCCAACCCACCAGAATGAGTATAAAAATCATACCTTTCTTCAATCATTCTTCTTACCGTTCGTACACTATTCCTGCTCTTCACTTCAAACTCAAAAGCTGCCGTTGGAGGACGATCATCATACAAATTAATTTTCTCAAAATACAAATAGCCCTCTGTGGCTGTAGTTCCAGTAATTGATATTCCCTTGACAGCAATTTTTTTCACTAGTTGCCTATTATAGGCTTCCAAAGCATCGAGTCGGTACACCAGGTTGTAGAGAGAATTTTTTTTATGTGTTGCTGAATAACGCAGTGTTAATAAGGGATTAAATTCTTTAAGCCGCTCTTTCGTGGCTATTCCTTCCACCGACTGAGGTTCATCGATAATGAGTATTGGATTGGTCGCTGCCAGAACCTCAATGGGCCTGCGTGAGCGAAAACTATCCAGATTCATATAAATACGTCTGGCATCTTTTCCGCGGGAATTAAAGGCTTGCGAGTTTATAATCATAACGTTGATCCCACTGTCATAGGCAAACTGAGCTATTTTAGCCAAGTCCTTGGAATTATACACAAAGTAGCGAATCCTTTTTCCATAGTCTTCGGCAAAATGGTCTTTCGTAATATCAAGAGACTTATAAACACCCTCACGGATTGCCACAGAGGGAACGATAATGATAAACTTGCTCCAGCCGTAATGCTTATTCAGTTCAAACAGAGTCTTAATATAGGTGTAGGTTTTACCTACACCTGTCTCCATCTCAATGGTTAGATTATATCTTCCATCTAACTTTGATGATGGTTCTAATCGATTTCTTCTTTGCAGTCTCTGAAGATTAGACTTTATCAGGTCATCCGAAATCAAAAGCTTTTGGTTGGCATATCCCGAAGAACTCAACCCCGTGGCTATTGGAATTAAAGCAAAATTAGGTTGGCCGGCAAAAACTCCGCAAACTGCCGCTGCCGCATCTGCTTGAAATTTTTGATACGTAAACTTAAGCTTCAAAGTCTGCCCTCCCCTATATGACTTTAATGCTTGTATCAGGGGCCTGTAGCTTAAAGATTGCTTCGGCGTTAATTTTAGCTGCACTGCCAGCAAAGCAGCTATCTCTAAACACTGCTCTCTGAGGGTTCTGCTTTGCTATTTCTCGTATAACCGTTTCAGAGATATGGTCTTCGAAACAAGCTGCCAGAAAACCGTCATCGATAAAATGCACAGTAACCCCTTCTATCGTTTCACTTCTATGACTAAGGGATAAAGGTAAGCCACAATCAAGAATAATGCCATAAAGCAAATCCAAATCCGTTCTGTCTTTTTTAATATTCGGCTTTAATTCTGAAAGCATTGATTGATGATAATCACTAGCAGCATAATATACGTCGTTCATATTTGTGCTGTCCAGCTTTAAGACCCTAAACCCTATGTCTTGTCTGTTGACCCCTTCATTATCACTCTTATCAGCTACTAGTTTTTCCCCGACCCGGCGTAGTCGTTCTTTGCCAATTTCACAGATGTTTTTAAACCCAGCCTGAAAAGCTACACTATTTTTATCACAAGGCTCCTGTAATTGAACCATAATAAACTTACGGTTTCCCTTATCTTCGCTATTTAGTTCCATAACGGCATGGGCGGTTGTAGCCGAACCTGAAAAAAAGTCCAGAATAATAGGAGAGTTTTCATCTGGATCAGTTGCTAATTGCAGAAATCGTTTTACTAATTCTACGGGCTTGGGATTATCAAAGACATTTAAGCCATCAAATAGTTTCTTAATTAACTGGGTTCCGTTCGTTGTGGCCTCAATATCATCCCAGATAGTCTTCGCAACCTTTCCCCTTGGTTCTGCTTCCCAAATATAACGCTTTCTTTGCGGACCACCTTCACCGGTTTTGCCAAATATTATTCTCTGATCCTTAAGTAATTCCTGAAACTTTTGATAGTCATTTTTCCAACTGCAATTAGCCTTGGGTTTATAAACAACACCGGTATTGGGATTAACAATTTCGTATTGTTGATTAGGTCTCCAGCCACCGACCTGAAAAGGGTCTGCCTTCCACTTGCCTCGAGGGTCATTGTCGGGATTATCAAAGCCCTCCCCATCTTCGGGAAATCTGAAACGTTCTCGATGTTTGACAAAATAGTCCAGGGATTTAAAGTAAACCAGATTATGGGTATGAGAAACTGAAATTATCGCTGTGTTGGTCACAGATTTAGTAGAGTTCCATATAATATCAGCTAAAAAATTCTCTTCACCAAATACTTCATTACATATTTTTTTCAAATTATCTATCTCTTGGTCACTGATGCTAATAAACATGACTCCATCGTCCTTTAGCAAACTACGCGCTAACCGAAGACGCGGATAAATCATGCTGCACCAATCACTATGAAATCTTCCATTGGTTTCAGTGTTCCGGAACAATCTCTTACCTTCATTATCATACACAGAGATTCTCTCTTTATATTGATTTCTGTTGATTTTAAAGTCATCATTATAGATGAAATCTTTTCCCGTATTATAAGGCGGATCAATATAAATCACCTTAATGCAATTTAAATAACTTTCCTGCAGCAGCTTTAAAACTTCAAGATTGTCCCCTTCAATATACAGGTTACCGGTAGTTTCCCATTCTTTGCTCTCCTCTACACAGGGACGAAGAGTCTTCCTAATTGGCTTATTGGCTTCGACAATGGCTGCTCTTTTTCCAACCCAAGTAAACTCATAGGATTCTTCTCCGGCAATAATATCTGCTGAAAGCTCCTGCTTAAGTAATTCAAAGTTGATTCTTTTTCTAAAATTTCCCTTCTCATCTCTTGCTTCGGTTATAACATTTGGAAACAATGACCCGATTATCTCAATGTTTTTCTGAACGATATCAGCGCTTTCCAACTTCAGTTTCTCCAATGCGCAGTCTCCAACTTTCTCGAAACATTTCAAAGGATTAATGCCATAAGTATTATTGACTAATATTACACAGGTTGAAACAATTTCTCCCTCTATTACTCTATTACTTTATTACCTTATGAACGTATTTTTAGTTTTTGTTTGTTGTCTTCTTCAAGCCATTCCTTACATCGATGTTCTTTGCAAATTATAGGACGTTTTTCCCATGCAATAATGCAACCGCTTCGCTTCGTCCAATAAGCACAGTACCCCATACTAATTCCACGTTCTTTCAGTTCACTAAGAAACCTTAGGGCTTCAATTTTTCTAGCCGAAAAATCATTATAGATGTAAGAATCAATCCAAGCACTAAAAGCCTTAAGTACGTCATAGAGTGGTTCTACTTCAAACTTATCTTTTTCTAAATACCAAACACTGTGCTGGAAATAATACTCAAAGTTTTGAGTTAGATCTATAATATTATCATTAGCATAATGAATATCATCAGGCAGTTGTCCACCTTCACACCTTTGTATATAAAGCTTACAACACTTCCCTCCACATGATGCACATCGACCTACATCTCTATATTCCAATCCGGCACACCCCACCACTTCCAATTTTATAGATAAGTACCATCTATTAACTTTCCACAATTTTCATACATTTCCTTCTCTTTGGATAAATAATTAAAAATCTGTTGAGTTAGTTCTTATGCTCAGGCCCATTAGGGCTGAAAACAGGAGACATTCGAAAGAAAATTCAGAGTTATAAACTCAGGCCCTAAAATAGAAAGAGCCGTGGAGAAACTTTATTCTCTCACGGCCCTGCAATCTCTGAATCTTTGAATCTTTAATAATTCTGGCTGCTTAATTAAATGGATATTAGAACATTTCCTTGGTCATTTTGTCAATGACTTCATTTACCGTATCATAAACACCCGGGAAAGAACTCCAATTGCCTCCTTGAGTCAGACAAGGTATAAAATACAACTTCCCACAAGTTTTACATGCCCGTTCTACTTCTTTGCCAACTATTTCAGGAGTCCAAGCCGGGAAATCGACGACACCGCTGTCGATATCTCCCATAAAACTAATCTTTCCGCCATAGTTTTTGATTAATTCCGGCGTATTGTTTGTTGTCATGACCCCCTGCCAAATATCTACTCCCATATCAACCATAAAGGGCACCAAATTAGCTGCATAGGAATCACTGTGATGTATAATCAGCTCTACCCCATTAGCTTTATAGAAACCATATATTTTCTTGTAAGCCGGAAGATAGAACTCTTCAAACATTTGCGGAGAAATAAAGGACGATTTTTGGCTTCCCCAATCATCATGATGAAAAATGCAATCAGGATGAAGACGATCAATCAAAACTTTAGCATAAGCTAACTCCTGTTCAGTAAGACGATCAATGAGTTCATGCATAGCTTCCGGCTCTTCATATAAAGCCATTAAGGCATCTTCCATACTCATAAGATGATGGGTCATTTCAAATACTCCAGGTGCGACAAATACTGTTACAAATTCCTTGTTACGATCAACAGTTTTCGCATGGGCAATAGCAGGTGCCCAATCTTCATCGGCTGTAGGGATTGGGGGCACTTTAACATAGCTCTTCCATTCGGTGATATCCTTTAGAACCTTATGCTCCTCGTCATGAACCGGAAAGCCGCCGAGTTGACCTTCCGGCCACCGGAAGGTAATACCCCAGTTATTTTTTATTGTTTGCCCAGGTTCAGGGAAGTTTCCACCAGGATTAGGAGCTTCCATGATAAAATGCATAAATTCATATTGTTTTACAAATCGATCAGGATTTCCGCCCTTGATCGTTTCAAGTAAATTTTGCCGTTTCGTTAACATAATTACCCCTCCTCATTTTGTTGAGATGGTTTATCAACCTTTAACTAATTCCACAGCTTTTACGGCTGCGCTGCCTGCATCGGGAGCAAAACCGTCTGCACCAATTGATACTGCAAATTCTGCAGTTACCGGCGCACCGCCGATAATTACCTTAAAGCCTGTCAATCCGCTGGATTTAAGGGCTTGTACAGTTTCTTTCATAGCCGTCATTGTTGTTGTAAGAAGACCTGAACATGCCACTAACGTTACATTTCTGTTTTCTTTGACAGCCTCGACGAATTTAGCCGCCGATACATCAACCCCAAGGTTAACAATCTCAAATCCAGCGCTTTCTATCATCATTGACACAAGGTTTTTGCCAATATCATGAAGATCGCCCGCAACGGTACCTATAACACATGTCCCATAAGAAGCTGTACTTTGTCCAGCAAAAAGCGGCTTAAGTATATCGACACCTTTAGACATAGCCTTAGCCGCCATCAACATTTCCGGGACAAATATTTCCCCGGCTGAAAATTTATCACCAACAATGCTCATTGAGTCGACCATGGCTTGGAGAATATTTTGGGCTTCATTTCCTTCATCCAAGGCTTCCTGTACCAACCCAGGAATGAGTTTAGCTTTTCCCGACTGCACCATTGCCTTAACTTCTTCAATCTTAGACATTTCTTAAGTCCTCCTCGTTAATTATTACCAATTATCTGTTATCAGTTATTGCTTTACCCAATATTTTAACGTATAGTAACAGCACATTAAAGGAGCATGTATTATATAATTTTAGTTCAGCCTGAATTATTTAATTAAATTTAATTTCAGCATTCACCATTTCCAATTATCTCATATGCAGAAATTATTGAACTTTTGCTTGTGAAGAAGGGCCAACCGACTGAGCAGACTTTTTGAAAGCAAACATTAGTAAGAAGACCACTAACAAAGCTAAATATCCTATCGTTCCAAAATAATATTGAAATCTTAGCGTCGTGATATGCAGAGGACTCATAATGGCAGCATAAAAATACCCGGAAAGAAATCCGCCCAAGTTCATGCCTGAGACAATGATGGACATAGCCATTGGAGTCTGGCTGGGATGCACTGAAGCACCGGCAAGCATATAGATCGATGACATGCAAAGAGTTAGCCCTACCCCTAAACACGCCTCTCCAAGCATAAATATCGGAACACTTTGGCTAAAGGAAAACAAGATCTGGGATACTGTAAAAAATATAACTCCAACACTAAGAGTTTGGCGTCCAATTTTTTTATACACTTTGCCAAAAACCGCTCCTGCCAGCATACCCCCTACAGTCATGAACATCAGGACTACCCCGGCAACCGCTGCATTAGCTTTGATGGTTAAAAGTACAGAAGACATATTGGTAAGTGACGGGTAGTCTAAAATTGTAACTACTCCAAAGACAATACACCAACCAAACACTGACGCAGGCATTTTCAATGTTGAAGCTGCATTGTCAGCAGAACCCGCCGGCATATTTGCTTTTTGAGGCTCTGGCAGGAACAATATGATTATAATAAATGTGATTAACCCAAGAGCATGAGCAAGGAAGCTATAGTTCCATCTTACTGAGGCAAGCACACCACCCAGCAATTGGAGCACGATTCCTCCAATATTCATGATAACTCCGTTAATTCCCATAACATTTGCCTGTTTATCAGGTGGTACAAGGTTAAAAATTAAGGCGCTGTTGATCGGCATAATAAGCCCAAGTCCCAACCCAAAGAAACCCCGGGCTATCAATATCGAGGTAAAATCATTTAAAAAATAGGGAATCGCTCCACCAAGGCTGAACATCAACGTTGCAAAAATAACTAACGTCCTGTATTTTACAGACTTTCCAGCAAGACCGCCGCCAAAAACAGATACAGGTATGGATATAAGTGAAGGGATAGTCGATACCAGCAATAGAGTACTGAAGCTTACGTTTGGAAAGGCTCCTCCGATAGCTGCTATGGCAGGAGTAATTGTTCCAACACCCATAGCAAGAAACCCGAATGAATAAATGGCTAATAATACTAAAGACTGTTTTTTATCATTCACAGATATCTTCCTTTCAAAACATAATGTATATTCGCCATTAAAGTTATAAGTAATTCGGATGATTGCTGAATCCTAAAACACTTTTAACAAGGTACTCTTGCAGTTCAATATAGTTGTCATTATTCAAATCCTGTGTTAATGCTTAACAGATTATTAAATATTAGATAGTATATTAGGGTTATTTAGAATATTAAGAATTTTAATGTCGAATTCCTCCCTTCTTTTTAAAGCAACCCAAACTATTCTGTTAACCTCAGTCTTATCTCCCCCTCCTTTGTAAGATATAAACTATTACGAATTATGTAAATACATCAAAATGTATATACATATCAACTATGCCCTCTGTAGTCTTGGCCTCTTCAAGATCATAAAGGTAAGTAATGAACCAACATCCACTATTGCTATGATAACACCCATTGGAATTGCTGTATTGCTTCCCCCCAAGCCTACCAGCGGGGCAACGAATGCACCAAAAATGAATGACATAAGCCCCAACAAAGCAGAAGCGCTGCCTGCCGCATGTCCATAGTTTTCCATGGCTAAGGCTGAACCTGCAGTACCTACAACTCCTACGCTTGATACTACTAAAAATAATGGCAATAATATGAATGACAGCCCTGCGTTGAGTATAATTGCCCCTAACAATGCAAGGCCGCCAAAAGCTGCGAGGCAAAGGCCTGCCACGTATAATTTGACCCCATTTATCTTCGCCGCAAGTCTTCCTGTAAGTTGCCCGGCAATAATAATACCGATACCATTCATTGCAAAAATTAAGCTGAAGGTTTGGGGGGAGGCCCCAAATACATTTTGAACGACAAATGGTGATCCTGATATGTAGGCAAACATGCCTGCCGAAACAAGTCCTTGAGGCAAAGCATACTTAACAAAATCCGCATCGGTAATAAGGTCTTTAAAGGTTAAAAAAGTATTGGAAAGGCCACCTGAAGTCCGGCTCTCAATTGGCAATGATTCCTTCAATCCAAAATAAACTGCAAAAATCATTAATAATCCAATAACACATAAAACTATGAATACACCACGCCATGAGGTGAATTGCAAAAGCTGAGCCCCAATTATTGGTGCAAGTACCGGTCCCAGACCATTTACTAACATTAATAGAGCTATAAACCTCATCATTTCGGAACCTGAGTAGAGATCTCGGACGACGGCCCTGGAAATGACAATCCCTGCAGAACCTGCCACTCCTTGAATAAACCTTAATATTATTAAACCGGTGATTGACGGAGTAATAGCACAAAGCAAAGACGCAGCCGTATAAGCTATTAGTCCAATTAACAATGGTAAACGACGGCCACGAATATCACTCTGGGCTCCCATAAGTAATTGGCCTACAGAAATTCCAAGCAAACAGGCAGTAATACTCAACTGAGCCAAAGATGCGTTAGTATGTAATTCTGTCGTTAAGGAAGGCAGAGATGGCAAATACATATCAATCGACAACGGTGCAAAGGCAGCTAATGCCCCTAACACGAATGCAACCCAATATCGAAGTCCTTTTGACCCTGATACCGTTGCTTTCGTTAAATAGCTAATTTGACCCATCTTAATCATTCCCTCTTTTACTGGTTTTCTCCTCGTAGCTGTTTACATTTTTATAAGTCCATATATTCACTTGTTAATTCATTATATTGTATATACAACTATATACTATCTTAATAGTTCAAATATTACAATAGATTTCATAAACTAATTGCTGCAGTCTGAAGAAATAAATAGTCAACTCAAGGTATGGGAACAACTCCCACTTCTACAAGTGGGAGTCTCACGAAACCTAATGCATTCGACGATTAAGGACTACTCTTTGATTATTCAATATCTGATCGCCTGACAAATCGGCTTAGTTTCTCGTCCCACATCCATGAAACTTTATCTTTTGGATTGCTTAACAGATTTGTCAACACATCAAATTCTGAGGCTTTTAGGGCAGATTCAAACCATTCTTCAAAGGATACATTCAATGATTTGCATACTGCATCAAGCCTTTCTTTAATTTTTTTATCCGCCGGAAAAACTATGAACATTTTAAAACACCTCTGTTTACCCTAATTTACCCTAATTCCCCTTCTTTTTGATTGCTATTAAATCAAAATCTCTCTATCTAACAATAGAAGCAGTTTTTATATCTCCATCTTTTGAATCTATAAATGGTTCGTTCTAAAGCCTCATCTCTTCTCACTGTAATGTAAAAATTCTTACCTATCTTTTTATTATTCTACTTTATATAGTAAATTTCAATATTTGTTAATATTTTTGCAATATTAAACTTTAATTATAATTCAAGAATTATTTCTTTCCTTGATCTGTTAATCTCAGTAGTCGTAATTAAATACTTATAAAAACATAACGGAAAACTCCATTCCAACTCTTTGAGGACTACATTGGAATGGAGTAGTAATTTAATAAAGTATAGAACTAAGCACATTAAAAAGCTATAAAGCAACAAAAGACAACTATTAGCTTTCTTGTTCTATAAAGTTATTATAGGCCATTCTGACAAATTGTACAACAAATGCTTCAAACTCAAACTCAAAACTAAAGCTCATAATCGTACTCAAATTAGGTTAAAAAATTACACTATGTAATGTATTTATTAAATTGCCCTTGGGCTAGCTTCTTTAACTCATCTGCCAGGTATACTCCAAGATCAATGCTTATTCCAGTATCTAATATTTGTTCTATGGAAGAATCATAGAGTATAGTGGCGTTAGCCTTAACTTCCTCATCCCCTTCCCAAATTACAACACACAAGGGTATTTCGGGAAATGCTCTCAAAACTACCGAAGCGTCTCCGAAAGGACCTGGCTGACCACCTAAGACGTGAGAAACTTTCATTAACCGGCTGGACTGATGGCCAAAGGATTCAATTAACACAGATATAACTGTTTTGTGAAATGCAGAATAAAATATCGTACCACCAGGCAGTTCTTTAACGCTTACCCAATTCAAGTCAGATCCCAGGAAAGGCCTGGCATTGGCCAAATAATTGAGGATAATAATCGTTGCCAACACTTCAGGAACATATCCATCTCTTCTTCGGTGGATGATCTCTTGGTCACTATCCACAACATACTCTTCATTAAAAAAAAGCACAATGAATTGACGGGTATCACTATTGTAGGATACGGTTCGTACCGCTGTTATCTCTTTAGGATCATTTTTTTTAATATCCCGCCAGAATTTCAGACATGTATTACGGTAATTTGACTCTATTTCCACTCTTTCAGAATTTATTTTCGTTCACATCCTTTCTTCTTAAGATAAAGTTATTATTAAAAGCAAGTTAGTCTATTTTTTAATCTTAAGACTTTGCTAATTCTGCCAATAGTAATCTAAATTTTCTCATTTATAAAATAACTATTAAATCTATTCCTGTCAACTAGTTTTGCAAGTGAACCCGTTCAGCTAAAGCTGAACATCAGGGCTTCGGTGACGAAAGCACCTAACCCATAACAAATTCTATCGCGATGAAGGATGGACTCTACCGCCGAAGCAAGGTATTGGAACCACTCCCACTTTATAAAAGTAAAGTCTTACGATTAGATAAATACTCCCCTTTGGCAGTCATTAGAACTAACCTGCCTTAAGGGGAGCTTTCTATCGGATGCATCTTCTTTGAATTAATTGCCGAACAGCTTGGTTTTCTTGATTGCTGCATATCTGAGAGATTTAGGTCTCAACTAGATTCGGCTTTGAACTATCTATTTCTTACGTCTAGTCTAAATTAACCGACTCAAACAGAGGGTATGACGAAGCTTTGAGACGTTCCAAAAGCATAACCATTATAATTAGCCGTTAACGTATAGGTTTGACCAGCATTCAAAGCAGCACTAATGGTATAAGTTGTTCCTCCGTCAGAGGTTACAACGCCGGAAATCGCGATGCGGTTTCCGAAACTATCCAGGAGAGTGAAGTTACTTGTTGTTAAACCATTCAACGCTGCACTCAATCCTACTTTAAAGCCGGTTGTCGATATGTTATTAACTGTATACGTTACATTATTCGTGTTATAAGGAACTGTAAAGCTCTGGGCTGTACCCAGGGTATAGCCTGCATAGTTAGCTGTTAAGGTATAGGTCTGACCTGCACTTAAGGCTGCACTAACGGTATAAGTGGCTCCTCCATTCAGAGTTGTCACGCCTGTAATAGGAACAGTATATCCAGAACTGTTTTTGAGGGTAAAATTACTGGCGGTCAGACCATTAAGTGACGAACTGAGTCCCACTGTGAATCCTGTTGAAGAAGGGTTACTTACAGTGAGTGTTTCGCTGCTGACATTAGTGTAGGGCACCATGAAACTCTGAGCCGTTCCCAGGGCATAACCGGCATAGTTAGCCGTTAAGGTATAGGTTTGACCTGCACTCAAGGCTGCACTTATTGTATAAGTAGCCCCTCCATTAAGTGTAGTCACACCTGTAAGCGGTATAGAATATCCGGAACTGTTAAGAAGAGTAAAGTTGTTACTAGTTAAACCGTTCAGAGCCGAACTCAAACCCACTGTGAATCCTGTTGATGAAGGGTTACTTACAGTGAGTGTTTCGCTGTAGACATTCGTATAGGGCACCATGAAACTCTGAGCTGTTCCCAGGGTATAACCGGCGTAGTTAGCCGTTAAGGTATAAGTTTGTCCTGCAGTCAGGGCTGCACTAACAGTATAAGTGGCTCCTCCATTTAGAGTTGTCACACCTGTAATAGGAACAGTATATCCGTAACTATTTTTAAGTGTAAAATTGCTGGCGGTCAGACCATTAAGTGACGAATTGAGTCCCACGGTAAATCCTGTTGTTGTCGGATTGCTGACAGTGACAGTTTGATTGCTTGTAACGTAAGGAACAGTGAAGGTCTGGGTTGTTCCAACACTATTACCATTATAGTTTACCCTTAATGTATAGATTTGCCCGGCACTTAAAGCTGCATTAACGGTGTAAGTGGCTCCTCCGTTAAACGTTGTCGCACCTGTCACAGCGATAGAATTCCCCGAACTATTTAGAAGGGTAAAGTTGTTGGCAGTTAACCCACTAATGGCCGGATTTAATCCAACAGTAATTCCATTCGTCGACGGGCTGCTTACCGTTACAGGAATAACTCCTGAAGAGGTGGTTGAATCCCCAAAAATCTCGCTGACCAGATTAACTGCCCAGTCAGGGACACCAACCGATCCGCCAAGTACGTTTATTTGAGGATTACTGCCCGTATTCCGAATAGTAATGAGATAGTCTTTAATCGATGGGGGTAACTGCCTCGATTTGGGATCAATTAATAAAATCGGTGCATTGTTTTGAGCTGCTAATGTGCTTCCAGAAAGTGCGTCGGCATAATCATATCCATTAGCGAGATAAATCTGAGTCGGGTTTGGATAAAACTTGGTTAAGATTTGCGATAAGGTTTCAAAACGATCCTGACCGCCAAACCGCTGTATCTGGGCGCTGGGAACCAAACTTTGCAGTGTTGTTTGCAGTGAATCGTTGATAACAGCTTTACCGCCAACAATATAGATATTGGAAGGTTGATCTTTAGTGATAAAGTTTGTAACACTATCAGGCAATTTCGTGGGGCTGCTGAGAAGAATCGGCCATCCTTTGCTGGCCGCCAGCGAAGCAACGCCTAAAGCATCCGGAAACTCATTACCGCTGGCAACAATAACCGGTGTCCCAGGATTCACATTAAGATCGTTGACAATGATTGAGTTCGTGTCAAAACGATCAGAGCCACCCATTCGTGTGACATGATAGCCCGCCTTATGTAGCCACTTCTCAACTTTTTCATTGATTATGCCAGCACCACCAATAATCGTGACGTTTCCCCCGGCTTTTAAATGGTTTTTCACAAAGTTCAAACTGAGTTCTGAGTCATTGACATCAGTTCCTACAAGAATAATGGATGCATTCAGCTTCGTAGCCAGGGTGCTTGCTGACAGAGCATCAGGGAAACTATAAGCCGAGGCCAGAACAACATTTTGCATTTGCTGTCCCTGAATTTCCTCCTGAGCAATAGCCGTGGACGTTTGAAAACGATCTTGACCTGAGTAACGATTAAAATGAGACTTAAAATTAGGCTTAGCTTGGACACTCCCAGCTAAAGTAGCTATGAGTAAAGTACTTGTCACAGCCACAGATGTCAATTTTGCTTTTTTGTTCATAACTTTTCCCTCCTAAACAACTTTACTGTCAAAATAATCCTCTATATGCATATACGTTTATTGCCTAAAGTTTTAGGGGGGGGAGGTTTAAACTATTTAAAAATTCGAAGTTAATTTTCTTTCCTTAGTTTGTTGGCTCTCACTAACTCCAGATATTGATTCACGTTAAGTAACGTTATACAATACTATTGCTAATAGTACTTTATATAATAGTAATCCTAGCTAAATTAATTACTGAAAAATTGGAGAAGAAAATGAATAACACTTTCGCCGTGACCAGAAAGCTTGGCCAAACCTTTCCAGCCTTAACTCATAAGAATTTCCGCTATTTTTGGTTCGGGCAGTGCATTTCACTGATGGGAACCTGGATGCAGACAACGGCTCAACAATGGTTGGTATACACCCTAACGAAATCAGCGTTTCTGCTCGGAATTTTAGGGGTAGCCCAGTTTGGTCCTATGCTTGCTTTTTCCCTTTTTGCCGGTGTTTTAGCGGATAAATTTCCCAAGAAGGCTATTCTCATATTGACTCAGTCCGCGCTTATGCTTCAGGCTTTTATTCTGGCAGCACTTGTTTTATCAGGACATATTCATTATTGGCAAGTATTACTACTCGCTGCCGCCCTGGGATTTGTCAATACATTGGATATGCCTACTCGTCAATCATTTATGGTTGAATTAGTGGGCAGAAAAGATTTGACCAATGCCCTAGCCCTTAATTCTACTATCGTTAACTTAGCACGCATTATTGGGCCGACAATAGCTGCTCTATTAATGTCAAGTATTGGTGCCGGATTTTGTTTCATCTTGAATGCTCTAAGCTTTATTCCGGTAATTATAGGGTTGTCACTTATTCATCCCCAAGTAATTAATCGTCCGCCCCAAACAGTCAATATGCTTAGAAGCGTTATTGATGGGCTAAACTATATTTCCACAAAACCAATTTTAGCATGCGCTGTTCTTGCTGTATTGGATATTGGGACATTTATAATGAATACCAATGTTCTTTTCCCCGTGTTTGCCGATCAGGTACTCCACAAAGGCGTTAACGGTTATGGATTTCTCCTATCTGCTATGGGCATTGGCTCATTAATAGGGGCAATGATAGTTGCCACAAAAGCCCGGACAAACCCCAATCGACGCATTATGTTTACTTCTTCCCTCATCTTGTCTGCCTTAATGGCAATTATCTTCTTTATCCATTCATCTTCATTAGCAATGTTTTTTGTCGCGGGTATTGGCCTTTTTAATATTATTTTTATGAATACTGTAAATTCAACCTTACAACTCAATTCTACAGACGAATACAGAGGCCGCGTTATGAGTGTCTACGCACTTGCTCTTGGAGGGACAACTCCAATCGGCAACTTATTTGCCGGAGGGTTCGCTGAAAAATATGGTCCTTCCGTCGGCTTTTTGATGTGCGGCATCACCGCTGGTATTTTAATAGTATTAATCCTAGTCCGAACATTTAGAAAGGAGAAGCAACCAACGTTATAGCTGTAGTCAGACATATTTTCCCTGCTAATTTGCATATTATCAGATAGAAAAATTTATTATGAGTACTAATCTTTGTACTATAAAAATACATTGAGGTTATGGGAGCTTATCTCTGAATTTTCGAAAGGAGAAGACCTATGCCTTACCAAAGGTGGCGTCAACCACACGGCGACTTCAGGCAAGATTTAGGGACATTAGCTGTAGGTATATTAGTAATTGTTGTCATTGGTTACTTTCTCTTCCACGGCTATTTGGAAAATATCAATAACCAGAGTGTTGCAGCTTCAAACTCAAATGATGTTAACCTGCCAAATACAAATGACCCTAATACCTCTAATGATCCTAATTCGGCTAATTACTCCTCTCAAATTTCTCCGAACGGAAATATTACGATGAACATTGGAAGTGAAAATAAGGCTTTAACGTCAGGGTATTGGGTATTATATGTCTCTGATGGAACTTCTCAGCAGCTTTCTGTTACTGCTCAAGATTATGCTTTTTTGCAAACGTTGATGCAAAATGATAGTAAAGGGAGTTCTTCAGTTACCATATTTCTAATTGATAACGGACTAATTCATCAGTACAATATCAGCAAGGAAATTTATTCAATCATAACTAATATGGCCGCTATCAAGTCCCGATCCTCAAATGCATCGTCAGATAATTCTTCTCTTCCTCCAGATTCTTCTAATTCCTCTTCCGGCTCCTCTTCAGAAACGCCTGCTGATTCCTCTTCCTCAACTTCTAATACCACTCCATCTAAGACATCAGTCAGTGAAACCATGAAAACCAGTAACCCGTCGACATCGGGATTTACAGTCACATTGAACCCAGCGCTGAATGGTTTGGCGCCTGATAATTTTACGCTTCAAAATAGTTCAGGAAATTCCGTCTCAATTTCTAATGCGACAACATCAGACAATGGAACAACTTACACAATCAGCGCTGTCTTAAGCACCGGTCAAACTTATACCCTTACAGCAGCCTATCCGGGTTACACATTTGGGACACCCCAAACCATCGAAATAAAATAGAATTATCATCGTTCACAGGAGTGAACTCGTTCAGCTAAAGCTGAACACCGGGGCTTCAGATACAATAATGTCCAGTGGACATTATTGCCGAGCCGCCTTTCCCAATAGGAATACTTAGCAGCGAAGGAGGGCTCTACCCCGCCTGAAGTTAACGAAGGACCTTACCACCCTCTTATAACCGGGAGTCTTAAAAACTGGATAAAACAAAAGGAGCACCCAGTATCTGAGGTGCCCCTTTTGCGTTATATAAATATGATCTAGCATAATTGTGACTTTAGTTTATCCTTATCCAAAACACAGGTAAGGCGTTTGATCTCTTTTCCCTTTTCCAAAACAATAACTGCTGGTGCAGTCTTTATATCATACTTGTGAGCAAGGTTTTTCTTCGTTGCCATATCAACTTTAACAATTTTATAATTATCGGCGGATTCGCTGTTAACCTCTTCTAATAAGGTCCCAAACTCCAAGCTTTCATTAATCAGGGCATTTTCAAATAATAATAAGACTTTTTTCTCGCTCTGAAGAACATTGCTGTTAAACACATTAAGTTCTTCGATATAACGTTCGGCGGCAACAGCGGCTGTTGCGCCATCACCTGCTGCCGAAACTACTTGTCTAAGATATTTTATACGATTATCCCCTACAGCATAAACACCTTCCAGATTAGTTTCCATAAGGTCGTTTACGGGGATATA
The DNA here is from genome assembly GCF_002196705.1 of Desulfosporosinus sp. FKB. Lineage (GTDB taxonomy): Bacteria > Bacillota > Desulfitobacteriia > Desulfitobacteriales > Desulfitobacteriaceae > Desulfosporosinus. The sequence goes on from NZ_NADJ01000028.1 coordinate 26,551, forward strand.
GCCTCTTCTATCTATTTCAATTCCGGTGTCTATTAGGTATTTCGTTGAAGGAACCATCCCCACGAAGAAAAAGACGCCTTGACAGGTTAGTTCTGAGGAACTGCCTGTTTTTAGATTCTTAAGTTTCACACCTTCAACGTTTTCTACTCCAAGTACTTCCTCAATGGTAGCGTTCCAAACAAACTCTATTTTAGGATTGTTAAACGCCTTTTCAGCGCTTACTTTATTGCAATCGAGAATTCCTTCGTCATGTAAAACAATGACAGTTACTTTGCGGGCGAATTTAGTAATGAACATACCCTCTTCAATCGCCTGGTCGCCGCTGCCTACGACAACAACATCTTCACCTTCAAAGAACTCAGCGTCGCAGGTCGCACAATAGGCCACTCCACTTCCCCGAAGTCTTTTTTCCCCAGGTATATTTAAAAGCCGAGGCTCGCTGCCACAGGCAATAATAACTGCTTTAGCGGAAAATTCTTTTCCTTTTTTAGTTTTAATCGTTTTTTCTTCTTGAGAAAGGTCTACACTGACGACCTCTTCTTTTAAGAATTCAACACCAAAACTTTGAGCATGTTTATGAAAATCTTTCATAAGGTCCGGTCCGCTAACCTGAGTATATCCAGGATAATTTACGATTTCACGAGTTGTATTAACTAAACCTCCGATAGTCCCTTTATTGATAACCAAAGTCTTAAGCCTTGCCCGACCGCCATAAATTGCAGCCGATAATCCGGCAGGTCCGCCGCCTATAATTATCAAGTCATACGTATTAGCCATGACTTCTACTCCTTTTCTTTACTTTCCTAAAACGTATTCAAAACGATTAAGCATTGAGTACTTCTGCAATTTTTTCTTCTACAGTCTCTTCTTCAACCTTGCCGGCGAGTTTCCCTTGATATTCACCGTTCGCGAAAAAGAGAATCTGCGGAACACCTTTTAAAGAAAAACGCTGAAATAAATTCTTGTCTTCTTCTACATCAACATAAAAGAACCCAAATTTACCTTCATACTGTGGTTTTAGTTCATCAAGCATGGGAACAACTTCTTTACATACATGACAATCCTTTCTGGAGAAGATAACCAGACAGGATTCACAATCGTCATAGATGATTTCTTCGAAACTGTTTGAGTTTAATTGTTGTAATGACATAGTAACACTCCTTTAGCAACATTAGTTTAATATTTATAATCCATTTGTCAATGATACTTAATCTTTAAGATAATTAGTTTTAGTTTTTAATTCCTCGATATTTCAGTTAAAAAGCAGCTATCAGTGTGCTACTTTCTGATAGCTGCATAAATCATTTTTCTAAATTAACTGAACTAAACTAAACTTCTTCAGAGAAGATCTGATAAATCGGTGCTCCTTCGCATTGTGCGGGGAAACGCAAACCGAGCAATACGGCGACCGAAGGTGCAACATCAACTTGACGGATTGTACGCTCGGTTGTAAATCCGGACTTAATACCGGAACCAGCCGCTACGAAAACTGGGGAAACTGAGGTATCAAAATATCCTTCTGAAGTTGAAATACTGTCACCATGCAACCTGTTATAGCCTTCTTCTACGGAGAAGAAGATATCACCGCATTCTGGCCCGTTTGTACCAATTAACACAGCATCCTTATTTCTGAGGCAAATACCGATAACACGTTTGCCCGTTCTCTCATCTCTATAATTATATAAGTCAGAGATGATTTGTTCTTCTAAATCATATTTATCTTTCGGGTCAACAATACCATATTTGTCTCGACCTTTGAGGTTAATGTAGATATAGTTACTGCGGATTTGAACGGCTCTCGTCTTTTCCCAATCTACTTCCCTGATGGAATTACCGTTCTCGTCTTTCTTCATCACGGTATATCCCAATTTTTCCATAACTTTGGTATTGAGACCGCCATATTCTCCGATAATTGGCGGTACATTTTCGCCAACGATGAGGCCATGGTCGCTGAGAATAAATACTGTCCAACCTTCATCCAGTAAATGGAGGAATTCGCCAAAATACTTATCGGTCTGGATATAGAATTTTTCAATGAACCCTTGATACGTTTTTTCATCGGTATAATTCCAAGGCTCTAACGTCTTGCCAAGATGCCACAATTGATGACCGGCACAGTCAATGTTGTGAAGATGTGAAAATACAACTTCATATCCTTTTTCTTTGATGGCATAATTCAGACAGTCAGCTTGCCATTTGTTATAAAGATCCCAAGAGGGTTCGAAGATTTCCCGGACTAATTCAGCATCTTCTCCACCAATTAAGCTAACAGGTGGAACCTCTCCGACGTTGCTCTTAATTTCCTGGTAAAGAGATTTGGGATGCCATAATTGATCATTGGAAATATCAAGCGCATTACTGATCCATAGTCTCACTCGATTTCCTACCGGGTCAAGTTCGAGAATCTTCATTGAACGGCAGGCCGGTTTAGTGACTTCTTTTTTGGTTACGTCATCAATAATACCGGTTACCATTTTATCACGTTCCAGGACAACAATCGGAGCTTCTGCTTTCTTATTCTTGTAAATAGCCACACGATCATATTCACCGGCTGCATTTTTCAGAATAAGCGCAGGTCGTCTCATCACACCGCCAGAAGTTAAGACAGTAAATTCCTTGGAACCTTCGGGAGCATTAGCCCAACCAGTAGCCTCTTTAAGGGGAGAATTCACAATGTCGTAGGCAACCTTACTGCCAATGACAACTTCGGTATCTTCATCATCCATGACGTAAGTGCGGATTTCTCCACCTTGACGAGCAGTGTCACCCCACCAAAGTTCCATCATTTCGTCATCAACATCATTGTCCAGTGTGTCTTCCAAATCAGTAATGATACAGCCTACCCCTGCCGGCTTGTCAACTCTTGGGGCGTAACGCACTTCTTTAATTTCAGGTGTAGCTACGATAACCTTTTCCCAGTCAAGCTGGGCAACGCCCATGTTCACAGAACCAGGCTGCGTACCATCGACTACACTAAGATTTTCGCTGTGAGAGGTTGGCGGCCAAGAACTCCCCGGCCAGTGCCATACTAATGTTTTCATTCCTGCTTCAGCACTAACATTCCAGACTTGTTCTGCAAGACAGTTGCGTGAATCCATATTATAGACAACAGCATCGAGACTTTCAGGAGATTGTCTCCAATAACATGTGATACCATGAGTTCCTGGATAGGCGCCTGTGGCAAGGGTTGTCCAACATGGCGGAGTAATTGTAGGAATTGCACCAAGCAGACGGATATCTTCTCTAGCAGCTCCACGATCAATGAATTTTTGTAAGTTAGGCATTTTCCCTTCTGCCAAGAACTTTTTACTGATTCTTGGGTCCATTCCATCAACGCCCAATACCAATAACTTATTGGTAAGTGCTGTTCTTTTCATAACCCCAACTCCTTAAAATTCTTTATTATTATCATCCATAACTATAGATGAAAAATTATCTAGGCCTCGAGCTCATCCAAGGAACGACCAGCGGTCTTCTCACCCCAGAGTCCAGTAGTAACAGCAACTAAAAGGAACATAACACCGATTATGCCGAACAACACTGTATATCCAAAGCCTTTGTAGATCATTGGTACAACGACCATAGCTACAGCAGTCAAAAGTCTGCCTGTACTGTAAATAAAGCCTGTACCGCTAGTTCTTATATGAGTTGGATAAGCTTCAGCTAAATAAGACCACATGACTACGAAAACACCATCCATCAGTACTCTGATAAAGAAACCTATGCCAACAATAACCATGGGGATCTTAAGGGTACCAAAGACAATTGTCAGTACTCCGACTAAGAGACTGTAGATAACGATGGGAATCTTTCTTCCGCCTTTATCAGTAAAGAAAGCAGCCAAATAGTTACCGATAGGACTTCCAAACGATACGAGAGCAGACATCCACAAAGCGTCATCCAAGGAAAAACCATAATCATTTAATAATGTGGGCATCCAGCCAAAGAACATAAAGTAACCAACTGTAATACAGCAGACCATAATGACTAGAACACTGGTTTTCCGGGCATATTTCTTGCTGAAGATTTCTTTAAGTGTCTCCATGGTTCCAGCCTCTTTGGGAGCATTATTTGCTGGGTCAATACTGGCTTCATTGTTAATGTCAACTTTTTCATCCTTAATAAATCTTTGAATAACCTTTTCGGCCTCTGAATAACGACCTTTTGTAATAAGCCAACGCGGGGATTCCTTGAGCCAGCTTAGAGCTAAGATAAAGATAATAAAACCTGTTCCGCCGATAAAGAAAATATATCTCCAACCATTAGGACTGCTTGGTACGATTTTTTCAGCAATTTGTCCAATTAAAGGTACGCTCAGCAAACCCGTTGCCAGCGATATGGCTTGCCATTTTCCCCTTGAAGCAGCCGGTAATATTTCTGTAATATACACCATAGCCACAACAACCATTGATAAGATACCAAAACCGGTTAAGGTTCTAAAAACTAAGAAGATTGCTGGATTGGGTGCCACTCCGTTTAAGATGGAAAAGACCGAGAAAAAGAACACGGAAAACAAAAATGCTTTTCTGCGGCCAATAACGTCAGACAGCCAGCCGCCGAACCAACAGCCGAACAACATACCTACAAAAGTACACGAGTTGACTATTCCGATCCACTCCATGGAAGCACCCCAATGCTTGGTTAAGGCAGGGGCTACGAAAGAAAACGTAAATAAATCCATTTGGTCAAACGCATAGGCTAGAGCAAGAATTATCAAAAATTTATAATGTTCCATACACATACGTGCTTCATCGAGATAATGTCTTTTACCACCCGTTTTAACTGTTGCATCCAAATTTGATTCGGTCACTACGGCCATATACCCACTCTCCCATATTTTGATTTTGTTGATTGGTTGAAATACTCAGTTAATATGGAATCAATACCTCTATACCTTTTACCTCTAGTTTTATATCTTTTATATCTAACACTTCATCCCTCTTCTTACTAATTCACCTGCCTTTCCCTCTTCTTTCTCTTGTTTTTTGGGGCCCTATTTTTGTGATAATAAGCACTTGCGCTTATTATAGGCGATTCGACTTTTTCTGTGAAATACTTAGTAGTTATATCCCATATAACTAAATCTGTTGTTCGAATAGGATACTTAGTAGTTATATCCTATATAACTAAAATCATTCTTGTTTATACAAGATATTTCTTTATTTTATATTGTAATTTAAATTACAAATAGTATAATAAGGCCAGGATTCGACATACGTTATTAAGGAAGGTTATGAACTATGCGTCTTGAACAATTAGCCTTTTTAGTTGCAGTACAGGAATCCAAGTCCATCTCGCTGGCAGCTGAACGAGCTCATATTTCCCAGCCGGCTCTTAGTTCAGCCATCAGTAAACTAGAGGATGAACTCGGCGTCGTACTTTTAACTCGGACAAGGTCTGGTGCTCAACTAACCGAAATAGCGGAATTGATTATAGTCAAAGCTAAAGAAGTACTCGATATCATCGATGATATCCGATCTATAGGTAAAGCTAATTCCATCGAGCTTAACGGAAATATCTCGGTTGCATCAGATCCCAGTGTAAATATCACTATCATGCCTGATATTTTAACGACTTTTAAACATAATCATCCCAAAGTTAATACCTTGTTAAAAGTCGGAGAATCAAATAATATTTTGCAGGACGTTAAAACCGGCAAAGCAAACTTTGGTATTATTTTTAATACCGAAGCGTTTTGCCAAGCCAAAGATATTAGTTGTAAAGAATTATTTACGGATGAATTTGTAATTATTACTGGGTCAAATTCTATGATTAGTCAAAATTCAATACCTCTTAATCAAGCACTTACCTTGCCTATACTTTTATACAACACTGAGTATATCACCAATTGTGGCGTATCTAGTTTGCTGCGTAAATATGGTGATATCAATGTCTCTTACCGCGTTGATAATTTAGAGATGATGGAGAAAATTTTATCACAAGGTGAAAGCATTGCATTCGTTCCTAAATTTATGGCTGATGAATTCGCAAAATCCAATAAAATTAAGAAAATCTTAATTGACGATGCTCACTTAGAAGTATCAATTCTCTTAATTTGGTCGAATCGCCACCATCTTTCCTTGGTGGAAAAAGAATTTATCAGAGTGATTAAAGATACTTGTACCAAAAAACGACAAGCAGCTCAGGCAGCTCACGCTGCCCAAGTTGTCCAGGCTGTGTAAATTGGATCAGCTGCGTCAGATGCGGTTTGGAATTTATCAACTTAAGGAGTTATTAGGCTAATGGAACAGAGAGCACAATTGCTTTTGCAGAAGAGAGACTTAGCCTTTGCTAAAAAAGGTGTTGGAAGTGGGTTATTGTCAGGTGCAGCTTGGGGGCTAGACGGGGTACTGATGGGAATGGTGCTTGGTTTAGCCCCCTTCACAAATAATATGAGTATTTTCGCTGCTCCTTTAGTCGGTGCTTGTATTCATGATGGTTTCGCTGCGCTTTGGCTATTTTTTTACAATGTCCTAAATGGAAAATGGCGCGATTATGCTCGTACCTTAAAAACACGGCCGGCTAGAATAATTATGCTAGCCGCTATTCTTGGCGGACCAATCGGAATGTCTGGTAATCTGCTTGGAATTTATTTCGCAGGAGCCTCCTATACCGCTGCAATTACGGCAGGATATCCTGCAATTGGCGCTGTCCTTGGTGCTGTTTTTCTTAAAGAAAAGATATTACCTCGTGTATGGGCAGGTATTCTATTAGCAATTACTGGCTCATTTATCGTGGGATTTGTCCCGCCTGATGGTTCTAATTATCCTCATTTTTATCTTGGCATTACCTTTGCCGTTATTTCTGCCATTGGCTGGGCTATAGAAGGTGTGCTATCAACTTATGGGATGGATTTGGTTGATTCAGATATCGCTATCGGTATAAGAGAAGCTACTTCTTTTTTTGTTTATCTTTTTGCCATACTCCCATTGGCAGGAGGTGTTTCTTACCAAATTCTTACAAAAAGCTTCTCGGCACCAACTGGCTGGTACATTGCTGTCATCGGCCTTATCGGCGGTATTTCTTTTTTATCCTGGTATCGAGCAATGAATATGACCGGAGTAGGCAGAACCATGGGCTTGAGTGTGACCTTTGCAATCTGGTCAGTTTTCTTTGGTTGGTTGTTGAATAACCTGCCGCTCACCCCAAACTTAATTATCGGAGTTGTTGTCTTGTTTCTGGGGACGATTCTTACCGTCGGTAATCCCAAAGATCTGCTTAATTTGAAAATTCGCTAAGGAGGTTTCTTTATGAGTCAGATACCTGTCAAGTTTAGACTATTACAAGTAATCTCCGAGAATGAAAACCTCTCAAATCAAGAACTATTAGAAATCCTGAGAAATGAGTATCCCCTTGATAAAAGTGTTAATGAGCGAGGTATTGAAGATTATCTTCTCACGCTGACAGCTACGGGTCTTATTGACTTAAAGAATGCTGCTCTCGATGATAACGGGAATCTTCAACTAAGTTATAAAATTACGGATTATGGTAAACACCTCATGAAATATGTAGGTTAAGGTTTAAGCTATGGCAAACAATTTAGCATCCGCTAATATGAGAAACAAAAACACCGAAATCTCATTATGTTAGATTTCGGTGTTTTTGTTTCTCATAAAGCCCGAAGGCCAAAACCTCAAGTTAAGAAGTTTTGGCCTTCATTTGTTCACTGTTGGAATAAATTTCAAATGATTATGCTTCCTTTTTCACTGCAGGGAGTATCAATTCCACGTCACCATGTGGGCGTGGGATAACATGTACGGAGATCAGTTCGCCAACCCGCTGAGCAGCAGCGGCGCCGGCATCGGTAGCAGCTTTGACAGCACCAACATCTCCTCTGACCATAACCGTAACCAAGCCACCTCCAACAAGCTCGCGGCCAATCAAATAGACATTAGCGGCCTTGACCATGGCATCAGCCGCCTCAATTGCTCCAACCAGACCTTTAGTTTCAATTAATCCTAATGCTTCAGTTTTGTTCATTTTTAATTGCCTCCTCTAAATTACTTTCATTTTACGATCTTAATTTTTGACGTTGATTTAAGACACATAGCATTGGCTTCTTCAGTGTCAAGATGACATTCAAGACTTGAGTTATCGTTGGCCCTTACAATAACATTCGTGTAAGTGCCCCCTCGAAGTCCCGTTGTTTGGATAGTTACCTCTTCCCCATCCGTAACGCCAAAATGTTTGGCATCTGCCAGGGACATATGAATATGTCTTTGAGCAATGATCAGTCCTTTTGTCAGCAAGATACTTCCTTTAGGGCCAACCAGAGTTATACCCGGAGAACCTTCCAAGTCTCCAGACAATCTCACGGGTGCCGTAATCCCTAGTTTGAAACAATCTGCCAATAATATTTCGATCTGCGATTCACGTCTCACCGGCCCCAGAATGCGGACCTTTTCGATAGCCCCTTTAGGCCCGCAGATGGTTAATGTCTCCTGACAGGCGTATTGCCCCGGTTGAGACAGATCTTTAGTTTTTGTCAGTTTGTATCCCGTTCCGAACAAAACATCTGCGTCAGATTGGGATAAATGAATATGTCTATTAGAGATTCCCACAGGTATGGAGTTGTCCTTCTCCTTTATATCTCCTCCCTCTTTGACCACTTCGAGTAAAAGCTCTACTAAAGTGTCGTACTTTCCCACTTTAGTAGTCACCTCTTTTTTTCAGGAGCGAAAGCACTTCTTCCACGAGGTTTTGAATCTGATCTTCACTGATACTGCCTGAAACACCGGTTTTCTGTGCCTCGCAGGAGAAAGAAGCGGAGTTATTGGCGTTTTCAGTGAAGTCTTTGATTCCATAGGCTATACGTTTGATATTGATTAAGTGCAACGGTGTTACATTATCGGAGGTTGCACTGCCGCCCCAAGTGCCGCAGCCTAAAGTAAAGGCCGGTGCAAGCCCAGTACTTGCTCCCACTCCGCCTTGACTTGAGGAAGTATTGACTAAAATCCTAAAAACAGGTTTTTCGGAGAACTTCTTAGCTATTTCAGGATTTTCTGTATGGATAGAGATGCTATGGCCTACTCCGCCATTATTCAATAATCTGATGCTTAAATCACAAGCTTCTTGCCAATCTTTAACGGTATAAAAAGCTAATACTGTTGTTAACTTTTCATAAGACAGCGGGTATCCTTCACCCACTCCCTGTTGTTCACCCAACAGCACTTTTGTTCCCGGGGGAATTGATATACCAGCAGTATTGGCGATGACTTCCGAAGATCTGCCTACCATTTTGGCATTCATCGCATGTCCTTTAACAAATAACTTCTTGCTTACCTGCTCTGTTTCCGCAGGTGTCATGAAATAACCGCCTTGGCGTTTGAACTCCTCTACAACTTGATCACGAATACATTCTTCCACAATAACGGATTGTTCAGATGCACATATGGTTCCGTTGTCAAAGGTTTTACTGGCTATAATATTTTTAACAGCTTTCGTTACATTAGCAGTTCTTTCGATAAAGGCTGGAACGTTTCCCGGGCCGACACCCAAAGCAGGTTTACCTGCACTATACGCTGCCTTTACCATGGCAGAACCGCCAGTCGCAATGATCATTGCAACCTCGTCACACTTCATAAGTTCATTGGTTGCATCCATCGATGGTTTAGAGATACAGCCAATAATATTTACAGGAGCACCGGCTGCAACCGCTGCATCATGCATCAATTTCGCTGCTTGATTTGTACATTTTAGTGCCGAAGGATGCGGGGAAAACACAATCCCGTTACGTGCTTTAATGGCAATAATGGACTTATAGATCGTGGTTGAGGTAGGATTCGTTGAGGGAACGATTCCCATGAGCAATCCTACCGGTTCAGCGATTTCCGTAACCTTATTGACCGTATCTTCACGAATGACTCCTATAGTCGGCATAGTTTTAATGAATTCATAAAGTTCTGTTGAGGCAAAGCGATTCTTAAAGGTCTTATCCTCAACCTTACCAAAACCTGTTTCCTCTACGGCCATTTTGGCCAATGCTACGGCATTTTCCTCTGCAGCTTTAACCATATTGCGAATGATTTTATCAATCTGTTCACTATTGAATTTTGCAAGTTCAGCTTGTGCTAATTTAGCCTGACGGGCAAGATTCCTGGTTTCCTGTACAGACTGCAAATCATAATCAAAGCTTTCCAATTCAACGATTCCTCCTTCCGCAGGTATGCACCCTTTTCAGGTTATACCTGCCCTGTTGCACAATTCGATAACCTTGCGCAGAAGCTAGTCTTATTTCTTTCTTTCGTAATAACCTTTAAACTTTTGCAAAAGTATATCTTTATTTGCTTTTGCTATTATACGGTCTGCAATATCAAGTTCTTTGTATTCTTTGGCTAATTTGCGAAGTTTGGCTACTGAAAGAGCCTTTAAAGCATCCAAGCTATTTTCAAGCCCAAATTTATGGACAAAAGTATCGACTTCCTCTTTGCTGGAAAACGTCATTTGCAGCTGCGAAGAGTCAGCAGGTTCTTTTGCGGTTTCATTGGGTTCAAAACGTTGTTTGGAGGTTCCCTGTTTTGGAAGCGATTCCTTCATAGGGCTTTTTGAATCTGAACTTGGTGGGATGTTTGAAGCAACCAAATGCTCTATATGTCCATCCGGTCTGGGAATAACATGTTGTGAAACCAGTGAAGCGTTTCTTATCTGCTTAGCCGCAATTGCACCAGCTTCCACTGAAGCTTGAACGGCTCCCACGTCACCGGTTACTGCAATCATTACAAGACCGCCGCCAACAAAGGTTCTCCCTACAAGTTCCACTTGCGCCGCTTTGAGCATAACGTCTGCGCATTCAATCGCAGTAAGAAATCCCCGTGTCTCAATTAAGCCAAGTGCTTGCATACCATTCCCTCCTATTCTGCCATAAGGTCAGGCCAGTTAGCCGGATAGGTTACATAGAAGAGTTTGACATACCCGGTAGTACTCCAAGTTACCTTCGAACCTTTCGGTATGAAAAGAACATCGCCCTGGCAAGCCTCATAGGTTTTATTATTTATAGTGAGGGACAGGCTTCCTTCGAGAATAATATCAATCTCTTCATAGCATAATTCCCAATCAAAACTGGACTTTTCAATCGTTAAAAAACCTGCACTCATTTGAGAATCATGTTGACTGATAACTTCCCGGTATGCAACGTTGGTACTTGAATTTCCTGTATCAAACTTTTCATAATTAACGGTTCTGCCCCGCACAATTTTCAGTCCGCTTTTTGGTTCACTCTCTGTCAAAAACGGTGTTACAGGAACAGACAAGGAGCCATTTTGCAGAGCCTTATTCATCAAAACAGCCTTGACCACCTGATAGATCAGATCTCTGTCTATCTCTGTTCCTCGGCTTGGATTCTTCTGCATTTCACTTACATTGCAACTATGGTCTACTGCAGGGGCTAAACCTTCAGTGAATTCTATCCCCAAATCTTTAGCCATATCCCTGGCTGAAGGTGTAATAATCGCATTGCCGTCAACACAGAATATTTTTTGTCCCTTTGCTGCTGCTGCTTTCACCTCATCGGCGCAAACAAGTTTTTTCAAGATCACACCTCCTTTCGCTGAATGCTTAAAAAACTATATATTAAATAGGAAGGAAAAATTTTAGCTTTACAATAAAGAGCTCCATAACCGCTCAGAAGGCGAGGGTATTACTTCCGTATCAACGAGCAAACCTCTTTCAAGAGCAATGGTCTTCCCGGCTTCAATACCGGCTTCTACAGCGGCAACATCTCCGGTGAAGGTGAAGTACGCTTTACCGCCAAGCCCCCTGCCCAGACGAAGTTCCAGAGCCTGAATATCGGCAGCTTTTAGGGCTGCATCTGCAGCAATAATCATGGTTGCCATGGAAAATGATTCTATAATTCCAAGGGCCCCAGTCCCTTCCGGTACTGTTGTTGCCGTAATTGCTGGAAAAACCCCTTGATGAACGTTGGGAAGAATAAAGCTATCTGCCAAATATTCCCCTGCTACAGCAACACCTGCGCTAACTGAGCTTTCAACCGCTGCTACATCTCCGTGAACGATCGTGATATATTTGCCAGGGCAGACAGAAGTAGCACTGGCCACGTCAACATAAGCAGTTTTGAGCATCTGGTCAGCTGCGAAAATTCCTCTTGCAATACTAGTAACCTCAATCATTCCAATTGCTCTAAACATACTAACCCACCTTTATTACAATAGAGTTGTCTGTAATTTTCATAACAGTACCTGCCAGACTGGCATGAACTGAAGCCCCAAGGCTGTTGTCGGGAATTTTCCCGATCATCTGACCGGCTTGAACTTGCTCACCTACAGCAACTACTGGGATTGCCGGGGCTCCAATGTGCTGACGCAAAGCAATCGTCAGATACTGAGGCTGAAAGTTGACGTTAGTCATCGGAGCCGGTTTGTCAAACTCTGTTAAGCCAATTCTGGCAATGAGTCGTTTGCTTGGAATCAGGCGATACTCTCGAGCCTCTCTCGGCTGAAATTCCATGGTTGTCGGTTGATATTTAATCCCCTGTTCTGCCAGCTTACCTTTGAAATAACGATTAATAGACCTGGGATGGAGATTTGCCGGACAGGAGAATAATTCGCAGGCATTGCATTCACAACACAATAAAGCGATTTGTTGTTCTTTAACATCTTCGAGATTGTAGTTCAAAGCCCGCATAACTTTATGAGGCTGAAGGTTATGACCTAAGAGATAACGCGGACACAAGTCGGTACACATTCTACATTGTTCACAAGCCGTTTTGCTGATGACCCGTGCTTGATCGAGATTGACTGACTTCTTGCGCATAAGAAAATGGTCTTTTTTCAGCAAAACATAACCTTTACTTTTTTTGGTGACATGACCATCCAAGGTCTTAAGAAGAGAACCCATCATTGGACCGCCATCAATAACAGCATAGTCTTCTAAATTGTCTATACCGCATTGGCTGAATAGCTCACGGATCGGCAAACCGACAGGTACTTTGACAGTTAAACGCTGAGGTATATCACCTGCAACTGTGATATAGGTTTCCGTCACAGGTTTTCCGGACATGGCATTAAATACGTTGAGTGCGGTTTCAGCATTGATTACAACACACCCTACTTTCAAAGGGATAGACGTTTCCGGAACAATTCGCTGAGTTAACTCATGAACCAAAACTTGTTCATCTCCGGCGGGATAAATATCCCGAAGTTCCATAACTCCCAGGTAACTTTCAAGACCTTGAGCAGCGATTCTTTTACGCATGTGGGCAATAACTTCTTTATGTTTGCCTTTAATCCCGATAATGGCCTTTCTGGCCTCAATATATCTTCCTGCAGCTGCTAATCCCATGATGATTTCATCGGCCGACTGAACCATCAATTGTTGATCCACTCGCAAAAGAGGTTCACATTCAGCACCATTGAGTAAGATATACTCAGCTTTCGAAGTTAGTTTGGCATGAGTTGGAAATCCAGCTCCTCCTGCCCCAATAACTCCTGCATCCCTAATCATGTCCAGAAGATCCAACGTTCTCCACCTCCGAATTTTCTCTTAAAATGTACAATCTTCATCTATAATTCCAGTAATAACGGCATCAATAGGTGTATCGTCGCGGTCCAGCATTTTACGCGCAGAACTGCCGGTACAAACCAGTACACGTTCACCAATGCCGGCACCGATGGTATCGGCGGCGATCAGGAGCCGACCGGCATCAATTCCTCCCAGAACTTCAACCAGCATAAATTTCAATCCACGGAGCGAATCAGCTTTTCGAGTCGCCCAAATGTTATCAATTACTTTTGCTGCTATCACTGCATTTCACCTGTTTTATTTTAGTTTGTTTTGTATTTCCTGAATGGCTGCTTCCACTGCCGCCGTATCCCCGAAGATGGCAATCATAATCAGATGCTGCGGACAATGACCCTTGATATCTTCCACAACAACTCCGGCAGCTTTTTCTGCGATATCGGCGGCATACACCATATCAATGAGTCGTCCCTGAACTAACCCTACAGCATCGTAATTCTCAATCGTGACAGATGAAGCAGAGCCTTTGCGTCGGAAAAGCAGCTCCAAAGTTCCTTGAGAAGGAGATTTTATGATCCGAAAGTCCATAGAGAAACCGCTCCTGTCTATTGAATTTCCTGTGTGCAATTCAGAGCAATTCCCAAGGGGGTGACAAACATCGGGTTTTGCGGTTTGTAGGTTGGAAGCTTTGTTTGTTGGGCAATAATAGTTTCGATTCCTGCTAAACAGCAAGTTCCGCCAACCAGATAGATTTCTTTGACCGAATGTTCCTTGACATGCCGATTAATAATGGAAGAGACTTTCTCAATAACTGGCCGTAATACAGGAATCAATTCCCGGTGATTTTGCGGATTCCGTTTATACTGTTCCGCATCGTCAAAGCTTAGTTTATAAGCCCCGGCAATAACCAAGGAAAAATGGGTTCCGCCCGTAGGCTCATCGGCAACATAGGTCACTTCACCGTCTTTTAAAATGGCAATCCCTGTCGTCCCGCCGCCAATATCAACAATTGCTCCATTTTTTATCTTTAATACTGCATTGGCCGCAGTCGGTTCATCTAATAATTTGGTAATCTCAAAACCAGCACCTTGGACAACATGCTTAATGGCCCCTGAATCTAAAGTAAAGGTTCCCGGAGGAAGAGCCGCCGAAGCAAAAATCAGTTCAGTTCCCAGTTTTTCTTCGAGTTCTTGCTTTAATTCTTTAACAATACGAATCGCACCAATATAATCGACAACCATCCCGTCTTTAACCACATTGGCAAAGCGGTACGCCCCGGCAACAGGCTGATAATTCTCATCTAAAACTGCTAAGACGATATAGGCGGTTCCCAAATCAATCCCTGTATAATAGACGGTAGTTTTTTTAATTAAAGGCTTGGCAATGACCTTCTCAAAGTCACGAACAAGTTGATCGCATTCTTGAAACGCAGAATTTACGGTTTGCATTTCTGTCCTCCCAGACATTTCCACATCATAATGCAGAGTATGTTAATAATCACACCGACATTTTCAATCAGATCTTGACGTGAACAAGCTTCTTGCTCTTCAACCCAATATGCTTCTAAAATAGCTGGTTCAAGCTCGCTGAGTGAAGCGCGTAAATAATTTAACAACGTAACCGTTTTGCCATTGGCCAACCGGGCGTGAAATTCATTAATCTCCAATAATTTCACTAAATTGTCGGCGCAATTTTTAATTTCCTCTTCCGACCATCCCCAGAATTTTATCGGATCTGAGGGAATGCCTTGAAGTTCAGCATTTTTTAGATTGCGGAAACACTTTCCCAGTTCTATGACTTCCTCGGCCAAAATAGCGTCGCCGGACATTACAAGCTCGGCCGTCATCAGGAGAAAAAGAGATTCCAGGCTTTCCATCTTATGTCTCAGCCTCTGTAAACACCAGCTTTTCAGGGCATGATCTTCCTTCCCTCGAGTTAGGCATGCACTTACCCCATCATTGCTTTGAGCCTGTACCAGTTTGATACCTCTGTCCACCAAAAATTGGCGAGCACCTGGAGTGATTTTTACAGACGATTCCAAAGCGTAGGTGGTAAAAGGCTCTTTCTGATATAAATCGCGTAACTCCATCTCGGTAATAAACTTCATAGCCTCACCCCACTTTCTGAAATCTCAATTCAACACCCAATGCGTCGAAAGGAGCAGCCTAGCAACATTAATGACCCAAATTTTATTCCTTCTGCTCCAAAAGATGTAAGTGTCTTTTTAAGGCCGCTACCCCTTGATTGTCTTTAAGGGAGACCAAGAAATACGGTTGAGAAACTCCAATGTTTAATAGCTTCTGTGTGCAGAAATTAACATTTTCCTGGCCTAAATCGTTCTTGGTAATCACGCCGATAACAGGACAAGTAAAGGTCTTAGCGAATCCAGGCGGATAAACATCAACAAGTCTGGATGAATCGAGCAGAAGAAGCACATGGGATGCAGTTTGGGCAGTGGCAATCAAGTATTTATACATCGACGCGTTTTCAATATAGGAACCGGGTGTATCGATGGTGTTTTTCCCATAAATAACATCTTGGGTTTTTCTTAAAGGTCTGTCAGTGTCATTTAATAGGTTAGCCAGAGTAGATTTGCCGGCTCGAGTCGGTCCAACGACCATAATGCGTTTCTTCATGTGCGTGTAATCTTCGCAGGAGTAAAGCCCAACAACTTATCCAGCGTCTCATTAATGGCGGTCATAGCTTCTTCAACACTGGCCACATCGCCGGATATAACCAAGGAGCCGGTAAAACGGTCCAAAAACCCGATCTCCACGTCAGATGTCTTGGTCGCAATATCTCCGGCAATAATTGCTGTCTCACTGGGAGTGAGAGTTGCAATTCCGATGGCTCCCCGCTCTTCGATTCCCAGGCGTTCGTATAAATCCTGAACAGGCGAAGCTATAATATGGGCCAGCGTAACTTGCTTGCCAGGCACATACTCCTGAATAATACGTTTTCGATCAAACTCATCTGTACTCATAACATCCCTCTGTCCTGTTGGCCTATATACTCTAAGCCCTATTAATGCTTCACCACTTTAGCCTCTAGGTCATAATCTTTAATCGCAGCAGCTATAGTCTCTAATTCTTCTTCTTTAAAACTCAAATCTTCAGTAATAGAGTAATTCATCGCCAATTGCTTGTATTTGTTAATGCCCAATTTATGATAGGGAAGCAAATCAATACCTCGGAAATTTTTACGTTTATTAAAGGGCTGTAAGAATTTCATCGTTCGATGAATAGTATCTAAACTATCATTCATTCCGCGAATCAGAGGCATTCTGATTTTTACATTAAAGCCGCGGCGCAGGAGCTCACCTAAGTTTTCCAGAATGCGTTCATTACGTACTCCTGTTAGCTCATAATGTTTCTCAGAGACTACATGCTTAATGTCAAAGAGAATCAAATCTGTAAACTGGGCCACCTTAAGCAGCGAATCCAGTTTGGCATAACCGCAGGTTTCAATCGCAGTATGAATTCCCATGCTTTGACATTCCATGAGGAGATTGGCGGCAAATTCAGGCTGCATTGTAACCTCGCCGCCCCCAAGAGTGACACCTCCTCCGGAACTCAAGTAGAAGGGGGTATCTTGCTGAATAACTTCCAAAACTTCGGAGATTGATTTATCTGCGCCAGCGATAGACAACGCTTTTTGGGGACATATGGTCTCACACTTGCGGCAACCTCTGCAGGCAAGGTCTCTCCTGACGTTATGTCTCGGCGTCTCACCGTGGGACTGCGGCTCATCCTCTGCATTAATGAAATAATGGATATTCTCCGGGCAAACCGAGACACAACTTCCGCAATGCACGCACAAATCTTCCATGTACATGACTTGAAATTTTCGTTCGAGTCCCTCAGGATTTGAACACCATTGGCATCTTAGGGGACAGCCTTTGAAAAAGACTAAGGTTCGTATACCTGGCCCGTCATAGATAGAATACTTCTGAACATTGAAGATCCTCGCTTTGCGCTCTAAGATGCTGTTTGATTCTGTAATCATAATGTATTTTTCCTTTAAAACTGTTCTTAGAAATGATCCAAAACGGTCCGGCTAATAATCTCGTCCTGTACTTCTTTGCACAGTTCGACAAAGTAGGCACTGTACCCGGCAACACGAATAATTAAGTCTCTGTATTTCTCAGGTTCCACTTGGGCTTTCTTCAATACTTCATTGTCAACATAACTGAATTGCATCTCTCCGTTGCCGAGAATCGATGCTGTCCTGAGCAGCGTAATCAGTCCGTTTTCTCCTTCCGGAGTTTCCAGAATGCCTCGTAAAAGTTTAAAGTTATGGACCATTCCAATGTTCATTGCATCATTATTCAGCTTACTGACGGATTTAATAATGGCTGTGGGGCCTAATTTATCCGCCCCTTGGGTCGGGCTGATTCCATCGGACAATGGGGTCCAAGCTAATCGGCCGTTAGGAGTTGCACCTGTAATTTCCCCGATGGGCGTATTGTTAGAAATTGAAAGAGTACCATGACTTAAGTAGGAATATAACATTTTAAAGGAATTGTGAACCCGTTCTGTCCAAGAGATAATATCTGAGGCAATATTGTCTGCGTAGTCGTCGTCATTCCCGTATTTCGGCGCATTCAAGCAGTCCGTACGCAAGGCTTCATAACCATTAAAATTGGAATTTAAGGCATCACGAATCTGTTTTAGGGTATATTTTTTCTCGTCATAGACAAGTTTTTTAATGGCTGCCATCGAATCTGCGTAGGTTCCTAACCCAGAGAAGATCAAACCCGGGCCATAATTGACCAACGCTCCCCCATTGGTCACATCGATGCCTTTTTCCATGCAGCCTTCCACTAACAAGGACATCAACGGTTTAGGAACAAGTTCTCTATGAACCCGTTGACTGATCACAGTACCGATAGCTGATAAACGGATAATATGTTCAATTTGCTTTTTACAGGCAGCATCGAAGTCTTCGTAAGTTCTAAAATTATCGAGGTCTCCTGTGTCAAGCCCTTCCATTGTTCCATGCCATTTCATCATGCCGCGGTTCAAGACAAATTCGATGGCGATCGGCCATTGAGTATACCCGGTTGACGTCCATTGATAGATTCGCCCGGACTTTTGCGGCTCGACACACCCCATCAAACAGTAGTCACGAGCATCTTCAATATTGAAACCCTTAGACAGCATCATCTTGATATGGGTATCATCAAAGTGACAGGCGGGAAAGCCTAGACCTGCTTTAACAACGTCGACAATTTTCTTTAAATATTCATGGGGTGATTTATTGTGAATCCGACAGGCGAGAGCCGGTTGATACATCCTGGTAATACGAACAGCATCCATGATCAGATAGGTCAAATCATTCGTCGCATCACCGCCGGTTCTTTTCTGGCCGCCCACGGTACAGTTAATAAATGGTTGATAGCCTGCGAAGTATTTCGCCCCCATTTCACTGGACAGCCACATAACTTCAGCACATTTAATAATGAAACAGCTTACTAATTCAAAAGCTTGTAATTTGTTCAGACGGCCTTCTTCCATGTCGGCCTTGTACATGGGGTAAATATATTGATCCAAACGTCCGAGAGAAATCCCTGTTTGGTTTTCTTCCACCATAAAGAGGGATTCCAGCGTCCAGACTGACTGAAGCGCTTCATGGAATGTTCGCGGCGGATTAGCAGGCACCTTTGTCAAAATCTCAGAGATCTTATAAAGTTCCTTCTTACGTTCTAGATCTTCTTCCCTGTCAGCCAGTTCCCGTGCATAGTCTGAAAGACGTTTGGCGTAGGCTAATATTCCGTCACAAGTTTCAATTTCTGCTTTGTAGAAGTAGATTTTATCAATGTCATCAGGGTTTCCCATGGACAATTTATTTAATTTATCAACAGCCTCTTGCCTTACACCATTAATTCCCTTTTTGGCAAGAATAATATCGTAGCCTGGGCATGTGTCTCCCCCGCCGTTGAGTTGATGATAGGATAGATCACTAACAAAGGCTTCGCCGGAAAACGACCAGACACCGGCTTCTTCATATTGCGTCTGGCAAATTTCATCAACACTTTTACCTTCCCAGAAAGGAAAAATCTCCTCCCGTAAAATACGCTTATCCTCTTCACTGATTTGAAAGGGATCCTGCGGTCTCGTCGCCATTGTATCCAGTTCATCCCGAACCCATCTCCAAGCAATATCCGGAGAAACAGCACCTGTCCGCGGTTTTCCACAGGGATGACCGACAATCAGCTCATCCTTTTGAATTAATAAAGGCGCTGTCTCACAAGCTCTTCTAAAGCATTTAGCCCGCAGCAAAATTTTAGGCATGCCTGGATTTTCTTTTGCCACTTGAGTAAACGCTCTGGCACGATAAATGCTCACACTAGGTTTTGCTTTTAGATAAGCATCGCGCAGCCGTTTCAAACGCGGCGTCAAGCTGGTAATTTCTCCTGCAAATACAGGTGATTTTGGTTCACTTGCCCATGAAGGATTAGATTTATTGACAGTTAATTCCTTGGAAATCCCCTCAAACAGTTTCATGATGGCCGCCTTTTCATCCGAAGACAAGTTTTTGGTGGCATCGGCAAATTTGGTCGAAAAGTCTTTTGGATTCAAACTATGGTCCTCCCTTATACTTACTTAAACCTTCAACGAGCAGCGAGCTGCTCCAGCAATTTTTCCAGCAGAGCTTTCAAATCCGGTGAAGTTTCTCTTACGTCCTGTGTGATATCTTCTAAAACCCGCACGCCGTAACCAACTTTGCGTATATTAATCAAGTTCATTGGTGAAACATTATCAGAAGTGAAACCGCCGCCGGCTGTACCGCAACCCAATGTCATAGCCGGAAAAAGATTGGTTGTCGCTCCAATACCCCCCAATGTGGCAGGCGTATTGACCAAGAGTCTTGAAACTGGTTTTTTCAGAGCAAACTCTCGAATCACAGTCTCATTGCGAGAATGGATAACAAGGGTATGCCCCCTTCCTTCATTAAGCAACAATTCAATACATTTTTCACAGGCATTAAGCCAATCCTTTTCAACGTAAAAAGCCAGCACAGGGCAGAGTTTTTCTTTCGAGTAGGGATTGGTATCGGACACATATTTCTGTTCGGAAATCAAAACTTTTGTTTCATCAGGAACACGCATCCCGATTTTTTCTGCTATCTCTACAGCCGATTTGCCGACAATTTCCGGATTAATATTGCCATCCGGGGACAGGAAAAACTTGCTGAGCTCTTCTGACTCCCCTTCGGACAGGAAACAAGCCCCATTATTTCTCAGCTCTTGTCTAACTTCCCCTGCAATACATTCCTCGACCACAATTGATTGCTCTGAAGCAGAGATGATGCCATTGTCAAAGGTTCTGCTGGCAATAATGTCTGCCACTGCTTGCTTAATATCAGCAGTACGCTCAATAAATGCCGGTCCATTGCCCGGCCCTCCGTAAATAACGGGTTTTCCCGAAGAATAGGCAGCAGCAACCATTTTAGGTACACCCGTAACCAGAATCAATGCCGTATCTGTATGATTCATCATAGCAACTGTACCCGGTACAGTAACTGTCCTTAAATATCCGATTGCTCCCGAGGGCAAACCGTTAGCTTCGGCCGTCCGTATCAGTATTTCAAGAGTTTTGTTTATGGTCTTTTTGGCCCTGGGATGAGGTGAAAAAACAATCGCATTACCCGATTTAACGGCGATCAAGGCTTTATAGACAGTTGTTGATACCGGATTTGTCGAAGGAGGCAAGGCAACAATAACACCCATGGGAACGCCAATATCCATGGTCTTGTTGACTTTGTCTTCTGCAATGATACCAACAACGTTCATATCTCTGATTTTCTTGAACAGAAAGTCACTGGCAAAGACATTTTTAAGATACTTATCCTGCCATTTCCCAAATCCCGTTTCCTCGGAGGACATCACTGCAAGTTCTCGGGCACAGTTTAAAACTGCCGCAGCCATAGCTCCCACAATCTTATCCAGTTTTTCCTGTGGGAATGCTGCCAAAGACGTTTGTGCTTCCCGCGCATTTTCCACCAGTATCCGGGCTTCTTGGATGGAAAGTAAATCCTGGTCGATCCGATCCATATCCTCGCCTCCTTTCTCTATCCAAATTAAAATCAACGAGCATCAGTTCACCAATCAATAACGTGTTTAGCGACAATCTTTTCAACGTCCGGATGAGGGTTGGCAATAACATTAGTACTATAAATCTTACCTACTCTTTCGGCTGCTTTAACGCCGGCCTCAACCGCAGTTCTTACAGCCCCAACATCACCACGAACTACCACAGAAATTAATCCGGAGGCTACATTCTCATATCCAACCAGTTCTACGTCTGCTGCCTTGCACATCGCATCTGCAGCCTCAAGTATCGATACAAGTCCATAGGTCTCTATAAATCCCAAGGCATCATTTCTCTCCATGCAATTCCCCTTTTTCAAAGTAATTCATGTCAGTTATCAATATCATGCCGGGAAACAATTTTCCCTACTCGGCTTACGGGGCGCGGGATAACATGTGCAGCAACCATTTCGCCAATGGCAGCTGCCGCTGCTGCCCCTTTTTCCACAGCAGACCTTACTGCGGCAACATCACCTTTCACCATGACGGTAACAAGACCTGAACCCATATTTTCGTAAGAAACAAGAACAACATTGGCAGTTTTACACATGACATCCACAGCTTGAATGGCCGGGACCATCCCTCTTGTTTCGACAAGACCCAAGGCTTCTTCTCCGAAATATTCCATGGAACTACTCCTCATTCAAATATGCAGAAACCTTCCAAAGGTTTTATCCGCTCTTACTAATGCACTGTTCAAATTACAAATCAAGTCTCAATTCCTGAGTTTTCACGTTTCACGAGTTTAAAAAAGACGATTACTCTTATTTTCAATGACTTTGAATCGACAGCATTCTTTGCAGATAATTATATTACCTCTTCATAAAACTGTAATATACCAAACAGCTATAGGGGATATAAAGAAGACGTAATATGCTAATTCACTTAAAGATTTACCGTATAATAGCTTGCATAATATATAAACGCTCGTCTTTGCCGGAATAAGCTTATTCAGCAGCTTAATGACCGGCGAACTAACGTTTTATAAGCTTTAAATAAAGCTTTATTTAAAGCTTTATTTAAAGTTTTATAAAGTTTTATTTAAAGCTTATATAAAGTTTTAAATAAGATTTTCCGATGATATCAGTGATCAAGTATGAGGTGCCGTTAATTTCGAAATAACATAGATTTAGGAAATTTATATTGAATTTTGCTGAAGATTAGGGTATTGTGTTTCATAACACAAGCATAAGATCTTTGCAAAATAATGTAGAAAGAGGGTTCATGGATGAAATTTAAAAGTATCCAATCTAGGTTTCTAGTGATCTCTTTATCAATTATTATTGTTGCACTAGCAACAGTTGGCACTATAGCCAGTTATGAAGTGACAACCCAGGCAAAAAGTGATTATTTTAACAATTCCAATGAACAAATGAAGATCGCCGCAAATTCAATTCAAATCTTCTATGACCGGATTGATAAAGACATCAATATGATGGCCTCTAATCCCTTAGTCATGCAAGCAAATGACGGAACTATCACCTCATATGCCAACAACAATCAACAGGTTAACATGACACCTTCAAAAAACGGAGGTTTGGAGCAACAAATTTATGAAGTTTTTGATCAGTACGCCAAAAGTCATCCTGGAACAATGTATGTGTATTTCGGCACAAAAAATGGTGCTTACCTCCAATGGCCTGAAACAAGCATTTCGGCTAAATTTAATCCTCCTGAAAAAGGCTGGTATAAAACCGGTTTAAGCGGCAATGGGGCTATCGTGAGAACAGCACCCTATGTGGATGGCATTTCCCATCAAATGATTACCAGCAACGTCAGGTCCTTTACTGATGCTAATGGAAACCTCATTGGCACAATAGGAATTGACGTTCAGCAATCCGTTATCAGCAGCATGTTAAGTTCCATGAAACCTGGCAAAACAGGATATTACATGATAGTTCACAACACAGGAGTTATTTTAGCTGATGGAAATAATGCCAAAAATAATTTCAAAACATTAGCTGACGTTAAAATACCGGGCTTGCAAAATCTTCTCGCCAAAGACTTAAAACCCTTTGATGTCAATATTAATGGTATGAATTACATAGTTAATCCCTATAAAGTTAGTGGAACCGACTGGATTTTAGCGTCATTTATGGCAGACAGCGAATTAAATCAAGGCGCCAAAAAAATATCGTTTATGGTTTTAAGTATTTCTGTCATTATGCTCCTGATCACAATATTGTTAATCACTATAACTACAAAACGAATAACTACCCCTATCATAAAGTCCGCGGAGTATTTGGAAATTGTTTCGGGTGGAGACTTTACTCGGGATATTAATCCTAAATATCTGGCTCGATCCGATGAAATTGGCTCAATCACTAATGCTATAAACGATATGAAAAATTCCATCAAACATTTGATCAATAGTATTCGGGATGAATCTTCTGTAATTGAACAAGAAGTCCAGGATGTCATGAATAACGTGATTGACTTAGCTGAAAACTTTGAAGAAATATCGTCTACAACTGAAGAATTAGCGGCAAGTATGGAAGAAACATCGGCATCTTCAGAAGAAATGGCGGCAACTTCACAAGAAATACAAAAATCCGTACAGTTAATTGCTCAAAAATCTCAAGAAGGTGCTCTTTCTGCAGGAAAAATTGCCGAAAGAGCGGAAGATACAAAACAAAATGTTGATACCGCCCAACAAAAAGCCTACAATGTATTTTCAGAAACCAAGGAAACATTGGAACAGGCAATCATCGAATCGAAGGTTGTTGATCAAATTAACCTGTTAACCCAATCCATTATGCAAATAACCGAACAAACCAACTTGCTTGCCTTAAATGCTGCGATTGAAGCTGCCAGGGCCGGTGAAGCGGGCAGAGGTTTCTCGGTGGTATCTGACGAGATAAGAAAACTTGCCGAGCAATCAAAAGGCGCCGTCATGGAAATACAGGAGGTGACTACGAAAGTCACAAACTCTGTTAACAATCTCTCGAGTAATTCTGATAATTTACTTGCCTACGTTTCTGACGACGTAGCTAACGATTATAAGGTTATGCTCAATGTAGCTGGAAAATATAAAGAAGATGCCAACTTTGTAGACGAACTCGTTACTGAATTCAGCGCAACATCTAAGGAGCTTATGAATTCGATACAAAATATCTTAGCTGCAATAGATGGAATTGCTAATGCTGCCAATGAAGGGGCTATCGGAATCACCAATATCGCAAATCGAGCCGCTGAAGTAAAAAGCAAGTCTGATGAAGTCAAACAACAAGTATTTAGGACTAAAGAAAGCACAAACAAATTAAAAGAAGAAATTAAGAAATTCCAATTCTAAAGACATTTGAATTTATTCCTATTACCGCATATCAATCCCCATTCAAGTTTTACCGTTTCTAATTCCTTGAAGATAAATGGTCTAAAATTCTCTTCTCCCCTAATTATTCCATTTCCCGCAAACGTTAAAAACCGCCAGAAATCTCAAACGGTTTCTGGCGGTTTCTTTTACTGTTTTACACGGTCTCTAACTTTTTAATAACTAATATACTGAAGATTGATTACTGGAATTCTGACTACAGATTGAACTCCATCGATTGGATTTCCAACCCATTCGCTCGAATCAGTACCGACAATGACTATTGCATTCCTTTCTTTTTAGTATATAGTATGAATCTTGTCCCAAAAGGTGACAAACCTTATAATGATAATCCCCCCAAAAATCAAAACCACCCATTGAAAAAACAATGAGTGATTTTGATTATTCTAATCCTTTCTTACGCATCGTTCTTTGTTTTTCAAAAACACAGCGGATGATCCGATCTCGACTTCGCTCCGATATTTCTATAAATTCTGCCGAGACACAATATCGTTGTGGATTTCTATCCTCAATCTCTTCAATTCGAAGAACACGAACCTTAGTTTGCATACGTCCATCGGTTAATTCTAAAGAAACATCGAGAATAGATTGATCCTCCACCGGATTCTCCGTTAAAAAGCGTAGCCCGCCGCCGCTAAAATCCAGCATAGTTCCTTTTAAGTGATCACTAAGCCCTTCAAGAGTTACTCTTTGAAAGATGAAAGGGTAAATAGCTGTAACTCGGGCATAATTACGCCTCTGAATCTTTACAATAGTTTCCGGCAACTCTAAAAGAAGCATATGAATTGGAACCGCTATTTTTTGTTTGATCTTAGTTGAAAAGGAATAGGCAGATACTTCATCCCAAAATATTAGTTTTAAGTTCGTCCCTATACGTAAGGGAACAAGATTACTCTTTTCAAAAGGTGTACCCACTGCTATGAATGTTTCTCCCACTTCTTCAATGCGAGTCCGATATTTTCCGGTATACTCACCTTCAGGGACGACAAGATCAACTCGGAGTCCTGGAAAAAGTTTCCTCTGAAATTGACTAATATTCAATCGCCACCTTTTTTAATAGTCGCCTCTCGAGACCCTTTTCAATAAGTATTCCACATATTTACTATATTTCCTCTATAAGGTCTGAATAATCGTTATAAAAAGCCAGAGCTTTTAACTCTGGCACTTTATATTCCTGCTAATAATAGGAGAGCTTTCAATAGGTCCTATTTGCGCGACGAGCTGATAAACTCATTTGAAGGTTATTTCTTAAAATAACTTCAAATTTCATTATCGTTTTCTCACTCCTATTTTCCTTGATCTTCTCCCATCGACATTCATCGATCATAACATAACTACAGGTGTTTCTTTCATAGCAAAATTTACACTGACATTCTCTTCCTTGACACTCACGGCATTGACAATTCATTAGTTTCATCTCCAAAAATTTGATTAGCAATAAATACTAGTGATTTCATTCACAAAAAAGGTTCTATACTTTTCTCAAAATTTTTATTATTAAGTAAATATTAGCCCCAAAAATTTTTACTGTCTAGAGAATGGCACTATCTTATCAATTAAATATCCGGATAACTGGATATCCGTATATTCTCCTAATCTATTTGTTTGAAGCTCAAAAAAATAAGCCGCTCAAATTATGCGGCTTATATCTCTGCGAACCCTATAGGAGTCTTACGATTTGATCAAGTCTATTTTTAACTTAGGGGCTTGTTCATGCTGTTATTCTGAGTTACATAGGCTAAACGCCCTCTAAGTTGGGTAACATGACGCTGCATGTCACTCGACATCTCCTTAAACATCTGTTTAGCTGATTCATCCAAAGTTGAGGTAGAGAAGGTTTCGTAGGTTCCTAGTGCCGATTGTGCCGCAGCTACAGCCTTTTCTAAATCTGCTTGAACAGTCATAGATTAATCCCTCCTAATCATTTGAAATTATTATGTGCAGTTGTTCTTTCATTTACTCAAAAAACATATGGACGAAATTGTATTTCTTAGAAGTTTCTTTCACTTGTATCAGATTTAAGCTGAATTATGATGCAGAATTGTACATTTTGTTTTAAATTTATTAAATATTTGATAGGTTTATTATTTAATAGCAAAACAATTAACATCTTATTTGTGAATCTTTTTTCTTATTAATATCAAAAACTTTCAAACACCACTCCATTAATATATTGATAGTTAAATCAAGCTTAGATCTAATTTATGATTTTGTTTTTTTGCAATAATTAATGTATTGATTGGGTTTTTATTTTATGATAGTATGGTCAAGTTGAATTTTAAGTTATTAGGTAAGGAGGCCTTCATAAAATGAACTCATACGTTGATGCTGTTAAAAATGAAATGCGCGATTGGAAAAAGACTATTTTTGTTATTATCTTCACAGTTGCTCGGCTTATTTATGGTTTTGCTTGGGTTCAAGCAGGTTTGGAAAAAGCGACTTCAGGCTGGCTTAACTTTGCCGGAGGGCACGCAAAGGGGCTTATAGCAGGAATGGCTGCCAACATGCTGCCACCTAAAGCTCATGGTTTTGATCCTCTTTATATCAATAAATTATGGGCATGGGTTGCAGTTCACATCTTTAATGGTATGCCTGGTGTAACAGATTTCTTAGTCCCTATCTGCGAAATGGCCGTTGGTATTGGTATGATCATCGGCTTCAGACTCTTATGGGTTGCACTTCTTGGACTCTTCCTCAATGTACAGTTTATTACCGCTGGTTCCGGCAACAACTTTGGCTATATTTGGACAAATATTATTGTCATGAATTTTGCCAAATACTTTGAGTTAATTGGTTTAAGCGGATATCTCAAGTTTAAAAAAGAACAAAGATCCTAAAATAAGCAACGGCAAAAGGGATCATCAAAAACTCTAAAGAAGTTTTTGATGATCCCTGCTTTTTCAGTCTTCATAAAACAATGTTCCTGATATCCCTTTTCATTAGTTCATTCAAAGGAAGATATCAAGGAATTTTAAACCAACTGATCTAGCCACTGAAAATATTCGTTCTCTAATTGGCCAAGCGTATACTCATTTCTCGCATCTTTGAGTTGCTTATTAAGGCTGCATTTATCCGCATCACGAAGCAAAACGATTCTCATAGGTGCATCCACAAGTACTCCCCCTTATTACATTTTTAGGATTAACATGTCAACTGTAATCCAAAGGAAAACACGAGTAGTACCCATACCGCTGTAAAATCCCCTCAATTTACAGGCTGTTGTAAATATTAAGTAATGAATCGAGCCTCTGGCTAACTTGAATAACTTCTGGGTCAACAAGCGGCTTTTTCAGTCCAAGAACATTTAAGTGCTCTCGCAAAGTTTCAATCATCTGAAGTATTTCAACACGGCTCATTACTATCTCACTCCAAAAACCAGTTTACAACATTACCTCAACACAAATGCTATTATATTCCAAATGTGGATCAGAATCAATTAAATCCGTTAAAAATTTACTCGTTCTCAGTTTTTCCCAGCTTTTTATTTTAAAAACTATTTCAAGTTCCTCTGGCTCATAGACTATAACTAATTATCACTTGCATTTTCAAGATTGTTAAAAAGAGTATAAATTTCTTCAAAGCTTTTCGTGATATGATTTATTCTTTGATTTTGTTCGTTTAAATTCGTTAACACCCCTTCGACTGAAGCCGTGTTTTCTTGGGATATAGCTGAGATTGATGATATTTCATTGATAATTCCTGCTGAAGACTGCTGAAAATCCTTGACTAGCCGATCTACAACTTTAGCATGGTCTGCTAACTTTTCAGTATTAGAGTTAATTGCAGCAAAAACACCTTTAATTTCTTCTGTTAGCCTTGAACTTGAACCAGAAGCCACGGCGATATTGTCAATCATTTTTCTTACCGCTTCAGATTTTAACTGAATACTCTCCAAAAATCCCGATATCTGTTTAATAGATTCTTTTGAACTGGCCGCGAGTTTTCTTATTTCATCGGCTACAACTGCAAAACCTTTTCCCTGTTCACCGGCACGAGCAGCTTCGATAGCCGCATTTAATGAAAGTAGATTAGTTTGTTCTGTAATCCCATTAATTAACTCAAGTATATTCCCAATATTCTCTGTCTCTTTACTTAAGGAACTCATTAAATTAACCGCTTCATCAACAATACTATTAGCGGTTCTCATACTGCTTTCAAACTGATCAACCTTAATTACACCGTCTCGATTAACCTCAACCGTTAAATCTGTAAGATTTTTCATATTATCGGATGCATTTGCTAAACTATCAATTGAATCGCTGTTAGAATGGATCAAATTTGTTATATCAACAACATTCTCGGATACAGAGTTAATGCTGGAGGCGATTTCGGTAAATATATTAGTAACCTCGGAGGATATAGTATCTGTCGTTTCAATATCTTGCTTAAGTTTTATATTCAGGGTCTTGAGAGTATGTATTACTTTCTTTATTTCGGCCATAATTGTTTCTAATTTATCGTTATATTTTGTGGCCTTTTTGTGAGTTTCCAGCATAGTTAGACGTAAACTCTTGCTAAATTTAGTCTGAATTAATAAAAAGGCAATAACGAGTAACATAAAAATCATAACCGGCATAAAGGTTTGAAACCCGAAACTCTTGAATACTGAATCCTTAAATTCCAAGAACGCAGCTACGGAACCCGTAAAATTAAAGAAACCTGTTATTAAGATTACTCTCCATTCTTCATAAAAAGAAAGCATAACAATATAATAAAAGGCAACAAAAAAGTTCACAACACTAGGAAAACTAATAAAATTCATAAAGTTCATGACACCATAGGAAAGTGCAACGATAAACATTGTTTGACTTACTAAATACCTTTTCCAGTAAAATACCAGCATGACTAAATTCAGAACTGCCATTGGAACTATCACGGCTATTGATTGGTTGAGGGGCAAATTTCCTCCCACAATCGATATAAAGCTTAATAACGTCGTTAACAATGATAAACCAATAAACAACTTATTTCTTCTCTGCAGTACTTCTATCAAATCCATCGTTTAATCACCTTTCTAATAGCTTATTTTTCGTTGGCAGATTACTAGATGACTCCGCCTGCTGACGGAGAATTGCAAGTTCCTCATCGTTTATATTCATAAAAATATGGGTAATTTTTGGTTCAATCTGTCTCCCAGATACACGAGACAATTCTTTTTTTGCCTCTTTAAACGACATTGCTTTACGATAGGGACGGTCTGACGTCATGGCATCAAAAGCATCTACAACTGAGAAAATTCTAGCCCCTAAAGGAATTTCTTCCTCCTGAAGACCCTTTGGGTAACCGGTACCGTCCCAATGTTCATGGTGAGCAAGAACTATCTCCCGAGCTTGTCCCAGAAATCCCAGATTTCGAAGTATATCATAACCAATTTGAGGATGTCGTTTAACCACCTGCATTTCTTCTTCTGTAAGAGGTCCTGGCTTATGTAAGATAGCATCTGGAAGACCTATCTTGCCAATATCATGGAGTAGAGAACCCCAGCGCAGAAACCGAATTTCATAAGCATCCATTCCAAGTCTTACTGCAAGATGTCCGGCATACATCGAAACCCTTCTTGCGTGAGCTTCGGTCTCATCGTCGCGGGCTTCTAAAGCCTTGGTCATTGCCAACAGCACTTCTTCACGTAATGACATATTATTCAGGGCACTTCCGGCTATCAGAGCCATTGTTCCTAGGGCTTTACGACTGCTCTCTGATGGCCTATAGGTACAGCCCGGATTTATGAGTCCCAGAATCTGGTTTTCATATCGAAGTGGAACTGGAATAAACCAATAATTATCATTACGCTGCTTAACGAGCACTTTAAATCTCTCCTTTCCTAAAAGCAGAATCTCCGAACCCCTATTAAGATGCTACTACTTCAAAATGAATTCACGCTGAATCACAACTGAAGATTGTCTGAAAATCCTATCGCATAATACGTTTTTAAATTATATTGTTTTATTTTGTCGTAATTAGTTATAATACTGTGATTCAGGCATGATTGGTTACCCAGATTGCTTCTTTAATTCAAGCTAATTGTCTCGGCTTGGAACGCATTTTGTGATATTCCAATACATCACAAAAAGCCCAGTTTTTACTGGGCTTTACCATCCTAGTCTAAGATTCGATTGAGGTTCATTTTCAATCAGCGTTCAATTAATCACGTGAGACTCAGCACTATGCTAAAGTCCATAAACTTACAGTTCAAATGAACAGAATATTCATTGACAAGAGGGCTTATCCCGGTTACGATACTAAAGGATCAACTTATAATTTCAGAGAACTATAATTTCAAGGTAGAGGCGCGGTCCTCAAGAGTAAAGTCGTCTTAGTTTAGGGAAATATTATGACTTGAAAGGGAGTATCGCCGAAGTGTGTGAGATAATACCCAAAAACTCACATGCTGGTTATGTATTCGAAAGGAACATAACTGTCACAAGCATCTTGTGGAGAGCTACCTGCTTCGGCGATATACCTTCTAAACATGGTAAGCCCTTAAGCAGTACATAGATAGCTTTAAGGGCTTACTTTTATTTGCCTTTAAAAAAAGTATGGAGGATTAATATGAATGACAAAAAGCTAGGGTTTTGGTTATTAACCGCACTTGTTACTGGAAACATGGTTGGATCGGCAATTTTTATGCTTCCACAATCTCTCTCCAACGTCGGCTCCCCTGCAGGTGTATTGCTTGCCTGGCTGTTCACCGGCCTTGGGGTTTTAATGCTGGCCCATGTATATGGTCAACTGTCGGATTTCAAGCCTGAATTAATCGGTGGCCCGCCCAGTTATACACGAGAATTATTTGGCGGCAAAAGCAAGCTGGGACAAATTATGGGATTCGAAATTTCATGGGGCTATTGGACCTCAAATTCACCTGGAAATGCTGCAATTCTTATTACACTTGTTGGTTATTTAACGTATTTCCTGCCTATTTTACAATCTAAAACAATTCTCTTTTCCCTGGGCAGTTTTAATGTTCAGATAGGTAATTTCCTCTCTTTTGCTATTGCTTCAGCGGTACTTTGGTTTGTTCATTATCTTATGTTCAAAGGAACCTATGCTGCCAGCAAAATTAACTTCTTTGCTACTGTGACTAAAATCCTAGGCTTTATCTTTTTTATAATAATTGCTCTTTCCATCTTCGATGTAACCTATCTCCATCCGTTTATTGCGGAAAAGACGCTTAAATCGGGCGAAACAATCGGACTTTTTCAGCAAATGAATCAAGGAGCTATTCTTACGCTCTGGGCCTTCGTTGGTGTAGAATCTGCGGTCTGGCTATCCGGACGTGCCAAGAGACTACAAGATGTTAAATGGGCAACACTTACCGGCTTGATCATCGCCTTAGCTATTTACCTTCTTATTACCTTCTTAGCAATGGGGGCATTGCCAGCCAAAGAGTTGATGGTTGCCGATAAGCCTTTAGTTGACGTCTTAACGAAAATTATTGGCTCAAAGGGTTCCTTTATCATGGCAGCTCTCGGAGTTCTTTCTATGCTCGGGGCAACGGTTGGCTGGATATTACTAAGTGTTGAGGTCCCATATCAATCCGCTCGCCTTAATCTCTTTCCTCACTGGTTCGTGAAAGAAAATAAAAATGGGGCACCCTACCGGGCTGCCTGGATAACAAACGCCCTTACCCAATTATTCCTGCTCTCAATGATTTCTGATACTATTGCCAATGCATTTAACGAAATGATTATTATTGCCACACTTGCAAATTTAGTTCCTTACCTTTTCTCCGGCATTTATTCTTTGGTAGTAGTTTTAAAAGGAGAGAACTACGAAAAA
Source organism: Desulfosporosinus sp. FKB (assembly GCF_002196705.1). GTDB lineage: Bacteria > Bacillota > Desulfitobacteriia > Desulfitobacteriales > Desulfitobacteriaceae > Desulfosporosinus. Next base: position 59,223 of record NZ_NADJ01000028.1, read on the forward strand.
ATTAATTTATGGAAACGTTTACTGGACGGAACAATGGCTCTGGGAGCCTCTCTTTATTCTTTCTGGGTTTTGAAATCCGGCTTAAGCGATTTAAAAACTTTAGTCCTTGGCATGTTGCTCATCGTATCCGGGTTGATTCTTGTCCCTTTGCTGCCGAAGCATGTAAATCCTTAAGAAGCGGAAGTGAACTCGTCCAGCTAAAGCTGAACATTAATAAATAGCCTAAAACAAAAGCAGGGTTTATCGTTTGAGAGCGATAAACCCTGCTTCTTAATCGGCGGTTGCTTGTTTTAAATATGGCCTGCTGGAGAGATATAGCCAAACTGCCCCGCAGATCAAGCCCAAAATAATGTTCAAATCTCCAATGACAGCAATTTGATTATTCGAACTCAGAGAGACAATACCCATGCCGACGCTTCCCATAACTGTAGCAAAGGAACCCATGAGTGATGAGACGGAACCTGTGTCTCCCTGTTGCTGTTCCAACATCAGAAATGCACTCGGCGGACGCATGGCACTCCCAGAAACGGTGGAGAGTACTAAGGTAACAGCAAAGAGCAGCGGTGAATAGCTGCCAATAAGACTGATAAGAAAACCACTGGCGATTATTAAAGCAAAACAAGCGTTAATAATTGTGATACGGCTGAAATGGTTTGATAAACGGATATAAATGAGGGGACCAAACAACATTCCCAGGGCATTAAAAGCAAAGTAGTAACTATAGACCTGGCTGCTTAGATGAAAATTTTCCTGATAGATGTAGGATGATGCAGTAATAAAGGCTAGGGCAGGTATACTCATCATTGAAAAGATAATAAGAAGTGACGTGAATCTCCTGTTGCGAAGGACGACTCCGAGTCGGCCAATGGTCCTCATCAGGGAAGCAGAACCTTTCTCAACAATTGTTTCCTGTAAAGCTAAAGAACCGGCCAGAGCAGAAATACCTATTAGCGCTTGAACCACAAAAACTCCCCGCCAAGACGTTACATTCAACAAGAATGATCCAACTACTGGGGCCACAGCCGGAGAAATTACTACCATCGACTGAACCACAGCCAAAACAGATTCTCGTTTTCTGCCGCTATAAACATCTTTGACTAATGCCGTGGCAACACTGGAAGCAGCTCCTCCGCCAAATGCCTGTAAAGCCCTAAAAGCGATCAGTAAATAGACGCTTGATGATAAGGAACAGAGAAGACTGGCAGCCGTGTAAATGGCGAGACCAATTAATACTATGGGTTTTCGACCATGCTTATCGCTTAATGGCCCCCAGAACAGGGTGCCAAAACCAAAGAAAATGAAGAACATTATTAAGGTGAGATTAATGATTGACTGAGACACGCGGAAATATTCTGTCATAGTAGGCAAAGCAGGAAGATATACATCCATTGAAAGGGGAATGAAAGCACTAAGAACTGCAATTAGGACAATCATTCCCTTATCACCAAGGTATTTCTGCTTTTTTAGTTCGTTAATTTCCATCGTTCGTTCTACGCTCCTTTTTAAATTGAGCTGGAGGGTGAGCCCCTATAGATTCAAGATTATTAATCATACGGCAGTAAAATTGTTTCATTTGTTCCCGTTCAGTTTCTGTAAACCCCTTCAGCATCGCATGATCAACTTTATTGAATGCATTTTCGCATTCTTCAATGTAAGCTAATCCCTTTTCTGAAAGCTTGATCAGATTGCGCCTTGTATCTTTTTCATCGGGATACTGATAGATTAGCCCGGATTTTTTCATACGCTTGATAGATATTGCAATAGTAGGTGGACTAATTCCAATGATTTCAGCCAGTTCCTTTTGCGATGCTGCCATATTATTCATTTCGTTCTTAAGCACAAATAAAATCTGCGGGTTACTTACTTCGCCAATCCCTCTCTTTACGATTTCTTCTTTCAAACAATTATGGTGCATGCGGTCAAATACAGGGAATAACCATTCCAGTGAATTAAATTTAAATCCCAAAAAAGTTCTCTCCCAGCACATATAGTTTTACAGCTAATAGTTAGTCGACTAACAATAATAGTAGCTATTTTTCTTCCTTCTGTCAATATACTTTTGGTCTGCCATAGTGTGTATTTAATCATCATAAATAAAATCCCGGGCCTTAAAAGCCCAGGACTAAAATTGCAGACGTTCAACAATTCCTTTGGAATCTACTGAGTGATTGTTATTATCTAATTCGCACATAGAATCCGTCCTTTATTCCTCTACGACTGATTCTATTATACAAGAGTATTTTACCAAATACTATAGAATTTTGTGAATTGTGAATGTGCGCATGGCGATTCATCCCCTCCCTGAAGAGGAAGGGGACTTCTGCAAGAAAGGTTAAATTTTACCTCTCGATACCTTGTTTTTCGCCTATAAACTCTAAAAGCTGCTCAAGATACGGGTACCCTTCCGAGTCTCCTGGAACCAAAGTGGCCATAGCTCCTACCCCATTGGCATATTTGCCGCTTCTTTCCAAACTTTCATTTCTCAGGATTCCCGCTAAAAGGCCTGCTGCGAACCCATCCCCTGCTCCCACGGTATCGATAACGTTTGCAACGCTGTATCCGGGAACAAACAGTTCTTCAGATTGATGACGTAAATAGCAGCCTTTCGGGCCCAATTTTATGGCAACAATTGTACTTCCTTGAGAGGAGAAGTAATCCGCAACCTTATCAATATCCTTTATTCCCAGAAGAAGCTCTGCCTCATCAATACCCGGCATAATAATATCTGCATAGCGGGCAAGTTCTAAGATTTGCTGCCGGGCTTCCTTGATGTTCCATAGTTTTAATCTTAAGTTAGGGTCAAAGGAGACTAATACTCCATTAGCTTTGGCGATCTTCACCGCGGCAAAGACTGCTTCAGAAGCCTTAGGAGAAAGAGCAGGGGTTATTCCTGTAATATGCAGAACTTTGGCTTGCTTTATATACTCTTCATCAATATCTTCAGCCCCAAAGGTACTGGCTGCTGAGTTTTTGCGATAATAATAGACATTGGGATTCGCATGTTGATAGTTTTCCTTAAACAATAACCCGGTACTGAGGTCTTTTTCGAAAGTTACACGTGAAACATCAACACCTTCCGCCCGAATTGAATTTACAATATAGCGTCCAAATTCATCATCGCCTACCTTAGAAAACCAACCGACGGAAAGCCCAAGTCTGGCAAGGGCTATAATTAAATTCGACTCGGCCCCGCCCAAAGATTTACTAAAACGATTTACATATCGTAAAGGTCCGGAGCTTTCCGGACTAAGGACAACCATGGATTCACCGAAGCTGACAACATCCATTGTTATTTTGCCACCTCAATATCTGGCATTTTACGTTTAAACTGTCTAAGCTATACAGATCATTAGATTATTCAAACCAAGTATTTCTCTAACGTTGCTCGGACAGAATTAACGCCTGACACCATCTCTCTAAAATAGCCTTCGATTTTCTCTCCCAATCCTGCTTCATATAAATTCAAACCAAATAAATCTGTATTAGATAAAATTAGCCGCAATTTATCACCTACTGAACCCGGATCTCCCAGCTTTATACCAGCAAGATAACTACCCAAGGGTTCCAACAAAGGATCCGAACTTAACTTCATTTCCTTTCCCGCATCATCCACACCCAACAAGTAGCGGCACCATCCGGCGATAACTAAAGGAATATAGGTTAGATCAGCAGGATCCAGTTCCGGACGTTTTTGATAAGCTTTAATAGTTTCTCCGAACCTTATGCTCACTTTCTGTGAGGTATCGGTTGCTATCCTTTGAGGAGCATCGGGGATATAAGGGTTTGTTAACCGTTGTTCCAAAACCTCACGGAGAAAATCCTCCGGATTTATGATACCCGGGTTAACAACGACAGGCAGCCCTTCATGATAGCCAATCTTCTCCACCAGCCGCCTTAGACTCTTGTCCTTCATTTCATCGGCAATAAGAGTATACCCCAAAAGGCAGCCAAATACTGCCAGAGCCGTATGCAGAGGATTTAAGCAGGTGCAGACCTTCATTTTTTCAACCTTATCTACCGTCTCCCTATCCGTAAAGAACACCCCTGCGTGTTCCAGCATCATGCGACCGTTGGGAAATTCATCTTCAACTACAAGATACTGCGGCCCTTCAGCATTCACAAAGGGAGCAATAAAGGTATTTTTCTTAGTACAGAGGATTTTTGTGCCTGTAAAACCCAAAGCCGTCAAAGCAGTCTGCACGGTTTCCGATGGCCTTGGAGTAATCTTATCAATCATTGTCCAGGGAAAAGTAACTTTTGCCGGATCATTCAAATATGCCAGGAAGTCCTTCTCTACTAGTTTATTCTCTGCCCATTTTTGAGCAATGGTTATGATGGCGCTTTTAAGTTTCTCACCATTGTGAGAACAATTGTCCATACTCACAAAGGCAACGGGAAGCTCGCCGGTTATAAAGCGTGTATAGGCCAGAGAAGCAACCTTAGCCATAAGGTGGCGGGGCTGGGCCGGTCCCTGCTGCATATCCAGCTCAACCTCTGAAAAATATTTCCCCGATATCCCTTTTAAGCTATAACCCTTTTCTGTAATCGTAAAGCTCGCCATTTGGAGGGAAGGCCGAGTAAAAATTTCCTTCAGCCTTGCCCAGTCCTCAGGACGAGCAGGATCCCCAACCAACCCTTCGCTGATGCTGCCAACTACTTTTTTAGCTAAAGTCCCATCAATATTCATAGTGGCTAATAAACTCAGATTGTCATAGGGTTTATAAATTTGATCAATAATTTCCCAATCGAAGGCCTCAACAGCTACAATTCCTGTATTAGCCACCCCTTTATTGAGAAGTGTTTGCTGTAGTACTGCGATAAATCCTCGAAAAATATTACCTGCCCCGAAATGGACCCAGGCCGGATTATCTCGTGTAACCCTAATCATTTCATCAGCTTGAAAACCTGGTAATTCAATACCGGATTCTGTCCAGGGCTTACCGTTTTTTATGCCTTCTCTGCTTAAGTCGAGCATTGATTTTGTCCTCCCTAATTGCTGCTATGCTGCCTCTTTTAATGAGCTCGTGCTGCTTTAATTTTTTCGGTGAACTGTTTGGCGATGGTGGTTATGGACTCATAATCACCGTTTTTAGCACCTGATGTCAAATTTCCTCCGATGCCAACAGCTATCGCCCCAGCGTTAATCCATTCGCTCACATTCTCCAAACTGACTCCGCCGGTAGGCATCAGGGATGCATGGGGCAAGGGACCTTTTATGGCTTTAATAATGGCCGGGCCGAACAATTCTCCCGGAAATATTTTTACCACATCCGCTCCGGCTTCCATACATTCGACAGCTTCTTTAATCGTCATAGCCCCAGGCATGCAAGGAACCCGGTATCTGTTACAAAGCTTCACCGTTTCCGTATTGAGACACGGGCTGACGATATATTGCGCCCCGGCTAAGATCGCTGTCCTTGCCGTTTCAGGATCAAGTACTGTTCCTGCACCTATTAATATGGATTTGGATTTATACGTTTGGGCTAAATCCTTAATAAGTTCCTCCGCTCCGGGTACTGTAAAGGTAATTTCAATCGCCGCAACTCCTCCGGCAAGACAAGCTTCAGTAATCTTAAAAGCCTGTTCTTTATGATCTGCTCTGATAACTGCCACCAAACCGCCCTCTTTAATTCGAGAAACAATTTGCTCCTTATTTGACATGCACAACATCCTATTCTTATCGTAATCGTATTCGAATTCTAATTACTTCCGTAATCTCTTCTAATCTATTTCAACGCCTAAAAAATCCCTAATATTGTTGAAACATATACCTTTAATAATCTGTCCTAAAAAATCAAAATCAGTATAAAAATCGCCGCGCTCTACCCAATGTCCTACGAGATTGCACATGATCCTTCTAAAGTATTCGTGCCTGGGATAGGAAAGGAAACTTCTGGAATCCGTCAGCATTCCGACAAAGCGCGAAAACAGTCCAACATTAGCCAAAGTCTTCATTTGTGCTAACATACCGTCTTCATGATCATTAAACCACCAGGCCGCTCCAAATTGAATCTTTCCCGGAAAATGGCTCTGAAAATTTCCTGCCATAGCTGCCAATAAATAATTATCCGTAGGGTTTAAACAATAGAGAATTGTTTTGGGAAGTAACCCGACACTCTCAAGATCATCAAGAATATTGGCTAAGTCATTGATAAAATTAAAATTGGCAATCGTATCGAAACCGGTATTAATCCCAATGGATTTAAACATTTTCGAGTTGACATTGCGCAAAGCACCTACATGCAGCTGCATAGCCCAGCCATGCTTGGCATATTCTTGGGCCAAATGGGACAGTATGGCTGCTCGGAATTTAACTTCTTCCTCAGGTACGATAATCTGTCGATTTAAACGTTTCTTGAAGATTTTGCTTATCTCTTCTTCACTTGCTTTACTGTAAAAGGCAGCAGATAAACTATGGTCTGACAATCGACAACCCAGAGCATGAAAATCCTCAATTCTGTTTTTTAAAGCAAGATAAAAATCCTCCAGCGAATTGATGGCAATGTTTTCGATATCACCCAATTTATTGATCCATTCGAGAAACGATTTATGCCCGATTTCCAGGGCCATATCCGGTCTAAAGGTGGGAAGAACTTTAACCTTAAAGGTTTCATCATTTTTTAATTTTTCATGATACACTAAGGAATCTATGGGATCATCTGTAGTGCAGAGAGCTTTAACATTTGACTTCGTAATAAAACTTCTCGCTGAATAGTTACCGCTTTCCAGCATCCTGTTGCAGGTCGCCCAGATAGAGTCTGCAGTATCAGGTTTTAACGGGGTATCAATACCGAAATACCGATTGAGTTCTAAATGTGTCCATTGAAAGAGTGGATTTCCCATGGTAAAGGGAACAGTCTCAGCCCATTTTTGGAATTTTTCCCGGTCGCTCTTATGGCCCGTGATATAGTCTTCAGGTATGCCGTTCGCTCTTAGAGCTCTCCATTTGTAGTGATCCCCGTTTAACCAGAGCTGCGTTAGATTGTCAAATTTTTTATCATCTGCTATCTCTTGTGCCGGGAGATGACAATGGTAATCAAAAATAGGCATGTCCTTGGCATAATCAAAAAATAATTGCCGAGCTGTTTGGGATTCTAACAGGTAATTTTCATCCATGAATTTGTTCACCCTTTACACCTACCTTTTCTTTATGAAAGCGTCTAAATCGGCCAGAGACAATGACTTCGTTGAGAACGAATTTGTCCCTGGCCCAACTTTAAATTATTAAATCATATCTAATAGCGGCAGTGTCTGAACATTCTTCTTGAAATCTTTAAGCAATCTGTTCCTGAGGAACGGCACCTGCGTTTTTAGCCCCTTTGACAAAAAAAGCAACTGCTAAAGCACCTATAATTGCCAGGCCTCCGGCCAGAACAAAGGCGGGAGCGAAATGACCGGTACTTTGAACGATCCATCCTGTTAAAGCAGGTCCAAAGATACCGGAAATGTTAGCCATAGAATGCACGAATCCGCTTGTTCCTCCAACCTTTTCACTGGGTACAAGGTCTTGAATAATCGCCCAGTAAGTCGTTGCTTGCAAGTAGATGAAGCAGACACCGAGTGTCATAAAGAAAACTGCGCTGACAGCGGAATTAGCAAATCCAGTTAAAACAACACATACGGCGGCAAGCAAAAGACACGTCACCAAGACAACTTTGCGTGAAAAGAGAACCTTGCCTGTTTTGCGATAAATGAAATCGATAATCAAGCTCCCGGCTACTTGACCCAAGGCACCCGCTATCCAGGGAATCATAGCGGCGATTCCCATTTGAGAGATACTAAGGTGCCGCCCTTCTACGAGATAGCTGGGAAACCAAGTGATAAAAAAGAACAGCGTATAATTATAGCCAAACATCCCCACAATCAAAGCCAGGATACTGCGTTGTTTGAGGATTGAAAGAAGGCTGACCTTAGCTGGCGCTGAACCAACTTGAGCAGCAGCTATGTCTCTGCCTGCCGTAATTTCTTTTAATTCTTCCTGGGATACCCGAGGGTGATTGTTGGGCTTGTCGGTACTGATCTTGAACCAAGAGAAGGTCCAAATCAGCCCCAGGACTCCAAGGACAAGGAAGGCTGCCTGCCATCCCCACTTCAGGGATATGAAAGCAACTAAAGGCGCTGACAGCGCTCCTCCAATCGGCGCTCCTCCATTGCATATCCCGACTGCTGTAGCCCGTTCCTTAAGCGGAATCCAGTTATTCATTGTTTTGTTAGTAGTCGAGGTCAGAGGCCCTTCACCAAAACCAAAAATAACACGGATAAAGAAGAGCGAAATAAAACTAAAAGCCCCTGCTGTTAAAGCACAAAAGATTGACCAAACAGCCATAGCATAACCCATAACTCTTCTCGGACCAACTACGTCTGATAAGAATCCGCCTATAAAATTAAAAAGAGCATATCCGACAAAAAAGCTGCTTAAGATTAGGCCTGAAGCAAACGGCGTTAATGCAAATTTTTTCGATAAAATCGGAAGGGCAACGGACATTGCTGATCTATCCACATAATTAATAGCATTGGACAAAAATAACATCGTTACAATCGTCCAGCGATACTTCTTAAACATCTATCATATCCCTCCATAGTTATAATAGCCTCGGTAGGTTAAAGTCTTAATACCATTTCTCAACAGTGATAGATATCCTAGTTATTAATGCCTGATTCTAGATATTGCATCCCAAAGGCCTAACAAGTAATTTGCTCCTATGGCCCTATCATATAATCCATAACCTGGTCTTCCCTTTTCCTCCCAAATCATACGGCCGTGATCGGGGCGAATAGGTCCCGTAAAACCAATGTCATAAAAGGCTTTCATAATTTCATAGATATCCAAAGACGAGTTTACATCCTTATGGGCTACTTCATTAAAAACACCGGGTTCGTGAATTTGGATATTTCTCACATGGCCAAAATGAATTCTTCCCAGTTTGCCAAAATAGCGGATGATCTCCGGTATATTATTCTCGGGATTGGCCCCTAATGATCCGGTACAAAGGGTTATACCGTTATAAGGACTATCAACCAAATGAATAAGACGCTCCAAGTTTGATTTTGAAGTAATGATTCGGGGAAGGCCAAAGACAGACCAGGGTGGATCATCAGGATGAATTGCCATTTTGATATCACACTCTTCGGCGACGGGAATAACACCCTCCAGAAAATATTGCAGGTTTTTAAAGAGCTTGTCTTCATCAAAATCGCGGTACATTTCAAATAAGCTTTTTAATTCTGTTAAGCGTTCTTTCTCCCATCCGGGCAGAACAAAACCATTTGAACCTTTCTCCATCTCTGCAACAAGAACCCGAGGATCTAAATTTCGCAGCTTCCTGTCATCATAGGCTAAAGCCGTTGACCCATCCGTAAGTTCTTTGGCTAATTCCGTTCGAGTCCAGTCAAATACAGGCATGAAATTGTAACAAACGACCTTTACGCCTGCTCGAGCAAGATTCCGCAATGTTTTGTTGTAGTTCTCAATATAGAGATCACGACTAGGCAGCCCTAATTTAATATCCTCGTGTACATTTACACTTTCAATGGTTTCAAAAAGCAAGCCATAGCTCTCGATATCATGCTTAACGTTCATAATATCGTCTAAAGGCCATACTTCACCTACGGGGATATCAAATAAGGCAGTCACGACTCCTTCCATTCCGGGAATCTGTTTAATGTACGGTAAAGAAACACTGTCATGTTTTTTACCATACCAACGAAAGCTCATTTTCACGCGCCCTATCCTCCTCGTCAAATTATTTTATCTCCAGACCAGAATTCAGACCCCTTTCTTGATTTATACTAATTATACTACCATACTAGTTATATTAGTCAATATTATTTAGATGATTGTGGATAAAAAAATCACCCCATTTATGGGAATATGAAGAATATTTCCCATAAAGAGGTGATTTGTATGTTTGGTCTTGGTTAAGTTCCGCTTAATTAGATAAAATAATGCCTGAATTCAATGAGTAAATCTTCAATATCGATACGAATTTTATTTAGGTGTTTTTGAATCGTTTTGGCTGCTAAGGATGGATTTTTTTCTCGGATGGCTCGAACCAAATCCTCATGCTGACTCAGAAGCTCAGGCCAATCATGTTTGCCGGCAACATTCAACATCCTTACTCTGTTATAATGAGTACTCATTTGTTGGATCAGTGACCAAATACGACCCTTTCTGCACCCTTCGAAGATACACCTATGTAATGCTTCATCAAGCTCAAAAAACTTCAGATAATTTTCTTCTTCTACACATAATTCCTGAAGGGTTATATTAGACTGCAGTTCAAACAACTTATCTGCAGGAAATTCTTTAACCGCGAGATTAATGACTTCCTTCTCTATAGTTTCACGTAAGAAGAAGGATTCTTCTACATTCTCAACATCTAATAAAGAAACTCTTGTTCCTTTTTGAGGCAATATATCCAGCAGATATTCGCTTTCCAGTTGAATAAAAGCCTCTCGGACAGGAGTCCTGCTTACATTCAGCAATACGGAAATATCCTTTTCTGACAAGACACTTCCTGGGGGAAGCCTTAAATTCATAATATTTTCTTTCAAACAGCGATAGACATATTCACGTGTTGACTCGTGGGGCAATCGTTCTGAGACGGCAATGTCCATACAGTACTCCAATCTTTTTGTACTAGTATACCAGTTTTTTGGCCCTACAGCCAACAGTGAATTACATCGAAAAGCTCCTAGCAAATTTATCCTCGTGAGGCAAGAAGTCTCCTACCTTTTTAGTTGGGGGATGAATTGCCGTATACCCGCTATAGTTGGTCGGCATGAATCCAGATATTTCGGCTTTATAATTATGAAACCAAAAGCGATAAAGCCCAAGAAGTATTCCGAATTCAGAAAATTCTTGGGCAGAAAATTTTATTTAACGTTCAAATTCCTGATTCTTCTTAACCAGTTTTCGTTTCAGACATGTAACCTAACGTCTTTTTCCTTGTCATATAATCCTCCGTGTCAATTTCACCGCGGGCATAGCGCTCATTCAGCAATTCAAGAGCTTTATCACTCTGTTTATTGACTGACAGGAGAAATCTTCCTAAGTGTTTAACAGTATAGAATATTAGCAGGAGAACAGCGATTACAATAATAAAATGCAGCCCCATGTTAATTAAGGCGTAAACGTTTAAACCGCTACTTATTACATTGCTGCCGCCACTATTGGGAACAGAGAAATTAGAACCAGGAGCATTGGGAATAGGCGCAATATGCCCCTGCCCACTTCCAAAACTAAAGCCTCCGCTGTAGGGATTCATGGTTCAACTCACCTCCTTTTTGTCCTAACGTTACTCTAAACCAGACATTTGGTATTTTCGTGACAAAAGTGTGATTGTTATATCAAGGTTTTGCGTCAAAGAATATAAACGATGGACTTTTAACACCATTTTGAATGATAGTTCTGTTGTATGGACCTATCTCTGCTGTTACATCACGGCGACATAAAGTACAGCCCCTAGTAAGTGGTCTGTACTTTATCTTTATTTTAGTGGTCTTACTGTTTAATAAATTTTGATAAAGTCATTAAGATACTGTCAACATCAACATTCGTAAAATTAAAGGTAGTATTATAACTATACGAAAGAGTTCTGTACAAAAAAATTATGGGATGACGATAAAGGCAAACTTGGCGAAAGCCAAGGACGCAAAGCTATGGGTCTTCCAGTTAAGCTGATGACTGCCAAGCTTCCGAAACGCTCATATCGCCATACCGCAAAGGTGTGGCGATTTTTATTTCTAACTAAAATCCTAATAAAGGGAGGGCTCAAATTCTCAGCAACAGGTGCTGCGCTTAAAGCGAATGATGAAAGAAAACGTATGAAGTAAACAACTGTAAAAGTGTTAGACGAGATAAGTCAACTAATTTTGCCAAATACCAATAATTTGGAGGCGCTATGTATGAGTTGGTTTAGAAATTGGGAAATTCGGAAAAAAATTTTAGCCTTGGTCGTAATCATGGTATTGTTCATCTGCTCAGTGGGTTTTGTTGGTTACCACTTTAGTGCCGTCGACAATTCTCAAATGGATGATATCTATGCAAATTACCTTCTGTCTGTCAAATACATAAATGATGCGCGAGCTTTGACCAGGGCTGATGAATCAGATACCTTTCATTATTTTTTAGTCAAAGATAAAACCTCTCAACAAACGTTGCAAGACGAGATCAATTCTCTCTCTGATGCCTTTGATAAAAGTTATGCTTCCTACTTGAAATTAGCTAATAACTCCTATGAAAAAGAAAGAGTATCTAAAATTAATCAGGAGCTAACCGCCTTTAGAACTGAACAGCAAAAAGCAATAGCGCTGGCCAAACAGGGAAATCCAACGGCTTATGAATATTTCGCTAATAACGCTCAAGCACATCTCGATACGATAAATACAACCCTTCAAGAACTTGCTGATTTCTGTGCCCAAAAAGCAGATACTATCTATACTCAAAATGACTCGAGAAATATCGATGCCCAAAGAGTCATTATTATTTTAACCCTCATCGCGGCTCTTTTAGGCCTTCTGATCAGTTATCTAATTGCTAATTTAATTACCATTAACCTTAAGAAAGTCTTAGCAGGGATAGAACGAGTTTCGAATGGTGATTTAACGGTTGAAGATGTTATTGTCAAGGAAAACGATGAGTCGGGTAAGTTAGCTCAGAGTTTTAACCTCATGAAAAAACATCTCCTTGAACTAGTTAACCAGGTTAGTCATACCTCAAAAGAAGTAACGACATCATCTGAAGAACTTAGTGCCATTATTGAAGAAAACACCCAAGCTGCCAATCAGATTGCTTCATCCATGGAGCTTGTTGCCAATGAGACTGAAAAAGAGGCAATGGCTATTGATAACGTAACTTCTTCTATTGAACAAATTTCTGCCAGCACACAGGAGGTTGCGGCAAGCAGCAGTGAAATTGCCGATTCGATGACAAAAACATTGATGACAACTCAAACCGGGCAAAAGGCTTTGGACGAAGTAACCCTCCAAATGAATAACATTAGTGACGGGACAAATATCATTCAAGAACGTATTGAAGATCTTTCAATAAGCTCAAAAAAAATCAGCACCATCATTCAGTTTATAACTCAAATTTCGGAACAAACCAATTTGCTGGCTTTAAACGCCGCGATTGAAGCAGCAAGAGCTGGAGAAAATGGCCGCGGATTTGCAGTGGTAGCTGAAGAAGTACGAAAACTTGCTGAGCAGTCACGAAAATCAACAACAGAAATTACTTCTCTTATTGAGCAAAATAATGAAAACATCGATTTAGCAGTTACAGCAATGGACCACGAAGTTAAAAATGTAAAAGAAGGCCTTGATGTCGTAAATGTCGCTGAACAATCGTTTAAGGAAATTAGCAAACTTGTTGAGTCTGTTACAACTCAAATCGAAGAAATAACGGCAACGGTTCAACAAGTGTCAATTGGCGCTCAGCAACTGGCAACTTCAGCCGAAAAGATCGATACTTATAGTAAGGAGACTGCCTCTCAAGCCCAAACAGTATCTGCAGGCATCGAGGAACAAGCAGCATCAATGGAACAAATAGCCTCATCTGCCAATATGCTGGCTTCCTTAGCCACGGAGCTTCAAAGTGTCATAGGCAAGTTTATTGTTTAGAACTTTGCATCACAAAAAGGAAGTGCCTTAGCCAAAGCGAAAGGCACTTCCTTTTTTAAGGATTATTTTTTTCCTTGGCTGGGGCTGAAGCATCTGAGGCATTAGTCACTGCGCCAACCGGGTTTGCAAAATAGCTTTCGACACCGGAACTTTTCACAGAACTTATTTTATAAAAATATTCGGTACTTGGATTAAGTCCTGTATCCACATACTCTGGATCCTTCTCGTTCGCAATCTTACGATATCCTCGCTCCTGATTCGTCGAACGATAAACGTTATAAGTTGAAGCATACGGAGCAGGATCCCAGCTTAATTTTATGCTAGAATTGCTCAGAGGGACAGTCACTAGCCCTTGAGGTATGCCTGGATAAAGTAATTTCGTTGTTGTATCTGTCGTTGAGTTTGTTTCACTGCTTATAGAGTTTATTGATTCTGATTTTGGAACTGGAGCTGGGTCCTTTTCGTCTCCCTTGGTAGTGTTTTGCAGGGAGTATGCGTGCCAAAAATCATCCAAGGAATTCTGGATCGCCTGTTGCTCCGAGTTTGGCAGCGGCGCGAGATAACGAACCGATGTATAATTTTGGGGAACCGACCTCTGTTTCCAAAGTACCAGAACCAAAGAAACAGCTATAATTGCTAATACTATAAGCACTATAAGAATCGCTTTGCCCTTTCCCATTATCTTCATGGCCTTCCCACCCTATCCCTTCTTCGGATCAGCCATAAACTGCCAAGGGTGAGCAGCAGCACTGCTCCTACAACCACCGCGTATCCGAGAACAGGCCTTTGTTGAATAATGTTGGGCTGGTTTCTTTGATTTTCCACAGTCGGGGATAAGGAAGTAATGGTTCCATCAGCCGAAATAATACTTAATTGTCCGGTTACTTGATCCACTAATTTACTGTTAGAAAGGACCTCACTTACTTTACTTAGCGAATCAGCTTTTGTTCCAAGAACCACAAAGAGAGGCTGCTGTTTATTCCAAGGCGATGTGGCCGTTTCAAGAAGAGCCGCTGCATTATTTTGAGTTGGAATGAAACTGACAAAAGGTGCAACGTCATAACTGCCATTTTGATCAGGCCAAGCCGGAATGTCTTGTTTTAATCCGTCTAAACGTTCTTTTTCCTGAGTATATCCTACCATTATTACAGGGCCGTTATTCTCCATTTGCTTTGTCCTTGCCCCCAACACGACATTCCAATTAATCTGTTGTCCTTTTTGAGCCGCCTTGGCAGCAATTATCGCGGCCAGGGTCAATTCTTCCTGATCCGGTTGTTGAGATAACCACATTGTGGCTTGTATAGAAGACTGACCAGGACGGGAAATCGTGGGAAATTCCTTTAGTCCCCATGAATTATCGATTGGGCCTGGAGCCAGATAAATTTCTGTAGCAGCAGAAAGAACCGACCAAGCGACTTCATCATAACGCTTCGCACTACCATTAACATTGAGATAGTTCATAAAAGCAAAGTTAACAGTCCATGAGGGTTTATTTAATTCTGATGCCGGAATCTGGACACGAAGTTCACCTTGATCGGCATTATTGGCATCTAAAGGAGTGCTTTTTACCGGAATCCCGTTTATGTAAACTGTGAGAGCGGATTTGGCTGGATCCAATTGAACAGAATGCCTAAAATGCACATTTATATAGCTGGAACTGCCGGGCTGCCAATTTAAGGGGCGGTTAAGGACAATACTGGTTTGCTGGTGAAATACCCCACCCAGAACGATATCCGAGTAACCTAAATCAGATAAGGTATAAGAACCGGCTAAGCCAATGGTTTGTTTTTGTGGCCGATTGGCAGCGGGATCATTTTGAACAATCAGGGTATTGTCCTTAATCTGATTAACCGTATCAGGACTGCTCAAAGACGCCGTTGCCTTGGCTAAGCCTGAAGAGTCAGTTCCCGAGATTAGAAGTGTATCTCCGTTCCCGTTTGAGCTTTGGCTGAAGGAAAGAACGCCTACCTGAGCCGGCAAATCAGAGTTCCCTGTACCGGGCAATTCCTTGAGCTGCCCAAAAAGAATCGTGTCACTGTCTCCAGGATTGTCTTTTCCGACTTTAACATTAAATTTGAGCGGCTGATAGGGTTCTTTAGAACCCCAATCAGCAGCTGTCGCCAACATGGATTTAATATCTTCCACATTAGTATTGTTTGGCAAATACCACGTACTTTGCACCGGCTGCCGGGCAAAAGGATTTAAAAAAGGATACGGATATGTGGACAAACCGATTGAATTTGCCGTCAATTCGAGGTGTAAGTTCGAATGGGGCGAAAGGACAACCCAATTACCCGTATTGTCAATGTCCTGACCGTTTGAACCGGAAGTACTTTGTTTGGTTGCAATCTGAATTTGATTGATTCCTTGAGTGAAGCTTTGAGTCGGCAAATCCACCCGCCATGATCCATTTTCTGCGTCTTCCTTTGAAAACCTTCGACTGGCAATAGGTACTCCATTGACGAGAACGCTCATGTTGGAAGCTTCATAATCAAGAATATCGGAATGAGTATAAAATAAGTCCAAAAAGCAATGTCCGCCGGCTTGAAAATAGGGCTGTAAGGTAAAATAATAAGTTGCCTGATTAAAAGGCGCTTTAAATACTTGCTCAGTAGAAAATAAGGTGAGATTAGATAGTTCTTGCCTAGGCACTTCAGCGGCCCTAACACCAGAAGGAAATAGAAGTAAGATTAGCACCAATACTAGTGCGATAAGTTTCTTAGACACCGTTTCCTAACCTCCTGACCGTTCGGTCTTATACCAACGTGCATTGGTCCCCGAAATCCGATCGCTAATTGCTGAATAGGTTGCCTTTACGACGACAAAAAGCCACAACTGACAATAGGTAAAATACATTAGGCAAATAAGAAGAAGATTCAGGAATGTTCCCTCACCCGATTCGAAGTTTACAGAAATGAATGATTCGAAGATAAACATAGCATAGGCCATAAACCAGATAATCGTAAATGGTCCCGTGAGGGTTAAATTGCTTCTTCCCAATAAGCCAAGAATAAAAATTGCATCTGAAACTAGTATCGAAAAAAAGAAAATACCATAGGTGAAAAAGAAATAAATAATGTCCCCGGTAATACGTTTGTTTCTTAACTTAAAGATGTTACGAATATAGTAATTTATAACACCTAAGTTTCCGCGGGCCCAGCGAGTTCGCTGCTTGATCCAAATCCTCCATTTCTCCGGCTCCTGCTCCCAAGTTACAGAATCAGGCACCCAAGTAATGTAGTAACCTTCGTCATATAACCGAACGGTCAACTCAGTGTCCTCGGTTAATGCTTTGATATTCCAGCCTTTAATTTTTTCCAGGATGCTGCGCCTAATCAGAAAGTTCGTTCCAGTAATTGTTGTCAGGCCAAATAGACTGCAGCGGCCCGCTTGAACAGTCCATTGGAAGTTTAGAGTTTCAATGTTAACAAAGCGGGTAAGGATGTTAGCATTCTTGTTGCGTGTCCGAAATTTTCCTACGACAGCGCCGAGCTCAGGATCGTTTACAATTCTCTCCACCAATCTGCGAACCGCTCGCCTTTCAGGAGTATTATCCGCGTCATAGATAACAATATACTCACCACTTGAAGCAAGAAAACCTTGGTTAAGAGCGTTAGACTTACCTTTAGCTCCTAAAGGAGGGTTAATGGTAACAATTTTTAAAAACGGATACACTTTCTGTTTTTCAGCCAGTACATTACCAGTTCCATCCGTGGAACTGTCATTGACAACAATGATTTCAATACGGTCTTTAGGATATTCCAATCTTGCTAAAGCTTCGACAGTACGGCCAATTACTTGTTCTTCATTATGAGCAGGAACAAGAACAGAAACTGTCGGGTAAGACTCTAAACTTATGCCCGGAGAATTTTCGTCTTCTGAAAATGATGCCACGAACCGGCGATATCCGGCAAAAGTTAGAATCACATGATAAAAAAGGAGCATCCAAATGGCCAAAACCGTTGAAATAAATAACCAATCCGTCAAAGTAAGGCTTCCCACTTTAACTCCTCCTTTTTTCGTACAAATTGCTTTTGCTCCGACGGATTCGAGACAGTATCAGGAGAAATAGTGACAGGATAATTAGAAGTAATGAAGCCAGTACATAAAACCAGTTACGTACTGATAATCTCAAACCACTTAGGGGTTGGTCAATGGATATGGCTGGAATATCCGATTTTATTCGGCGGTACCCATTCTCACTTGTAATCGAGACATGAGGGGTAGTTACCCGGTAAGACGTAGTTCGCAGATCCACAAACCGGTATTTCAGTTGGCTCAAACCCTTTATAATAGGCAACAGCTTTTCAGGCGGCAAGTAGCTATGAAAAAAAAGACCGGCAGTGCAATCAGGAACCACCGATAATTGACGAGCTTGTTCAAGAATTGTTCCGGAAGGGTCTAACAGTTTCGGATCATAATAGCCAAGATTATTGGGATAAACCAACATTCCTGCCCGTTTTGATCGATAGGTGAATGGAACGTCAACAGATACAGAGGATGAGGTATCAGAAAGTTGAACCTGCCCGGACAGCGTCGTGAAATACTGGGCTAAAGCCTTATAGCCGCGGGATGACATGGCTGAACCTGGCACCTCAAAGGCCAGGGGATACAACTCTAACCCTGCTAAGAGTTCGATGCCTTGCCTTATCTTGTTTAGAGCAAGAGTTTCTTTGTCCTCTGCAAGGGGTTTATCGTCAGCAGTGTTCCAATACTCCAATTCATTATCATTAGTAGCCTCATATCCTTTTAAAATCAGGCATCCTCCATTTGATTCTACGGTTTTAAGCACCTGAACTAATTGGGGATAGTCTGCCAGAGTAACCGTTTTTCCCTCAATGTTTACGACCGGGGTCACGGTCAGGGCGAAAGGAACTCGAGCCGTCGCTAAAGTGTTTATCAACTTAGCCAAGGCAGCGGATGGAGTAAGGGGTTGGACGTCCTCAATTCTCAATAAGACTTGACGGCTTTCAACGAGATTCTCACTTAAGGTATCTTCTAAAATCCCACCCAAAATCAAGTTCAAAGGCATCTGAAAGTCGAGTCTGCTTACATATACAACATTGTCCATTTTCCAAACAAAAGGAACGGTATGATGGAGATTGTCGGCAGAGACTAGATTTTCCGCATTGGCTGGATAGGCAACATTGAATTCTGCAGCAGGATCAATGGGGAGATCCTCTCCTCGATAATGAAGCGATACAAAACCACTTTGCTGACCTGGACTTTGAAAGCCGACCCATTTCTTATAGTTTGCGTACTGTTGAATATTCTGCTCGAACCAAAACAATTTACGTGTTTTGCTCATTTCCGAAAGCATGCCACTCGGCAGATTCGCCTTGTAATCGCCTATATAAAAGATATAATCAAATCCCTTTAAACCGCCCGAAGTCCATTTTGAACGTTCTAATTCTTCAACTTGAACATTAAAGTGTCCTAAATATTCTTCTAAGGCACTAACAAGAGGAAAACTTTCACCAAACCTTGTCCTGCTTTCATAAAGAATCACAGCTTTCGGCTGAGGCTGTGATATCGGATAGTTTTCGGCAGCAGCTCCTTGGGCTGCAGGAACAAAAGCAGTTATGAAAATCAGCGAAAGGCTAGCCAAGATCATACTTAGTTTCTTCCAGGGCACGGTCATAAAGAGCAAAAATATCGTCCTCACCTTTCCTAACTTCTGCTTTTCCCAGTCTAACCCTTAGTTTAATAATTTTGTGTTTCCCGTTTATGTTGACGCTAATTCTATCTAAGGAATTATTAAGCTTTTCAATCACAACAGCGGCTCCTTCACTGGATGTGCCCGGAAGGATTATGGCAGTCGTTTTTTCATCGATACAACCCTTAACGTCTATGATGCGAGTATGTTCTTCGATGACTCTCGCCATTTCAAGGATAATTTGGCTCATCCCATTTTGGCCGTAAACTGTGCGCATCTCTGTCTCATTGACGAGTACTATTATAACGAGGGTCAAAGACTGCCCAAACCGCCGGGAGCGGGACATTTCTTCTTCCAGCTTATTAAAAAAAGCCTTATGATTAAGGAATTTAGTGAGTTCATCAATAGTAATAAACTCAGCAAGATCTGACTTTCGTTCCAGCTGCCAAAAAAGGCCAGTTACATATGCACTCATCTGTCCCGATAAATAGGAACCCAAAGGAACAACGAACAGCCAAACAACATATTGCACTTTGAGCTCAGTTATACCGCCGCTCACCAGCACATTGTAAATTAAATATGAACCATAGACAAAAACAAACGCTAAGGAAGTAATAAGCCCAGTCATGGAGCCAAAAATATAACCAATTAATAAAGCAGCTACGGTACAACCCATCAGCACAAATGTAGGCAGGTTAGCACCTGGAGTTGTGGACATATTAATAGCTAATAAAACTAACCACAGAAGAAAAATCTCTGCAAAAAAAAAGTAATCTTTGCGAATTGCTTTATTTTTATGTTCTAACATTTTATTGCTTCCTAGTCTTCCCTTCTTGATTCAGTGTTAACAATGCTTCCATTTGGTCAAAAGTAAACGCTGATGTAGCCGTTTCATAGCCAAAGGCCCCCTGCAATTCAGGTTGATCCGAAATGCGGTATGCGAGCATTCGTTCATAACACCATTGCTCATCCTTATTATCCCCAGCTTGATGAAAAATCCGTGCCGCTAACGCATAAACCGCTGCGGAATCATTAACACCATCTGGACTGCCATCCGCATGATAAGTACTGAAAATCTTACCGTTCGCCTGAATACTTTTATGCAGAAAATCCAAGAACTTATTAACATTCATCCCGGCTTTCTGAGCGTAATCAATCGTGTATAATTGTTCAACAGTGGTGAACTTTTCCGGCCAGACATAACTTCCCGTCTGCAAATTATAATTGGACGGGAAAAAGCCCTGATTATTAAGAGGGGCATTTTTAAGAATATCTAAAGTACTGCGAACTGATTGTTTGGCTGGAGGAAAATCAGCTGATAAGGTTTCCAATCCCACCGGATCGATATAGAATAAAGAAATTTTCTGCTCTGCTTTTCCTATTCTGCCATCGTAGCTGTCGCAAAATACATTTTCGTCCCGGTTATATTTATAAAGATTAAATGCCAAGAAAAAAGCTTTGATTTTATAAGTTAGCTCACCAAAGTCAGTACTTGCTTCGTCCAGACTTCTTAATAATCTCAGTTGATCAACCAAGGCCGTTGCATCGTCCGGTTGATTCCCCTGCAAATTTAGCCGCCAGTAATAATATCCTTTAGGAGCTGTAAAATACGTTTGCAGGTTATTAAGAACAGATTCAAACAGATTTTTATCCTTGACTAGCAGAGCATACTCCATAAGTTGACCTTGGGACTCAAGAAGAATATACCTATCTTTTTCGGTTCCCACACCCTGACAGCTTGTCAACAGACCCTCACTCGTAATAAAGTGCTGAGATAGTAACTGATCAATTTTCTTTTCAGTGCTGTTTTGGGTGTCAACATTAAGTAAATATTTACCAGCTAAGTTGCCCGGTTCCAAGTGGTTTATTTTATAATTGAAGTATAAGAACAATCCAATAAACAATCCAGCAAAAGGAATTAGGAAGATGGCAAATAATTTTGTTTTCTTTTTAATTTTAAGATCCACTCCTCTCCCGCAGAGTAAAACAGACGGCTGGATTAATGCCTTAACTTGAATGCTAATTCCATATTAACTCTTCTATATTAACTTGTATGCTTAAATTCTACATCTTTCATTAATTTCCTTCGTATTTTTTGTCAAACATTGAGAGTTAAACAAAATCTAACATTGAACGAACTAGTTCCGCATTATGCACGCAATTATCTCCCGTTAAACCCTCATTTATGATCCTTTGACATATTCAGTAACTGAGTCTACAAAAAGAATACCATCTAAATGATCTATTTCATGGCAAAAACATTTTGCTAAATCTCCTGTCCCTGTTAATATTATTTCCTTCCCATTTTCGTTTAAAGCCTTTACCCTTACTTTAGCAGGCCTCTTAAGTTTACCCCATATATTAGGAATACTTAAACAACCCTCGATAACCTCTTGATTCCCCTCACGTTCAATAATTTCCGGATTTACTAGCTTTAGAAGCCCTTGTCCCATATCAATGACAACCAACCTTTTTAGCAATCCAATCTGAGGAGCAGCCAATCCGCCGCCATTTTCTTTATACATTGTTTCTGCCATATCATTGAGTATTTGTCTTATTTTATCGTCGATTACTTCAACGGGTTTACTCTTTTTTCGTAATAGTTCATCATCC
Organism: Desulfosporosinus sp. FKB; assembly: GCF_002196705.1. Lineage (GTDB taxonomy): Bacteria > Bacillota > Desulfitobacteriia > Desulfitobacteriales > Desulfitobacteriaceae > Desulfosporosinus. The sequence goes on from NZ_NADJ01000028.1 coordinate 81,112, forward strand.
AAAAACCTAAGCTTCCTCAAGGCCATTTAAATCACACCTCTTCTAATCTCTGCCTTAATTTTAAGGTAACTTTACTTATCACCCTTCATTAGCTCCATTTTAACTCCAATTTCTTTTTCTAACACGATAACTTTTTTAAAGATCTTTTCCAAAAACTAAGACCCTTTTCATTACCATACAAAACAACTTTTTTCTCGGCAGCCAATGGAAGAACTAAATCCCTTTCGGATTTTTTCACGGCCTCCGCAAACCATTCTTGTTGAGTCATTCCAGCTAAATCACAGATACGTTCGATACGTTGTTTTTCATTATCTGTAACAGGAAACCAAATTATATCATCCATGAAAAGCACCTCTCTTTTGAGAAACGTTGATTTTTACCAAAAACAAAAAATACCTCTTCTAACATGAAGAGATATTTATAGCTCTCATCTGTTAGGAATACTCCTACAGGATTTAGCACCATGCTTACGCTGGTTGCTGGGCTTCATCGGGCCAGTCCCTCCGCCACTCTTGATAAGAGATTTATTCAATTGATTGCTGTTAATGATTAATTTAAGTTTCGCACCCTGATAGGAGTTATTTCCCGGCGGAAACTTGGTCACCAGTTTGAGTTCTTGCATCTTAACTCAGACAATTCCATTGGAATTTTACTGTTTAACAAGCTTTATCAAGC
>NZ_NADJ01000029.1 GCF_002196705.1 Desulfosporosinus sp. FKB
TGCCATACTTAATTTCTCTGAATTGAGTATTTTATGCAAGTTCTATCCGTGATAAGTTCTTTTGGTAAGTTAGCAATTCTATGAAAACAAGAGGAAAACAACGAAAAATTAAATTAATATAGGGAGAAAATGATTATTAGTTGTCTCGTTACTGAGGTTAGTCTCCTTGTCACTGAATTTAACTATAATTCCCTCCACTGTAGAGTCGATGGATAGTACCATTTCTATGATGGCCTTTTTATACCGACTTTCTAACCAAGCTTGATAAAATTCGTTAGGACAGGTTAATACTAAATTATTGCCATCTACGCTTGGAACTAAAGGGGCAATCCAATTCTCGTATGCTGCGGCTGAATAAAGTGACTGTAATTGTTTGGATGCTTTTTGCCATACATCTATAAGGAGATCAGTAGACTCGTTTTTCTGTAATACTTTGCCGTGATCTGAGTCCATTTGAGTCTGCCCAATGGATTGGCAGTCATCAAAGATTGCCATGCTAGCCTCTTGTTCACTTAGCCTTGTGAGGGATAGAGTGTTCTCTATGAAGAAGATCAATTTTTTGGAATATTCTATGTCACAATCTAGAATATACGTAACATGGATATTCTCATTTTCGTTTTTTAAACTTAATATAATGATATGCCCCTTATAGTGAAACCCCAAAGATTCAGGAATAGTGCCAATTCTTAAGTTAGTGTCTAATTTATCTATTGTGGATTGAGTACTTGTTTCAAATCCAGCTTCTCTGCGATGCAAAAAAATACGACTGTCTGAAGTGGGCATGTCGCAGAACCTAGCCAGTTTCAGGGCAAATTGTTTTAGCTGACCCGAAGAAAAGATTTTATATTTGTAATCAAACATGACTTCAGTACGCATTGACCCCTACCCCCAAAATTCAAGAATGTCTACCCTATATATTCCGCTCTATAGGTTTGAAACCCCTTTCTGAGTTTGATAAGATGCCCCTTGCCTTTTTATATGAAAGTTTTTGATTTAATAAGTACAAAAAATTATTCAGGTTGTAAGTCTTGGGTCAATATAGCTGAAACAAGGTGCGTGAAATAATTATCCCTTTCCACATGATCGTTTAGATAATCATTCTAATCATATGAAAGGATAATTTTATCTTTATGGAAGCATGGCCTGCGTATTCCGGCGTATCCGGACAGTGATTCTAGAGCCATCCGGATACTACCGGAATTAGTGTCCGGATGGCTCCGAAATATGCATATGGCCTTTCTAGAAAAGATTAATACAAATAAGGTGTAGCCAAAACGGTTACACCCTATTTGTTCTCCTAAGGAATTAGTTCTGAACTGCGGTTAATATTCCGTTGTCAAGATACAAATAGCCACCATTATCATAAACCCATTGCTCATGAGTGCCAAAGGTAGTTACAGTTCTATTTATTTTATTTGGTTTTCCCCAAGCGGAATCCAATATTTCTTGTGCTGTCATTCCGATCTTTACGCCTCGTGTTTTTGCTAAGGCTTTAGCTTTAGCATCTGTTTCTGCCTGAGCTTTAGCATCTGCTGCCGCTTGAGCTTTGGCTTCAGCATCTAAATCAGCTTGATACTGCTGTAAGAGTGCTTTTGCAGTTTCGTTAGAAGAGTCAAATTTTAAAACTAAATTTATCTCGTTAATTGCCGTGTCATAATCTTGATTACTTGAGGCTGCTTTAGCATCTGCAAATTTTCCATTAATATAAAGTTTACTGCACTCTGCAATTTTGTCTTTAGCAGAACTGAACCTTTTTGAATCTTGAGGAATTACCTCTTTAAATGCATCATAAGCCTCTAAATAATTTTTATTGTTTAGTTGATTCATCCCCTCTTGATATTTGTCTGAGGAAAGTTTTAAACTATTGGCTAATTTAAGTTTTTCTTGTACAGAATCATCTGTTTTATAGGAAAGTGCGGCTTTATAGTGTTCTATTGCATCTGAATAATTCTCAGCCTTAAAACTTTTGTCACCTTCCGTTATATTTGAGTTAAAATCCCTATAATTACTCGCCCATAAAATAAGTGCAATACAAATACATGAAAATATAATTGCCCCTAACTGGAGCTTTCTTTTAGAGAAATTACTATTGCTTAGGAGCCTCTTAAGTGACATTTTCTAACGCATCCTTTCAGATATTTATATATCATTCACTATATCACCAGATATAATAATAATTTGTCAAAATTCATCGAATCACTGAAAATGACTTTAGCTTATTTAGAACATTATTTAACTTTGTCTATAAATCAATTGATTTCGCATACAATAAAGGGGGCGTTTTTATAAAGTGAAATCCCCCTAGTATTAGGCATGTTAAAAGGTAATCCAGATACAATGATATGTCTACGAAATATAAATATGATTACATAGACATGCGATAAAAATTGTGATAATATTTGTTTAGAAGGAGTTGGTACTTCGTGACAAATATTATAGGCTATATGAGAGTTTCAACTAAGGATAGACAAACAACAGATAGACAGGAGTTAACTCTTAAAGATTATGCCAAAAGAAATGGATTTACATTTGATAAGTTGGTTAGTGATAAAGTAAGTGGTACAATCAAAGCAAATAATAGGTTTGAATACGCTAAGATTAAAGAGAATATGCGGAGTGGAGACATACTGGTTCTCACTGACCTAGATAGACTTGGCAGAAATGCCGATGATGTAATTCGAGAGCTTAAGGAACTAAAAGCCAATAACATTAAAGTTGTTGCTTTAGATATGCCATATCTGAATGAGTGGAACAGGGTTAATGATAATTCAATGTTTGATATGGTCATAGATATTGTCATAACGATTAAAGCACATATGGCTCAGCAAGAGAGAGAAAAGATAGTTTCTAGGATTAATCAAGGTTTAGCAGTTGCCAAAGAGAGAGGGAAAAAGCTAGGCAGACCAAGGGTTACGTTACCAGATAATTTTGTAAAGGAATATAAGAAGTTTTCAAATGGAGAATACGGTAAAATGACAGCTTCAGGATTCGCCAAGATGTTAGGTATTGGCAGAGCAACGCTCTATAAATATATCGAAATATATAAGTCTGTGGTGGATTGATCCTTCATTTTTTCTAGAATTTCTGTTGACGATATGGATGGGGCGATAAAACACTACTTTTCATAGCCTTAAATAAAAAAAAGAAGGAGTGTATCTACTCACAGGAAAAGGAAATATTCAAATTTTAAGTTATTCTAAACTACATATCTTAGAAAATCGAAAAGTTGATCACCCAATGATTATCGTCAGGTTCGGTAGCTACTTATTTCTTATTTCTCATCATACTAAAGGTAGTGATTTTCTTCTCAAAGGCGAGGCTAATCATTTTTCTTTAATTGTATTTGGTGGAGTGTAGTTTATTGAACGAAAAACAAAAATTAATAAAACACACCCCCCACTTCTTTGATGATAGGGATTATTACAATATTTTTACAGCATTCTTTTGGATCTTTTAACGTAAAAATGAAGGAAAAATAGAAACATATAGTAATAGTAACTCAAATGAAATTGATTTAGCCGTTTTACTTATTGCAGTTTGAATATCTTTTATAGAATAGAGGATGTGACAGGATGAGTTCAGATCAAGTACAATGGATACAAGCCATTGCAGCTGTAGTTCAAGCGATTGCTGCAATAATGATTATAGGGGTTACGTATCATCTAACTCAAAAAAGTGTTGAAATATCAAAACAGCAAAAAGAAATTTCTGAGTCCTTGTTTAATAATGCTAGTGAAATGGATGATCAAATTAGAAAAAAAGTTAGTATAGTACTTCAGTTAAAATTAATTGAAATTGAGGATTCTCTGCGTACTTTCACAAACCAAGCAAATTGTCTTGGTATTGTAAATCTAGATATAGACGTAGATATTAGTACCGAAATGCTAATTAAATACCTATCTGTAAAGCAGTATAAAGAATTTTTAGATGTTCTAAAAGATTTTAGTTTTTTACGCAAGGGTTTTAGAGAATCATCATCTGGTTGTGGTTATTTCATACCAGATGAAGCACATAGTAATGCTAATCGAATTATTGATACGACAAGAAGATTAAAATTTGAGTTGGCAAAAATCATAGATATTGACTCAGGAATGAATTTTATGTAACTCTAAGTTAGAATTTGGGTAATTAGATTATAGGAAAGGTGCATCAATAGTTTTGGATGAGAGCTTACGGAATATTATAGAACAAGTAGTACGTGCGGAAATTGCCAAAGATTTAAGTGAATTACTTAAAGAATGCCTTTGTGTATTAGAGTCAAAAAATGCTAATAAAAGAGAATTCATTAGTGTTCTTAATGAGAGATTGACAAATATTGGAGGAGTCCATAGGCTTGATACACTATTGAGTAGTAATACACATATTTTACAAAATGTTTATGTGCATGATTACAAAGTAGCACCAGTAATTTATGTGTCTCATAGGCTCATTTCAAGCAATAAAATTCGAGACTATAAAGTTACACTACATAAATTAATAGATATGTTTGACAATGAATTTAATGAACCTAAGACAGTGGGCTTAAAGAAAGATCAGGTTAATAACGTTTTACATTTTCTTCAATCCGAGTATAGAATTTTTGACATTATAACATGCAAAACAGACCTAGAAATATTTCTTTTTAATAACTCACACAAACAATTCAATTCGTTCTGTGAAGTATTTTACGATGAAAAGGAGCCAGAAACTTATCACAAAAGGTTTATATTTACCTTTGCCTCTCGATCTGAAGAACATGACCCATATCAAGTGTTGATTCATGAGATTGGACATGCATTACAAGTCGCATTAACCCATCAAGGTATGATGACACCAGACTCCTTTATTGAAATGAATAAAGAACTTGATGTTTATCTGGAAAACAATACAGTTGTGTCTGCAGAGGTATTTGCAGACATATTTTCTGTTGTAGTAATGAATAACTCATACTTTGCTGTCCATAATGATCTAATCAGAATTTTCCCACCTGAAGTCTTGGATTTATTCAAGTGTTATTTTAAAATGCTATTTGAATATGCTCTTGAGAATAAAGAAGTGCTAAAAACCAAAAAGTTGGATATAATTTGGGCTAACTCTGGAAAGCCCCCGAAAAGTTGACCCATGTGACTTCCAAAAAACGGACTCCCTTTGGCACTTTTTTGATTAGAGTCAGTTTTTAGCTTGAAACAAAGAGATAATTTAAAAATGAAAATCTCTAAATGAATCGAAATTACCTTCAGCAAGTTCCTGTTTTGCCCTAATTGCTTGTTCCTTATCCTAGTCGATTTTAACCACTTCAAAAGTGTCATTGATGTACTTTCAAAGCTTTTCTGCACCTTTTCATCGATGTATTTAACAAAATCTAAAAGTACTTCTTTAGTATCCTTCGCATTCATGATATGCCTCCTTGCTTGAAACTATTGGCTATTATATTCTTGCACTTATCACAGAAACCCTTATTGAATGAAATTGGTTTAGTACGGACGGGGGTACTTTACATATATCGGAATTATCTTCCAGAGCAATAAAGACATAGTTGTTCTGTATCAATCGGCAATTTATTTGATGACTTGCGATTGTATCGGAACGTAAAGTTTAAATTACTAAATAAATACTAAATAAAATGTGCGAGAGGATTGTCAGTAAGACCAAAGGGTTAAAAATATAAAGCCTTAGATAATAAATATCGAAATCTATGCTCAAGAGAGGCGTACAGTACGTCTTTTTTGTTTTTATATAAAAATTGGAAGGACTTTTGTGTAAAAAGCAGAATTTTGTAGAGAGATGGATTTGTGCTTTATTATACGAAATTGATACTGGGGATATTGAAGAGTCGTGATTTGGCAACAGGGAGGTAATATCACAGATCAATTATTCAAGTGTATAACTCATAGGCAAGAAAAAAGAGGTAGTCAGATTTGAGAAAATTACTAACATATTGGAATTTAAAAATTTATGAAATTACAAAATCCAAGTAAAGGGAAACTACTTCAATATCGAAAAGGAAAATACTTTTCAACGAGAGGAATGGTCGTTTTGGACTTATCTAATAATTTTGAGAAAGTCGAAGGAATAGAACGACAAAAAAATAAGGAGAAATTCAAAGAGTTTATTATAAAGATTAGAAGTTTATCGAAAAAATATAAAATATTTTTTGCAATATTTATATCTGTTTTGGTATCCATACCAATTATTATTTATTACAATAACATTAGACTATTTAATTCATATGTAACAAAAGGTAATACATATATGTCAAATAGCCAATATTCAGAAGCAAAAGCATCCTTTGTATTGGCTTTAAAATATCATTCTGATAATTTAATTTTAGAAAAATTAAATTTGGCTAATTTTAATTTGAATGTCGTAAAAGGTAATACCTATATGTCAAGTGAACAATATTTAAATGCCGAATCCTCGTTTGAATTAGCTTTAAAATATCACTCTGATAATTCCATTTTAGAAAAACATGATTTAGCTGAAGCATTAGCAAATTCATTAAACTGCTATAATCAAGGTATAATCCATTACAAAGATAATGATTTTTTAAATGCTTCTTTATTGTTTAGTTCTGTTTCGCCAAAAGATACAAAAAGATATTCCGATGCACAATCAAGATTACAAGATAGTAAACGGAAATTTTTTGAAAGTATTAACAATATAGCAAATCAGGGTGACTATACTGATGCAATTTCTCAATTAACAAAATCGTCTTCTGATTTATATGCTAACTTATTTACTAACGATAAATTAGAAATAGAACAATTAGAAAAGCAATATCAATCAGATGCAGATCTAAAATCAAATACTGAAGCTGAAGCGAGGGCTAAAGATCAAGCAAAAGAAGAAACAGATGCAAAAGCTCTAGAAAAGACACAAGGGGTGCGAATAGGAATGACTGAACAAGAAGTATTGGATTCTTCTTGGGGAAAACCTCAAAAAACAAACAAAACGATAACAGCATATGGAACTACTGAGCAATGGGTTTATGCTGACGGTAATGGATATTTATATTTTGATAATGGAATTTTGACTGCTGTGCAAAATTAAATAAATTTCTTTAGGACACAGAGTTTATTTCTATTTTAAATTCAAAATCGAATAAGATTATCAAGCAAAAAGCCAAGGCGTTAAAATATAACACTTTGGCTTCATTCATTTAACTAATATATATAGAAATTGAGGTGATTCTATGTTAGCAACAACTTATTTAACTGTATTCAAAATTTTAAAGAATATTACGATGTAACGGAGAGAATGTTGTTGTGATCTCTGAAATCTAGGAGTTTAAAAGCTGTATAGACTACTAGAAGGTCATTAATGCCTTCTGGAATGATTTCAAATATTTGCATTAAGGCAGGGATATTTAGGAAACTTGTTGAATTATAGGTTAGAGTAATATTTGCATACATAAATCCCTTAACCATAGGTTAGGTCACTTATATACGGGGCTATTAGGAAATTGCATTAATGATTAGAGAGTCAATTCATTATAATAAGTTGGGTACGATGGGTGGGTATTTAGTGAAAGATAGAGCAGCTATTAATACAATTAAAGGTTATTTTTATCAATTTGATTATTCGATCCTAAAAATACTTGAATTACGTAATGATGCAGATTCAATAACTGTTGAAGGAATTGAAGATGTAGATATATCTGAGTTGGAGGGTAATACAGCAATTCAGTGTAAATATTATGCAAACACTGAATACAATCACTCTGAAATAGCACTGTCTATTAGATTTATGTTAAAAGATTTTAAAGGACGTAAGGATATTGGAACTGCCGCCATTAATTATAAATTGTATGGCTATTATCAAAAAGGGCAAGAAAAATTGCCAAATTCAATAACGGTAGATTTCTTAAAAAAACATTTTTTAACGTTTACTCATAACAAAGCTAAAATACTCTATTATCAAGATTTGAAGATAGCTGATGTTGAACTTGAAGACTTCTTAAAACACTTACAAATAGAAATAAATGCTGAAGAATTCTCTCAACAAATTGAAAATATTCTTCAAATACTTCAAGTACGATTTAAGTGCTCAAAATTCGAGGCTGAACATTATTATTATAATAATGCGTTGAAGATAATTAAAGAATTTGCCATTCGGCAAGATATTAGGGATCGAAGAATATTTAAAAAGGAATTCATTGATTTGATCGACAAGAGGGAAATTTTGTTTAATAAATGGTTTTATTTCTTTAGAGGTCAAAAAGAGGTCTTTAAAAAATTAAGGAAGGAATATTTTTCTGATTTTAATGTATTGCCATTTGAAAGATTTTTTCTGATTGAGGTGGATAAATCAAATTATTCTAGAGTCGAGCTGAAAGATATACTTCGCTTAATTTCAGATAAATGGTCAAAGTTATCAAAACGAACCCCAAATCCTTTTTGCCCATATATATATATTCATGATTTAGAGCGTGATGAATTAGTAAATTTGAAAACAGATTTACACCAAGAAGGGTTTAATTTTATTGATGGTTTTCCTTTTAATGGGGCACCCTTTGATTCTAAAGTGATCCTTAAGTCTGCAGATTATCATAACCAAATAAAAATAAAAATGATTGACAAATTAGATTATATAAATTTGATATTAGACGAAATAAATAAAACAAAAGAAGTTTATCAATTTTATAAAGATAAGCCATATTTTGAATTAAATAATCCCAAGATTAAGCATGTAAAAATTCAAAATTTCCATATAAAAAACCTAAAGGAGATTATATAAATGGAAGAATTAATTAAAATGAATGCAGAAGTTATATCTGTCTTTCCTAACAAAATTAGAATTGTTGTTGATAATCTGGAAGAATTTAAGTTAGAAGATGAGGCCTTGAAGTCGGGTCGTATCTAAGAGTGGCAGATAATGATAATTCTGTGCTCATTGCTATTATCGAAAATTTTTCGATTGAAGTTACAAATGAGGGGAAAAGAGATTATATTATAGAAGCAACACCTCTGGGATTAATAAGAGACGGCAAATTTATTAGGGGGGGAGATACGATAGCGATTCCTCCCAAAAAAGTCGAACCTGCAACTAAAGCAGATATTGAAAAAATATATAATGAGTCGATCGATATACCAGAACAGTTTGTTTTCTCAACATTATCATCAAATAAAGATATTAAAATTCCAGTCGACGGGAATAAATTCTTCAATAAACATATTTCGGTAATTGGTTCTACTGGCTCTGGAAAATCACATACAGTTGCAACGATTATTCAGAAAGCTGTTAATGCCAAAGATGGACAGTTTTCTTTAAACAATTCCCATATAATAATATTTGATATACATTCAGAATATAAAGCATCATTTCCTGATGCTAATGTGATTAACATTGATAACTTGATTTTGCCTTATTGGCTTTTGAATAATGAAGAACTTGAAGAAATATTGCTTGATACAGGTGAACGTGATAATTATAATCAATCTTCAATATTCCGAACACTGGTCACTGAAAATAAGAAGAAGCATAATCCCACTAACGAGAAAATATTTTATGATACGCCAGTTTTTTTTGATATTAATGAAATCGTTTATGCAATAAATAATTACAAGAATGAAACTGAAAATGCTAAATGTTCGGGACGTTTTATGATAAACGATGGAACATATAATTTATTGCCAGATGGAAAAACCAATGAAAGTTTAGGAATTAAATTAACAAATGAACAACGTATTAGTAAATATTTTGAAGAAGAATATACTTTTTTTCCTACTAAAGCTCAAAGTATAACAAAAGGTGATTATGCCGATGGCACTTTGGATAAATTTTCTATAAGGCTACAATCCAAGGTATCTGATAAAAGACTAGACTTTTTGTTTGGAAAGAAATCCAAAATTCGTTCATTTGAAGAGACTTTACAAAAACTTATGGGCTTTTGTACGGGTGATTTCCGGAACGTTACAGTAATTGATTTAAGTGGTATACCATTTGAAGTTTTGAGTATCACAGTCTCGTTAATATCAAGAATGATATTTGAATATGGTTATTACTATAAACGTTTGAGATGCAAAAAAAATCCAAAAGAAAAAATTAATAATGATGTTCCAATTCTTTTGGTTTATGAAGAAGCCCATAAATATGTCCCTAGGAGTGAATTGACAAAATATCGAGCATCTCAAAAAGCAATTGAAAGAATCGCTAAAGAAGGAAGAAAATATGGTGTGACTTTGCTTTTGGCAAGCCAAAGACCATCGGAAATCTCAGAAACAATTTTCTCCCAATGTAGTAATTTTATTGCTATGAGATTAACGAATCCTAATGATCAAGGATATGTTAAAAAGTTATTACCTGACACATTGGGGAATCTTATTGATAAACTGCCATCACTTAGAGCGGGCGAAGCACTACTGATCGGTGAGGCAGTTATACTACCATCAGTTGTCCAAATTGACGAATGTGAACTGCCACCATCATCTAGTGATATTCCATATTGGGATTTGTGGAAAGAAGAATGGAGAATTATTAATTTAAGTGAAATAAAAGACGAATGGTATGAATAAATATATTGGATATTAAAAAGAGTGTACTAGCACTCTCATTAATCTCAAAATTCCATATTATCTAATGGACTGTATTTTTGAAATTCTTCTAGTTTATCATCTGATGACCAATATAAATATTTCTCAACCGTCTCAATCGTTCTATGTCCTAATTGTTCTCTGAGCGAGGCCGTAGACCCTCCATTTTTAAGGTAATTGATTGCATAGGTATGTCTAAAAGTATGTGGACTAACCCTGATTCTAGGGTCAATATTAGCTTGCTTACCATATTCCCTGAAATTAGCCTGAATAGTATTGTCTGCAAGTTTTTTACTATCATGATTCTGAAAAAGAAAATCAAAGGGTTTTGCATTGGAAAGACATAAGCGAATGAAACGTTGTAACTCGGGTTTGATCTTTTTAGCCATTCCTACAATTCTCGGAGTCCTGTTTTTACTTTCTCGAATGAGTATTCTATTATTTTTAAAGTCAACATCAGAAATGGTTAGATTAAGACATTCACTGATTCTCATTCCAGTCGATAAAAGCATAAGCATCATGCAATAATCCCTGTATCCTGCATGTCGGGACTTATCAGGCTGTTTAAGAAGGTTTTGGATATCTTCGCTTGAAAAAGGTATAATTGGTTTCTGGTCAACTTTACCCTTTTTAATTCTTGCCATAGGATGATCTTTAATAACGTCTTGCTCAATAAGGTAATTGAAAAAGGGTCTTATTGATGCAATTGCAGAATTGAGTGTGGCTTGATTATTATCTTTGGCTTTACGCATGTAAGTTAGAAATCCCCTAATATCTCTTTCTACGATTTCGTTTACTAATAATGAGTGTTGATTTTCTTCTAAATATCTTTTGAGATATCCCAAATAAAAGCGATAACCTTCAACAGTACCTTGAGTCAGATTTCGTTCTTCACAATGATTGAGATAATCATCAAATTGAATTGAGTAGTCGGTAGGTACAATAATCTTTCTTGATTTCCGTTTGGCAGGGGTAACAATTGCTGATTTTCTAGCCATAATGAACAACCTTTCCTTTGTTGTTTCCTGCTAGACTTTTCATTAAATATGGGCATTTTCCTAGAAATCTAGTGCGGTTCAATGTGCCGAATCTAGTGCATACCCTGAAAAAACAAAAAAGACAAATTGATTTCTCAATTTGCCCTTAAACCCTTATTTGGTGCGGTCGAGAGGACTTGAACCTCCATGCCCTTGCGAGCACTAGAACCTGAATCTAGCGCGTCTGCCAGTTCCGCCACGACCGCGTAACATTGATTATTATAGGAGATGACATTCATCTTGTCAACCTATTTTGTAAATATTTTTTAGTAGCGTTCACCATTGTTCACACCCAACGCTTCTGTATTCAGTATAATGAAACTTAAATATTTCGCGTTCTGATTTTCTATGGTACAATTATGGCTTAAAGAATAAGTTATCGAAGGTTTCAATATAATCATGAATTAACTTTGTAAGATCTTATTATGAAAAGTTACAACTAGGAAACGTTGTACCTAGTCTTCTAGGAAAAAGAGTAGACCCCGGCATCATAAACAATTATGCCAGGGGTCTTTAGTATAGAGAGGGAAGAGAGAGTTTCTTATGAGGAATCGGTCAACGGGAGATTTTCCGGAGTGGGTGATCTGGGGAGTTGTTTTAGTATGGGGAGCAAACTATGTTGTTGGGAAATGGGGAATGGCTGGATTTGATCCTCTGTCGTTTACTGTGCTTCGCTTTGTAGGAGCATCTCCTATCCTTCTTCTGCTTTTATATGCTCTGGAAAAAAATATACGAGTTGAATTAAAGGATTGTTGGAGTTTAGCTCTAATAGGTTTAGTAGGAGTTACGATCTATCAGACGTTGTTTATGGCTGCCGTAAAATATGCGACTGCGACAAATGCTTCCTTGATGTTAGCGGTTTCTCCGGTTTTTACGGCTATATTTGCTTGGCTGGCGGGACAAGAACGTTTGAGTTCAAGAGGGCGAAGAGGGAGTGCCTTGTCAATAGTGGGAGTGGTTTTTGTTCTATTATTTGGAACAAATAAATTAGCCCTCGGTTGGGAAGTATTGCGAGGAGATCTTATTGCCTTGTTGTCTTCCTGTATCTGGGGGTTATATCCTGTGCTTGCCAAACGCATGCTAAGTAAGTATTCTGCCTTGAAAACGATTACTTTCTCCTCTCTCTTTGGAACCATTTTTCTTTTGATTGTTGGTCTAAAAGGTGTTACCGAGTTATCCTGGTCAACAATCCCCTTTTCAGCATGGGGTTCGGTGCTGTTTTCAACGCTCCTCGTCACAGCTTATGGCCTGGTGGTTTGGTATTATGCCATAAACAGGATTGGAGTGAATCGAGTGATGGCTTATATGTATGCTGTTCCCGCTGTTGCCGTCATCACGGCTGCTCTGATTCTTAAAGAAAGGATTCATCTTTTGCAGGTTGTGGGAGCAGTCATTATTTTCGGGGGAATTCGTCTTATACGCAAAGATAAGATTTTGATGATAGAGGATTAGAGATTGAGGATTAGACTATAGGAGGGCATCATGACTAAACGGATCATTGTGGGAATAACCGGAGCAAGTGGCTCAATCTATGCACTGACCCTGATTAAGGTTCTGGCGTTAATGGAATGGCAGGTTGAGTTGGTTATGACGTCGACGGGCGAAAAAGTATTGACCTTTGAGACGGGGTCTGATCGCCAGAGCTTACCTGAGAATGTTCATATCCATGAAAATACGAATTTGTTTTCCTCTCTGGCAAGCGGTTCTTATCGAACTCATGGGATGGTTGTTATTCCCTGTTCGATGAATACTTTAGGTTTAATGGCAACCGGCACAGGAGATCATCTCTTAGCACGTGCGGCCCAGGTAACGTTGAAAGAACGTCGACCTTTTGTGGTTGTGCCGCGTGAAATGCCCTACAACATTATTCACTTAGAAAATATGCTGCGGCTGGCAAGAGCTGGAGCGACAATTATGCCTGCTTCACCGGGCTTTTATCATCATCCTCAGGAGATTCAGGATTTAGTGAACCATGTGGTTGGCCGAGTGTTGGATCAGTTTGGAGTAGATCATACTTTATTTGAACGTTGGAACGGCGTCTAGAAAGCTGTTAGACATCAAGATATCGGTGAAAGGGGAGACCAAAAATTGCTTCCTATTAAATATGTCATTTTGATTTATTTTCTTTGGAATTGTTATGTTTTTATTACCATGGGAAGAGATAAGAAAAAGGCAAAATTGGGATGCTGGAGGATTCCGGAAGCAACCTTGCTCTGGATGGGGGCATTTGGCGGAGTGGGACTGTTTGTTGGCATGAAGTATTTTCACCACAAAACCTCTCATCCCAAATTTCTCGTTGCTGCGCCTGTATTTGTGATTTTAAATACAGCTGTTCTGGGTTTCCTGATTTACAAGCATATTATTGCCTAAGTCTAAATGATTGATCGATTCACTGTTTCGATTGGGGATAGAAAATCGAAAAAGCTAATGGGGGTTAATCACATGGTTGAACTGATCGATGTGAAAGATTATGCTCAGCAGATTGCTGAAGCAATCGCGACTGTTGTGAAAATAGATATCGAAATAGCCGATAAAAAGTTAATTCGTATTGCCGGAACGGGTCGCTATCATAAAGGAGTCGGGCAATCTATGGACCGACAAGGGTATGTGTATCGTGAAGTTCTTCGCACAGGTCATCAGTTTGTCATTGAAACCCCGGGTATCCATCCTCTATGTGGTCCTTGTATGGCTCGTGGCAATTGTTCGGAGAAGTATGAGGTGGTATCGCCAATTAATGTTGATGGTAAGGCAGTGGGTGCTATTGGAATGATCTGTTTTACGGAAGTACAGGCCAAACTAATAGCCGAGAATCAACATTCATATCTCATTTTTCTAACAAAAATGGCAGAGACGATTGCCTTAAAACTTAAAGAACAGGAATTTTTGGCGGGACTCGTTTCGGCAAACCATTATTTGAATTCAATTATCGATTGTTTGGATGAGGGGCTGCTTACAACAGATCTTGACGGAACGATACTTCATTTTAACCAGGCAGCCCAAGGCCTTTTCAGTGCAAATCTGCTTCATCCCAGCAGTCGTTTAGACTCCCTCTTTCCTCCACAGATCGTTGCGGAGATTCTAACGGTTGGAAAAAGTGCGGAAGATGTTGTTGAGCGAGAAGTATATATTGAGTCTAAGAAAAATCGGCAGCACATGCTTTTGCGGGCGTTGCCTATGGAAGGCGAAGACGGGGTTAAAAGTCTTGCTGTGATTCTTCGGCCCTTCGACGAAATCAGTCGCATTGTTCATCGCTTGAGTTCCCGGGAGATCGGTTATTCAATCCAAGATATCCTGGGAGAGAGCGCGTGCATGTGTCAAATTCGAGAACAGGCCAGAGTCGTCGCAGAGAGTAAGTCGACAGTTATAATTCGGGGAGAGAGTGGAACTGGGAAGGAGATGCTGGCTCGGTCGATTCACAATCTTAGTCCGAGACACCAAGGCATGTTTATGGCTATCAATTGTACAGCCATTCCTGAAAATTTACTGGAAAGTGAACTTTTTGGTTATGAAGATGGTGCCTTTACCGGAGCCCGCAAAGGCGGGAAGATTGGTAAAATTGAATTAGCCAATAAAGGAACCGTATTTCTGGATGAAATCGGGGATATGCCTCTTTATTTACAGGCTAAGATTCTACGAGTTCTCCAAGAACGAAAGATCGAACGCATCGGCGGTATCACGGCAAGTCCTGTTGATGTAAGGATCATAGCGGCCACCCATCGTAATTTGGAAGAAATGATGGCTAAAGGGGAATTCCGGGAGGATTTATATTATCGGATCAATGTCATTCCTATGCATATCAAGCCTTTGCGGGAGAGGAAAGAAGACCTGCCGATTTTGATTAAGCACTTTATCCAAGTATATAATCAGCAATTGAATAAAAATGTTCATGACCTATCGGAGGGTTTTCGCCAGAGACTCCAGGGCTATGCTTTTCCTGGTAATGTTCGCGAGTTACAAAACATTATCGAGTATGCTATGAATCTAGCGGAGGATTCAAGATTAACGGAAGACCATTTGCCTGTAAGAATGAAACAAGCAGAATTACGGGAAGAAAATCAAGATCGGTTTAATTTAGAGAGGATTGAACGGGAAACTATTCTTCGCTGTTACCGGATGACTGAGGGAGGGGCTAGAGGGAAAGAAAAGGCAGCTAAAGCTTTAGGGATTGGCCTGGCAACGTTATATCGCAAGTTAGCGCGTTACAATATTGAATAACTTAAGTAAAATGATGCTTTCAGGGAATACTGACAAGAGGAATACTTTTTTGTAGGTGTAATTTCTCAAAATGATAATAAATTATATTTTTGATAAGTCTTTAAATGCCGTCATTTAAAGGTGTGTTGCTTTCTTTTTATCATTTTGAGAATTAGTATTCATTATATTTTTTTGTCTTTTCGTAAAAACTCCGTAAAAATGCTATTTTTCAGAGATTTTTGTTATCTGGCATGAATATTGCACTGATAGATAAGAGAGGGGATGGCTAATTTTACTTGTCGGTAAAGAATATACTATGTCTTGTCTTCACTTGTAAGATTGTGATTTAAAATAAATGTTTTGGGATGGAGGGGTAAAATTGGCTTACGATGTTGTAGGAAAAAGTGTCAGTAGAGTTGACGCTGTCGCTAAGGTAACCGGCAAGGCCAGATATACGGATGATTTTTCGGAACGGGATATGTTAGTTGCCAAAATCTTGCATAGTCCTCATGCTCATGCCGTTGTCAAATCGATCGATGTAAGTGAGGCTAAATCTTTGCCGGGTGTTGAAGCGGTAATAACATATAAAGATTTACCACACATCAAGTTTTCCACCGCTTTACCTGGGGTTATGAACGATGTTTTAGATGATGAACAAGAGGTGGATTTGCCTTTGTTTGCCACCGCTGGACATCCTTATTCTTTAGACCCGGGGCATCGGGATAAAGAGGACCGATTTATTTTAGCTAAGAAGGCTCGTTATGTCGGAGATGCTATTGCAGCAGTTGTTGCTGTGGATGCAGTTGTTGCTGCTAAAGCTTTAAAATTAATTCAGGTTGAATATGAAGTCCTTGAGGCATTGATAACCCCTGAAGCGGCTATGCGTGAAGGCGCCCCTCGAATTCATGAGGAGAGTGAGGGAAACGTTCTCTCTACGGGAGGCGGCTTTGAACGGGGTGATATGGAGGCTGCATTGCAAGAGTCGGATTATGTTTTTGAGGGAGAGTACGAGACAAGTATCGTTCAACATTGTCATCTTGAACTTCAGACGTCCCATGCTTATGTGGATGCGGATGGCCGAATCGTGATTGTTACCTCGACTCAAATTCCCCAGATTGTACGGCGTATTGTAGCACAATCTCTGGGTTTGCCCTGGGGAAAAGTTAGAGTTATCAAGCCTTATATCGGCGGCGGTTTTGGCAATAAGCAAGATGTTTGTTATGAACCTTTGAATGCGGCCCTGACTCTCGCCGTCGGTGGTCGGCCTGTTAAATTGGAACTTTCCCGGGAGGAAGGAATGGTTGATACTCGAACACGTCATGCCTTCAAATTTAAGATTAAAACTGGTGTCAATGAAGATGGAACAATTAATGCTATTCAAATTTCTGCAATTTCCAATACTGGAGCTTATGCCTCCCACGGAAGTTCAATTGCCGGGAGCGGAGGAAGCAAGTTCCGTTATCTTTATCCTGTGAAAGCCATGAAATACTCGCCGGTCACGGTCTATACAAATTTGCCTGTGGCAGGTGCTATGCGCGGCTATGGAACTCCGCAGATCTTTTTTGCCTTCGAGTCTCATATTGAAGATATTGCCAAAAGGCTTAACCTGGATCCTATCGAAGTGCGCCGAAAAAACTTAGTGGATGTTGGTTATGTTGAACCATTCAGCAAAAATAAAGTTCTCAGCTGCGGAATTCGCGAATGTATTGACAAAGGTAAGGAGCTTATCCGTTGGGATGAAAAGAAGGAACGTTACAAAAATCAGACGGGAGATATACGCCGTGGGGTAGGAATGGCCTGTTTCAGCTATGCTTCGGGAACTTATCCTGTCGCTTTGGAACTTGCAGCTGCCCGCATTGTCCTTAATCAGGACGGCTCAGTTCAGCTTCAGCTTGGTGCTACGGAAATAGGCCAAGGTAGTGATACGGTATTTGCTCAAATGACAGCGGAAATTTTGGGACTCCCGGTGTCTATGGTACATGTAATTTCTCAACAAGATACGGATATTTCTCCCTTTGATACGGGTTCCTACGCTTCGCGTCAAACCTATGTCAGTGGGATGGCGGTTGAAAAAGCTGCTTTAGAAGTCAAGAGCAAAATCTTAGCTTTCGCGCAAAAAATTACCGATCTACCTGCGCATATTTTGAATCTTAAAGACCAGATGATCGTCTATAAACATTCGGGGGAATCGGTCCTGCCTCTCTGGGAAGTTGCCATGCAGTCCTTTTATGATCGGGTCAATGCCCAGCCGATAACGAGCGATGTTTCCAATAATGCCCGAATTAATGCCGTACCCTTTGGTGTAACCTTTGCTGAGGTAGAAGTGGATCTTAAAACAGGAAAGATAAAAGTTTTGGAAATCTACAACGTTCATGATTCAGGTAAAATTGTTAATCCCCAGCTGGCGGCGGGACAGGTCCATGGCGGTGTGAGCATGGCCATAGGATATGCTTTGTCCGAGCAATTGCTTTTTGATGAAACAACAGGGAAACCTTTGAATAATAATTTGCTGGACTACAAACTTCCCACCATCATGGATACGCCGGAGATTGGCGCTGCCTTTGTGGAGATCGAAGATCCGACCGGGCCCTTTGGGGTAAAAGCTTTGGGAGAACCTCCGGTTATTTCCCCGGCTCCGGCTATTCGCAATGCGGTTTTAGACGCTACAGGCGTTGCCTTCAATCGCATACCGATGAATCCCCAACGAGTCTTTGAGAGTTTTAAAAAGGCTGGATTATTATAAAGGCGGTGAAATGATGTACGACATTAGAGGATATTACGAGGCGGAAACAGTTCGCGAAGCAACGGAACTTCTTGGGGCGAATCCAAAGCTTAAAATTATTGCCGGCGGAACGGATGTGCTTGTAAAGATGCATGGCGGGCAGCTGGAAGACGCCGAGTTGTTAAGCATTCGCAAGATACAAGAGTTGAGGGATATTCGCAAATTGGAGAATGGGACGATTGCTATTGGTCCGATGGCAGCGTTTACTAACGTATTTAATGATCAAATCATGAAGAAGCATGTTCCTATTCTTACAGAAGCGGCGATCTCTATGGGGGGGCCGCAGATCAGGAATATTGCTACTATCGGCGGAAATGTCTGCAATGGGGCAACCTCAGCCGACAGTGCCTCATCCTTGTTTGCCCTTAATGCTCACTTAAAATTGCAGAACCTCCAAGGGGAACGGGTGATTCCCATTCAGGAATTCTATCTCGGACCCGGCAAGGTCGACTTAAAGCCTGGGGAAGTTCTTACAGATATCCTTATCTATCCGGAAGATTATCAGGGGTTTGGAGGACAGTATATTAAATTTGCTATGCGGGAGGCTATGGATATCGCCACACTTGGAGTTGCTGTTCTCTGTAAGTTGGATTCCGGTAACTTCAGTGAGATTCGTATCGGGCTGGGCGTCGCTGGGCCGACACCTTTGCGCTGTGTGGAAGCGGAAGATTTTGCTCGCGGGAAGAAAATTTCTCCGGAAACAATTGAGGAAATAAGCAAATTAGCTGTCAAATCAGCCAAGGCCCGAACTTCCTGGAGAGCTTCCAAAGAGTATCGTGAACATTTGGTGGAGGAATTGACTCAAAGGGCTTTGCAGACGGCTATTGTGAGGGCGGGAGGTGTAGATCTTGTTTAAAAGGATTTCATTTACGGTTAATGGGAAATCGTATACCTTGGAAGTTGATGTCCGTATGTCTCTGCTGGAACTTTTGCGAAATCAGCTGGGGTATACCGGCGCTAAACAAGGGTGCAGCGTCGGCGAATGCGGGGCCTGCAGTGTTTTGATTGATGGGACTCCTTATGACTCTTGCATTTATTTAGCTGTTTGGGCGGATGGTAAAGCTATCACAACTATCGAAGGGGTAGCCGCTAAGAATGGGGAACTTTCTAAGGTTCAGAAAGCCTTTATTGAGGAAGGTGCTGTCCAGTGCGGTTTTTGCACGCCTGGACTTATCTTAACCACTACAGCTATGACAGAAAGCGGTAAAGACTACACTCGTGAGGAAGTTAAGCGGGAACTTTCGGGGCATTTATGCCGCTGTACAGGGTATCAAAATATTCTTAAGGCAGCGGAAAAGTCTTTGGAAGGACATATTTGTACATGTGTGGACAGCCCTCATTATAAGCAGCAACAAGAACAACTTAAGGGGAGACAATAATTATGAGCGATAAAATGGCTTTGATTCCTTTTCGACAATTGCTTCTTTGGGTTATGGAGGAATATAAGCACAGCGGGATGGTATTTGGTATTCCGGAAGAGAAATTCATCAAAAAAACTAACGATCATTATATGGAGTTGTTTGGGGAAGCCATCGCTACTCCTGTCGGACCGGCAGCTGGACCGCACTCTCAATTGGCTCAAAACATTATTGCTTCTTATATGAGCGGAAGTCGTTTCTTCGAGCTTAAATCTGTTCAGATTATGGATGAGTTAGAAATTGCCAAGCCTTGTATTTCCGCCGAAGACGAGTGCTATAATACAGAATGGTCAACAGAACTTCCGATTATGGGTGCTTTTGCGGAATATGTGAAAGCTTGGTTCATCTTGCACGTTATACAAAAAGAGTTCTTTAAACAATCTGAGCGGCGCTTTATGTTTAATATGAGTGTTGGCTATGACTTGAAGGGTATTCAGTCGCCTAAAGTTGATGAGTTTATCGAAGGTTTGAAAGATGCAGCAAAAACGAAGATTTTCCAGGAATGTCAAGACGTCTTGCGGGAAGAATTAGGACTTTTCCAACATGTGGACCGCACCTTTGTGGATCAGATCTCTCCGCAGATATGCAACTCCATCACCCTATCGACGATGCACGGATGCCCGCCAACTGAAATTGAGGCGATTATTCGGTATCTAATTAGCGAGAAGAAGCTCCATACCTTTGTAAAAATGAATCCCACGTTATTAGGCTATAAGTATGTGCGTAATACCTTTGACAAGATGGGGTATGACTATATTCAATTAAAAGAAGCATCATTTACTCATGATTTGCAATTTGGCGATGGTGTAGAAATGTTAAAGCGGCTGAAACTTTTTGCTGCGGACAATAAGAAAGACTTTGGCGTTAAACTATCAAATACTTTGCCAGTGAGGATAACTCGGGATGAGCTGCCGGGAGAAGAAATGTATATGTCCGGTCGAGCTCTCTATCCCTTAACAATTAATTTGGCTTATAAACTTGCGACTGAATTTGATGGGGAGCTTAAAATTTCCTATTCCGGCGGTGCGGACGCTTTTAATATTGAGCGTATCTTTGCTGCAGGGATTCGCCCTATAACAGTAGCTACAACACTGCTCAAACCAGGTGGTTACCAACGGTTCAAACAATTAGCTGAACTTCTGGAACCGCTTTTGGATAATCAAGAATCAAGCCGCTTAGATATGAAGAAGCTTAAAGCCTTAGCGGAAAGCGCTTTTGATGATGCCAATCATATCAAGGAGTCTCGGGATATGCTCAGCAGGAAAACTTCTCTCAAATTGCCGCTTCTAGATTGCTTTATTGCACCCTGTGAAAAGGGATGCCCTATCGAACAAGACGTTCCCGAGTACTTGCGCCTGGTCGGCGAAAAACGTTATGAGGAAGCCTTTGACGTTATTGTCTCTAAAAATCCGCTGCCTTTTACTACGGGAACGATTTGTACACACACCTGTATGACGAAGTGCACTCGCCTGGACTACGATGAATCGGTGCATATCCGAGGCCAGAAACTTGTGGCGGCTGAAAAAGGATATGCTGGTTATATGCAAAAAGTTTCCAAAGGCCAACCCCAGTCAAAGGCTAGTGTCGCTGTGATCGGTGCGGGACCGGCAGGACTTTCGGCAGCTTACTTCTTAGCCAAGGCAGGTATGAATGTCACAGTCTTTGATAAGCGTGAAAAGGCTGGAGGAACAGTTGAATTTGTTATTCCGGATTTTCGGATATCCCGTGAGGCGATTAAGAAGGATATAGAACTTATTGAGTCTATGGGGGTTAAGTTTAAATTTGGAGTCAACCCGAATGTTTCGGTGGCTGATTATAAGGCACAAGGGTTTAATTATGTCGTTTTAGCCATAGGGGCAGGAAGAACAAATGCTTTAGCGATCCAAGGCGATATGGAGCGTATCCGCGGAGCTATTCCTTTCTTGGAAGCCTTTAATACGGATCGCCAAGGGTTGAATCTTGGCAAGAGGGTGGCAGTAGTCGGAGGCGGAAATTCAGCTATGGACGCTGCACGAGCAGCCCTTAGGGTTCAGGGAGTCGAAGAAGTCTCCATCGTCTATCGTCGGACGAAAGATTACATGCCTGCTGACGAGGAGGAATTGGCCTATGCTCAAAAGGATGGCGTGATCTTTAAGGAGCTTCTGGCTCCGGTATCTTTAAGCGGCGGGGTTCTTAAGTGCCAAGTTATGGAGTTAGGGCCGGCCGATGCTTCCGGACGACGGAGCCCGGTTCCGCGGGAAGGGATTTATGAAGAGCTTCCGGTTGACACTGTCTTGTCGGCAATCGGCGAGCTGATTGATTTTGATCTCTTGAAGACGAATGGGATTGAAGTTGGAGAAAAGGGGAAAATCAAGGTTAATGAAGAGACATTAGAAACGAACGTCGAGAATGTCTTTATCGGCGGGGACGCCCTGGCCGGTCCTTGGACTGTGGTTGGCGCTATTTCTCATGGTACAAAAATTGCTAAGGCGATCCTTACCAAAGAACATCTGGAGTTCAGTCAGGAATTTGCTTCCAGGATTTCCTTCGATAAGGATAAACAATTGCTTGAAGTTCGGACAAAAAAAGCAGTTCTGCAGCCGGTCTTTGACGGAGAAGAAGAAACTGAACGCTGCCTGGAATGCAATTATATCTGCAATATTTGTTCCGAGGTATGCCCGAACCGTGCTAATTTAATGATTCCGGTGGAAGGTGAAGGACTAACGAATCGCAATCAAATTCTCCATGTTGATGGCATGTGTAATGAGTGCGGCAATTGTGAGACCTTCTGTCCTTATGATGATGCGCCGTATAAAGTGAAGCTGACGTTATATTGGAGTGAAAAGGAATTTGCAGATTCCTTGAATACTGGCTTTGTAATCCTTAAGGGAGGGAATGAATCTGTCGTTAAACTTCGACTAAAGGGAGAAGTCATGGAAGTGGCTTTTGATCAAACCGGGCGTACAGATGCTCCTATCGATGGTTCCCTTGCGGCCTTTATGTGGACAGTTATTCAACAATATCCTTATCTGTATAAAGTTTAATTTTAGGGACATATATAAAGGGGTCGAACAATTTGTTGGACCTCTTTATGTAAATACCTCAAGATTAAGCCTCGATAAAAGAGCTGGGTAGTCTTATCAATATGATAATTGTCTTATCGATTTGACATGGTTTCTTTACTAGGCATAGAGAAAGAGATGACCATAAAACCTTATCACTTTGATAAAGATATGTTTTCTAATCTCTGATAAGTAAGGCAAATGTCGGATAAAATAAGGTATTATCAGATTGGCACGAATATTGCTAACTTTTCATCTAGGAACAATCTATCCAAGGAGAGAAACCCTGAATTTGAAAGCAGGAATTATTCAAGGTTTTGAGGACGGAGGTGTGTGCTTAAAAGTAGTTATCCTGCAGTAAATAACAAGGAGGAAAAAAATGGCTAACACACAACATTCTGTTGCACCTGTTGACGAAATGATGCCAGCAGCTAAACTTTTTGTGTTTGGCTTGCAGCACGTACTGGCGATGTACGCCGGGGCGGTAGCGGTGCCTTTGATTATTGCCGGAGCCGCTGGATTAACTAAAGCTCAAACTGCTTTTCTAATTAACGCAGATCTGTTTACTTGTGGGATC
Source organism: Desulfosporosinus sp. FKB (assembly GCF_002196705.1). Taxonomy (GTDB): domain Bacteria; phylum Bacillota; class Desulfitobacteriia; order Desulfitobacteriales; family Desulfitobacteriaceae; genus Desulfosporosinus. The sequence continues at coordinate 23,561 of NZ_NADJ01000029.1, forward strand.
GCTACCTTGCTGCAGACGTTGGGGATTTGGAAAATCGGCATTAAAATTCCTGTTATCCAAGGTGTGACTTTTGCTGCTGTGACTCCGATGATTATTATGGCCAAAACAGGAGGCATGGAGACGATCTACGGATCAATTATTATAGCTGGTATATGTACTTTTCTCTTAGCCCCTTTCTTTAGCAAGTTGATTCGGTTTTTTCCACCTATTGTTACAGGAAGCGTTATCACGGTTATTGGTATTTCCTTGTTGCCTGTAGGTATTGCCTGGGCAGCCGGCGGTACCGGAGATCCTCATTATGGAAGCATGACTTATATTGGGGTTGCAGCCATAGTCCTTGTCGCTATTCTTTTAATCAATAAGTTTTTCCGGGGGTTCGTTGCTCATATTTCTGTGCTTCTAGGGTTAATTATTGGTCTTATCATCGCCATGCCCGTGGGGCTTGTGAACTTCTCGGGAGTTTCCTCTGCCGCTTGGCTAGGCATCGATTATCCGTTTGCATTTGGGATGCCGAAGTTTGATCTCGGCTCTATCATTGCTATGATTATTGTTATGTTAGTGGTTATGGTGGAGTCTACGGGAGATTTCTTAGCAATTGGTGTGATGGTTGATAAACCGATAGGCGAGAAGGAATTAACGGCTGGGTTACGGGCAGACGGTCTGGCTACGGCTCTCGGCGGGATTTTAAATGCCTTCCCTTACACTGCTTTTGCCCAGAATGTTGGTCTTGTCGGTCTGACTGGAGTTAAAAGTCGTTTCGTAGTAGCCACTTCAGGCGCAATTTTAGTAGTTATGGGTTTCTTCCCTAAATTAGCAACGATTATTGCTTCCCTGCCAAATGCTGTACTCGGTGGTGCTGGGATTGCTATGTTTGGTATTGTTGCTGCCAATGGAATTAAAACATTATCCAAAGTCGACTACGAAAAAAAACCCAACAACATTTTTATTGTTGCCATTAGCATAGGTTTGGGTGTTATTCCAGTTGTTGACGCGAATTTCTTTAAACTATTCCCTGATTGGAGTCAAACTATTTTGCACAGTGGTATTACTCTGGGTTCCGTGGCGGCTGTTATCCTCAATGCCCTGTTTAACGGCAGCAAAGGCGGAGAAGAGGCTCAAAAGGAACTGGCCGATAATGCAGGAATGAACGCTTAGGACATTTAGTGGGAAAGAAGCTGCTTCTTTCCCACGTTAAAATGATCTCGAATAATGGGTGTTAGAAGGGGAATTAAAAAATGTCAGTTGATTTATCAGTGGATTATTGCGGATTTCAACTTGAAAACCCCTTTGTTTTGGCTCCTTCTCCAAGCACAGATCAAGTCGATCAGTTAATTAAGGCTTTTGAAGCAGGTTGGGCAGGCGCTGTTTTAAAGACTATCAGTATTGACTCCAGTGTAGTTAGGCGTGTCTTTCCCTTAGTCATGAAGGTGGAACATCTTAAAGGTTTTATGGGCCTCCAGAATATTGACTTAATATCAGAACATTCCGTTGAACAGATTGAACAAACTATTCGTTATTTAAAAAAACGCTTTCCGTTTAAGGCTGTAATTCCAAGCATTATTGCCAACAATAAGGGCGACTGGCAAATGCTGGCTCACCGTATGGCGGCGGCGGGAGCGGACTTATTGGAATGCAGTATTTCCTTTCCCCATGGCGCCGATTGGGGACTAGGTTCGAAAATTCAAGAGCCAGCCAGTACGGAAGAAATCGCAGGTTGGGTTAAGGAAGCGGCGGGGAAGGTCCCTGTTGTTGTCAAGTTATCGGCGCAAGATTCAGATATTATTGCTACTGCAGCAGCTGTCGAACGCAGCGGAGCAGAGGGTGTTTGTGCCTTAAATACCCTGAAAAGCATTACTGGAGTGGATTTAGATACCCTGATTCCCACCCCAAATATCGCTGGGCTTTCTACATACGGAGGACTTTCCGGACCGGCCCTAAAGCCCATTGCCTTAAGATGTACTGCGGAAATTGCGCAGAAGTTAAATCTCGACATTGCAGCGAGCGGTGGAATTACCACCTGGCAGGATGGTACAGAATTTCTTCTGCTGGGAGCAAGTTCTTTACAGCTCTGTACGGCGGTTTTACGCTTTGGCGTCGGAATTATTCATGAATTAATTATAGGATTGCAAGGGTGGATGGAGGAAAAGTCCTTTCAGAGTCTAACAGATGTTATTGGGCGTTCTCTGCCGTATCTTGTGGGACACTCTCATCTTCCGAGAGGGATACAAGTAGTTTCTCATATTAATGCGGACCGTTGCAATCGGTGTGGTGATTGTTATTACGTCTGCCGAACCGGGGGGCATGATGCTGTTTTTTGGACAGAGGGGTTGCCGGAGGTTGACATAAGGCGATGTATTGGCTGCGGGCTATGTCAAGCAATGTGCTCGAGTCAGGCGATTTCGCTGACCAGGTTAATAGGAGAGCGTTCGTCTCCCCAGATAGGATAGATAAATCTAATTAATCATATCTAAAGTGAACTATTAAAGGGAGGATGAGTTAAGTAATGCTTATAATCGGGAATGGGATGGTATTAACCTTAGGTAAGAGCAACCAGGTTATTCCTCAAGGCGGAGTGTTAATTCAGGACAGCAAGATTATCGAAGTTGGGTCCTCTCAAGAGCTGCAGACACGTTTTCCTGAAGCTCGGTTTATTGACGCTCATGGAAAGTTAATTATGCCGGGATTGATTAATACTCATATGCATCTCTATAGTACATTTGCTCGGGGGATGGATGCTAAAAGCAAACCACCGCGCAATTTCCGCGATATCCTGGAAGGACTTTGGTGGAAACTGGATAAATTGCTGACCATAGAGGATGTTTACTACAGCGCTCTGACTCCGCTTATTGAGTGTATTAAAACGGGCACAACGACGATTGTTGATCACCATGCCAGCCCAAATGCAGTAACAGGCAGCCTGTCAACTTTAGCTAAGGCTGCTAAAGAGATAGGAGTACGTGCCGCTTTTTGCTATGAGGTTTCGGACCGTGACGGCGAGTCTATCGCCCAAGAAGGTATTAAGGAGAATGCTGATTTTATTAAAGCCTGTCAAGGAACTCCCGATGCCATGACTGCCGGATTGTTTGGGCTTCACGCTTCTTTGACCTTATCTGACAAAACGCTGCAGCAGTGCAGTGATGAAGCGAAACGACTTGGGGCTGGATTTCATGTTCATGTGGCCGAGGGTATCGAAGACGTAAACGATTGTTTGACGAATCACGGGATGAGGGTTGTTGAGCGCTTTGAGAAATTCGGAATCCTTGGGCCTAAATCTATAGCGGCACATTGTGTCCATGTCAATGATCGGGAAATAGAACTTCTAAAAGCTTCAAAAACTCAAGTAGTTCATAATCCTGAGTCCAACATGGGAAATGCAGTTGGCGTAACTCCGGTTCTTAAAATGTTGGATAAAGGAGTTAGAGTCGGCTTGGGAACAGATGGGTATACCTGTGATATGTTTGAAAGCGCAAAAGTAGAAAATGTTCTGCAAAAGCATGCTGCCGCAGATCCCAGTGTGGCCTGGGCAGAAGTTCCTCAAATGTTATATGGCAATAATTCCCTAATCGCTACCAATTTATTTGGCGGAACGTTTGGCGAACTGACCCCAGGAGCCTGGGCAGATGTGATTGTTGTTGATTATATCCCCGCAACGCCTTTGAACGAGACGAATTGGAGCGGACATCTTCTTTTCGGTGTTTCCGGTCATCACGTGGAAACAACGGTGATTAACGGAAGAGTGCGTATGTTGGACAGGGTACTTGTTGCTATTGATGAAGAAGCGATCTGTGCTCGTTCTCGCGAACTGGCCCAAGCAATTTGGAATAGGATTTGAGGTGACTGAGATGGAAAATGTTTTGGGATTGCGCTGTATTCAATGCGGTAAAGAATTAGCACCGGAACCGGGAGTATATACTTGCCCGACCTGTGGTTCGAAAGCTGGAATTATGGATGTTATCTATGACTATTCAGCGATCAACCGGATGATGTCGCGGGAAAAATTATCGCAATCGAAGGATTACTCAATCTTTCGCTATCTGCCGTTTCTTCCAATCCGTCCGGAAACTCCCCGGCCTCATCTGAGAGTAGGCTGGAGTCCATTGTATAAACCACCGGGACTTGGCAAGCAGTTAGGTATGAGTAATTTGTATATTAAAGATGACGGGCAAAACCCTACAGCGTCTTTAAAGGACCGTGCTTCAATTATTGCCGTTGTTAAAGCCGTGGAGGAAAAGGCCCCAACGGTTTCCTGCTCTTCGACGGGAAATGCCGCCTCATCTTTGGCCGGAAGTGCTGCTGCCATGGGACTGAAAAGTGTTATTTTTGTGCCCAGCCGCGCTCCTCAGGGAAAAGTAGCGCAATTGTTAATTTTTGGTGCTAAGGTTATCAGTGTTCAGGGTTCTTATGAGGACACCTTCAGATTATCTGCAGAAGCTATTGAACGTTTTGGCTGGTATAACCGCAATGCTGCCATAAATCCCTATCTTGTTGAAGGCAAAAAAACAGTGGCTCTGGAAATCGCCGAGCAGTTTCACTGGGAGGTACCTGATTGGGTTGTGCTTTCTGTCGGTGACGGATGTACGATTGCCGGAGTTTGGAAGGGCTTTAAAGATCTCTATCAAGCCGGCTGGATTGAGCGTTTGCCTAAGATTGTCGGGGTTCAATCCACGGGATGCTGCCCTCTCGTCGATGCCTTCTTAGAAAATCGCCCTTGGCATCCGGCGGAGGAAAACACGTTAGCAGACAGTATCGCTGTAGGTGTGCCCCGTAATCCGGACAAGGCTTTGCGTGCTGTGCGCGAATCCGGGGGAACGATGATCGCGGTGCCCGATGAGGAAATACTGGAAGCCATGCGAGAGCTGGGAAGAACCAGCGGGATTTTCGGCGAACCGGCAGGGGTAACTGGAATGGCAGGACTTAAGGCTTTAGTTAAAAAAGGGGTCATAGGGGCCGATGAAAAGGTTGTGGCTATAGTGACAGGTAATGGTCTTAAAGATGTCAAAAATGCCATTGCTGCAGTGGGTGAACCTATAAAAGTAGAGCCTTCCCTGGACGAATTGATGGGGAAATTGTAGGCCCCCACTTCTATAAGTGGGGGTGGGTCCTTCGTTGACTTCAGGTGGGGTAGAGTCCTCCTTCGCCGCTAAGTATTTCTATTGGGAAAGGCGGCTCGGCAATAATGTCCACTGGATATTATTGTATCTGAAGCCCCGATGTTCAGCTTTAGCCGAACGAGTTCACTCGTTACCATAAAGGAGGAAAGACTATGAAAAACTTAATTGATTTAACGATTAATGAAGAGCAGCTCGCAAAAACGGCCCAGAGTGTTAAAGAACGAAATATTTTGATTCCAACGCTGGCTCAAATGAAAGATCCCAATAAAGTTCCTGTGAAAGTGAAAGAAAAATTGAAAAAGACCGGTTTATGGGATGTTGATCCCATTAACCTGTTTCGAATTTCCTGGAAAAATGAGCCGGTTAAAGAAGGCGGGCTTTATAATTCTTTGCCGAACTATCTTGAAATCCCCTCTGCCATTTCCGGCGTTAAAGCAAGGATTATTGCCATGGCAGGCAAGTATTTTCCAACAGGTGCCCATAAGGTTGGGGCAAGCTTTGCCTGTTTAGTTCCGCGCTTGGTAACCGGTCAATTTGATCCCAAATATCATGAGGCTGTCTGGCCCTCAACAGGCAATTATTGCCGCGGCGGCGCTTACAATTCGGCCTTGCTGGGCTGTAAATCAATTGCCATTTTGCCTGAGAACATGAGTAAAGAGCGTTTTGAATGGCTGAAAACAGTGGCCGGTGAAATTATTGCCACTCCCGGTTGTGAAAGCAATGTTAAGGAAATTTATGATAAAACTTGGGAGTTGAAAAGAACCCGTGATAACGTCGTGATTTTCAATCAGTTTGGGGAACTAGGCAATCATCTCTGGCACTATGAAGTAACCGGCAATGCCATGCAGGAGATCATCAAAGCCGAGGCCGGTCCTAAGGGAAGACTTGCCGGAGTATGTTTAACCTCTGGGTCAGCAGGTACTTTGGGTTGCGGTGATTACTTGAAAGACCAATATCCCAAAGCCAAATTAGCCGTCGGGGAAGCTTTGCAATGTCCCACCTTGTTAAATAATGGTTTTGGTGATCATAGAATTGAAGGGATCGGTGACAAACATATTCCTTGGATCCATAATGTTAAGAACACAGATATGGTGATTGCCATTGATGATAATGATAGTTTGGGAATGTTCCGGCTCCTTAGCGAACCTGCAGGGCAAACCTATTTGAAAGAGCAAGGTGTCGCCGATGATGTTATAGCAAAACTTCCATGGGTCGGAATTTCCGGAGCGGCTAATATTTTATCGGCAATTAAATTCGCAAAGTACTATGAACTGACAGAGGACGATATTGTCATGACCGTCCTTACCGATTCGGCTGAAATGTATCAATCCCGCTTAAAAGAGATGGAAGACGAAAGAGGTCAAGAATATAGCCTGATTCATGCTGCCATCGATCATAACCGCAATGTCTTAGGTGTCAGAACAGACAGCATGGAGGAATTAACCTACCAAAGCAAAAAACGCATTCACAATCTGAAGTATTACACCTGGATTGAACAACAAATGTATGATTTAGACGAACTAAATGCCCAATGGTACGATTATGACAATTACTGGGGCCGACTCCATCAGATGGGACCAGAATTAGACAAACTTATTGAACAGTTTAATGCCAGAACCGGCCTGGCAGAATAATTCAAAAGCGTGTCGAGCGAGCGTGTCGGGGGACGGTCCTTCTAACACGCTTTTTTAACACGTTTGCAAAACGGTTTTTCATATGTTTTTTGGGAGACGTAAATTTTCATATTATAGTTTTGGTGATATTATCGAGAAGATATTTATCACCAATTTTTTTTAAAAAAGAATGGAACTTTTTAAACGATAAAAGCATCTTTAGAGTGAACTCAGGACGAAGGGAGAGAAATAAGGTTTTGGATCAGGTCTCGGAATTTGTTAGGGATGTACAAAACGGCAATAAAGAAGCGTGGGAGTCTCTTTTGCGAAATGTTTATCCGTCAGCTCTAAGTCAAGCAAAGATGCTGCTTCGTGATCAGGATCTTGCGGAAGACGCTTTGCAAAATGCTCTGATTAAAGTTTTTAAATTTCTCCCGACGTTAGAGACACCGGAAGCTTTCAAGGCATGGTTCCGCAGAGTTCTGATGAATGAGGTGTATTTAATTCTCAGAATCAGGCAGAAAGAAACGGAAGGCTTAAATGCCGAGCTTCTAGTTGATCAATGCGCTGCCCCTGATGAACGCGTAACGTTGAAAGTTGAAATTTTTCGTGTTCTTCAGATGTTACCTTTTGAACAACAACAAGTTTTCATCGAGGTAGATGTGTGGGGCAAATCTCTTAATGATACGGCAAAAGAATATGGATTGCCATTGGGAACGGTTAAATCCCGTCTATTTCGGGCAAGAGAACGTTTGCGCAGGGAGTTGCAGGATTGGTTAGGAGCAGAAACGGTCAAGAACCGCTGCAGGTTGGCTGATAATGATGACGAGGGGAGTTGGATTGTGGTGAGTAAAGAACAAAATAATTGGCCCACAAGGGATCAATTTTACGACTATTTGGAAGGTACAATGCCCTCAGAAGAAAGGGCGGATTTTGAAAAACAATGGTCAAATAATTCTGAGTGGTCAATGGAGTTATCCAGGCATAAAAACTTTTTAACGTTGCTTCATTCCCTAACAGGACGACTTACTCTTTCATCCCAAGAGATTGCGGAGAAAGCTCGGAAACTAAATGATCAGATCCAAGATTATGAAATGGTGCAAGAACACACTTATTTTAAAGAAACAGGACCTAGCACGATTTCTAATCATGTTTGGTTTAAGCGACCTGGACAACTTCGAATCGAGTCTTCTAATCCAAAGGTTGATAAAACGATCACGACCGTTCGCGGGCAGGAAATGTTATGTTGGACAAAATCGAGTCAAAAAGCTAGAAGGTTAAAGTTTAATCAAGAGATAAGTAAGCAGATGGGCCCAAATTATCTTGATGCTCTGAAGAAATTGGCCGCTGATAAAAACTGCAAAGTATTAGGAACGGATTATGTCGAAGGCCGTCCTGCCTTGCACATTCAATTTATGGAAAAAGCAGATAATATGAAGGACATGAATACTCATGTATGGCTGGATAAGGTTTCCTGGATGCTCTTAGTAACAGAACGTTATAATTCAGAAGGAAAGCTTATACTCAGAACCCTTGCCAGAGAATTGAAACTAAATCAGGGTATTCCCGACTCTTTTTTTGAATTAGAGATCCCTGAAGGGGTTAAGATTGAGGAAGAAGAGAGCGAAGAGATTCATCCATTCAGAGAGATTTCTCTTGAAGAAGCAAGCCGGCGTTTGTCATGCCCGATGTATTATTTTCAAACCAAAAATCTTAGCGTCAAACACCAATGGGTTCATTTTTCTGATAAGCAAGAAGTGTTGGTGAGCCTTTACAAGAAGAAAGGAGAACCAATAGCCTATTTAACACTTACACAAGGAAAAACTCCTCAAACGAACAATCCTTCTCAAGAATCTGGTGAGGTTATGTATTTTATGTTTGAAGGAAGTGAAGTTAAAGGAGTATTTCGCGAGTTTGATTTTGGCTCGGTTATGAACATGATTACTTGGGTATATCAAGGACAGTATTTTTCTGTAGCATGTACTGGGAGTAAAGAAGAGTTAATGGATAATATCAAAGAACTTCATTGTACTAATTGAGAACATTTTCTTGTGAAGAATTGCTTTCAAATCCCTGAATTGAGTTCAAAAGACAGCTAATTAGGGGAACGTTGCATAATAACATCTATCTGTTTTTATAAATGAAATCCTGCATAGGTGGAGGATTAAACCACTATTTATGCAGGATTTTATTTAGACTCTGTCACAACAGATAGTTGAAATCTAGCGTTTTTTTAGCAGAGCATTTTAATCGCGCTGCTAAGCTAATTTATGAAGCAAGGCCAAGACTGTTTAGTGTCAATGCGTTGACCTTACTTCCAAGAAATATCAGTTGAACCAGAGGGCTTTATAGCTATTAACTTAGTAGTATTACTATCCTTTACAATCTCTTCGATCTGTAACTGATATGGTTTGAGCAGTTTATTCGGGTCAGGTTCAGAAGTAAATGAAGCAGAGTCTTTAAGGTAAGACTGAATAGCTTGTTGCAAATCTCCATTGGCTATTTTCTGATGGTCTATGGCAAGTCCGATTTTAAATAGTTTTTTTTCAGGGTCACTTGAGAAGCCAACATGTGTAATTTCAGGCTGCTTATAGAGCTGGTTAACGTTTTTTGCTAATCCATCAGCGATAGAAGTAAACGATACGTTGGTTTTACTATTGCTACAACCAGAAAGTGCCACCAGACTGAGTAAGCTGAACAAGAGAATTGGCAGTAAATGTCTCTTCATTTAATTACCCCCTCACAAAATTAAAACAAATTCACATTATCTAACTAATGCGACTTAAGCCAATCAGCTAAGCAAAGGAATGATTGGCCTACTTGATAAACTTCGGCACTTAACAGACGCATTCGCGGTAATCGCAGCCCTTAAAATCGAGTCTATTTTGTGTTGTGTAGAGCCTTTTTTTACAGTGAGCCAACTATTCCACAATAGGTAGTTATTTAGATACTTCGATGTAACGCCGTTAAAAGCCCGAATAAAGCGCTTTAGGCTACTATGGAATGCGTTTATATGCTGTATGTTATAGATACCCTTCTTTGATTTGCCTGATTTTAACTGCACGAGATTTAGATTCGAATCTAACGTATGAGTTCATTTTATCGGTGCAAAGCGTAGCCTCTTCGCTAATTTTACCGTCGTATAGAAGGTGCAAATCTTTAGTTTTAACTCTCCCTAATGTAGCGATCTTACTCACAGCATGACTAGATCGATCTATGGCGCAGGGTACACAAACTTGTTTTTTTGATAACCCCCTGGTATGTATCGATTTACCGCGCTTATGGGCTGCTCGTGGCAGCATAAAGGGGCCTTTTTTATGGTTCCCCCTTGTATGATATGTATGATATAGGGAAGAATGTTTCGTCAGCTTCAACGTAATAGAGTTGGTATTTGCAACGAATGTTCTTCCGCAATCTTTGCAGATATACCTCTGTTTACCATCTTTTCTGTGACCATTCCTAGATATATGATCGATACACCCACAGAGATGGCATATAAGGCCTCTCGAAAAACGGCTTTCAGTGAGTAGTTGCTCCAATTTGCTCGCTTTTGATGAATCATCTGTTAAAACTGTCATTAACCGGCTTTGCTCAGTCGGTGAAAGACCTTGTATTAAACTTAAAATTTCTTCAACAGTCACTATATGGCCCATCACTTCCAGTTTATGTATTTTATTATACCACATAAACTGGAAGCCTGGGAATTTCAACTAATGGTTGTGAGCGTTTATGCATTTTGCAACAGGTTTTTTTAGTTTTAAGAACATAAGATGTTAGCTAGTTTTTTTCTATACTTGGAATTTTGTTTGGCTGTTAAAACTTGACAGTAAATCTAATTAGATAGTCATCGAACCTCTTTTGGTTCTTATAGATTCCTAAAACAGCGTTTTTAGAGATTGCAGAAAAGGAGTGGTTAACTATTGCAGCTAAATCGAATTATTAATTTTCATAAGGCATTGTCTGATCCTACACGTATTCGTATTCTGGAGCTTTTGGCGAAGGAGCCTCAACATGGTCAGGCACTTGCAGAACGCCTCGGGATAACCCCTTCGACGATTACTCACCATATGGCAAGACTTCGCGATGCGGGTCTCATAAAAAGCAGACGAGAGAAAAACACTATTTTTTTTTCGTTGGAGGAGATGACATTACAACGGGATGCTCAGGCAACTTTAAATTTTATTCTAGAATCAGTAAACAATGGGCTCATGAAAACTGAATGGGAGGAAGGCATTTCAAATAGTCGTGAAAAAGAACGTGATCGCGTTCTCAGGAATTTCTTTACTCCTGATGGCAAACTGAAGCAAATTCCTGTGCAGTGTAAGAAAAGGCGATTTGTTTTAGAACGAATGTTAGACGGATTAACGGTAGGGCGAAAGTATTTGGAAAACGAGATTAACGAGCATATTAAAGCATTTCACCCGGATTACGCAACCATTCGGCGTGAGTTCATTATCTGGGGCTACATGTACCGAGATAATGGGATCTATGAAATGAATCCTCCAGAATTATGGAAAAGAGAGGATTAAGATAGTGTGAGGAAAAGTAGGCTTAATCCGAGGCAATATATTATTTCGATGCTTGCTCAATGCAACGTTTGTTAGTTCATTGGGGATTGGTTTAATAGTTTGGTAGTGACCTTGGCGATGCGTATGATTCCATATCTCATCGCGGGTCCAATTGAGTGGGCTAAGTGACTATTACGACTGGGCTTAATGGCTTGCCATGATTGGGATTTAGCATAGCGGGAATTTCTATTGCGGAATTTAGTGTTTTGATATTTAAGATAAATAATCAAAATTAAGGAGACTGTATTTATGCAAGATAATATTATGGTAATAGAACGCTGCTTAACCCAAAGAAGAGAACTACAGTTACAAAAACGTAATCAGGATTATGAGATAATAAGTAATGGAGTATTCTTAATGTCAACGTATAATGGCGATTCTGAACGGAAATTGGTTACCCTGGCTTTAAGATTCTCATCCAATCCCCAAAAAGTCTTAGTCGCAGGTTTAGGTGTTGGTTATTCTCTTCAAGAAATGCTTGGCGAAACTCAAGTTAAGGAAATTGTAGTTCTTGAACTTGAGACTAAGATTATTGAATGGAATTATACTTACTTTTCTCCGCTAATGGGTAATTATTTAAAAGATCCTCGGATTCGGATTATACAAGAGGACTTACTGACCTGGCTGGATTCTACTGAAGACAAATTCGACATCATTTGCATAGATATTGATAACGGTCCTGAGTGGACGGTCATGGAATCTAATTGTCGTTTATACACGGAAAAAGGACTTTATGCACTTTCTAAGATTCTTAATCCATATGGAGTAGTCTCATTTTGGAGTTCTTCAGCATCAGAGAATTTTCATAATCGCTTAAAGAACTATTTTAGTAATGTAAAGGAATATCAAGTTGAAAGTAAGCGTGGAGAACCAGACTACATTTATCTTGGGCTAAATTACGATAAACAATAACAAACTATGCGCACCTGATGCAGAATATAAGGGACGCGAATAAAGTTGGGTTAGCGCTAACCGCTCTGATGATAGCAAAAATATTTCGTCTTGGTATCACGGTAATTCACTTTATAAGTACATCGTATTAGTTAAATATAAAGCGATAAGTAGGGGTTGGATAGAATAGGAGCTCGAAAACCCCTTTTTGAGTTTGATATTCTGTTAAAACAGTGAATGTTGTGTGTTGCAAGGACCGTCCCCCTGACACACCCCTGACACACTGGCACATATTGACATCATGGTAGATAATGGATATGCTGAACGGAAAGGGGATGAAAGGGAGAATCTAAATGACCAGATTACAACGGAGATATAGTAATTCTGGATGTTATCATATTATGCTCAGAGGGAACGAACGCAAAAATATATTCTTAGATGATGAAGATCGTCTAAGATTTATTAATAGTGTTAATAAAAAGCAAACTGACAATAAGCTTATTTTATATGCTTATTGCCTTATGGACAATCATGTTCATTTAGCCCTAAAAGATACTAACAATGACATTTCAATTTTAATGAAAGGAATTGCAACTAGTTATGCGATGCATTTCAACAAAAAGTATGGTCGTGTAGGGCATGTATTTCAAGGGCGCTATAGAAGTGAGGTAATTGAAAATGACAGTTACCTATTAGCAGTTATTCGCTATATTCACCAGAATCCGAAAAAGGCCTTTTTGGTACAACGAGCTGAACAGTATCAGTGGAGCAGTTACCAATGGTACTTAGAACCGAACAGAGAAGAGGCAACGATTGTGGATGTTCAATATATCCTAAAAATCTTTGCCGAAGATCAAAACGATGCGATCAATGAGTTTATTAGATTCTCAAGCGGAAATAATAATGATACTAATCCCTATATGGACGACAATGAAGGTGATGGTACAATTCGAACTATTCAGGATGGTAAAGTTTATTTGCATAACTACCTGAACCAGAATTGGCCAGAAATGAGTTTAGACATGATTAAAACAGACAAAAATTTTAGAACTACAGTAATAAGAAATTTACGAACCAACACGAATCTATCGGTGGTTTGTATTGCCAAATTGCTCGGAATTAATAGGGGAATGGTTGAGAGAGTTAGGCCTTAAAGAGTTTGCCTGTTGAATAGAGTTCAAAAGTTAGTAGGATTAGGACGATCAGTTTGATAAATTAAGCGGATCGTCTTTTTATTTACAAAATAAGATTGGTTCAGGTTCTTTGCTATATTTGGATTTTTTATGATATTAAATTCGGTAAACAATATAGTTTAGTACTAGAGGTATATCTCTAGATTCACTCCCTTGGAAATATTAATCAATGGGGAAATCTAAAATTTATTGCAGGAAAAAATTTTTAACGGTAATAGCATGGTTCAAAGCGAGCCAGAAGAAAAAGCGTGTCAAAAGGACCGTCCCCCTGACACGTTAGAAAAGATGTGAGGTGATAAAAGTTGGCATGATAATTGCATTAAATATTCCTTGATTTAAATGAGAACAATTCATTTAGGGGGAGATAAAATCTAAGGGTTTCAACAAGAAATTGTTTTCGATAGTAATTTTGGAATAGGAGCGATTATCGTGAGTGACGAAATTAAATGGATTAAAAATAACATGTTAAAAACTTATGGAAAAGGTTCTTCCACCAAGCTTTTCAGTAAAGATGAAATTGATAAAGCGAGACGATTTCATGAGACGTTTCCTGATTATCAGCCTACACCTCTGCGGGCGTTAAATAGATTGGCCTCAAATTATGGGGTGAAAGGCATTTATGTCAAGGATGAATCCTTTCGTTTTGGATTAAATGCCTTTAAGGCCTTAGGGGGTTCCTATGCTATCGGGAGATATCTTGCCCAGCGACTCCATAAAGATATTAGTGAGCTTCCTTATCAAGTTCTAACTTCCCCGGAAGTTAAAGAACAATTAGGTGATATAACCTTTGCAACAACGACGGATGGTAATCATGGCCGGGGTATAGCCTGGACTGCCCGCCAATTAGGACAAAAATCAGTTGTTTATATGCCGAAAGGATCGTCTCAGTTTCGTTTGGATAAAATCAAGGAAGAGGGCGCAGAAGCTTCGATTACGGACTTGAATTACGATGATGCCGTTCGCATGACGGCTGAGGAAGCAGAAAAAAATGGCTGGGTGGTTGTACAGGATACTTCCTGGGAAGGTTATGAAGAAATTCCCTCGTGGATTATGCAGGGCTATGGTACTATGTCGGCTGAAGCGTTGGAAGAACTCAATAATCTTGGCATAGAGAAACCGACCCATATCTTTGTGCAGGCCGGTGTGGGTGCCTTGGCAGGCTCAGTGCAAGGGTATTTCGCCTCACTCTTTCAAGAGGATCGTCCTAAGACAGTGGTAGTCGAAGCTAATAAAGCGGATTGTTTATATAAGTCTGCTCTTGCCGGAGATGGCAGGCCACGGGTCGTCGGCGGAGATATGTCGACGATTATGGCCGGATTGGCTTGCGGCGAACCGAACCTTATTGGCTGGAATATTCTCAGAGACTACAGCCAGATGTTTGTCTCTTCTCCGGATTGGGTTGCGGCCAGAGGAATGAGAGTTCTGGCCAATCCCTTGCTTGGAGATCCCAGGATTATATCCGGAGAATCTGGGGCAGTGACGGCGGGGCTCTTAGGCTCCTTTTTAAGGGATAAGGCCTTTAAAGCTGCCAGAGAGCAGTTGAATATCAATGATCAATCACAGATTCTCATCTTTAACACAGAAGGGAATACTGATCCTTATAAATATCTAAGCATTGTTTGGGATGGAGAATTGCCGTCAACGGGCCGCTAAAGCAGCAATTCTTAATCGAGCGGAAGTTTTGAATATAAGGAGCACTATTGAGATCAAGAGTGCTCCCTTCTTTATGGGTTCGCTGCCTTTTGTTTTTCAAATTTTGCCGCAAATGGACTTCGAGTCTCGAAATGAGACTAAGAGTTGTATATAATGTAATCAGGTAGTGAATTATTATTGAGGTGCTAAGATGTATCACCTAAGTGACATAAAAACAACAGTACAGCAGACCGCAGATGCTATTGCTGCGGCTTTAAAAATCGAGGTTGAAATTGCCGACGCCGATTTAATTAGGGTTGCCGGCACGGGTAAATATAAGATTCGCTCCGGGAGTCCAATGAACGATGGCTTTGTTTATCGTCATGTTATGAAAACCGGAGACCCGGTAATTATTGATAATCCCGGTTACAATGAGCTTTGTAAGCCGTGTACTTGTCGAGGGAATTGTCTTGAGTTTGCCGAAGTCGCGATTCCTATTCGTGTGGATGATCAAATTATTGGTGTGATAGGCCTGGTAAGCTTTGATGAAGAGCAGACCATGCGCTTGATGGATAATAAGCAATCGCTTTTGAGCTTTCTGGAAAAGATGTCTGAGCTACTTGTAGGCAAAGTGGTGGAAAGTCACCAAAACCGTGAGCGTGAGCTTCTGACAAGTCAGTTGCTTACAGTTCTCAATTTATTGCCTGATGGTATTTTATTAATTAACGATCAGAAGAAACTAACCCATTTTAACGCCCATGCGAGAAAGCTGCTGGATATTGAAGCGAACCAGGAATTGGAGCTCTATCAGTTATTAGATGATAAAAAGCTGTGGCTGGCCGTGGAAAGAGGAGAACAGTTTTCCGGTCCAATCCGCGGGAAGCGTGTAGCTACTCAGCTTTATTGCGATGTAGTTCCCATTAAGAACAATGAAGTCATCGAAGGTGCCGTTATTACAATTAAAGATATTCAGCAGATTAAAAAGTTAGTTAAAGAGGCCACTGTGAGTGAAATTGAAACCCATTTTTCCCAGATTATCGGCAATTCGGCTAAGATGAGCGAGCTTAAAACCATGGCTTTGCATGTTGCCCCCAGTAAGGCTACGTTATTAATTCAAGGGGAAAGCGGAACAGGTAAAGAATTGCTGGCTCGGGCTATTCATCAGAGCAGCAATCGTAAAGGGCATGCTTTTATTGCGATTAACTGCGGGGCAATACCTGAAAACTTATTGGAAAGCGAACTCTTTGGCTATGAAGAGGGCTCCTTCACCGGTGCACGGCGGGGCGGTAAGATGGGAAAATTTGAACTGGCTCATAATGGGACAATCTTTCTGGACGAAATTGGCGACATGCCTCTGCATTTACAGGTTAAGATTTTAAGAGTTTTACAGGAGCGCCGAGTTGAACGTATCGGCAGTACACGTTCGATTCCGTTAGACGTTCGTGTGATTGCCGCAACCCACCGTGATCTTGAAGAGATGGTGAAGACTGGTGAATTTCGCGAAGATCTTTACTATCGGCTCAATGTTATTCCTTTAATGATTCCTCCCTTACGCGAGCGCCAAGAAGATATTCCAGTTTTAGTTCAATTCTATTTGGATTATTATTCGTCCGTTACAGAAAAAGCAGTCAAAGGCCTAACACCTGAGGCAATGGTAAAATTAACCCATTATCCTTGGCCAGGCAATGTTCGGGAATTAGGCAATGTCATCGAATACTGTGTAACCATGGTCGTAGGAGACTTTATTTCCATCGACAATCTCCCCCAACGCATTAAGGATGGCCTAAAATCGGAGCCTAAAAGCAGCTCTTTGAACTTAAAACAGCTTGAGCGAGAGGCAATTACGAAAGCCCTGACCATTGCTGAAACAGAGGGGCATAAAGAAGATGCAGCTAATATGCTTGGGATTAGCAGAGCTACCCTTTACCGAAAGATAAAAGAGTATCAAATTGGAGAAAATAAAACCTTTTTTTAGCTTTGTGGTGAAAATAACGGTGCATTTCCTGTATCAAAACTTGACGAATGTCTCAAAATGAGATTGAAGGCTTCAATCCTGCTTGTAGCACTGGTCGAGAAATTTCTTGGGTTTAGTTCATTAAAAATGCAGTCTCAATTTGAGATTGTAGTTAAAAAACTATGTTGTTGATTTGATTCAATTCAATCTGCTTAGAACCCTAAAATATTAAGAAACAAGGTATCTGGAAGTGGCATGAATCTTGCATTAATCTATAAGGGAACGATCATAATATCTATGACGATCGAAAATCCACAATCAATAATCCAAACGTAGTGAAAGGGGAATTTATTTTGGATACCGATTTTGCAAAAGTTCTGGAATTGGCCAAAAAGTATGAACCTGAAATGAGCCGTTTCTTACGTGATCTCATCGCCATACCAAGCGAGAGTTGTGCTGAAAAAGATGTCGTGCTGCGAATCAAAGAAGAAATGCTTAAAGTAGGGTTTGATCGAGTAGATATTGACCCTATGGGTAATGTCCTTGGGTATATCGGTCATGGCAAACACCTTATAGCCATGGATGCCCATATTGATACCGTGGGAGTCGGTGATCCGGGACTTTGGAAATATGATCCCTATCAAGGGTACGAAGATGAAGAGATTATTATCGGCCGCGGCGCATCGGACCAAACCGGAGGTATGGCCTCCATGGTTTATGCCGGCAAGATTATTAAAGATCTTGGTTTAGAAGATGAATATACATTAGTGGTTGTTGGGTCTGTGCAGGAAGAAGACTGCGATGGCTTATGCTGGCAATATATTATTAATGAAGACAAAGTTGTCCCTGAATTTGTGGTCATAACCGAACCCACTGATGGCAAAATTTATCGCGGGCATCGGGGACGGATGGAAATTAAAGTGATGACGAAAGGCGTTAGCTGCCATGGTTCTGCTCCTGAACGAGGAGATAATGCTATTTATAAAATGGCTCCGATTCTGACGGAACTTCGCAGTTTACATGAAAACTTGACGGATCATCCTTTCTTAGGTAAAGGCAGTTTAACAGTTTCAGAGATTTTCCACACGTCGCCATCACGTTGCGCCGTAGCTGACAGCTGCTGGATTTCGGTCGACCGTCGTTTAACAGCCGGAGAATCCTGGGAATTCGCCCTTCAACAAATAAGAAATCTTCCTTCTGTCAAAGCGGCAAATGCCGAAGTGAGTATGTACACTTATGAAAGACCATCTTATACGAATCTCGTTTATCCTACCGAATCATATTTCCCAACCTGGTTGATTGAGGCCGGACATCCGGTGAGCACGACCTTAGAAGAGTCCTACAAAGGACTGTTTGGCAAGGACCCCGTTGTTGATAAGTGGACCTTCTCCACAAACGGTGTTTCCATTATGGGTCGTTATGGAATTCCTTGCATTGGTTTTGGACCTGGTCATGAGGATCAGGCTCATGCGCCCAATGAGCGTACCTGGAAAAAGGAACTCGTGGATTGTGCCGCTATGTATGCAGTCATTCCAAGTTTATATGTCCAAAAGTATGTCGATCTCATGCCAAGCGCTACAGAAAATTTAGTAAAGCTGTAAGTTGCCTTAGAACGACTACAAAATGGACAAGGAATTCTAACACATTTACTGATCTTAAAGAATTAACTAGTAGGAGGAACCAATACAATGCAAACAGTATTCAGAGGACGTCATTTCATCAATTTAGAGGATTTTACCAAAGAAGAACTTGACACAATGCTGGAAGTTTCTATGGAACTTAAGCGGAAGTTTGCCATGGGTGAAGATACACCCTATCTTACGAACAAAACCGGTTTTTTAATGTTCTTTGAACAATCGACCAGAACCAGAAACTCTATGGAAGCAGGAATGGCTCAATTAGGTGGTCATGCAGGTTTCCTCGATTCCAGCACCATGCAGGTTGCTCACGGCGAAACAGCCAAAGACACCGCCATCATCCTTTCACGCTTTGGGCATATGATTGCCTGCCGTTACTGCAACTGGGGCAGAGGAAATGCCTACTTAAACGAGATGGCTCGCTGGTCTTCAGTGCCTATTATGAATCTGCAGTGCGACCTCTACCATCCTTTCCAAGGATTAGCTGACCTAATGACCATCAAAGAGAAACTTCCTGATTTACGCCGCAAAAAAATCTCCATCATTTGGGCTTATGCTGAAAGCCATAAAAAACCTATCTCTGTACCGGTTACCCAAGTGTTGCTCTTCCCTCGATACGGTATGGATGTTTGGTTGGCTTATCCCAAGGGCTGGGAACTTCCTGACTGGGTTATTGATCAAGCCAGAGCCAACGCTGAGAAGCACGGCGGCACTCTGACGATTACCCATGATGAGGCAGCTGCCTACAAAGATGCCGATATCGTTATTCCGAAGAGTTGGGGGAACTGGGTTACAGACCAAACAGGAGCTACCGAAACCGGTGCCAGCAAAGTGATTGATGATGCTCTAATTGCTAATAAGAGCTGGAAATGTACAGAAGCTAAAATGGCTACAGCCAGCAAAGATGTTATGTATATGCATGCTCTGCCGGCTGACCGCAATAACGAAGTTGAAGATTCGGTTATTGACGGACCTCATTCAATTGTTTATGATGCAGCTGAAAACCGCTTGCATACTGCAAAAGCAGTGATGACTCTATTGGTAGGTGGAAAATAAACGTGAGTACGTTAGCTGTTGTTGCTATCGGTGGGAATTCTCTGATTCGGGATAAAGGACATGAAACCGTTGAGGATCAATATCAGGCGGTCTGTGAAACAGCTAAGCATATTGTGGGAATGATTGAGCAAGGGTATGAAGTGATCATTACTCATGGTAATGGTCCCCAAGTTGGGTTTATTCTCAGAAGGTCTGAAATTGCTACGGATGTTGCCAGAATGCACCAGGTGCCTTTAGTGAGCTGTGGAGCCGATACTCAGGGTGCTATTGGCTATCAAATTCAGCAGGCCATGGATAATGAGTTTAAAAAACGAGGCGTGAAAAAGTCTGCCGTCACCATAGTGACTCAGGTCGTGGTTTCCCCGGATGATCCGGCCTTTCAAAAGCCGGCAAAACCCATTGGCTCCTTTTATTCACAGGAACAGGCAGAACTTATCAAAAGATCTAATCCTTCCTGGGTGATGGTTGAAGATGCAGGACGGGGATACCGCAGAGTTGTACCGTCACCACTGCCCCAAGAAATTGTTGAAAAAGACGTCATTAGCCGCCTGGCCCGCGACGGCTATTGCGTTGTGAGTGTTGGAGGCGGCGGAATTCCTGTTATGAAACGAGAAGATAATTCGTTCCAGGGCGTTGACGCTGTGATTGACAAAGATTTTGCTTCCAGTCTTTTAGCCTCCGACATTAAAGCCGATCTCCTAATAATTTCAACCGGAGTTCCGACGGTTTACCTCAACTATGGGAAATCTGACGAAAAAGCCTTAACGAACGTGTCTCTGGCTGAACTCAAACAATATATGGCTGAAAATCACTTCGCCCCTGGGAGCATGCTGCCAAAAGTTCAGGCGGTAATCAAATTCTTGGAGAATGGCGGCAAAGAAGCAATCATTACTAATCCGGAATCCCTTGAAGATGCCGTAGCCGGAAAAACAGGAACTCATGTCTTTCCTTAAGAATTCAGTTTTTACATTGAATCAGATTGAGTAACAATAGTTCGTCAAACAGAGTGCTTTCCTTGGAAAGCACTCTGTCTCAAACTTTTGGAATCCTCTGAAGGTTTTCGATAAATGTTAGTTCAAGATTAGTAAACTCGCAAGGATGGGAGCCAATCCCACGAACATCTAAAATAAGCCTTAAGGAGATTTTAGAATGGGTATTGTTTTAAATGGCGGGACAGTTGTAACGGCTGCCGACGTGTATCAAGCAGACGTCCGGATTGAAGGCGAGAGAATTGCAGCCCTTGGCTGCGAGATCAAGCAACCTGGTGATCAGGTGATAAATGTGGGCGGTTGCTTGATATTTCCGGGTGGTATTGACCCCCATACCCACTTTGACCTCCCGGCGGGAGATATTACGACTTCCGATGATTTTTATTCAGGGACTAAAGCTGCTTTATTGGGAGGCACTACGACAATCTTGGATTATGCCACTCAATTTAAAGGGGAAAGTCTCAAAACAGGTTTGGAAAATTGGCATAAAAAAGCCGACGGCAAATGTTTTGTTGATTATGGTTTTCATATGGCTATTACTGATTGGAACGATGCCATCGCTCAAGAAATGACAACAATGGTCCGCCAGGAAGGTGTACCTTCTTTTAAATTGTATATGGCTTATAAGAATGTTTTGCAAGTCGACGACGGTTCACTCTTGCAGGCCCTGCGTCAGGCCGGAAAATGCGGAGCACTCGTTTGTGTGCATTGCGAAAACGGAGATGTGGTTTATGATCTTGTGCAAAAGGCTTGTCTAGAAGGGAAAACTGCACCTCGCTATCATCCATTAACCCGACCTCCCGAGGTAGAAGCTGAAGCAACGTCGCGGGTAATTACTCTCGCTCAATTGGCCGATGCGCCTCTTTATATTGTTCATCTTACCTGCAGTGGTGCCCT
This sequence comes from Desulfosporosinus sp. FKB, assembly GCF_002196705.1. Classification (GTDB taxonomy): domain Bacteria; phylum Bacillota; class Desulfitobacteriia; order Desulfitobacteriales; family Desulfitobacteriaceae; genus Desulfosporosinus. Next base: position 45,102 of record NZ_NADJ01000029.1, read on the forward strand.
TGAGGCTGTAACAAAGGCCAAATTACAGGGTGAGGAAGTCTATGCGGAAACTTGCCCTCAGTATTTGTTGCTCGATGATAGTTGTTACTGTTCCGAAGGCTTTAATGGTGCGAAATACGTGATATCTCCGCCCTTGCGTCCTATTCAGAACCAAGCCGCCTTATGGTCGGCTCTGCAAACGGGAATTTTAGAGACGGTTGCCACCGACCATTGTGCGTTTAATTATAAAGGTCAAAAAGAACTGGGCCTTGAGGATTTTAGTAAGATTCCTAACGGAGCACCCGGTGTAGAAACCAGGATGGGGTTACTTTACACTTATGGCGTAAAGTCGGGCAAATTAAACCTTAATGAATTTGTCGCTTTAACTTCTACAAATGCCGCAAAATTATTCGGGTTATTCCCCCGCAAAGGGACAATCGCACCTGGTAGTGATGCAGATCTGGTGGTATGGGACCCGAGTATTTCCTCTGGAATCTCAGTCGAAAGACTGCACCAGGATGTTGACTACACCCCCTTTGAGGGCTTTAAACAGCAGGGAAAAGCGATTCGTATATTTTTGCGAGGCAGGCAGGTGAGTCAAGACGGCCAATTAACCCAAGAATTACCTGCAGGAAAGTATTTGTTCCGGAATCCATTTCTGAGGAGAAAGGATGGGTAGAATGTTTAAGATTAATGTCAATGGAACAGAGTATTCTTGCCAGGATGATATGAACCTTATGGAATATTTAAGGGACGTATTACACATCACATCCTTGAAAAACGGCTGCGGTGAAGGAACATGCGGTGCCTGTACTGTACTTGTTGATGACAAGAAAGTGCGCGCTTGTACGCAAACATTGGCTAAAGCAGCAGGGAAAAAAGTCTTAACAGTAGATGGGTTGTCCGAACGGGAAAAGGAAGCCTATACCTGGGCCTTCGCCGAAGCAGGTGCTGTCCAGTGCGGATTCTGTATTCCCGGAATGGTCATAAGTGCCAAAGCTTTAATTGACAAGTCTCCCAATCCGACCTCCAAAGAGATCAAAGAGGCAATCCGAGGCAATATTTGCCGCTGTACCGGATATGTCAAAATTGAACAAGGAATTATGTTAGCAGCTAAGGTACTGCGCGGTGAACTTCAGCCTAATGCGGTAAATATCACCGGAGCTGGAGTGGGGACGAGCATTCAGCGTTTGGATGCTCGGGAAAAGGTTCTGGGAACCGGCGAATATGTGGATGATTTATTTATTAATGATATGCTTCATGCTGCAGTTTTGCGCACAACTTATCCCCGTGCCTTGGTTAAAGGGATCGATACCTCCGCAGCACGTGTTTATCCCGGTGTCGAGGCAGTTTTGACAGCAGAAGATATTCCTGGGGTTAATGAACACGGGCATATATTTCATGATTGGCCGACTCTGATTCCTGTCGGGCAAGAAACCCGTTACGTTGGGGACGCTATTGCTTTGGTTGCAGCGCAGACAAAGAAGCAAGCCCGCGAGGCATTGGCTTTAATCAAGGTTGATTATGAAGAGCTTAAACCCGTTCTCAGCCCGACGGAGGCTTTAGCAGAGGAAGCTCCGAAAATTCATACTCAAGGAAATCTGTTAAGCACCACTAAAATTAAGCGGGGTAATGTTGAGGAAGCGCTGGCAAAATCTGCTTATGTGGTAACTCAGCGTTATTCGACGCCGCCTACGGAACATGCTTATATGGAACCGGAAAGTGCTTTGGCGATCCCGCAGGACGATGGAGGAATTTTAGTCTATGTCGGAGACCAAAGCGTTTATGACGATCAACATGGAATAATGGGGATTTTGGGGCTTCCTGCGGAAAAAGTTCGGGTCATCAGTAAGCTTGTGGGCGGGGGCTTTGGGGGTAAAGAGGATTTAAGCGTTCAGCATCATGCGGCTCTTTTGGCTTACATCACTCAAAAACCCGTAAAACTTACTCTTTCGCGTAAGGAGAGCATTTTAGTTCATCCAAAACGACATGCTATGGAATTAGAGGTTACAACCGGGTGTGATGCAGAGGGAAGACTGACAGCTTTGACAGCAAAGATCGTAGCTGATACAGGAGCTTATGCTTCCTTGGGGACCGCCGTTTTGCAGAGAGCCTGTACTCATGTGGCCGGCCCATATCAAATTGCCAATGTCGACATTACCGGACTTTGTGTCTATACCAATAATCCTCCTGCCGGAGCCTTCAGAGGCTTTGGAGTTCCGCAGGCGGCGTTTGCCTCGGAAACAAATCTTGATCTTTTGGCTGAAAAAGTTGGTGTTTCTCCTTGGGAAATTCGTTACCGCAATGCCTTGGAGCCCGGAATGATTAATCCGACAGGTCAGATTACCGATGAGGGAACGGCTGTTAAAGAAACACTCCTGGCGGTTCGTGAGGTGTACGAGTCCAATCCTTATGCAGGGATTGCTACTGTCATGAAAAATACGGGTATTGGTGTCGGCTTGCCGGATACGGGTCGGGTAAAACTGCAAGTCCGAGACGGAAAAGTAGTGGTGCTCACCAGCGCCGCCTGTATCGGGCAGGGATTGGTCACTGTGGCGACCCAGATCGTGAACGAGGCTACCGGCCTGCCTCTGGAACGGATCACTTTCGGCGCCCCCGATACCTTTCTGACTCCTGATTCGGGAACTACCACAGCCTCGCGTCAAACTTTGTTCACTGGAGAGGCTATTCGCCAGGCATCCTTGAAACTTCAGCATGAGTTATACAAATCGTCTCTGGAAGAGCTGGAGGGCATGGAGTTCTACGGAGAATATTTTGGAAAGACGGACCCCATCAATTCCGATAAACAAAATCCGGTCAGCCATGTTGCCTACAGCTATGCTACTCAAGTGGTGATTCTCAATGAGCAGGGCCTCGTGAAAAAGGTTATTGCGGCTCATGATGTGGGGCGGGCCATCAATCCTAAGGCTGTAGAAGGGCAAATTGAAGGCGGTGTCGTCATGGGGCTGGGTTACGCGTTAAAAGAAGATTTCCCCTTGCAAAATGGCGTTCCAACCGCAAAATTCGGTACTTTAGGGTTATTGAGATCGACAGATGTCCCGGAAATTGAGACCATCATTATTGAAAAGAATACTTCTCCCTTGGCCTATGGAGCTAAAGGTATCGGAGAAATTTCTTCTATTCCGACGGCCCCTGCTGTTGCCTCAGCCTATCATAAGTTTGACAGCAAGGTGCGCTGCACGCTTCCACTGCGTGAGACGCCCTATAAGAAATAAGATAAAGAGGCCGGCGCCGAGTGTCTATTCAAGCCGTTCCTGACTTCAAAGACGCCCGGCGTCCATGTTTAACGACAGATTACGTTTGCCCTTTGGTTAGAAAAAGGATAAAGTTTATAATTTTTGATAGAAACAATTAAAATGGTCTTGATATTGCCTCATAAAAAGGTTAATCTCAAACAGGTGCAGGTAATGAATATGGTGGAATTTAACAATAATTCTCGAACAAAATGGACAAGAGGAAGTCTCTGGGAAATGACGAAGTACGCACAAGTCATTACCTTGATCGGGGCAGGCGGCAAAACTACTTGCCTCCAGGCCCTGACCCAAGAAATACAAGCTGCAGGATATCCGGTGATTGCCACAACCACGACGAAAGTGTATCCGGATAACCAAGTACGGCCATGGCGTCATGCCAATCCTCCGCCCTTTGAGTCTCATGGTGTTTATTTTTGGTATGCTGGCGAAGAACAAGGCAGCGGAAAATGGCTGGGAAATTCTCCGTCCACAGTCGATAAAGCGGTCTTGGGGGAATGCCGGCGTTACTGGATTGTTGAAGGTGATGGGGCACGGGAGCGCCGTCTAAAGTGTTGGGCGTCCCATGAACCTCAAATTCCCCTGGGTTCAGATTGCGGAGTTTTGGTTTTGGATGGCAGACTGTGGGGGCAGGAGTTGAAAGACGAGGATATCCATCGACCAGAATATTGTCCTTATTTGGTCCATCAGCAGTTCACTGAGGAAAACGCCTGGCGATATTTTAAGAAGTCCCCGGTATTTTACCCTCAGTATCAACATCTAGCGTGGGTTATCTTCCTTAATATCCCTCAGCGGCCTGTTCACGGACATCCTATACAAGCGGAGTCTTCTGAGAGAGCGTATTTCTCTGATTTAAGGGCCCCCGAACCTGAAGTTCTGCTCGATGCTCTTTACCGCAAGGGGACGGAAGAGGTGCACTCTAAAGGATTGAAGGTAAAGCCAAGAAGCTTTAGACTGGCTGCAGGTGATGCTAAAGGGGGGAAGCTGCAATGGTTCGACTTGTGGTAATGGCGGCTGGGCAAGCAACTCGCATGGGACGGGATAAACTGGCGTTACCTTACATAAATACTACTGTCCTCGGGCATGTCATCCATACCATTTTAGAAGGGATTATACTGCAGCAAAAGTTATCACAGAACTTATCTCGGGATTTATCCCGCGAATTATCTCAAGATTTGCCTAAAGGATTAATAGAAATTCATGTGGTTACGCGACGGCCTCCGGAAGACTATCTGACTAAGGATACGCTTCTTTCTTTTCAAGAAATGGGGGGGAAGTGGTTTCAAGTCCCCCAAGCAATTCCTCTTTCGGAAACTCTTCGGATTGGGCTAAGGGATTTACAGAAAACTACTCTGATGGTGGGCTTTTTACCCGGGGATCAGGTTGGCATTACCTCTCAAGGACTGGCAGGATGTTTTGAACAGGCCCTGAGAGAGGCTCCGGACTTTTTAGTGCCGGTCTCTCAGACAGGAGTCGGTTCTCCGGTCTTTTTCCACCGCCGCTATGTTTCGGAACTCCGTGAGCTGCAAGGGGAAGAAGGGGGAAGGAAGGTTTTATACCGTTATCCTGAACGTTGGGCTCGGCAGCGAGTAAAAGAAACCTTCCTGCAGGATGTGGATACACCTGAAGAGTATCAGGCCTGGATGGACTATATTCAAAAGAAAGATTAAAACTCCATTTAATTAAAGACTATGGTAAGGAGAATCGCGTTATGGATAAGAAACTTAAGCTGAATGGACCCGTCGTCTTAGTTCGCGGAGCCGGAGAGCAAGCTACAGGGGTCGGATGGTCTTTGGCCAAAGCGGGATTCCGAGTCGTCATGACGGAAGTCCCCAAGCCCTTAATGGTTCGCTGGCCGGTATGTTTTGGCACGGCTGTTGTGAAGGGCAATTGGCAAGTTGAAGGAATTGCGGCGAATCTCGTTTCTGAAGCAGAGACGTGCGCTAGTGTTTGGGAAGATGGTGCTATTCCAATTTTGATCGATCCCGAGCTTCAGTGTTTAGCAAGATTGAAGCCGACTTTCTTAGTTGATGCCATTCTGGCGAAACGGAACATAGGGACACGTCGGGATATGGCACTATTGACTATAGGCTTAGGTCCTGGCTTTACGGCTGGTGATGATGTGGACCTGGTCATAGAAACGAACCGAGGACATGACTTGGGCAGGTTAATCTACACAGGTCCGGCCCAGCCGAATACGGGAATTCCGGGCAATATTGCCGGATATACCAAAGAACGCGTCGTTTATTCCCAACAGGCAGGAGTCTTTCGGGTCAAACGAAATATCGGCGAGAAGGTTCAGGCGGGAGAATGTTTGGGGATTATTGATGACGGACTTAGTTCCCAGGAGATAGCATCCTCTATTGACGGAGTTTTACGAGGACTACTGCTGGACGGAACACCGGTAGATGCTGCGGTCAAAGTAGGCGATATTGATCCTCGAGGGAAGAACGAGTATTGTTATACGATTTCTGAAAAGGCCCGTGCTATTGGTGCAGCAGTCCTGCTTGGAATTATAGAGAGTAATCGGTTGAATCCTCTTAGTCTGAAAGCGGAATAGCAATAATAATTTGGGCTTTTAATAAATTACAAGTAGGAATTTTACCGAGCCTGACGAATAGATAGTATAGTAAGAAAAAAATGAATAGTTCTGCTCAAACTCATATATCCTTGATAATCGGATCAAGGGTGTCTACGAGGCAACCGTAATTGCTTCTCTATGAGCCATGATGGTTTATGGAGAAACAATTACGGTTGCTTTTTTGTGGACTATTTTTATCGGGCTCTAAGCAAGGGAGGACATTCCATGAAGTATTATCAACCGCAAAGTGTCAATGAAGCCATAGAAATAGCACATTCATCTCAAGGAATGTTTTTGGCCGGAGGAACGGATCTGGTACTTCAAATGCAGAAACGTAAGATCCAACCCAAGGCGTTGATTGACCTTGGCAGAATTCCGGAACTTCGAGATATCAAGGAAACGAAAGAGTATATAGAAATCGGCAGCATGGCAACCTTCTCTGATATGGGACAGAATCAATTAATTGCAGAGAAGGCAGCTTCTCTCTGGTTAGCTTGCCAGACGATGGGTTCGCCGCAGATTCGCAATCAGGCGACCATTGGCGGAAATCTCGGAAACTGTTCTCCAGCGGCCGATGGCTTGCCTCCTCTCTTAGCCTTAGGGGCTGAAGCCGTTTTAATTTCCGGCGAAGGAGAGAAGCAGATGCCTCTTGCTGACTTATTAGAGCAGACGCCGTTACTTTCTCCAGGTACTCTGATTGTCGGATTTAAAATACCTAAAATTTATCAGTTGAGTGGATTTGCCAAACTAGGCCGACGTGAAGCCTTAGCCATTGCTCGCTTAAGTGTTGCTGTGGCTCTGGAACTTGATGGTTCAAAGGCAGGAAAGGTCCGGGTCGCGTTAGGTGCCGTCGGCAGACGCGCTTTTCTTAGTGACTCGCTGGCTCAAGCTTTAAGCCAGCGGGAGTTTAATGAATCATGGCTGGAACTGGGGATTAGTCAAGTTCAAGGTGTTGTCCGCGCTGCTTTGGGAGACAGAGCATCAGCTCCTTATAAACGGGTTGCCGTGGCCGGTGTTTTTCGTGAAGCGATTGCTTCTTTGAGGCAGCAAGGAGGTTTGGATAAATGATAACGATTGAATTTAGCGTTAACGATAAAACCTATGTTTTAGAGGTCGATCCGAGAGAACGATTGCTGGATGTGCTGCGCAATCGCTTGGGCTTGATGGGGACAAAGGAAGGATGCGGAGAAGGAGAATGCGGAGCCTGCACCGTGATTTTAGACGGAAAAACCGTCAACTCCTGTCTCATTCTGGCAGGCCAAGTCCATAACTCCGTGATTACGACGATTGAGGGTGTCGGGAATCGTCAGAGCCCCCATCCTGTTCAAAAGGCTTTTGTGGAAGTTGGCGCCGTACAATGTGGTTTTTGTACTCCGGGGATGGTTCTTTCTGCGAAAAATTTACTGGACAAGAATCCTCATCCCAGCGACGAGGAAATCGGAGTTGCTTTATCTGGAAACCTCTGCCGCTGTACGGGCTATGATAAGATTCTGCGCGCTGTCAAGCTGGCTGCTGAGGAGGGAAAACAATGAAAACTGATGTAGTAGGTTCTCGAGTCCTGCGCGAAGATTCTTGGGGAAAGGTTTTTGGTCAGACGAAGTTTCCGGCAGATGTCAACCTTCCCAACCAACTATACGGAGTTGTTGTACGCAGTCCTCATCCTCATGCTCGGATTCTGAGTATTAACAGCGAAGAAGCCATGAAGCTCGCAGGTGTTGCAGCTGTTCTGACGGCTAAAGATGTGCCCCATAATTCTCATGGTGTATTGTTCAGGGATCAGCCGGTTATCGCCGACTATGTCCGTATGGTAGGGGACCCGGTTGCCGTTGTGGGAGCAGAAACCATGGAGATCGCCCGTGAGGCAGCGGAGCGAATCAGGGTTGACTATGAAATTTTACCGCCTATCTTTGACCCTGAGGAGGCCATGAAGCCGGAGGTTCCGTCTCTCCACCCGGAGCTTCAGCCTACTAATGTTCTATATCACCTGCCTATTCGCCGGGGATCGCTGGAGGAAGGCTGGGTCAAGTCAGATGTTGTCGTCGAACAAGTCTATAAAACACCGCATGTGGATCATGCTTTTCTCCAACCGGAGGCGGTTCTCGCTTACTTGGACGAACGGGGGCATATGGTGGTTCAGACTGCTACGCAATATGCCCACTATGATCGCGGAGAAATTGCTCATGCCCTAGGGTTTCGTTACAGCCAGGTGCAAGTAAAGACTTTGGCTGTCGGTGGTGCTTTCGGCGGACGGGAAGATATCTCTCTGCAAATTATTGCGGCCTTACTGGCTTTGAAGACTCAGAGAGCCGTCAAAATGGAGAATACTCGGGAAGAATCTTTTTATTCCCACAGCAAACGTCATCCGATGACCATGTATTACAAGACAGGAGCTGCCAGGGATGGCAAGCTTGTAGCCCTGCAGGCTAAGATTATTGGTGATGCAGGGGCGTATGCTTCCTGGAGCGTCAATGTTTTGCGCAAATCTGCTGTTCATGCTACAGGGCCCTATGCAATACCCAATGTTGAGATAGACAGTTTTGCAGTATTTACGAATAATCCCTTTACCGGTGCGATGCGGGGCTTCGGTGCGGCTCAAACGGTACTGGCCTATGAGAGCCAGATGGATCTTTTAGCTAAGAAGTTGGGAATATCACCTTTAGAAATTCGATTGCGCAATTGTTTCCAAGTGGGAAGCATCACGGCAACGGGACAAGAGCTGACAAGCAGTGTTCCTCTGGATCAATGTTTAGCCAAGATCGCCCCATATTTTCGAAGTGAGGTGGAAACTCTATGAAAAAGCGGGGAATAGGTTTGGGCTGCGCCTGGTATGGGACCGGGTACGGCAATGGCTTTCCGGATGTTTCAAGTGCTTTTGTGGAAATTCATGACGATGGTTCGGCTACGGTCCTGACTGGGGCCGTGGATGTGGGGCAGGGCAGCAGTTCGATTTTTGCGCAAATTGCCGCTGAAGAACTAGGCCTGAGAGCAGAAGATATTTGTGTTAATACGGCAGATACAGATGTAACTCCCGATTCAGGGACTACTGCTGCAACCCGTCAAACGTATAATACCGGCAATGCGGTCCTCAAAGCGGTTCGTCAGGCGAAGTCTCGCTTACTGACCTTTGCCGCCCGTGAATTTTCCTGTCCCACACCGGAGGGTATAGAGCTTAAGGCAGGATATATCGGAGTCAAGGGTGATCCGTCCCGACGGATGATTCTGGGGTATATGGTTTTTAAAGCCCGTTTAAATGGGGAGCGCTTTATCAGCGCGGAAAGTTCGACAGCCCGTTCGACTCCCGTGGATCTGACGAGCGGACAGGGGGCGCCTTACTGGCCCTATTCCTTTGGCTGTCAGGCGGCGGAAGTGGAAGTAGATACGGAAACAGGCAAGGTGAAAGTTCTTAAAGTTATCGCCGTTCATGATGTGGGAAAGGCCTTAAATCCTACCCAAGTCGAAGGGCAAATTGCAGGCGGAGTGACGCAGGGTATCGGTTATGCTCTTCTGGAAGAACTTGAGTTACAAAAGGGAATGATTAAAAATCCGGCATTTTCCAGTTATCTGATTCCCACGGCACTGGATGTGCCTAAAATAGAAGCATACTTTGTCGAAGAAGCTGAAGAGAGCGGCCCTTATGGCGCCAAGGGCCTCGGTGAACCTGCGATGCTTCCGACGGTTGCTGCTGTTATCAATGCAATCGATGATGCTGTGGGGGTAAGGATCACTGCGTTACCAGCGACACCGGAAAAGATCCTGCAGGCACTAGCAGAAAAAAAGGAGGAATTGGGGTAAACTATAAAAATACTGTGCTTTATGTTTTGGCATCAAGGTCAGTCAGAATGAGGCATTAAATGTCGATTTTAGGGAGGGCTGCTCATGTCAAGCGTGTCAAAGAATTCTACGCCTCCAGCCAATCATGGTTTTCTCGATAGCTATTTTCACCTATCCGAATTGGGAACCAATGTGCGGACCGAAATTCTAGCCGGAGTGACAACCTTTGTCACTATGGCCTATATCCTTTTCGTTAATCCGAATATTTTAAAAGACGCGGGAATGCCCATGAATGCAACCTTTGCTGCTACGGCGATTGCTGCTGCTGTCGCAACCTTAATCATGGGTGTGTATGCTAACTATCCAATCGCTATGGCTCCCGGGATGGGGCTTAATGCATTTTTCACCTATTCAGTCGTCATCAACATGCATCTTCCCTGGCAAACTGCTCTCGGGGCGGTCTTTATTTCCGGATTAATTTTCTTTCTCTTAACCGTTACAAAAGTCCGGGAATGGATTATGGAAGGAGTTCCTACGGTTTTACGCCTTTCTATCGGCGTCGGTATTGGGCTGTTTATCGCGTTTATTGGGCTGCAAGATGGCGGTCTTGTCACAGCCAATAAGGATACTCTGGTTCAATTAGGCAATATGAAGTCTCCCAGTGTCCTTGTGACTGTATTCGGCTTAATTGTGACCGGATTTTTTATGGCTAAACGGATTAAAGGCGGTTTATTGTACGGAATTTTCCTGACTACAATTTTCAGTATGTTTATGGGCGTTAAGCAGTTTCCAACGGGCATATCGAGTTTTGTTGCCTTCTCCAATCCTTTCCATGCTGTAGCACCGATTATGGGTAAACTTGATCTTAAAGGTGTATTTAATTATGGTTTAATCTCAATTCTCTTTGCCTTTACGTTTGTCGATTTATTTGATAATATAGGGACCTTACTGGGGATTTCCCGCAAAGCTGGTCTTTTGGATGAAAACGGCAATCTGCCAAGAGTCGGCAGAGCTTTGATGTCCGATTCGATAGGTACAATGTTTGGTTCTATTATGGGAACTCCAACGGTAACGTCCTATATTGAAAGTACGGCAGGCGTAGCTGAGGGCGGCAAAAGTGGTTTAACTGCAGTAACCGTTGCAGTTCTTTTCGTTTTCGCCATTATCTTTGCTCCCCTTGTTGGTTTAATCCCAAGTCAAGCAACAGCACCTGTTCTTATTTTGGTAGGTGTCTTGATGATGGGCGAAGTAGTTCATATCAATTTTGAAGATTTTACAGATGCTTTCCCGGCCTTTATCACCATCGTCATGATGCCTTTAACTTATTCTATTGCCCAAGGCTTGGCATTTGGGTTCATGTCTTATACCATTATTAAATTAATTACCGGAAGACACAAAGAAAACAATGCTGTAACCTATATCTTAACTATCTTATTTATCATTCACTTTATCCTTGGTGGGGGTTAATAAGTCACGGGTATTAAGGAGAGATGTGTATGAAACGTTAAGAACATCTCTCCTGATTCCTAGGTTTTTACGTGAATAATACTCTTTCGGAAGAGGAAAAGGTGGAATTTAGTATGCGTATACTTTTTAAAAACGCGACCATTGTGACCATGAATGCTCGGCGTGAGGTTATCAAGGGCGATCTGTTAGTGGATGGCTCAAGGATTGCAGCGGTTGGGGAGGTTAAGGAACCTTCTGCAGATCAAGTGATTGATTTGGATGGTGACTTGCTCATTCCCGGTTTAATTCAAACTCATATCCATCTCTGCCAGACCTTGTTTCGGGGGCAGGCTGATGATTTGGAACTTTTGGACTGGCTTAAACTTAGAATTTGGCCCTTGGAAGGCGGACATGATCCGGAATCGATCTACGATTCCGCATTGCTGGGAATTGGCGAACTCTTTTTAGGCGGAACGACAACCATAGTCGATATGGAAACAGTGCATCATACAGAACATGCTTTTGAAGCCATTCTTTCAAGCGGGTTAAGGGCTCTGGCCGGGAAAGTCATGATGGATGACCCTAGCGGGGATGTACCTCTTTCCTTGCAGGAAACAACAGAGGCTTCTCTACAAGAAAGTGTAGATTTATTTGAGAAATTTAACGGACAAGGAAACGGACGTCTGGAAGTTGCCTTTACGCCTCGCTTTGTTGTTTCTTGTACCGATACCTTATTAAAAGAAGTTTCACGGTTGGCGCGGGAAAAGAATGCTTTCGTGCATACCCATGCTTCTGAAAACCGGGGCGAAATTCAAGTTGTGGAAAGTACTCGGGGAATGCGCAATGTTGTGTATTTGGATAAGGTCGGCTTGACAGGCCCGAAACTTATTCTTGCCCATTGCATTTGGCTGGATGAGGCTGAAAAAGATATCCTGATTCGCAGCAAAACGCGAATTTCACATTGCCCGTCATCAAATCTGAAATTGGCCTCGGGGATAGCTGCCATTCCAGAACTCCTGGAGCGAGGTGCTGAAGTCTCTCTCAGTTCCGATGGAGCCCCCTGCAGCAATAATCTGGATGGATTTCGAGAAATGCGCCACGCAGCCTTAATGCAAAAGCCCTTACATGGTCCAACTGCAATGCCGGCTCAAAAAGTATTTGAACTGGCAACTATTGCGGGAGCACGTGCTCTGGGACGCGAAGGAGATCTTGGGAGTCTGGAGGTCGGAAAAAAAGCTGATTTGGCAGTTGTCAGCCTTCAGGGACTGCATACCTGGCCCAACCAACATGTGGACGTATACTCTCAGTTAGTTTATCAGGCTTATCCCTCGGATGTTCGTCTCACGATGGTGGATGGACAAATCGTCATGAAAGACCGCCAGTTGTTGACAATTGACGTCCCTGAACTTAAGAAAAGCGCAACTCAAAGCTTGAATCGAGTCATGAAACAAGTAGGAATGATTTGAGAAGGCGTCTCCAACAGAGAAGGAGAATTCCTTATCTCTTAGCGCTTTTCTGGAAGGAGGAGTGAATGATGTCCAGCTTTAGGCAAAGAATGGATGAGTCGAGAGGGTTAGCGCGCCTAGATCTTATCTTGAAAAGGGCGAGGCTTGTTAATGTTTTTTCAGGCGAAATCCATGAAACAGATATCGGTATCCATGAGGGAATGTTTGTTGGCATTGGAACTTATGAGGATGCGGAAAGAGTCCTGGATTTAGGCGGTGATTACGTCGTTCCTGGTCTTATTGATGGACATGTCCATATAGAAAGCTCACATCTTTGCCCTGAAGAATTTTGCTCTCTTCTTCTTACCCACGGTGTAACGACCGCTGTTGTTGACCCCCATGAAATCGCCAATGTCTTAGGTGTTCAAGGAATTCGCTATATCTTGGATAGTATTGAAGATTTGCCCTTCAATGCTTTTGTAGCTCTTCCTTCCTGTGTTCCGGCAACAGAATTAGAAACATCCGGGGCCCGCCTTAGGGCGGCTGATCTCAAGGAGTTTTTAGATCATCCAAGAGTAATCGGACTTGGAGAAGTCATGGATTATCCGGGAGTTTTGGCAGCCAAAGAAGAGATGGTGGCAAAATTGGAACTTCCCCTGAGGTTTAAAGATGGTCATGCACCCGGAATATCTCCCCAGGATCTTAATGCCTATTATCGAGCAGGAATTCATACGGAACATGAGTGTTCTACCGTTGAAGAGGCCAGAGAACGGCTGCGCCGAGGGTTTTATGTGATGCTGAGAGAAGGGAGCGCCGCTAAAAATCTCCGCGATCTTTTGCCCGCTGTGACGCCGGAGAACTCAGGCCAATGCTTGTTAGTAACCGATGATCGGCATCCCAGGGATTTAATTCAAGAAGGTTCAATTGATCATTTAGTCCGCTTGGCGATTCAAGAGGGAGTAAATCCTGTTCGGGTAATCCAGATGGCTACTATTAATACTGCTCGGGCCATAGGGCTTTCAAGGCTGGGAGCAGTGGCACCGGGATTTCAGGCTGATTTTGTGATTTTAAAAGACCTTAATCGGTTTGAGATCGAAGAAGTATATTGGCGGGGAAAACGTCAAAGTCGCAGAGGTGAGCGCCCTCGCTTGGCAAAATCCAGCATCAAAGGCTTGACGGGGAGTGTTCATCTGGGCAATAGGTCTCTCGATCAACTTAATGTGAAAATTGATTCTAAAGGATTACATTCTGCAAGAGTACGTGTCATTGGAGTTCAGGGGCATTCGCTCATAACTTCAGAACTTGTGCGAGAATTGCCGATAATTAATCATTGTATCTCTGCCGACCCTGCTCAAAAGATAGCCAAAATCGCCGTTCTGGAGCGTCATCATAAGACGGGGAATGTGGGCATCGGCTTTGTAGAGGGGTTAGGCCTGACCAAAGGAGCTATCGCTTCCACAGTTGCCCATGATTCACATAATCTCGTCGTCGTGGGAATGAGTGATGAAGAAATGAACCTGGCTATTGAAACCTGCGTTGAGATGGGGGGCGGCCTTTGTCTGATAGAGGGCGAGCAAGTGATTGGCAAACTTCCGCTGCCGATCGCCGGATTAATGTCTGATCAAGACGCCTATTCTATTGCTCGGACTTTAAGCGAAATTCATGAACAAGCCCATAGTTTAGGCGTTTTTGAAACCATTGATCCCTTTATGACCCTGGCTTTTTTGTCTCTTCCGGTAATACCTGAATTAAAACTGACAGATTTGGGATTGGTCGATGCAGCTAAATTTCAATTAACCAGCCTTTTGGTTTGAGCGACACCAATTAATGCGGCAACACTGGAAAAAACAGCGGTCTATGCTTACCGAGATGGTTTTGGTTCTAGGACCAAAAATATCCCGAGTGAGCATAATTTTTTTTCGGATGTATCAATATCCCAATAGCATGTTGTAGAATTGAAGGATTCTGAGAATAATATGTCGAATAGACGAATTTTGACCAAAGAATGGAGGGTGAATTTTTGAAACAAGAGTCGCATGTTAAAAGAGAGGGTTTTTCAAGTAGTATTGGTGTCATTGCAGCTGTATTAGGCTCAGCCGTTGGTTTGGGGAATATATGGAAGTTCCCCTATGTAACCGGAGCGAATGGGGGAGCTGCCTTTATTCTCGTATATCTCCTGTGCTTAGCACTGGTCGGCTTGCCTGTAATGTTATCAGAGCATCTCATTGGACGGGCTACAAAATCCAATGCCGTCGCTGCTTTTAAGAAACTTGAGCCAAGACGGCCCTGGTTTTTAGTTGGCGGAGCCGGGGTAGTCAGCGCTTTCTTGATTATGGCTTTCTATACAACGGTGTCGGGCTGGGTTTATGCGTATATTTTTAAATCTGCCAGTGGTGCACTTTTGACGAATAAACCACAGGAAACAACTCAAGTCTTTAACTCTTTGGTTTCAGGAGTCAGCGAGCCCTTATTTTGGCAAGTAGTTGTTCTCATAGTGATTGGAATTATTATTATGGCAGGAGTTACAAAAGGTATTGAAAGAGTAACGAAATTTTTGATGCCTATGCTTTTTATCCTGCTCATTATTATCGATATCAGATCCTTAACCTTGCCGGGAGCTTCTGCCGGATTATCCTTCTTGTTCAAACCGGACTTTTCCAAAATTACAGTCAGTGCCATATTGGCAGCTTTAGGATTAGCATTCTTTAAGCTGAGTGTTGGCATGGGAGCTATGATTACTTATGGCAGTTATGTTGATAATCGGGAAGACTTGCCAAAGATGGCAGTTAAAGTTGCTCTTTCCGATACCTTAGTTTCCTTAATGGCTGGAATTGCTATTTTTCCGGCAGTATTTGCCTTTGGCTTTAAACCGGATGCTGGTCCCAGGTTATTATTTATCATTATTCCGACTGTCTTTAATTCCATGCCTTTAGGCAGAATCTTTATGGTCTTATTCTTTTTATTAACTGCTTTTGCCGCAACCGGTGCAATGTTGTCTCTATTAGAAGTTCCTATAGCCTATTTGACGGAAGAGTATCAATGGTCTCGCCGCAAAGCAACGCTATTAACAATTATTGGGATTGGGCTGCTTGGCTCAACGGCCACTTTGTCAAATAGCTTGTTATCACATGTTTTGTTGTTTGGTAAGACATTTTTTGATTTCTTTGATTTTGCGACTTCAAATGTGCTTCTTCCCCTGGGAGGAATCTTTATTGCCTTGTTTGTCGGTTGGCAATGGAGCTTTGCTAGTGTCAAACGAGAGATGACCAATGAAGGCCAATTAGCTAATGAAGGCTTGTTTAATGTCTACATGTTTTTAGTGAGGTTCGTAGTCCCCATTGCGATTACCATTGTTCTGGTAACAGGTTTAGTTTAAATTTCATTTATGTCTATACTGAATTTCCCAGAAAGTAATAGGACTAATGGGAAAATTATATTTAGATTTATCAACAAAAGAGGTTATTTCGCATATTTTGACGAACTAAAAAATTCAGGGGTGATATCACACTAAATTTGGATAGGGTGAGTAGATTAATGCGCTTGGTGAATACACATTTCGTCAAAGAAGGATCTGTCCTGGCACGTCCCGTGATTAACTCGTCCGGCAAGATTTTGTTACAGTCCGGGATTCGTGTGACGGCATTATATATTGAACGCTTAATTGCTATGGGTTACGATGTTCTGTTTATTGAAGACGACCGCCTTGACGATGTAGAATTATTTGCGACTATTTCTGAGAAAACCCGTGAAGTTGCTTATAAGACAATTCAAGATATCAGCAAATACATTGAGAGCAATTCTGAAAAGTCATTACCTGTTTCCGGAGTTCGTTTGACGATTAAAGAAATGATTAATGATCTTTTGTCGAGCAAAGATATTTTGGGCAATTTGACGGATATCCAAGGATATGACAACTATACCTTCCACCATTCCATTAATACAACAATTATTGCCCTCGTTCTGGGAATTGGTTCCGGTTATAATGAACAACGCTTGCTTGAATTTGGTATGGGTGTCCTGATGCATGATATCGGAAAAATTATGATACCCGAATGTATCCTTAATAAGAAAACGCCCCTTACAGATGAAGAATTTATGGAAATTAAGAAACATACAATAAACGGCTTTGATATGTTACGTAAAAATAATGATTTTAGTTTGCTTTCTGCACATATTGCTTTTCAACATCAGGAAAAGTGGAATGGTTCCGGTTATCCTCGGGGATTGAAGGGTACTGAAATCCATGAATACGGCAGGATGGCCGCGGTTGCTGATGTTTATGAAGCATTAACCAGCCGCAGGGTCTATCGTAAGGCTGTAGAGCCTAACGCGGCGTATGAGTATATTATTGCTCAAGCAAATTCTCATTTTGACCCTAAAATGTTAGAGTTGTTCAAGAAACATATTGCTGTTTACCCTTCCGGTTCGGGTATTTTGTTAAGTAATGGACAAAGGGGAAATGTTGTTAAACAAAACTTGTTATTTCCTAATCGTCCTTATGTAAGAGTTTTCTATCAAGGGGAAGAAGAACTCTCCGAACCTATTGATTATAATTTAGCCGATTGTCCGTCGATCATGATTATGGCAGTTGATAATCGTTAAGTTCCGCTTTGAGTTCTGAATTGAATCTAACTAAGATCACTATTACATTTATATTTAAGGGAATATGCTCAACGAATTAAGGGCTGCAACAAGTAGATTAGTAAACTTGTTGCAGCCCTTTTTTCCCTGCTTCCTTTATAAGATTGGGGGTTAAAGTGATTTCAGATATCAACAAATAACAAGTTAAGAAGTGAGAAGAGTTTTGAATTCTTCAATTCCATGAACCGGACTTTGACAGGTGAAGTTCTGACAGAGATAGGCGGTTGTTTGGCCCGTCTCTATCGGGTAATCCTTGAGCCAAGGAATAAAAGAGTCAAGGCTTCCTTCATGATAAAGAACCGATGCGAAGGGACGGAAGTCTGAGAAAAAGGTTTTACGCATCTCTGAAAGTTGGGGAGAGTTCAGGGATCCGGCAAGAATCAGTTCCTGGCTTGGCTGCAGAGCAAATTGCAGGGCTTGCAAAAATGACGTGTAGCCTGAGGGATGTTCTTCAAGCAGCGGACGGAAGCAGAAGAAAAGCTGCTCTGCTTTTTTATTCCACCGTTCTTCACCGGTAAGGCGTGCGAATCGAATTAGATTTTGCGCTGTCAGTGAATTACCGGACGGAAGAGCTCCGTCATAACTTTCCTTAGGGCGGATAAGAAGCTCTTCGGCATCTAAACCAGTCAAAAAATATCCCCCATCGTTGTTGTCAAAAAAGAGTCGTTCAAGCTGATCTTGAAGTTCAAGGGCAGTTTCAAGATAATGGGACTTTCCGCAGGCAGAATAGAGCTCCAAGAGTCCCTCGATTAAAAAGGCATAGTCATCTAAATAGCCTAAATAGGCTGAATCTCCTTTCCTGAATCGAGCTAAAAGCCGACCATCACTGCGTCGGAGGTTAGTAAGGATAAAGTTGACAGCTGTTTCTGCAGCCTTCAAAAATTCTGGGTTGCCTAATACTTGCGCGCCCTTGGCTAAGGCTGTGATCATCAGACCATTCCAGGCTGTTAGAATCTTATCATCTTTGTGAGGATGAACTCGTTGCTCACGGGCGTCAAACAAAGCACGGCGAGATGTTTCAAGAGATTCCAGCTCTTCAGGAATCAAATCAGGATTGTCAATTAAACTCTTTCCTAAAACTCCCTGAAGTAAATTGGGTATATTTTTTCCTTCGAAATTTCCTTTTGAAGTTATGTTATAGACCTCACAATATCTTGAACCCGCATCTTGACCGAGCACGTTTTCTACTTCTTCAGGCGTCCAAACATGGAATTTTCCCTCAATTCCTTCGGCATCAGCATCTTCTGCTGAATAAAATCCTCCCTCAGGAGAGGTCATATCACGAAGCACATAGGTAAAAACGCTTCTGGCTATTTGCGCATCTTTGGGCTGATGACTAACTTGATAAGCTTCCAGGTAGGCTAAAGCAAGCAGTGCGTTGTCATAGAGCATTTTTTCGAAATGAGGAACCAGCCATTTCTCATCGGTGCTATACCGGGCAAAACCGAAACCAATATGATCATAAATTCCTCCCCAGGCCATTCCGTCTAAAGTTTTGCGTACCATAGCAAGGGCATTGCTCTGAGGTTGGTCTTGGGCATAACGTAAGAGGAAGGTCAGTGTGTGAGGGGAGGGGAATTTTGGAGCTTGACCAAAACCACCATAACGAGAATCAAAACTTCGGGATAACGTTTGATAAGCTTTTTCAATAACGTCTTTTCCCCAGGACTGGATTCCCTCAGTTGTAGAAGGCTGGAATACGGCCTTTGTTGGGACAGCTTGCTGAGATTGAACGGCTGATACAATCTGTTCGCTTGTCTCTCGGACATGTGATTCTTTGTCTTTCCAAAGGACACCGACTTGTTCCAGAAGTTCCATTAGTCCTTGGCGGCCATAATGTGCATTTTTGGGGAAATATGTCCCTGCGAAGAAAGGCTTTTTCTCAGGTATCATCATGATTGTTAGAGGCCATCCGCCTGAACCTGTTAAGGCCTGACAGAAAGACATGTAGATATGGTCGATATCCGGACGCTCCTCGCGGTCAACTTTAATTGAGACAAAATAACGATTTAAGAGGTCTGCGACCTCTTGGTCTTCGAAGGATTCACGTTCCATGACGTGACACCAGTGACAGGTCGGTAAACTACACTACGAATACCCAATAGATAAGAAAACAGGTTTATTCTCTGTTTTTGCTATTTGAAAAGCTTCTTCACTCCAAGGATACCAATTCACAGGATTATTAGCGTGTTGGAGTAAGTAGGGTGACTTTTCGTTAGCTAATCTATTGGGTATTTGATTATTTGTTGTCATGGGCAATCACCACCTTTTTAATCAATGTTATAATTTAGTTAAGGGGTCAACAATTTAACTCTTATGTTTCATAATTTCCATTTCAGTCATAGACTATCCGCTTTATTATTTAAGGTTAAATTATATTATATTATATTTTGCTGGTTAGAACACCTAAACAAGCAAGAGTCCTCGTTAGTGGCGAGAATTATAGTGAGAACTTATGTAAATGAGGTGCATTTATAAAATTCGAATATGAATCGTAATATCCAATGAAGAATATGAATCCATAAAAACTGGGGCGAGTGAGAAATCGACTTTGAGGCAAAAAATCAAATAAAACCATATAATTCAAACCTGTCATCAGGACGCATTTAAAGACAGGAAAAATAGGGAGGAAACATTTAATATAGAAAGAGGAGGGGCTTTATGGATTGGCTTGATGCAATGAACAGGGCAGTAGAATATCTAGAGGCTAACATTACTGAAAAGTTGGATATTGAGAAGGTAGCGAATATTGCCTCATCATCCACGTTTCATTTTCAGCGTATGTACCATATGATAACCGGTGTTACTGTAGCTGAATATATACGCCGAAGAAGGCTTACACTTGCTGCGCAGGATATTTTATCCGGTAAAAAGATCATCGAAGTAGCATATAGGTATGCCTATGAAACGCCTGAAGCCTTCACAAAAGCTTTTGGAAAAATGCATGGCATAAGCCCTTCGGCTGCGCGCGAGCCGGGAGCAAATCTCAAGGCATATCCAAAACTCTCCTTTCACATCTCCATAAAAGGAGATAAAGATATGAATTATAAGATTGTTAATAAAGGTAGCTTTACAGTTGTAGGCAAACAAAGAAGGATAACTATGGTAGACGGAGAACACTTTATACAGGTACCTAAATTCTGGGACGATTGCCAAAAAGATGGTTCATACCAGTGGATCAGCTCAAAGGCTGGCAAGCTTGGTGTCCTAGGTATATGTAAGGATTTTGGCAAAGATGAATTTAACTATCTAGTAGGAGTAGAGGAAATCAAAGACTCCCTTCCGAAAGGATATGTTTCGGCAACTATCCCGACTGCAACCTGGGCTGTATTTGAATCAGTTGGCTCACTGCCTGGAGCTATGCAAGATACTATCCGAAGGATATATTCAGAGTGGTTCCCAGCTACAGGATATCAGCATAATTGTTGCGCACCAGCACTTGAGGTTTATCCTGAGGGTGATAAAATCTCTTCAAATTACAGATGTGAGGTTTGGGTTCCTGTTAAGAAGTAAACGGGATGAAACTTGAAGATTATGAGCTTTGACTTCTCTGAATAGTTGGCCAAATTGTCAAGGAGGAATACTATGAGTAATTATAATTATGACTCGTATTGTGGACTTTATTGCGGTGCATGTGATGTTCTGATGGCTTATAAGCATGGTTATGAGGACAAGATTGCCCCTAATATTAATCTTGAACCTTCACAGATAAAGTGTCATGGCTGCAAGACTGATACAATATTTGTAAACTGCCGTAAGTGCACAATTAGAAGTTGTGCCATTAAAAAGAAAGTAGATCATTGCATCAATTGTATAGATTATCCATGTAATATGCAAAATGAATTACTACAAGATTTCTCGACTAAACACAACTTGCCACATTTACAAATCATACCTAAAAATCTAATGACTATTAAAAATATTGGAATTGAAAAGTGGCTTAAAGAACAAGATCAGGTTTGGAAATGCCCAGAATGTCAAACAGACTTTTCTTGGTATACCCATAAGTGTATCAAATGCGGCAAGGATTTAGATAAGATAAAAGACTACAATAATTTATAAAATTTCTTTAATAATAGCGTAAAGTTTGAGAAGTTCCCTTACTGTAATAGTACCAGCGTTCTTTTGAATGCTGGTACTTTGTTAACCTTTTATATCGGACGTTATAAGCTATATGAGAACGTGTCGCAGCTTAACTTTGCTAAAGACCTATATAACGAACTTATCCTTCCATTTGTTGTGAAATCGGAAAAGAGAGGGTATTTACGTTATTGGAGATTAATTGTATTAAAAAAGTAAAGAAATTTGGTTATAGTAACTGGAGTGCCACCAGTGACAGGTTGAATATCCTATACTTAGAAAAATAGGCTTGTTATCTCTTTTGGCCACTTCGAAGTCTTCGTTATTCCAAGGATACCAATCTACGGGATTATAGGCATGCTGCAAGAGATATGGGCTTTTTTCGTTGATGAGTTTGTTAGGTTTTTTGTCGGTGATTATCATTTTGTCCTCCAAAAGTGTGGTTATTCTACATGACAATAATGTTAGTATGTCAATATATCAAGTGTTTATAAAGGATTGTTTGCCAAATCAAATATATAAAATCCTGTTGACTCGATAGTTAGCTTGAAAAAAATTGAACAACAACGGCAAGCCCGCCGTATAAAGCGGGAGCAACTGGAGGCCTTTCTTATCAATTCAGATGGGAGAGGCAGTAGCCAAAGAATCTCCTATTGATCACGATTATTATGTCGTGATTATTTTTTTGTCTCAATAGAGAAAGGAGCATTCTTGACAGTAGGATATTATGCAAATATAATGAACTAAATCATTTAATGTACAGTGTATAAGAAATGAATGAATACATAATTTCAGCAAGTTAATTACTTCTTAAATCGAGGTGAAATTGTAATGAAACTAAGAGATAAACAAAAGGCCGAAGTTAAATTGGCACTCGTAAGAGCAGGTGAAGAACTTTTTAGAACTAAAACGTTTATGGAAACTACAATTGAAGAGATTACTGGCGCAGCCGGGGTAGCAAGGGGAACATTTTATAATTATTTTCAGTCTAAAGAAGATTTAGCTCTGGAGATATTCTATGGGACAGAAGAACTAACGACAGAGCAAATTGAAGATTTTTTTGCAACCACTCCAGGAACCGATAATCAAATTAAGGCTCTCATTGCTAGTGCCGTTGAGTGGACTATGAAAAGACCGGATCTTGTTCTGATCACCCTGCTGGAAAAGATGAAGCGCGGACAAACGCCAGAAAATCCCCAAGGGCCGTTCTTCCGGAGAATGATAACAGAAGTCTTCGCACGTGGTCAGAGTGCCGGTGTTGTAACGAGAGAAAGGCCTGCCCAGGATCTAGCCCACGATATTGATGGGTTATATATGGTTCATATGGTGAGATGGTACCATTATGGTCAGCAAGACGACCTCTTATCCGCTATTCTATCTTCAGTAAATACCCACTTATCAGGTGCCTTGATAAACAGTAGAAATATAACTGATAATTGAAGGAGGTAGAAAAGTAATGTCACATTGGGATGCTAAGGGATTCTGGATGCGGGATAATATTCATTGGCCGAGACCGGTACACCCACTTTTTGTCTCTTATGGACTGATTCCTATCGAAGTTGGATCAGCTCACGCTTATGAGGAATGGTCTATGCCTTCTCTAAAATATGCCTATCTTGTTCTCCACGGATATGTCTTTCACCGAATTGAGTCTATTGGGGGAGATGCTCCGCCGATTATGGAACGGTTTCCGCTTCTCTTTCATTTGTGGCGGATTAACCCGCTACTTCGCAGCCGGGTCTTGGGTTTTGGACGGTTTATTAGGGAAAAAGGGTTTGAAAAGCACGTCAATGATTGGAGAGAAGCATGGGAGCCAGAAGCTCAGAGGCGTCTTGAACCGATCCGCGACTTTAATCGCGCCAACGCAAGTATGGAAGAACTGGCCAATCACCTGGAGCAATTATATGACTTTTTATGCTGGGCTTGGAATCCACATTGTAAAATTGTCATGCTGGGTATGTACATACGCGGGCGATGGCTGGAAATATGCGAAAAACTTTTCAACCTGACAGAATATGAAGCCTTCGAATTGGTACAAATTAATGATCCTGCAGTACTTAATACGATGAACCGCCTCTTAACCTTAGCCCGGCGTGCTGCCGCAGACCAGACGGTCAGCGAGATATTGTCTTTACCTAGTGAAAAAGCGCTTCAGGGGCTATCTCATACTTGGTTTCAAAAAGAACTCGATCAATTCTTAGAAAGTGAAGGCGATCGGCCGGCAGATAGTTTTGAATTCACACCCACGTGGAGAGAAATGCCGGAGATCGTGGTTGGGATTATCAAGGGGTTACTGTACTCAGATAACTCTATAACCGAAGATTCCGAATTTCAAGCGTACCGGCAACAGCGGATCAAGGAACTTAGCAGTACTTTAAAGGGCAAGGAGCGGGAGGATTTTGACGCTTGGCTGGAATTAGCAGAAGAGGCTCAACCCTTAAGTGAAATCCATGACTACATTTTATTGACTGTTCCTCTTAGCCTTACCCGTTATGCTGCAATTGAGGCAGGACGAAGATTTGTTCAGGAGAATATTCTCGATAGTCCAGATGATATATTCTTTCTCTATCGGGAAGAATTAATCTCCGCCCTTAGAACAAATTACAACCTTGCCAGCTTAAAAGGGTTGGTGGCTGAGAGGAAGGCTGAACATAGCAAAAATTTCTCATTAGTGCCTCCACAGACTATTGGAAAAATGCCCATTGCCCCTCCTTTCCATGTATTTCCACCAATTGCAGCGGAAGGAATGAAGATCTTTGTGAAACAATATTCCCTTCTAGAAGCGCAGCAGGGAGCTTCGCTGGAGCTATCTCCGGAGGGAGAGTTGTCTGGTATCCCAGGTTCTCCGGGAGTTGCCGAAGGATCGGTGCGAATTATACATACGGCTGAGGAGTTTAGCTTGGTTCAAGAAGGAGAGGTCTTAGTCTGTCCTTTTACTACTCCCACTTGGACAGTACTATTTCCGAAGTTGGCGGCGTTAGTCACTGATTCAGGTGGGGCATTGTCCCACGCAGCAATTGTTTCTCGAGAGTATCGACTTCCTTCGATAGTTGGAACTATTAAGGCAACAAAAATATTGCATAATGGGCAACGTGTACGTGTGGACGGAACCGCTGGAAGGCTTCAAGTCTTAGATTGAGAAGATTTTAAGTGAAATAGCTAAATGGAGAATAAGACAATGAAATATGTACGGTTACTTCAAGAATTAAAAAGAGAAGACCTATCCTTAGCCGGTGGGAAAGGGGCTAATCTAGGTGAATTAGTATTGGCCGGAATGAAAGTACCCCAAGGTTTCGTTTTAACCGTTGAAGCTTACCGGCATTGCATACCAAAGATTCGTTTGCCGAAAATTAACGTCCAAGACTTACCTGCTTTAGAAGCTGTAACTTCTAAAATTCAGATGGAAATAGAAAATGTTTCCTTGCCTGCGGAAGTAACGCTGGAAGTTCTTGAGACTTATAGAAGAATGAGTTGCCCGACAGTTGCAGTTCGTTCCTCGGCTACGTCTGAAGATTTACCCGGTGCCAGTTTTGCCGGTCAACAGGAAACATATCTTAATATCCAAGGGGAAATAGCCCTTATCGAGGCTATAAAAAAATGCTGGGCTTCACTTTGGTCTCTCCGAGCAGTGCATTATCGCTCATTACAAGGATTCGGAGAGAGTGAAGCCGCTCTTGCTGTGGTCATTCAGGAAATGGCCCCGCATCTGGTCTCTGGAGTGGTATTTACGGTTAATCCTCTTACAAATAACTTAAGTGAACTGATGATAAATGCAATACACGGTATCGGGGAAACTTTGGTTCAAGGTGAAATAGTTCCTGATCAATGGATCGCCAGACGTCCCGATGGTGCAATTCTTAAGTTTACTTCTGCTCCGAAGAAGGGACAGTCGCCATTCCTCTTGCGTACACAACGCTCCGCCAGAGGGTGTTTAACTTCCCAACAGGTTCGGGAGTTGGCATGTCTATGTCTCCGGATAGAAAAACATTTCAATGGAGTACCACAAGATATCGAGTGGTGCTATGGCTTAGGGGAGTTTTACCTGCTTCAAAGCAGGCCCATTACTACGATCAAGGATTAATTTAAGCAATAACTAGTTTGAAAAAGTTTATAGTTACCGGAATACATAATAGAAATTACTCATAGATTAAGAGATTATACTGCTTATGGATATCACAGCTTATAGATAAAAGGGCTCTTCCAGAGTGGAGGAGTCCTACGCAGGGATTGGCCGATTATCATCCGAAAGTTGCCTGAGGATTTTGTGGCGAAAGATTATCAAATGAGCTTTTCATTGATTACAAAATTTATTGAGGAATACCAGCTTAAATCGCCAAAAAGTCTGGAAGAAATCACGCAAATATTTAATATTCTACTTGCAATGGCGAGAAGTACAGAGTTTATTCCAGGTGATTTGACAACATCAGTCGATTACATTATCGACACGGTCATCGACGAATTATTTGAATAAAAGGAGAAAAAATGAACAACGAAGAACTCACAAAACTTGTCCTTGAACAAAAAAAGATGCACTTGAAAAAATGCAAAAACGGAACAAAAGTATGTTTGTCGGCTTGCTTTTTAACGATATTTGGACGCTGATTTTGACGATTGTCCTGATTTGGGTGGTGCTAAAATGAGTGGGGCTTTTATGAGAAAAAATTTCTTAATAGTTACCGGTACCCGAAGCGCCAATAAAAACTAATACAAGTAGTATTAAGTCAATGTGACCAATCGTTGTAAACGCATACGGCCAGATAGCTGCAACTAGGGCGTCATGACTTGAAAATTCCTTTATCATTAAAGGGCAATCATTGATATTGAAAGGTCCCTGAAATTTCAGAAGCACACTAGTGCATGTCGAGTATCTGTTTAATATTTCGCTCAAGTTCCATGTCAAAATTACAATTTTGTAAAAACAATACCATTCGCAAAAACGATACCATATGTAGTGTTAAAAATGCGTTTAGCAAACTACATATGGTATTTAAATTTATGCGATTAATAAGCCAGAACGTTTTTTGACATTCTGGCTTATATTTTCGGTTAACATTTATGGAAGGAATATTTGGGAATTTGTTGAACTCTAGATGAAGGAAGTTTATGGCATCTTTAACTCCACGTCGTGGCAAATGTCAAAAGATGGAGTATTAAGCACTTGGCTTTAAGACATTGTATTCCAAAATTAGGTTGGGATAAATATGAAAAAGGTTATGAGATGGATTGGTTTAGTTATTGCCATTGTTGTAGTTGTCGTAATATCCATAAAAATTGTCGATTATAATTCCTTGGCAAGTAAGAATACCAGGAATTTAGAACGGACTTTATCTCAAGATAATTATTATGTGAATGGAAATGTAAAGGATTTAGTTACTATTGATTATGATAAAATGTATGTTTTTCCACCTTATCAATCACTGGATGAAATGGAAAGACAAATTGGCTTCAAATACTCAAAATTGGAACAGGGCTTAAACGGAGGAGTTAATAACATTATATTTGTCAAAGGCAATAAGCCAGTTGCATATTTGTTTGGATATGCCAGTGATACTGGATATTTCATTAATACTCCAAGTGGTGAGTACACTAAAGCACAAGTTGAAACCATGATATATAAAGTAGAAACTAGAGAAGTCGGCAATTCTTACGGAACTCCTAAAACATATGTAAATTACCAGTTTATCGATTGATAATCGACATTTTCACACAGAAAATAGGATTGAGTAGCAAGCACTTTGCTTTATCTAGAATCATAACGAATCAACTTACTACTTATTTAGGATTTGATTCTTATTTGTTAGGGGAGAGAAGGAAAGAGAAGGAGCATGATTCTCCTGCCTCTTAGTTTGAGGGTGTTAGAAATGAAGAGCAATAATTGGTTATTTGCAAGGTTGCCAAATTGGCTGAGGTGGGTTATAGCCGTTCCAGTAGCAATGTTATTAACCTTAATTATTCAATTTATACTAAGTTATACTATTCACAATGTTCTTGGGTGGTCTTACAATGCAACAATATGGATGATAGTGTTAATAGCAAGTGTCATTTGTGTTAATGCCAGCCTATTTTACTGTATTCCAAAGTATAAAGCAGTTATTACAGGGGGAGCTAATCTACTGCTATCTGTGTATTTTTTAGCTTTAATCGCCTTGCATATTGCTAACGGTTTCTTACTGGATTCAATAAATATTCCATACGGGATTTCAATTATCGTGTGTATTTGTATTGCTGTTAAGCTTTTAAGAAAGAAGAACATTGAAGTTATGAATTGATATACATAACGTAGGCTCGGCATTCAATTTTATGTCAGCTATATATTTGTTGAGATAACTCCCAATTTAAAATATTGAAAATTTCTGAAATTAAAGGTATTACCAATGAGAATGAGACTTTTGTCTTTCATGGTGTTAATGATGGTTTCAGTTGGTTTAATGGGTTGTAGTCAGCTTTTAAGACAAAGCAACTTTACATTACTCAAATGCTCGTAATTATTTTGCGATAGCTCATGTGGGTGTTAGAGATGTATTGCTTGCCAAGCTTCAGCAATTGGATTTTACTTCAGAAAAATTAGGATGGTCAATTATTGATGGAGGCTTATGGAAGACCATTGATGGTGGGCATACATGGGTTCAGATTTAAAGTCCAGAGCTAATCATTAATCCTGCTCAGATACAATCAGGGGGAGTTAACACATTGAAAATTACCAGAGCTTCAGAACAACATCTCGATGAAATCCTAAGATTGTGTAGGAATTGTTCACAAAACATGAAACGTAAAGACATTAACCAATGGGATGACATTTATCCCAGTAAGGAAATATTTCAAGAAGATATAAACAACCATTCTCTTTATATTGCTGTGCATGAAGAATCAGAGGAAATTATGGGTTGCATCGTTCTGAATAATGACCAAGAACCAGAATACAAGGTTGTCGAATGGCTATATGAGCAAGGAAAGATTGTAATTGTTCATAGACTCATGGTACATCCAAACTATGAAGGAAAAGGGATAGCCAGAAGTTTAATCGAGTTTGTAGAGAAATTAGCTAAAGAAAATGGATATACAGCAATTCGCCTGGATGTCTTTAGTGAAAACACTAGGGCAGTAAATTTTTACAAGAAACAGGGGTACAGAGTATCAGGGAAGGTTAATTTTAGAAAAGGGGAGTTTCTCTGTTGCGAGAAAATAATTCTTTGAGTCGACATATGGCTTAAGCCATATAAGTTGTTAGGGGGGCGGAAAATTTGGAGGATGTTCATTTCGTTGAAGGAAGTGCGGAACTTCTAGATAAGGTTGGTTTACTTTGGAAGAAACTCAATATCCATCATTATACAATTTCCACCCATTTTCGGGACAGTATGGCATTGATGACTTTTGACCAAAGAAAGGCATCTTGGCTAAGTCGGACAGAAACAGGACAATTAAGAATTGACATTGCAGTTCTGCGAGAGCCAGAGGAACCTATCGGTTATTGCGTTACAACGATTGACAATGATATTGGGGAAATCGAGTCATTATTCGTGGACGAAGCATATAGAAAAATGGGTTTGGGGACTGTCCTTTTGGAAAGGG
Source organism: Desulfosporosinus sp. FKB (assembly GCF_002196705.1). Classification (GTDB taxonomy): domain Bacteria; phylum Bacillota; class Desulfitobacteriia; order Desulfitobacteriales; family Desulfitobacteriaceae; genus Desulfosporosinus. Next base: position 73,886 of record NZ_NADJ01000029.1, read on the forward strand.
CACTTAATTGGTTGGAGCAAAACTCCATACCAAAGAAAAGGTTAAATGTCGCAGTGGGAAACGAACAAGTACTAAACTTCTATAGAAGGTTTGAATTTCATCCAAGAGCTATTATACTTGAGCAACGGTTGAATAATTGAAACCTGCGGAAAATTAAGGATAATCCTGGGAGGTCTTAAATGAAGAACGAAATACCCGCCATTTTTCTTAAAGAAATATTGCTACTATTCGCTGAAACCTTGGTCATTGTATCTCCCAGTTACTATGCCTTTAGCCTCCCTTACTATGGAGGAGAAGGGATTATACTCATGCTATTGTTCATAATTTATCCTGTGGTTTCGATTTTCGCAGGGATATTAACCTTTAAGTTGAGAATGAGAGTATGGGTTAATGCCATAATAACAACTATGGTATTTTTGGGGCTATTTTCAAGCTTATACAATTATACTGCCTTTAGTTATATTCCCTTCTATTTAATCTTCTATTTTATTGCCCTAACGGTAACAAAACTAGTAATGATGGCAGGGTCAATGGAGTAAATACATACTTTTTCGATATAAAGAAGTCGGATAAAGGCTGGTATGTTTCTTAGGCTAATAGTGGTCCGTGAATGTAAAATCTAGGGGTATAAAGCATATTGGATAAATCAGCATTTCTTATTTTGGAGGCTATTCTGTGATTACAAAAGGATTTAAGCTGGGGATGATGTTGCAGTTAGCAATAGGACCAGTATGTGTCTTCATATTCACCTTGGGAGGAAATAAGGGATTATTGACTGCTGAATTAGCTGTTTTAGGCGTTGCGATAATTGATGCGCTTTACATATTGTTGGCGATATTTGGAATTGCATCATTTATTGATAAGGAAAGGGTAAAGCAGATACTTAAACTCTTTGGTTCAATAATTGTTGCGATTTTCGGGTTACATATCGTCGTTGGGACATTTGGATGGGAAGTTTTGCCCAATGTGAGCTTGTTCAACGGGATTAAAACAGAAAACTCGTTTGTTGAAGGAATTATTTTGACTGCATCAAACCCTTTAACGATACTATTTTGGGCTGGAGTATTTTCAACCAAAATAGCTAAAGAGAAACTTACAAGAACTGAGGTTTACTTTTTCGGTTTTGGTTCTGTGTTATCAACGATATTCTTTTTGACAGTCATCGCGGTCATCGGAAGCATTACACGAAAGTTCTTATCCGTTACCATAATCTCAACGTTAAATTTTACCGTTGGGCTAGTGTTAATATATTTTGCTTTTAGGATGTTTTTCAAGAAGGCTTAATAAATAGAGGACTTGTTTTTTTTCGCTGAATACAGGATTGAACTATGATTGAAAGTTAAATATGGAGAGTTAAAATGATTAAGAAAAATATCATAGAATTTTTAATAGAAGCAAAAAGGGCAACCTACGCAGGAAATGGTCCCGAAAAACTATCGTCACGCCCTAATTCTCATGATTTAGAGTATGAGAGGGAATTCAATGGAAGGGATATAAGTGACATGTTAAAGAGAGTGCCTTTACAAACGATTTCAGAATTACATAGAAGAACAGGAATTAAGCAAACTGAACCAGCAATCTTTACAAGGTTCCCTTACTTTGAATACTTTGAGAAACATAATCCCCGCGACATAATACTAATGAATAGTACCTTGCAGGTTTTAGTTGCTATGACTTATCACAACGAATATTACTCAGGATGTCATGATCCTTTTCAATTTGAATTTACTTCGCCTAAGGCTTATTGGTTTCGGAGCCTTTAGATTTATTAAATTCTAATTTAAATCCAGCCTTGTTTCACTCACATGTAATTGGAAAGGGATACTCCATATAATGAGTGGGATTATCTCTTAATTGATAATCCCGTCGTCCCATTCCTATACACAAGAATTGTTTGAGTAACGAAGTACTTATACGAAGGAGGGGGCATTTTGATAAAATCAATAATCATCGGTCTAGGGATATTTATATTGGGCTTCCCTATAGTGAGTCTTAGTTCGAGCCTATTTAATAGTGGCAATGCGGAATACTCGTATTATTATGCAATAATTTTTTCAATACTGTATCTTTCTTCAATTGTAGGGTTTTCTACATCGATGATACTGAATGAGTTAAGAACCTTAAAACCTATCGATAAATAAAAGTAACTAGAAATTAATTTCTCAATTGTAACGTCGCTAAAAGGGAATTTATTTTAATTAATAAATAAATTGGAGTATGATGGAATGCAAAATTCATTGGTAATGAGAACAGAGGCAACCTATGCTTTGAATTTTTTAATTTACATACAAAATATATATCTTAATCAAAGCCGAAGTGAAAAAGAATATAAATTTCCTTATTTTCCATCAATAACAGCTTTTGAGGAAGATTTCCAAGTAAAGTATAAGGATTTATGGAATGAGGTCTCACGGAGAATATCTGAACGTCAAAGTAATGGTGTTAAGATTTTTTACGCTGAAAAAGATTTATTCTATCGAACTTTGTTTTTAAATAATTCCACCAGTTTAAAGAATTATAGTGAGATTTATAAATCCTTTAAAGTTTGGTGGGATAGTTTAGCAGGGGGATTTTCTGTAGAAAGGTCAATAGATGTATATCGTCAAGAATTATACGTAGAATTGTCAAGTTTGCTAAGTCAAAAAGGAATTGAACCCCAAAAAGAATTGAATATCAGCTTAATTTATGACGAATGTCTATTAGTTGAATTAGATGTTTCTTCTTATTTTGTAGTCCTCACCATACGTGACTTTGTTGTTAACAGAAAGGATTGGGTTTCTAAATTACTGAAATGTATTTATTAATCTAAATTAGTAACGGGAAAGTGTTCTTTTTAGGAAGGAGCATATTTAAGCTGTTTAATACAATAGGATATTTTTGAAAGAGTGATATTTATGTATTTGAAAACTATGTATTTATTATGTATTATTGCAGGTTGCTTTTTTGCACTTATTGGGGTATTCATAAAAATGACAAAAAAAATCGAATTAATAAATCAATTGGATGAGAGAAAAGAATATCATAGGGATAAGCTATCTGCTTTTGCAGGAAATAATCTAATATACATGGGTCTATTGGAAATTTTATTGGGTATTACTTTATTTCGTTTTTCACACACTGAAAATAACGCCATCAAAATAGGAATATTTATCATCTTTTTGGCAATATTAGTTTTTTTCTCATTTAAAGTTACACTAAGTTTAAAAAAATATGAAATATCCAAAGAAGATGGAAGTAATGAAATAAACACTGGTTCACATAATTCTTAAGCCCAGTAGTATAAATCCGTCCGCTCTAATCAGTGTTGGACGGACACTTATAGAACCAGGCGGAATTGCCACTCGCTATACAAATTTCAATCTTTTTAGGAGATTAACATGATGCCGTTGCTAGATTTCCAACCAGTTACATCTAAGCGTCTTGAGGTATTTAAAGAAATAGTCAACTCAAATAAAGAATATAACTTGTTATCTGAAGGTTATGCTGTACTTAGTGATGCAGGAATCCTAGAGATGTATGCATCATCTAAAAGGCTAGGTGCAGTGACGCGTTTTGTTGTTTACGATGATTATCCAGTTGGGGTAATTGATTACCTCATGGAGAATCCGTCTGATAACATGCCGTGGTTAGGTTTGCTGATGATACATGCCCAGCATCAAAGAAAAGGATACGCTATCGAAGCACTGAAAAAATATGAGTGTTTAATGCGGAATGAAGGTTTAAAGAAAGTACGCCTCGGCGTTATCAAAGGAAATAACCGTGAGTTAAATTTCTGGATTAATAGGGGATTTATCTTTTATCATGAGAAAATAGGAGATAAATTTATGGTGATGTGTTTTGAAAAGGAGTTGTGAAATTTAAAGATTATTTATGTCACTGTGACGATTGATATTTTGCATTATATCGATGTACGAATAAATGAACATATTTGCAATCCGCATGCCCTTAGATAGTTTTGACGTTTTCTATCTGAGGGCATTTAACTTTAGCAATAGTATGTTATTTCGTCATGATTCGCAGTTAATATGGGATATAGTTGTAATGTCTAAAGTTGCTCACATAAAGCCTCTTGTAAACTTCTAATTAGGGAGGAATAAGGATGAAGCGATGGTTTATAATTCCAATCCTTATACTCTTTGGTTTCTTTTTAATCATGAATCTAAGAGCTGAAACTATGGAGAGTAGAATTGCTTCAAACATTTTCTATAACACAACTACTTCTAAGGCAGATGATATCTTAGCCTTTGCGATTATCCCTGGAGATTACCAGAAACAAAGCGAATTAGGACACCGCAAACTTCTAATGAAAAAATATGATTCGGAAGTATATTTAGAACCCATAAAAGATGTGGGAGATGACTATTGGATAAGCTGGTCCTTTGATAATAACTGGTACAAGCGTGAAGGTACAGTCTTTACGTTTCGAAGCTTGCTAGAACCTGATTCATTCGGCAATAGGCTTTATAGTGACGCAAACCCCAATTTTCAGGCCGTTAATGAAAATGGTCAATCAATTCACGGTTCCTGGGGCGGTGGAGGAAGCACTTATAATTATGGCTTTAATGTGAGTAAGGAAAACTTTAATAAGGGTGAACGGATAGATGTAAAGCTAGAAGGTTTTAACCTCATGCATTATAAATTAACCTTGTTCTAAGGAGAGAGCATGCAATGAAAAAGAAGCTGGTTGTTGCGGTCACTTCAATGATTATTGGTTGCAGTATTTTCATAGGGTATGTTGTATCTCACGCTCATACCACGCCACAGATGGCAATTAGAACATATTTGTTTCTGTCGGAGCACCCAATTAGTGCCTTGACCACAGGAATTGTTGAGAATCAGTTTCAGACTGAATTAGATAGAAATATTCTAGAACTGCAAGACGCAAAAATTTATTCGTTGACGAGACCACCTCTTGATGTATCAGGAAACCATTTAATTAACGTTAAAGTAACTAAAAAAGGTGCAAGCTATTTTGCACAATATTATGGCGAAGCCTAATTCCCTTACACCTGAGTAACAGTTTACTAGCCGGATGATCCTTATTTGCGATAAATTAATTGAATATTAATACATATCAGAGGGCAATTGTTCCGCATTGTAGAACAAGATTAAGTTATTCAAAAATATGAGCCAATAATTTGGATAAGACTTGAAATCAAATAGAATAGTTTTGGAGTGTTTATTGTGAGCAATAATTTCAAACGGATAGAACGTCCTCGTCAGCGTTCAAGTATTCGGCTGTTTTGGGGCAAGTTGTTTTTTACCCTTCGACGTTATGTACATTGGTATTTGAGTAGAACCACTAAATATGCGGATAAATGCTCACCCTCCCCGCTACGATACATTATTGTAAAACATCAAACGCCACTTTATCGTCAACTTCGGGATGTAGACATGTGGCTACAGGAAAATAAAGTAGTTAATCTTAAATTGGCAACCACCAAACTACACGGTTTAATTCTTAAGCCTGGAGAGACTTTTTCATTGTGGCGATTTGTGGGTAAACCGACCAAGCGAAAAGGTTATAAAGAAGGAATGGTACTTTCGAACGGTACATTTCAAGCTGGGATTGGAGGAGGACTTTGCCAGTTATCTAACCTAATTTATTGGATGACCTTGCATAGCCCTCTAACAGTGACAGAGCGATGGCGGCACACACATGATGTATTTCCCGATGTCAACCGTACCCAGCCGTTCGCAAGCGGTGCAACCATTGTTTACAATTATGTGGACTTGCAAGTTAGAAACAATACTTTAGACGATTACCAACTGCTTGTGTGGTTGGATAAGACACATTTGCATGGAGAATGGCGTAGTAACCGAATTTTTGAGAAAAGATATGAAGTTTATGAGAGCCACCACCAAATTAATCATGAGTGGTGGGGAGGGTATACTAGGAATAACATAATACGCCGTAAGGTATTTGACGGCAAAGACGACCTAATAGATGATGAGTTTATTACAGAGAATCATGCCATCATGATGTATGAACCGATGCTCCAAGAAGGGACTAAAAATAATTTAAAATAGAAGTCATATGTTGAAAAGAATTAGTCGTTACCTAACCAAAGGATATAACACATTATTCTTGCAATTAAGTAGGCTAATTGGCATAAAATTTTTAACTGTATAATAAATGGAAGACAGTATTCAATTTCCTTAATGATGACCTAAATATCGATAATATTCACTGCCCTAACGGTAACAAAACTACTTTCTAAGAATAACACTGTCAAGATATGAAATTTGCGGAGAGTTAGCGTAAAATACTATGTTCTTTATGGAAAGAGCCGAATAGAGGTGAGGCTGAGGTGGGAAAAATGAAGGCTTTAATCTTTGGAGGAACGGGTTTTGTTGGAAGAAACCTGACAGTGGAATTACTTGCTAATGGATACCAGGTATACGTAGTAACAAGGAATCCCTCCAAAACCACAAATACCTTAGAAAATGGGGTTAAGGTCATTGAATGGGATAATCATTCCCCTCTAACTTCTATGAATCAACTATCTGAAATTGATGTAGTAATTAACTTAGCGGGCGAGTCAATTGGCAATCGCCGATGGTCTAAGTCCGTCAAGCAGGAAATATTAGAGAGTAGAATTAGAACTACTGAAGCAATTGTTACAGCTATAAATAACCGTACCATTCAACCCAAAGTTTTAATTAACGCTTCAGCCGTCGGTTATTATGGAGACTGTCAGGATGCTGAGATAATTGAGTCCGAAAAAGCAGGGGGAGACTTCCTAGCTCAAGTTTGTCGAGCTTGGGAAAATGAGGCTTCCAAGGTTCAAAGCGATTTAACTAGAGTTGTAACTCCACGGATTGGTGTAGTCATAGGAAGTGAGGGTGCTCTTAGCAGAATGGCAATGCCCTATAGGTTTTACTTGGGTGGTCCGTTGGGTAAGGGAAATCAATGGATTTCTTGGATACACATTCAGGATTTAACAAGTATGATAAGGTATTTAATCGAACATCAAGAGCTAACTGGTCCTGTAAACGCAACAACGCCATACCCCATGCGAATGAAAGATTTTTGCGAGATCTTGGGTGAGGTTTTAAATAGACCGTCTTGGTTGCCAATGTCTGAGTTATTATTGAGAATAGCATTAGGAGAAATGGCGGATATGTTATTACACGGACAACGGGTTATCCCGAAGAGACTTCTTAACGCTGGTTTTGAATTCAAGTATCCGAAGTTAAGGTCTGCCCTAGAGAATGCATTCGAAGGAAATTCGTAGGATATTGAGCTACATTGTTTGCAAATTGTATCAATATTTTGATTTCCCTTTTCCTGATAGCTACGGGATGTGGAAAAGAGTTGGTCTCGGTAGGCGGAACAATAATGATGAAACATCGTTAAAATCTATACAAACACTGTACTCAATAGCTGAAGACGTAATGAAAAAATAGATATAATAAATTCAGCAAGTCGAATCCGTTATATTGGCTGTGAAATTGAAGAACTCAAGAACTTAAGACGCGTTTTTCTTATATTGAGACGCATTCGTACAATACTATGATGTTAAGGAGGGTTTTTTATGCCAGATATTATAATCAATTTTCTTGAAGAGTCAGATGCACAGGAGCTTTTTACATTTGAGCTTACAAATAGGGCATTTTTTGAGAGAGTAGGTTTCCCAAGAGGAGATAACTATTATGAATTAAATAATTTCAATAGAATAATAAAGGAGTCTATTGAGGAACAAGAGAAAGGATTAGTATATATGTATTTAATAAAGAATCATACCGGAATGATTCTTGGCAGAATAAATTTATTATCAATAGAAAGAGGAAGTTTTAATAAGGCTGGACTAGGCTATAGAATAGGCGAGGAACATCAGGGAAAGGGATATGCAACAAGCGCTGTAAAACTTGTTTTAGATGAAGCAGTCAATAAGCATAAGCTTCATAGGATAGAGGCTGGGACATCACCTAATAATATAGGATCTCAAATAGTATTAATAAAGAACGATTTCCAGTCTGTTGGGCGTTTTGGTAAATATATCTATAAGAATGGAGAATGGTGTGACAGTATGTATTTTGAAAGAATACTTGATTGAATATATGCTGTCAAATACGTTTAGGCGTATTTTTCTTATATAGCGTCACAAGCTGAGTTCCCCTATTTCATATACCCATCAGCAATAAAAGCTGTCTCAAAGCATGTTGGATGGTATTCTGTTAAACTTAATGTGAAAGAAATCCTATGAATTACTATCGGTTGCCAATATTCGACTTGAAATTATGCGTCCATTACCAAAGGGGAGTTCTTGCAGATGAACGCATATTGTCGTAAGTATTTGACAATCTGATTGCGAACACTAAACGTTATGTAGGGAAAAACGGTATAATTTCAATTCAGGTAAACACGGATCAAGAAAGTGAAGAATAGAATGCACCTGCTTAAAAAATGCACCCCCTTTGAGGGGGTGCATTGTTAATTTGTATCAATTTTTGAGTTATTAGTGAGTTACAAGTGTATTTGCCTCCCTGCCTTTCGTCGGTTTGCTAATAATTAAAGGGGTAATCGTGAAAATCATTTTCGTGTCTCGTCTTTTAGAATTCCTCTATCGTTTTGATTGTTCCCTTAATTATCAATTTGTGAGCACTCTTAATGTTCTTCTCAGAAAATGGGCGCATTTTGCACTTGCGTCTTGCTATTTACAGGATTTTGTTCACATACGGTATTTTTCGTATAATCCAGGCTATACCGAAGGAGAAGGGTAAATACACCAGCGCCGTCAGGCAGAATTTCAGCAGCAGCTGTATCTGTAAGCCGCGCAGCGCTAATGCAAGAAAAACAAGGATGGGAGCGTGGATGACATATACAGTGAATGAATGATGCGAAAGGAACCGGCCGAATTTCTTCCCGCCGTTGACGTAGCGGCGGAAGAACGTGACGAGCGCGAGACTCATCCCCACGGCGAAGACCGAGTCCCAAAGTGCGAAGACTGCCGACTGCCAGGTGCCGTGACCTATCCATGGGCTGCCCTTGCCGATAAAAACCGCCGCAGGGAAAAGTATAACTGTTGCGAGCACGGCCAAAACGAAGCCTATCTTGCCGAGCGAACCGGAGACCGTCCGGAGCCAGTCCTGCCGTAAGGCCAGCATTCCTATCAGGAAAAAGGTCAGGTATTGGGGAAGATATCCAAGTGACGGGAATTCGAGCACGGGTATGCCGTACGGGACGGCGATCCGAAACAGGTAGCTGACGGCCGCCAGAGCCAGAGTGAAGAGAGCAACTCTGGGGAAGGTAAGCATCGTGTGGTTTTCCGGTATCGAGCGCTCCGGTCTGTTCTTCACAACTGTCCGCCAGGCGAGGTAGCCCAGGTCGAAAACGAGCAGCATCACCGCAAACCACATCGGCCCCAAAGCAAACAGGCTGGCCGTTGTATTGATCACAAAACCATGCGTGCCAATTCTCGCAATTGGACTGAGTATGAATACGTAAATGAGCGTGGGGACGCCGAGCCGCAGCAGCCTGTCCTTCACGAAGGCCCCGGGTCCTCTGCGTTCGAACGATCCGGGCGTGAAATACCCCGAGAGCAGGAATAAAAGGCCCATGAAGTAAGCTGAGTTCAGCATCATGAACAAATACAACGTGTTGTAGATTTCGGCCAGATGCTGCAGCACGACCAGGATCACCATCCATGTGCGCAGGTTGTCGGCGAAGAACAGGCGCCTTCCCGATTCTTTCGCCGGTAGAGGTGCCGTCCGGTTTCCCTCGGTAAGAGCGGAGGAAAGAAGGCACGAAATGGCCAACAGAACGATCCCCAGGCCCAACGCGATCGCCGCTATTGTAAGGTTGGAAGACAAATATTGGAACGATGAGCTCGTCTGTTTCAGAGCGTTTGTTTTTCTTGCAACGCCAAGGGTAATTATGAAAATCAAATAAAACGGTAAGTTGGAAAGGACATATACTTTGGAAAACGGAAATTTAAAGTAAAGCGGAAATATCACCGCGATGGTCAGGCAGAAATAAAGGAAGGCTATGGACAAAAAATTCAGGGTTTCAAGGCCACCCATTCCACTTCTGGTTAAAAACGATATGATATATGCCACTATCGTCGCGACAACACCATTTCCGACGACGATGCAGAGGGCGTATAGATATCTGCCTATGACGATTTCTGATTTCCTGAGCGGCAATACTCCATACAATTTTTCGAGATTGTTTTTTTCATATATGGAAAAATACTGACCGGCAAGGGGGGCCGCCATGACCATGACAATCGAAGTTGCCAAAATGGGCGTTTTTGACAGTACGGCGAATAAAATTCCGACCACGTAACCAATCATGAAGATTGGATAACGCGACTTCATTATATCGTGATCGAGCTTAATCGATTTGAGAATATTAGTCATAGTTTCTGCCTCCTTTGCTTATTGATACTAATATCTCGTCTATAGAAGGTTTTTCGGTAACGACTTCAGGAGCCAGATGTTTCATCTCGGAAGTCGGCAACAGTCCCGCAAATCCTGCGATATTTGTAGTGAGCCCGATGATTTTTTCTTTCAGTGAATCTATCAGGTCATGCGGGCCGCCCCTGACGATACAAAAGCTTTCCAGCAGATCATCTTTCGTTCCGGAATAAAATATACTTCCATGATCAATCAGCGTAATATAATGGGCGATTTTTTCGAGGTCAGAGGTAATATGGGTTGAAAAAAGAATGCTTTTCTGTCCGTCGGCGATATAGTTACCCAATATTTCAAGCAGTTCGTCGCGGGCAACGGGATCAAGCCCGCTCGTCGGTTCATCAAGTATCAGCAGCCTTGCCTCGTGAGACATGGCTACTGCAAGCATCAGTTTCATTTTCATGCCTTTGGACAGCTCTTTCACTTTTTTATTGGCGGACAGATGGAAGCTCTTAACATATTGAGTGAATAATGTGCTGCTCCAGTTGTTATAAAAGCCTTTCAAGGCTTTTTCAACTTCAGATACCTTCCAGTTCTCTACAAAATAGGTGTCATCAAAAACCACCGCAATATCCTGCTTGATTTTCTGTTCGTCCTGCACATTATCCAGACCGAATATTTTTATTTCACCGCTTTCCCGGTTAATCATATTAAGGATTAGCCGGATTGTGGTAGTCTTACCAGCGCCGTTTTGTCCGACAAATCCCATGATGGAACCCATAGGCAGAGAAAATGAGACGTTTCTTAGAGAAAAATCAGGGTAATCTTTGCACAGTTCGTTAATTTCAAGGACAGTATTATTCATAATAGTTTTCCTCCAGTGTAAGCTCAAAAATGCTGCTCAACTCTTCACGGGATATATCGTAAAATCACCATCTTACTGTGGTCACAAAATACCAAATTTGCTTTGTTCCAGAAATATCCTTTTTATAATTTACTTCATAAGCATCTTTAAAACATATAAAAGTTATCTTCCAAGATTGTGCCCTCTGTTGGAACAACTACTCTTTTTTAGCGTAAAAATACGAAGCCACAACTGTAATGAGCACCCATAGGAATACCGGTATGATAATAGCCAACCTCATCACTAAGTTGGTCGGTAAAATCCAGGCCAAGATAATTATAAAAATTCCCACTGGGATGCCTAATTGTCCACCTAGCCGATGCGTGCGATTCCAACTTTCCGTACTTGATAAAGTCCATGGAGTGCGGAATCCGACCCACCAATTTGGTTGAATACGGGGTAAAATATTTGCTATGAGCATGAACATGATGCCAATTGCAGTTGGGGCGAATCGTATCGATGTGATTTTTAAAGCATGCCCGATCACCGTAAGGTACACTAAGCTAATACACACGACAATGACGCCACCAACATATCGATAAGTCGACCAAAAGGATCCGTAGTTCTTTTTCTTTGGATCAATTCTCCACAACACGTGCCATAAGAGAATAATGCCGAGCATGATTGCTGGTTCATACAAAACTATTAATAAACGCGGAGTCATTCGGCTCGCATTGCCAACAACCAGGGCTGGAAGATGAGTGTAAGCTACAATTCCAAGTATTATTGTTAAAACCCATGCGAGCCAACCCCACCAAGGCATTACCCTATTCTTTTTCATCACTATCGCCACCTCCAAAGTGTTCGAAAATCCATCCAAGCCATTCTTGCAAAATTGTTGTGTTGAGCCTGTAAATAATAAAGTTTCCGTCCTTCTGATCGACAATCAAATTTGCATTTTTGAGCACGGTCAAATGACGACTAATTGTCGGCTGGGCAAATGAAAAGTGGTTTGCAATTTCACCAGCCGTTTTTGGTCCTTCCTTCAATAATTCGATAATCTTTCTGCGTGTTGAGTCGGACATTGCCTTAAAGATGCCCTCATTCATTTGATTTCACCATCCATTAAAACATTCCCAAGGACTATTTTATAATATAGCTAAATTGCTAAATAGTAAATAACAAAAATAATTTAATTAGATAAACGGGCGATCATGGTGGAGGCGCGTGCTCTTGTGCAAAAGGGAATCCTAAACTGTGCGAATGATGTATTCTGTCTTTCGTTAGAAGAGCTGATCCACATGCAATGAAAAATTATGATTTTGTATTTGGCAGGAATATTCTGGAATTTGTTGAATCAAGTGTTAATTCAGCTACGACTTTAATTGTTCGAATTGCTGATGATGATACTGTTACTATACAATAAAAATAAATGGGGTTTTAGTGAGTAATTGATAAAAGCCCAATATGTTGCAGAATTAATTAGCCTTTCAGCAGGAAGTATCACTGGTGAAACCGGAATAGGGATGGAAGAATACAACTTTCATCCCTGTTCCTATTTTTGGTCGGATATTTAAAATTTGTCTACTCACTTTCATTATGACATTTGTAATATCCAGTCATGCTTCTGCTCACTACCATCTTATTCTGTCTTGTTTTATCCTAAACATGGGCTCATCAGGATTCTAAATAGAAGACGAGGAGCATTCCTGTAAGTAACAAAAAATGACCTTTGAAAAAAAGACGACCTCACGTTAATCTTTGAAAGGACGGACTGTTGGCCAACAGAATCCAATCAAAAATAACGGAGGTCATCCAGGTGA
>NZ_NADJ01000003.1 GCF_002196705.1 Desulfosporosinus sp. FKB
TCATGCCGGAGGGGTTCCACCCGTTCCCATATCGAACACGGAAGTTAAGACCTCCAGGGCCGAGAATACTTGGGGCATAGCCCCTGGGAAAGTAGGTCATCGCCAGGTAAACAAGCGATAGACTGCCGATAGGCAGTCTATCTGTGTTTATGAAAGAAATGAAAGAAGGCTACCGGGGTTCCACCCGTTCGATCCACGCTGCAGGAGAATGCGTATCGGGACGCAGCGTGGCGAAAAGCTCGTCCGCTTTTCGTATATCGAACACGGAAGTTAAGACCTCCAGGGCCGAGAATACTTGGGGCATTGCCCCTGGGAAAGTAGGTCATCGCCAGGTAANGGCATTGCCCCTGGGAAAGTAGGTCATCGCCAGGTAAAACAAACGATAGACTGCCAATAGGCAGTCTATCTGTGTTTCATGAACGAAATAAAAGATACTTACCGGGGTTCCACCCGTTCGGATCCACATTGCTGGAGAATGTGTCACAAGTCGCAATGTGGCGAAAACCTCGTCCTTCGTCACGAAGTGATTCTCTGGGGTTGGTGGCTCGGCGAAACCCTCCACCGGAGGCTTTCGTGCTTTTCGTATATCGAACATAGAAGTTAAGGATCCACACTGCAGGAGTCTGCGTCACGGGACGCCGTGTGGCGAAAGGCTCCATCGGAGACTATCGAATCGCTTGTTTGTGCGTCATGCGTGGCGATTCACTTAGTGGTGAAAGTTTACTATGGGGATTTACAGTTAGGGAAGACAAGGAAACTGGTCAGCATCCTACCCAAACGTAAAGTAAAATCTTCAAGTGATCAGAAAGATCTGTGGCTTCCGCACGGTATACAGGCAAGGGCGATTATGATATTTCTGCCTTAGTCTTGCTCGCAGAAGATATGTCTGGAATCAGAAACTAAAGCCGTTTGAGAATGTTTTTTCAATGAGAAGCGAAATATTTTTAAGATTAGAGTGCGAATGTAGGGAGTGTTTCAAATTATTATCGATTATGAAAAGGTTTACTTCGGTGGTAGAGGCCCCCACCAAAGCCCAGATGTTCAGCTTTAGCTAGACGAGTTCACTTATATATTCTGGGAAGGGTAGGCATTAATGAAAATGAGCGATTTGTCCGCAAGATAATAATGTGGAACAGAGATTTAATTTGACTTATTTCGTTTAACTTGCCCAATTAAGTATACGTTTGTGACTCCAAAGTGTATATCAAAAAGATACAAGAGCCTTAAAGGCTTAAAGCTTTAAGAATTTTTTAATTATTAATAAAGAATATATTTTCCAACTTAAAAAGAGAAAGTGGGCAATGTTTAAATATTATTTATAGGATCTTTTACTAGAAGTGTGTTAAACTGTTATTGTATGGGGGAATAATAATATGGAAAATATTAATTATGACGCTTTGGCTTTTGATGAGGACGAAAAAAACCTCATTAGAGAATATGGTACACTCAATCATTATCAAAAGGGTCAGATTATTTTCTCCGCTGGGGATACTGCTGATAGAATTTATTTAATTGAGAAGGGGTTCGTTAAGATTTACCGAATTACCCCGGACGGCAGGAAAGTCACAGTTGGAAGCATGCGGAGTCCTGGTCAGCTTATGGGACTCGCTGAAACTTTGTATCATGGAGAGCGCACTTGTTTTGCTGGAGCGATCAGTGATTCAATTTTAGTTGTTGTGCGCAAATCACGTTTTGAGGAATTGCTTGAAAAACAACCAACTATAGCAATAAAGGTTGCTACTACTTTAGGCATAAGAATGCGAGAAGCAGAGGCTATCATTCAGGAAATGGTATGTTGGCAAGTACCTGGTAGACTTGCGATGTTATTATTGAAAATGTCCGAGCGAGCAGGGGTTGAAACTGAAGCGGGAACAAAGATTGCATTACGCTTAACACATGAAGAGATAGCCTGTATGATAGGAACTACTAGACAAACCGTAACTTCGCTGCTCAATACGTTTAAGCAAGAAAACAGTATATCTATTGAAGGGCGAGAAATGTACATTCTCGATGCAGAAAAATTAATGAAATGGATTGTTTAGAGACAGACTAGCAAAATGCTAGTCTTATTTTTTATGTCTATGATTTTTCTTCTAGCAATTGGCAGATTGCGTTTTTTTTGCTCTCAAGGGCTCTCCGGGAAATCAGGACGTATGGATGATAACCAACTTTCATTTGTGATGAAAAGATCTAGTAAATCATGTTAAATTATCCTTGATTAAAGGTCAAGATAATGACCAAAAGATCAACTGTAATTTGTTATACTTCAATTAAGGATAGTCATCGTAATAATCCGGAAGTTTTTGTTAAGAGGGGTACTTGAGATGAAATGTGCATCTTGTGCCATCTTCTATTTCAACTATTTGTTTGAAGGAAAAGTATCTTAACAAGAAATACGAATAGGATAAGCTTTTCGATCAGTTTTACGAATAGTTTTTATAAACAGCCACTATATATTGCAACATTTGGCCAAAATGTTAGCTCTATAAAGTGGCTGTTCGTTTATTTGGATTATTAGATTTGATTCAATTTCATGAATTAAAGTGGGCAAAAACGCTATTCTCCATTTTTAGCACATTTTAAAGCAAAATAGCTCTTTGAATTTAGGCTATAGTTCAAACTTGATTGTAGGCGGAATTTTAGTTCTCAATTAGAATTGGCTATTGATACCAGGATCAGGGCTTTCTTTAAGGGGATCCAAAAATACAAGAATTCCCCATAGACCCAAATCACAAAATAAAAGTGGAGCTAAGCCTGGAGCTTGATAAAAGACTCTGGACCATTGAATGACACCACGCCCTGCCAAATCAGCAGTAAGGTGAAAAGAGAATCCCATTAATCCTATGATAAAGCTTATTACCATGGTAACGCCTAAAAGGGCAGATAACCCTCGTTCGTAATAACTATAGCTTTGAAAAAATAAAACTAATGCTGCAAAAATTCCAACATAAAATGGAAACCATGTGTAGAGATTTTCGAAACCTGTGCGGGCATGGTCAAAGTAGGCGACTAAGGCTGTGGCCAGAAACCAGAATGAGGTTGCCAGAAGCAGCCAACGGGTTTTTTGAGTAAGGTTATACTTTCGATTGGCTGGATGGTCATCAAGGGAAGTTATTATGCCAATGCTCCCTAAAGCAACAAAAGCTAAGGGAGCAAATACGGGGTTCCCGCTTATCAATCCCGCATAAGTGACGTTATCTCCCGCCGAAGCAGCTTGAAGATGAAAGCCAAAGCCCAGGATCCCGATCAAAGCTCCCAGAGAGTGAATCAAAATGTTAAGATACTTAGGGAATCCTGCTTTGGGCTTTAGAAGCAAATAGATGGTGCTAAGAGCTGCTATCGGGGAGAAAATAATTGGAATCCATTCGTAGCTGGGAATAAAGCGGTTTTCAGCATGAGCAATTAAAACATCAACAAAAACAATCAGATAGTTAATACATAGAAAAAAAAGGAGGAGGCGCGTTTTGTCAATTGGTATCTGGAGAGCTTGCCGGGTGATCCATTGATAAGAATAGCGCCTCATAGATATGGATTTCATAGACGATTCTCCTTTTTACTGACCTTCTGCTTTAGTCGATTTACTTGTATCTTGAGTGGAGGCCGTATTTATTGTTCCTTTACTTCTCAGTGCGGCATTTTGTTCTTTTAGCTCAGTCAGATCAATTAGTTGTTCATAGATTCCATGCCATTGTACGTAATCAGGACCGTTCATGAAAGCACCAAATCTCATACGTCGTCCTTCATGGTGCCAAATTTCGAAACCTTTAAAGTCAATAGAACTGGAGAAAGGAGCTGCAGGAATTAACCTGTCATCCTTCAAGCCTTTGATAATATCCTGAGCGGTTTTAATATTTTCATTGCCTTTCAAAACTACTGTGTCAGCATTGTCATATAAAGTCTTAATCGAAGATTCAGAATGACATTCCAAACAAACAGTTTGCATGTTAATACGATTCGTTTCCCAATTATTTCGTTTTTGGGCTTGAGCTGGTGTTAGTGTCCAACTAAGACGTTGTCCAACGTCATGGGTCCCTTGTGCGGCTCCAAAAGCAGCCATATGGCAAATAGCGCATGTTGGAGCATCAAAGTTTTTACTGGACAGAGTTCCGACCGGTGCATTCCAGGCCCAGGTTGAGCCCTTATTGGCATAAATCGTTCCATGAATTGATTCTTCGTAAATTTCCTTCTGAGGATGATCTGGTCCTAGGTGGCAAGACCCACATATTTCTGGCTTACGGACTTGCGCTAAGGAAAAAGAATGGCCTTGATGGCATTTCGCACAGTCCCCGAATGACCCGTCAGCGTTCGGCTTACCGATACCGTGACACACTTCACAGGCCATTTTAGTAATATCCGGTCCTTCCATATGATAAAGATCATTATACTTGCCTGTCGACGAAAGGCCATAACGTTTAAGTTGTTGATCTGTAAAAGCGGAAGCGCCGGTTTGGGAATACCAAGCAGGTGCACTATGCCTACTGTGGTCAAATTGAGCAGCTTGAGCAGGATGACAGCGGGAACAGCTTTGAGGTGTTGGGTGGAGGACAATATTATTATCATAGTGGTTAACGGTCTGTTTTCCACCCGGATCTCCGCGATGACAATCAATACAAGCTACTTTATTGGCAGCATGTTGACTCTCACCATATTGTTTAACAACCCCGGGAGTAGTTTGGTTATGACAGGAAAGACAACTTCCGCCGTTCCCCGCAAAGGAAGGAGAGGTGGGATTAATTCTATTGGAATTAGAAGCATTCCATATTGAAAATAAGTATCCCAGTCCTACAGTAATAATTAATGCTAAAATTAGGTTCCTCCAGAAGTTATTGTGCCTCATATAGCTCGGTTTTACCGAAGCACCTCCTTTAAACCGTGTTTAGTTGTCGGTAGTATTTCTTTTGTCATGAAGAATATACTTTTTTTATCTTTTTGCGGCCAGAAGACTCCCATCCTCTACAGGTGGCGAGATGAATCGCCGCCCCCCCAATTATTGCAGAACACCCGTTCTAAATTCGTTCTTGTTGTGGTAAAATAAGGATAACGCGAACGAATGGTTGAGGTGGTGGTTAAGATCAATCAAAAAATGTCTCAGTGGCATTTTGGACGAACCACTACGTACCTACACTATAAATTGGCAGTTGAAGGGATTAGCCTCCAAAAGGTCGATGAATCCTATACAACACAAACATGCCCTGTTTGTGGGAGAAGAAAGAAAACCTCCTCCAGAAATTACAGGTGTACTTGTGGATATCGAGAACACCGTGATATACACGGAGCTAAGAATATCTTGAGCAACTACAAATATGGGGTGTTTCGAGAACTATATGTAGAAGAGCCAAAGTATCTACGGATTGCCTAAGGCAAGAAGTAGTAGAAGCCATGAACCTGGCCTGTATGCGGCAAATGCATAGAGTTGCCGGTCTTACCGAAATGATGGACTCACGCCTATCGGGTGAGGCATCTCTAACGGGATATCCTTGAGACATGGATTTTGGGCTTGCCGGAAGCCCCTATCCTACGGCGAAAACAGTGTATTCGTTCTTAACGAAGTGTAGGTAGAGGAGGTTCACAGGGTTTGAAAAACAATGATTGAACTTCATAAAAAAAATATCGAAAAGTTGTTGACATTTTTATTAGCTTCGGCTATACTAAAAAAGTTCCGAAAAACAGTGGCCCGTTGGTCAAGCGGTCTAAGACATCGCCCTTTCACGGCGGCTACACGGGTTCGAATCCCGTACGGGTCACCAAATTGAATCTTGGGTTCTCGGGTGATTAGCTCAGCTGGTAGAGCGCCTGCCTTACAAGCAGGATGTCGGCAGTTCGAACCTGTCATCGCCCACCAATATTTGTGGCCCCGTGGTGTAGCGGTTAACATGCCTGCCTGTCACGCAGGAGATCGTCGGTTCAATTCCGATCGGGGTCGCCATATTTAACTAAATAAACAATGGGTAGGTGGCCGAGTGGTTAAAGGCGACAGACTGTAAATCTGTTCCGCGAGGTACGATGGTTCGAATCCATCCCTGCCCACCATTTATTATCACTCTCGACGCGGGGTGGAGCAGCGGTAGCTCGTCGGGCTCATAACCCGAAGGTCGTCGGTTCAAATCCGGCCCCCGCAACCAAGCTATTGAGTCTAGGAAATCCTAGCTTAATAATATATTGGGGTGTCGCCAAGCGGTAAGGCACCAGACTTTGACTCTGGCATTCGTTGGTTCGAATCCAGCCACCCCAGCCATAGTGAGCCATTAGCTCAGTCGGTAGAGCACCTGACTTTTAATCAGGGTGTCCCGCGTTCGAGTCGCGGATGGCTCACCAATACTCGCGGGTGTAACTCAGTGGTAGAGTGTCACCTTGCCAAGGTGAAAGTCGCGAGTTCGAATCTCGTCACCCGCTCCAAATGTGCGCTCGTAGCCCAGCTGGATAGAGCGTCTGACTACGAATCAGAAGGCCGGGAGTTCGAATCTCTCCGAGCGCACCATTCATTAAAGAATTTGCCGTTGTAGCTCAGTTGGTAGAGCGTATCCTTGGTAAGGATAAGGTCACCGGTTCAATCCCGGTCAATGGCTCCATTTATTGCGGGAGTGGCGTAACTGGCAGACGCGCACGTTTGAGGGGCGTGTGGGTAACACCGTACGGGTTCAAGTCCCGTCTTCCGCACCAACCACGTAAATACTGTGGAGAAGTACTCAAGTGGCTGAAGAGGACGGTTTGCTAAACCGTTAGGGTGGGTAACTGCCGCGAGGGTTCAAATCCCTCCTTCTCCGCCATATATATTCCTCGATAGCTCAATGGTGGAGCAACCGGCTGTTAACCGGTAGGTTGTAGGTTCGAGTCCTACTCGGGGAGCCATGGCAGGGTAGCCAAGAGGTCTAAGGCAAGCGGTTCATACCCGCTCATCCGAGGGTTCAAATCCCCCCCCTGCTACCAAATATGCGGGTGTAGCTCAATGGTAGAGCACTAGCCTTCCAAGCTAGCTACGTGGGTCCGATTCCCATCACCCGCTCCATAAGAGAATTACCGCACTAGCATAGTGCGGTTTTATATTTTGTGGTTGTTAATAGTCTTTCAAGATAATAGCCTATCTATGTATCCTTTCCACCTGTTGAATTGAGTTTCGATTGACATTTTTTCGAGTTCAGCTGAATGTATTAAAGATCGCCGGACGTATGATCCCGATTTATATGAATCATACACAACATAAACGCGCCCTGTTTGTGGGAGGCCCGCCAATAGGCGATTAAAAAAATGATGAACACAAAAAAATATATTGCATATAATGGTTGACAAAGAGACTTTAAAAATGCTATTATAGTTAAGCGCCGCAGGACACGGTAATACAGTATTTAAGATACAATAAGCACTTCTGCGGATTGTAACTTGAAATTCTTCTGAATTTCAAGTTAGGGATACACTGGTCTTTGAAAACTAAACAACAAGGACAGCCAATGAGAGAAACTCGCAAGAGTTTCAAAAGAATCATGAAATCATGAGCAGATATCATCTTCTTTAAAGAAGTGAGATAACTTTTTTGGAGAGTTT
>NZ_NADJ01000030.1 GCF_002196705.1 Desulfosporosinus sp. FKB
TTGGTAGATTTGTACGCAATCAAATTATACCAAAACCCTGTGTTCATGCGGAATTTTTATATCTGTTTGACCCAATTAAGCCGGAATTAGAGCTGATTTATTAGGTGCGAAACTTCAGTTATTATTACCTACTGCTGTGGCGTTTGAATTATTTAGTAACACACCTACCAGGATAAAATGAACTATGATCGAACTTCCACCATAACTAACCCAGGGAAGTGGTATACCGGTCAAAGGGAGTAGTTTAGTAACCCCAGCTAAAATAATCTATGTTTCCGTCCCTATAATAATCGCAATACCTGCTGCTAATATTCGCCCAAACCGATCTTTTGCTCTGAGACTAACCGTAAAGGCTCGCATAACAACAAGAAGAAAAAGTAATAGCACCGCCATGGCCCCAATGAAACCAAGCTCTTCCGCAATAATTGAGAAAATGAAATCTGAACTGCCCACTGGTACGCTTGCTGCCCCGATACCATTACCTAACCCTGTTCCTAGGATTCCCCCGCCACTTATCGCAAATAGTGATTGGGCAACTTGGTACCCCATCCCTGTTGGATCCTGCCACGGATTCATCCACACCATAACTCCAACACGTACGTGTGCAAAAAGCTTATAGTCTAATTTCCTGTAAGAAGTAAAATTGGGACTGATATCCCTAAAATCGTTCTCTTAGTTACTACATAAAGCACTCCTACTATGTTCAAAGTTGTTTTAGGGCATATTCTGTTATGGCTTCTCAATGACAGCTTTTATCATTAGAATGTTCTAGGGTTCATTTAGTGTTAATCCGATTCCACCAAAACTACCGCTAAGGTCCAAGTTGTCTTAACAAATTACACCATTAATTACAATATATATCCTTATTACTATAGATGCAAACCAGAGAATTAAAGATGTCAATTTCTTTGGATAGGTAGATTTAGAATACTAACTTTTGTACCGCACTATAAAGGATATCACTCGCTATGTGAATTTTCTTCGGATTGACAAAATCGGGTACGTCTTCCGGTGTGTGATTTTTATTTAGCCAGTCTCTAGCCATTAATGTCACAGCTGGAACATGATCTAGATTAAAATATACTTGGTCACTGTTGTAACCATTATTTGGAGTCAACAAAGCGCGAGCATTATTTTCCTCAGCGGACGATTGGATAACTCGAACTGCCTTATTATCGCTGTTTGCCCACAATGCAAATTCTCCAAGAGGGCCATTCCCTACGGTATCAACATTAAATACGGATTGGATTCCATTATGTAAAAATGTTGGCTTTTGAACAAACGAATAAGAACCTACAAAACCCATTTCTTCTGCGCTCCAGAAGGCTAAGACCACATTTCGTTTCGGTTTTACGCTCTCTTTGATCAATCGACGCATAACGTCAAGTATACATCCTACACCAGAGGCATTATCATTAGCGCCTGGGTAAAGATTTCCTTGAAAAACACCAAGATGATCATAATGTGCTGACAAAATCACAGATTCATTTGGATTTGTTCCAATTAAACCACCTATGACATTGGCACTTGGCGTACGCAGTTCATTGGGATTTCCGGGACGAAATGTTAGGCGACCATTATAGAATTCTTCAACGACCGGATAAATAGTGAAAGAATTAGTGAAATTCCGATTAGAGTTATCCATTAAATCGCCCAGAGGTTCTAATCCCAAACCTCTCATCTGCTCGATGAGATAAGCAGCAGCTTTTTCTTCACCGACCGTTCCAGCTCTCCGTCCCGCTATATTAGCCTGTGTCAGAACTGAAATATCGTCCATCGCAGTCCGGTTTATGTATGAGTGATCGGCTAAGAGAACTGAACCGCTGGTTTGTTTTGTTGAACAACTGATCGATGTAGATGCCTGTACAGCTTGGTGATTAGATCTATTAAATAGTTCTGTCCACCTGTACCAGGGTAGTATAGTGGCTCCTACTGCGGCCAAACATTTTAAGAATCCTCTTCGTGTTGTCATTTCCAAACTCCCTCCTTGTTCATTTTAATGAAGCTTGGTTAATTCTTTAAATCAAGGGCTATTTACCAACTACACAAATATTATCAAGCGCATAATTAAACGTTGAATCATCGGCTTATCCAAACGTAAGTAATTGCTATCAATTTAAATAAATCTCAAAAAACCTATGATAGGATTAACAGCTAAGGAGGTTAGTATAGGATATATTGCCAGATGTTGCGAGCAACAGTGAGTGAAAGCGCCACGCTTCAAACCCTTCCACTCCAACAGCATAAAATCGCATTGCAGCAAGTCCCAACCATTATTACCTTAGCATTGAGTATTATTTTACAAGCGTTACCTTTTTATATTAATCGGGGTCTTAGTATCATCCGCTCTTAGTAGGCTGATCCATGACGAATGGATTGCCAAAAATGTTCCGAGCAATGCGCTTGCCGGGGTCATCGTTGGTGCGTTACTAGGTTTATTCTTTCCAGTGTGTGACTGCGGAGTAATGCCCGTTGCTCGCAGTTTACTGCACAAAGGAGTTTCTATGCAGACGGCATTTGCCTATTTGCTTACGGCTCCGGTGATTAACCCTATGGTCATCCTGGCAACGGCGATGGCCAATAAAGAACAGGAGGGCAAAAAATGGCTAGGGTAGTACTTAAGAACTATAGAAAACTTACGACTTTGGGGATAATAATTCTTATCGTTGTAGTAATTGCGTCGGCAAAGTTTATGAGTTCTTATCGAGATACATCCTGGCAGGATCTTTCAGATACCTTGCCAACAATAACTACACCTACTGAGAATATCGGCCAGATCGAAGGTTCACTTGAAGGTATATTAAAACAATATGAAGAATTAATAACGTCTTCGAATCAAACGAGGAAGAATCAATTGCTCTCGAATCTGGATAACTTATATCAATTATCAGCGATTGATTATGAAAATGCCCATGCATTACGAAATTTCTCCAATAATGATCCAACACTGAATGATTTAGCTCAAGCCACAACGTTTCTTTCATCCTCCATCTTTGAAATGAAAGACGGTTTGATGATCCTAGGAGCAATCATTGAACAGTAAAGAAGACCTGGATTCGGCTGTTCGCGAAATAAATCGTGTTCAACTGGATATCAAAAAGTAGATTAAACGATTTGTGGAAATCGGGTCTTCTTAAACTTGGCTTCCACTCTCTATTCATAACTATCTAAAATTGAATTGTCAAATAGCCCTTCTAATGCATATGCCGCCATTTATTTTGTCCCAAAACAAATTATTTCTTCTTACACTGACTAATCGATTTACTTCCATGGTTTCCAACAAATAGAATACAATTAGTGACAAAAGCTGTAACAGGTATTATTAAAACAATACCGATACCACTACACAAAATTTGAAAGATTTCAGACGCAAATACTTTATTGTTTAACATATCAGTGATTGAGTAATTTAATTTACTGAACCATATTACTAAAGTCATAAATTCAGCAATAAATGCAAATAATAACGTGTTTATCATGGTTCCTAAAATATCCTTTCCGATTTCAATTCCGGAAAAAAGCAAACTTCTCTTAGTTGTAAACAATTTATTTATATATATTTCATGCATCGAAGAAGCAATTGAGATTGAAATGTCAATGATTGCACCCAATAAACCGATTAAAAATTCACAGACAACAATTTTTGTAAAATCAAGCTTAATTTGAAGAGATAAATACGCAAGAGTTTCTGATTGCTCATTACTGAATCCTTGTATTTTGGCTTCTGCAACTATTTTATAAACTATTAAAATCGTTAATAGTACAACGAATATAACAGATAAAAACGCTGAGAGTGTTTTTTTATTAAATCCATTAATAAAAAATAAAGTAATTATACCAATAATAATTGATACAAGTACGGTTATTTTAAGTGGATTTGAATTAAGGGCTATCATAATAAGCATTATGAACAACGTTAAAAAAATCAACCATAATGAGAAAAAAGCTTTTATACCTCTCTTTCCTCCAATAATAGCCATTAAAATAAATAAGGTGATTAATAATAAATATTCAACACTCATGAACTCAATCCAATCGTTTGCTTTTTAAGAAGTATTGAAGAAATATAGATCGTAATCGGAATACTTATAACTATTCCAATGCTTCCAGTAAGAATCCTTATTATTTCCAGAGAGAGGTTAATATTTATAATTTCACTAAATGGATAATCGTTTTTTAGCCAAAGTAATATCATTGGTATGCTGCCGCTAAAATAAGCAAGAACGAGTGTATTGGTCATTGTCCCCATAATATCTTTGCCGATTTCCATTGCAGAATTCAACAAGAGTTTCTTTTCAATAAAAGGATTCTTTTTATAAATTTCCTCGATAGATGATGAAATTGTAATCGCAATATCCATGATCGCGCCCAAGGTGCCTAGCAAAATTTCCGAAATAAATATTGGCTCTGGAGGGGTTGTGAGAAATTCCATTTCTTCATAATGAATTCCATTAGAATCTGTTATTTTGAATATTATAATCGTTAGTAGGATGGAAATTAATGTACCAACAATTGTAGACAATATAGCGGAAAGAGTTTTTTTATTAATTCCACTTACGATTATAAGAGAGGTTAAAATAAACAAAAAACTCGCTATTGAGGCTATAACAATAAGATTATAGCCATGTAAATATAGTTGAAGTATGATAGAGGCAATTATAATATTCATTATTAAGGTTAACAAAGACCTTAAACCCTTCGCTTGTGCTATCAGCAAAATTAGTACGGCAAAAATCAGCGCGACATAGGCTATGTAGTTATCTCGTTTAAAACCGATTATTTCAGAAGAAATAATTTGCTTATTTTTATCATCTTGTAAATTGATAAATAATTCATCGTTTACGTTATAACGAGAATCCAAGGCTTGAGAATTACTTATTGTATTTTCAAGCTTAATTTCTTTACCCATATACTTACCATTCATAATAATTGCTTGGATAGTTTGTCGATTATTTTGTGTGTTCGGTATAGTTTCTTCAGTTACAGATGTTATTTTAGCAACTGTTTTTTGGTAACAGGATTCGTTATTGGAGATCAAACATAAACAAGCTAATAAAACAATTAATAACATCCCAAAAATATAAGTCAACTTGCCCGATCTAAATTGTTTATTAACTATTTCTTTTAATCTATGTATTATTAAGAATACTTTTTGCATCTAATTTTCCCTTTTCTATTATTTCCGAAGTAATTCGGATAACCCATTTCCATTTACTTGTAAAATAAGATTAGACATAGCAAGTTGCAAATTAGCACACCGAACACCAATCCTAGCGTTTTCTATAGGAATTTGTTAGCTTGTCTTGCGATCGTACACACACTGTGTTCAAAAACTCCGCTATGGACAATTACTGGGCTGGAGTTGTTTGGTTACAGTACTTCCTTGCATGGAAATAGTCATTTGCTTTTTCACTGAGTATGATTCATCAACATAACATAAATAACTCCTGACCCCTTCGATGCCTCCAAAGTTGTACCCTCTAAAGATTCCATCTGCCATTTGAATCTATAATATCTATCTTAATTGTACCACTCCTTTTGTACAAATTGTTGTTCAACATCTCCCGTTTTTGCCTATATAAGTAAACATTCGGAGCAACACACGCCCTGAATTACATTCTCCCGCAAAGCCGTTTAGATTATTTGATTTTTAACCCCGCTCTCGCATGTGGGTATTTTCACCCTGCTTTTTAGTCTTCCCCTAGCACTGGAGGCCTGACCTAATCAGCAAGTTTATCAAATTCACGAAATTTCAAATAGGATCAAAACCAAATCAAATCTTCGCACATCGCAGGTTTGAGGGAGTTTCATTATAACAAGCATAATTTTAAAAAGCATTAGGGAAGTTATGTTTAATTTAATAAACTGGGTGCGTAGCAAGCTCAATCACATTTATAATTTGGCATTCTAAATTAACTGGAGATTCTTTTATAGCTTTTTATAAACAAAAGCATTACCATAAATACTCATTATTAAGGCTCAAAAACCTTTTTGAGCTTACCTTAATTATTAATTTTTGTATAATCAGTATAATCCGGTTTAAACCACCTAATCCCTATACTTTTTTTATTATCTCTATCTGGGCCATTTCGCTGAATTTCATTCTCTGGAATAATGTTGTAATTTAACAACACATAAGTACTTTCTGGATTATCGACATAAAAAGTAATCCCTCGAATTTCATCTAGTGTGGGGATTTCCTTCCCAAACAAAGGATCATCGATTGAATTTATATTGATGTATGTCTTACCTTCAATTTGTGCTATAGAATAATTTACATATTTCTGGCTTCTGTCATAATCCAACAGCCTTACTGTACGTGAGACTAATATCTTTCCTTCATCCTGGTAAGTTTTAAGCATTTGAAGCGTTTGAATATCTGCAGAATTAAAAGGAAAATCGATAATTCCTTTGCCGAGGTGTTGCGCAACAATCGAATATTTTCCTTCTTTAACCAACTGATCCAAACGCTGTTTAGTAATTTGATAAGGTAGTTCATTGGTTTCCCAAGTCCAATCAATTTTATGCTTTATAATATCATCTGTGTACCTAAAAAAACCCCATACCAATCTTCCATCCCTTAGTCTAAGAGGGAATAGCGGATTATCATATGTAAATTGACTCTTTCCAACCGAATTCCACACATATCGAATTCCATTTCCAATAGTTAAATCTGTATGATAATAAGGCGACTTCGGATTATCCCCACCTTGATAATTGAAAAAATGCTCCTTCGGGCTATAGGCTCCAAAGTTTTGCGCATTCGTTGGACTACCATGATTAATCCAAACTTTCGGTTTAAACCCGCTCTCGTTCATCGTCTTCCAAGCGGCAACTGCTAAATTACGTGTAAATAGTATTTTTTTATCATCTCGGGAAAAATCCCCAAAGGTATGGAGGGAATCAATCCAACCTACTTTAAAGTAATGGACTATTTTGTCGGCGTCCTTAAGGTGATTACTGTCCAGCCCCTGGAAATATGACATTTCAGATACAATGGAATGGTCCTTTTGATCTATTTTTTCTGAATAATCACTGCCGACATACATCCAAGCAGAATCAGCTATATCCAAACCTAATCCTTGACCGTAGGGAGTTTGTTCTTTAGTATTTAAAAATCGATGATATGATTCAAACTTATCTACAGTCGAAAGGTCAATATCGGAGGAAATGGCTAACATACCATCAAACGGATAGGGAAACTTTCGTAACTGATTACCGGAATTGGTTTTCGAGGATTTCTCTAACGCGTGTTTTATTGCTTCAGATATAATATTGGGACTGTTGGTATCTGATTTTGCAATAGTTTTAGCGGTTTCCCGGGTTTCTTTAGAAATAGCCTTACAGCCTCCGGTAAAAAGTACTACTATTATTATAGTAAAAACTATGTAACTGGAAACAAGTCGCCTAAACATAATCTTCCTCCTTTTTGAATAAAGAACGAACTACTAAGACATTCGGCACATACCATTATTTTCCTTTTGGTATAAAAATTGGGCCGTTATATCATATATGTTATTAACTTCGTAAACGGTGCCGAAGCTTCGGCCACAAAAGAACTAGATCGGCTGGATTCAGCCCAGTTAACTCCCTATCTGTAATTATAGAACATCCGAATTCCTTGATATCTATCCAAGAAAAATAAAAAAGCCGGGGCACCCAAAACTCCAGTAGTTATCTCGCTTACATTTCATAAGTGTGTCGAAAGTTACCACAAATCACATAAACCTGCTTTCTCAGTCTCAAGGGTCCCCTGTCACTGTACACATACTATGGCATTTTTAAGGCTGTTTAACCTTAAACATGTTCCCGTTTACGCAGTCAGAAAACATTACTCCTGTTTTTTATTCAATTCCGGATATTTGTAAACTCTTACAACCCGCATGAATAGTGGCTTTTAGAGTGTCTGTTTTCTTAAACAAACCACAGTCTCAACGTGCCTGGAGTTGCCAGATCGGCTCGATAGAAAACACATTATTCATTATAAAAATGTTCACCAATAAGTCCGAATTCCCTCGCCACAACTGTTGTTGACAAACCAACTTATCTAAATTATAAAGATACGATACAGATCCAATTACAAAAATCTTTTCTGCCACTCATTGTAAGTGCCAGGCTGCTTTACTAAAAGACTTTTACTTTTACTTTTACTTTTATTTCTTTGATTGTCTGACGCATACTCCGAATACCAAGAAAATACTTGATGAAGACAATTTTAAATAAAGAACTGGGGGCTCTATGCCCGGTTTTCCCATTCAATTTCAAACCAAAGAGCGCTATATATTCATCTGCATCCCTTGGTCGGGGTAAAGGATGGCGAAACTGTTAGTCTGCAGATGGGTGACCGCCTCGCTTTTCAAAAATTCAGGATGGGACTTGAGCCAATCGAGAAGGACTTAACCGCCACAGTGATGTATTCGGATTCGCCGCAGTCCTCAATCAGCTCTTTGTAAAGCTGCGATTTCTGAATGTCCGACATAGATTTCTCCATCCGGCGTCTTGATAGGATGTTGCTCGAATCCTTCCCCATACCCGTCAGAGTTCTGACCGCACACATAATCCATAAGCGCAGTGGTTTCTTCTCCGGAGAGAGGTTCCTTCATTCCTGCGGTCATGACTCTCCACAGCTCGCCGTCAACAATCTCCACTGTCGGGTACAAACTATACACCTTTTCTTTTAGAGCTTCGCCGTGAATGTACTGGGCAAGACCACGATTATTTTCAAAGTGTGGTTCTCCTTTGCTATAGCGGCGAGGATTTGATCCTCATACGCCACCGCCTCCCTTGTTGAGATATCCTCCCGCACATCTTCCATGCAGTCATACTGGGGATAGCAGAAAACCATTTTGACTTCCTCCATTTCTTTTTAGCCGCTTCGTGCAATAAAAAAAGAGGCTGGTCTTCTCAAGAAAGAAAAACGTAGCCTCTCATGCTCCGGCCGATGGCAGCACTCATTAAATTGTTTTGGGATTATATAAAAACAAAGTCACCAAGAGACTTTTCATCTTAATGGCTTTAGAAGACCGCATGTGTTTCTATTTTCCGGAAGTATGCAACATATAAGGCGCATTATTGCCCCACATAAAATTCTATTAGTGTTGCTAAATTAATTTATATACAGTGATAACCTGATTTTCTCCCAGATCTTCAGCTTCCTCTAAAACCGTTGACTGCCGCATGTTGTTTTTGGCAAAAGAATGACAAACTCATCCCCACCCCAACGTGCTATAATCTCATCGGACCTACAGGAATTACGTATTGCCAGAGCTGCCTTCTGCAAAAGTTCATCCCCTTTAAGATGCCCAAATACATCATTAATCAGCTTCAAACCGTTAACATCACCTATTATCAAGGATATTGGGAAATTTCTCTCAGTGTTTAACTTTCTTACTTTTTCTTCATAAAACCGTCTATTATATAATCCTGTCAAAACATCATGATAAGTAAAATATTGGATATCTCTTTCATTCTTTAGACGTTCTGTATTGTCTATGTAAATAGTTGCAAATTCATTATCTGACAGGCTGTATACTCTGATTTCATACGACTTATTTAATGCTTGAAAGAATGTATTTAAAGAAGACGGCTCTCCTGTTAGAGCAAGTCTTCCACTGATTTCAATAAAGGACTGATCGATATTGGGAAAAACTTCAGTAGCAGTTCTTCCAATGATATTCTATGATATTCTCTGGTTCAAGGCCAGTCATTTTTACAAACGATGGATTTACTGAGATGAACTTGAAGTCAACTGGCTTCCCAAGCTCATTACAAACGATACTCTGAAGAGAAAATCCATCCAGCATGGTAGAGAAAAGTAATTCATATATTTTTTCGGATTCTTTTGACATCTCTCCGCACTCCCTGAGAATTGTCAAACTAACTAAGTTATTATATTGAAGAGGTTTACCCTGACATAGATTTTCCAGAATAGGTGGGGGCACAGCTTATCATGTCAGCACAACCGATCTGCTTGACCCAGCTTTAACCTATCTAAATGTTGTTGGATTCCCGCCGGGAAATGTTTTCAACTCCGTACCTTCCGGGTCTCCTGACGGAACCCTCACCTGGAACAACTTTGATTTAGCCGCCGGTTCAAACGCGGTATTGACTTTTCAGGTTTTAGCGAATGAAAGCTTCCCCGAGGGGCCGGTCATTGACCAAGCTTCAACAACGTATTCACCGGATCCCGATGGAGAGATCGTTTTCGGACCTGTGTTATCCAACCAAGCACTTCTCTACAATGATCCGGTTCACCCAGCAACTCAATCTGAATGCATCCTTGTTAATAAAATATACAGTCAGTGCCAGCAGCACTTGCTTTGAAAAAGTACAAACAATTCCCCCTTCCGGTTATAGCTTGATCAATGTCTCTTACGATGCAGGTGCAATAGTACAAGGAACCCTGCAGATTACTCATATTCCGCAACGGCCTGGCTCTAGCAGAGTGACCTTTGATGTCTCTGCCCCTCCACTGCACCCAAAAAACAGAAAAACACTTACTACATAAGCAAGCGTTTTTTCAGTCCTTATCCAAATAATGCGTCAACCAAAGTGACCGTTAGTTCAACTTTCATTGGAATGGAATCATAATGTTCTCCAGTGCCCCTAATGTTTAACGAATACTACATTTATAGCTTTAATAAGTGCTTCGACTTGATCCCCTTCTTTAAATCCAACGTCCTCTAAACTCTCTCGCGTCATCACGGACGCGACTATGGGAGAGTTCTGTCAGCCATCCACCGTCATTCGGACTAATGACATAATTTCATCTGACTTTATTTCCTCAATTTTGCCCGATAACTTGTTCCGTACACCAGCTTCCATACGATAATACCTTCTTTCCAAATTTCTATTTATAATAACCTTAATATCCCACATATACTCACAATTATTCAAATAATTTCCCTAACCTCCAACCTTGCCTTAAACACAAACTCCACCTCAACCATCGATTCTACTCTAACCTTCTCAACCGACTTCCGGAATAAGTCCCCATCAAACTTATCCAGTAGCTTGCCATCCCTAGCTGCCAGATAAGCCTTGAATTCCCCAACAATTCTATTCTTCCACGCCCTCTCAGCTTCATCGTTCTTCATCTTCTGCTATGCGCCTGGAGCCTTTCAATTTCAGCAATCGAATATTCCCGATTATTCCGCACCGCATCAATCAATTCTTGCTGGGGTTCTGCTATCTTGGCATCAATGGCCTCGAAGTCAAACACTGGGCAACTATTTTCTTCCATTAAATAGGCTTCTCTGCTCATAATAATTTTGTTCATCTCCCGCACAAATGCCTTCTCCAAAGCCTTCTCCTTAACAGCTTTCATATCACAATCGCCGCCGGTTTGATGGTTAATACATATTCAGACAATCTGTAGATTCTTACCACTTCCCCATTTGGTACGCCTAAATTTCGAACCGCAATTCCCGCAGAACAACTTCCAGGAAACAGCATAATCACTTGTGAACTTACTCTTTCCAGTCTTCGAATAGCCACGCAGGTTTGACCGTCTTTCAAATTCAGCCTGTACCGCAGCAAACTCTTCCTTAGAAACAATAGCTTCATGACTGTCCTCAACATAATACTGAGCTGCATGTCCCGTATTAATCACACGTTTTTTGTTAGAAAATCGACCGTGTAGGTTTTTGGGAGCAACGCATCGCCCATATATTTCACATTTTTGAGTATACCAATAACGGTGCTGTCATACCACTTTGAACCACCTGCACCAGTGATTATCCCATCCTTTTGAAGATTACTCGCTATTTTATAGGGGCTTTTACCATCCAAGAACTCCCGATAAATCCGGCGGACTACCTCAGCTTCTTCTGGCTCAATAATCAATTGGCCCTGTTCATCTTTGGTATATCCAAGAAATTTGTTATGGTTAACTAAAACTTTGCCCTCTTGAAACCTATAACTTATGCCCATCTTAGTGATCTGGGATAAGTTCGAACTTTCTTCTTGTTACGTACACGGACACATACAGACGACCTGCTCTTTCGAGTGTTCAATGATTTTATTTCCAGTAAATCCTATCGTTATTATTTGGGATCAATCCTCTTCATCTCTTCCATCAGCTTTTGAATCGCCTTTTTTTCAATCCTTGACACATAAGACCGTGAAATCTCAAGAACTTTAGCAATTTCACGCTGGGTTCGCTTAGGGCTGTTCATAAGTCCATAGCGCAATTGAAGCACCATCTTTTCTCTCTTGGTAAGTTTTTTAACCAGTTCCAATAAGGCTTTTTGCTCCGAAGCATTTTCAACTCTAATAGAAATATCCTCTTCATTGGAACCCAGGACATCGATCAGGGAAATCTCATTACCCTCTTTATCCATGCCGATAGGGTCGTAAATCGACACTTCCCCTCGGGACTTCTTCAAGGATCTCAGATGCATCAGAATCTCATTTTCAATGCAACGAGCAGCATACGTTGCCAGCTTTGTCCCCTTCCCGGGATCAAAGGTGTTAATGCCTTTAATTAAACCAATAGTTCCGATTGAGATTAGATCGTCCCCATCCTCTCCCGTGCCGTCAAACTTCTTAACAAGATGGGCCACTAAGCGCAAATTGTGTTCAACGAGCGTATTACGAGCCTCCTCCACCTCACGAGTCATTGTAAAGGGCTGCGTTGATTTACTTTTGCTTAAAATTGATAAACATCGAGCTTCTTCATGCTCACTCAGCGGTTGAGGAAAAGCATTATTATTAATATAAGAAACTAGTAAGGTTACGCCCTTAAGAACGGATAGAGCAATTGCAGTCAGCAAAAATTCAGTAAACACCCTCTCACCCCTTTCGAACCATGTTCATAACTATGCTCGAAAAGGGAGAATTGTGCTTTTCCACTAAATAATTAAGTTACTTGACTTAATTTATAATGACAATTAATTCATTTTTCGGAAGAGCTGACTTTAGGTGATGAACTCATAAACGAAGGTTTTGGTGTTTGATCATTAGAAATTGCTTTATCAATATAAGTCAATAATTTCAATTCCGCATGCATAGTCCCTTCAGAAATAGTAAGGTTGATGCTATTAATTGCCATGCGTTGTGTTTTTCCAAATTGAAGTTCATGAATCATGGCCTGAATATCATCCGACTTACCGTCACAACTAAAACTTATTCCGATCGTCTCAAAGGAACTTTTAGCCTGAGTTTTCTCAAAGGTTATTTTTTGCGGAATAACTGCATGCTGTTTTGACAAGTTATAGAGTTGGACCATAATCTGAGGTTTATCCAGTCCGTTAGGAACCTGGGAATTTAATTGCGTAACTTTAGATTTTAATTCGTTTATATCTAATTGCAATTGGCTTTTGTTTTTTTGATAGGTTAGTAATTTCTGATAGTATTCTTGTTGAGCTTTGAGCTGACTCTTTGATTTCTGGATTATAATCCACTCAGGTAAAAACGCAAAGGAAATATAAGCATACAATAAGCCGAGAAATACAAAAAAGATAAGGATAATTATTTCGATCTTTTCTTTCTTCTCTATCTTCACCATTCTGCTCCTAACTTTTCTGCATCTATTACTTAGATTAAATAATTTGATTTACTTTAACCTTAAATTGAAATTCAAAGATTGTACCTTATCTTGCAAAGAGATAGTCTTAAGGTCGACTTCTTGAAATAGCCCTGAATTACGCAAACCACCCCATAGACGTGCAACATCAATTGGCGTTGAAACGCTGATATTCATTATTACTGTGTTTCCTTTCAAGGAAAATGTGGTAATCTGAGTTCCCGGGGGGAGTGCCTTTTTTAGTTTTTCGAGAATAGGGGTTGGATCTTGAGTACTATTTTGGATAAGAGCTAGCAACTCTTGTTGTCCTCTGACTTGAGCTTTTAGAGTATCTAATTGCTTGACTTGATTAGATATTTCCCCAAGTGAAGAGATTTGGTTTCCAATATGAACAATATCCCGCTGAACCTTGTATTCCCATATCCACGGTAAACAGCCCATAATTGCTATCCATATCACAAACCCTGTTCCCCAAAGCAGGGCTTTGGTTTTCCATTGCTTTGGGCTTTGGTTTTCCCTGATCAGTTCCGATTTCCAATGCCGGGCAAAATTAAATTCTTTCTTTTCTTTCATCTAGCCCTCCCGGAAGGCCAAACCATAAAGGCTTCCATACTTTAACGCATTTTGGGGAAGTATATTAATTTTTTCCTTAAACCGTGGGCACCAACCATTAGGAAAACCAACCCGAGTAGATACTTCTAAATTATTTTCAAAAATCTCCTGCAAGAAAGGAATATTAGCATAATCGCCTGTGAGGAAAACATGATCAACCGTTTTACCAAAATGTTTTGCAGCAAAAAAACCTAAAAATTCGGCTAAAGTTTGCAGCACATTTCCCAGAGCCGTTTCAATCTCCCCCTTAGCCCACTCAAATAATTCCAGCGTCTGGTAATCAAGCTCATTCGTTTTGTTATTTGATCCATCCTTATGCTCTGGAAAAATCCCATTTAAAGCAATAATAACCTGATCTAGACTTTTAAAAGTTACCTGAAGATCGGAATAAAGGAAAAATACGCCTTGCTCAAGGAGTATAAACTCTACTCGATCACCACTTAAATCAACAATAGCCATATCAGGAAGTTGCTCTTTTGCGGAAATAATTTCTTTTTTCTTAATGGCAGCGAGTTTTGAATATAAACGGGCTAATCCATCAGCTGCAAGGTCGACGACTTTCGGTTTAAAGCCAAAGCTTTCCCATTTTGACCATAACATTTTCCACTGATGCTTTGGCAACGCTGCAAGAAGAATTCGTTGACGTGATTCCCCTTCAACTTCAATACGATCGAGTACTCTATAATCCACAACATAATCGGAAATATTCAGTGTAAAGTACTGATCTACATGTTCTGTTAAGAGCTGATTTAGATCTCGTGCTGACATCAACGGAACAATAATTATCCGTGTAATAGCACCCGGGCACGAAACTGCGATTCTTAGCCTTTTGATAGGAACATGGTTTTTTCGAAGCCAATCTTTTAAGGAGATCATTGTATCGAAATCATCTAACTGCTTCTCATGAAAAGTGCCCTCTTTTTGTAAAGCTAAATTCTCATTCTCAGCGGGATAGTCCCGAACAGTATTTTGCTCCGGTTCGGGATTAAATTCCAAAAACTTGAGAATATCCAATGTAGTATTTTGACGGGTCACTCGAGCGACAACCCAATGATTCTCTCTAATAACTGCCAGCCAATGTTTTTGTTTAAGCAACTGCAAACTCCTTAACCCAATATTATCTCTTTTCATTGTTCCCACTCCCGAATTATTCCGCCAGAACGTCGTAAAACAGTCAATAAATACGAACCAGTCAGAGGATTATTATTAAGATTTAAGGCTGCTGAAATAAGACTAGTTCCCGGAGAAATTCCACTAGCTAACCCATTTTCATCTATACTTGCGACAGAACTATCACTGCTAGTCCACGTTACTAAATTAGTAACATCTGTAGTTGAACCATCACTGTATTTTATAAGAGCACAGAATTGCTGCTTATCTCCAACAAAGATAGCATCAGTCATCGGAACTGGTCTAACAACTAAGGACAGAGCCATACTCGGATTTATGACCTCAAGAGTAGATGTAGCCGTCAAAGAAACACCATTGACGACATACGTTCCGGTAATTACACAGGTTCCAACACCTTTTCCTGTAGCTAATCCACTGGAGGAATTTATTATGGCAATACCAGGCTGATCGCTGGACCAAGTAACGGATTGAGTAACGTCTTGCGCATTTCCGGCAATATCGGTTACGGTGGCCTGGAACTGCTGTGTGGAGCCCAATAAGATTGTCGAATTTGCTGGAGTTATGCTGAAAATAGGTTTTACAACTGTAAGTGATGCGCTTGCGCTTACACTTCCACCACTAATATTATAGATAGCTGAAATAGTACTTTCTCCCACCCCATGAGCTGTCGCTAATCCCTGAGCATTAATAGTGGCCGCTCCTGTGTTGCCACTGGACCAAGTAATTGCTTGTGATTCAGTTACATTTGTTACTTTCCCATCAGCATCTATAAATTCAGCCTGATATTGTTGGTTAGAACCTAAAGGGATTGTCGCGCTTGCCGGAGTTATTTTGAAATTAACAACTGTGAGACTTGCAGCGGCCGAAACGCTCTCTCCATTAAGTGTGTAATTTGCTGTAATGGAACAGGTCCCAACTTCGGAACCAGTTGCTAAACCGCTGGCATTTACAGAAGCAACACTTGGCCTATCACTTGACCAAACCACAGAAGAAGTCACATCCTTCGTACCACCGTCGAAATCTGTAAGTATCACCTGGTACTGCTGAGTAGACCCTACCAAAATTGTTGAGGCTGCTGGAGTAATAGTCAGTGCAGGCATTATAACCGTCAAGGGAGTTGAAGCTGTTATACTGATACCTTTAACGATATAGGTTGCTTGAATTAAACAGAAGCCTAAAGCATTTGCTGTAACTAATCCTGATTGGTTAATTGTTGCCGGTAAGGACGACCCATTAAGTCTAATCGCTGACCATTGATTTATTAAAGGGGTTACATCTGTCTCAACTCCTGAAGCATCCGTAAATTTAGCCTGATATTGCAGTGTAGAGCCTAATGAAATTATTTTGTTGACAGGAGTAATGCTTAATGTCACGACCATAAGTGTAGCTGAAGCAGCAGCAGTAAAACCGCTGCCTTGATAAGTTGCCGTAATTGTGCACGTCCCTACTCCTATACCAGCAGCTGTTCCTAAAGTATCAATGGCCGCAACGGCAGAATTACTGCATGTCCATGTTACTTGTACCGGTCCTTCAATGGGGTTTCCGTTGAAGTCTTCAAGAAA
This sequence comes from Desulfosporosinus sp. FKB, assembly GCF_002196705.1. Classification (GTDB taxonomy): domain Bacteria; phylum Bacillota; class Desulfitobacteriia; order Desulfitobacteriales; family Desulfitobacteriaceae; genus Desulfosporosinus. The sequence goes on from NZ_NADJ01000030.1 coordinate 16,831, forward strand.
AGCCTGATACCGTTGAGAAGCACCCAAAGGAATTGTTGCGTTTTCAGGATCAATAATTAAGGAAGGCGGTACTACTGTGAGCAGAGACGTATCTGTATAAGTAACATTATTGACAGTGTATACTGCGGTAATCACACAAGTTCCTAAACCTATACCCGTAGCCAATCCGTCCGCTGAAATAGAGGCGACACTTGTATCACTGCTGGACCACTTTAATCGAGGTTCCCCGCTTGTAACTAAACTTGATAAATCATTATTACTGCAATCGATGGTTAATTGATTAGGATGTATCACAACCTCTCTGCCAATTACATGTCCGAAAATCGTCAGATATGTCCCGTTCATAGTAATAGTGCCATTCGGCGCATAAACCATACCTGTTAAATTTACACTAGAATTACCCAAGGTTATATTTCCATTCTTGGAATAAAAACAAACCGGAGAATTGTTTGCAACAGATAAGGTAGTAGAATTAATCGTAATATTTCCGGTTGCAACTATTGGGCCATTTCCAGAAAACTGATTGCAGTTAATGGTTAAATTCCCCTTAACATAAATTGGAGTATTAAACGTAACGTAAGTATCGTTAAAACTTTGATCTCCATCATAAATTTGACCATTTGCCTGTGCCATAGCAACGATCGGATCACCGACATCCGGCATTTCAACAGACTGAGCATACTGAACGATATTGCCAATTTGGATATCATCGGGATTGCCATTCAATTGTACTGTTGATACAGCCTCACACGATCCGCTGATATTCATTTTATAGACAGATGCAGTAAAATCTTTATTGGAATGTACATTACCTTTAATGGTGATATTGGTACCCACCATTGCTAGGGTTGAAGTTGGACTTCCCGAAAATAGCGCGTAATTAAATGCCGTAGGAATATTAATTTCAGTAGGATCATTAGAGATAGGGGCTGTATTTCCCTGCGAATCTGTAAATAGAGCATCAAATTGTTGTGTAGAACCCAAAGAAATCGTTGACTCAGTTGGAATAACGTTGAGCGCAGCCTGATTGCCTAGAACGGTAAACGTATCGCTGACAGTTACATAACCTTTACCCGGATCACCATAAACCTTGACCGTCCATTTACCCGGATATGGTGCACTAAGGTTTAAGGTTGCGTATGTATTAGCAGGGCCAATTGGTATCGTTGCTGTGGTTTGAACCATTTGTTGATTGTTTGGATCAAACAATGTTACTTGCAAAGGTATAGCCTGCACAACTGCCGGGGATTGTGCATTGCCCTTATTAATTGCATAAATATAAATCGGGAAAGATTGGCCTGCATTAACTACTAATTTTGAGATATCCGCCTTCTTAGTGTAGTCATCGCTGCTTTGCAGCGAAAAGGTTTTAGCAGAATTGCCGCCATTTCCATTATCATCACTATTTGCCGAAGCAAAAACATTTAACGCTTGTAAGGTTCCCAAGAGAACAAAAATCGTTACTAATATGCCAATGAACTTTAGAAAATACTTCTTATTCCATCTCAATATCATTTTCCCTCCTAATTTCCTAAGCCGTTGCCTAGGACTTTTAAGGAGACTAATGCTACTTCTAAATTTAAATAGCACAAAGTGCAAATAGAGAAGGGAACCATTCATAGTTAAAGGGTTGAATAGAACTAACCTTGAACATCTTAATCAGGAGGTGTATCCATTGTAGTAAAAAAGTACTCCTTTTTTAGAGTTCTTAAAATATGGTCTTTATCCTCTTTACTTGGATAATAGCCCTCACTTGTTGCTGTAATTGTATATACTTGATTCTGATTAGGATTGGGATTAGCCACAGTAACTGTAACTTTAAACTCTCCTCTATAATCAGTCCCGAAAGGATTTTTGACATCTATCGGAGGCATGGGGTTTCCAGTATAACTCCCTTGCTTCAGGGCATTTACCGTAACTGCAATCCCATAGCTTGTCCCTGCATCCGCCAAATAATAGGCTCTTAGTGCTTTTTCTTCAGTGGTCTGTAATTTAAACTGGTTATTAACAAAGGAAAAGACAATTCCTGATATAAGTAATAAGACCGTCACAGCTATTATGGCTGTTAACATAGCCGATCCGCGCTCTTGCATATTATCCTCCCTCTAGTATAAGCGCATATAAGAGACAAGTTCGTAAGTCTTTTGGATAGTTGGATCCTCAGCGACGAGATCAATTTTCACAAGTTTGTGACTAATAGCTCCCTCCTGAGTCAAAACCAAGGATTGAATTTGATCAGAAATTAATTGATCATTTCCATTACCATCCCGATACCATAATTTATGATTGGGTTTATCAAAAAATATGACAGTCCTATCTGGAGGTGAGACTTTACCGGTAAGGGGATCTACAGGAGGATTCTCATCGATTAAGCAATAGTTTGGTGAAGAATCAATCGGATAGACGTAAACCCCGGAATTATAACCTTTTTGGGTCAAATTATTTATGGGGGCATCGCCGGAGTAATAGGATTTATCAGGCACAAGACGCATCTCGTCTAAAATATGCATCATTGCCGAACGAGCGTTATGATCGAGGTCGCTTTGTTTACTGATGTTGTTGTACAATTTAAATTCCGACCTCATCACTTGGGAAACGCAAAGCATGAGAAAGCCAAAAATTGTAATAGCAATCATTAACTCAAGGATAGTAAATCCGCCGCTTCTCAGGCCAACATTCTTGTCAAAGCTCCTATTGTCCATCGTAGTTATACCTATAGTTAAACATTTCAACATTCGAACTGCCTGGTGCGGATACAGTCACTTTAAAAGGAGTTAAGCCCTCAGGTAAGTTAGGAATATTAACATCAGAACTATAATGAGAAGTCATACTCCCATTTTTCAAATCTTGACTTTCTCCTTCTAAACCTGCTTCCATTGATCCCGCAGCAAAGAAGACCATTTGTTGACGCAATTCTTGCTGAGCAAGATAATGATAGGAAATGGAATCACTTTGGGCTACAAAACCTACACCAATCAACAAAACAGTTAGGGCTATGACAACTTCTAAAATTGTCATACCATCATCTTTGCAGCACTTCATCCTTATTCCCCCAAAAGAATCTCAATTATTATTCAAGTGTTTAGCAATAATTATGGCCAGATAATGTTTACGGCGAGGTTATCTGAAGCTTGATTGATAGTTACGCTTTGCCGTGGCAGACGAGAATTTGACAAAACAATTTTGATTGACCCAACATGAAGAAATCCCTTTCTGTCGAAAATCACACATTTATCATAAGGCGGAATATTGTTAATGGCATAGCCTTCCGTTGTGCTGCTGGGTATAGTGAGAAGCCCTTCACTCATTAACCCTTGATTATTAAGTACAAAGTTGATTCCTGAATCAAAGTTCTTTACATCTTCTAATGGTTTATATGAGAACGTATCCTGTACTAAATCATGAGAAATATAATACGTCTGCACCGCCGATGATTTAAGCATGACATAAACCTCAGTTCGCCGATCCATGGCATATTGTTTAGCATTTTTTAACTGGATGGACACTCTTTGCGCTGAAGACTCCAAATGATAATGATCCATAACACCTTGGTATTTAGGAATTGTTACCATAGCCAAAATTCCAATGACTGCGATCACAATCATAATTTCAATCAAGGTAAACCCCGAACTAATTCCCCTTAACAATGTTGTTTTACCGGAAGTATCCAAAACGAGCCCTCCATGTTTATTTGCCCACCCCAGCCGCATTTGCCATGTTGAATATTGGTAAGGCTATAGAAATAATTAAGGCCCCGGCAAAGATGCCAACTATAATCGTAAAAATCGGTTCAACGAGTGCCACTAAACGCGCCAGCCCAATTTCCACCTGTTTATCATAATGATTGGCAACTTCCAGCATCAGCTCCTCCAAGCGTCCTGTTTCTTCTCCGATTAACATCATCTGGATAATCAGCGGGTCAAAAAAAGATTCTTGTCCAAAGGCCAGGGCCAATGTCTCTCCCCGAATAATTCTCTCTCTAGCCCTAGCAATAGCTAACTTGGGAACTTCATTGTCCACGATCGTTTCAAGGGAGTTCAGAATAGGAACTATAGGTATTGACGAATGTAAAAACAAGGCTAGGGTCCTGGAAAAGCGAGCAATAATCACATCTTTAATATTTTTTCCCAGCAAAGGCGTATGAAGAATAAATACATTTAAATAATACCGATATTTCGGGATTTTAAATAATTTAACGAAGAAGAATACAAGTAATACGGCGCCTAAAAACAGATAAAGACCATTATTAACCAAAAAAGAAGCGCCATCGACCACCATCTGTGTTACCATTGGAAGGCTTTGTCCATTGCTTTTCATAAGATCAATGATCTCTGGAAGCACAAAGTTCATAAACATAATGACAACTCCCAGAAGAACGACCAGCATTGTAAGCGGGTAAATTGCTGCACTGGATATCTTTTTACGAATAAAATTTTCCCGTTCATAATACTCCGACATACTGGTCAGGACAGAGTCCAAATTCCCGCTTTCTTCACCCACGCCGACAAGATTAATTAAGAGTTCAGGTATGGCACCTTGGCACTCTCTCATGGCCTCAGAAAGAGAACTTCCTCGACTCACGCTCTGATGAATCGTCTCCACGACTTCTTTAAGACGACGATCCGCCAACTGAGATCGAAGAATATCCAGGCCGCGAATAATATTGGCTCCGGAGCGAATCATCATTGCCATCTGAGCGCAAAAAGCTGAAATCGATTCTAATTTCACTTTATTCTTAATTTCTTGCGCAAGAAGGTTTGTAAGGACAGATGCTTTGCCTAATGAGATGACTTGCCAGCCATTCTCCCTAATCATACCTTTGGCAGCTTCTAAATCGATGGCTTCCAGTACTCCTTCAGTAACGTGCTGTTCTTGGTTTATAACTCTATAGCGAAATTGCATTACAGCATCCACCTTAAATTCAGTCGTTTACATAAGTAACCCGCAAAAGTTCATCAATGGTGGTAACTCCTTCCAAAACCAGCTTTCCGGCAGCCTGTTTAAGAGTAGTCATCCCCTGCTTAATTGCATAGTCTCTTAATTCATCCGCAGTTGCCCGTTGATCAATAAGTTGCCGGTGTCCGGCCGTAATCGGCATGATCTCGAAAATAGCTATCCGGCCTTTATATCCACTCTTGTTACAGTATGAACAACCTTTTCCTCTCTTCAAGACAACGTTAGCTCCTTCAGATAGTTCCAGCAATGTATTCTCTTTGGGGCCTGGCAAATATTCAGTCTCGCATTGGCTGCAAATGCGGCGCACAAGCCGTTGAGATATAATTCCTAAAATCGAAGCCGAAAGTAAAAATGGCTCAACCTCCATGTCCATTAAGCGGGTAATTGAACTGGCCGCGTCATTGGTGTGAATGGTTGACAATACTAAATGGCCCGTCAAAGCAGAACGCACAGCGATTTGGGCCGTTTCATTATCCCGCATTTCACCTACCATAATTACATCCGGATCTTGCCGCAAAATCGAACGCAGTCCCGCCGCAAAAGTAAGCCCAGCTTTGGGATTAACCTGCATTTGATTGATTCCTTTAAAGTTAAACTCAACCGGGTCTTCAAGAGTTACAATGTTTTTTTCCGTGGTATTTAACTGGTTCAAGGCAGTATAAAGTGTAGTAGTCTTGCCGCTGCCCGTCGGCCCCGTGACCAAGACGATTCCGTAAGGCCTGGAGATTAAATCCTTAAAGACCGTTAAATCTTTCCCGCCCAGCCCTAAGGCTTCTGTCTCAAGAATAGTTGCTGATTTGTCCAAAATACGCAGAACAACTTTTTCGCCATACATTGTGGGTGCCGTCGACACTCGAAAGTCAATCATCTTTCCCCCGACAAAATAAGAAATCCGCCCATCCTGCGGCACGCGTCGTTCAGCGATATTGAGGTCGGCCATAATTTTAACCCTGCTGACAACCGGACCTGCCATACCAATCGGCGTCCGCATAATTTCCTGCAGCACACCATCGATTCTAAATCGCACTCGCAGTTCTTCTTCGATTGGCTCTATATGAATATCACTGGCATGATTGTTGACAGCATTCTCGATAATCGTGTTCAAAAATTTAATGATTGGAGTTGCTTCCTCGTCTCCGGTTTCCACTCCATAGACACCGGGCAAAGCAGACTGGTGCATTCCGGTAACAGGAGATACCCCCATCTGTTTCGCATAATCACGAGCCGCCTTTTCGGCTTCACTTCGGCCATAAAAACGATCAATAGCCCGGAGAATATCCTCTTTTTTAGCCAAACAGGGCTTCACCATCATCCCTGAAGCTATACGCAAATCCTCAATGGCAAAATAGTCCGTCGGATCATTCATTGCCACTAAAAGTTGAGCATTATTTAATTCCACCGGCAAGACCGTATATTTGCGAACAACATTCTCAGGCAGCAAACGCAGGACCTCTTCCGCTACAACCAAACGATTTAAGTCAACGGATGGCACCCCCAGCTGACTTTGCATCGTTCGCAGAATATCTTCTTCTGAGACAAGCCCCTGTCTGATAAGAACTTCCCCTAAACGAAGGCCTAGAGACTTTTGCAGAGCAAGAGCCTCTTCTAACTGGTTAGAGGAAATCACGCCGCCATTGATGAGAATTTCTCCGAGACGTTTGCGGTCTTGACGTAAGGCCATAATGTTTCCTCCTCTCCGTTATTTGAGGATACAGGAAAGGGTGTTTTGGTAAACACCCTTTCCTGGAATAGATTATTCAATTAGCTTCGTTTTACAAGTCAATATTATGGAGTAATGGTAACAACTTTGTCTTCAATGGTATTACCATTCTGATCTCGGGGATAGAGTACAACATTGAAACCATGCGCATTATCTGGATTTACAGTAAATGCCATAACAATTTCACCTTTATACATTCCCTGGTTTCCTGTTAAAAAATACGAATCCGAAGTATCTTGATCTAATAAATTGGGATAGTATGCTACAGCTGATTGACTTGTCCCATCATCCCATTCTGCAGCTCCAATTGTCCCGGTAAAAGGATTAGCGATTGAATTATTAGGATCACCCACTGTTGGGAAAGCTGTGCTCAACGTTGCTGCAAAGTCAGTTACGTTAGTACTTGCGTCATCAGCGCCGTCAGTCACTTTATTAAACCGTCCAATATTAGCTTGAACATAGGCCTCAACCATTCTCATATTTGTATCGATTCCCGTCGTCTTTGCAGCTGTTTTCACTGTTCCGACTTTAGGTATCAATACAATGGCTAAAATCCCTATCACCGCGATTACAATCATAAGTTCGATCAATGTGAAGCCTTCATCTTTTCTCTTCTTAATCAATTCCCCCAAACTCTTCATTCCTTTCATTTTATTGTGTACATTTTCTCTTTTCACTAGCTGCTAGGGACTAATGACCTATTGACTTTTTATGTTATGAAACAATATTATATGGTTCTTTTTGGAACGTCAATAAATTATTTTCCATTTTTTATTGTTATTTCCACCATAATTCGACATAACCAAGATGAAATTTAACACTATATTAGCAATTTCGTTGATAGATGATATTATTTGAAGTGCATTATAAATTATATGAATAATCTGATTTTTTAATTAATTAAGCAAACAATCAGCCCTGATTTATTGCTAAGATATCCCTCCTGTATATAACTTGCCAATTTGCAGGAGGGATAATCTTGTAGACCTATATTACTACAAGGGAGTCTCCCCAACTCTTGTTATGAAATTACTATGTATCATCTGATTACCAAAGTTCTTTTTTGGTAGTATTTAATTAATCTGTCATAATTAATTAATTGATTATATTAGAAGGATTTGATTAATTTTCCAAGAAATAATAATAAAAAGGAGGATGAGCATTTTGATTACTAAGAAACACTTGATCCTATGCTTTTTTACGATATGCATCTTTTTGCTGGCCTACACGCCTAAAGCCAGAGCTGCGACATCGACGGACCGGATTGCCGGCTATGACCGCTATCAGACGGCTGTAGCTGTCAGTCAAAGTGGATGGCCCGCTGGAGCTGATTGCGCCATACTCGCTTATGGAGAGGATTTTCCAGATGCCTTAAGTGCGGGACCCCTGGCACATAAATACAATGCTCCGATATTATTGACAGGGTCAGCTGCCTTGAATAGTGACACAGCTAATGAATTGAAACGTTTAATGGTCAAAAGAGTTTACGTCATCGGCGGTTATGCTGTTATCTCCAAAGAAGTAAACAATGAGCTTTCCTCCATGGATATCACAGTTGTACGCATTTATGGTCAGGATCGTTATGAAACTTCGCTCAAAGTAGCCCAAAAGGTAGGGTTAACCAAGGGAGTTTTTGTGGCGAATGGCACAGAATTTCCTGATGCTCTATCCGCTGGCCCCATCGCGGCCGCCAATGAGATGCCTTTACTCCTTGTACCACCGGATGATCTTACAAAGAGTCAAAAGTCTCTGATAGATAAGACAAAAATCCCCGTAAGTTACATCGTAACCGGAAATTCTGATCTCAGCGATAATGTCATTCAACGGTTTCCAAATTACGAAGTTATTGGTGGAGAAGATGCTTTTGAAAGAAATATTAACTTAATGACAAACTTTGGTGATAATCTAAATTTTGATACGATTTATGTCGCAACCGGTGAAAATTTCCCCGATGCGCTGGCCGCCTCGGCTTTAGCCTCGCTGAATAATAATCCTATTCTTCTGACTAAAGGCAATACAATTCCAGACTCAACGCTTTCCTTCATGAACTCAAATATTATTTCCGAGCTCCGCATTATAGGTGGTACCAGCGTAATTAACGATTCCACTGCCACAACCCTTGCTTCTCTACCACCTCAAATTGCCTCAGTTAAAGACATCAGCGACTTTGTCCAAGAAAAACAAGCTTACGAGCCGCCAAAAACCGTCACAGTTACCACAACAAAGGGCACTGAAGCAAAAGTTCCTGTAACCTGGACTTTGTCCTCTGTCACCTCCCTGTCTTCAGGAATCTATGACTATGAGGGAACTATCAAGGGCTATAGCGATAAAGTTCACTTAAGTCTAAACGTGACTCCAACCTGGAATAAAATCAGCGCCGAGACCGTCCAAAATGGCAACTTTTCCTTTCCAACAACCGTTGACGCTGTCATGAACGATAAAACAGTAAAATCCCTCCCGGTGACCTGGGATATAACAACTGCTAATTTAAATAAAGTCGGCACTTATACCTTTCACGGAACTGTTCCCGACTTAGATCAAAAAATAACGTTAACCCTGAAAGTAACCGAAGATGCCCCCATAGATTTTCCGGATACTGCATTGAAAACAGTTGTTTGTCATACTTTAGGTAAGCCAACGGATACGACGATCTACAAAAGTGATGCCCTAAATGTTACTGACTTATTTGCCAGCAATTCCGGAATTACAGATTTAACCGGCTTGGAATACTTTACGAATTTAAAAAATCTTTATCTGGGAAATAATAATCTTTCCTCAATAACTCCTTTGCGAAAGCTTACTAATCTAAAACATTTAGAACTAAGAGAATGTGGACTCAAGGATCTTGGTGCTTTAAAGGGGTTAACGTCTCTTACTTATCTTGACGCAGCCTCTAACAACATTTCGGATTTTTCTCCGTTGGAACAACTGACGCATTTAACGGTACTGTATCTTAGAGACAACGCCACTCTAAATTACGATCCCGTCAGATCATATTATAATAATTTAACGGGAAAGGATTTTTATTTATAACCTTGATATAAATTTTACCTAAATACTAGCTCAAAGTGAACTCGTTCAGCTAACGCTGAACATCGGGGTTTCGGTGGGGGACTCTACTCCCACTTGTAGAAGAGGGAGTCTTACGATTGGATAAAAATAAGAAGAAGGGGCTCAAATCGAGTTCCTTCTTCTTATTTTTTAGATATAGTCAATGACCATCGGCATTTTTTCAATAGCCTTTTTCAATTCGGGCCAGCAAAAGATTGTGGTTTGAATCATTACCTCACCAATCTCTTTGTTCGTTGTCGTAACAATTCCCAAATGCCCTAGACCTTCAACGAGCTTGCATAGCATTTGTATTTCTGTCCGATCGAGACGTGCTTTAACGATAAGGTCAGTATTATTAAATTGAGAGCTTACGGGAGATCCCGACGCTGCTCTAATACATTCATTAGTCATACTTTAATTCACCTTTAATCAAATTTCCTTTGTTATATCTAATGACGCTTCTTAAACGTCTTGAGTATTATATCAAACAACTTTGAGCGTCAATAATCCCCCTACAGACAGAATCCTTATTTAGGTTCTAAAAACTCTATCGCAAAGGGCATTTCTTCGATGGCTCTTTTCAAATCCGGCCAACAATGTTTCGTCGATTGAATCATGACTTCTCCCAAAGCTTTGTTCGTTGTGGTAACGACGCCTAAATGCCCTAATCCTTCAACAAGTTTATCGAGCATTTGCATTTCTTTCCTCTCCATGCGTGCTCTAACGACCACATCAACATCCGCAGGCAAACGGCTCAAAGACTCCGAATCGTGAGAATTCATTCATTCCTCTCCTTAATCGTTTAACTCTCCCTGGATATACCTTGGAGCTGAAGCAGATGAGTGTATAGGACTAAGATTAACGCTTACTTATTTACTATTTACTATTTACTATTTACTATTTACTATTTACTATTTACTTCTTCTCACTCTTCGCCCGCCGCAAGACACTGTAGGGCAAGATGTTCTGCGGTGTCCTGATTTTTATCTTCTGTTGGGCATGACGTGCCACCTCTAGAGGTTCCCCACTCATATCCCACATCTCCCGAATTTGAAACGACCAGGGCTTAGCTTGAGGAGTCAAGACTTCTAAGACCTCTCCGCATTTAAAGTTGTTCCGCTGCTCAACCCAGGATGCGTCTTGATCTGCAATCATGGGCATAGTCTCAGCCTCTTCCTCACTTAATCCTACCCCAACAAAATCGAAATCCCGCACATAATGAGAGGTTTCTAAATTATGAGATTTCGCCCCCGGCTTCCCAAATAAAAAGCCCGACGAATAATCCCGATGACTGACTTTGTCCATTTCTTCCAGCCACTGTGCCAGTTTCCCCTGAAATGATGATTCCCCATCCTCCCAGAGGGTATCGATAGCCTCCCGGTAGACTTTGACAGTGCTGGCGACATAATGGACACTTTTCATCCGGCCTTCAATTTTATAACTGTCCAAATTGAGAGGTTTTAATAAGGGCAAATGAGGTAACAAGCATAAATCATGAGAGTTGAAGACATAGGTTCCCCGTTCATCCTCTTCAACCGGAAACACTTCTCCCGGCCGTTTCTCTTCCACCAGGGCATATCCCCAACGGCAGGGTTGGGTACATTCTCCTCGATTGGCGTCCCTCCCGGTCAAATAGTTGCTCAGCAAACAACGACCGGAATAAGACATGCACATGGCGCCATGGATAAATACCTCTAAGCCGCCTTCTACCTTGGAACGAATTTCCCCCAGCTCCTCCAACGACAATTCCCGGGCTAAAACGACTCTTTCGATGCCCTGGTTCAGCCAGAACCGTATTGAATAAGAATTTGTGTTGTTTGCCTGAGTACTTAAATGCAGCGGCAAAGAAGGAGCTACTTCTTGAGCTAAAGCAATAATTCCCGGATCGGAAATAATGGCTCCGTCTACGCCTAAGGCTTCTAGACGTTTCAGATAGGCGGGAAGCTCTGCAAAATCTGCCTCATGGGCAAAAATATTGACGGTTATGTAGATCTTTTTTTGGAGCTTATGGGTCCAAACAACTGCCTGTTCTAATTCCTCCAGATTAAAATTCCCCGCAAATGCCCTCAGGCCAAACGATGGCCCACCCATATAAACTGCATCCGCTCCATAAGCCAGGGCATACTTGAGTTTTTCCCAATCTCCCGCAGGTGCTAATAATTCAGGTTTTTTCATGTTGTTCACCTAACTTTTTCCAAGAATCGCGCTATAAGAATAACCTATGAGTATCCCTAATTACTATACCCTAAATTAGCGTTTTTGTCGTCTTTAATGCCATGTTAAGTAAATGCAATATCATTTTAAATGAATGGATTCATAAATGAATTTTTGGAAATGCAACCCCAATATAGTTTTAAATTTTATCTATATGATACTGTCATTCAGTCTTAAGGCATTATCGGTAAAGCTTCACGAGATTCTCAGTCGACTAAAACTGCTTTAAACAAATGTCTGATAATTTCAACTAATTTTACTTCAAACTATCCTCTCTTAAGGAAATAAGTGGTATTATTATATTATTAACTTACTATGAAGAGGAGGATATTTCGGAAATGGCCGATCAGTATATCTTTCAAGGAACTGAAGACTATATTGTTTCGAAGAATTTGCAAAATAGTGTTAACATCTCCGTTGCTTTAAAAAGGCCGCTTTTAATCAAAGGAGAACCTGGTACAGGAAAAACCATGCTCGCTGAAAGTATTGCCCGTTCCCTAGGTCTCCCCCTATTTATTTGGAATATTAAATCCACCACCAAAGCACAAGATGGTCTTTATGTCTATGACACAGTTCAGCGTTTATATGACAGTCAATTTGGGGGACAGAATGTTTCGGAGATTAAACAGTACATTAAATTAGGCAAGCTTGGTGAGGCTTTTGACGCCAAGGAACGGGTTGTGCTGCTAATTGATGAAATTGACAAGGCTGATTTAGAATTCCCCAACGACTTACTTTGGGAATTGGATGTTATGAATTTCTATATACCGGAAACCGGGGAAACCATAACCGCCGTACAGAGGCCGATTGTTATTATCACGAGCAATGCTGAGAAAGAGCTTCCGGACGCTTTTTTACGGCGCTGCATTTTTCATTATATTGATTTTCCTGATCCGGAAATGATGACAGAAATTGTAAAGGTTCATTTTCCAGAACTGGAAGGCCAGCTGCTGGCAGAGGCTTTAAAGGCCTTCTACTGGGTACGCAGTATTTCAGGAATACAGAAAAAGCCCAGCACCAGCGAGCTTTTAGATTGGGTTCAGGCTTTGACCATCGGTGGGATTGCGCCGGAAACAATCTCCCAAGAGCTGCCTTTTTTAGGAGCTTTGCTTAAAAAGAATCAGGACTTTGACCTGACCTTGCGCCAATTACATACGCACGGCATGGAAAATCCGGCTCGCACCTCAAAACGTGGTTGGTAAGCTATGTTTACGAACTTTTTTTACCAATTACGACGAGAAGGCGTTCCCGTTTCCCTTACCGAGTGGATGACCTTAATGGAAGCTCTCAGTGTCGGCTTGGCTGATTCCAGTCTCTCCGGATTTTACTACTTGTCCCGGGCAATTTTAGTTAAAAGCGAAAGTCACTTTGACCAATATGATGTGGCATTTCAGAGATATTTTCAGGGGATCGAAACACCGGAACAATTGTTGGAGCAAGTTTCCCAATGGCTCGCCAATCCTCTTCCGCAAAAACTCTTTTCTGAAGAGGAACGGAATGAACTCCTAAAGAAACTAGGCTTACCGGATTGGGAAAGCTTACGAGCTGCTCTCGAAGAACGTCTGCGCATACAAGACGGGCCTCACCATGGGGGAAATACCTGGATCGGGACAAGCGGGACATCACCTTTCGGCCACTCCGGCTTCCATCCGGGAGGCGTAAGAATTGGCGGAAAATCTCACGGCCAATCCGCAGTAAAAGTGGCTGCTGAACGAAATTACAAGGAATACCGCCGGGACGAAACCTTGGGTGTTCGTCAATTTGAGCTGGCCCTACGCGGTCTGCGTCAGTTTAGTACTCGTCTGGAGGGAGCCAAGGACCAACTTGACCTGGATGCCACCATTGACGAAACCTGTAAAAATGCCGGGCAATTGAAACTTATCTGGACAAGACCCCGTAAAAATTCTGTCAAAGTCATTGTCCTCATGGATGCAGGCGGTTCCATGGTTCCCTATGCCAGAATCTGCAGTCAACTTTTCTCAGCAGTCCATAAATCATCGCATTTTAAAGATTTAAGGTTCTATTACTTCCACAACTGCATCTATGACCTTCTCTATCTTGATGCTTCCTGCAATCCCCGGAAAGCAATTAAAACAGAAAATATCCTGCAATCCCTCCACTCTGATTACAAAGTTCTCCTTATTGGAGATGCGGCCATGGCACCGAGTGAACTGCTGATGAGCGACGGCAACATTTTTTGGGATATCGGGAATACAGAGCCGGGAATAACCTGGCTGAAACGATTAGCGCAAAAGTTTCCCTATCAGGTGTGGCTTAACCCAATACCTATGGCCTATTGGGAACAGATTCACGGATATCAAACTATCAAAATGGTCCGGGAAATCTTCCCTATGTATGAATTAACTCTCGAAGGTCTAGATCGGGCTACTAAAAAGTTATTGGTGCGTAAATAGCCTCCTTACTGATACAATTTAATATTTTTGAGATGTTCTGCATAGGTCTTGGCAAAGGCATGATATCCGTCTTTTTTGGCCACATAATATAAATAATCCGTTTGGGCGGGGTACAAAGCCGCATGCAAAGAAGCATCTCCAGGGTTGGCAATCGGCCCCGGTGGTAAGCCGCGGTGAAGATAGGTATTATACGGTGAAGGTATCTGAAGATCCTTGTTAAAGAGTTTTGCTTTGGGCGTATCCAATAAAAATTGAATCGTAGCATCAACCTGAAGAGGCATGTTGCGCTTCAAGCGATTCATTATTACCGAAGCGATCAGCGGGCGATCCGTTGCTTTCACCGCCTCTTTTTCTACCAAAGAAGCTAGGCTTACCCACTGAAGTACCGTAAGCTTTGTACTGCTCAGCCGAGTTTGAACCTCAGGTGTCATTTCCTTGGCAAATTGCTGCAAGAACATGTCAATCACAGCGTGAGGACTCATCTTAGGATCGATGAAATAGGTGTTCGGGGAAAGAAAACCTTCTAAACGGTGAATTCCTGCCGGAGTTCCTTCAAGAAAAGAATAGGGAAAAGAATCTTCCGTGACAACTTTTGTATACTCTTCTTTACTACCGAGTCCTTTTTGCACAAGGAGATCAATAATTTGTTCCGTGGAATAACCTTCTGGAATCGTTATCCTAATAGAATTAGAAACCTCTTCGCCTTTGATTAACTGCTCAATAATTTCAGTCGGTGTCATAGTAGGTGATAGTTCATAATCCCCAGCATACATTTTAAAATTTGCCTTCTGTGACCGCACTAACCAACGAAACAAATTGGCACTGCGAATCAGGTGACGCTGTTCTAATTCAGTTGCTAATTGATCCGTTGTTGTTCCTGAAGTGATTGTAATTGTAACACTGTTCCCTGTTGAAGAGTAAGGTTTAGTAGCCCAGGACCACCACGACAACAATATGATGCTCCCCGCGAGCAAAAGTAAAATTATTCTCGCACGTAAATCCCTACCCTTTTTCTTTCCGGACACATTTTCACACTCTCTTTCCAAAAAGACCCAGATAAGCTTATGTTCCGATCCGCAAGATGCGATTAGCCGGGGCATAAGAATCCTGACCCAAAAACTGCTTTGTTACATTGCCTTTTTCGTCCTGGATTACTTTCCACACATTAACAACGATTCCTTTGGTCCCAATTTGATCTACTTTTACTCTGCCTCTTGGCAAACTCGAATCATAACGACGTATCGTTCTATAGTTCCTGACTTTCACGATTTGTCGTTCAAGGCGAATTGTTTTTCCTGTCTTTTTGCCATAAAGCTTAATCGTCAGTACCCCTGGTTTAACCTCTGTTCGTATATAGGCCAAGCTGCCTGTATTATTCTTAAATTTAAAATCGATGTTAGGGTAATTGACGGTGGCGTCCTGACCCGCTGGAATATAAGTCACTGCTACATCATGGTGTTTTCGTTCAACGACCTCTAAATTACTGAGGAGAACTGCATTGTAGAGGGTTGAGGAAACTTGGCATACGCCCCCTCCCGTCCCCTTAACATACTCGCCATTAATAATAACATAGGCTTCTTTATATCCGGTTTCAGGCTCCCTTGGTCCTACCGCATTATTAAAAGAAAACGTAGCCCCAGGCTTGATTGCTTTGCCGTCTAAAGCTTTAGCGGCCGCAGTCAAGTTAGTCGAACGATTAACTTCTCCGACGGCAAACTTCGTACTGAATTCGCCAAGAACAGAACCCGCCAAGGACTGGATGGATTCAGTCGTAACTTTCGCTGGAACCTCAACCAACGGAGCCTTAATTTTTTTTGGAACTTCAGAAAGGGAGCTATTCTGTAGATTATTAATTAATTGATCTGCCTCAACTTTTTTGCCCTTCTGAGCAGGAGTGATGACAACTTTATCGTTTTGAATTTTAAAGGTTGCATCTTTCGCTGGTTGATTAAATTTCTTTAACTTTTCTTCCAGAACTTTTGTTGCCAATTCAGGATTAGCTTTTAGAACACTTGGTATAACGTTATTAAGACCCTGACCTTGACTTTGACTTCGATTTTGCTGAGTGTTTTCCAGAGTTTTTTCGACATCAACTTCATATCCCAGCTCCTTTAAGGTGATGGGAATCTCCGTTTCATTGTACAACAGGATACGAGATTCTTCCAGTTTGTCCTTCGCCCAATCGTTAATTTTACTGGAGGCTTCACTTACAGGGACGCCACTTAAATCCAGATCATTATCTACTTTTGTCCCCTGAGGAATTACCTTACTCCCTTCGTTGGCCTCATTAGCCTCGTTATCCGGGTTCGCAGCGCTTTGAGTGGAAGGTCTCGAGGTATTGATATTAAGCTTGGATTGATTTGAAAAGGGACTGCATCCTCCAATAAGCCAACATAAAACAATACTCAGGAAAATAATAATAATTTTCAATGCCCACACCTCCACTTTCATGGATTTAGTATTTCCGTTGTTTTATGGCTTTATCGTCAAGATTTAGTCCTTTTAAAAATATACCTATATTAAAAAAACAAATGGCAGAAGAAACCCACTAGAAAAACTCTGTGAGGTCTTCTGTCATTATGTAAACTACTAATCTAAGATCTTTAATTAGTCCTCGTCTTAGTCCTCTTCAGATTCGACTAAGTTTTCCCAGGCGTCAGCGACTTTTTCCCACTCTTCATCATCTTCAATGTCGAGCAGCATTTCTCCGCCCTCATCATCTTTACCGAGCTTAAGAATAATGGCTTCATCGGCATCTTCATCTTCGGAGTCCTCCTCCGAAATAGGCATCAGCACAAAATAGGTTGAACCATCGACTTCCAAAGTGTCAAGATGAAGAAACTCATGGTCTTTTCCTTCATCATCAGTAAGTACAACTGTGTCAAATTCCTCAGCGTCATGCTCATGGTCATGGTCGTGGTCGTGGTCGTGGTCGTGTTCAGACATGTATTTCACCTCTTATCTAAGAATATGGACATTGTACTATTGTAGGTAATGATTGTCAAATATTCAATTAGGAATATTTCTTGCATGCCTGCGATCCAAGTATCCTTGAAGAATAAAGACCGCCGCCATCTTGTCAATCACTTGTTTCCTTTTGCCGCGAGAAACATCCGCTTCTAACAAAGTCCTCTGGGCGGCCACCGTGCTGAGACGCTCATCCCAACGCTCTACAGGAAGCCCAAACTCTGCACGCAAACGATCCACAAATTCATCCGTCAAAGCACAGCGAGGCCCCAACGTCCCATTCATATTCTTCGGATAACCAATAACGATCTCAGACACCTCATACTCTTTAAGCAATTCCCCTAATTCCTCAATTTCCCTCGAAGAGCGTCTAATAGTCTTAACTCCCTGCGCCGTCAAAAACAACGCATCACTCACTGCCACACCAATCGTCTTAGAACCAAAATCCAAGCCCATAATCCGCATCAAAATCCACCTTCCCTAAACCCCAGTCAACAACGCCCACCCCGCATCATCCTCCCATCCCCGGGAGACGGATAATTAACCCTAGTCATTTCCCGCTCTAAGACCCTTGAGCAAGGGGGGAGTGGCATAGCCGGAGCTGATCGATTTACGCCAGTTTGCGAAGCGGAGCCTATGCAACTCCCCCGACCCCAAGGACTTTCTTACAAAACGCCTCTCGCGTCCTCCCCATACCCGGGAGACGGAGCGATTCAACCCCAGCCACTCCGCTCCTAAGACCCTTGAGCAGAGGGAGTGGCATGGCCGGAGCTGAGCGATTTACGCCAGTTTGCGAAGCAGAGCCCATGCCACTCCCCCCGACCCCAAAGTCTTGCTTAAAACACCACCCAAGCCCCTCGTCCTCCCCCTACCTGGAAGACGGGCGATTCAACCCCAGCCACCTTCCGCTCCTAAGACCCTTGAGCAAGGGGGGAGTTGCATGGCCGGAGCTGAGCGATTTACGCCAGTTTGCGAAGCGGAGCCCATGCCACTCCCCCGACCCCAAAGACCCGGAAGAAAAATCGCCCGACTCCCGCCTAAACAATTTTCAAGCAAAAATGCGGACATACCCTCCCGCAATACCCGCAGAGCACACAGGCCTCCTGATCCACGACAGCTATCTTCTCAATATGTAAAGCGTTCTGTGGGCAAGCCTCCTGACAGCGTCCACATCCTTCACACCAGTCTGCAATATAAAGCTTCCTTGGTTTATGCTTAACCTTTTCCCGAAGAGCTTGAGGTACCTCTTGGCTGGACACCAGAAGAAGATTATAATCCACTTCATCAGGACTCGACATTCCTAAAGCCATAGCCTGAATACCCGGAACCTTTTTGATGAAATCAATAGCCTTTTGAGGATCTTGGCTTAAGTGACCGCCTCCAAACACTTTCATAGCATAAATTCCAACCCCGATCTCTGCGGCAAAGGACAGAGCCTGCAGCATATCATCCAAAGTGCCGTCAATAATCCCCAGTCCCTGGTAATTTATAATCGGGTGAATAACATCCAGCCCTGGCTGAAGGGCGCCTGCACGAACACCGTCTACAGCATGGGTAGAGATGCCAATCCAGCGCACCAACCCTTTTTCTTTGGCCCGCAGCAGTTCCTCCCAAGCTCTTGAATGTCCCTTTAACGTCAGAGCACTTTCTTGCTCATGAAGCAAAAAGAAATCCAGAACATCCCTCTTCAGTTCTGAACGCGCTTTCTCCAGGCTTTTACGCAAGTCTTGTTCCGTAACAGCGTAAGATTTGCTGATAATCCGAACCTGAGGAAAATCCTTGACAGCTTGGGCTATTTGCCCGTAGTTATCATATATTTCTGCCGTGTCAATCCAGTTGATCCCCTGTTCAAGAGCATATTTTAAAACGTCAACTCCCTGAGCTTCAGTAACTCGCCCCTGCAAGGGAGAAATGGCCAAACTTCCAAAACAAATCTCAGACACCATCGGTCCCCATGAACCTAGTTTAACCTGATTCATCTCTGTCTCCTTCCCTAATCAATGTCTTTAAGCGCTTTACGTACTTTTTCATTCCCAGGCAGCTCAGAGCAGTCGCAATCTCTGCTCCTTCACCGGCCAAAACCCTGGCGAAAGTAACAAACTCCGCACCACGATCAGTGATGCGGAGTTTCAAAACGTTAATTATCCCTGCCCCTGACACCAAGGCCAGTTTTGCTTTATTTCTCCTGCAAGTAGGACTTAACGAGTTCTTCGATCAGCTCAAAGCGTTCAAGTTTACGAATCATTGCCCGTGCCTGATTGTGGCTGGTTATATAGACCGGGTCACCCGACATGAGATAACCCACCATTTGGTTAATAGGGTCATATCCTTTTTCTTGTAAGGCCGCATAAACTTTCTGCAGAACCTCACGCGCGGATATATCTTCCCCGACAGCCTTAAACATCATGGTTTCTTCCATACGATCCATTTTCCTGTCCCCCTTTCGCTGTCCTTTGTTAACCTACTACCTATATATTCTCGCTGTCCTAGTTCTTCTCCTCTATTTCTTCAATAATCCTCGGAGAATCGTTGGCACTCGATCTATGGCCTCACCCAGCTTACTGGGGTCTTTCCCTCCGGCTTGCGCCATATCGGGACGGCCGCCGCCGCTCCCGCCGGCGATTTTCGCGACTTCCTTAATAATCTGTCCGGCATGAAGCCCGCTTAAACCTGTTGGACTGACTGTTGTAACAAAGTTTACCTTTCCTTCATGGACAGCCCCCAAAACTATGACTCCGGCCTTCAATTTACCGCGCAAAAGATCTGCCATCTGCCGAAGCCCTTCCATATCAGAGGCCTGAACTTGAGCAGCAAGTACAGAAATTCCTTCAATCTCAGCAACGCGGTTTAGTAAACCTTCCGCTTCATTTTTGCTGAGCTTTGCCTGAAGCTGCGAAATATCTCGCTCCAGATCCTTGACTTGAGCAACAAGACCTTGAACTCGTTTGCCCACATCTGTCGGTTGAGCTTTGAGCACTTGAGCAACTTCCATTACTTGCTCATCAAGGGTACGGAGATAATTCAAGGCTTCTAAACCTGCCACAGCTTCGATTCTGCGTAAACCGGCACCAATTCCGCCTTCACTGAGAATTTTAACCAGTCCGATTTCTCCCGTGCTGTGAACGTGAGTTCCGCCGCACAATTCCTTACTGAAGGTTCCCATGGTTACAACACGAACTCGTTCACCATATTTTTCGCCAAAAAGAGCAGTGGCTCCGCTTTGTTTAGCCTCATCCAAAGACATTTCCGTAGCATCAACGGTCATATTTTTTAAGACTGCCTCATTAATAAGGCCTTCAACCGCTTTTAGATCATCTGGAGTAAGGGGTGAAAAATGAGTAAAGTCAAAACGCAAGCGCTCTGGTGTCACCAAAGACCCTGCTTGCTGCACATGTTCTCCAAGAACAGAACGCAGTGCCGCTTGTAATAGGTGTGTAGCGCTGTGATGCCGTGCTGTTGCCATACGAGCCGAATTATCCACAGCTGCTTCTACGGTTTCTCCGACATGCAAAACCCCGCTCAGAATCTCAACCCGATGATATAGGGTTCCCGTAACTCCTTTTTTTACCTCCAAGACTCGAGCCTCCGCCCGTGAGGTTTTCAAGACACCCTTATCTGAGACTTGACCGCCGCTTTCGGCATAAAAGGGTGTTTCAGTCAAGAAAACAGTAACTTCTTCGCCTTCGCCGGCATCTTGCCTTTCTTCCCCATCCACAAATAAACCGACGATCTTTGTCGTATTGGAGATTTGCTGATAACCTACAAAAGGCGTTACTCCCAATGCTTTAACTTTTTGAACCAAATCCGCACTTTCAGCGACAGCCCGCATCTGCTGAGACTGTTCCTTGGCTCGCTGACGGTGTTCTTCAGCAGAAGTTTGGAAGGATGGCATATCTACAGAAAGTCCTTGTTCCGCCAAAATTTCTTCTGTCAATTCCACGGGAAAACCATAAGTCTCATAAAGGTAAAAAGCATCGGGACCGGCTAAAACCGTCTCTCCCTTCTCAATTAGCTCTTTGACCTTATCTTGCAGCATTTGCGTTCCTTGTTCCAACGTTGCCTGAAAGTTTTTCTCTTCTAAATTCAAATGATTAATAATAAAATTCTCATTTTCAATCAGTTCAGGATAGGCTTGAGCATAATCCCTTTGAATAATTCGAAATACCGACTCCAAGAATGGTTTATCAATCCCAAGAAGTTTGGCATAGCGAACTGCACGTCGTAAAATACGGCGTAAGACATACCCTCGTCCTTCATTATTTGGCCGAATTCCGTCTGCCAGCATAAAGGAAATCGCCCTTACATGATCAGAAACGACTTTCAAAGCAAGATCATTTTTAGGATTCTCCTTATACTTTATGCCCACAAGACTGGCAACAAAATCAATAATCGGGCGGAATAAGTCCGTATCGAAGTTAGTCTCCACTCCTTGCATAACAGAAGCAATCCGTTCCAAACCCATCCCCGTATCAATATTTTGTTTAGGCAAAGGTGTTAGGACTCCGGCCTCATCTCGATTATACTGCATGAAAACCAAATTCCAAATCTCCAAAAAGCGGTCGCAATCACATCCTACGGCACAATCCGGTTGACCGCACCCTCTGGACTCACCGAGATCAACATAGATTTCTGAACAAGGCCCGCAAGGTCCTGTCGGGCCGGCTGCCCAAAAGTTTTCCGGATCTCCAACGATTCTTTCCGGCTTAACTCCGGCTTTTTCAATCCATAGTTTTTTCGCTTCCTCATCTTCCGGATAAACGGTAATCCAAAGCTTCTCGGCAGGTATTTTCAAGACTTCAGTTACATATTCCCAGGCCCAGGGAATTACTTCATTTTTAAAATAATCGCCAAACGAAAAATTTCCCAACATCTCAAAATATGTATGATGACGTGCGGTTTTCCCCACCTCTTCCAGATCCGGCGTACGCACACATTTCTGAGCCGTTGTGGCTCTGGGAAATGGAGGCTCAACGCGGCGCTGAAAGTACGGCTTAAAGGGAACCATGCCCGCAACCGTTAGCAACAAGGTTGGATCATCTTTAGGAATGAGCGAAGCACTAGGTAATATCTTATGCCCTCTCTCCTCAAAAAACTTGCGAAACATATCCCTTAATTGATTACCTGTATACATTCGAAAACACTCCTTTAGATTCATCGCACTAAAAAATAATCCCTTCCCCACAACTGTCAGGGACGAGATGTTTCGAGCTGCCACCCTGCTTAATTTCGGGCTTAAAAACACGTATTCTCATTCGTTTACACAAATTCTCATTATTTCTAAAGTATATACAGGTAAGGACTTCTTTGTCAACCGTCTCAAACTTGGGGCGAGACGAGCTTGTTGTAAAAATGCCGAAGTAATACCCGAATCACGGCGGCACATGGAACTGCAAACAGCATTCCCCAAAATCCTGCGATCTCGCCGCCGGCTAAGAGGGCAAACATAACCCAAAGAGGATGAAGTCCCACACTATCTCCCATTAATTTTGGAGATATTATATTTCCTTCAATTTGTTGGACAACCAAGATAACCAGGGCAACTTTTAAAGCCATTCCCGGGGACTTGGTTAACGCTAACAAGACTGAAGGCACAGCGCCGATCACAGGCCCAAAATAAGGGATTAAATCAAACACCCCGCATATTAAACCGATAAGCAAAGCATACTCCATCCCCACCAGCTTTACCCCAATACCTATTAGTAATCCGACAATGACGGCAACAGCCAAATCTCCCCGGACAAATCGACGCACTGTATGACTAATGTCCTGCCACAGACGTCTCCATTCCATACGCTGACGTTGAGGAGCCAGACGAAAAAATCGGATACTGATTTTCTTCCAATCCGCCAATAAATAAATCGTGATTACCGGCGAAAGTATGTAAAGAGTTACTGTAGACAAAAGACCCGGTAAGCCGGCAATAACCTTATTGAGCCGATCGGCAAGTATGATTTCTCCTTGTCCGAGATGTTGATCGATAACGATTGCCACGCGGCCAGGCAATCCACTGGCTTTAAAATGATTCCTAAACTTTTCGATTTCTTCAGTAATTGTCTGGATCGTCGCCGGCAAAATTGATACTAACTTTCCAAGTTCTGAATAGACAATTGGCAGAATCAAGAAAACAGCCACTCCTATGATCATTACAATTACGATAAATACCACGGCAATTGCTTTATTGCGGCCAATTCCCTGCTTTTCTAGGCCATCAACAAAAGGGTTCATTAAATAAGCCAGCAAAAAGCCCATAACAAAGGGGCCTAAAATTGTTTTAACTTTTAAGAGCAATAGCATTCCTAAAACGAGACAAGCAACGACAAATAACCATTTCCAAGGAATATTCTTCCAATAGGGACGGCTTATATTTGCATCCATTAATAACCACGCCCCTCGCTCAAAATGTTCATTCGTTTTACAGTTCCTGCAATACGATATAGAAAAAGCGCGCAAAGCGCGCGCTTTAGCAAAACCTACAATAGAGTTTGATTACCTGATCGAGTTCTAACCAACTAAAATCTTAAGCCGCGCTGCAACCGACCCTTTTTTCTCGCGCAGGAATCACACGAAGGCCTAAAGCCGCCATCCAAGTTATTCAACGGCGGCACTTGGCGTCTCTTGAGCCAGCGCCGGATCGTTCCAGGCTACTAAAGAACCGTCTTCTGCTAAATCGTAAACGACAACTTTGTCAGTTTGAGTTGTAAATTCCACACAACAATCCCAGCAATAATACTGTTCGACTCCAACCTTACCTATGGCGCGCCCCGAGCAAACCGGACAATTCATGATTGAAAGCCCCCTTCAATTGCTTGATCCAAGGGAGATACTTGATTATCAACGATTAAGATATCCTTCCCATCGATCATGACGTGCGGCCTCAGGATCGTACCCCGGCCATGAAGAAGGTCTGCGAAGAGTCCGTCAGAGATCTCAAAGCCAACCAACTTTTCTACGGAATCATCAACAAAAATATCCTCAATCGTTCCTCTTGAGTCTCCAGCTTGGGTATAAACTTCATTCCCGATTTTTTCAGACCATCGTGTTCCCCTGAGTTCTTCCAAGGTCTTTTCTTGGATTGTAACTGCATCCTTGCCCACACTTACAATGGCCTTACGGGGAATTCCCTTCGTCGTGTGAAAGAGATGTCCGCCTTCCAGGAGAATTCCGGCAACTTCATCCTTGTTACAGTCCAAAACCAAGTCCTGTACCCAACCTATTGATGCCCCCTTTTTTAAATCCAAAACAGGCAGGCCGACAATCTCACGTGAGCGGCGCATCCTTTTCACCTCCTAAGAAATCCTATGTATACTCTTCCCTGGTACTCAAGAATTCATTCATAATTTGGTAAAATTAGTGGTCAGATTGGGCGCTGATTTTACCGCCGCCTACGACCACATTTCCTTGGTAAAAAACAACAGCTTGCCCTGGAGTTACTGCACGCTGGGGCTTATCAAAATGTACCACGACCTTACCCCCACTTAAAGGTGAAAGGGTTGCCGGCGCCCCAGAAGAGTTATAGCGAATTTTTGCCTCTGCTTTGATTGGCTCTTTTAAATCAGGAATAGAAATCCAATTCAAATCTGTCGCCCAAAGGGTGTCTGAATAAACCTCATGATCATCACCAAGAACGACTTCATTGCGGGAGGGGTTTAAGCCGACAACGTATTTAGGTTTGCCAAAAGCAACTCCCAGGCCTTTTCGCTGGCCAATTGTATAATGAATAATTCCTTGATGCCTTCCTAGTACATTTCCTTGAAGATCAACAAAGTTCCCCGGTTTAATTTTATTTTTCGCTCGTTCACGTACAAAGGAAGCATAATCATCATCAGGGACAAAGCAGATCTCTTGACTGTCCGGTTTGTTGGCAACCCCTAAGCCCAGTTCACCCGCCATTTTGCGAACATGATCTTTTGTATACTCTCCCAAAGGAAAAATTGTATGGGCAAGTTGTTCTTGATTTAGCATATAGAGGGCATAAGTCTGATCCTTGCGGGCATCTGAACTTTTACTTAGAAGAAAGCGATTACTAACCGGGTCACGCAGAACTTGAGCATAATGTCCTGTAGCTATGTAATCAGCCCCCAAGCCGCGAGCTTTGCGCAGCATTTCTCCAAATTTAACATATTTGTTACAAGCCAAACAAGGATTCGGAGTTTCTCCCTCCAAATAAGACTGGGTGAAATAATCAACAACAGCTTCCTTAAAATAAGAACGAAAATTCATAACGTAATGGGGTATCCCAAGTTGATAGGCAACCCGCCTGGCATCGTCAATAGCCGAAATCGAACAACACCCTCCTTCGACTTCCGGTCCGGCTGATTCCCAAATCTGTAAGGTTACCCCAATCACTTCATAGCCTTGTTCTTTAAGTAAAGCGGCGGCCATGGAACTATCCACACCGCCGCTCATACCTACTACGACTTTAGGCTTTGTAGTCAGAGCCATAATCATCTATTCCTTTTTTCCTTGTTTTTCATGGTAGTCTTTAATCGCTGCATGGAGCGCATCCGCTGCAAGGTTGGAACAATGCATCTTGGCCGGAGGCAGCCCGCCTAAAGCTTCAGCCACCGCAGCGTTGGAAATCTCCAGAGCTTCGTCAAGAGTTTTCCCTTTAACCATCTCCGTTACCATGCTGCTGGTAGCAACGGCTGCTCCGCAGCCAAAAGTCTTAAACTTTACGTCTTTAATAACGTCCCCTTCAACGTCTAAATAGATACGCATGATATCTCCACATTTTGCATTTCCGACTTCACCGACGCCATTGGCGTTCTCAATTTCTCCAACATTCCGAGGATTTGTAAAATGATCCATGACTTTTTCAGTATACATTCTTGCCCACTCCTTTTTTAGCAATTTCCGGTAAATAGTCTCGCAGTTATGATTTTATTTTTATTCTATCTTTAAGAAGCAATCGCTGGAATTTCACGCCGCAAATGAGTTAATATCCTCCAGATTTTACTGTGCTTGTTTAGCATGAACTGCTTGATCGTAAAGAGGCGACATCATACGCAGACGCTCAACAATCTTGGGCAATTGTTCAAGAACATAATCAATGTCTTCTTCCGTATTCTGACGTCCTAAGGTAAAGCGCAGAGATCCATGGGCAATTTCGTGAACCAACCCCATGGCCAATAAAACATGAGAAGGATCTAAGGAACCTGAAGTACAGGCCGAGCCGCTCGAAGCTGCGATTCCCAGCATATCCAAAGAGAGCAGCAGCGATTCTCCTTCAACAAATTGGATACTGACATTGACATTGTTCGGCAAACGTTTGTCTCCAAGGGGTCCGTTTATTTTTACATAATCAATTGTCTCTACGATACCATTCATGAGCTTATCTCGAAGCTTACTAAGGTGCTGAGCGTCTTCAGCCATCCGCTGACTGGCAAGCTCACAAGCCTTGCCAAAGCCGATAATACCCGGTGTGTTTTCCGTACCCGAACGGCGTTTCTTTTCTTGTCCGCCGCCATAGATTCGGGGAGCAACCCGGACACCCTTGCGGATATAAAGCGCTCCGACACCTTTGGGACCATAAATTTTATGGCTGGAGATGGTTAAAAGGTCTATTGCCATTGCTTTGACGTCAATAGGAATTTTGCCAAAAGATTGGACAGCATCAACATGAAAAACAATGCCATGCTCTTTAGCCAGTTTACCGATTTCAGCAACAGGCTGGATCGCTCCCACTTCATTATTGGCGTGCATCATGGTGATGAGAATTGTATCCGGGCGGATGGCCTTTTTAACGGACTCCACGGAAACAATCCCTTCTTCATCTACAGGAACAACAGTCAGATCAAAACCGTTCTTCTCCAGATATTCGCAGGTCTCCAGTACGGCATGATGTTCTACTGCAGAGGTGATAATATGCTTGCCTTTCTTGCTCAGGGCTTCTGCCGTCCCAAGAATAGCCAGATTATCAGCTTCTGTTCCTCCGCTGGTAAAGGTAACTTCTGAAGGTTCTGCACCAATTAATTCAGCAACTTGGCGTCGGGCTTCCTCCAGGGCTTGCTTGGCTTCTCTGCCAAAACTATGAACACTCGAAGGATTGCCGTATTTCTCAGTATAGTAAGTCATCATTAACGCTGCTACTTCCGGATCAACCGGAGTCGTAGCACTGTGATCTAAGTAAACACGCCGCATAGGCTCACTCCCTTTATTGTAATCGTGAAACAGTGGTCAGATATAGTACATATATAAGCTGCGTTCGGATTCAAGCTTTTGGGCGTCCTCGAGCATTGTTTCCAGGGTAATGGAATCTAAAACTTCGGCGATTGAGTCTCGAACCCTCTCCCAAATCGTCCGTGTAATGCAATATTCCGCCTTAGTGCAACATTCCGGATCTTCCTCGGAGACACATTCGGTAGGAGCTATAGGCCCTTCTAAAACACGAATAATATCGCCAACTTTGATTTTGTCGGGTTCTCTTCCGAGTAAGTAACCGCCTTGAGCTCCTCGTACGCTTTTTACCAGTCCCGCTTTGCGTAATCCGGCAATAAGCTGTTCCAGGTAATGTTCAGAAATCCCTTGCCTTTCAGAAATGCTTTTTAAGGATACAGGACCTTCACCCATATGCTGAGCTAAGTCAAACATAGCCCTAACTCCATATCGACCTTTGGTAGAGAGTTTCACACCCTCACCTCTTTCCAAGAATTAAAATCCTCGTATGATCTTTCTACGGATATCTTATTAAAATAGTCGGGATTTGTCAAGTCTATATCCAACTCTTTTACTATTCTTTTTAAATATTGGCTTTATAAGCTATTTAATATGCCAAAATTCCTTAAGGGTTGTACATCCATATGCTATAATTTAAGTGTGATTTAAATAGTACGTTAAATCCTCCCAGAAAGGACATCGACTCAATGAATTTGTTTTCAGCTACTTTCGATCAGCATCAAGTTGCCCCCCTTGCCGAGAGAATGCGCCCCCGGACTCTTGATGAATATATTGGGCAGCAACATATACTTGGTCCCGGAAAGCTGCTCCGCCGGGCAATTGAAGCGGACCGTGTTTCGTCCTTGATTCTCTACGGTCCGCCCGGTACAGGCAAGACCAGTTTAGCTCAGGTCATTGCCTCGCAAACTACATCTCGCTTTATCCGGATTAACGCCGTTACTTCAGGTGTTAAAGAACTGCGCGAGATAACTGTCCAGGCAACCGAAGATCTTCACCTTTATGGTAAGAAGACGTTAGTCTTCTGTGATGAAGTTCATCGGTTTAACAAAAGTCAGCAAGACGCTTTATTACCCTCCGTTGAAAACGGAACGATTACCTTTATTGGCGCAACTACCGAAAATCCCTTTTTCGAATTGAATTCTGCCCTTCTAAGTCGTTCAACCCTATTCCATTTGGGACTTCTTACTCCTTCTGAAATTCGTCTCGGTCTCGAAAAAGCTCTGCAAGACTCAGAACGCGGTTTAGGCCGCTACAATGTTCAAATATCCCCCCAAGCTTGGGAACATTGGTTAAATTATGCCAATGGAGATTTGCGCAGAGCCCTTAATGCCCTGGAACTCGCTGTAATGACGACTCCCGCTATAGATGGTATCCGCTGTATCTCCCTTGAAATCGCCGAAGAATCCATTCAACAGCGTGCTCTGCGTTTTGATAAATCCGGAGATAATCATTATGACATCATTTCCGCATTTATTAAAAGTATGCGCGGCTCAGACCCGGATGCCGCCCTCTACTGGTTAGCCGTACTATTAGAAGCCGGCGAAGACCCTCGTTTTATTATGCGCCGGATTATCGTACATGCCTCAGAGGACGTCGGTCTCGCCGACCCCATGGTCATGCTTCAAGCTCAAGCCGCTGCCAATGCTCTCGAATGGATTGGAATGCCTGAAGCAAGAATCCCTATGGCCCAAGCCGTTTTAGCCATCGCTGCCGCTCCCAAAAGCAACAGCGCTGTTGCCAGTATTGACAGGGCTTTAGCTTATGTGAAAAACAACCCCACCGGGGAAGTTCCACTCCACCTAAGGAGCAGCAGCTACGCGGGTGCTGAGAAATTAGGCAATGGCCAAGGTTATCTCTACCCTCATAACTACCCAAATCATTGGGTAAAACAAGATTATCTTCCTCCCCAAGTTCAAGGACAAGTGTTTTACACCCCTTCAGGAATGGGAAAAGAACGTTCTCAAGACTAAATATCTAAAGAGCCTTCCGCATAGCAAACAACTATGCGGAAGGCTCTGTTTTTGTTAAGAAATTGTAAGTTTGTGTTTAAAGCTGAGCTTCGATCATTTTCACGAGATCTGGTTTTCCCCGGAAACCTACAATTTTGTCAACCAGTTGACCACCTTTAAAAATTGCAAGCGTCGGAATACTCATAACTCCGTATTGCCCGGCAATAGGTCCATTCTCATCAACATCGACCTTACCAATTACCATTTTGCCAACATAAGAGTCTGCTAACTCTTCAACGACCGGAGCAACCATTCGGCACGGACTGCACCATGGAGCCCAGAAATCTACCAAAACCGGTTTTTCAGATTTTAAAACTTCCGCGTCAAAATTTGCTGTCGTAAAGGTTTTAACATTTGCACCTGCCATGATAATCCCCCCAATTAAAATTAATAGTAACCTTTGCCTACTTAATAAATTTGGTTAGCACCCCAATTAGTTCTTCGATGGCGGCTTCCTGATCATTGCTTTCAACTGCATTACGCATACATCCACGAGAATGATGTTCAAAAACAATGGTACCAACTTTGTTAAGGGCAGCACGCACAGCCGCTACCTGGATCAGTACATCAACACAGTACTTGTCACTCTCAACCATGCGCTGTATCCCTTTAACCTGGCCTTCAATTTTTTTTAGTCTGCGCAGGAGATCTTCTTTCGATTCTAAATAAGGCGTTGAATTTATCATACCGTTTTTCCTCCGATACCCTAAGGGGGTAGCTACAATGCTATTATATCTAAGTGCCGGGATTATGTCAAATAGTTCCCCTAAAAATACAAGAGCATTTTGCCGGAAAATTCAACAAGCAAAGATAACTTATAACTTATACCTCCAGGACCTATTTCAAAACAGTTTTTATGCTTAACTCTTTTAATTGTTTGTCCGAAACAGGTGATGGGGCATGGGCCATAAGATCCGAGGCACTTTGCGTTTTAGGGAAGGCTATAACATCTCGAATATTATCTTTACCTGTCAGAAGCATAATCATACGGTCAAGTCCAAAGGCAATCCCGCCGTGAGGAGGCGTTCCAAATTCAAAGGCTTCGAGAAGATGGCCAAATTGAGCCACTGCTTCCTCATCAGATAATCCCAACAACCTAAATAGCTGCTCCTGAACACCCCGGCGATGAATGCGAATGCTCCCGCCGCCGAGTTCGATACCATTGAGAACCATGTCATAGGCTTTGGCCCGAACTTGCAAAGGATCTGTATCCAAAATCGGCAAATCTTCATCCATTGGCGCTGTAAATGGGTGGTGAATAGCGACATAGCGTTTTTCTTCCTCATCATATTCCAGCAGCGGAAACTCTGTAACCCAAAGGAAATTGAACATATCCTCGGGGATAAGATTCATCCGTTTCGCTAACTCCAAGCGCAAATGCCCCAAAGCATCACAGACAATGGGATATTTATCAGCAACGAAGAATAAAATATCACCGGTTTCAGCCTTTGTTACTTCGATCAGAGCCTGCATTTCTTCTTCAGTAAAGAATTTTATAATAGGAGATTTGATTCCTTCCTCAGAAAAGACGATCCAGGCTAAACCTTTGGCTCGGTAAGCAGCGACGAATTTTCCCAGATCATCAATTTCGCGGCGGGGCATGCCTGCACACCCTTTGGCACAGAGACATTTAACACTTCCGCCGTTTGCCATTACATTAGCAAAAACCTTGAATCCCGACTTTCCGACAATCTCTCCCACATCAATGAGTTCCATGCCGAAGCGCGTATCTGGTTTATCGGAACCAAACCGGTCCATAGCTTCTTTATAGGTTAAGCGCGGAAAAGGAACCGCAATCGACTTGCCGATTGTTTCCGAGAAGATTCGAACCATTAACTGTTCCATCATAGATAGAATATCTTCAACTTCGACGAAAGACATCTCCACATCAAGCTGCGTAAATTCCGGCTGTCGATCTGCTCTCAGGTCTTCATCCCGAAAACAGCGGACGATCTGGAAGTATTTCTCCAACCCGCCAACCATTAACAGTTGCTTAAATTGTTGCGGAGACTGAGGCAGCGCATAAAATTCTCCCGGATGAACGCGGCTGGGAACAAGATAATCTCTGGCACCTTCAGGTGATGAGTTAACAAGCATCGGAGTCTCAATTTCATAAAAACCCTGATCATCAAAAAAGTTGCGCATGATTTGAGTTACTTGGTGTCTTGTTTTAAATACAGCCTGCATTTCCGGGCGGCGCAAATCAAGATAACGATATTTCAAACGCACAGTTTCATCCACATCCACCTGATCGATAAGATAAAAGGGCGGCGTTTTTGCTCCATTTAAAACTTCCAGTTTTTTGGCGATAACTTCAATTTTTCCCGTGGCTAAATTGGGGTTTATCATTCCTTCAGGACGGGCAATCACTTGCCCTAAAATGGAGACAACATACTCCGAGCGAAGGCTTTCCGCCAAACTAAAACTGTCTGCCATTTTTTCAGGATCAAAAACCACTTGCACAATACCTGAGCGATCCCGAAGATCAACAAATATTAAACCGCCATGGTCACGACGACGCTGAACCCAACCTAACAATCGCACCTCATCGCCCACTCGGTTCAAATTCAACACTCCATTGGGGACACGTTCCGAAAATACTGTCATTACTTAAACTCCTCTCTGATGCTTCATATAGATGACTTCAATGACTTTAGACAAAGGAACTTCAGTTTGTTCTCCTGAATTTAAATCTCTGAGAAGAAGAACCTGTCGTTCCAACTCCTCTTCTCCCAAAATAAGGGCCAACTCTGCGCCTTCACGATCGGCGGCTTTCAGCTGCGCTTTTAAGCTGCGGCCCAGAAGATCCATGCGTACCGGAACCCCTTTTCCCCGTAAAGCATTCATAATGGCAAACCCTTCGTTTTGAGCCTTGTCTCCCAAGGCAATAAGCATGGCAAAAAGTTTTGGCTTTGTATCAGGGAATTTACCCTGTACTTGAAGGGCCGCTAAGACCCGCTCTAATCCCATTGCAAAACCGATGCCCGGAGTAGCCGGTCCGCCGATTTCTTCCACAAGACCGTCATAGCGTCCGCCTCCGCAGATAGCGCTCTGGGCCCCGATTTCCTCCACCATGACTTCAAAAGCCGTTTTAGTATAATAATCCAGCCCTCTAACCAAGCGGGGATCTACCCTATAGGCCACTCCGGCCCCAGATAATAGACTTAAAACTTTTTCAAAATGACTTCGGCAATCATCACAAAGGGTATCTAAGGTCGTTGGCGCTCCTTCCGTTACCGCTTGACAATTTGGATTTTTGCAGTCCAGAATTCGCAGAGGATTTCGCTCATAACGTTCCTGACAGTCCTGACACAATTCGGACTTGCGAGTCGTCAAGAACCTTTGCAATTGCTCCCGGTGAGCGGCTCGGCAGGTTGGACATCCTACCGAATTAAGATGCACTTCCAAGCCTCTTAATCCGAGCCTTTGATACAAATCCCAAACTAAACAAATGACTTCGGCATCAACGATAGGTTGATCGGCACCTAAGACTTCCACTCCAAACTGGTGAAACTGGCGAAATCGTCCGCTTTGCGGACGCTCATAGCGAAACATTGGTCCAGTGTAATAAAGCTTAACCGGCTGCGATTGGCCATAAAGCTTGTCCTCAACATAGGCCCGGCAGACCGAAGCCGTGCCCTCCGGTCGTAAGGTCATCGACCGGTCTCCCTTGTCTAAAAAAGTATACATTTCTTTTTTTACAATATCTGTTGTTTGACCTACTCCTCGCTGAAAAAGTTCCGTTGCCTCGAAAATTGGCGTTCGTATTTCTTCATACCCATAGTCCCGACAAACCCTCCGAATCGTTTCTTCGAGGTATTGCCATTGTTCGACGGTCCCCGGCAGCAAGTCCTGAGTTCCTTTTGGTCGTTGAATCGCCATGATCGTGCCTCCTTAGGAAATAATATACATTCTGATCGTAAAAAAAGTTCTCGTTCCTTGCTTTGAGCAAGGGACGAGAACTTCTCGTGGTGCCACCCTTATTGACGGAATTTATCCGCCCACTTTTCAGTCGTTAACGAGACCATCCGCAGTATCAGCTACTCCCGCTTAGCTGTCCTATCACGTATCTCTCAGGCTAGTTCCAGTCACGCTAGCCCTCCCTGTAGAAAGTTATACGCCATAGCTTCCAAGCGGTCTTGATGAATAGAAATACTTCAACATAATGTATACATAATAGTTTATCCACTATTTTAACAAATAATTGCTATTTGTCAATGTGCTGGCCGTTCTGCTGTTATGCAACACCTTTAGAGAACGTTGTTATGTTAAAAAAGGATTATCGTGTTTCTCTTCCCCGATACTTGTCTCTTCGCCATGTCCGGGCAATACTCGGATGCTGTCAGGAAGAGTGAAGAGCTTCTCTTTAACCCCACGAATGAGCAATTCCATGGAACCTCCCGGGAAATCAGTTCGCCCGATGGATCCGGCAAAAAGAGTATCTCCGCTGAACAATCCTTCCGGACTCCATAAACATACCCCTCCAGGAGAATGACCGGGAGTATGGATCACTTTCAATCGTTCTTTGCCAACTGAAATTTCCTGACCATCTTCCAAGAAGAAATCGGCACTCTTGAGGACTACCCCAGGGCCAAAATAACTGGAGAGATTTTTTCGGCCATCAGTAAGCATTTCAGCATCCCCTGAATGTATCCCTACTTGCACATCTCCCAGCAGGTCCCTTAATTCATCGACGGCTCCAATGTGATCTACGTGCCCATGGGTTAATAAGATATAGTCGATATGCAGACCTTTATCCATAACCCAACGATGAATCTTTTTTCCATCAGCTCCCGGATCGATCAATACGGCTTTCTTGCTTTCCATACAAGCATAGATATAACAATTTGCCCCCATGGGACCCACCGCACGTCCATCAATCATTATTAAGCCTCCTTTAGAACGTTTTTTCGCTGTCCAAGAGAATCGTCACCGGTCCGTCATTAACTAGTTCAACGTCCATTTCCGCCTGGAATACACCGGTTTCGACGTGTAATCCTTTGGTACGAAGCCCTTCTTCAGCTTGCTCAAAAAGAATCTTTGCCCTTTCAGGCGGGGAAGCGGCCGAAAAGCCTGGCCGTTTTCCGCTCCGGCAATCCCCGTAGAGCGTAAACTGCGAAACTAACAAAATTTCTCCCCCCGTATCCAGAAGAGAACGATTCATTTTTCCAGTCGAATCTTCAAATATCCGCAGCCCGCTTATTTTATCCACCATCCAGGCAACGTCTGCCTCCTGGTCCTTTAACCCTACACCCAATAAAACCAAAAGCCCTGAGGAAATTTCTCCGACCGTTTCTCCCTTTACTTTTACCGAGGCGCGTTTAACACGCTGAACAACACTGCGCATGTTACTTTCCTCCTGCGTGAATCCGCTCGACATCCGTAATGTCTTTGATCTTGCGGATTTTGTGCATCACCATTTTCAGCTGTTCTAGATTGCGTATTTCTACCCGCAGCTGAATATGAGCCATATTATCCCGGCCTACTCGAGCATTAATTCCCAGGATATGAGTCCTGGTATCTAGGACAGTATTCATAATTTCTGTTACCAACCGCGGTTTATCCAGCCCATGGATCTTAATATCCACCGGATAGGTAGAATCTACTTGTTCGGCCCAGACAACCTCAACGACCCGGTCCCGCTCCTCTTGAGAGTGATTCAATATGTTGCTGCAGTCTTGCCGATGAATGGAAACTCCGCGTCCGCGGGTTATATAACCAATGATTGCATCACCCGGCAAAGGATTACAACAGCGGGAAAAACGCACCAAGACATTGTCGACGCCTTTGACCATGACACCGTGTGAAGCTTTCCCATAATGACTCTGTGAAGGAGTTTTGCCTTCGCTTTGCTGCAGCGCAGCTAATTGCATCTTTTCTCGTTCTTCTTTGGTTAAATCTTCACGCAGGCGCATCAAAACCTTATTGGGAGTCAATACCCCATCTCCGATAGAAGCATACAAGTCATCAATGCCTACCAAATTTTGGCTCTTGCCTATGGCTAAAAGGCTCTCCGTCTTCAAGACTTCTGAAGGATCCAGGCCAAGTTTTCGGACCTCTCTTTCCAAACTTTCGCGGCCGCGAATAATGTTGTCCTCACGCTGTTCCTTCTTAAACCACTGGCGGATTCTGTTCTTCGCCTGCGATGTTTTGACAAAGGACAGCCAATCCCTGCTTGGACATCCTCCTTGCTTGGAGGTAAGAATTTCTATGATATCTCCGTTGGTCAGCTTCGTATCCAGGGGAACTATCCGTCCATTAA
Organism: Desulfosporosinus sp. FKB; assembly: GCF_002196705.1. Taxonomy (GTDB): domain Bacteria; phylum Bacillota; class Desulfitobacteriia; order Desulfitobacteriales; family Desulfitobacteriaceae; genus Desulfosporosinus. Next base: position 52,600 of record NZ_NADJ01000030.1, read on the forward strand.
TCTTTGCTCCAACACAGCGATGTCCCACATCGGTATGCACTCGATAAGCAAAATCCACGGGACAGGAATCAGCTGGCAGTTCTACAACGTCCCCTTTAGGCGTAAAGACAAAAACGGTATCAGCGAATAGATCGATCTTTAAGGATTCCATAAATTCCCCGGCATCCCTGGATTCATGCTGCCATTCCAGAAGCTGCCTCAGCCAGGACAGCTTTTGCTCGAAATTGACACTAGCCGCTGACCTGCTTCCAGCACTGCTGGCACAATCTTTGTTGCTTGCTTCTTTATATTTCCAGTGGGCAGCAATACCATACTCAGAGGTACGATGCATTTCACAGGTCCGTATCTGAATTTCAAAAGGCTCTCCATGCTCACCTATTAGGGTGGTATGGAGAGACTGGTACATATTGGGCTTGGGCATGGCAATATAATCTTTAAAGCGGCCGGGAATGGGTTTCCAAAGGGTATGGATAATGCCTAAAGCGCCATAACAATCATTGACAGTCTCCACAATTACACGAATAGCCATTAAATCGTAAATTTCACTTAATTCTTTATGCTGGGTAATCATTTTGCGGTAAATACTGTAAAAGTGTTTCGGACGTCCCGCTATATCGGCATAAATCTCAACTTCGGTTAACCGTTTTCGCATCTGAACAATGACTTCATTAATATAGGCTTCCCGTTCACGTCGCTTTAGAGCAATCTTTTCCACTAAATCATAATATTCTTGGGGCTTAAGATAGCGGAAGGAAAGATCCTCCAGCTCCCATTTTATGCGAAAAATCCCCAGCCGGTTGGCCAATGGGGCAAATATCTCCAAGGTTTCCTGAGCAATTTCTTTCTGTTTTTCCACAGAATGATATTTCAAGGTGCGCATATTATGCAGACGATCGGCAAGTTTGATGAGAATAACACGGATATCTTTGGCCATAGCCAGAAACATTTTGCGCAAATTCTCAACTTGCTGTTCAACTTTACTTTTATAAGCAATTCTTCCAAGCTTTGTGACTCCGTCGACTAACAAAGCAATTTCCGAGCCAAATTCTTTCTCGATATCTGTGATGGTGTACTCCGTATCTTCCACCACATCATGAAGCAATGCGGCAGCAATTGTAGCCTCGTCCATTTCCAGATCTGCCAAAATCTGCGCGACTTCCAGGGGATGCAGGATATAATCTTCTCCTGAATTGCGAAGTTGATTACGATGAGCTTTCTCAGCAAATCGATAGGCCTTGTCCACAATAGCCAGGCGTGCTTGTGGAGTCGTCTTTTGTAGTTTTATCCATAATTCCGCGAAGGACATAGGGGAACTCCTCTCTAAGAAGCAAGTTACTCTTGATATTCAACCAAAGAGAAAATAGGATAATCCACTAATTTTTGACGTCCCATTAAAAAAGTGAGTTCAATCAGGAAACCCATCCCCACAACTTCGGCACCGATTTTTGTTATTAAATTTGCCGTTGCAGACATAGTCCCGCCGGTAGCAAGCAAATCATCGACAATAACGATTCGTTCACCTGAATGAATCGCATCCGCATGGACCTCCAAGGTATCGGATCCATACTCCAGTGCATAGGTTTCACTAATGGTTTGAGCCGGCAGTTTTCCTGGCTTTCTTACAGGTACGAAGCCTATCCCTAAGGCATAAGCAACAGGTGCGCCCAGCAAAAATCCCCGAGCCTCGGGACCGACAATCACATCGGGCTTCCAAGGCTTAATTCTCTCAACCATTTCGTTAACGGCTGCCCGATAAACACCGCCCTCTTTAAGGAGTGTCGTAATATCTTTATACGAAATACCTTCCTTGGGAAAATCAGCTATTACCCGGATGTGTTCACTAAAATTCATAATTTTGCCGCCCTTCCTCATCGATTTTTGCCTCAAATTTTTAATTTCTCTATAAGTGCTCTTTGAAAGTTTATAGCTTGTTCATACCGTTGTTTACTATATCGATAACGAATCGAAGTATCAAGGTCCAATTTGCCGTTAACCGGTATCAACTCTAAGGCGATTTTTTCGCTTCCGCCAAGACAGCGAATAAGCCCCAATTCCTCAAAGATTTTAAGAGCTATCCTCAGACCCCGCTTCATTTCTGAGTCAAGGGAAACCTCAAAAGGATTTCGTTCATGTGCCAAACTTCTAAGTTCCCGATAAAACCAAATCAGTTCGTCACGTGTTAAATGCCGGCATCGTTTTCGAACCCTTTCTTCCTGAATTTCTTGACAGCCAACGACGACCATTTGATAGATCCCCAGTTCGTGCAGTTTTTTAATTCCTTCTTCAAAATCCTCTTCTGAGAGCGGAAAGCCAAGGATTAACCCCAAGCCATCATTTACTCTTAAATTGTTCAGATCGGCGTGGGAAGGCGATTGTTTATGCTTTGAAGCTGAAGGGAAATACTTCAGGATTAAGGAGTCCTCCCAAGGTTGACATTGAGATTCGCTCTGTAAAGCATCCCATAGCCAAATTTGTCTTCTCTCCTCCACTGACCATACATCAGGAAAGAAATCTTCCCAGTTCATCCAGAGAATATCATCACTTTCCTGAGCAACAGCAATTTGTTCCCCAACCTGGTTTTCATCGTTCTCAAGAAAACCGTCAGAATCATCCTTAACCAAATCCGCCTTCGGCAAGATGTCCTTGATCATTAACTGCACTTTGTCAAGACCTTGAAATGTGTTCCAATCCAAGCTAAAGGCCGCATCCAACCTAGGTGAGTTTGATAATTCAGAGATCCTGTCGCCTAAGCGAAAGGCGATTCCCTCGTGTTCACCATGATTTCCAAAACGGAATTTTAAATGATTTCGTTCTTTGCCTACTGCATTCAAGGAATAAACTTCTAGTCCTTGCGCTGCTAGAATCGGACCGGAATTACCAAAGCCAAAAGGGCCTAATTGGTCAAGTTCATGAAGCAGTTCAGAGGAAACTTCATCAAGGGAGACCTTGCGATCAATATGTAAAACCTCTTGAAAAAGTGATTCTTCAAAGGCTTTAGCTTGTTGATTAAGTCCTTCCCTTAAGCCTGGGATATTATCTGTTAAAAGAGAAAACCCCGCAGCCGCGCTATGTCCTCCAAACTTAATTAATAAATCAGCCTGAGTTTTTAATTGTTCCAATACCGGATAGCCAGAAATCCCTCGGGCCGACCCTTTAGCTTCCGTTCCTTCTTCTGAGATCATAAATACCGGTCGATAATATCGTTCCACTAAACGAGACGCAACAATCCCAATCACTCCATGATGCCAATGACCGGACGAAAGTACAATAACTCTAGGCAGCGGTTCCTTCTCAAGCATAGCAATCGCTTCAGTCAAAATCTCTTTCTCGGTATCTTGCCTTGCTTGATTTTCCTTCGTTAACAAACGTGCAAGCTCTGCTGCTCTTGCTGAATCCTCTGTCAAGAGGAGTTCAAGTCCTTCGCGGGCACTATCCATACGTCCCGCGGCATTAATCCTTGGCGCTACCATGAACCCTATTTGCCCGGCCTTAAGAGGTTTGTTCCTGAGACCGCATTCTTCGAGTAGAGCATCTAACCCCGGGTGACGAGTCTTTTCCATTTGGCGAAGACCATGATAGACGAAAACCCGGTTTTCACCGATCAAAGGTACTAAGTCAGCAATTGTTCCTAGAGCTACCAGATCAAGAAGATTTCTTTCGGTTTGGAATTCTGTCCCGCCATTCCCTAAAGACTGAATAAGAGCCTGAGCTAGTTTGAAAGCAACGCCCACACCGGCAAGATCACGAAAGGGATAGTCCGAATCAGCAATCTTAGGATTTAATATCGCGTAGGCTTCCGGCAAAAGCTCAGGTGGTTCATGATGATCTGTAATAATAACATCAATATTCAGTTCCCGGGCAATCGTTACTTCGGAAACTGCAGTCACTCCGCAATCGACGGTAATAATAACCTTGACATCTGCTTTGACGGCTCGTCTAATTGCCTCTTCATGCAAACCGTACCCCTCATCTTGTCGATGAGGAATATAGGCTACGGCCTGAAAGCCAAGATCCGTCAGTACTTTATATAATAAAGCGGTACTAGTAACGCCATCAACATCATAGTCTCCGTAGACCAGTACCTTTTCTTGGCTTTTTAAGGCCAAAGTCATGCGTTCTATAATTCGCTTCATATGCTGAAAACAGAAAGGCGAAGCTAAACTTAAAACTGTTGGATGCAAAAATTCAATAACGTCCTCAGGATCTTGAAGTTTCCTTTGTGCGAGAATATCTGAAACGATAGTAGAAAGACAAAGGGATTTACTGATAGTTTTTGCCATATGCTCTGGTGTTGATTTCAATGCCCATATTCGTTTCACATTATACCCCCTAGATTACCATTATAATTTACCCTTTGGTTTCTGGCAATGATGGCAGGTAAGACTTGCACCGCCTTCAAGAGGGCATTGCTCTCCCCGATTGCTGCAGGGCTCAGCGTGAATCAAAACATGGGTCCCCTGAAGTTTATTATTAATTTCTTCTTCTATCCGATCACAAAGATCATGAACGTCAACCACGGTAGTATATTTCGGGACAACTAAATGTAAGTCGACATGTCTTTCTGCGCCTGCCTTTCGAGTTCTCAGTTTATGAAATTCCACAAATTCCCCGTCATGAAGCCTCAAAACTTCGGATATAATCTCCCGCTCTGTCTCCGGTAAACTGACATCAACAAGAGGGGAAAATGCTTCTTTCGTTAAGTCGAAAGAAGCCTTAATAATCAGCAGCGCAACTCCCAAGGCCACTATAGGATCTAAGATTAACCAGCCGGTAGTCTTCATTAGTAAAAGCCCACAGAAAACACCCGCCGATGTATATACATCCGTTCGTAAATGCAGGGAATCTGCTTCTAAGGCGACGGAATCCGTTCGTTTAGCAACTCTCATTAACTGAGCCGATACAAAAAAATTAATAAGTGCTGATAGCCCCATTATAACGAGACCTATCCCTAAATTATCAAGGGCTAAGCTGCCGCCAGCCCAAATTAAATAAGCTTTCTGGATCGCTTCAAAAATAATCATAATTGCCGCCAAGAAAATCAAAAGCGCTTCAATAGTACCTGAAACATTTTCGATTTTTCCATGTCCATAGGCATGACGTGAATCGGCAGGTTTCTCGGATTGTCTTACTGCGAAAAGAGCAATAAATGAAGCAATCAGATCAATTCCGGAATGAATACCATCGGATAAAATACTTATGGACCCACCCATTAATCCAATTATAACTTTTGCTAGAGTAAGAAAGGTATTTGATACTACCGACAGGGTTGCAACCTGAGTCTTTTCATTCACTATGTTCGTCCTCGCTTTCCGGCAAATCCCCTAAACTTGCCCTAAGAACTTATAAAGAAATGGGACTTCTTAATTAAAAGAAGTCCCACGGATTTCTCCGCTGCCCCAACCTTAGCGAGCCCAGCTATAATGCCTGACAATTTCAGTATATGACAAGAATAACAAATAGTGCAACTTATAGCAAGCCTTTTATTAGTACTTTGTTACCAACTTTTCTACAAAGTCATAAAATTTCCGAAAATAATTCCTCCAATACCAAGAATTATGCGCATGATTGTCGGGGCAAAGCCCCAAAGGAATTGTCGGCTGTCGCTTTTGGGAACTAATCCCATTCCCACGACAAGAATCCAGATAAAAATAGCCGCCACCGGCGTCAAAAATGCACCAAAGACAACCAGGCCAATTAATCCCCCAACTAAACCACTGACAATTTTGGTTCTGCTGGTTATTTTGCCAAGAATAAGCAGTGACAAAACGCCAAAAAGTCCTCCAGAAAATAAAGGAATTTCCCAATGCCAGAATTGTCCTAGTGAATGTACCGCTAAGTTTACTATTGAAAGGACAGCTACAGCGGCTACAGTTCCTCGTATTCCTCCAAAAAAAATTAATCCTGCAGAAAAAAGAAAAAGGACCTCAAATATAACTAATTGCATGAATCTCATTCACCCGCTCGCCCCCGACCTTTCTTTGCTGCTAGTATGGCCGATTTTATCCAATCTAATCCATTTCTGTATTTAGCGCAATAGTTAGCTGGTAGGTACCTTAGTCTTATAGTTAGTGGTCAAACAGAAGAAGAGTATAACGATCATGTTACACCCTTCTCTTCTGACCTTATTTTTAATAATTTGATCACCTAATCTATCTTAACTTAAAAGATAACTCCCAAGGCAATTAAAATTAAGACTGCGATAGCAATGATTCCAGCTCCTACACAACTACCAAAACCATAACCGTACATTAAATCACCCCCGAACTTGTTTTACTTAGAATACAATACCTAAAGCGATGAGCAAAAGAATGATGACAACGACGATTCCAATACCTGCACCAACACCAGTTCCACATCCAACTCCAGCTGCTCCAAAAGCCATTTTTATAACCTCCTTCAATCTCTTTATATCTAAAATTCTAGTTTAGAATATAACTCCCAGGGCGATAAGAATAAGAATTGCAATAGCAATAATGCCAATGCCAACCCCGCAGCCAACTCCTACAGGAGCAACAGGTGCACAACATCCAGCTCCGTATCCAGCAGCACCATATCCGTACATACATAACCCTCCTTATTCCATTCAGAAGAAACGTATTAAAACACAATACCCATTGCGATTAAGAGAAGAATAATCACAACTACAACAGCAATTCCTGGTAAGAAATTAGGTGTGCATACAACTCCATCAACACCGTCAACAGGACCTGCTCCGAATGCCATACTAACTACCTCCTATTTGAAACGTTTATTTCCGGGCTCACTTTAACATATGCCATAGGTCTAATATTGTTAATATTTTCCTTAATTTCTTTATATCGCCTAGTAAATAGAGACTTTGGCAAATGCACAGGCGCCCTCTTAAAGTGAATAAAACCATACATAAATAGTGGTTTAAATCATCCACTGACATGCACGGTTTTATAGTTATAAGGTTACATCCCCTTTGAGGAATGTATTAATAATTGGGATTTTGCAGCCGATGAATAAACTCCTTCATTCCCATAGTTGCATAACAGTATACTCTATGAACATGATAAGCATTTGTATTAGAATCAGCCCATCCGCGAAGAGTAGTAAAAGCCATGAGATACCCCGCTTTTTTCACTGCTTGAACTACCGTATTATCTAAATCCCCATAAGGATAGGCAAAATAATCGACGGAATGGCCTAATCCCTTTTCTAAAGCTTTCTTGGAACTTTCCAGCTCACTTAAAACCTTCAAGGGTGACAATTTTGTCAGATAGGAGTGATCCCTAGTGTGATCTGCTATATCCCAGCCATTATCGGCAAGCTCATTAAGCTGGGGCCAGGTCAAAAAACCCTTCTCATTTATATAACCGGAAATCATAAAGACCGTAGCCGTATACCCATATTTCTTTAAAAGAGGATACGCCGTTTGATAATTATCCTCATATCCATCGTCAAAGGTAATCACAAAAGGCTTCTCAGGAAGAGCACCTCTTTGATACAGTGATTGATATAATTGATTTAAGGTAATGCTCTGATAGCCCTGATCATGTAAATAGACAATTTGGGCTTCAAATTGTTCAGGTGGCATTCTTACTTCATTATTTGCTTCTCTCATAATAGAATGATAATAAAGAACAGGTATATATCGGGGTGGCGTATTAATTCTTTTATCCTGCGGAGTATGAGACAATTTCGGGGATGGCAATATATCGACAAGCAAAGCGGAAGAATTTGAAACCTGAACTTTAGCGCTGTTCAAGGTCGGCTTTTTGAAAGCACAGCCGCTGGAAGTTAGTATCAGGACTATTAAGATTAACGGTCCGATGGTTTTCTTGATCATCGCGTCTCTCCATAAAAGTAATAATAGTTAATTATTGTATAGTTTACCATAATTACTCTTACAGCAAAACTCCTCCAGTAAACTCTAAAGCAAGGTATGGGAACCACCCCCACTATGCTTTATGCTTCCCGAAAGTACAGAAAAACGACCCTAAGACGAATTCTTAAGGTCGTTTACTTATTCTTGATTGATTGCAATTAGGCGCGAACAGCTTTACCGCCTTTGGTCGGCTTTTTCATGTGAGTTTTAATTTCAACAAGTATCTGACTCGCATTAAAAATTGAGGAATATGCTCCGCTAAATACCCCGATCAACATGGCCAGAGAGAAAACTCTTGTTGATTCCCCTCCTAAGATAAACACTGAAAACAAGGCAATTAAAACGGTTACAACCGTATTCACGGAACGGCGCATGGTTTGCCATACGGATTTATCAACCATATCCTCATAGCTGTCTCCACGTCGCATCCGTGTTTCATTCTCACGAATCCGATCGAAGATAACCACCGTATCATTTATGGAGTATCCAAAAATCGTCAGGACCGCTGCCACAAACGTGGAATCGATTTGCCATTGAAACAGCGAAAACAGGCCGACAACCACTAAGACATCATGCAGTAAGGCAATAATCCCTGATATGGCAAAGACAAACTGAAATCTAAAGGAAATATAGGCTATCATTAAACCCATGGCAATGAGTAAGGACCAAAAAGCATTGCGGGTAAGTTCTTGTCCCATGGACGGTCCAACTTCATCGACTTGCAGTGTCTTTTTATCGTAATCCGCAACCTTCTTCTGTAAAGCCGTCATTAATTGAGTCTGCTTCTCTTGTTGAAGGGCTTCCGTTCTAATCAGTACTGATTTATTTCCATTGGATAATTGAACTTCACCGCTAAGTCCGACGGATTTCATAGTATCGGTTATAGCACTTTGAGTCACAGCTTTAGTAAAGTTTGCTTCAATCATTGTTCCGCCCTTAAAATCAATGCCCAAATTTAAGCCATGGATAAAGAGGGAAATGATTCCCGGGACAATAACTAACAGCGAAAGTGCAAACCACCAATAACGTTTTTTAACGATATTAAAGTAGAGCGGATGTATTTTTTGAACTTCTTCATAAGTTGCCGGATGCCCTTGATGTCCTTTTTCCATTATACATCCCTCCTAACGCCAAACCATGCAGGATTTAATTTTGCGCTTATCCCGACAATTAAACGTAAGACTAAACGCGTAAAGGTAAGTGCTGTAAACAAACTGGCAACAATACCAACTCCCAGAGTCAGTGCAAATCCTTTAATGGTCCCTGTGCCAAAGTAATATAAGGTCAAAGCAGCAATCAATGTGGTAACGTGAGCATCAATAACTGTGATGAAGGCACGGCTGAAACCTGACTCAACACCAGCTCGCAGTGATTTTCCGGCACGAACCTCTTCTTTAACTCTTTCGTAGATAATAATATTGAAATCAACGGCCATCCCTATCGAAAGAATGAACCCGGCTATTCCTGGCAGGGTAAGTACAACTCGAAACATCCAGAAAACCCATAGTACAATGAGTCCGTAGACAACTAAGGAGAAATCAGCGACGACTCCAGGCAAATGATAAAACACAAGCATAAACAGAAAAATGAAGACTAAACCATAAATCCCTGCTTGAATACTTTTGTGCAAAGAGTCAATTCCTAAAGACGCTCCTACCTGATGTTTCTCAGTAATCGTCATACTTACCGGCAATGAGCCTGAACGCATCAGCACAGCATCATTAGCGGCAGCTTGAAGCGTCGAATATCCAGTAATCTCCGCCTGGCCATTCGTAATCGGCACATTAACCGTCGGATTAGTCAGCAATTTATCGTCAAGATAAATTCCAATCCTTTGGCCTATATACTTTGTCGTTAAATCGCCAAACTTTTTAGCTCCGTCGGAAGAAAAGGTTAGGTTGACAACATACCCTCCTGCTCCGCTTGGATCCTGACCTGCTTTAGCATCCGTAAGTTCAGCACCTTGCAAAACTGTGTTGCCTTTAGGATCCTTAAAGGTTAACTGTGCCGTAGTTTTCAGGACGTTAACTGCCTGATCAGGATCAGAAACCCCGGCTAAATCTAATACTAAACGTTTGTTGTTATAGTCTGTCTGGATAACAGGCTCTGAGACCCCAAGATCGTTAACCCGCTTGGAGATAATCGCCTTTGCCTTATCCATATCATCATTTGTAATTGGTGCCCCGCTTTTATTGGGCTCGGCTTGTAAAACCAAGTGAACTCCACCGCGCAGGTCAAGTCCCAATGGGATGCCCTTATTGGGATCCACAAGGGGTTTTATGGATAGAGCTACTGCCGCAGCTACTATAAGCACCAGCGTTACGAGTTTGATGATGTTTCCCCGTTTCATCTGCTTTCCTCCCTTTTAATATGAATGGGACTTGCCCATGCCAATCCTCATTATAAAACGTTCAGGATTCCAATGTCAATCTGAGATCAAGCAGCACAGACTTCTGGTGAAATTACAGCAATTTTACTTCGTTAATTTTTAATTCAAACTTCGTTCCGAGAAATCCGGCAGCTTTACGACATAATAACATTCGGGCCAAAAAGATTTCAAAATACTCCATGACAGGGCAGATCTCAGTATCAATAGTCAGTTCCAGAGCAACCCGTTCTTTAGGATAAACACGCAAAAATGATTTTTCCACTGCATAGTTGACTCTGTCATGAATGTCAAAGGTTGCCAGATCCAAATTGCGGACGCGGGAGCGATGCACATCCGATTTATCCGCTAAAATCAAGGCGGCCGAAATACTATTGACCGGGTTCCCGTCAGTCTCATCGTGATTGCCAACAGCCCCAATAATCAGAGCAATTTCTTCAGGATTCATACCGTGCCGCTCCAGAATGCCAGCAGCCAAAATCGCCCCTGTCTGTGCATGAGAAACTCGGTTGACTGCATTTCCGATATCATGCAGATAACCGGCAATGGCCGCTAATTCGCACTCTCGTTCAGTATGTTCCATTTTTTCTAAGATATTCGAAGCGATATGGGAGACCAGACCTACATGCCTGAGACCATGTTCCGTATAGCCAATTGCTGCAAGATGTCGGTTCCCTGCCTCAATTAAACTGTGTACATAGAGGTCCCCTTTAATATCTTGCAAGGTCACTTTTTGCAAAACAAACTCCTCCTGCCGCCAAAAAATGAGTATACTAAGCCGACGCTAAGCCATAGGTCAATAATTGCCTCAGCAGCATAGTAGTAAAAAACAAGTGGAGGAAGTACCACTTGCTTTTATACAATTGTTCTAATTACCTATTCGCAATTATTAGTTACCCCATAACGCTGAAATTCTCAGGTGTTTTCCTGCTTAGAATTCGCTTGAGACTCTTCCTTCTCCAGATTAATCCCAGTGTCATTCTGATTATTCTTGTCGCCCTTATCGCTCTTGCTGTTCTTGTCATTTTTGTCATTCTTTTTTCCATTCTTTTTAGCATCCTCGGCGGTGATATCCCGGTTCTCAATACTAGTTATCCCTGATTTAGCCACTTCAATCTCAACTTTGTCCGCAATTTGCAGCATTACGGAATTGTCTTTAACTTTGGTAATTTTGCCGTAAATTCCCCCGGCAGTTAAAACACGATCTTTCACGCGCATCCCATTGAGAAGCGCCTGTCGTTGTTTGGCTTGCTTTTGCTGCGGCCTAATCATAAGAAAATACATTATCCCGAAAAAGACAACAAAGTATAGGACTAAAGACATGTTCTGCTGAGACATATTTAAATCCCCCTTAATTTATTCTTTGAACATATTCCCCACGGTATGGCAAAAATCCTTCTCCTTGATAGCAAGAGAAACTTTCTTCCTGGAAATACTTAATCAAACTCGTATCCATAATCTGCGAAACACTTTTGACGATATTCGGGTAAACGTTCTTCTCGAATGGCCTCTCTGATTTCGCGCATTAAGTTTTGGAGATACCTCAGATTGTGAATGGTCATCAAGCGAAGTCCTAAAATTTCTTCAGCTTTAAGCAAATGTCTTACATAAGCCCGGGAATAGTTTCGGCAAGTGTAGCAATCACAGGTTGGGTCAATAGGACCAAAATCATGGGCGGAACCGGCGTTGCGTACAATAACTTTCCCATAGCGGGTCATGGCAGTCCCATTCCTGGCAATACGTGTGGGGAGTACACAATCAAACATATCCACACCGCGCATAACTCCTTCAATAATTGCATCCGGCGACCCAACTCCCATAAGGTAGCGAGGTTTTTCTCGCGGCAGCAACGGGACCGTGTAATCCAAAACCTCATACATAATTTCCTTTGGTTCCCCCACACTTAGTCCCCCTATGGCATACCCCGGGAGATCCAGTTCCGTGACCTCAGCTGCACTTTGACGACGCAGGTCCTCATACATACCTCCTTGAACAATGCCAAACAACGATTGACTATCTGTTGTAGTTAAAGTTTCTTTACAGCGCTTAAGCCAACGCGTTGTCCTTTCTAAGGAATTTTTGACATAGTCGTGGGAACTGGGATAGGGAGCGCATTCATCAAAGGCCATAACGATATCAGATCCTATAGCCATCTGTACCTGAGTCGCGATTTCAGGACTTAAAAACTGTCGTGAGCCGTCAATATGAGATCGGAACTCAACACCGCTCTCCTGGATTGTGCGCAAATCACCCAAGCTAAAAACTTGGAACCCCCCGCTATCTGTTAAAATCGCCCCATCCCAGTTCATAAAGCGATGAAGTCCGCCGGCTTCCCGGATCAACTCTTGCCCCGGCCGTAAAAAAAGATGATAGGTATTACTTAAAATAATTCCGGCTCCGATCTCCCTAAGCTCTTCCGGAGTCATTGCTTTGACTGTCCCTTGCGTTCCAACGGGCATAAAAACGGGCGTATCAATTACTCCGTGTGGGGTATGTAACTTTCCCAAGCGTGCTTTTGTTCGTGAATCTTCTTTAAGAATTTCCAAATGAACCGCTGCCAAAACCTTCACTTCCTTTTGTCTCTAAAACTCATTATCTTTAAAACTCTCTTAGCGAATAAACATCGCATCGCCAAAACTATAGAATCGATATCGCTGGTCTACGGCTATCTTATAAGCTTGTAAGATAAGGTCTCGTCCTGCCAAAGCGCTTACCAACATCACTAACGTTGACTTCGGGAAGTGGAAATTCGTCAAAAGAGCATCCACGATCTTAAATTCATATCCCGGATAAATAAAAATATCCGTCCACCCCTCACCCGGAACCACTTGTCCCTGGTGACTTACTGATTCCAACGTCCGCGCGACGGTTGTCCCGACCGCAATGACACGCCGACCGTCTTGTTTGGCTCGGTTAATTCGTTCTGCTGCCTCTGTTTCCACGCGATAATACTCAGAATGCATAACATGTTCCTGAATTTCCTCGACTTTAACGGGCCGGAAGGTTCCTAACCCCACATGGAGAAGAATCTCTACGACCTCTACACCTTTAGCTCGCAAATCAGCAAGAAGCTTAGGGGTAAAGTGCAGTCCCGCTGTGGGGGCGGCGACAGAGCCCCGCTCTTTGGCATAAACCGTTTGATACCGTTCTTGATCTTCCAATTGGGCAGTAATGTATGGAGGCAAAGGCATCTCCCCAAGCTGGTCTAAAATGGTTTCGAAAACTCCCGAATATGTAAATCGAATCTTCCGATTGCCGTTTTCCAAAATTTCTTGAACTTCACCTACAAGCAAACCATGACCGAAACTTACTTTTTGCCCTACCTTTAAGCGCTTTCCCGGCTTAACCAAAGCTTCCCAAACATCAAGTTCCAGCCTTTTCAACAAAAGAACTTCTATTTTAGCTTGCGAATCTAATTTTTCGCCAATTAACCGTGCAGGTATTACACGGGTATTATTCAGTACCAGTACATCACCGGAGTCTAGAAGGGAAACGAGATCGCGGAAGGTATGATGCTCTATGGAACCAGTCTTCCGATCCACAACCATTAAACGCGACGCATCCCGCGGTTCTACCGGATGCTGAGCAATTAACTCCTCCGGCAAGTCAAAATCGAACTCCGAAACATTCACACTATCTTCTCCTTAAAACTGTGGACTCAAAGATTTTTTTCCTCACTGGTTTTTATCGACACATTATTATAATAAAAACGAATAATTTCCTCATAGGTATATCCCAATTGCGCCATATGATAGGCTCCCCATTGAGACATCCCTACGCCATGCCCCCAGCCTCTCCCTTCAAAAATAAAAACGCCGTAGGGCTGAGGATCTGCACGAACCCCAAGAGAAGAGCTGATAATTTTTGCGAGCAGCGGACCAGAATTATTTCTATAATTCAACATTCCAAGAACAGATGATATTCCCTTCAATTTAGAGACCTTTTCCTCCGACGCAACTTTATGAACGTCAAATAACGTACCTAAAAAAGCGTTCGCTTGGATTTCTTGACCAAAAGGGTAAAAAGCTTGCACAAACTTTCGTCCCGAAACCGTCAAAGAGCTCCCGAACTCATCCGTTAACAGTACTTTTTGAGCTCGGCCTGAAGGGAATTTTTCTACGTTAATGGTTTGAATAGGTCCTAAACCAAAAACAGAGCCGAGCTGCGGTGCAGAAATCATAAAACGCCAACGATCTGCCGCTCCGCCTATACCTTCTGAAAATCGATCAGAATGAGCTAGAGTATGATTGTCAGTATTTCCCCATACATTTTTTGCATCTTCAGCATATCCCCCGTTATGAGCTGAATAAAGGGCTTCAATAGACTGACCTGTGTCAGCATCTACAATGATCTTCCCTCGAGTTGCTTCAACTGCCTGAGAAGCCTCACCTTCTACGTTCATACCGGCATAAGCTTGGTCAATATCCGGGGAATCAGTAATAGTTTTTCGATTTTGGGTATGCTTTATAAGATAGGTCCGGGCAGCCACAGCCTGAGCTTTTAAGCCTTCCAAGCCATACTTAGCCCAAGCATTACTCATCTCAATAGGGACGACACCTTTCAGGTAGTCTTCACTGTCCAGCTGATTGACAAGCCTCCAGTGATCCTTATGCCAATCCAGAGTCAAGCTTCCACGATAAGCTGCAGCCTTTCCTTCCGGAGTTCTTACAACGAGACTGCCGGAATCTTTCTCCTTAATCTCCAGTTTAGTATCTCTAAAGATTTGGAAATCACTCTGGTCAACTCTCAAAATCGGATTCCAGCCTCCCCAGCCTACTTCAAGCCTAGAACCCTTGGGAAAATTTAACGTCATCGTTCCGCTGACAACTTGATACGATCCTTGTGCAGCTTGAATTTCAACCCATCCCGCTTGTCCAAATTTCCAAACGAGCTCCACCGAAATATCTCGAGCTTGACAGATCTTAACCTGAGTCATTAGCAGCAGAAAGGTTGCCAGCAACAAAAAGGACCAACGCCGAACACTCCAGAACATGTCATCACACACCTTCTATGTTCAGATTACCCCATTTTTCTTGCTTATATGCCTTGAGGACCCTCCTCGTTGCTGAACTTTTGCGGCAAGGGATAACCAAAGTGATGATAAGCCCTCACGGTTGCCATTCTCCCCCGAGGAGTACGCTGCAAAAAACCCATCTGAAGAAGAAAAGGCTCGACAACATCTTCTAAGGTCTCAGCCTCTTCCCCTATTGTTGAGGCTAAAGTGTCTAAACCTACCGGCCCTCCAGCAAAAGCTTCAATGATCGTTCTCAATGTCTTTTGGTCTATGTTGTCCAAGCCCACCGGATCGACTTCTAAACGATTGAGAGCCTCTTTGGCGATAGCTTGCGTTACGATCCCGTCTTCCCATACTAAGGCGAAATCCCTGACTCGCTTGAGCAAGCGGTTTCCGACTCGGGGAGTACCTCGTGAACGACGAGCTATTTCATCAGCACCCTCGTCCGTAATTTCTAACCTTAAGATACCTGCGGCCCGTAGAATTATTTTCTTCAAGTCATCTACTTCATAGAATTCCAGCCTGCTTATTACTCCAAAACGATCTCGCAAAGGAGACGTTAACTGACCGGCGCGAGTCGTTGCTCCCACCAAAGTGAAAGGAGGCAAAGACAGGCGAATAGAACGAGCACTCGGGCCTTTGCCAATCACGATATCCAAACAGCCATCCTCCATGGCAGAATATAAGATTTCTTCAGTAGAACTATTTAAACGATGAATTTCATCAATAAACAAGACATCGCGCGGCTCTAAGGCAGTTAGAATTGCCGCCAAGTCACCTGGCCGTTCAATTGCCGGACCGGAGGTCGTCCGTATACTTACGCCCATTTCCGAAGCAATGATATTAGCTAAGGTTGTCTTACCAAGGCCCGGAGGTCCATATAATAAGACGTGATCTAAAGCTTCTCCTCGAGTCGCTGCAGCCTGGATAAAGATGCTCAGATTATCTTTCGCTTTTTTTTGACCGATATATTCCTTCATTCGATTGGGACGCAGGGCTTCCCCTTCTTGATCCGAAAGTTGCTCTTGCGGAGCTACCAAACGCTCTTCTATTTTGTGCCCCTCCTCTCATGCCGTTACAGATTAACCTCCCGCCAACACCCGCAAGGCTTTTTTAACTTGCTCTTCGGTCGATAATTCTCCTCCGTCTTTTCCAGCATGGGCCAAGGCCCGTCTGGCTTCCTCCAGACCGAAACCAAGAGCAAGTAATGTTTGCAGGGCATCAGAATGTTGTGAGGGATTCAAATCAGCAGCAATGGCAGTCTCGTCTGAAGCCAAAGCGAGTCCTTTAAACTTCTCTTTGAGTTCTAAAATTAACCGTTGGGCAATTTTCTTGCCTACCCCCGGAACCTTTGTTAACAGGTTAAGATTTTCACTAACAATGGCATTTTCAATCTGTGCAGCTCCAAAAGTGGATAATAAGGATATGGCTGCCTTGGGACCGATTCCTGAAACGCTTAGCATCTCTAAAAAAAGTTGTTTTTCTCCCATTGACGTAAATCCATAAAGGGCTATATCATCCTCGCGAATGACAACATGGGTATAGAGGACAAGTTTCTGTCCCGGAACCGCTTTGCCTAACAGTCCGTTTGGTACTGTAAGCAGATACCCTACACCCTGGACCTCCAGTATTAAACGTTCTGCTTGGATTTCCCAGACTGTTCCGCGCAGCATTCCTATCATCGGAAATCCTCCATTCTTCGCTCTAAAGCAAAGCTATGCGCATGGCAAATTGCTAAAGCCAAGGCATCCGCGGTATCATCAGGTTTCG
Organism: Desulfosporosinus sp. FKB; assembly: GCF_002196705.1. Lineage (GTDB taxonomy): Bacteria > Bacillota > Desulfitobacteriia > Desulfitobacteriales > Desulfitobacteriaceae > Desulfosporosinus. Next base: position 69,622 of record NZ_NADJ01000030.1, read on the forward strand.
GGACATCATCCAGGCCTAATAACCCCTTGACCATCTGCTGGACCTGTTTCTTGTCTGCTCTTCCGTAGCCAACAACTGCTTGTTTGACTTGCAAGGGAGTATATTCATAAACTGGGATACTCTGTTGAGCCCCCGCTAATAAGACGATTCCCCGGGCCTGTCCGACAGAGATGGCTGTCGTCGTATTACGGTTGAAAAAAAGTTCCTCCACCACAATTTGATCGGGTTGATGGTCCTTAAGATAAGGAAAAATTTGATTATAAAGAATTAGTAAACGTTCGGCAAGAGGAGTATGAGCAGCGGTGCGCCAACAAGCATAATCCAGCGCCCTCAAACGATTTCCTTTTTGTTCGATAAGACCATATCCCATAATTGCAGTTCCCGGATCAATCCCTAAAATGATCATGTGCGTCTTCCTTTCAGCTATAAATTTTCGACAGAAGACGTACGAATCCTTTTCTTCTTAATAAATAAAAGCCTTTGCGTTTACTCGTTCCATAAATCTTCATTAGCAGTATCGATAAAGGACTGAACTTCATCCAAAGAATTAAACTCGACCTTGGGTGCCATTTCCAGCATAGCTTTTGGCCAAGTCTTTACGTCCAGACCATTTATGATAACCTTACCCTCAGTTCCAGGCTTTCCTTCCTGAACAGAGAGCACATTATTATTAAGACTAAAATGGTAAGCCCTTGTCTCCGGAGCATTTGCAGATACTAAAGCGACGCTGTCTTCCAGATAACCTTTTCGGAGAGCTAAAATTTCAGCTGGCAGCCATGAGACTGCCATGGGAACAAGACTTCCGATTCCTAATCCCAAGACGAGTACCAAACCTATAGTTTTCCAACGAGACATAAGTAAAAACCCTCCCGACATTGTCCTTTTTCTCTAGTCTTGCCAGGAGGGCACATAATTTAATCGTTATAGCTGATTATTAACTTCTAAAAATCTTCACTCGCCAATTCCTCAGATAAATCAAAATTAGAATATACCCCTTGAGTATCGTCATGATCTTCGAGAGTTTCCATTAAATGCACTATCTTTCGTGCTTGGTCTGCATCTGTAATTTCAATGGTATTTTGGGCCATTGGGCTCAGGACTGATTCACTGACGACGATATGCTGCTCTTCAAGTGCCTTGCGAACGTCTTCCATGGTTTCCGGTGACGTGTAGATCACAAACTCCTCTGTATCGTCTTCCAAATCCTCCGCACCAGCTTCCAAGGCGATCATCATTAGATCATCCTCAGAAAACTTAAGGCCTTCCCGGGGAATTCTCAGCTGGCCCTTATCTTCAAACATCCAGCCTACGCAGCCGGTCTCGCCCATGTTTCCGCCATTTTTAGAGAATATATGGCGGACTTCAGCCGCTGTACGATTCCGATTATCGGTGAGAATATCAACCATAACTGCAACGCCTCCGGGGCCGTAGCCTTCATAACGCAGTTCTTCATAGGTTGCACCATCGGAGCCGCCTGCTCCCTTTTGAATAGCCCTTTGAATGTTTTCATTAGGTACATTTTGTGCTTTAGCATTTTCAATGGCTATCTTTAGGCGAAAATTGCCAAGATCTCCGCCGCAGGCTCGAGAAGCTACGACAATTTCCCGCCCAAGCTTCGTAAAGATTTTTCCTTTTTGCGCATCTGCTTTGCCTTTTTTATGCTTAATGTTTGCCCATTTTGAATGTCCTGACATGTGTGTTCCTCCTTATGCTAGTCCGCTTAAATAGTTTAGCATAGGGCAATTTCCCTTGTAAAGACTTTAATCTTCTGATAATTGGCCATCTTTCAAGAGCATTTGGAATCTACCCGCGATTTGCGAAAAGTTCAGTGCTCAAATACCGCTCTCCAGTGTCCGGCGCAATAGCCACTACGTTTTTACCTTCACCCAAATCACTGGCAGCCTGAAGAGCCGCACTAACTGCTGCCCCTGAGGAAATGCCCACTAACAGCCCTTCTTGACTGGCAAGTTTGCGGGCGGTTTCTAAAGCATCATCATTGCTTATCGAAACAATCTGATCCAGGATCGACGCATTCAAAACCTTGGGTACAAATCCGGCACCAATTCCTTGGATTTTGTGAGGCCCGGGTTTCCCACCTGATATTACTGGAGATGAAGCTGGTTCTACACCAATAATTTTTACGTTGGAAAGATGTTCCTTCAAGATTTCACCCACCCCTGTGATCGTCCCCCCGGTACCAATTCCCGCAACAAAAGCATCAATATTACCAAGCTGTTCCAGAAGTTCTAAAACAGTACTTTTACGATGAGCTTCCGGATTAGCGAGATTTTCGAATTGTTGGGGCATAAAATAATCCGGATTTTCTCGAATAAGGCGTTCTGCCTCTTCGATAGCACCGTTCATGCCTGCTGAGCCCGGAGTCAGCACGAATTCAGCTCCATAAGCAGCCATAAGCAATCGTCGTTCTACACTCATCGTTTCGGGCATCACAACAATCAAACGATATCCGCGTGCGGCGGCAATCATTGCTAATCCAATCCCGGTATTCCCGCTGGTAGGCTCTACGATGGTTCCGCCGGGACGAAGTACTCCTCGCTTTTCGGCATCAATAACCATTCCTAAGGCTATCCGGTCTTTAATGCTTCCTCCAGGATTAAAGGCTTCAACCTTTACATAAATATTGGCCATTCCCGGTTTTACAATACGCTGCAGCTTTACCAAAGGCGTTTGACCAATCAAATCTGTAATCGAATTAACAACTCGCATTTTAAATACCTCAATTCATATCAATTTACTATGTTTTAATGTTAGCAACAAAGAGGACCTTTGTCAAGTGAACTAGTTCAGCCAAAGCGCCTAGCCCATAACAAAAGTGCTCGCGCAGAAGGATGGACTCAACCTCCACCAATGGGAACCACTCCCACTTGTAATTTTCCAAAGGACATCTCAGTTGCTGTTTTGATCGCTGGCTAATCTCCGCTCAACGTCTATAACCAAAGTTTCTATTAAATGGGGTAAAGGAATGCGCTGAACTCCAACAAATTGAATATTCCCCCGTTGAATTGGAATAAGTAACTTGTCAGCTTTGCTATTCGCAATAGCGCTTGCCATCCCTGGTGTTATTTCCCCCAACAACCCATAAACCATAATTATTGCTGCTGAGCCCACAATCAGATCCACTCGACTGGCATTATAGCAAATTGCCGATTCTCCAGAGGCCCCCTCAGTTGCCCCGGCACGTAACATTGCACCTGTAGCTAAGGCATTTGTACCTAGAGCTAATATTTCCAATTCGGGAATTTTCTTTCGTAATTGTTCAACAATATGCTTGCCTATTCCGCCGCCTTGCCCATCAATTACAGCTATACGCATAGTACCCTCCTCCGCCTGCTCAACATATCCGAGGAAGGTGTTCGCCTTCAAGCATTCCGACAATTCGCTTTCCTCCCAGAGGAGTTTCCAAAAGCACAAACCCAGGTTTTCCTTCTTGAACAACCCCGATTTGAGCTGCTCGATGTCCCAAAGGATGAGCATGCATCGCCCGCAGAACGGTTTCGGCCGCCTCAGGCTTAACAATGACTAAGGCCTTTCCTTCATTAGCAAGATAAAGAGGGTCGAGCCCCAGCATATCGCAGGCCCCTTTTACCCCCGGAAGAATTGGTAACGACTCTTCCTTCAGGAGCATACTGACACCTGCTTGCTGCGCTAACTCATTTAAGGTTGTCGCAACTCCGCCGCGAGTGGGATCACGCATACATTTTACCCCGCCTTGAAAAAAGGAATCAATAAGCCCATTTAGCGGAGCGCAATCACTCGTTACAGGCGTTTCAAACTCCAGGCCTTCTCGATCAGACAGAATGGCGATCTCGTGATCCCCAATTGTTCCGGTAATAAGAATTACATCGCCGGGATGGATTTGTTGGGGGTTGACAAAATATCTATTACTATATCCAATACCCGTTGTATTTATAAAAAGTTTATCGGCACTTCCGCGTTCCACAACTTTTGTATCCCCACAGACAATACTAATACCTGCTTCCTTGGCAGTATCTGCTACACTCTGAATAATGCGTTCCAGTTCCTCTAAGGGCAAACCTTCTTCTAATATCAATGCTAATGATAAAAACTTCGGCGATGCACCGCTTACTGCCAGGTCGTTAACTGTTCCGCATACAGCGAGTCTGCCGATATTTCCGCCGCGAAAAAACAAGGGGGAAACCACAAAAGAATCAGTCGTCACCGCCAGTTGCTCTTGCCCCGGCACGATCGTTGCATCGTTCATTTGATCTAAGAAAGAATTTCCTAAATACTTTTGAAAAAGACCGCGGATTAATTCATGGCTCAGCCGCCCACCGCTTCCATGGGCCATCATAATGCGTTCCATTAATCGTCGCTCCTTTGATAATATCGGTAGTAGGCAGCGCAAGATCCTTCCGAAGAGACCATGCAGGGGCCTACAGGTTTGAGAGGAGTACAGTGTTTACCAAACAAAGCACATTGTGTAGGATAAATCCGGCCTTTCAAAACTTCACCACATTGACACCCCGGCGTTTCCGGCGAATGGAAAACTGGCAAAGAATATTTCCGTACTGCATCCCAAGAGCCAAACTCCTCTCTGATTCCTAAGCCACTCCCGGGGATTAATCCCATCCCGCGCCATGAAGCGTCCACCGGTTCAAATACTCTCTTTACAACCGTTTGGGCGTGAGGATTTCCTTCGGCCTTGGCGACTCGACGATATTGAATCTCAATATCCGAACGTCCTTCTTCCCGTTGCCGCAGCAGCATCACTATAGCCTCTAAAATGTCAAGGGCTTCAAATCCCGTCACGACTCCCGGTTTACCAAATTCTTTAGCCATAAACTCGATTGGCTGGGTTCCGATAATGGCACAAACATGTCCGGGATCCAGAAAGGCATCCACATCCAGTTGCTCATCTTCAGCTAATAACCTTAAAACGGGAGGTACAATTTTATGCATTGACAAAACGCTAAAATTATTAATCCCTTCACGGTTGGCAATTTCCAGGCTGACGGCAACGGTTGGTGCCGTTGTTTCGAAGCCTACTCCCAGAAAAACGACATCCTTACCCGGGTTTTTATGAGCAATTTCCAAAGCGTCCTGGGTTGAATAAACAACACGTACATCAGCCCCTTCGGCTTTCAAAGCCTGCAGATTCTTTTTACTGCCGGGGACTCTGATCATGTCGCCAAAGGTCGTGGTAATCACATTCGATTGAGCAGCAAGATACAAGTAACGATCAATATCACTGCTGTCAGTGACACAAACCGGACACCCTGGACCGGAAATTAAGCGGACAGTCGGCGGCAGTAAATCCCTAAGCGCATTTTTAGCAATAGCAACAGTATGGGTCCCGCAAACTTCCATAATTGTAAAAGGTTTCGAAGCTAAGTGCTTAATTTCCTCTAGATACTCTCCCGCCTTTGCTAAGGCATCTTTACTCTCCTTCGGCATAGGCATCGGCAACCTCCAATAATAATTCTTCTGTCTCTTTGGCACTCTGATTGTCGATAACCCCAATGGCAAAACCCGCGTGAACTAAAACATAGTCGCCGATCCCTGCCTCCGGTACCAGGTCAATACTAATTATTCGTTCATTCCCCATCATATCCACTTTAGCAATAACACCGTCGACTGAGACAATTTTAGCTGGAATGGCTAAACACATTTATAACACCTCATTTGCAATTAATACTTGTCCAAAGGCCAGCCCACCGTCTCCTGGCGGCAGTGTGCGTGAACGAATGACCTTGATGTTTGTATCCTTTAAGTTTTGAAGAACAGCCTCGGTGAGAAGTTTATTCTGGAACACCCCACCGCTTAGAGCAAGATGCCCATTATGTTGAAATTTCAGAGACAGCGCTGTAATAGCTCCGGCGATAGTCCGATGAAAACGATAGGCAATTTTTCCTCTGGATATTCCATTAAGACAGTCATGAACAATGGCTTTAAAAAGCGGCGCCACGCCGAGAATATATTCATTACCTTCAAGTCTGATTTCATAAGGATACTCAGAAACGTCCTCTGTCTCTTCATTTTCTCCACCTGAATTTACTTGTCTGAGAAATAATGTTGCCGTGCTCTCTAGTTCAATGGCAGCTTGTCCTTCGTACGTTACTTCTGTACATATCCCCAATAATCCGCTCACCGCATCAAACAGCCGACCTGCACTAGAAGTCTGAAAAATTTGAATATCTTTTTCCAATTGACGATCTAAGATCTTACGTTCGTTTGGGGGCAGGGTCTGCCAAAGCGGCAGTGTTTTTGTCCATTCTTCATCTGTAAGGAGAGTTTTCAGGTAAGCATAAGCCATGCGCACAGGATGTTTGGCACCTGCATCACCTCCTGGCAGCGGTAAATATTCAAGATGCCCTTTACGTTCATAACTTGCTGCATTCCCATAGAGAACTTCAAAACCCCAGATACACCGATCCTTCCCAAAGCCTGTTCCGTCGCAAATAATTCCTAAGGCTGGGTCCGATATTTCCCACTCTCCCAGTACACTTGCTAAATGGGCATGATGGTGCTGGATCGAAATTTTTGGCTGTTCCTTCTCAAGAGCAAATCTTGTCAACTGATAATTAGGATGCTGATCATAAGCAATCACAGAAGGAGTAACGTTGACGACCCGCTGGAAGGATTCTAATTCCTGCTGAAAACGCTCCATTGTCTCAAAGCTCTCCATATCTCCGAGATACTGGCTGACAAAAGCCCGCTGACCATCGGCCAGACAGAAAGCATTCTTTAAATCTCCGCCTAATCCTAAAATTGACTTTTTAAGCTTAGAAGTCGTTAAGGAAATCGGCAAAGGCACATAACCTCTAGCCCTTCGAAAAAAAACAGCTTCCCCTCCAATAAGTTGGATAACAGAATCATCACAAGGATGATAGATATCTCTGTCATGAACTAAAAAATAATCCGCAATACCGTTGAGCGACGTTAAGGCCTCTTCATTGGTATATACCAAAGGACGTCCGCTGAGATTAGCACTCGTCACAATCAAAAAATCATAAGGCCCATTAAATAGGAGATGATGAATTGGCGTATAAGGCAACATTATCCCTAAGGTATGAATACCGGGAGCAATGTTATCCGGCAATAAATTGGCCTGGTTTAGATTTCGTTCCAGTATCACTATCGGCGCGGCCGGGCTGAGTAACAATTCCTCTTCTTTTTTATCGATCAGGACTTCCTGGCGCGCCTTTTCTATGGAGCGTACCATGAGGGCGAAAGGTTTGGCTCCTCGTTCTTTGCGTTTACGCAAACGCTCAATGGCCTCTCTGTTGCCTGCATCACAAACAAGATGAAACCCGCCTAAACCTTTAACAGCCAGAATTCCGCCCTGAACCAACTGATCGACGCCCATCCCCGGAATCAATCGGCCAGAGCTGTCAAGCAATTGAACTTTAGGTCCACACTCCTCACAAGCAACAGGCTGGGCATGAAAACGACGGTCTCGGGGATCTTGATATTCTTCCGCACAGGATTCACACATTGGAAACGTTGACATCGTTGTTTGAGCACGGTCATAAGGGACATCACGAATAATCGTATATCTTGGTCCGCAATTTGTGCAATTGGTAAAGGGATACTCAAAACGGCGATTGTTTTTATCTAACATCTCATGTAAACAATCTTGGCATGTGGCGACGTCAGGAGAGATTAATACATCGGCATCTTCCTGAGCTTCGCTCCGGGTGATATGAAAAGAAGAATAATTTTCAAAGTTTGCCTCTTCAGAGCGGACCATTAATAGTTTTGCCAAGGGCGGCGAATCAGAAATTAAACGCTGCAGGAAACAATCCATGTTCTCTCCTTCTGCATGGATTGTCACTCCCTTACTTGAATTATTGACCCACCCTTTGATGTTCAGTTCTTCGGCTAGTTTAAATACAAAGGGTCGAAAGCCTACCCCTTGTACAATTCCATTCAAATAGATTTTCTTGGCTTTAGAGGTCATTTCCTTCTTCCAGCTTTCTAATTTCTACATCCAACTATTTTTGAATAAATGTTTCGTATCGGTGAACTCGTTCAGCTAAAGCTAAACATCACCACTTCCACTTGTAACGATGGAAGTCTTACAATTGTATGAAACAATTATCTTTCAGACTAATTCTGATAACTCTCTTATTGTACACGCCAAACTCCTTATTCCACAAGTCTTAAGAAAGAAACCTTTTTTGTGAAAATATTTACTAGATCCAAATTTTGCTTAATTCTGAATAATTATTAAAAACAAGCAGGAAATAAATAGGTTATCTCGAATATATGTTGATAATAAGGAATTTCTATATTTTTACCCATTCGCAAAAGGGGACAAGACATATTCAGGAGGTGTTCATCAAATTATGGGGAATTTTGATTTACTCAAGGTCAAAGGGGTTTCTCGGCGTGACTTCATGAAGTTGATAGGAGCAACTACAGCAGCGCTTGGATTACCCGAATTATTCGTACCCCAAGCAGCTTCAGCAATGGAACAAGCAATTAAGAAGCCCCCGGTTCTTTGGTTGGAAGGTATGGACTGCACCGGATGTACGGAATCAACAATTGCCACGTTAAATCCCTCAGCAGCCGAACTGGTTCTTGACATGATCTCAATTCGGTACCATGAAACAATTATGGCCGGATCTGGAAATATAGCTGAAGAAGCATATCAAGACACCCTTAAAGACAAGTTTATTCTCGTTGTAGAAGGAGCTACCCCCGCTCAAGAAGATCGCTACTGCATGGTCGGAGGAAAGCCTTTCCGCAAAACTCTTATCGAAGCTGCCAAAAAAGCCCAAGCCATCATTGCTATCGGAAGCTGCGCCTCGGAAGGCGGCGGAATTCCCGGCGCCTGTGCCACAGGAGCTGTGGGAGTTTCTGAGATTCTTAAAGCTGAGGGAATCAGCACTCCCCTGATCAATCTACCCTGCTGCCCGGTGAAGCCTACTACACTAATTGGTACGATTCTCTATTATCTGACTTATCAGAAGGTTCCGCCTCTTGATTCCCAAAATCGCCCAATAGCTTTCTATGGAACATTATTACATGATAACTGCCCACGCCGCGGTCACTTTGAAAACGGAGAATTTCTTACAGATTGGAATGATCCGGCCCAAAAAGACTATTGTTTGCTTTTGAAAGGATGCAAAGGACCTAAGACTTTCACAGATTGTGCTCAAGTATGGTGGAATGACAACGCAAACTTCTGTATCAATGCCGGATCTCCCTGTTCCGGATGTTCGGAAAAGAGCTTCTACAAACAATTTACCCCCTTGTATACTAAACAAGAGACTTTCAAACTTCCCGGCATAGGTCAGGTTAATGCCGATACGGTTGGTACCGTCATCGGAGGGGCTGCCGCCATCGGTCTCGGAGTTCATTTAATTGCTACAGCTGCAAGCGGAAGGCTGACTAACCAAGGCCACGGCCACAAGGAGGATTTATAAGATGACAAAGATTGTTGTCGATCCCTTAACAAGAATAGAGGGACACCTGCGGGTGGAAGTAGAAGTCGAGAATGGAAAAATTTCAGACGCTCATGTCATAGGAACTATGTACCGGGGAATTGAAGCGATGCTGCGCGGTAAGGATCCTCGCGATGCCACCTATGTAACTGAGCGTGTATGCGGAGTTTGTGCAGGCTCGCACGGTTGGGCGTCCTCTCTGGCTTTAGACCAAGCATACGGCGCTAACGTTCCGGCCGGGGGACGAATTATCCGCAACTTAATTCTGGGCGCCATGTGGCTGCACGATCATCCCTTACATTTTTATCATCTAAGTGCTCTCGATTATCTTGATGTAATGGCTGTTGCCCAATATCAGGGAAAAGATCCGGGTCTCCTTGCTGTCAAAGATAAAATTGTCAAGCTTGTCACCGCAGGAGATACTGCCCCCTTAACTCCACGTTATAAACCCGATGAATTCAGCGTTAAGGATCCTGAGTTAGTGACCATGGCAGTGGCTCATTATCTAAAAGCCCTAGAAATGCAGGCCAAAGCTAAGAAAATGTCGGCCTTGTTCGCCGGCAAACAGCCCCATCAATCTTCCATTGTTGTCGGCGGGGTCACGATGCTTCCCAATATTGAAGTTGTTGAGCAATTCCGTTCCATGCTGCTGGAACAACTGGATTTCGTTGAAAAAGTTTATCTCCAGGATGTCTTGACCTTCGGCACCGGGCCATTGCTGCCCTTAGCCCAAGCAGGGGTTGGCGGAGCAGGAGCGGTCAATTTCCTGTCTTATGGCGCCTTTGCTCAGGATGACGCCGGTAAAGACTTATTCCTTAAATCTGGCATTGTCATGGGCGGAGACTTAAGCAAGGTCTTACCTGTTGATGAAACTAAAATCACTGAAGATGTCCAATACTCCTGGTATAAAGCCAGTACCAACGGCAAAACCCCCTTCACCGAGGACACAATTCCTGATCTTGATAAAAAAGATGCATATTCCTTCGTAAAAGCACCCCGCTATGATGGTAAGCCCATGGAAGTAGGCCCTCTTGCCCGCATGCTTGTAATGCAGCCCAAGGGTTTAATGGATATAATTTCAAAATACAATATCAAGCCAGGTGCTGTCGCACGTCATGCAGCTCGTGCCTACGAAACTCTCCTACTCGCTAAAGACATGCTGACCTGGCTTGACGCTCTGGAAAAAGAAATGGGATCTAATTTCCGCATTCATGATACGGAACACTGGGAGGCACCTGCCACAGGTCAGGGATCAGGATTAACCGAAGCCCCGAGAGGAGCCTTGGGCCATTTTGTTAAAGTTGCCAATCACAAAATCGAGAACTATCAGATGGTTGTACCCACCACCTGGAATTTTTCTCCTCGAGATGACAAAGGTGTTCTTGGACCTTTCGAACAGGCACTAATAGGAGTACCTATTCCCGACCCCGATAATCCGGTGAACATTGTTAGAGTCGCTCGATCTTATGACCCATGCCTTGCATGCGCGATTCACCTCATCGATCCGGTGACAAATGATGTGAAAAAATTCCGGATCGGTTGGTAGAAAAGGAGGAAAGGACATGGTTAACCCGCTTGACCATCCATTAGCCCAACGGATAAGCCACTGGATTAATCTTATTAATTTTATAGTTCTAATCTTTACGGGATGGTTTATTCATTCTCCCCATCCTGGTATGCCAATGAATTTAATTCGAAATTTACATTTCTTGTTTATGTATTTTCTTCTCATTAACGGAGTTGTACGTTTTTATATTTCCTTTTTCGGGAAAAATAAGGACTATGATTCTATTTTGCTCAACATGCAAGATGTAAAAAATATCTGGCCGCAAACCAAGTACTACCTATTTTTGGGCAAACACCCTGAAACAGGTAAATACAACCCGCTACAAAAATTAGCATATATTGCGCTTCCTATTCTGGCAGTTATTCAGGCCTTTACAGGCTTTATTCTCTATAAACCTGTACAATTTGCAGGACTTGCTGACCTGGTAGGAGGGCTGACTGCTGTTCGCGGACTCCACTATCTTGTCATGTGGCTATTCATTGCAATTATCGCAATTCACGTTTACTTGGTCTTTACAGCTGCCTACGAACAATTCCTGTTTATGTTCTTTGGCAAAATGAGGAATGAGAAGGGAATTTAATCATGCACTCGCCAAAAATTATGGTCATGGGAGTCGGAAACATTCTTCTATCCGACGAAGGCTTGGGTGTTCGATTTTTAGACGAACTGGCTCAAAACTCCCTCCCGCAAAATGTTGAACTCCTCGAAGGAGGCACTGCTGGACTCGAACTCGTACATCTAATTCAAGAAATAGACTTCCTGATTATTATTGACGCAATCAATGCTCAGTCAGAACCCGGTGCTCTATTCCGATTTCAACCAGGTGATATACAGGTCTTTCCTGAACAATACGAGGTATCCTTTCACCAAATCGGAATAATTGAAGTGTTGACCATGGCAAACATTTTAGGGCATGCTCCCCAAACCTTAATTTTCGGTGTGCAACCCAAAAAACTAGATTGGGGAATGGAATTAAGTCCAGAGATTCGTTCTCTATTTCCCCATCTTTCAGAATTAGTTCTTCTTGAAATCGATTCGATTCAGCGTGAAGGTAAATTCACAATTAATTAACCTAATATCATTTTCATACGTATGTAATGCATCCAACTCCAAACTTCCGCTAAGGCCGCAGCTATACGAACTAAAGAGTTCGTGAGCATCGGCCTTTTAGTGTGAAAATAATTAGGGGCCGTTGCATTATGAATATCTATTCGTTTTATAAATAAAACCTTGCATATAAGTGGATTTGTAAACCACAATTTATGCAAGGTTTTGTTTAATGTGGGGCGCTTATGCAATTACAACAAACCCCTGTGATGTAAAGTAGAAGTAATAGCCACGATTTACTAGTTCATAGGCTTATGATTGAAAGGCCAAAACTTTATCCTGAAGCCAGTTAGTCCAGTCTTGCAGTCCTTTACCCGTTCGGCAAGAAATCTCAAAGATTTTTATGTCCGGATTTATAACCCTGATATCCTGTTTCATTCTTTCCATGTTTACATCCGTTAAACCTTCCAAATCCATCTTATTTAAGAGAACGGCTTTAGCTTTACGAAAGATAACAGGATACTTTGCCGGCTTATCGTCACCCTCAACTATACTTAAAACAATAACCTTAAAAGCTTCACCTAAATCAAAGTCAGCAGGGCAAACAAGATTACCAACGTTTTCAATAATCATTAAATCTAAACTCTGACAATCAAACTCGGGTAATACCTTAGCTACCATTTTACTGTCTAAATGACAGCTGCCCCCAGTATTAATCTGTATTACCGGAACATCATGCACTGATATCCGATCCGCATCTTTAGATGTGAAAATATCTCCTTCAATAACTGCAACACTCATGTTTTCATTGAACAGCGGCAATGTCTTTTCTAAAAGTGAAGTTTTTCCTGCGCCTGGTGAACCTAGAATATTAATTGCCAGACAATTATTTTTACGAAAATGTGCTCGATTTACTTCAGCTTGCATATCATTAGAATCTCGCAAATTTGCCATTACTTCAATTTCGCGACGTTCATTATCCATTATTCGACCTCCAAACTTTCAAGTAAAAGTTCTTCTCCTTGAACTACTTCTATATTCGCAGATTTACAGTTAGGACAGAGAAAATACATCATCTTAACGTTAAACTCATAATGACAATCCCTGCAACACCCGAGCAAAGGAACCCGTTCGACAATCAATTCAGCTCCCTCACAAAGAGTATCCTTGCTATATGCCTCAAAAGCCATGGCCAAGGCATCTGGCTCAGCATTTGTCAACTCCCCAACCTTTATCTTAACTTTCAGAACTCTTTTGACATCATGTTGGGACAAGGTATGATCAATCACTTCAAATACCCCTCCCATCAAGGACATTTCATGCACCGAATCACCCCTATCGGGTATTTTTATTTTAGTGAACTATTAGAATCTGTTCCAAGTATAGCTTATCCGAAGTTATTCAACAAGTTATTTGAAAACCAAAAATTAAAATTTTCCCTTATTATATAGTATTCTGTTAATTTTTGCAGCTTCCTTTAATTAATCTCACAGTTTTGCAATGTATAATGTACTTTAAAAGGGAGATGCTAAAGAATGTATTAAACTTCAAACAACTGATAAGGAGGATGGTAAAATGAGTCGTAATACACCTGAAGTTCCAGAATCCGAAAGCCAGTTGGATAAGTTAAAATGGGAAGTTGCCGAAGAATTACAATTGGATGATGATATCGAAGATAAGGGGTTCGCCAATATGACGACTCGTGAAGTAGGTCAGATTGGCGGAAACATGGTTAAAAAAATGATCAACTATGCCGAAAAAGAAATGGCTGATCAAGGTTCAGAAATTATGAACGACTAAATGTAAGCATTGTTGAAATCGTGTTTCGGCCAGCACGATATCAACAGCCATAGGATATCCTATCAGAGAATTATTGTTTTAGAAGCTCAACTTCTCACCAATAACTCTCGAGGAAGAAAGGGACGATCGTTATCAAACGCTCATCCCTTTCTTCTGTTCCCTTTTATGGTTTTCTATGCCCTCTTCAACCCGCCCTTTCCTACTCTTCAACATAAGGAATTGTCAGCGGTCCCAGAGGTAATACAGCTATACTCATTTTTTTGCCGTATTTCGCTTGTAGTTCAGTAATTGTTGATTCAATATTCTTTGTCGGCGTGAGCATAGCAATTTTAACCCATTCCTCTGGCAGCGTTGAATATACAACCACGTCAGACCATTCCTGAATCATTGCTAACCTTTGGGCTTCCCACTGATCGAACATGCGAAAGGATGGATCATTGATCATTTCCAAAAGATCCTTTGGCGTATCACGCATCTTCAGTATCTTTGAAAAATTGCCATGTTCAGGCATTCCTTCACTGCATTCCGCAGCACAAATTATCGTTCCGCCTTTTTTTACAATTTTTTGCGCAGCATTCATTCCTTTAACAGCCTGATAGAGATTCTGATCCAACGGATACCCGGCGTTTGTCGTAATAACAACATCAAAACGTTCCTCACATTTAATCATCGCATGCTCTTTAACAAATGCACAGCCTGTCTCATGAGCGGCAATAAGCTCGCCAGCAAAAACATTTGTTATTTCATTACTGCCGCTTAGGGCAACATTCAAGAGAAAACCCGGTTTGCAAAAAGAATTTACTTCCCTTGTCATTTCTTGAAGAGGATTTTTTTCAATAACTCCCCAAGTTGCAAGAGGATGACCTATCATTTGAGCATTATGAAATGTTAGGATGGTCTCTATTCCCGCAATTCCGGGCATTATTCCCTTTGGTCCCCCTGAAAACCCTGCAAAAAAGTGTGGTTCTATAAATCCCGTTACAATTCTAAAGTCAGCTTCAACATATTCCTTATTTAAATAAACATCACAGCCAAAACTGCTGCTTCCAACCTTTTTTAGCTCCGCTATCTCATGACAGTGATGATTAATGATGCGAACAGAATCAACGATTTTTTCCCCTAACATCTCAACAAGTTCTTCTCTGGTTTCGTCACGATGAGTACCCGTGCCATTAATGATCGTGAAATTATCAATTGGTATATGCGAAAGCTCTTCCAATAACCAAGGCACTAATTTGTGATTTGGAGTAGGCCTTGTAATATCGCTTATGACAATAACGATCTTATCCTTGGGATTTACCATTTCCTTTAACGGTTTTGTTCCTATTGGATTCCGCAGCGCATTGAGAACCAGTTGATGATCGTTTTCAGGCAGATCAATTTGCTTAGGGGTAACTACTTTCGAATGATCTGGTACGTTAATTCTTAATCCATTTTTTCCATATGCCAAAGTGACTTCCATAAAGTAAATCTCCTTTTGAATTTTGTTTTTGCACAAAAAAGAGTTTGTGTAGCGTTTAGTTAAATATTTTCAGATAGAGATTTTAAATTTTCACTCACCTGAAATACTCCATCAATCATTTGGGCAATTTCTTGATTAGCTTTTGCTTGTTCTTGAGTAATGGCGCTATTACGTAAAGAACTATCAACAATCTTCTGAATGATTGTTTGAAATAGCTGGAGAATATTTCTTATCTCACTAGCAGAACGATTACTTTCTTCAGCTAACTTACGCACCTCACCGGCAACAACAGAAAAACCTCTGCCCTGCTCCCCCGCACGTGAAGCTTCAATTGCAGCATTCAATCCTAAAAGGTTCGTTTGTTTTGCAACTTTATGTATTAGATCTAAAATCATAGTTGTAGACTGCAGCTGATTTTCACCATCTTTGGCTTCTTGGGCAATTACTTGGCTAATTGAAGCCACTTCTTCTGCAGAGGCAGCAGTCTCTTGAACCGCACTGGCAGCCTGTTCAACTGAATTACTTAAAAGTTGTACTTGATTGCGGATAACTTCCTTAAGTTCATCATCTCTGATCATCATTTCTACCATTCCTACCGCAACCTTAGCTACTGGCCTTACAATGTCCAGTTGTCCGGCAATTCCAAAGGTACCAATTATTTGGCCTTGAATTTCAATGGCGACGTTGTATCCTTCTTTTACTTTGCCAGAAGTAGCAATCTCCTCGTCCGCTGTTATCTCTACATATGTGCAATTAGTCGTTAATATTTCTTGGCTTCCTCTGTGCTTAACCCCTATTCGTGTATGAGCTGAGTCAGCAATAATTGTGCCAGTAGTATCGCAGACTATAGCATGATAACCACTTGTTTGATAAATAAGGTCCACAATTTTTTGTGCAATGTTAGTGCTCAGCTTCCAATCCAATGTTTTCCTCTCCTTTTCGAAACCAAATCACAATCATCCGGATATTCATAGTTAACAATCGCGCTCTGAAAGGCCCAAAAATTGTTATCCCTAAATATCATTGCATTAAGTTTAGATAAAAAATACCTTCTTAACTAGTTTATCATGCATTTAACTATTATTCTCGCATTTTTTTAAAAAATACCTTAATTTATGATAATAGTTTTTTTAAGGGGCAACTTATAACATACTTTTCGACTTTGAATCAGATAGCACTTACTTTAAAAATTATAGTTGACTTTTACTATTGATCAGTAATTGTAATTCTTAATTAATTCCTATTTTAAAACTTTTCTCAAAGTTAATTATTCAATAAAATACTTTTTTAAGAAAATCAAATACAAAAATCACAAATTACAATTTGAAAGAATGATATAAAAAACGAAATTACTCCTTAAAAGACTTACGTTTGTAAACTGAAAAGCCTACTACCCCAAATATTTTCTTCCCAAGTATCCTCGGCCCTGGAACGAAAGGCGGATGAGCCTTTCGCCACACTGCGTCCCGATACGCAGGCTCCTGCAGTGTGGATCCTTAACTTCCGTATTCGATATACGAAAAGCACGAAAGCCTCCGGTGGAGGGTTTCGCCGAGCCACCCACCCCAGAGAATCACTTCGTGGCGAAGTATGAGCTTTTCGCCACGCTGCGTCCCGAAACGCAGACTCCTGCAGCGTGACGAAAACCGGATGAGGTTTTCGCCACATTGCGACTTGTGACACAGTCTCCAGCAATGTGGATCCGAACGGGTGGGACCCCGGTAAGTATCTTTTATTTCGTTCATGAAACACAGATAGACTGCCAATATGGCAGTCTATCGCTTGTTTACCTGGCGATGACCTACTTTCCCAGGGGCTATGCCCCAAGTATTCTCGGCCCTGGAGGTCTTAACTTCCGTGTTCGATATGGGAACGGGTGGAACCCCTCCGGCATGA
>NZ_NADJ01000031.1 GCF_002196705.1 Desulfosporosinus sp. FKB
CCCGTCCGCCACTAAGATCTTTCTAAGTAAACTTAGAAATCTCTCCGTTCGACTTGCATGTGTTAGGCACGCCGCCAGCGTTCGTCCTGAGCCAGGATCAAACTCTCCAAAAAAGTTATCTCAACTTCTCTTGAAGAAGATGATATCTTGCTCATGATTTCATGATTCTTTTGAAACTCTTGCGAGTTTCTCTCATTGGCTGTCCTTGTTGTTTAGTTTTCAAAGACCAGTAATATAATTTATTAGCTGATAAGATAACAGATCTCTTGTCAAGCTAGATTTCAATCATACCATTAATGACCACAAAAGTCAATATCTATTTTAGATCCATCTAACTTGAATTTCTTTTGTTTTACTTCAGCTCACAAATTACCAAGCGAACATTGACTAATATACCATACTTATATTCACTATTTCAACTATAATAATTCAATGTTTCTTAGGTTTTATAGCATTAATTATTATATATGCTCTCATATTCTCGGCATAGGTAAGCGTATCGCCCTTTTATGTTTTTTGTTTCTGTAGCCCAGATAACAATGCATCTTATGAAAAAGAGTCCGACTTCTGTTAGTCAGACTCTCAATCCTTAAACAAGTAGAAATAACTCTACAGCAATATCCATAATATGATCTTAATCAATTTGTCTTAATTCAGATATCTAACCAATTCTAAGCTATCTCAACATCCGCTAAGACAAAATTATTCTTCGCTATCGGCATCTAGAACACTCTCGTCTCGCGGACGCATGGTTGGGAAGAGGATTACATCTCGAATGGACGCAGAATCCGTTAATAACATGACTAACCGATCAATACCAATTCCCAAACCTCCTGTCGGCGGAAGACCATATTCCAAAGCTTGTACGAAGTCCTCGTCCAAAATGTGTGCCTCGTCATCTCCCTTGGCTCTTTCTGCAGCCTGGGCTTCAAAACGCTGCCTCTGGTCGATAGGATCATTAAGTTCCGAAAAAGCATTAGCAAGCTCACGCCCAAATATAAACGCTTCAAAACGATCCGTATATTCCGGATGTTTGGCATTACGCTTAGCTAAAGGAGAAATTTCAACAGGATGCCCAGTAATGAACGTTGGTTGAATCAAATTGGGTTCGACAAAAGCTTCAAAAAACTCATTAATAATTTTTCCACGTGATGTTCCTTCATCAACTTGAATTCCCTTTTCCTTAGCTATCTCTTGTGCCTGCTCATCTGTTACAATCTCGCGAAAATCAACGCCTGAATACTCAAGAATACCCTCTAACATGGGTAATCTGCGCCAAGGCGTTTTAAACTCAATAGCTTGTCCTTGATAAGTTATCATCGTCGTTCCGTGAACCTTTGTAACAATATAGGAGATCATCTCCTCAGTTAGTTCCATAATATCTTCAAAATTTGCATAGGCCTGATAGAGTTCCATCATCGTAAATTCAGGATTATGTTTGATCGAAATTCCTTCATTACGAAAGGTTCGGCCAATTTCAAAGACTTTTTCAAATCCCCCGACAATAAGACGCTTTAAAGGAAGCTCCAGAGCAATCCGCAAATAAAGATCGATATCAAGGGTATTATGATGAGTGATGAAAGGACGAGCCGCCGCTCCCCCTGGTATGCTGTGCAGAGTTGGTGTCTCAACTTCAAGAAACTCTTTCGCTTCAAGATATTCTCGCATGCAGCGAATAATCTTGCTCCGTGTCACAAAAACTTGACGAACCTCAGGATTCATAACTAAATCCAAATACCGCTGGCGATAGCGTGTTTCTACATTAGTCAGTCCATGGAATTTTTCCGGAAGAGGTCTCATTGCCTTAGAAAGCAACTTGACATCTCGTGCATGAATCGAGATCTCCCCGCGTTTGGTACGAAATACCTCTCCTTCAACTCCAATAATGTCCCCAACATCAAATTTGGAAATCAAATCAAAGGGAGTCTGGCCTAAATCATCCTTGCGCATATAAATCTGAATCCGTCCACTTAAATCTTGACTGTGGACAAAAATAACTTTTCCCTGATCTCGTTTGCTCATAATTCTGCCGGCAATGCTAACCTTCTGACCTTCAAGATTTTCAAAATCATCCAGAATTTCTTGAGCTTTATGAGAACGAATATAGCGGTCTGCATAAGGTTCCAGACCTGCTTGGCGGAAAAGATCAAGCTTTTCTAAACGTATTCGCCAAAGGTCGTTAGTATTATCCATCTTAATTCCTCCATCATTTACTCTTATCTTATCAATTTTACCAAATATAGACGCAGTTAAACAAGAAGAATCAAGATTTTGAACGTAAAACCAACGATCATTCATCATTTTGGCTGCGTTTCCCATAATATGGCTATCTTAAGATCAATAAACAAAGTGCAGGATCTGTATTTGATTAACCATACAGAAACACTGCACTCTGCAAAAAGCTTATTTTTTCTGTCCTAATTTGATAATGGAATTTAAGAATCCATCTCCATCAGAATGTTCCTAATCCTTACTTGATGTCGAGGATTTGATAGTGTAGAATCCCCGCCGGTACATTAACTTCCACGATAGATCCTTTTGTTTGACCCAAAACGGCTTTTCCTACCGGAGACTCGTTCGAAATCTTATTTGTACCCGGATCTGCCTCTGCTGATCCGACAATATAGTACTCTTCTTCGTCTCCATAGTCAACGTCTTTTAAACGCACCTTTGCACCTAAAGTTACAACATCCGTTCCTTCAACCTCATCAATAACCCGTGCATTCCTGAGCATTTTTTCCAGGGTAATAATTCGACCTTCGATAAAAGCTTGATCATTCTTAGCATCGTCATATTCAGAGTTTTCGCTAATATCGCCAAAGTCAATGGCTTGCTTGATCCGCAAGGCAACTTCCCGACGCTTTACTGTTTTTGTTAGTTCTAACTCTTCCTCAAGTTTTTTGAGGCCTTCCAAGGTCAGAATGACTTCTTTTTCAGGCATAGTTTCTCGCTCCCTTTTCTCGTCCTACGCATTGTGCTATTTATAGTACTTTGCACTTTCTAACAGCCTTTAGCGTACTTCATTTAAACCAGGAACTGTAAAAAATAATTCCTCAAATACATTACTCGTTATTATAAGGACCTTGCAAAATATTGTCAAGGATACCACATTCCCTCTTAGCGAGCAATGTTCCCATAGTTTTTCTCTCTTTGACAAAATCTATTCTCCATTTTGTAATATTCGACGCATGATGGTTCTCATTTCATCAGCGGATCTTGTTTGCATAATAATATCTCTGAATTGTGCCGCATTTCGTACTCCTTTGATATACCAAACAGCATGTTTTCTCATTTCGTTAAGACCAATATGTTCGCCCTTATAGCGCAGCACTCGCTCGAAATGTTGCATGGCTACCTTAATACGTTCTTCAAGGACTGGTTCAGGTAATATTGTGCCGTGTTCAAGGAAATACTGAGTTCGGGGAATAAGCCAGGGGTTTCCTAAAGCTCCGCGGCCGATCATGACACCGTCACATCCCGTCTCCTCGATCATTCTGCGCGCATCTTCCGGACAAAATATATCCCCGTTGCCAATAACAGGGATTTTGACTTTGCTCTTAACGTTCTGGATCCAGGCCCAATCAGCCTGTCCCGAATAAAATTGTTCTCGAGTTCGGGCGTGTAGAGTTAACATTTGAACTCCCACAGCCTCAAGCCGGCGAGCCATCTCCAAAGCCACGATTTCATCGTGATTCCAGCCAAGACGAATCTTTACCGTAACCGGAATACTAACAGCCTTTACGACAGCGTCCGCAATAGCTTGTGCCTGCGGCAAATCTCTTAGCAGGGCCGAGCCCTCACCATTTTTAGTGATTTTAGGAGTAGGGCATCCCATGTTAATATCAATAACATTTGCGCCGGCATCTAAAGCCAAAATTGCTGCCTGAGACATTGTTTCCGGATCAGAACCGAATAGCTGAACAATCCTGGGCTTAGGTTCATCTCTCAAATCTAACATGCTCAATGTTTTTGAATTACGATAATTCAATGCTTTGTCGCTGATCATTTCTGTCCAAACAGTTCTTCCGCCTAAAGCACATACCGTTTCGCGAAAGGCCTTATCCGTTACTCCTGCCAAAGGTGCTAAAAATACAGGAACTCCAAGGTTATAGTTTCCTAGATTCATATTCATTCCTCGACTAATTATTTCTGATTTCGTTCATAAATGATTAATAACCCTTCGAGAGTCAGAAAAGGGTCCACTGTTTCAATGGTTTCAGATTCATGAGAAATCATCTTCGCCAACCCGCCGGTTGCTACAACTTTAGTTTCCGATCCTAATTCCTCTTTCATTCGTTTAACAATCCCATCGACTTGGCCTGTAAAACCATAGTATATGCCAGATTGCATTCCGGCAACTGTATTTTTAGCAATTACAGAAGTAGGTTTTACCATCTCGACCCTTGGTAATTTGGAAGCGCGCAAAAAGAGGGCTTCCGTTGAAATCCCAATCCCCGGCGCAATAGCTCCTCCCAAATATTCTCCCCGTTTGGAAACAACACAAAACGTTGTTGCTGTACCAAAATCTACAATCACCAGGGGACCGCCGTATTTGGCATAAGCTGCAACAGCGTTTACAATCCGATCTGCTCCTACTTCCCTTGGGTTATCATAAATAATCGGCATGCCCGTTTTGATCCCCGGCCCCACTACAAGCGGTTCTACGCCAAAATATTTTCGGGCAAGCGTTTCTAAGGTCGGCATAACAGGCGGGACAACGGAAGAAATGACAACAGCAGTTATCTCCTTAAAGCTTAAGCCACTAAAGTCAAAAAGATTTTTAATCACAACCGCATACTCATCAACAGTTCGAGACTTTTCGGTTGAAACTCTCCAATGATGAGTCAATGTCCTTTCATCGTAAACCCCTAAAACAATATTCGTATTTCCTACATCGAATAGAAGAATCACACTACCACTCCTTTTGCCTAACGATCTAAGGCGTTTTGGCGCCGACGAACGACTTCTTGGCCAACCCAGACTGCAATCCCGGCCTTAATCAAATCCCCCATAAAAAGTAAAGGGACAAATCCGATCGTCAGAACACCCACTATATTTGTTGTTTGATGCAAAACCCAATGTAAAATCACATAAAGATAACTTAAACCGAAGAGATATAAAATGATGAGGCCTGAGAACACACCAACAATCGCCCGCCAAAGGCTTCCTTCACGATAAATGCGCCCCACGGCATAAGCCGCCGCAACATAACCAACCAGAAAGCCAAAGGTAGGTTTCAAAATATATCCCAACCCCCCGAAGGGCGCGGAGGCAAAAACAGGCAGTCCAAACAGCCCCAATACCAGATAAACCAGCATAGCCATGGCACCATATTCAGCTCCAAGAATAAGGCCTGAAAGATACACAAAAACCGGAAGTATACTAAAAGGAATCAAGGCAGGTGCCCAATGTACCAGCATACCTGTTAAGCACATTAAAGCCGCAAAAACCGATGACATAGCTAATTTCCGAACATTCATAAATCTCGCCCTCCATTGTAAACTTAATTTATATTTTGAGTTTACAATAAGGGCCGCTGACTTGCAATATATTTCTAATTTATCAATAAGAAATAACTCCTTAAAAATATGCTCCCAGCTTAGATCTCAACTGAACTTCTCCGGCCGAAAACCGCTCCTCACCTTGTTCTGTGCTTAGGAGTAATTCACCATCCTGAGAAATCCCCTTAAACACTCCGACAATGACCTCCTCACCGCGCAAAACCCTTACTTCTTCCCCAAGGCCAACCGCTCGAGCCATCCAGTTAGAACGCAGCTCCTGAAAGAGATTTTCTTCCAGGGCCATAACCTGTTTTTCTAAGTACTTTAAAATCGTGGCCGCTAACCTATTCAAGTCAACCTCGTACCCCAATATTTCCTGTAAAGTTGCAACCGTTAAGCCAGAGCCCAATTTTTCACTTGTAAAATTGGCGTTAATGCCAATTCCTAATATTAAGGTCTGTACCCTATTCCATTCTCCAACAACTTCCCCGAGTATTCCGGTAATCTTTTTGCCATTATAGAGAAGATCGTTGGGCCACTTAATTCCAACCCGCAATTGATATAACTCTTCTATAGCATCCACAATTGCCACACTTGCAGCAAGAGTTAGCTTTGAAGCATTGGCTAAGGACAAATTTGGCCTGATAATTACCGACATCCATAATCCTCCCAGAGGAGACTGCCATTCTCTCTGCATTCTTCCCCGACCTGCATATTGGGTTTTTGCTATAACAACCTGACCATGAATTCCTTCCTCACGTGCTAATTCCTTTGCCTTAGCATTTGTTGATGTCAGTTTGTCCTCAATAGCTAGAACATGCCCCAAGGATATGGTTTCTAACATTTGCTCAATAACCCAGGCATTTAACGAATTGGGAGTTTTACGGAGGCAATATCCTTTTTTGGTATGGGCCTCAATATCAAATCCTTCTTCTTTTAGCTGTTTAATCTGCTTCCAAACTGAAGCTCTAGTGACATTAAGTTGTTGACTGATTCTTTCACCCGATACGTACTCTCCGGGAAGAGAGACGAGAAGCTGAAGAATATCATGACTTGCCATTCGCTTTCGCTCCCTGCTTGATCCGACTAAGATTTTTGTCCATGAATTTCTTCGGAATCAATCTTAGTCGGCCGATTATTCTCATCCACAAAAACAACATCTGGCTTGTAATTATGGGCCTCCTCATCCGTAAGCAAACAATAGGAAATAATAATTACCTGATCCCCGATCTGCACCTGTCGTGCTGCGGCACCATTGAGACAGATCACGCCGGAATGAGGCTCCCCGGGAATGACATAGGTTTCAAACCTTGCACCGTTATTATTATTGACAATCTGTACCTTCTCATTAGGTAAAATATTCGCCTTTTGCATCAAGTCTGAGTCTATCGTCACGCTCCCCACATATTGAAGGTTAGCTTCAGTCACAATCGCTCTGTGAATTTTCGATTTCATCATCATTCTAAACATTCGTTTCAACCTCCACAACGATATTATCAATCAAGCGCGTCGGACCGAATTTTACCGCCAGCGCAATCAGTACTTGTCGATTGATTTCTGTAACTTCCGAGAGATCCTCAGCGTCCCTGACCTCTACGTAATCGATAACTCCTTGACTGTCACGCATAATGGCATTGCGAATAAAATCTTCAATGTCTCGGCCTGAGCGTTTTCCTTGTTGAATCAATTCTGCCGCTTCTTTAAGACTCCTGGACAGTACCAAGGCTTCCTGACGTTGTTCGGGCGATAAAAAGACATTACGCGAGCTGAGAGCAAGACCATCTTTTTCTCGAACAATAGGTACACCTCTGACCTCAATAGGAAGATTCAAATCACTAACCATTCGTCGGATAATCAAGTATTGTTGATAATCCTTTTGCCCAAAAAAGGCTATATCCGGTTGAACAATATGAAACAATTTGCTGACAACAGTGGTGACTCCTCGGAAATGTCCGGGGCGATTAGCACCGCATAATACCTTGTCCAATTGAGTTACCTCAACAAACGTTACCATGGGCCTGGGATACATTTCTTCCACAGATGGGTGAAAGAGAAGATCAACGCCGCATCCTTCCACTAATTGTGCATCCCTTTCTAAATCTCTCGGATAACTTGCATAATCTTCATTAGGCCCAAATTGCAGGGGATTGACAAAAATACTTACAACAACAAAAGCTCCTGTTTCTTTAGCCTTCTCAATTAACGTTAAATGGCCTCTATGCAAGTAACCCATTGAGGGAACAAGAGCGATGGTTTTCCCCCTTTGTTTTTCCTCTTTGATGATTTTACGAAGTTCTGAAACTTTAGCAGTTCTAAGCATACCTTTGTCCGCCTTTCTTACCTTATATTAAACATTAATGTCCGGATAGGGGCTGTTCTAACATTCCCAGCATCGACTTCAACTTAGTTAAATCTTCCGGAGAATAGGTCAATCCTTGAAGAGCCTTTTTGTCTTCTCCGAGCTCCAGAGCTTTTGACCCTAGTTCCCTGTATATTTTCTTGAGCTTCGAGGGCATATGTTCTAAATGGCCTTGTACCACCTTAACATCGCCTCGCGCCACCGGCCCTGTCAAGGCTTGAGGAAGTCCCACCTGCTCCAGATTGTAGAGAGTCCCTCGCATCAAAGGGATTAATGAGGCCAGGGCTTCATCCTCCCGGAATCCAGCCTCGGCAAAAAGTTCCACAGCCAAAGAAGCCAATACTACCAAATAATTTGAAGCAACTACAGCCCCTGCATGATACATTGATTTCTGAGACGCTAAAATGCGATGAGGGATTCCCCCCAAATCGTTGACAATACCTACCCCAAACTCCTCATCATCACCTTCAATTCCGAAATGAGTCCCGCTTAAGATCTCCAAAGCCTTTTCTATGCTGGCAAAAGCCTGGAGAGGATGCAGAGAAAGACAGCGTACAGATAAACTCTCTTTGACCCTCAGTACATTCGAAGGGAGTGAACCTGAACAGTGAATCCATAGCTGTTTTGATTTAATAGAAGGTCTGACACTAAGGTTTTCAGCCACCGTGCGGATTAAGTCATCTTGGGTAGTTATAAACAATCCATCCGCAGTTGAGGCGAGTTCATCCAATGTAAGATGATTTTTAGGCAAATACCGGCAAAAGCGTTCATAAGAGCTGCAACTTCGCGTGTGAACACCAATACAATAGTGCCCCTTCTCCTCTAACCGAAGAGCCAAAGCAGTCCCGACAATCCCTGCTCCGATAATCCCAAACTTCATTCTTTCCCCTCCCTACTCCATTTAGACTACTCTCAAGACTGGTTTTACAACAATCTGCGATGCACTGCGCTGCCTCGCGGCATGAGCGTCTGATAGTGAAAAAAATGCCCTCACCAAGGTGAAGGCACTTTTTTCTACCCTCCGTCTCGGTCCCATGATCCAAGCGGTGTTTGTTCAATAGTATTAGGTTGGTAGGTGTGATTCATTCGTTAACACCAAAACCACCGTACAACTCCTTCGATGTCGTCGGCTAATCTGGTGATTATTTATTCCTAATTATAAAGGAAACACCTTTCCCTCTCCAAAGACCTGACTGATCGGTCTTCCCGAAGGTAAAACAAGATTTGGTGCGATTTCACGCAGGGGAGCCAGCACAAACTCCCGAAACTCCAGATAGGGATGAGGTAATGTCAATTCCTTTGAATCACTAACCACATTATCATAAATTAGAAGATCAATGTCAATCGTTCTGGACCCCCAATGTTCCTTACGCACTCGTCCAAATCGCTGTTCAATTTCTTGACAGACATGGAGCAGATCCAAGGGAGGGAGAGTGGTATCCACCTCAACCACCTGATTCCAATACAGAGGCTGCTCCTGAACCCCCCAAGGTTCAGTTTCATAGATTCGTGACAGTGACAGAATAGCAATGGCGGGACGCTTTAAAGCCGAAACAGCCTCGCTAAGATAGTAGCCTCTGTCCCCAAGATTACTGCCCAATCCTAAAAATGCTTTCATACTGTTCCTCCTGCCGGTCGCCAAATCTCCACGGAAACATCTCGAAAAATGCCGGCAACCGGTGCTTGGGGCTTATGTACTTCTACCCGAATAGATTTGCAATTAAATTGGGCCAAAACTGCTTGGGCAATTTTTTCCGCCAAATATTCTATCAACTGATGTTTATGATCCTTCACACAAGTTTTAATAACATTATACACTTCACCATAATGAATAGTGTCCTGAACTTGATCTGAATTCCCCGCCCGGCTGAGATCCACAAAAAGATCAATGTCTATTATGAATTTCTGCCCAAGAACCTGCTCCTCAGGCAGCGCCCCATGATAAGCATAAAACTCAAGGCCTCGAAGGTGAATAGCATCATGCCCCGACATAATTAACTCCTCTCTGTCCTCGTACGATGGCATCCGCCATTTCTACAGCTCTGCGATTCTCTTGAACATCATGAACCCGTACAATGTCTACTCCGGCAGCCACGCCAAGAATGCTCGTTGCCAGCGTCCCTTCCAAACGTTCATCAACTGCTAGATCCAACGTTTTTCCAATCATAGATTTGCGGGATGTTCCCAATAGTACGGGATGACCTAAGGTCTTGAATTCTGCTAACCGGGACATAACCTCAAGATTTTGCTCCAGGGTTTTGCCAAAACCGATTCCCGGGTCTAAGATAATTTGGTCTCCCGTTAAACCACAGGCTTCGGCTAATCCAATACTCCGTTTTAAAAATGTCAGAATATCCCCCATTAAATGATGATAAGTTGTTCCCGCTTGATTATGCATAATAATTACAGGGGCTCGATAGTCACCAACAACTCTTGCCATTTCGGGATCTTTCTGCAGACCCCAAATATCATTAATTATATGGACTCCAGCTTCAAGGGCCTTAGCCGCCACCTTTGCTTTGTAGGTATCAATGGAAAGCGGTAAATCAACACGTTCCGCTAAAACTTTGAGAATAGGCTCCAAACGCTTCCATTCTTCATCCTCACTAACTTCAAGATGGCCTGGACGGGTGGATTCTGCCCCGATATCCAAAATATCCGCCCCTTCAGCGGCCATTTGCTCTGCTTGAGCTATTGCATCCTCAAGATTATTATATCTCCCTCCATCGGAAAAGGAGTCAGGTGTTACATTTAAAATTCCCATAATTAAGGTTCGTTCTCCAAGTCTTAATTTTTTACCACGGCAGTCTAATATTCTGGGTTTAGGAGGTTCAAGATTTACCAGCAAGTTCCTTAAATCATGACCAATTTGCTTCAATCCAAAGGGTTGGGCTAAAACTTTTGTTGAAAGCCTCTCAAGCTGCCGAACCGTTCCAAGCAGCATAATATCTGTCGTCTCAATTTGGTTTACAATCACATTACGATGGACCGCCGCATCTCCGCCCAAAGAAAGCATCTCTTGCTTTAGAATATGGGCCACGCGCAAGGGCACCTGCTCTAGTTTTATTCCCCGCCCCAGTCCTTTTCCGGCCATATGAGCAATTCCCGCAGGATCTGCGCCAATTTCTTTTAAGGCCATATTGGCCTCTGCCAGATTATCCATACTAACCCATCTCATGCCATAGCTTTGCATCTGTTAAACCCTCCAAATTAATACGTAATAAGTCTCATTGCTTGATTATATTTATAACATTGTTTTTGTGTTCGGCAATGGCGGCAGTCTCTTGCCCAATTATCAGCTAAAGCCAGAGCATTACCCAGTATACTTAGGCCATCTGCGCAGTGTTGGCGATGTTCACGTATTCCCTTAAGAATAATCGTGATTTCTTCACGATTAAACTTACAAGCCTCAAGTATCGGCAGTGCCAGTTTAGCACTCGCTTCGGCGTGGTCTTCTCCGCTTTGATACTCCACCCATCGTCCTATATCATGAAGAAAGGCAGCGGCATAAACAATTTCTTTAGTAAGAGCATGACCATCTTGCTCTAAAATATAGGCATAAGCGATACGAGCGACACTTATCCCGTGATCAAAACCATGCTTACAGAACTCCCGATTTTTTTCTAACTGATCAATTGTCTCCTGATAGGCACCATAATCCCGATGATCCAAGAGCTGATTTATGCGAGCCATCGAATGTAGTATTTTGACCCACTCCCTACCTTCAATCAAGATAACTGGTTATAAAGAAGGTAAGCCTTGGGAATTCACCCAAGGCCTGCCTTCACATACTTCTACCATCAGTAACTTCACCTTGATCGAATTATTCCAATAATACTTTAAATTCGATAAACTAAGTGAATTCCCTTCTCTATAAAGCCATTAATTCTCATAATTCGGAAATCATTAAGGAACTATCGGTTTTGCATTTTTGAAGGTGTATGAACCTTTGAAGGAGGGAATCGTTAGGGTTTTTCGAGTAATACTTACTATCTGTCCATTCTGTTTCAAAGCAGGTGCTTCCACTTTAGAGAAATAATCCAGAAGAGTGTCTTGATCTCCAATGGCATCCAATTCATAAGGGACTCCTTCGACTCGATTAATCGGAACTTGGTTTATGAGAATTGTCGAACTCCCGCTGAGCACAATAGCTGTTGTACTCACAATTCGTTGTCCGTTCACACTAATTGCTTCAGCTCCAGCAAATTTCAATGTATTGACCATCCTGGCAATATCCTCAGTACTTACAGGAAAGAGCGTGTTTTTACCCCGATCATCTATGCTTATTTGTATACCTGGACCCTCGACAGCTTGTGTCCCCTCAAGAATCTGTAATTGCTTCAGTCGATCCAGCAATTGAGGATCAGTTCCAACTTTTTTGCGCGCTGTATCCAACTCCGTTAATAAATTCTGATGTTCCTTCTGAAGTTGGGCATTTTGAGCCTGAGAATTATCTAATACTGATTTCATTTGGTTTAAACGCTCAGCACTAATTTGTTCTGCGGCAGAAACATTTTTTTGAGTGTGTACCTGTAACGAGACGAGGAAACCTAAAGCAATAGCTACCATTGTAACAGGGAGGGCTAGACTTCTTTTCCAGCGATGCATCATGTTCCCTCCTTAACTGGTTGAGCAAAGCGATATGGCTTCAGTTTTCCGGCTGGCAAGATTAAATTTTGCTCGCTCTCGAGTTTTCGTGTAATCCCATACTGTTGTTGAAAATCCCCCAGTCTATCCCATCCATAAAACTTGAGTGCCGCAGTAAGATTATTCTTATCACCAATCGCTTCAATGACATAGGGCGGCATTTGTCGCGTGCCATTAATTTGGATAAAAGAACCCCCGCAAAAGACTTCAGTATTCGAGGTTACACGCTGCCCGTTAACTGCAATAGCCTCTGCCCCGCCATTCCATAGAGCATTAAAAACCTCCCGGATATATTGCTCATGAATATAATAATTGTTTAGATCATCTTGACCCTGGACCGTTCGCTTTGAATCATCAAGGGTAATTCGTATCCCCGGTCCTGAAACGGCTACCAGGCCGCCATTCATTTCAGCTTCTTGAAGCTGTTGATTCGCTAAAGACGAAGCGCTTTGCCCTTGAGCATATTTCCCAAGTTCTTGCCGCAGCTTATCATTTTCCACTGAAATCTGCTGATTTTCAAGCTCTGTTTGAACTAAACTCGGTACAGCAGTCTCTTGCCCTATAGATTCCTTGCCGGCAATCCCATGAGCCTTGAGCAGCATTACAAACAGAAACCCAATTAACACAGACCCTAAACCTAGTAAAGATCGTTCCCTAATCTCCAACTGCATATCATTGCCACCTCCAAAAAGAGAGCAAATTTTTAAAAAGGACACCCATCAGGGCGTCCCTATTTGTATACAAAAAGTATAAATCTTTAAGAGCGCAAACGCAACCTACATTGATCAAGGCAATTCAGCAAGATTTCTACTCGCTTAACCAATCTTCCCCGGCTTTGGTATAGTCGACAAGCTCTTCGGGTTTAAAATAAAGGGCAATTTCACGTTCGGCACTCGCAACAGAGTCCGAACCATGTATTACGTTGCGGCTAATGTCCATTCCATATTTACCCCGAATTGATCCTGGATTAGCATTAGCGGGATTTGTGGCTCCCATCAGCTCTCTTGCCAAAGCCACAACATTCTTGCCTTGCCAAACCATAGCAACAACAGGCGAAGACATAATATAAGCCACGGTTGGTTCGAAGAACCCTTTGCCCTTGTGTTCTGCATAATGAGCTTCAGCCAAAGCACGATCCACTTGGATCAGCTTTAGTCCAACGAGCTTGAATCCCTTGTCTTCTAACTTAGCAATAATTCTCCCGACCAGCCCGCGTTGAATGGCATCCGGTTTCAACATCAGGAATGTTCTTTCCATACATAATCTCCCTTCACTAATAATCTTTATTCAATCTTATTTAACTCTTCTTCAAGGGTTTGTGTTGGCAGATCTTCTGGTTCCTTTTCCAAATTGATCGTTATGTCCTTTGGGGCTTCATCTGCAGGCTTGGCAAATCGAGCCATTATTGAAGCAAAACTGTTTACATCTAAAGTTTCTTTTTCCATTAAAGCTTGGGCAATAGCATGGAGCTTGTCAATATTTTCCCGGATTAAAGTTTGAGCCTTCTGATAACAGTCATCAATAATACGACGAGCCTCTTTGTCTATAGCATAGGCTACTGCATCGCTGTAACTGCGATCACGAGAGATATCTCTTCCCAGAAAAACTTGTTCTTCTTTATGTCCGAAGGTCAGAGGTCCTAATTCCTCAGACATCCCAAGTTCAGTAATCATTTTACGCACAATACCGGTTGCACGCTCCAAGTCGTTAGAAGCTCCCGTACTTATTTCATGCAGGATCACAGATTCAGCCACACGTCCGCCCAATAACATCGTAACCTGATCGAGCAGCTGAGATTTTGTCATATAATTGCGATCTTCTTTAGGAAGCAGGAGGGTATATCCACCGGCTCTCCCACGCGGGATTATGGACACTTTATGCAAAGGATCAGTATGAGTAAGCAGTTCTCCAAGCAATGCATGTCCGGCCTCATGATAGGAAACAAGTTTCCTCTCAAAAGCACTCATGACCCGAGTTTTCTTCTCCGGACCGGCAATAACTCGTTCAATCGACTCCTCGATAGTTTGTTGGCGAATTTGATTCTCTCCCCTTCGCGCGGAAAGAAGGGCAGCTTCATTAAGTAGATTTGATATATCGGCCCCGGTGAAACCAGCAGTTCGACGTGCTATGACTTCCAAATCAACTTCATTAGTAATAGGCTTGCCTTTAGCGTGAACTTTTAGGATTTCTTCACGCCCCTTTACGTCGGGGGCATCAACAACGATCTGCCGGTCAAAGCGACCAGGGCGTAAAAGAGCAGGGTCTAATACATCAGCCCTATTCGTTGCCGCAATAATGATAACGCCGTCATTTCCGTTGAAACCATCCATCTCCACGAGAAGTTGGTTCAAAGTTTGTTCCCTCTCATCATGGCCGCCGCCTAAACCGGCGCCCCGCTGCCGCCCGACAGCGTCTATTTCATCGATAAAAACAATACATGGCGCACTTTTTTTAGCCTGTTCAAACAAATCACGAACCCTCGAAGCGCCGACTCCGACAAACATCTCTACAAAATCAGAACCACTTATACTGAAGAACGGGACACCAGCCTCCCCGGAAACAGCACGTGCCAGTAATGTTTTACCAGTCCCCGGAGGGCCGAATAATAATACTCCTGTAGGAATCTTAGCCCCTAATTCGTTAAACTTTTTAGGGAACTTTAGAAACTCAACGACTTCTTGCAGTTCTTCTTTAACCTCATCAGCACCCGCAACATCGGCAAAGGTTACTTTCTTCTTGTCCTCACCGACAAGACGGGCCTTACTTTTTCCAAACTGCATGACGCGATTGCCGCCGCCCTGACTTTGCTGCATCATAAAGAAAAACAGACCCACGATAGCGAGAGTTGGCAGAAGCGTGGATAAAAGCCCAACCCACCAAGGCGACTCAGTCGGTTCGGATAAATTAAGCGGAACTCCATGGGATAACAAATCAGAGGCAAGCTGTGGATCATCGGCATAGCCAACCACATCGTGCTTCGTATCGTCTTTTAATGTAACCGTATACTTAATGGTATTGTTTTCAATGATACCCGAAACATCTTTAACTTGGTTATCTACTACATCTCTTTTAAATGTAGTATAGTCCATTCCCACGTCTTTGTTCACGGGAGGGGCCGACCATTTAATTAAAACAATTGCCATAAGAATTATGAGCACATAAATTGTTGCGTTCTTAAAGACCTTCAAATATGGTCCTCCTCTCTAGTTGGCAAACCGCTTAATCTTACAAAGCAATTCCACATATTATACCATGCTGAATTTCCTTTTACAATGAATTCAAATTAGAGCTCCCGGTTTGTAGCTATAATCATGCAGTATACTTTTGGGGAGTGTTTCTGCGGCGGCCACAATCCGCTCTGACGAAGACCCGGAATCCAGAGCACCTCGTCTCCAACGGCAACAAGCGGAAAGTTACTCCTCTTAGAGGCAGAAATTTTACCCTCCTGAAATACCTTTTTTAAAGCCTTGTGCCCTACACCCGGGAACCACATTTTGTCGCCTTGTCGCCGTGTTCGACACACAAGACGGCCATGTGTTTGCATCAATAACTCTTGATCGAAGATTGCCACTTGGTTTTCGGAGTCTTTCAAACTTTCCTCCGCTAATTTGAATTCTTTTTCTGTAAAAAACATAATCTCAGCCTCATAACCAGGGATTTTGATCCGCCTTCCCAGTTCTAAGATGATGTCCGAAATTAAAGGTTTAGAGTCCTTCTCTATAGACTGGACTTTATTGCAAAACCATATACCCTCTTCATTAATTTTTACAGTCAAACCCGGCAGATCTTGTCTCCATCCCGGCTTGCCTTGAGAGGACATAATCTTGGTAATGTAAGCATAGCTTAACCCCCTGCGTTCCCGGGTAACTATCATTGCCGCGTGTCGCAGCAGACGCGAAAGAATCGCAGCCGGTTCAGCAAAGGCCGCTGGCTTTAAGCCAATCGCTTGTTGGCTTTTCAAAACATATACATTCCAAGCTTTTTCCACTTGCTGAGCTAAATAATCCTCATCCCAGCGCAGAAGTTCCCCCATCCTTCCCAAGGCTTCCTGAAGCCTTGGATTATACTCTCTCTCCAACAACGGTATTAGTTCCAAACGAATTCGATTTCGGACATAAACCGGCTGCTGATTCGTCTGATCGATGGCATAAGGTAACCTCTCCTGCTCACAGTATTGGAAAATATCTGCCTTTGTAAACGTCAACAAGGGACGAATTATGGAGTCTCTTGACGGATATATACCTGCTAAGCCGGCAGCACCGCTTCCTCTCAGTAGGCGATAAAGAATAGTCTCAGCTTGATCGCCTAAATGGTGTGCCGTTGCTAAAAGAGTACATCCATCTTCTTGCATATCCTCCCGCCAACGAGCATACCGCCACTCTCTCGCAGCTTCTTCAAAGGATTGCCCCATGGCTTGAGCATATCCAAGAGAGTCGAAACGATGAATCCGGCAAGGAACTTCCCATCGCTCTGCTATTTCTCGAACAAGTTCCAATTCCTGATCCGATTCTTTCCGAACCCCGTGATGAACATGGGTAATAACGAGTGAAATTCCCTGAGCAGGATCTCCCCGCATATATCGCCAAAGTATATGCCCTAAAGCCATAGAATCAGGGCCTCCCGACACAGCGACCAGCAATTTTGTGTTTTTCGGAATCAGATTAGGCAATATGTAAGTACGCAATTCTTCGAACATCGTTGATTCTCCGCTCTGATCAGAAACTCTTATTAAACAGTATAACCTTAACATTCTCTCCGAATAAACACAACGCCATACTTCCATAAAACTTTCGTTTAACGAAAAAATTATTAATAATTATTAAGGTGTATCCTCTAAAATTTTTCAAAGCCTTCCGGCAAATTGCAGGATGTCGAAGGAAAAGACCCCGATTTCTCGGGGCCAGATATGTTTCGAAGCCTATTGAGTTATTCCCCTTTGTTTTAGAATAAACCGCTGACTTTACCTGTTTTGGTATCAACATCGATTCTTCTGTAAGCGGGATCAGATCCCGTACCGGGCATTAAGGTGATTGTCCCTGCCATTGGGCAGAGGAATTTTGCACCGCCATATACTAAAATGTCACGAATTGGTAACCTCCAGCCCTGAGGAACTCCTTTTAATGCAGGATCATGGGATAAACTTAAATGGGTTTTTACCATCATCGTGGAAAAGTCGGCATAGTGGGGATCTGATTCAAACTTTTTAGCTTTAGCTTCTGCCTCCGGAGACCAATCGACACCGTCTGCACCATAAACCTCTTTAGCAATAAGCTCGACACGTTGACGAAGCGGCATTTCAAGAGGATAGAGACATTTGAATTCTGACGTTTCCTGACAAGCATCCATGACCGCGTCTGCTAATTCCAGAGCGCCATCGCCGCCTTCGAGCCAATGGTTGGAATAGGCGCAGCGTGCCCCAGCTTCTTTCACGATCTTCTTAACCAAATTGATTTCAGCTTCTGTATCCGTGTAGAAGCCATTGACGCAGACTACTGGCACAATGCCCGATTTTTTAACAGTCTTCAGATGATGAAGTAAATTGGCACACCCTTTTTCCACAAGTTCGAGATTTTCTTGCACATATTCTTCCGGAATTGGACGTCCAGGTATAACAGCAGGCCCGCCTCCATGCATTTTTAAGGCACGGATTGTTGCCACGAGGACGGAAACGTTTGGTTTCAGACCGCCCAACCGAGCCTTGACGTTCCAGAACTTTTCAAATCCAATGTCTGCAGCAAATCCGCTCTCCGTAACGTGATAATCAAACATCTTAAGTCCTATGCGGTCTGCAATAATCGAAGACTGCCCAATAGCAATATTAGCAAAGGGACCGGCATGAACCATAACAGGCTGCCCCTCAGCGGTATAGCAAATTGTTGGATTTATCGTATTGCGCATCCACGCAGTCATTGCACCGTCGACTTCCAGGTCCTTGGTAGTTACAGGTTCACCTTTCTTGTTATAGGCTAAAATAATATTGCCAATCCGTTCTCTTAAGTCCGGAAGATCCTTGGCAATTGCTAAAATGGCCATTAACTCCGAACTTACTGCAATTCCAAATTTTGATTGCATTTGTAAGCCGTCTTTCTTTCCGCCAATCCCTATAATAATATTTCTTAACCCTTGAGCCGCAAAATCAATAACCCAGCCCATTTCAACATTTTTGGGATCTATGTCCAGACGTTTTAAGCCTCGTTTGGCAAGTTCTTCATCTGTGTAGTTAGCCTCATGCTGCATGCGAGCATTAAGAGCAACCATTGCCAGATTATGGGCATTCATAATATCATTGATATCACCGGTTAAGCCGAGAGAAAATTCGGTCATAGGAATCAGCAGAGCATTGCCGCCGCCAGCAGCAGTGCCTTTAATGTTCATGGTCGGTCCTCCGGATGGCTGACGAATTGCGCCCCCAACCTTAACACCCCGTTTAGCAAGCCCCTCAATCAGCCCTAATGATGTCGTTGTCTTTCCTTCGCCAAGAGGTGTGGGTGTAATTGCTGTAACTTCAATATAATAACCGTCGGACTTGTTTTTGAGACGTTCCATTACCTTCAAAAAATCAACCTTCGGCGTTTTCCCATAAGGAATCAATTCGTCCTTTTCAAGGGATAGTTTTTCTACCAATTGATCAATAGTGGGCATGGTCTTTTCGGCTTCTTCGGCAATTTGCCAATCTTTGAGTTTTGTTGCATCCCAAGCCATAATAAATCCGCTCCCTTATTATAATTTTTTCTTTCTGATTGACAGTTACAGAAAGTTTTACCAACTGGTATAAATCCGATTTCGCAAAATATCATAATAGTTTGATTCGACATACATTTCTGATTTCCTGCCGCACAAATAATTATATATGTAAATAATTCTCATTCATTCCAACAATTTTTCCTGATGACGAGAACTATTCCATCATCCTCTAATACTCCCTCCGAAAGCCGTCTAGCCTCATTACTAATTAAATCCGCCAGTTCCTGTGATTTTAGCGAAGCAGGTTGTTTCAAAATATCCTGAATCCAGTCCGCTCCTTCTTTCAAAACATCTTGCACTCCGTCGGTGATTAGGACAAGGGTTTCCCCTCCTTGCATCTCTTCATCAATTATTGGAATTTCGATTTGATTCAATATTCCCACCGGAAGGCCCGAGGAAACAAGTCTTTTTACCTCCTCAGAGGTAATGAGGTAAGAAGGCGAAGCTCCTGCTTTAATTAATTTTAAGTTCGATGATTCCAAATCGAGAATTGCCATATCAATCGTTACAAAACTCTCTTCAGGTGAACGCAATACCAGGATAGAATTTAAGGCTTGAATTGAGCCTATCGGATCAAAGCCCGTAGTGAGCAACTGTTCTAGAAGAGCTAAAGCTGTTGCGCTCATTTTTGCTGCCTTCTCCCCCACTCCCATTCCATCACTTAAAATAAAAGCATGCTGGGTTGATGAAAAAGCAATCGAAGCATAATTATCTCCGCTTAGTCCGTTGCCCGATTTCGTGAAGGCAGCAACTCCGACATCAAGAAAATTGCGCCGCCGTCGTGCTAAATTTGAAGGTTTTACTACTTCCCAATTACGTTGGGTATGAAGCTCCTTAGCGAGATTCCCTATGACCTGAGAGACATTCAGAAATTGCCGCGATAAAGCCTCCTGATTGAGGACCAAGCGCCGCCGCCAGGTCTCCTGATTCTTTTCTTGTTCCAGAATAAATTGAACCCCTAACAACATCTCTTTGAGCCGGCCGCAATGCCGCTTCCACTCAACCGGTAAAGATTGCAGCTTAACGTCAGGCTCATTTTCAACGAGCCTAAAGAGTTCAAAGAAAATATGATAGGTTTTATAAAATTCTCTCTTCCAGCAGACGTCAACTGTAGGACAATTATAACAAACACGTTCAACCAAAACATTCATAAGTTCAGGGACTTCCTGCCGTGTCTCGAAAGATTCCGTTTCTGCGGCCTGATAACTTAACGCAATTTGATCGAAGATCTCTGCCATAGCTTTTACTTTTGAAACTGTTGTTTCAACTTCAGGTATAACCTTAGGTTTCAGGAAATCTCTTTGCGGCGATATGCCCGGCCAGAGGAAAAAGAGAAATAAACCGACAACCGAAGAGATTAACTGGGAATAAACCGCATCCTGGCGCAGAAAGACGGTTAGCATCAACATAACAGCAATAAATGCCGTTCCAAGTCCAATTTTTCCGAACCTCCGAAAAGCTCCTGTACAGAAACCTGCCAGCCCATAAATACCGGCAGCCATTAAATTTTCATTGCTTACGGTCAGCTGCGGCAAAAAGCCCAGGATAGCGCCGACACCCGCTGAAGTACCAGCTCCGTAACGTTCAGATACAAATAAGGTGAAAAAGCTCATCAACACAATGGAAAAGTTTATCTCCCTTACTTGAACCCCCTGCAGTCCACTAATAATACCAACAAGAATGATCAGCCAGGCTATTCCTTGCTCACGTTGAAACTCTCCCCTCCAAATCGCCTCTTTATGCCTCATGGCAAACCAAATAATAATTGCAAAACCACCCGCTAAAATACTCTGAAGGCCTACTAGAAATAGGGCATAAGTGTCCGGTTTTGACAAACTCACAGCCAAAGAAGCAACGATTGCCACCATTACACCGGTAGTAAGAATCAAATAGGTTCCCTCATGTCTTTTCTTACGAATGAAAGGCAGCAACACGGACATGGCTGCTAAAATCACAATGATTTGAACCACGAAGGACACATCGTTTAATGAGGTTATACCGAGAGAAATTGTCCCCAGTACAATCCCTAATAAACCAAACAAGGTCCCACGCTCGCCAAGTAAAATGACAGCAGCACCGAAGGCAATTCCAAAGGGATGGAGGCCTAAGATTGTGCCCCTCGCTAAGCATCCGCCAAAAATAATAGGCAGAAATGTGCTTTCCAGAGAAATCCCGCTGCGCAGACCTTGGTTAACTTTTAAGGTTGCCCACTCAGCCATAATATCACCTCTTACCTTTTTATGGTAATATTATAGCTTAAAGGATTAGCAAAGCTTGTCTACTATAGTCAGGCGTTTAGAACAACTTTCGACGTCATTCATAGATAATCTCTTCACGACTGCGCCATATGCCCACGGTCTCTTAAAAACGCCAGCATTTTCAAATCTTCTTGCCGTTCCTGCCTTCTAGTATAAGAAAAACCGCCTTGCGGCGGTTAGTTCCTAGTATCTGCTTGAGCCTCTGCCTCCACGTTTGGATTCTGTGGCCCGGCGAAATTCTGTCTGACGTTCATCACTATCTTTAATAAACTTGGCCAATTTATCCTCAAAGGATACCGTTGGCGGAACTCGGCGTTCACGACTAGTATTGCGAACAGTAGGATTAGCTTGTTTAATCGAGAGACCGATTTTACCCTTTTCATCGACGTGAATGACTTTTACCTTAACATGATCCTGTTCCTTTAAATAGTCCCGAACATCCTTGACATAAGCATCAGCAACTTCCGAGATATGTACAAGTCCGGTTACCCTATCCGGCAATTCAATAAACGCTCCAAAGTTCGTGATCCCGGTAACGACTCCTTCAACAATACTGCCAACGTCAACGGCCATACGAAGTAAACTCCTCCTTGTGATGATCTATCTATACATGGTTATATTATATGCAGTAAATTTCGTAACTGTCAAGGTTTTCAAAAACAATGTTACTTACTAATTTTTGGGAGAGATGAGAATTTCGCCATGCTTAACAAGGCCTAATTGTTCCCGGGCTAATTGTTCAATATAACTGGGGGTATTTAATTGAGCAATCTCCTCATGAAGTGACTTTTCTTGCTGCGTTAGTTCTGCTTTTTCTTGAGTCAATTGATTAATCTGCTGCTCAATTGAAACATGAAGTTTCCAAAGCTGCCAAGCAGAACTGCCAACCCCTAGAAAGACAAGAAGCAAAAGGGCGAGTGTTCCTGGCCGAAGATGAGACTTTTGTCGTTTTTGCGGTTTAATCTTCTGATAAGATTTCTTCATCCCAATCTGCTCCTCCCAAACCAAGCTCTCCACTTGGGATAATGCATACGATTTCATACCCTTTGCTGCGGGCACGATTTAGTAAAGTGGCTACAGAGCTTGAACTAAGTTGAAGCTGCTTGGCGATGGTCTCCAAAGATTTCCCGCTTTCTTTAAGGATCACTGCTTGACGTTCACGAAAGCTAAGTTTTTCCAAGCCTCTGATTTCAATCTGCACTGCGGCACACCCTTGCTCAATAGTTATACACATTATGTGGATAACTCTGTGGACAAATCTACTACAAAACAACTACAAAGAATTTACAATCGGTTATACAACTCATTATAGCTACTCCTTAGGAACGAATCAACCCCTTTGGAAATTTTTACCCATTGGTCCTAGGGGGCCATAATTGTTTCCACCACTCCTTTATAGTGATTTGCAGGTTTACCAGGGGCCGGTAAATAATATGTTCTCCAATACGGAAACAAAGCAAACTAAACCAACATAAAATTGCATAGGGTGGGCGCATAAGAAGAACGAGTCCTCGGACCGGGATCATAATTCCTCCGGCGAAAAGCTTTAAGAGTGCGGCAATTAGTTGAAAAAGTTTAAAATAGCCTTTTGTAAGATAGCTGCTGAAAATTCTCAAATATAAGGCAAGGCCCAAAAGGCTGCCCCAAACATTATAAAACCTGAAGGCCAGTGCATTTGCTCTAAAAAATAATCGATATAGGATAACCAAAGCAATAAGAGAAAAGAGGATATCTCCCAGGAACGTTACGACAGGCCCCCATTCCTGCCAACGCCTGAACGTGCGAAAAAAATCAAACACTACTCCGACCATCAATCCTGCTGCAACAACCCAAAAAAAAGCCATAAATTCCGAGATAGTCTTCCCCTCCTCTCCTTAATCTGGAGAAAACTTTTCAGGATCCTTTACCTACCGAAAAATTCTATGCATTATACCTTGCCGGGAGTTTCCTCCGGTACTCCGATGATAAATGAGAGCACTAACATATCCTTCAATGTCCACCATACTTTCTTCAAGGTTAAGTTGTTTAATTCCCAATTGCTCCCCTTTAATGCTAAGAATCCCTAATTCCGTTTCTAGAATAATTTCTTTCGGATCAAAGGACTGAACCTTCTTCACTCCTGTCAATGCAATCATTTCCCGGTTTTCCATGACAAGGCGATGTCCTTTACCAAAACTGTCTGCCATGCCCCATCCCCCCAACACTTTTTTCTTCTTAAACCCTATTCAGTTCGACTGTCCTTTAGACATAACGAAACACTTTAAAAAACTAAAAGACAGAGCCTTTTAATAAGACTCTGTCTTTCGTTCATCTCTAATTAATTCATAGAGGGTGTGGGCTTCATTAGCCTTTACGCTGTTGGGGGTCGCCAAAACTTTTACTTCCACAACATGGCTGGCCATTTCCAGGATGACTTGGTCTCCCGGTTTAACTTCCGCGGAAGGTTTAACAATTCGTCCATTGATACTGATTTTTTCTCCTACACAAACATCTTTGGCAACGGTGCGTCGTTTAATCAGGCGAGAAACTTTTAAGTATTTGTCAATCCGCATAAGTTACTGTCAGTAACCCTCCCTTTTCGAAACTTGGACTCAGTGTCTATTAAAAATCAGGTTCCAGTATAACCGGAACCTGATTTCTCAAAAGTCCAAATCCTTACTTTTGGACTGCATCCTTCAGAGCTTTTCCTGCTTTAAAACCAGGCACCTTAGCAGCAGGAATGACAATTGTCTCCTTAGTTTGCGGGTTTCTTCCCGTTCTTTCAGCACGTTCTTTGACCTCAAAAGTCCCAAAGCCCACTAATTGGACCTTTTCATTTTGTGCTAAAGATTCTTCGATCGTAGCGAAAACGGCACTTACGGCCTTTTCTGCGTCCTTCTTGGACATTTCTGCCTTCTCAGCAACTGCACTTACTAACTCAGCCTTATTCAAACTAGTCCCTCCTAAATAACTGATCTTATCTCGTAAACTATATTTCGCGATAAAAAATCAATCTCCTGCTTATTCGGGTAAGATTACATTAATTTGCCGCCTTTTTCTTGGGATTTTGCCTTTTCCCAATAGACATCCATTTCATTAAGGGATAGTTGCTCAATTTTTCGACCTTCTTCGCGGCTTAATTCCACCATTTTAAGGAAACGCGCTTGAAACTTATGTACTGCCTCCCTTAGAACTTCCTCTGCGTCCAATTTAAGGAATCTCGATACATTGACCATTGCAAATAATAAATCCCCAAATTCCTCCCGAATACCTACTCCGGTTTTTAAGGCATTCTGCAGCTCTAGTAATTCTTCCTGAACCTTCTGGTATGGTCCCTCCAAATCAGTCCAATCGAACCCTATTTTAGCCGCCCGGCGCTGCGTTGAGGAAGCCAGCATAAGGGCAGGCAATCCTTTAGGATCACTGAAAAAGCCTCTCTCTTCCTTTGTGTCAGCCTTTTCCTCTTGTTTAATTCTATCCCATGACCGAATCACATCATCGGCAGTTTCAAGCACTTCTTCACCGAATACGTGAGGATGCCTGCGGAGCAGTTTTTGAATAATCCCCTGTAAAACATCCTGACTTTCAAATACCCTGTTCTCTGAGGCAATTTGAGCATGAAATACAACTTGCAGTAATAAGTCTCCCAACTCTTCACATAAATTATACATATCCTCTTTTTCGATTGCCTCTAATACTTCATAGCTCTCTTCAATCAGACAAGGTTTTAAGGTCTGATGGGTTTGTTCACGGTCCCAGGCACAACCATCCGACGAACGCAGGATTTCCATGATTTGAAGTAATTTTGTCCAAGAAATGACCTCCGAACAAGGCGGCAAGACTACTGTGGTTAGGTGATCAAAGGAACCATGATCCATTTCGAAAAGAGGAAGCTTGTCCACCCGCTCATTGGAAGTGCCCAATCCCTGTACAATAAATACATTTGCCTCATCGGGATAGGAACTCATGAGATCGAGTTTTGCCTCAGAAGCGATGAGTTGATTATAAACCTGAGGAATTATGAGCCACTCCCTCCCTGTTAGTCCTGTATCTTTGAGAGCATCATAATTTCGAATAAGCATCCCTTCAATGGGATCAAAATTCAGTACCCGGAAAATCTCATCAACAAAGCTCATCGCAGGATGAACAATTACTTCATACTCCGGTCTTAAATTTTTCCAGAGGAGCTGAATAGTTTTCTCAGCTACCATAGGATGACCCGGAACGGCATAAATCACTTCCGAGTCCTTTTCTAACTCTGTTCTTAATCGTTCCGTTATTTTTTGATACACCTCTTCAAAGGACTCCTCCGATTCATAAACTTCATCAAAGGATTCTAACTGAACACCTTCCGCCATTAATTCCTGAACACAGGGATGATGCAAAGTTCTTACAAAAACTTTCTTGGCATTACAGAGACGGCGATAGTTTCCTAACGTTAATTGTTCAAGCCCCGAAGGACCAAGACCAATGACATGAAGACACGAGGACATTCTTTCACCTCCTAACGCTAGTGTAGCATAAAGTAAAATAAAGCGGGAGTACCGCTTTATTCCTACGACCAGAAATTCAATTAATATATAATTACATTCCGGTAGTATAAGAGCAACTAAACCATTAGTAACGCCTATTGTTCCATTTGTTTGGCCAAAAATACTGCTGCCGTCTCGACCAACTTAATTTCTAAATCTCCCATCTTGACATTTGCCTCTTTCGATATAATCATAACCGCCCCAATAGGGTCTCCTTGAGAAATTATGGGAGCAATGACTTCACAGACTATATTTGATTTATCATCTTCCTCGTTGTCGCTTATTTTCGGTACATTGGTCTCACCGGAGTTCGTCAACCCGATTTGAATAGTTCTCCTTTCTTCCATGGCCTGTTCTACAGGGGGATCAATTGGTTTATTTAAATACTCTTTCTTCGAAGCGCCTGCTACTGCAATAATAGTATCTCTATCCGAAATACAAGTAATGTGTCCGGTTGCTTCAAACAGCGAATCGGCATACTCCTTGGCAAACTCCCCCAATTCCCTGATCGGAGAGTATTTTTTCAGGATAACTTCCCCTTCACGATCTACAAAAATCTCTAACGGATCTCCTTCCCGGATACGAAGAGTCCGACGAATTTCCTTTGGAATAACGACACGACCGAGGTCATCAATTCTTCTAACAATACCTGTTGCTTTCATAGGCGCACATTCCTCCTTTGTTCCCGAAGACTCATTTCGTCCTTCCTATTACTATTTCAGATCAATGATAGTATATATCTAGAGATTGCCAATTATTCATTATTTTCCAATGCACAGAAAAAGAAGGCAAAAATTTTGCCTTCTTTT
This sequence comes from Desulfosporosinus sp. FKB, assembly GCF_002196705.1. Taxonomy (GTDB): domain Bacteria; phylum Bacillota; class Desulfitobacteriia; order Desulfitobacteriales; family Desulfitobacteriaceae; genus Desulfosporosinus. The sequence continues at coordinate 26,830 of NZ_NADJ01000031.1, forward strand.
AGTTTCACCCTTAACTTGCCGGTTGATATCCTTGAGCATATTCAATCTTAGCTTTTTTACGCAGGTCATCAAAAAACGTCTGAAATTTGGTGTCCTTAGCCTCATTAAAAGCATCCTGGGTCACTTGAGCCTTTACTTTCGCAAAATCCGGAGTAGTAGCAGGCGTATGTGCTTGAACGTAAATAACATGATAACCAAACTGCGTTTTAACTGGAGTAGTGGAAAATGTCCCTACCTTCTGAGCAAAGGCCGCAGTTTCAAACTCGGGTACCATTTTTCCCTTCGTAAAGGTACCAAGATCTCCTCCCGACTGCTTGGCTCCCGGTTCAATAGATTTTTCTTTCGCTAATTGTTCGAACAGAGGAAGAATCTGCTTGTTACTTTTTTGAGCTTGTTCTAACTGAGCAATAATTGCTTTGGCCTCGTCTTCAGTCTTGAGCAAAATGTGATGAGCAGTAACACTCTCAGGCTGACCATAATTGGCTTTGTTTTTTTCAAAATATGCTTGAACTTCGCTGTCTGTCGGCTGCTTGACATCCGAGGTTATCTTGGTATAAACCGCTAAGAAGTTCTTTAATTCCGGTTCGCTCATTCCTTGTTGGTTTAGCATATCCTGAAATTTAGCATCCGTACCCATATTTTTCTTTATCGTGTCTTCTTGAGTCTTGATAGAAGAATCTTCTGTGTTCAGCTTTAGATTCTGGACTTCTTGGGTGAGAAGTTTACCTTCAATCATTCGCTCAAGAACTTGACTTTTGATTTGAGTTAAAGCTTGCTTCCCTTGGTCCGTGTCAAACTTCATACCCTGATTCTCGTAGGTTTTTTGAGCCTCTGCCACACGAGCATCATAGTCCTTAACTAAGATCGAGTCCCCATTAACTTTAGCCGCCCATTTGCCATCAACCAGCGAGGAACAACCTACAGTTGTCAGCATCACCATAAGAATACCCACTAGTATCCCCAGCCGGGATTTTTTCATTCCGACACACCCTTTCAATTCACTTAGTCCAGTATATCAGGGAGTTCCCCGTGAAGCAATGTTCCCAAAAATTATAAGAACACGCCGTACCGCCCCAATTACTTCTTCTTGATCAAGCGTACGAATGCGAACCTTACATTCCAGATTTCCATTGGGCAAAGATTTAAATGACAGGGGCAAGGGAGATGCTGAAGCGATAGCCATTAACCGCTCCCCGGACATCCCCAGATCTGCTCCAAAGCGAAGGCTGATATTTTGTTTCGTCTGCTGAATTTGTTCTATGCGAATCGGACCGGCTAAAAGCTTGATACGGATAATTTCAATCAAATGTTCCACCTCACGAGGCGGCGTTCCAAAACGGTCGACTAACTCATCAACCATTTCCCCAAGTTCTGCCTCGTCGGCAACCTTGGCCAGTCGTTGATACAAGGAAGCCTTAGTTTGCTTATCAGCGACATAAGAATCCGGCAAATAGGCATCAATTTGCAGCTCAATGCTCGGTTCTGCAGCTTCTTCTACCGTTTCTCCCCGCAATTCCTGGACCGCTTCCTTGAGCATCTGACTGTAAAGTTCGAAGCCGACAGCTGCTAAATGTCCATGCTGTTGAGCTCCAATCAGGTTACCGGCACCACGAATTTCTAAATCCCGCATCGCAATCTTAAAGCCTGCTCCAAATTCGGTAAACTCACGAATGGCAGCCAGTCGTTTCTCAGCTATTTCCGTAAGAACCTTCTGAGGCTTATACAGAAGATAAGCATAGGCTTTGCGGTTTGACCTTCCTACCCGGCCGCGGAGCTGATATAACTGGGACAAACCCATGCGGTCAGCTTCATCAATAATCAGTGTATTGACGTTGGGCATGTCAAGACCGGTTTCGATAATCGTAGTTGAAACTAAGACATCAGTCTGCTGTTCCAAAAAGTCCAGCATAACCCGTTCCAGCATGGATTCCCGCATCTGTCCATGAGCCACACCAAAACGGGCTTCCGGAACTAATTGACCTAAAAAGTTAGTAACTTTATCCATATCCTCAACTCGATTATGAACAAAAAATACCTGTCCTCCCCGTTGAAGTTCTCGTCTTATAGCATCCCGCACCACATCAGGCCGAAACTCTGTGACATAGGTTTGTACGGGATATCTTCCTTCCGGCGGAGTCTCTATTACGCTCATATCCCTGACTCCGACCAGAGACATATGAAGAGTTCTGGGAATCGGTGTTGCCGACAAGGTAAGAACATCAACATTACCCTTAATGGTTTTCAGTTTTTCTTTATGGGCAACTCCGAAACGTTGTTCCTCATCAATAATCAAGAGTCCCAAATCCTTAAATTTAATGGCATCGGCCAAAATGCGATGGGTTCCTACGATAACATCAATCCGTCCTTCTTTTATGCCCTGGATGATTTCTTTCTGCTCCTTAGGCGAACGAAACCGACTCAACATATCAATCGTTATAGGATAGCCTGTAAATCGTTCGCGCAGAGTGTTGAAATGTTGTTGTGCCAAGATGGTGGTTGGAACTAAGAAGGCAACCTGCTTGCTGTCCATAACCGCCTTGAATACTGCTCTGAGAGCAACTTCTGTTTTTCCATAGCCTACATCTCCGCAAAGGAGCCGGTCCATAGGACGAGGAAGCACCATATCCCGTTTAATATCGGCAATACACTGCAGCTGATCGTCTGTTTCTACGTAGGGAAATTTCTCTTCGAATTCTATCTGCCAAACGTTGTCCGGGGAAAAAGCATATCCTTGGGTAGCCTCCCGCTGCGCATAAAGTTTTAGCAAATCAAAAGCCATTTCTTTAACCGCCGAGCGGGTTTTGCTCTTTACTTTATGCCACTCAGTTCCTCCGAGCTTGTAGAGCTTGGGCAAACTCTCCGCAGCACTTCCTAAATACTTTTGTAAAAGATGAAGTTGGTCCAAAGGAACGTAGAGACGATCCTCCCCGGCATAGCGAATCCCGAAGTAATCCTTTTCTATCCCTGCAACCTCTAAGCGTTCAATTCCGGTAAATTGCCCAATACCATGATGAACATGGACGACATAATCTCCCGGCTTAAGGTCCGAGACGTAAACATTCTTTGCTGAGGCGGGACTCGGTTTTTTCCCGACAACCTTACTCTCACGTTTATAAATTTCAGCTTCCGTAAGCACCACGAGTTTTCCCAGGGGCAGTTCAAAGCCTTGATCCAAGGAATACGGGTAGACATATATATGCCCATCTTCGATTGTATCTTCGAGCTCTCTGCGGCTGGCTGTGACTCCCCGGTCCTTCAGACCTTGGATCAAACGCTCAGTATGTTCCTCATCCCCCACAAAGAGAGCAACAATATTACCTGCATCCTTAAAATGTTCAATTTCATCCACTAACTTGCTTGTTTTCCCCATAAAACCGGTTAAAGAACGAGCGTTGAGATTGAAAACCCGTCTGGGAGTCAGACCCGGCGTCTGCCTTATTAACGTAGAGAGGCCAATTAAGGGGTTTTTTTGACCATGCCTCAGCAAATCTTCATACCTGATAAACAGAGTCTCAGGGTGAACAAATCCTTCACCCTGTTCTAATTGCTGGGTAAATTCCATCAATCGTTCATTTGCCTGAAACTCCAACTGCTCTTTTAAACGCAGCGGTTCATCTAAGATGACATAGTGATTCTCTGCCAGATATGAGAAAAAGGGAACGAGAGGCGTATTAACCAAACTTAGGAATGGATAGACATTCTCATCAAGAATTCCTTGCTGCAAACGTTCTTCGAGGAAAACTACCCTGCTGCGCAAACGTTCTGCTGCCTCTGTTCTGCCTGCTCGCTGCAGACGACCTGTTGCTTTACGGGCTTCTGCCCGAATAGTAAAGCGCAGTTCTTCAAGTTCTTCCCTTGTTACCACATATTCCATTGCCGGGGAGATCAAAACCCTCTCTTGAGACGAAACCGACTTCTGAGTTTCAAGGTTAAAGGTTCGAATAGAATCTACTTCTTCATCGAAAAATTCTATACGCAGGGCTTCTCCATCAAGGGGGGCAATATCTAAAATCCCCCCTCTTAGGGCAAACTGCCCCTTTCCTTCAACCGTTTCGACACGTTCATATCCTCCGGAAATCAGGGTTGAAAGAATATCATTGAGCATATACCCTTTCCCCACTTCTAAGGTCAGGGAATAATCCTTCCAGCGCCGGAGAGGAAACACGCGCCGCTCTAATGCTAATACAGAGGCAACAACCGTGCAGTCTTGATCCAATGACAGACGATTAAAAACGCGAATTCTCTCCGCCGTGGTTTCTTTGCTTTTTCCCAAAACTTCAAAGGGCAGCCACTCAGTAGCGGGAAAATGTAAGATCGTTTTTTGAGGGCACCATGTTTTTAAATCCGCAGTCCACTTTTGAGCCTGTTCTTCAGAATAGGTCAGCACTAATCCCGGGGTTGAATTCTGTAATAGTTGGGAGATCATAGCTGCCTTTTGACTGCCGCTTAAATCATAAATCATTTGAGGCCATTCTCCAGACCTAAGGGACCCCTCAATCTTGTCAATATCCAATCCCCGGCGGAGGTAATCACGGATTATTTTCAAAACACCCATCCTTTCGGGCGGCAAAAAAAGATGAACGTCCATCATGGGACCCCCACTTGCCTACTCCTCTAAACTGATAATAAGGCATGGCGTCAAACGACATGCCTACATTTTACAAATTATTGTCCGCCCTGAACTCTTAGTTCTGAAATCAGTTCTGAAACCTCTTTAATGGAAAACATTCCCGGACTCCGTTTTCATTTCATTCAGACAACTTGGACAAAGGGTATAAGAGACATTTCCAACGATATCCATTATAGAGTCCGAATCAGCGCTGGTCAAGTCATCAAGCTCTATCTCTCCCAGAATCCTGTCACAGGCATGACATACTTTCATGACCCTCATCCCGCAATCACCTCCCTAGCACTAGAATTACCCCTAGCGCGAAAGGTTATACCCGGTTAACGATGGTATAAATTCATAGCCCGGCTTGTATCTCCCTTAATCCAGAGACCTACTACTTTTTCTGCTCTTTCTAATAAGTCTTCGATAATTGGCAGCTCACTTTCCCCGAAGGTCGAAAGGACATAGCGTGCAGGATCCCACTCTTTTGGCGGCCGGCCTATACCTAATTTGATTCTCCAAAAAGATTCTGTACCTAACTCAGCCAATATTGATTTAATTCCGTTATGCCCCCCGGCACTCCCGTGATCACGCAAACGCAGTTTGCCCAAAGGCAAATCCATATCATCGTAGACAATCAGGACATCTTCTGCTGCGACTTTATAGAAATTAACAAGTTCTTTAACTGAACGTCCGCTTAAATTCATAAAGGTTTGAGGCTTCAAGAACAACAAACGCTCCCCTTGTAGGAAACCTTCTGCCCACAATCCCTGAAATTTGGCTCGAAACTGAAGCCCTAAGACTTCGGCCAGACCGTCAACAAACAGAAAGCCAACATTATGACGTGTCTCTGCATATTGAGGTCCCGGATTGCCCAAGCCGACAATAACCTTCATTCAAATACCCTCCTAAGCATATTCATCTTCATCTCTGAATACATTCATTATGAATAAGCAACGAATAATCTTCACCATAAGGGGGTGAGCTTTTGAAGCCAAGTCGAAAATTTTTATCCTTACCCATTATCTCCCTTCAAGAAGGACAGCAAATAGGATTTGTAAAAAGTCTGGTCCTCGATGCCGGAACAAAATCGCTTGCTGCAATTATTGTGGACCCCAAAGGATTCTTTAAAGATCAACGCATTATTCCCTACGCCAAAGTCATCAGTGTCGGCGATGACGCAATCACCATCGATAAAGAAACTCACGTGGAAAAAACCGCAAATCTTCCTGAACTGTTAGAATTAGTTAAAGAAAAGCTAGCAATTATTGGCACGAAAATAATCACAGAATCCGGAAAAACCCTCGGAACAGCTGATGAATTTTATATCGATCCGGATTCAGGGAAAATAACCCAAATTGAAATCTCATCCGGAAAACTCAATGGGTTCCTGAGCGGCAAGGCTTGGATGTCCGCAGAATATGTTACGACCCTGGGGCATGATGTTATAGTTACTCAGCGGGGAAGCGAAAATTATCTGTCCGTTGCCGACAAGGGACTTAGTGAATCCTTTAAAAATCTTTTACATTCAACGTCCCATCGCGCCTCCGAAACCACCCATGCTTTTGGTAATTACTTCAAAAAGCAAAAAAATGACAACGATGATTTGGAAACTCAGGAAGAAAAACCGCCTGTAATTGTAACTGAACTGGACATAACACCGACAGAAGATCAAGATCCGCCGGAAAATCCTCAAACCAAAGAACCCCTGGGGTAATACCCCAGGGGCCTTCTTTTTAACTAAAAAGTTTACTCACTGAGAGATCTTCGTGAATACGAACGATTGCTTCTCCTAAAAGCGGAGCTACTGAAAGAACTTTAATTCGAGGAATTGTTTTCTCTTGACCAAGAGGAATTGTATTCGTAACCACAACTTCCTGCAGCACTGAGTTCTCGAGACGTTCGATAGCCGGCCCGGATAGGACAGCATGCGTACAGCAGGCGTATACTTCTTTAGCACCACGCTCAAGGAGCGCTTGAGCACCTTGGGTAATCGTTCCGGCAGTATCAATGATATCATCAATCATGATTACCGTTTTCCCCTTTAATTCACCAATAACATTCATAATTTCTGAAACATTAGGTTCAGGCCGTCGTTTATCAATGATAGCAAGGGAAGCTCCAATGCGTTCCGCAAGATTCCGGGCCCTGGTAACTCCTCCCAAATCCGGGGAAACAACACAGAGATTTCCCAAACCTTTTTCGCGGAAATACTCCGCAAGAATCGGAACACCGGGTAAGTGATCAAGAGGGATATCAAAGAAACCTTGGATTGCAGGGGCATGCAAATCCATGGTTACAACACGGTCAGCACCTGCGGTGGTTATTAAATTAGCCATAAGTTTGGCAGTAATCGGGTCTCTGGCCCTTGATTTACGTTCTTGGCGAGCATAGCCGTAATAAGGCATTACAGCAGTAATTCGGCGTGCCGAAGCTCGGCGCATCGCATCAATCATAATAAGCAATTCCATAATGTTGTCATTGGTTGGAAAACAGGTCGGCTGAACCACATAAATATCTGAGCCCCGGACACTTTCGTCAATGACAATAGAGATTTCTCCGTCTCGGAATCGTTTTATTTTGGCGTCCCCAAGAGGTACTCCCAGATAATCCACAATTTCCTGTGCTAACGGCCGATTGGCATTTCCACAGAAAATCTTAAATTCTTTTGCTGCCATGCCTATTTTTGCCCCCTATTTCTCTTTTCGCGCTGCCATTGTTCCTTAATGATTTGTTGACTCCGTTCCACTGCTAAGGCTTTTGCAGGAACATTTTTTGTAATTGTTGAACCTGCGCCCGTTACGGCATAGTCTCCCACTTCAACGGGAGCCACTAAATTCGTATTACTGCCAATAAAAGTATGGTCTCCAATTTTCGTAGGATGTTTACTGCTGCCGTCATAATTGCAGGTAATCGTACCTGCCCCAATATTTGCAGACTTTCCAACCTGCGCGTCACCTATATAACTCAAGTGAGGGACTTTAGCCCCTGCTTCTATTTTACTATTTTTAATTTCGACAAAATCTCCAACCTTTACATCTGCCTCCAGGCTTGTACCCGGCCGTAAATACGCAAAAGGCCCAATGTGACAACGCACGCCAATATTCGCATTTTTGGCAACCGTATAGGTTACTTCAGAACCACTTCCTACCTCACAGTTTTCCAACGTTGTCTGAGGACCAATTACAGCATCTTCCTGGACCTTGGTGTTTCCCAAAAGACGGGTGAAAGGCAGGATAGTGACATCCTGGGATAGCCTTACATCAATATCAATAAATGTGGAAGCAGGGTCAACGATCGTTACTCCCTCTGCCATCCAATGCTCAAGATTGCGCTCGCGCAGAATCCTTTCTGCCTCTGCCAGCTGGCTCCTGCTATTAATCCCCAGCGCTTCATGAGAATCTTCGGTGCAATAGGTCAGTATTCGTTCTCCTTGCTTTAAAAAGATATCAAAAACATCGGTAAGATAATATTCTCCTTGAGCATTTTTAGGAGTAATTTTTGCCAAAGCATCTTTGAGCGCTGATCCTCTGAAGCAATAGGTACCGGTGTTAATTTCCTTAATTAAGCGTTCAACAGGAGTTGCGTCTTTTTCCTCGACAATCCTCACAAGTTGATCACCATCTTTAAGGACCCGCCCATAACCAAACGGCTGATCTAAATAAGCCGTTAAGACAGTAGCACAGGCTTCCCCATCTTGATGCAATTTTAAGAGAGCTTGAAGTGACTCGGGTTTAAGTAACGGCTGATCTCCGCTTAGAACAAGTACCGTTTGAGCGCCTTCCAAATAGGGCAAAGCTTGCATGATAGCGTGTCCTGTTCCCATTTGTTCAGTTTGAACTACTATCTCTGCGCGTTCTTGAACTTTGGCCGCAACAGCCTCACGGCCATGTCCGACAATCACGAAAGGTCGTTCAATCCCAACTTGGTTGGCCACGTCCAAGACATGTTCAATGAGCGGTTTCCCTGCTAATGAATGCATGACCTTTGGCAATTTTGATCGCATTCTTGTTCCTTTTCCAGCAGCCATGATCACCGCTACCAAATCAGGCATGTCTATTCGCCTCCAATTTAGTTTAACCTCTACAGAATTTTACATTCCAAAAGTTCTTTATTCGTCAAATATGCCCAAAATCCTTTTTTAATACAACGATATATCAAAAAGAAAACGTATAGCTCGAGTATACAGACTTTTCAAAAATCCGCTTTCTTTTTGCCCAACAAAAAAAGAAGACCCCAAGGTCTCCTTAATCTTTTAAATTAATTAGATCGCTTCTTGGTACGCTTTTAAAACAGCAGTCTGAATGACTTCCCGTGCTGCAGCGGAAATAGGGTGAGCGATATCACGAAATTCTCCCTCAGGTGTTTTTCGGCTAGGCATCGCAACAAAGATACCATTCATCCCTTCGACTACTTTGACATCATGCACAACAAACGCATTATCAAAGGTCACGGAAACCACTGCCTTCATCTTACCTTCCGTGTTAATCTTTCGAACCCTCACATCAGTAATATTCATTATGAATCACCACCCTTCCCTTTGCTTTCCAGGTCTGTCCATAATGTTATTCTCTGCATGGTAAAAAAATCCTGCCTGCAATTCGGGAAAATTTTGATTAGGTTGAATAATTGCCTAATATTTTATCGAATAGTAAATCATCAGGGACTATAGTTGACTTTCCGCTGTTCAGATCGAGTTCGCGCAGCTTCAAAAGTGATAAATACCCATCGACAAGCTTCGCCTCAGAGGTTATTTGAGTTTCTACCAAAACTCCGATACCGATAACATCTGCCTCAAATTCGTGCATTAGATTCTTAATGCCTAAGGCAGTACCTCCTGCTTTCATAAAATCGTCAATCACCAGAACTTTTCGTCTGGGATCCAGTGCCCTGCGTGACAGGGACATGGTCTGAATACGACGAGATGATCCGGAAACATAATTAATACTTACCGAGGACCCCTCAGTTACTTTATTTCCCGTACGAATAACCACCATGGGCAAGCCGAGGGCTTCTGCTGTTACCAGGGCCAAAGGAATACCCTTTGTTTCAATGGTAACGACAACTTCAGGTTCTTTCTCTCTGAAAGCACTTGCAAAAATCAGTCCCAGTGGGCGAAGAACTGCCGGATTATAAAGGAGATCAGTCATATAAAGGAAACCACCCGCTAAGATCCTTTCTTTCTCGCTAAGCCGCTGTGCCAGGCTGCTTAAAAAGTGAGCCGCTTCTTTTCCCGAAATTTCCGGAATATAACGCACCCCGCCTGCTGCTCCGGAAATAGTTTCCAAACGGCCTTGTCCGGAAAGCTGAAAACTCCCTTTAACCGCCATAAGATCCTCACTAATGGTAGATTTTGCAGTACCAAATCGTTCTGCAAACAAGGTCAGTGGAGTCAGAACATTCGGGTTTGCCATTAATAATTGGGTGATAGCCACCATACGTTCCGCTCGTTTCATCTTTTCCACAATTATTGGTCCGCCTTACCGGGATCGTTGTTAATTCTTAAAGTCTCAAACATAACATTCTCGGCAGTCACGATATGAGCCATGGCCAGTGCTTGGGCCTCTTCACTGTTGTGATTTCTTAAGGCTTCCACAATCATGCGATGTTCTTCGATAGCATCCTTGTTTCGACCGGGAACTGCCAAAGAAGTTGCCCGAAAGCGTTGAATTTGTTCGCGCAAATTCGCCAGGATCTGAATTAAACGTTCGTTGCGGCTTGCTTTATAAACAAGGGCGTGAAAATCCGTGTCCGATTTAACAATTTGTTCTAAATCTATCTCGCCTTCATTCACCCGGTAAAATAATGCCTGCTCCATTTGTTCTAATTCTTCATCAGTAACCCGCTCCGCGGCCAAGCCTGCCGCCAGGCCCTCCAGGGCTGAGCGTATTTCAAAAACATCCGCAACGTCTTTGAGGGAAACTCCCGCTACATAGGCACCTTTCCGAGGAATCATAACGACGAAATTTTCCAGCTCCAATTTGCGTATAGCTTCGCGCACAGGGGTTCTGCTGACACCCATTTCTTCAGCCAGCTGAATTTCCATTAATCTCTCCCCAGGTTCAAGGACTCCATTAAGAATAGCCTCCCGCATAGACTCAAAAACAATCTCCCGCAAAGGTTTATAACCATCAAGCACTACTGGTAACAATCGTTTTTCCATTTAACAGCTCCCCTTTCACACTAAATTGGTTCACTACCTACAGTTTTAGTCACCCAAACGTTTTTGCAGCCTCTTTTTCTCATTTTTTCGGCAACATTTCGTGCATGTCCTTCGTCTTTAGCAATCCCAAAAACGCTCGATCCGCTGCCTGACATTAAAGCCCCACAACATTTCTCTTCCAGCAATTGCTGCTTAAGTTCGGAAATCTCCGGAACCATTAGAATCGAAGCACTCTCTAAATCATTAGCTAACAACGCTGCAATCTGCTGTGGCGACGATTCCTTTAATGCTTTCTGCCAATCCGATCTCGAGAGAAATCCACGTTTACCCTCTTCGTCAAACCTTCGATAAGCTTCCCCAGTATTCACGCCTAGCGTTGGTTTAACCAAAACCAGGTCGATATTAGGAACATTTGGCATTAATTCAAGCTGTTCCCCGCGTCCCGTAGCCCACATGGTTCCGCCTCTAAGACAGAAGGCCACATCGGCGCCACACTCCCCTGCGAGGTCTAACAGTTTTTCCGCTGTCAAAGGGTTATTATAAAGTTGATTCAATAGCCGGAATGTCGCCGCCGCATCGCTGCTCCCGCCGGCTAAACCGGCCTGAATTGGAATTTTTTTGTCAATATCAATTTCTACACCATCTGAGAACCCAAGCTCCCTGAAAAATAATTCGGCAGCCATATACGCGAGATTTCCTCTGCCGCTTAGCTCTCCACAGTGACACGTTATAGTCTCACCCCTACGCCTCACCTGTACAATGTCATGTAAATCAATCGATTGCATTACACTTTGAAGTTCATGATATCCATCATCCCTGATTCCTAGAACCGCTAAGGCAAAATTTATCTTAGCATAAGCGAACGTTGTAAGGGAAGGATGTTTCATTACTATAACCATCTCCGAACGTTAGGAATGCATTTCCTTTTATTATACATGTTTTCTCGAAGGATTCCAGCATTCTCTCATGAATCAAAAAGAAAAGAAGCGAGGGACATCCCATCGCTCCATGATTTGCACAGCTTAATTTTTATTTTTTAACGATTAACCTCCGACCGCCAACTCATGGGTGATAGATTTTTGGCTTTCAGTTTGCAGCTCCAATCTCCGCTGAATTTCTTCTTCAATCGGTTCAAGATGTTCATAAAACATGACAAAGGTATCTCCGGATTTACAACTATCGAGACCTTGCTTAAATGCTTCAATCTCGGGCAGAACTATCATAATTTTATTTTTATCCATTCCGGAACGAACCGCTTCATCATAAAGGATATTAGCAATCTCTCCGGGTTTTCGTCCCCGTAAGTCTGTATCCTCGCGAATCACAAGCCGATTAAAACCTTGAGCGGCAACCCTGCCAACTTCGCGCACCAGCTCATCGGGACGGTCGCCCGGAACGGTAATACACCCTACTAAGGAGTTATTACGGCTAAGTTGTTTTAGGGTCTTACATACTTCCTGAATTCCGGCGGCATTATGTCCATAATCAATAACAGCTTGAACCCCGTTTAACTCGTAAAGATTTAAACGTCCCCGGTTGCAATTTATATCTGAAGAGAATGTTTTTAAAGAATTTCGTATGGTTACAGCGCCTAACCCTAAAGCCCACCCTGCTGCAACTGCCGCTAACGCGTTTTGGAGGTTATGTTTCGCCTTTCCATCCCATGTAACCGGAAGCTGTTTTACTGAACAGATTCGAGAACTTTCTGAGCCCTGACAAAGTACAATCATTCCGCGTATGACGAAGACAGCTGTTCCGCCTAAACCCAGGTGTTTTCGAACATGACTATTACCCTTCTCTGTACTGAATAAAATAACTCGTCCCTGTGTGCGTTTAGCCATAGCAACAACCTGGGGATCATCAGCATTTAATACAACATAACTATGTGGTTTAACGACCTCTGCGACAAGACTCTTGACATGGGCAATATCCTCAAGAGTTTCGATTCCATACTGGCCGAGATGATCTATTGAAACATTGGTGATGACCGCGACATCAGCATAGTCGTAACCTAAACCTGCCCGCAGTATTCCTCCCCGTGCGGTTTCCAGAACTGCCACCTGGACATCCGGATGCCTTAAGACAATCCTGGCGCTTTCCGGTCCTGTCATATCCCCTTTGATCCATAATTTTTGCTTAAAATAAATGCCATCTGTTGAAGTCATACCTACCTGAAGCTGTTGGTCACTCAGCATTTTGCTGATCATACGAGTTGTTGTGGTTTTCCCATTGGTACCAGTAATGGCGATTATGGGAATTCTCCCGTTTCCTGTTGGCATGATATGGTCAAGAATAGCCTTTCCAACGTCTCGAGATTGACCGATACTTGGAAAATGGTGCATGCGAATACCTGGTGCTGCGTTAACTTCAATAATATGCCCATTATTATTTCGATAGGACTCTTCTATATCTTCGATAACTATGTCTACCCCTGCAACGTCCAACCCAATTAATCGAGCAGCATGTACGGCTAACTCGACATTATCAGGATGGACCCGATCTGTCACATCCAGCGCTATACCTCCGGTACTGAGATTAGCACTATCCCGCAAATAAACAATCTCTCCCAAGGACGGAATGGTGGAGGTAGTCATTTGTTTTTGAGATAGTGTTAGAAGTACTACAGGATCAATCTTAATTTTCGTTAAAGCTTTCTCATGATCATCCCCACGCTGTGGATCCTGGTTAATCTTATCTACTAATTCTGCAATGGTTGATACCCCGTCACCTGCCACATGTGCCGGAATTCTCTGGGCTGCAGCTATCAAACGATCTCCCACAACGACTAAGCGATAATGTTGTCCGGAAATATATTCCTCAACGATAACCCATTCTCCATAATTCTGAGCAACCTTAAAGGCAGCTTTAACTTCACTGGCACCTGGGAGCTGTAAAGTAACCCCCTTTCCTTGATTACCTCGCAAAGGCTTGATCACTACAGTGGTATTCATTTCAAGAAAGGCCTGTACAGCATCTTCTTCCGTGTTAACGATTACTCCCCAGGGAACCGGAATTCCTCCTTCACTAAGGATCTTCTTCGTTAATTCTTTATCACAGGCGATATCTACCCCAATACTTGAAGTTTCTCCGGTAACGGTCGCCTGAATCCGTCGTTGATTGCGGCCATAACCCAATTGGAGCAAGCTGCCGCCATTTAAACGGCATACAGGAATACTCCGCTCTTGGCAAGCATTTACAATCATTTGCGTTGAAACTCCAAGTTTATAGTCATCCATTACCTTTTGAATTCTCCGAATTGCCTCCGAAACATTATAGCTTCCGTTCTTCAAAAGAGTTTCAACTAAAGCAAATCCTTGGCGAAAGGCTTCAATTGCCCCCTCTTTTGCTTCATAGTTAAAAATAATTTCATAACAACCCGGTTCTTCGAGGACAGCCATTGTTTTTCCGTATTTAACAGTTTGCCCCGCTTGGGTCAGCAATTCAATAGTTACGTGCTCAATCACATGTCCTATTAAAGTGCCTTCATGCAAACGCTCTAAAAAGCCTCCCGGTTTCCCTCTGGAGCAATAGTGCTCACCTAATGATGGCAGCGTTTGGGTAAGACGAGAAGAAAAATCTCCTAACTCATTACTGAAGCGTTCCTTCCATTCTTGGAGATCCACAATCGCTCGAATAATTGGCCGATGGCAGTAAACATTAGCCCCTTCGATCGCTTGGATTTCTCTTATCTCCATTATGTTGTTTTTCTCCCTTCAATAGCATGGATCATACTACAATAGTTTTAACCTTTTTTCCGTTTGGTATTCCTCACTTTAAATCAGTCCTTTAAAGTAAGGATTCCCTTCGTTTTAGGTCAAAACCATAACCATCGGATAGAACATGCAGCAAAATCGGACTTAAAACTAAAGACTGCCCCGGGCTTGTTTCAGAAACATTAGTTGTGGTGGAGGAAGACGCATCTGCCACCGTTACTGTATTACTGCCCACCACAGAAAACCTTGCATCATCTTGAACTAAAATTGCTGTATCTTCATCGATTCCGACTCCAAGAACATATGGGTTGTGAGATATCGCCGATAAAAGGCGCCCTATCCGTCCCCGTTGGGCAAAATGCTGATCAATAACTACAGAACGCAAAAGGCCGAGTCCCGGCGCCATTGTTAAAGAATCTTTTTTAGCAGTCCCTGCTTCGCCGCCTACGATCATCGTATCTGACATCACAGAAGCCCCTGCGCTGGTTCCTGCAATAATTACTCCGCGTTCATATAATTGTTGGAGTGTGCTTCCCAAGATAGTTCCGCCCAACAAACCGGTAATTCTTAATTGATCTCCGCCGGTAAAGAAAACTCCCGTTGAGTTTTCAAACTCCTTGCCGATCCCTCTCCTGTTGGCCTGTATGCGATCAGAAACATCGAGAACCTGTACCTCCAGCGCCCCTAATTCAAGAAATAAGGAATGATACTCATTTCCCACTTGCAAAGGCAATTCTGTCGCGGCTGTCAAAACCGTAATCCTGCTCTCCTTTCCTCCTGCTTCTTGAACAAAGCGCTTGAGAATTTTACATTCATTTTTTTTATCTTCAGCACCGCCAATGATGAGCAGCTTTCCTTCCACATGTTCTGTCAAATAAAATCCCTCCAGTCCTTTTTATTTTCCGCCTAAAGAAGGGGTATTATGCAACGAACATTCAAGAATCCCTTACATACCATGAACTATACCCTTTGATGAAGAAAGGAGGCATAAGATCAATGTCCAGTTCTTCTCTTGTAATTCATACCCAGCGCCGTCAACTTGAGCTTTACGAAGACAACCGCCTGATAAATCGTTTTCCAATTGCCGTTGGCAAAAACGAAACTCCCACGCCCCATGGTTTCTTCTACATCGCAACTAAAGCTATGTATCCCGGAGGGGTCTTTGGCAGCCGCTGGATGGGCCTTTCTCTTCCTGAATATGGGATTCACGGCACAAATAACCCAGCCAGTATTGGTCAAGCTGTATCTAAAGGCTGTATCCGCATGTATAACCATGATGTGGAATTTGTTTATCAACATGTAGAAATAGGAACACCTGTTAAAATTCAATCTTAGAACAAGGAACTATCCATTTATACAAGTTAATAAGAATGAGATTAAGAGAAAAGAGAGCGGACTGTTAAACAAACACAACCGCTCTCTAACACATTAATAAGGACTTCTTGGATAACCTCGCCGCATTTGCCCTCGTGTCTCGATCCCGCCAACCCCGTCCGTTCCTGTGATTGTATGCATCAAGATATCTTTGACCGAGACAATTTGATCCATAGGAGTAAAGGCTATTCTCTCGACTATGAACACCGGATCAAAAGCATGAATCAACATTCTCTTCGGTGATGAGGCAAAATTTGCCCCTGCTTCCAGAATAGCCTCATAGTTGGATTGACAGGCCCCAGCGAAAATCACCAGACCATCTCGATTAGGCTGAAAGCGGCGGGCCTCTAAAACTGACTCTACAAAATACCTCGAACTCCGATAACTGTCCAGACTATGAAAATCCTTCTTCCCACGTAAAAATCCATCATGACCAGTTAACACTAAAATATCCGTTGGATTTTCTTGCAAAATTTTGCGAATAACTTTAGGTTGTTCAACCTCACTTTTACAAATTCCCTTGGCTTCAATTCCCATTTGACGGTAGGTCCTTATACATTGATTTAAATACTCTTGATCCCCATCCAGCTGCAGAACCCGGCCGGGAATCTCAAAATATTCCTTTAAGTCGTCTTGTACTGCCTTTCTCTGACTTGTAAGCTTGTGTAACTTCTGATAGATCATTTTATTATCTTCTCGTTCGTAGTTCATAACTTCGACTGGACTTTTAGACACAAGATCTGAAAACGGAGCATCAGCTAGCAGTCTTAAATTAAGTCCTTTGATAATTGCTGAACGCTCGCCTTGATTACCATCAATAACATTAACGATGTGAAAATAAATATCCTGCTGATGAGAAAGTCTCGCTACAATATCCCCGACTCGAAACATGGACTCCCCTCCTTCCCCTTTTCGCTATATCTTATGTCGCATACCAGCAAACGACATATACTATAACTAGTAAATCCCAAAGGAGGAGCAAGGATGTTCTCAGCAATTATACCCGCCAAAAATGAGGAGAAGAGCATTTTGGCAGTTTTAACTACGGTGTTGCGCCTTCCCGTAGATTATATTATTTTGGTACTCAATGGCTGTACAGATCAGACCCTAGGACTTGCTCGTTCCATTCCTGATTCCCGTATCCATATATTGTTCTTTTCAGACCCTTTAGGCATTGATATACCTCGAGCGGTAGGAGCCCTTTATGCCCGCTCTTTAGGCGTAGATGGAACCCTTTTTGTCGATGGCGATATGTCCGGCGATATCTATGAAAACCTGCTTTCTCTCATCACAACAGTAAACTCCGGAGTTGATGTCGCCCTAACAAATTGTTATCCCTATATCACCAATCGTCAAAAGCTTGCCAATCTTGTTCTGAAATTTCGTGCCAAACTCAATCGCGAACTCGATTTATTTAAAAACCTCGGCCTATCTACCCCAACACACGGACCCCATGCCCTTTCCAAGCTGGCTTTGTCAAATATCCCTCCTGAGGCTATAGCGATTCCGCCTCTCACCTTATTTTGGGCCAAAAGATTGGATCTCATGATAAAAGTAGCAACTTCCATTCCTCATCAAAGGCTTCACTCTCCCAGAAAACACCGGGGCCATGCCCGCTTAATTGCCGAAACCATTATCGGCGATTGCCTTATGGGAATAACTCTAAGCCAAAATCTTCCTTCGGCCCGTTCACTTGGCAAGCATCAGTTACTTGGTTATCACCCAGAAAGACGTTTCGATCTGCTCCACACTTGGGAACAAGCGTTGAAATCCCGGGGCCTATTTTACGAACAACATGTTATTCTTCCCAGGACTCCTGCCTTGGCTTGCAGTTTAATATCCTCAGACGAAACCAATGTTTAACCGTGAACCGCTAACTTCTTTCTTTGAGATCTATCCCATGTTTTTGAAAGTATTGTAAAATTTTCGCCTTTTCATCGACCCGAACGTGAACCGTTGGCTGAACCTTACCTTTTTCAATCCCATTCCATTTCATATAAATAGTTTGGTTATATGATTTATTTAAAATTGGATCTCCATATTGTAAGTCAACAACAACGTAATGAGGCGTGATATCACTTTGCTGATTATTAGGCTTCTCACTTGGAAGTGTCATTACCAGACTTGACAGAGCATCTTTGGGAATTTCATTGACAATAGCCGATTCATCATGATGAATCGGCTCTCCCGCTAAACTTTCCTCAAAAACAATGGTTTCACTTGATAAATTCACCGCCGGATGAACCCCAACATTATTGAATTTTAATTCTAAATTCAGCTCATTCCCCAGAACTACTTGAGGTGATTCCTTTAAAACAAAGTATGGCCGCGCTGTTTCTTGCTGTACTTTCCAGGCGGCTACCGTCAAATAAACAGTTATTAAAGCGGTTATCGCCAATACGGTTGTCGCTAGTGTTGCAACAATATTTGACCACTTCATTAACCGGTGGTTGCTTGCTTTACTCAAACCTATCCTCCTTTAATCTAATCCTTATATTAAAACAAAAGATACGCTTCCATAGAATTCGGAAATTTCTCCAATTTTATGCTTGCTTCTGAAAAGATAGACATCGCTGATCGTACAAAAAAGGAAAGGCCCCTTGATTTAATAGGCCTTTCCTTGTTAAATATATTTTAAAAACCTTTTTTTACTTCTGTGGTCAACTATCAGTAAATAACTTCGTTATAACCTGAAATTCCTCAATACTTAATGACTCCGCCCGTCGTCCATCTGAGATTCCAGCCTTATTCAATTCTTTAACTATAACTTCCTTATCCATGGCTAAACCTGCAGAAAGAGAGTTTCCCAGGGTTTTACGGCGCTGGCTGAAAGCAGCTTTTACAACTCGAAAAAACTTTGTTTTATCGACTTCGAGACCTGGATAAGGACGAAGATCCAACCGAAGTACAGAAGAAGTCACTTTCGGAGACGGCCAAAAATCCCCGGGCATAACATCCATTACTTTTGTAACCTGAGCCGAAACTTGAACTGCTACGGATAAAACCCCGTAGGTTCTACTCCCCGGGGGGGCAGCTATCCTGTCTGCTACCTCTTTTTGAACCATGATTGTCATTCCACTCAGAACGTCTTCTTGATCTAAAAAATGCATGATGAGAGGACTTGTAATGTAATAAGGCAAATTACCAACCAAATATCCCTTTTGATCCCCCCAAAGTTCTTTTAAATTAAGTTCAAGAGCATCCATATGTACAAATTCGATGGGAAGTCCCTGCAGCTCTTTCTTCAATGTATCGATTTTCTGGGAGTCTAATTCAACAGCCCACATCTTTTCGACCTTAGGGGCCAAAGCTCGTGTTAAGACACCCAGACCAGGGCCAATTTCCACCAGGGGCACATCCTGTCTAAAAGTACTTGCTTTAACAATCCCCTCAATTGCCTGATCGCTGACAAGGAAAACTTGTCCCAGGGATTTATAAGCACGTGAACCACTTCGTACTAGGCGTCTGACATATTCAGCAGTGCTCTCCATGCCTAACCTCCTCAACTGCCTTAAAAAATAATTCTCGAGATATCCCAAACCGGTTCAAGCGATGAAGAAATTGTTTAGCATTACTGTCACCTATCCCTAATCGTCTCCCTAAGGCCAAGCGAAAATCACTAGCCCCGCTCGAACCCACAAGGCCTGCCGACCATAAATCTTCCATGTTAAATGTCTCAACTGAACTCCCTTGCTCCTGTTGAATATGAGCAAAAGCACGGCGAATTTCCTCGGGACTGGCATTCTCCACCCCAATGTCTCCCCGCTTCGTCGCAGCCTTTTTGCTAAGATAAGCATGCTTAGCCTGAGGAACATAGCTGCCTATACGCTTGCGAATCTGCTCTCCAACGGTATCCGGGTCTGTAAAGACAATGACACCTTGGCGAACTGCCATTTCAGCAATATATTCCAGTTTTTTCTTAGTTAGTCCGAAACCTTCAGTCCAAAGAATATCAACATTTCCCAGGGCCAGGCGAACTGCATGGGCGTCATTTTTCCCTTCTACCACTATAAGTTCCTTGATCACTACAATATTCCCTCCGTTTCCAACTCTTTTATCTTACCCGAGATTCAGCTAAGACTCAAATTTTAGAAACAAAGAAAATCAACCATGGCTTCGGGGACACTCGGCCATCCATAACCAGCGGTTTACCTTAGGTATTACTCGGAGATTTAGCGATAAAAATGAAAAAGAAAAGGGGGTTTACAACCCCCTCCAAAAATTTCGATATCTGATTTAACATTTATTACTTAGCTGTTGATTTATTTGTTCCAAAGGTACTCGAGACAGAGTTCCAAATTGAGGGATCCTCCATTCCAAGCCGCCAAATAGCGACACCGTGCAGCTTGTGTTGTAATGTATACTTCATCTTTGTTTTTAAACTTGCTGCATTTTCAAAAAACACTTCGTGTCGGACTCCATTTGCCGTATAGGTAAACTGTGGAACTTTAGCACTGGGATCTGTTAAAATTTGAACACCATGTTTTTGGGCTCGTGCGATAGCCTGAGCATAGGATAAATAATCCGGCATCACTGGCTTGTTTGATCCCCAGTCGTAAGCATACACGGGAAGCCCCATAACAATCTTATTACTTGGTATCTTTCCAACTGCAAAGGTAATAACACGATCAACCCAACCCTGTGAAGCAATAGGTCCTTGTGTTGTTCCCATACCATGTTCATCATAGGTCATGAGAATAACTTGATCGGCTGCCTTACCAATTGCTGCGTAATCATAGGCACCTGACCACAAATCAGAGGGATAATCCACAAATTTTGCAGGAATAGAGATATTGAGAACTTTATCTTTGGCTTTCAATGCTTTGCCTAATTGCGCGACAAATGCTGAAAAGTTGTTGCGGTCACCGGGTGGTGTTTTTTCAATATCCACAGATATTCCATCCCAGTTATCCTTCATTGCAAGATTGACCAAATTTGTAATAAAATTGGAACGTGCTCCGGCATTTGCTAAAACACGATGCGCTAAATTGGCATCAAATCCTACACTTCCGCTCATATTCATGTTATGAACCAAGGCATAGACTTTGGAACCATTTTTTTTCGCCGTGTTTTTGGCACTCATATCAACGTTTCCTGCTGGAATTACTTTTCCCGAACCATCAAAGGAATACCAGAAAAAGGCAACTTCATCAAGCATCTTTCCGTTTTTAGTCATGGATGCCTTTGAACCGGGAGTCGGCCCTTCCGGGTCCGTGTAAAATCCCATAACAACTCGTTTGTCTGATCCCAAAACAGAATCCCGAGTGGCTCCAGCCTCAGCTTTCGGGGGTTGTGTACTCTTTGAAGTTTGCTGTTGTTGATTTGATGGCGTGTTAGGAGTCGGTACATTCGAACATCCTGTTAAGGCAAGTCCCAGAATCAAGGTACTGCTCATCATAAAAGTCAGAAACCGTTTCATGCTGCGCTTCAACTCCTTCGAATAGATTCGGTTACTGACTTTATTCTCCCCGCTTCAAACAACGTTATGTATGATAGTGCCAAGAGTATAATTTATCCTATATTTATTAATTATGGTATTTCGAAATAACGGGCAATTCCCTTTGCAACTGCTCTGGATAATTGTTCTTGATACCATGATTGCTGAAGCTTTTCTTGTTCCTTAGAGCTGGATAAATACCCTACTTCTACAATAACTGCCGGCATTGTTGTATTATTGATGACATAAAAATCTCCCGGTTTAGCAATTCTTCGATTCATTGCTGGTATTTTTATCAGTTCTTGTTGAATTAATTCAGCTAATTCTTTACCTGATTTTGATTTATAATGATAAAATGTCTCAGCTCCGGAATTCTGTCCTTGAGGTGTAGCATTGACATGAAGGCTGACAAACACATCAGCTTTTGCTTGACTGGCCATTGCTATGCGGCGGTTAAGATCAATTTGTTTTTTCGTAATTTTTCCTTTAACTCCGGCAGGCACATAGTCGATATCTTCCTCTCTCGTTAAAAAAACCTCAATACCGGAGGGGCTAAGCATTTCCTTAACTTTTTGAGCAATTTGCAGGTTGATCGATTTTTCATAAACGCCCTGAGATGAAATTGCTCCCGGATCATACCCACCATGCCCTGGATCGAGCATTACCGTATAATGTTCTTCGAAATGACTAACGACTGCTGTGGAACCCTGCCAAAGTACTGAAAAAATTAACAAACTCATAACCCCGAGAACAAAACCAATTGCCATTTTCTTTCCCGGCACTCCCAAAAGCAGACGCATTTAAATTCCCCCGTTTCTTAGGTTACCCTAAAGACTATGACTTTAAGTTAAAAGTTATAACTTCTCATCTTAGGTATTATCCGGAGGTTTAGCACCAAAAGGTCCGGTGGACATTTTTGATAGTAAAGAGAAAAGCCCCTGAATAAACTTTTCAGGAGCCTATTGGGAACATAATATTAATTTGATTTTCATCAAACTTCCTACGCAAAAATTCTTCAAGATTACTGAAGGTAAACTAAAACATAACGAACACCCCAAGACATTGCCGCCGCTTCAGAATCCATATAGAGATCAATTCTATTGCCTTGTATAAGGCCTCCTGTGTCCAAAGCACGTGCACTCCCATAACCATCTACATAAACTTTCGAGCCTAAAGGAATAACCCTCGGATCAACAGCGACTACTCCCCATTGAACCGGCGCTCCAGTTTTCGTGATACCGCCAGGAATACAGTAAGCCGTTGCTCTCATGATATAGGCCCTTTTAAAATTAATCGTCTGCCCGCCGCGAGAAACAGATGTTTGTGCTCCCCGGGAAACCAGTTCATTGATAGGAGCGGCAACCACACGCTGCCCAAGAATTTGCCGATCGACTTCTTTTCCATCTTCGAGGGTTAAACGTATGGTCTGTTCCTGAATACCGTTAGAACCGCAGCTAATAACTTTATCAGGCAATCCAACGGGATAATCCCCTGGCTGAGTTACCATCTGATAAGGAATCTCACTTTTCTGAGTTTCCACCTTTTCAGCCACTCTTACTACCTTAACCTTTTCATTAGCCGTCAATAAGTGGTTAAGCGCGAGAGAAACCTTATCCTTTGCTCCTAAAACAATATTCAACTTCTTCAAGGCCTCAGCTACTGTGCGGGGAGCCAAATACGTATTGATTGTCTTCCCATCCGCTTGCACAACAACCGGAACAGCCCTTCGCACTTTAATATCCATTTGCTCTTTAAGATCTTCAGAACGTGGTTCGTTAACTTCATCAACGTCTTTAATTTGTAAGCCATAGCGTTCTGACAAATCATTAATTGCCTCACCGACAGTCTTGGCTGTAGTCCTCGCTGACAAAGTCTGTTTATCTACCGTCAGGTGAATCGGTATGCTTCTTGTAACAACGACTCTCATACCTTTAGTAATTCTTGAATTTCGAGGAGGATCCACAACATCCTCAGGATTAAACTCTAAGTTGGAATGCGCAAGAGCTTGCCCGACAGTATTAAAAATCGTTGTTACAGGTATAACTTTGTCATCAACTTCAATATTAATTGTTTTCATATTGAAGGCCAGAATTCCGCAGGCAATCAGGAAAAAAATCACGAGGGCAACTGCAGCTTTACCTAAGCGACCTCTGCGAACTAACGCCAAAACCGTAGTTCGAGAATTCTGAAACATTGAATCCCTCCAAAACCCATAGCAATCAACCAACTTCATTTTAATTGATAAGTAGTTGGTTGTCAAAAACTTTTTTCCATTATATGGATTTTAGAATGTGAATGAGAACAGGCTTTCTTCCCCAATCCAAGCATTGTCTAAGGTTTGTAAAAAACAAATCGATCCTGTTACCTTTGATATCTCCGCCCGTATCAGCTGCTATAGCATACCCATACCCTTCTACATATACTTTACTTCCCATAGCGATGACTCTGGGGTCTACGGCTATGATGCCTTGTCTGGGCGTTAATCCCGTTGCCGTTTTGTTGCCTGTATAAGTATAGGCAGTTGACTCCATTGTTAACGTTTTACTAATATTCAATTTGTCAATTTCAAAGTGCTCTCCGACAACCGGCTTTGAGTTCTGAATTACAACTTTTTTCTTAGGTCCCTTTAATTCAAAGGAAAATTGTATTTGTTGATTCAATGGTTGTCCATCTACCTTATAGGTCTTAACCACCTGTCTTAAAACACCAGTTTCCCCGTCTTCCTGAACCTTGCTCATTCCGGGAAGAAGCTGATCTGATTCTATAACCTTCGTAGCATAGGGGATTTCTTTGTCGACAACTTGAATATCGCTTGTCATCATACTTCCTGAACCCTTAAGAGAATTACCCGCCTTGTCTTCACTTAAAAGTTCCTCTTGGGACTCCCCCCCCTTTACAACTTCCAGGCTGCTTCGCTCTAAAATGGGCGATTTTGAATTACTGCCGCCTAAGGCTGGAGCTCCACGACTGATATTTCCGACACGTAGTAATTTCCTGCGTGAGTCTAAAAGACCTATCTCAAGTTTGGGTTTTTGAATCGTCTGTGGTTGTTTTACTTGTTGATAAGGAACAGACATGGTCTGGGGTATATCTGGAGCTTTCAGTGCTGAATATCTTGTACCAGCCGCAAACACTGCTAAACCGCCCAGATACGAACCCCAAGTCTTGGTTGCCCGCCAATAATCGGAATACGTGGTGATCGGTAGCGAATACATCCTATCCCTCCTTAATCAGAAGGTATGAAGCAAATTCAAAAAAAAGAACCTTCTCCTGAAGGTCCTTTTTAACAAGCCTAAACAAGCTTAAATATTGTTTCTGCATTATGCATTGTCTGTAGAGCCATTTCTTCAATGCTCAGTTCCTTGATTTCAGCGAGTTTCCTGACAACCTCTCTTACATAAGCAGGTTCGTTGCGTTTACCTCTGCGCGGTTCCGGGGTTAAATAGGGAGAATCTGTCTCAGCAAGAATACGGTCGATGGGGGCATTTCTGGCCACCTCAACGGTATGGCGGGCATTTTTAAAGGTTAAAGGCCCGGCAAAAGAAAGATAGAACCCAAGCTTTAAAAGAACCTTCGCCATTTCCCAGGATCCTGAATAGCAGTGCAAGACACCTCCATGTTTCGGCGGGTGAGCTTTGACAATTTCCAAAACATCCTGATGGGCGTCCCGATCATGAATTACAATCGGCAGGCCAGCCTTGTTGGCCAATTCAATCTGTTGAATAAAAACCTCTTGTTGAATAGCTCGAGGAGATAAATCCCGATAATAATCAAGGCCAATTTCCCCCCAGGCCAAAACCTTGGGATGTTGAGCCAAAGCCTGGAGTTGAACCATAACGTCATCGCTGAACTCTTCTGCATTATGAGGATGGATACCAATAGCTGCATAAATGAAATCGTAATCCTGGGCAAGCTGCACTGACCTTAATGAAGAAGGAAGGTCATAGCCAACATTCGTAACTCGAGAAATTCCCGAAGACTTAATTCTTTCTAAGACATCTTGAAAATCTTCTTGATATACCTCGTCATCAAGATGCGCATGCGTATCCCAAATCATTTCACTCGCGCTCCGCCAGGGAGTTCTTTGTCAAGCATAAGTACTTCAAGAACTTCTCCCTGTGATGCTGCCAAAATCATACCTTGAGAGGTTATTCCTCTTAACTTTGCCGGCTTTAGATTGGCAACAACTACTACGGATTTATTAATCAAGTCTTTCGGTGCATAATGTTGAGCAATACCGGAAACAACCGTACGCACTTGTCCGGAGATTTCGATTTCTAATTTCAGGAGTTTATCTGTCTTGGCAACCTTCTCGGCACTCAGAACTTTTCCAACTCTTAGATCAAGTTTCGCAAACTCCTCGATACTAATTTCTTCCTTCATTGGTTCGAATTCCAAATCTTTAGCTTCTTGCTTAGATCCAGACTCTACTGGTGTCGTCACCTCTTCTGCATATTGAGAAATATCAATTCGCGGGAAGAGCTGTTCACCCTTTTGGATGCTGGCACCCGGATTTATAATTCCCCATTGATCCGCCTCTTCCCAGCGAATAAGATGCTCATCGCTGCTAAGGAGCGAACATATTCGAGGTGTAATGCCCGGCATAAAGGGAGCGGTCAAGATGGCCATAATGCGAATACATTCCACAAACGTATAAAGAACAGTATCAAGACGCTCCTGTTGATCTTCTCGCTTTGCTAAGGCCCAAGGAGCAGTTTCATCAACATACTTGTTGCATCGAGCAATAAAACGCCAGATTTGTTCCAGGGCACTTGCCATGTCACAGCGTCCAAGGCTTTCGTCTACGCCCTTTTTAACTTCCGAACTTAAGGTTTTCAATTCCATCTCTAAGGGACCATCTTGACCTGGCCGAGGAACAACTCCTCCCCTATACTTAACGACCATAGCCAAACTTCGAGAAACAAAATTACCAAAATCATTAGCCAAATCACTATTAATTCGTTCCACTAAATTGTCCTCAGAGTATGTTCCATCAGTCCCAACCTGCATTTCACGCAACAGGAAATAGCGGATAGCATCTGAGCCATACCTTTTAATTAATTCGAAGGAATCCTGGACATTCCCCCGCGATTTTGAGATTTTTCCTCCATCTTTCGACAAATACCACCCATGCCCATAAACAAGGCGCGGGAGAGGAAGGTCAAGAGCCATCAAAATAATTGGCCAAATGATCGCATGGAAGCGAACAATATCTTTCCCCATGATTTGAACGTTAGCCGGCCAGTATTTTTTATAATTTTCTCCATCCGGGTAACCTAAAGCGGAAATATAGTTGATTAGGGCATCAAGCCAAACATAAACCACATGCTTTGGATCAAAAGGTACCTTAATCCCCCACTTGAATGTCGTTCTGGAAACACAAAGATCTTCTAAGCCGCTTTCAATAAAACGGATCATTTCGTTGCGCCGGGAAAGGGGCTGAATAAAATCAGGATGTGCTTCAATGTATTGAAGGAGCGCATTTTGATATTTTGATAAACGGAAAAAATAGCTCTCTTCTTTTAACAATTCCACACTGCGTAAGCAATCTGGGTTGGGACATTTTCCATCAATCAGTTTGCTTTCAGTCCAAAATGTTTCACAAGGTGTACAATACCAGCCTGAATACTCTGATTTGTAAATATCGCCTTGTTCATACAATTTGGCAAAAATTTGTTGAACCACTTTTCCGTGACGTTCTTCTGTCGTCCGGATAAAATCATCATTGGAAATATCCAAGGCTTTCCATAACTCTTTAAAGCGCTGGACAACACCATCTACATAAGTTTGCGGATCAAGGTGATGGGCTTCCGCAGTACGAACAATCTTTTGCGCATTTTCATCAGTACCCGTTAGAAAATGAACCTGATCTCCCAACATTCTATGATAACGAGCCAGAGTATCTGCAGCAACCGTAGTATAGGCGGTACCAATATGGGGACTTGAATTGGGATAAAAAATTGGGGTTGTGATGTAATAGTTCACGTTAGATCTCCTCTCAATCTATGAATTCGACACATTAACTCATATTTGTCAAGTATATCCATAATAAAAATTTATTATGTAAATGTAATTTTTTATTCAAGAAATTTAATTCCTAATCACCTTTAAAAGTGGTTGACTTTAATTGGAACCATTGGTATCATAAGGTTGTAGTTTTCTGTCGAAAGTTGTAGTAAAGGGAGTGAGTGAAGATGATGAAATCAACAGGAATCGTGAGAAAAGTAGACGAACTTGGCCGCATTGTTTTACCTATCGAACTTCGCCGTACATTGGGAATTGACGAAAAAGACGCTCTGGAAATTTATGTGGACCAAGAAAGAATCATTCTTAAAAAGTATGAGCCGGCTTGTGTATTTTGTGGTAATGCCAGTGACAATCAACTTTTCCATGGCAAAAACGTTTGCCGTGAATGTGCTGTTGCGATGGGAGAAGCTATCCTTGGCAACGTAGATACCGGTTCTAAAGCTGTCTAAGTTTAGGAACAGTTTTACATAGATATAAGTTTGTGTGTAATGATATTATTCAAACACTCTCTTCGAAGGCCTGATTGGCCTTCTTTTTATTCTACTTTAATTCTTCAATTAAGGCTTGATACACCTCTGACTTTTTCACTCCATAACGCTTGGCCACTTCTTTCATGGCTTCTTTCTTGGTTAACCCCCGCTGTACTCCCTCGTTGACCTCAATACACCACTCTTGAGGCCCGCCTGCTAATTTTTCCGGAACAAAAGGAGCAATGACGATGCAGCATTCTCCCCGCGGAGGGGTCTTTTCAAACTCTTCTCTTAGCTTAGAAAGATAATTCTTGTGAACTTGCTGATGCACTTTTGTTAACTCACGAACAACTGCAGCTTCACGATCACCAAAGGATTCCGACAATCCTTGTAAGGTGCTTAACAATCGATGAGGAGCCTCATAAAGGATCAATGTTTCTTGACGATTTGCCAAGTCTTCCAAAATACGTTTTCTCTCCCCTGCTGAAGTTGGCAAAAAACCATAAAACGTAAAATGTTCAGCCGGCATACCTGATAAAATCAAAGCCGTCAGAGCCGCATTTGGTCCTGGCAAAACATCCACCGGAATATTTTCTTCAAGGCACAGGCGAATAACCTCACCTCCCGGATCAGAAATTCCAGGTAATCCGGCATCACTAATAAGAGCGACTGTTTGGCCTGCTTTAAGTCGTTCTACTAGTTCTAAGGATTTCTTCTTCTCGTTGTGCTCGTGATAACTCGTCAAATGGGTACTAATTTGAAAGTGCTGTAAAAGCTTACGTGAATGGCGAGTATCTTCAGCGGCTATTAAATCAACATTCCGCAATGTATCTAAGACTCGCAGCGTTATATCTGACAAATTGCCGATTGGGGTCCCACATACATATAATGTACCTTTAACTAACATGTCTAAAGACTCCCGACCTTAAAATATCCTTTAATTCTAGTCTTTCCGTAAAAAGCCCATACAAAACAGACAATCCCCTTCTAAAGGCTGCCCGAAATGAAGATGACAGACGTGAAATCCTTCATGATAGAGGCGCTCTAAATTATCATGGGCGACACCTTGAATATGTTCGGCATTGGCAATAACCCGCTCCGTCTCTTTTTCCGGAAAGGTGCTCTCACGTTTTAGTTTGATATTTTCTTCTTCTAAGGCCTTTACGTAAGGTATTAAATGGTTAACTTCCTCCAGCAGGGAACGTAATTTTTCTTCCACTTCTGTAAGGGCTTGAGTTAACTGACTCATACCTTCTCACTCTTTCCTTTGGGCTTTTCCCCTTTCCTATTACAACGCTGTTTGCCATTCATTTTACTTGCATTGGCAGCAGGGCTATCAACAATACTATTCGATTCATCCAGAATTTCCAGCATCTTAACGTCTTCCAAATCCTGGACGTACATTTCCTTATCATCAGGTTTATAACAGCCATTTTCATACTTCAGACAACACATAAGCCGACCGCAAATTCCAGAGATCTTGGTTGGGTTTAGAGATAATTTTTGATCCTTGGCCATGCGGATGGAAACCGGTTCAAAATCTCCTAAAAATGACGTACAGCAAAGTATCCTTCCGCAAGAACCGACTCCTCCCAGCATCTTAGCTTCATCTCTAACTCCTATTTGCCTTAATTCAATACGCGTACGGAAAATGGCCGCCAAATCTTTCACTAATTCCCGAAAGTCAACCCTGCCTTCAGCGGTAAATGAAAAAATAATCTTATTTCCGTCAAAGGTATACTCGACGTCAACCAATTTCATCGGCAGCTGGTGTTCGGATATTTTCTTTAAACAGATTTGAAAAGCATCTTTTTCCTTTATTCTATTTTGTTCTACAAACTGTTCATCAGCCGGTGTGGCTTTTCTAATAACCTGCTTTAAAGGAAGTACCACTTCCTCATCAGCTACCATTCGAGGAGGGATCACCAATTCACCGAATTCAATACCTCTTGCGGTTTCAACAATCACCCGGTCCGAGGCCTCAAGCTTAAGATCTCCCGGAGAGAAATAGTATATTTTACCCGCGTTTTTAAAGCGAACACCGACAACCTCAATCACAGAGAACCCCTCCTTGTTGAAATAGTTCTAAAGCCAATACTTCTATAACCAATCTCGGATTTACTTGTTGTCTTAACGCCTCATTAGCTTTACCAATTGCCAGAAGTTCAAAAGGTTGGTTCGTGCCATTGCGAATGCCTTCCTGTATCCTAACAGCTAAAACCTGCAGATATATACTTACTTGATTTTTGTCTAAGGGAAAAAGAGAAAAAAGCGCCAGAAAATCCTTATCCTTAACAACCTGAAAGAACCTACGAACCCATTCTTGAAGAGCAAAAACACCCTGCTCCATTATTGCAGTCGCCAGAGTTTGGTTTTTACCGCTTAACTCCAGGGCTAATTTGGCCTCCTGCTGATTTATCGCTCCCAATTCCTCAAACCACTCATCTTCGGAAGGATCAGGATAATAAATTAACTGAGCTCGGCTTTGTATTGTAGGCAATATTCCTTCCGCATTTCCAGCACTGAGGATAATAACACAATGCTCCGGAGGTTCTTCAATAACTTTTAAAAGTGCATTCGCCGCAGGCAACGTTAACGTGTCCGCCTGTTCAATTATGGAAACTTTATAGTTCCCTTCATAATGCTTTAAATAAGCCTTTTCCTGCCAGGCAAGAACTTGTTCAATTCCAATCGTTGTCTTAAGCGGTTTCAGCCATAGTACATCCGGATGGTTAAGACTGGAAATTTTATGGCAGGCTGGGCAATTTTGACACGGCCTTTCTGATTTTGGTGAAAAACAATTTAAAATCTGTGCGATACGGAGAGCCTCTTCCCGCCGGTGTAATTCGCTTCCCCCATGGAAGAGTAAAAGATGTGCCAAGTGTTCTTCTCGAGCCGCCTTTTCTAAAAGTGCCTGTGCTAGATTCATGACATTCCTTTTTCCTCCTCCACGACCCAAATTGTTCGGCTTTCAAAACCTTCCCACCCTTGCCAACGTCCTTCTCCAGCAACAAGGAGTGTCTCGAGAACTTCTGGGGTCATTTGTTCTCCCATGACAACGATTGGAATTCCCGGGGGATATGGCGAAATAGTTTCCCCGACAATATGGCCTAAACTCTCTTTCAGAGGAATTTTCCGTTTTTTAGCTAAAAAGGCCTCTCGTGGCCTAAGAATCTGGGGCGGTAAAAAAAAATCGCCGCTTCTGTCATATCGGTCGTTTCTTCTAAAACCTTCAGATCCTAAGGACAATGATTGAGCACTATCTGCCAACCTGTCTAACCCCCTCGTGAGTCTGCGAATGTCCTCGGGGGTATTGCCGATTCCCAGCAAAAACAAAATATTCTCTTCATCCCATAATTCAGGTTCCAGGCCAAATTCTGTACGCAGAAATTCAACACAGCGAGAAGCAGGTAATCCCAGCGGCCGTGTATTAATCAAAATTTTTGACCAATCCAGGGCATCAATACCGTAAGTCCCGACATCGTTCTGAGAGAGTATACGGAATTTCTCCCCAACCCTTTGCTGAAGATTCCCGACTTCATCTTTAAGGCGTTCCCACCGGCTTAAATCCAAGGCATATTCCCCAGCTCGTTCCAGAGACGCTAATAATAGGTAGCTGGGACTTGATGATTGAAGCAGTTCCAAGCTTTGTCTTAATCGAATACGGGAAACTCTTGAGCCTTGAACATGGAGCATAGCTGACTGAGTTAAGGCGGTTAGCGTCTTATGAGTACTATGTAAGACAAGATCCGCACCCAACGTTAAAGCACTCGCAGGAAACAAGAATCCCAAAAAATGAGAACCGTGCGCTTGATCAACAAACACCGGTACATCCGGTGCTAAATCCGCCCTTTTATTTAAAAGGTCTCGCAGCTCAATACACGTTCCAT
The DNA here is from genome assembly GCF_002196705.1 of Desulfosporosinus sp. FKB. Taxonomy (GTDB): domain Bacteria; phylum Bacillota; class Desulfitobacteriia; order Desulfitobacteriales; family Desulfitobacteriaceae; genus Desulfosporosinus. The sequence continues at coordinate 58,513 of NZ_NADJ01000031.1, forward strand.
AATAACTAGGATAAGTAACATGACAAGCAGCGGCATTTGACCAAGGAAATCGCTCAGGGCTTATGTCCAAACCCAAGGGAAGATTAAAATCCGGATGAATAATAGGTTTTATATAGTCCGGTTTTAGTCCGCTGAGAACTAAAGCCGACATTACAGAGCGATGGGAACTTCTTTCAATAATAACCTGATTCATCGTACCCGTGAGGGACATAAACATAGCCTGATTGCCGACAGTTCCCCCGCCAACTAAAAAAAATGTTTCATCCGCTCCAAAAATTTCGGCCGATCGTTTCTGCGCTTGATCTATAATTCCCTTCGGTGAATGAAGCATATCGAGTCCCGGAAGTTCTGTTAAATCAAACCCGCAGAAATCAAAGTCATGAAAAAACTCCTGTTGCCCTTTATGGCCAGGAGTATGGAAAGAGCAAAACCCCTGTTTCCGATATTGACTCAATCCTTCTCCCAGATCACCCACCAATGAACCTCCATTAAATGGTTTATAACTCTTTATATCAATATCAATATCAATACAGATATTCATACTATTTTATCACATCTAAGTCAATATTTCATCTACATTTCATAACCCGAGATTTGAATCAATATCCCGGGTTATGATCAGAACTATTAAAATAAAAGTCCTTGGATTAAAACTAAGAATTCCTGATATTCCGGAGTGTTCTGGTCTGCTGAGTACAACTCCTGTTGACAATCAGAACAGAAAAACATTCCTCGTATCCTAAATCCGTCATAGAGTCCATTTTTAGGAACTTGAGCGCAGCGATAACAGACCGGATAGACCTTTCCTTTATTGATAACCATCTCCTGATCCTTTATTGCGACGGTTCCCGCACTTAGGCCCTGTGATTGACTATTAAATGGTTTTATCATAGTTATGTTCCCCCTAGTACTTCCTTCTGCACCTATTCTTTCCCTTCTTCTACCGAATTAGTCGTAGAACTGCTGCTTGACATTCCTGAATGATGTACAGAAACCTGTACATTCACGGTAAGAGGGAAATCTGCAATCTTCTCTTCCCATTGGTCTTTAATGGTCTTCCAATACGAAGAATTTCTCTCTTCAATCAGCCGCCCAATCCCTAAAAAATCAAGACTCAAATCCCTCTCTTTTATAATTGACAGCTCGCATTCTTCTTTAATAACTTTTGCATAACTATTTTCAGCCTGATTCATCAGATCGACCCATTCCGGTTCCGAAAGTTGTTGCTTTATGCCTATTACTTCGTCGACGGAAATACTCGCTTGGATCTGGTACTGGAGACCGATTACTCCGTTGTTATTGACTAATTTATATCTAGTCTTGGATTTTAAAACTTGCCCGCCAAAGCTAACGTTGCCTTTATCATCCATAGTGTTAATTAAGCGATTCTGAACATTGTTTTCAAGCCACATATACCCTTTGGTTTCTTGATCCGTAAGGTAATCCACTAACTGATCTCCGTGCAAAACACCTGCACCTTGTATGTGCAGTTCCTTTCCCTCCTTTTCGTTATTATATTCAATGCCATCCTCTCCTGACTTTATACTTTCAACGATGGGAAGAATTGGAGCCGTACTCTGTGTACCTAGAATTGTTAAGTAATGTCCCAGACGAACGGTTGGAAAGGTAGAAAGGTTATTTCCTTGCTCCATATGATTCTTAATGCTCATAGCCGGCAGTTCCCCATCGCGCAATTTCATATTTAAAAGAGTTTGAGCCTTTCCTTTTGTCAAAACAAGAAACATTGTCCGTCGAAACTCTGAAAAGCGCTGAGCAAAATCAATGATATCGTTAAAACCGGCTTTGGCCGCGCCTTCACCAATAACAATGACCTTTAAAGAACCCATAAAGGGTATACGGCTGGAAATCTTGTAAACCATTTCTGTTGCTTCTCGAGCGCTGGCGACTTCTACACTAAAGGTTCGATCTTCGATTTTGGCCACGGATTCTCCTCCGCCTTGTTTAGGTTTGGCTAATTGCATTGTTATCAGAAATGTTCCCGGTTTTTTTCCGAGATCAAATCCTATGCCAATGAGAGGCGCCAATTCCTCAACTTCCCGTTTTCCCCAGCATCCCGGCAAAAATAAAAGACATACTATTAAAATTAAGGCTGCAATTCGATTAACTTTTTGATGTCTTTTAGTTTCCACGAATGTTTTTTCCCTTCTTCCAGCGCACTGCTCCCCAAAGCCCTAATATCCAAATAGCGGCAAATGGCAAAATAAGGTAGTTATCAACGAATGCAATTTCGGAAATCAATGCTGATCCCCTTACAAAACCAAAGGCAATCCCCATAAAGACTGAACAAACCGCAATCTGCCATTTTAGACCTTTAAGGTTCATTACAGTCTCCAGGCCCCAAACTGTAGTGAATAAAAAAGCACTAATCTTTATGACCAAGGCTCCAAGCCAAACCCCCAAAAATAATGATTCAACACCTGCCACTGTGCGGCTTACTTCTACCATTTTTCCTAAAACTAATAAGCCATACACAACTCGAGTCGTTTCGAAAGGCCCAAATACAAGGATTTGCTGGAGTGCCACAAACATGTCCAGGATCCCCACCAAAAATACTGCCCGGCAAACCTCTCTCCTTAATTGTCCAATCTCCTTCATATCGGTTGGCAGGAACGCTGAAATCCCGGCCATAAATAGTATATATTCCATAGCGAAGGGTGCCACTTTAAGGCCTCCCCAGAAAAGCGGCATTACCCCTTCACTTAGAATAGGCAGCAGTTCCCCCGGCTCGATTCGAGAGATCGAAAGTGTTAAGTTCAAGATTAATGCTAAAAGGATCAAAGGAAAAACGGCTTCGGAAAACCGGGCAAATACTTCAATTCCGGACTTACACAAATAGAAGACCAGAATTATTGTCCCTAAATAAAATAGACCGATGGGGGTCAAGGGCATAATTGAACGTTCATAGATGTCTCCTGCTTGCCCCAAAAGCAAACCGCCAAAATAACCTGTTATTAGAATATAGAAAACACCTATCAATTTCCCTATCCATTTGCCAAAGACTATCTCCGAAATCTGTAATAAATTTTTATTAGGAAATTGAGATAATAACGAAAGTACCATTAAGCCATAAGGTATACCCAAGACAAAGGCGGGTAAGACAATCATCCAGCCGTCTCGACCGCAGGCAGCGCTGACGATGGACGCAACCGGGAGAAATGTTGTACCCATGAGCACAGCTCCCCCTAAAGTCATGAACTGATGTGGAGAGATTCTTTCCATGGCTATTCTTTTCCCTTCCCTCCTGATCGGGGGTTCTCTATTTCCAAAAGCTGAGGTCTTCGTTTCATCGCCCACCATGGAGCTCGTACAAACGTATCCTGTAACAAGGACCGAATGCGCATAGGGGCAATAGGGCTCATGTAGGGTACGCCGAAAGAACGAAGACTCAGGAGGTGGATTAAGCCTGCATAAAGGCCGACGGAGACGCCGAAAAAGCCAAGACTTCCTGCTAAAACCATAAGCGGAAAACGTGTGAGCCGTACCGCCAAGCTCAAATCGTAGTAAGGGATAGCATAGCTCGATACGGCAGTTATTCCAATAACAATAACCATCAATGGACTCACTAAGCTAGCCTTTACTGCAGCATCTCCTATAATTAAAGCACCGACAATACCAATAGTTTGACCAATCGGTTTCGGCAAACGCAGCCCGGCTTCTTGTAAGATCTCTAAGACTATTGTCATAAGTAAAGCCTCTAAAAGAGCCGGAAAAGGCACTCCTTCCCGTCCTGCTGCAATGCTCATCAAAAGATCAGTAGGAATGATTTCTTGATGAAAAGTAGTCACTGCAATATAAACACTTGGCGCCGTAATAGCAATAAACGCCCCAATATAGCGAACAAAGCGAAACAATATTGCCGTCATAGCACGTTGATAGTAATCTTCATTGACATTTAAAAATTGGGTTAAAATGGCTGGGACTACTAAAACTATTGGAGTTCCGTCAACCATAATACCAACTTTACCTTCCAAAAGCTTACCTGCCAGTACATCGGGTCTTTCTGTATAAGCAATTTGGGGAAAGGGCGAATAGGGGAAATCCTCAATCATTTCTTCGACATAGCCGCTTTCTAATACCCCGTCCATCTTAATGACGCTCAGCCTTCTCAATACTTCGGAAACAACATCAGGGCTGGCGACCTTGTCAATATAGGTGACAACTATATCTGTATTGGTTAACTCACCAAGCTTTAATGATATCAGCCTCAAGGAGGGATGTTTGATCTTTCGCCGTAAAAGAGATGTATTAATTCTTAGTGTTTCTGTAAATCCCTCATGAGGGCCTTTAATTACTGACTCTGCCACAGGTTCGTTAATCCCGGAATTAGCCCACCCTCTGGCTCCGATAACAATTGCTTCTTTAGACTCGCCAAAAAAAATCACCGCATCGCCGGACAAAATTGCGTTAATGGCATCACCTAATTTGGAGATTTTTTTGATTTCAAGACCAGGCAGAAGGTATTGAATAGTACTATCCACTACATTGGCCAACGTCACCTGAGCTAATTCCCGGCGCCCAGGCAAATCAACCATAAGAGGTTTTAAAACAAATTGATCCAAGAGGTTTTTATCAACCAGGCCATCAACCCCTGCCATTATGCAGGGAATAGATTCCTTTCCCTGAAGATAGAATTCCCGAAATACAACATCACTGCTCTTAGACAAGATTTCTTTTACTTTAGGCCCTGAAACTGGCTTATTAAGGTCTTCATCGAAGGAATAGGCAGGGGTTTTTCTAACCTGCCGACCCTTAGGACGAAGGGTAAGTTCTTTGAACATTTTCATCCAGCTGCGCAACAGTTTCTCCTCCTTATCAGCTTATTTTGTCCCGCACCCCATTGATTATGCACAACATTTAAATGTATAAGAAAAGGGCTGCAAGCATAAAAAATTGCAGCTCTTTTTCTCTGAATTTTATAAAGGAACTTCAAAATAAACCATTATAAAAATGCCGGCAGCACATGAAATTAACCATGCCCAGCGTGGATCCTCATAGTGTATTTTAAGGAGAATAAACATGCCAAAATTAAAAATCACAGAATATGTTAAGGTCCAACCGTTAAAATGAGCAAAGCGGTGCATTCGTAATGCCCACCATTCAATCAATGAAAAAATGAACGTCCAGAAGCAGACATACATTAATTGCTTCATAAATCCCTTTCTCGGAAAATAAGGGAGAAATAATAAAATAACGCAGGGAAAAATAACAACAATCATCAGAATATTGGCCATTGATTCGGGAATAATTGTCGTAAATTTCCACAAAGGCTTTTTGACCGTAAGATTACAATAAATAATATTACCCAAGTCCCAAAATACAATTGTAGAATAATATTGCTTCCACTTTTTCCAATCACCCCAAAGCCAGGTAACTAGAAGAAAACTAAACGTGAGTAAAGCGTCTTCCATAAGTTCCTCCATCGTTGAAGCATCTCAACCTAGGATTCTGCTAAATTCTTATAATTTATTCAAAAAGACTTGGTTAATTTTATTAACCAAGTCAAAAAAGCGAACTTTGAAACCTTAACGTTTCTTTCGTTCGCTTTAAGTACTATGACCTTCTGCCTGACTAACCCCGTCCAAGATAAACTAGTTTTAAAGTCTTTAAAATTCTTAAATAATAATAAGCTTCTCGCAAAGTATGATCCGTCAATAAAGGAGTAAGCATAGATCGTATTTGACAGCCCAGAAGAAGGTCTGTACTCATGGCTTTAAAATTTGCGATTGCCGTGGTCGCCTGAATATTCTCCTGTCTCAATTGTTCAAGCTGTGTTGCCCGTGCCCCCTCACCTTTTAATTTCCGCTCTAATCTCTTAAACAGACGATCAAAATCTTCTGCTTTACTAATAAGATTCTTCTCCGAAGGATCCAGAAGATGACTAATAACCTGGGCATGCTCTCCCATGATATCGTCCCAAAATACCTTCTGCTCATATAACTCAACTCGTGAATTTACAAATTGGTTGTTTTGTAAACGGTTTATTAGTTTTAGATAAAAAAGAGCCTCCTTATGAATGTGGGAATATTGGGATGGCAGGAGATTTGTAAATAAACAACATTTCGTCACTTGGTCTAAAACCATAGCTTTGAACTCAGCAAAAGAGGTCGTTAAAGTTTTTGCCTTTTCATTTAAAGCCTGAATATTAGGAATAATCTCAGGGGGGATTGTCCCCGGATCGGGATGAAATTTCAACTCCTCGGCCGTTAGTGAACATTCAATATAGATTCCCGTCAATTCTTGAGTCTTTTGCTCTGCCCCAAGTGTTTTATCCGTTACCAATTCCCCTGATTGCAGTACGCTTTCTGACGCCGTACAATCGCCAAGCATTATAGCTTCCTTAAGAATTTCATCGTATTGACATTTAAACTCCTCTGCTTGAGCGGTGTAAGTAACATCTTTAGGCAGAAATCCTATTTGCATAAACGTTGCATGTTCTTTCATGATCCGAGCCATAAATAGATGTAAATCCAGCGATTCCCTTACGAAATCTCCAACCATTGGTATACTGCTCGTCGTAAAACACCTCCCTCTTTCTTTTGAACATTCTATTCCTAAGTTTATAGTTTTGTTCACAATATACTAATGAAGGTATACTTTCCCCCAGCATAAAAAAAAGAGAGCAGAAATTCTGCTCTCAAAACATAGTTAAATTACTTTTAGAACAATCTGGTTAAATTATTCTCCCCATTTTTGTTCCGCTAAACGTTTATAAGAATCGTAACGTACCTTAGCATATTTTTCTGCTCCGCTGAAGAGTTCTTCTGCCGTTTCAGGGAAGGTATTCATCAATGACGTATAACGTACTTCGCCCATGATAAAGTCACGGAAAGGTATCGTTGGTTCCTTGGATTCCAGGCTAAATGGGTTCTTTCCTTCTTCTGCCAAATCGGGATTGAAGCGATAGAGATGCCAGTACCCAGAATCAACAGCTTTCTTAGCTTCTTGAACGCTCTTCGTCATACTAGCTTTAAGGCCATGGTTAATGCATGGAGCATAAGCAATAATTAATGAAGGTCCTTTATAAGCTTCAGCTTCCTTAATAACTTTGATGGCTTGGCTCATATTGGCACCAAGAGCAATTTGAGCGACATAAACGTAGCCGTAACTCATAGCCATCATACCAAGATCTTTCTTACGAATCTTCTTACCTGCGGCAGCAAACTTAGCAACAGCTGCACGAGGCGTTGATTTTGAAGATTGACCACCGGTATTGGAATATACTTCAGTATCGAGAACGAGGACATTGACATCGTCGCCGGATGCTAAAACATGATCTAAACCACCATAGCCGATATCATAAGCCCATCCGTCTCCACCAATAATCCATTGGGATTTCTTGATAAGATGGTCTTTCCTACAAAGGATCTCTGCTAATACTTTATTGTCTCCATTATAGCCTTCAAGAGATGCCTTAATTTTTGCTGCAGCTGCTTTTGAAGCATCTGCATCATTCCAGCCTGCAAGCCACTCTTCAAAGGCACCTTTAAGCTCAGCACTGATTTCCATTTCAAGTGCCTGCGTCATTAATTCAGCTAATTTTTCACGTTGCTGACGGACTCCCAAATACATGCCATAACCAAATTCAGCATTATCCTCGAATAAAGAGTTAGCCCAAGTCGGTCCTTTACCTTCTTGATTCGTGGTGTATGGAACTGCAGGAGCACTTCCGCCCCAAATTGAACTACAACCGGTGGCATTAGCGATCATCATACGATCACCATAGAGTTGAGTTAGAAGCTTAACATAAGCGGTTTCTCCGCAGCCTGGGCAAGCACCGTTAAACTCGAGTAAAGGCTGCGCAAATTGGCTTCCTTTAACAGTCGTAACATCAAAGAGATTCGATTTATTTTTAAGGGAAAGGGCAAATTCCCAGTTTGCCGTTTGTTGTTCAAATTGTTCAGCAGCAGGTTTCATTACCAGCGCTTTTTCTTTAGCCGGGCAAACTTCCGCACAGTTTCCACAACCGGTGCAATCCAAAGTACTTACTTGGATACGGAATTGCAGACCTGCAGCTTCTTTACCAATAGCCTTCTTACCAACAAAGGATTCCGGAGCATTTTTTGCCTCTTCTTCATTCATAAGGAAAGGACGGATTGCAGCGTGAGGGCAAACATAGGAACATTGGTTACATTGAATGCAATTGTTCATTTGCCATTCTGGAACTGTAACTCCAATACCACGTTTTTCGTAAGCCGTGGTACCAACCGGGAAGGTACCATCTTCACGACCATTGAAAGCACTGACGGGAAGATCATCTCCCTCCATGGCATTCATTGGACGAAGAATATTTTTAACGAAATCGGGTTCATCAGCAGCAGCGGCGACTTCCCCGTCTTGAGCATTAGCCCAGGATGCAGGAATTTCCACTTTGACGAGTGCAGAAACACCTTGATCTATGGCTGCATTGTTCATGTCAACAATGTTTTGGCCTTTTTTACCATAGGTCTTTAAGACGGAAGCTTTCAAATAATCGATTGCCTCTTCAACAGGAATAACATTAGCAAGTTTAAAGAAAGCAGCCTGCATGACCATGTTAATCCGTGAACCAAGACCAATTTTACGGGCAATAGAAACTGCATCAATGATATAGAAGTTAACTTCGTTACGAGCAAGTGCCTGTTTCATTGCTGCCGGAAGTTTCTCATCCAATTCTTCAGGCGTCCACTGACAATTCAAAACAAAATTGCCCTTTTTCTTCAAGCCCTTTAAGAGGTCATATTGGTAGACATAGGTTTGGTTATGACATGCAATATAGTTTGCACCTGTCACATAGTAAGGGGATTTAATCGGCTTCTTGCCAAAGCGAACGTGCGAAATGGTAATACCGCCGGATTTCTTACTGTCATATTGGAAGTAAGCTTGAGCATAAAGGGAAGTATGATCCCCGATAATCTTGATAGCTTGCTTGTTAGCCCCAACAGTACCGTCTGCGCCAAGACCCCAGAATTTACAAGCAATAGTTCCCTCTGGAGCGGTATCAATGATTTCATCTTCGGGAAGAGACTTAAAGGTTACATCATCAACGATTCCAATGGTAAATCCATTGACCGGCTTTTCGGCCTTAAGATTTTTATAAACAGCCAATATTTGAGAAGGCGTTGTATCTTTAGATCCTAAGCCGTAACGGCCTCCCACAATAACGGGTTTTTGCTCATGATTATAGAAAACTTCTTTAATATCTAAATAGAGAGGTTCACCTAAAGAACCAGGCTCTTTTGTTCTTTCAAGAACTGCAATCTTTTTAACAGTTTTGGGCAATACGTTAAAGAAATATTTGCTGGAGAAAGGATTGAAGAGGTGAACTTTGACAACTCCGACTTTTTCTCCTTTGGCCATAAGATAGTCGATGGTTTCTTCAATCGTATCACAGGCTGAACCCATAGCAACAATTACATATTCGGCATCTTCCGCACCATAATATTGGAAAGGATGATATTCACGGCCGGTCAGTTTTTTATACTCTTGCATATAGTGCTCAACAATATCAGGAACCTCAGCATAAAACTTATTAGACGCTTCACGGCTTTGGAAATAAACATCAGGATTTTGAGCTGTTCCGCGTAAAACAGGATGTTCTGGGTTTAAACCACGGTCGCGGAATGCTTGAACCGCGTCCATGTCTATTAATTTGCCAACTTCATCATATTCCGGTATCTCAATCTTTTGAATTTCATGAGATGTACGGAATCCATCGAAGAAATGTACAAAAGGAACTCTTGCCTTAACTGTTGCTAAATGAGCAATAAAGCCCAAGTCTAACGCTTCTTGGACACTATGTGAAGAAAGCATTGCAAATCCAGTTGCACGAACAGACATTACGTCTTGATGATCACCAAAAATCGAAAGAGCATGGGTTGCTAAAGCCCGGGCACTTACATGGAATACACTTGGAAGCAGCTCACCGGCAATCTTATACATGTTAGGAATCATCAAAAGTAAGCCTTGTGAAGCAGTATACGTAGAGGTTAATGCACCAGCCTGGAGTGAACCGTGTACTGCACCTGCGGCACCTGCTTCGGATTGCATCTCCACGACTTTAACAGTTTGCCCATAAATGTTTTTCCTTCCATGAGCAGCCCATTCATCAACCAATTCGGCCATCGTCGAAGAGGGGGTGATGGGGAAGATGGTGGCGACTTCAGTAAATGCATACGATGCATGAGCCGCAGCTTCATTTCCATCCATGGTTTTCATTTTAGCCATTTTTTGTTTCCTCCTAATCATGTGATAAATTTAATTTTCCGGGAGTATAATGGAATACCTTTTCTATTTTTCCTCATATTTTTCAGAAAACGAACTATTAAACTTTGAGGAAGAAATAGAATTTTCATAAAACGCCCGTAAAAACAGACGTAGGGAACTACTTCGCAATTACGTCGAATAGTTCCCTTAGCAATTTTTAGTATACCTCCAACTTGTCGAGGGAGTCAAGAACTTAATTTAAAAAATCTTTGAGTTAGAAAATTTAAATTCCTAATAACTGTAGGATTGATAAGGTTAATACTCCAGGAAAACCTAAAAGTCCGACAATAATTATTGTAAAAAAATTAATTGGAATAGAAAAACCAAGAATACTTAAAAGAAAATTAAATAACCAAAGTCCGACAATTCCGCCTAGACTATGAATTATGATTTTTAAAATAATATTTGGTTTTCCGAGAATCGAACGAATCGTTAATCCTATCAATATAATAAAAAATCCTAGAAAGACCAGTGTCATATAGTTTCCCCCTCGTCCGGTGCTAGTCCATAAATATGCACTTCACGGATAAAGAAGAACACTTTAATCTTCCCCATGATAAAAAATAATTAATCCTGGTATTTTTCGCTTTTGATGAATTATTAGTGAAGTTAACGAAGGAACCACCCCCACTTATAAAAGTGGAAGTGGTTCCTATACCTTGCTTAACTATCATTTAGCCAGAACTCTATGACCTTACTTTCAATTAAAGCTGGCGTCTCCCTTCCAACGCTCGTGCAATGGTTACTTCATCAGCGTATTCCAAGTCCCCGCCGACGGGTAACCCATGAGCTATACGGGTCACTTTAATTCCTAATGGCTTTAGTAAACGAGCTAAATATAAAGCAGTTGCTTCTCCTTCTACCGTCGGATTAAGAGCCATAACAACTTCTCGAACACCTTCCAAACGTTTTAAAAGAAGGTTAATAGTTAATTGCTCCGGTCCTATTCCTTCCATAGGTGAGAGCACACCGTGCAAAACATGATACCGACCTTTGAATTCTTTGGTTTTTTCTAAGGATACCACATCTCTCGGATGTTCCACGACACAAAGTTCTGAGGAATCTCGTTGTGGGTTCTGACAAAGTGCGCAAGGATCTTGGTCCGTAAAGTTGGAGCAAATTGAACATTTTTTAAGCGAATGATTTGCTGCCAGAATCGCCTGAGCCAAATCCTGCGAAATTTGTGGCTGCTGCAGAAGGTGAAATGCCAATCTTCCTGCTGTTTTGGGACCAATCCCCGGCAAACGTGCCAAAGAGCTGATAAGATCTGCCAAAGGCTGAGGATAGTTCAAAAAATCCATAGTTCACCTAGAACAAGCCGGGGATCTTCAAACCACCGGTTAATTTTCCCATTTCATTACTAGCCATTTCCTGAGCTTTTCTTAACCCTTCATTCACTGCGGCCTTAACGAGGTCTTCCAGCATTTCTACATCCTCAGGATCAATAGCTTCGGGATTGATTTTCATTTCTACTAATTCCATTTTTCCACTTACAACAACTTGAACCATCCCGCCCCCAGAAGAGGCATCCACAGTTTTATTTTGCAATTCCTCTTGTGCTCTAGCCATGTCCTCTTGAAGCTTTTGGGCTTGCTTAATCATTTGATTCATATTTCCACCCATACCGCCGCCCATTCCTTTAAAACCTGCCATATTAACACTTCCTATCTTAATTTTATCATCAGTATTTGAAATTTGATATTTAATCTCGAACGGTTACAAGATCTTCGCCGAACATATCCCTTGCTTTATCGATAAGAGCTTGTTCTTCAAGTTCTTTATTCTGCAGCTCTGAAAGGTCTTTCTTTTGGAATTCGTTTTCCATAACGTTGTTTAAAGTAATAGTTATTCCAAATAGTTGCTGCAAAGCCTCTTCAATTGTCTGGCGATTTTCTTGCTGATTAACCTTATCTTTGTGGAAGGAACACCCTTGACGAAAAGCAATGGTCAAAATGTTTCCTTCAAGATAAACCGGTTTTCCTTCTAACAAAAAAGCTTGAGTAGATTTCTTTCGGCGTTTAACCTGATCTAAAATCTCGTTCCAGCGTTCCTGAACGATCTCTATGGCTAAAGATTCCGTTTTTGCTATAGGTTTCCTTTCAGCAGAGGCAGCTGGCTCAATTTCCAGAGCAGTTTTTGTCTGAGATTTATTATTTTCTTGCTCACCAGACCCTACTGAGGCCGGAATTTTTAATGTACTTTTCCTAGGAAGATCCTTACCTGACAAAAGATTTTGCAGTTGAAGTTCAAGCGATGTCAAGCGTTTAATAATCTCATCCTGATCATTAATAATACCTTGCCCTTCATGAATTGTCTGAACTATTAAAAGTTCGGCTGCTAAGCGAGCATTAGATGCATATTTCAACTGTCCTTCGCCCTGCATTAAAAGCGAAATCCAATGTAATAAACGGGATATTGGAATTTTTTTACATTGTTCAACTAACCGCTCTTGAATTTCGGGAGCAACTAGCGGAGTGCCGCCTGTAGTTAAGTTCAAGAGCATTTGCCGAAGATACTCTAAAAGCTCCCGAATAATCTGTCTCGGATCTCGACCTTGCTGTATTCCCCCCGTCAGAGTTTCTAAACTCTTTCCATAATCGAGGGCAATTAACCCATCAACTAATTCCGAACTAAAGGTCTCACCTACCATTCCTAAAACCTGATAGACCTCCTTAACACCAAGGGGATCATCCTGAAGCAGACATTGATCTAAAATACTTAAGGCATCGCGGAGACCGCCTTCAGATTTTTGGGCAATCACTAATAAGGCACTTTGCTGAACCTGACGCCCTAATGATTCACAAACAACAGTTAATCGTCTTGTTATATCCTCAATTGAAATACGGTGAAATTCAAAACGTTGAACACGCGAAAGAATTGTTAGGGGTATTTTCTGAACCTCAGTTGTAGCTAAAATAAAAACTACCTGTGAGGGTGGCTCTTCCAAAGTTTTAAGCAGAGCGTTAAAAGCCTCTGTTGTCAGCATATGCACTTCATCAATAATATAAACTTTAAATTTGCCTTGTATCGAGCTTAGCTTGATGTTTTCTCTTAAATCTCGAATCTCATCAATTCCTCGATTAGACGCGGCATCGATCTCAAACACTTCAATTGCAGAACCATGATCAATACTAGTACATGAAGGACATTGATTACAAGGTTCAACCCCATTTCGCTGTTCGCAATTCAAAGCCTTGGCCAAAATTTTGGCAGCTGTTGTCTTACCTGTACCTCTCGGCCCGCTAAATAAGTACGCATGAGCTATTTTATTTTGCTTAAGGGCATTTATCAATGTCTGTGTAACATGTTCCTGACCCACAATACTTTGAAAAGTTTTTGGTCTCCATTCACGGTACAATGCCAAATAAGCCATAAATTCACCCTCATAATTCGAGCGTTTTGAAAAGTAAGTATTAAGTATAAAGAAAACTTAGCTGCTGCTCGAAGAGTCTGTCTTCTCACTTTCCTGATAGTACAAAAAAGATGGTACCAATACCACCTTTATCTTAAATAATAGCCGTACACCTTTGATCGATCCTTCACCTCCGAACGTTACCTTGGTCGAACGGTTCGATTCAGGCAACCTTACGGCACACAAAACATCCTCCTTAGTGCTGCTTCCGTCAAGACCTGACACGGTTCGGAGTGTTCTGTTGCGTAAGACCAAAATCTCATTACCATCTACCAAAGACAGCTTCACAGATGAGGACCTTTCGCAGGAATTCCACCTTGCTAGAGCGGACTGCAAGTTACAAGGAACCGCTACCTCCCCGTCTAGTACGGCTAAATCAATTATAGCAAAATAAAAAGCCGAAGTCGAATACTTTGGCTCCCTTTCCAATATGGCGGAGAGAGAGGGATTTGAACCCTCGACACCAGTTACCCAGTGTACCCGCTTTCCAGGCGGGCGCCTTCGACCACTCAGCCACCTCTCCGTGCTCTCTAACTCTTACAAACATATTAATTTGCAAAAATTTTAGTGAACAAAAAGAATTATAGCTTATACTGACAAGGGAGTCAAGGATAAAGTTCTGTAAATTTTTTGCAACACATTTCAACGCTATTGCTTTACACTAAGTGCGTGTTTTATCCAGTTTTTAAGACCCCCACTTCTATAAGTGGGGGTGAGTCCTTCATTAACTTCAGGTGAGGCAGAGTCCTCCTTCGCCGCTAAGTATTCCTATTGGGAAAGGCGGCTCAGCAATAATGTCTACTGGACGTTATTGTATCTGAAGCCCCGATGTTCAGCTTTAGCTGAACGAGTTCACTTCCTGCTTATTAGCCTTTCTACAAGTTCCCAAAAATAAAATTTAACCTTAAGCGAATTCGCAGGAACAGAACTTTCAATTCTATTATTCACCGATTTATTGGTTGAATTGACGGCCCCTTTATTATTAACTTGTTCGGTTTGTTGATTTACTGTTTGTTGTCTTTCTGAATAAAGGGGAGCTTTATCATTTATTGGTATCCCTGGTTTTCCATCCACTTGGACTGCTGTTGAATGCTCAATATCGATAAAACACAATGGAGGAAAAAGGACACACCACCAGTTAGATCCTTTGCCTTCCCCAATAACGACTCTTAATGCTTCATAATTTCCTGCCGGCAAGATCAAGGTACCATAAGATTTCGTCGGAAAACTAAAATGACCGTACTCCGTGTGAACACTGTAATTCTTACCCCAAGTTTTAACTACCGCGCGTCCAATTTCCTCCATTTCCGGACGAAGACCCGCAAGAATTTGCCGAGATTCTTGCAAAGATCCCGACGATGCAAGTTTAGGGGAAACTTCTTTTAAGATGGCATCTCTTACAGCTCTTTTCAAGGCTTGGTCCTGCTCGCTATCTGAATTAGCAAGGACATGAAATCGAATCAATTGATCAGGAGTCTGCGCTAATTTTCCTTCATCATAGATAACCTTTTCAGATATTTTTGTGGGTATATATACTTTTTCCTTCCAAATCATAGCACTAAGAGATCCATAACCTAAAATTCCAAAGATACAGAACACCATTGATACTCCAATTATTTTTCTCCATTTAATTTCTCTGGTTTGGAGCCTTGATTGCAGGCCTTGAAAGCTATTTATTATATGATCCATTCTTGTTAAAACCTCTTTCTGGACACAGTACATGTTTATCTCTATTTCTTATACTTTGCCCAGAATGTGAAATTTTAAACAAATAGTTGCAAAATAAAAGAGCCCTTTTCTTAGAAAGGCTCTTATTTTTATAAGTATGGCGGAGGAGGTGGGATTCGAACCCACGGACGGCTTACACCGTCAAACGATTTCGAGTCGCTCTCGTTATGACCACTTCGATACTCCTCCGTGTAATATAACTGCTAAGACAACTATGAACTTACACCAAACTATATAATTATCATAAAATTTCACAGATGCTTAGAGGTTAACCATTTTTTAAATTTTATCGTCACCTTAGAGATTTAAAAAACTGCTTTAAAATATCTGTACATTCTTCTTCTAAAATTCCAGCGAATATCTCTACTTTATGATTCCATAAGGTATAATCAAGCACATTGATTACTGAACCAACAGCCCCGCCTTTTAAGTCCATCGATCCATAAATAAGTTTCTTTAGGCGTGACTGAAGTATAGCGCCTGCACACATAGGACATGGCTCTAAGGTTACATACAAAGATGCATCACTTAATCTCCAAGATCCTAACGTTTCAGCGGCACGTTGAATTGCTAAAATCTCAGCATGGGCTGTAGGATCATGGCGAAGTTCCTTTTCGTTGTGTGCTTCTGCTATAACAGTATCATTTTGAACGATTACAGCACCAATTGGTACTTCACCTTGTTCAAAGGCCAATTGTGCTTGTAAAAGCGCTAAACGCATCCAATCTTGGTGGCGCATAAATACCTCAAAGTGGTGACCCCGGGAGGAGTCGAACCTCCGCAAGACAGGGTTTAGGAAACCCCCGCTCTATCCACTGAGCTACGAGGCCTTAGTTTTTATTAATCACTGAATCTAAAGCAATTGTCAATTAGGCAATGACCTGAATTATTCAGTGAACAAATGTGCGATATTCGTATATCGATTATCGCACTAAAACTATCAATAATGGTGCGCTCGGAGGGATTCGAACCCCCGACATCCTGATTCGAAGTCAGACGCTCTATCCAGCTGAACTACGAGCGCAAAATGAACTCTTTAAGCTAAAACTATTACTCTTGTTCACTTACTTCAAAGATCGAGCTTCGAACATCGATCTTCATTCTGGCGGAGGGGGTGGGATTCGAACCCACGGACCCCTCACGAAGTCACCGGTTTTCAAGACCGGCTCCTTAAACCGCTCGGACACCCCTCCATGTAAGACGAACAACATATAGAATAGCATAATTAGGGATGAATGGCAACTAAAAATTTCTGTAAATTTCTAAAATATTTACCAAATATTTGCCAATTTTCCCTCGTCCTTAACCAATATATTCTACACCCATATAGGCTTGCAAGGCTTTTGGAATATGAATTCTGCCCTTTGAATCCTGACAATTTTCCATAATAGCAGCGACTGTTCGCCCGATTGCTAAACCACTGCCATTTAGGGTATGGACAAATTCAGGTTTTTCCTTTGGTCCCCTGCGGAAGCGGATGTTTGCTCGACGAGCTTGAAAATCTTCAAAATTACTGCATGAAGAAATTTCACGGTATGTATTAAAGCTCGGCAGCCAAACTTCTAAATCATAAGTTTTAGCGGAAGAAAATCCGAGATCCCCAGTCGATAACGTCATTACCCGATAGGGAAGCTCTAATTCCTGAAGAATACTCTCGGCATCGTTCGTTAATAACTCCAGCTCCTGGTAAGAATTCTCCGGAAGTGAAAATTTAACAAGCTCAACCTTATTAAATTGATGCTGACGAATCAAGCCTCGTGTATCACGGCCTGCTGATCCTGCTTCTGAGCGAAAACATGCACTGTAAGCACAATGTCGAATAGGCAGGCTGTTGCCATCTAAAATTTCATCTCGATAGAGATTCGTAACAGGTACTTCAGCAGTAGGAATCAAAAAATAATCAGTACCCATGACTTTAAAGGCATCATCTTCAAATTTCGGGAGTTGCCCAGTTCCAAACATCGAAGTACGACTTACCATATAAGGCGGTAAAATCTCTGTATACCCCTTAGCTGTATGTTTATCAAGCATAAAGGAGATGAGAGAGCGTTCCAGCCTGGCACCTAAACCTTTATAAAAGGTAAAACGTGCCCCTGTTACTTTTCCGGCCCGTGTAAAATCGAAAATGTCTAAGTTTTCCCCGAGCTCATAATGTGCCTTTGGCTCAAAATCAAAAGAGCGCGGAGTTCCCCAACTGCGAACTTCGATATTCGCACTCTCATCTGTGCCTACCGGCACCGAAGGATGGGGTATGTTCGGAATTTCATAAAGAACCTTTTCCATCTCTTGAACAATTTCCGAAGATTTTTGTTCTAAGCTTTTAACAGTTTGGCCAACTTCACGCATTTCCAAAACAAGTGCTTCCGCGTCTTCTCCCTTTTTCTTAAGACGTCCGACTTCTTCGGATACGGCATTACGTCGAGCTTTTAAGGTTTCAATTTCAAAAAGAAGGCGACGCCTTTCTTCTTCTTGTTCTAAAAAATGATCTAAGCTAATAGAAACATGACGTTTTTGCAAAGCTTCTTTTACCAAATCAGGGTTGCTGCGAACAAACTTCAGATCTAACATACTAAATCCTCCCATACCATGAACGCTTTTACTTTACCCAATGTTCATCAATCATACCCAAAAAGTATTGATGGACCCTATGATCCGGGGTAAGCTCAGGATGAAAGGCACTGGCCAATAAATTTCCTTGTCGGGCAAAGACAATCTTTCCCTCAAACTCAGCTAAAATACCTACATTAGGAGCAACTTCCCGAAGATAAGGTGCTCTAATAAAGACAGCGCGCAAAGGATGAGTGCCCATAGCAGGCACCTGAAGATCTGTTTCAAAACTAGCTATTTGCCTGCCAAAGGCATTACGTTCTACTGTTGTATCCATTAAATTTAATCGATACTGATCACTGTCTATAATTGTTTTACTGAGCAGAATCATACCGGCACAAGTCCCAAAGATTGGCAAGTCTTTTGCGCCCAGCTCTTTTATTTTTTCACCGAGATCATTAATCTGCAATTGTTTACCTATTGCTGTACTTTCACCACCGGGAATAATCAAACCATGGATTCCCTCAAGGTCACTTGTTTTACGCACTTCAACAACATCGCAGCCTAGTTGTTTCAAAACCTGCCGGTGCTCGCGAAATGCTCCTTGTAAGGCTAAAACGCCGACACGTTTTTTCATGTTTACCAACCCCGATCTTGCATACGCTGAGCATCCGTCAGAGTTGAAATTTCAATACCTGTCATAGGTTGTCCAAGGTCCTTAGACACTTCCGCTAAAATCTTTGCATCATTATAATGAGTTGTTGCCATAACAATAGCTTTAGCTCTTGCTTTGGGATTATCTGATTTAAAAATTCCGGATCCAACAAAAATCCCATCTACTCCAAGCTGCATCATGAGAGCTGCGTCCGCCGGTGTTGCTATTCCGCCGGCAGCAAAGTTAACTACAGGAAGTTTGCCATGTTCTGCTACGTAAAGTACCAGCTCATAAGGTGCCCCCATAGTTTTAGCTGCCGTCATAAGCTCCTCTTTAGGCATAACCGATAAGGCGCGCATATCACTCATGACAGTTCTCATATGTCGTACAGCTTCAACAACATTTCCCGTTCCTGGTTCACCCTTGGTGCGAATCATAGCTGCACCTTCGCCAATTCTGCGCAATGCTTCGCCAAGATTACGACATCCACAAACGAAAGGAACTTTAAAGTCATGTTTATTAATGTGAAAGGCGTCGTCGGCTGGAGTCAGAACTTCTGATTCATCAATATAATCAACACCCAAGGATTCTAGGATTTGAGCTTCCACAAAATGACCAATTCTTGCTTTTGCCATCACCGGAATAGAAACAACTTCCATAATACTTTGAATAATAGTGGGATCTGCCATACGCGCAACCCCACCTTCTGCACGAATATCGGAAGGAACACGTTCTAAAGCCATAACGGCACATGCTCCTGCTTCTTCAGCAATAATAGCCTGTTCAGGAGTCGTCACATCCATTATGACGCCGCCTTTTAACATCTCTGCAAGCCCAGTCTTAACTTTTAATGATCCGAATTCTGCCATCTGATAATTCCTCCTAAAATTTATGTTAGTACCAGTATTATCTCTTATCTGGCTTCTAAACCCTGACTTCTGATTCCAGACATGGTAACACCTTGCGTTAATTTTGTCAATTTAATCCTCAGATTCTGTCTCCTCAGAGCCGTCTTCCTCTCTCATGACAATCTTAGCCATGGCAACAACTTTACTGTCATCACCAGTTCTCATAGCCAAAACCCCGTGGGCCGTTCGGCCTTGATTGGAAATACCTGAAACTTGGAGACGCAGCATGATTCCATTATTTGTAATTACCATTAGTTCATCTTCCGCTTTAACGACTTTTACACCAATGAGCAAACCAGTTTTAGAATTTAACTTCATAACAATAATCCCTTTGCCGCCCCGTCCTTGAACCCTAAATTCCTTAAGATCTGTACGTTTAGCAAAGCCATTTTCGCTCATAGTCAGAAGTTCGCCTTCATCTCCGATAACTTCCATTCCTACAACTTCATCATTATCTTCAAGTTTTATTCCCTTCACGCCTCGTGCAGTGCGGCCCATATATCTTACTTCATCTTCCGGGAAACGAATCGCAATTCCTTGACGTGTTGCCAGCAAAATATCATCTAAACCTTGGGTTAATTTTACTCCTATTAATTCGTCACCTTCATCAAGGGTTAACGCTATTAAACCCTCACGCCGTGACGAATCGTATTCTTGCAGAGCTGTTTTTTTCATAATACCCTTTTTCGTGGCGGTAATTAAGAAATAATCCGGACTATAATCTTTAATGGCCATCACGGCCGTAATCATTTCATTTGGGCTTAAACTTAAGAGATTAATGATAGCCGTTCCTTTTCCTGTGCGACTGGCTTCTGGTATTTCATGAGCTTTCAGACGATAAACTTTACCTTGTGACGTAAAAAAGAGAATATAATGGTGAGTTGAAGTAATAAAAAGGTGTTCGACAAAATCTTCTTCTTTGGTAGCCATTCCATGAACACCTTTTCCACCACGATTTTGACTCTTATAGGTGTTTAAAGGCAAACGTTTTATATAGCCGTAGTGGGTAACTGTCACTACGACTTCCTCTTCAGCGATAAGATCCTCAATATCCATCCTGCTGACATCAACGGTTATAGAAGTTCTTCGTGGATCACCAAACTTTTGCTGAACTTCTCTAATTTCATTTTTAATAATTTCAATAACCATACTAGGTGAAGCAAGAACTGACTTAAGATAGGCTATCGTTGTCATAAGTTCATGATACTGACTTTCTAATTTGTCACGTTCTAAACCTGTTAAACGTTTCAGACGCATATCAACAATTGCTTGGGCTTGTTTCTCACTTAAACCAAAACGACTCGACAGATTTACTCGAGCCTCTGCCTCATCAGCAGAAGAACGAATTGTTTCTATGACTTCATCAATATGATCAAGGGCAATTCTCAAACCTTCAACAATATGTGCCTCAGCTTCTGCTTTATTAAGTTCAAACCGCGTTCTTCGAACAATAACATCCTTTTGATGTTCAATAAAGTAGTGAATCATATCTTTAAGGGTCAGAACTCTCGGCTGATTATTAACAAGTGCCAGCAAATTAACCCCAAAAGTTTCTTCCATCTGAGTATGTTTATAAAGCTGATTCAATATAATTTGAGGATTAACGTCCCGTCTAAGCTCAATGATAATATGCATCCCTGTACGATCGGACTCATCCCGCAGATCGGTAATACCATCGAGTCGTTTATCCCGCACAAGTTCAGCAATTTTTTCAATAAGTCTTGCCTTATTAACTAAAAAGGGAATCTCAGTAACAACAATTCTTGTCTTACCTGATTTTTCCATATCTTCAATATCAGCTTTAGCCCTAATTTTAATTGAACCTTTTCCTGTTGAATAGGCAGCCTTAATTCCTTCATGCCCCATAATTATTCCGCCGGTCGGAAAATCAGGACCTTTGACATAATTCATTAAATCCGTACAAGTCAGATCAGGATTATCCAACAAGGCAACCGTAGCATCAATAACTTCGCTTAAATTATGAGGAGGGATATTAGTGGCCATACCTACAGCAATTCCCGAAGAACCGTTAACTAAAAGGTTGGGAAATTTAGCAGGTAAGACTGTAGGTTCGTCCTGCTTTTCATCATAGTTTGGCGCAAAGTCAATGGTATCTTTATCAATATCTGCCAGCATATACGTAGCAATTTTAGCCATACGAAGTTCTGTATAACGCATAGCAGCCGCAGAATCCCCATCAATAGATCCAAAGTTACCATGGCCGTCAATTAAGGGATAACGACTGGCAAAATCTTGAGCCATGCGCACGACGGCATCATAGATTGAACTATCTCCATGAGGATGAAATTTAGCCATACAATCCCCGACAAGCCGAGCAGATTTGCTGTATGGTTTAGTTGGGGTCATACCTAATTCATGAAGTGTATATAAAATTCTGCGATGAACCGGTTTAAGTCCGTCCCGTACATCCGGCAAAGCCCGGCTGACAATAACACTCATAGAATAGTCGATAAAGGACTTTTTCATTTCATCTGCAATTTCAACAGGAAGAACTTTTCCCCCTTGGATTTCATCCGACATGAACGAGCACTCCTTTAAGTATCCAAATTACGTACATCTTTAGCGTGCCGATGAATAAAATCTCGGCGCGGTTCCACTTTATCGCCCATTAAGATTGAGAACATATCTTCAGATCTGAGGGCATCTTCGATGGTCACCTGTAATATTGTACGTTTTGCTGGATCCATCGTGGTTTCCCATAATTGTTCAGGATTCATCTCTCCTAAACCTTTATAACGTTGAATCTCTACTTTATCCCGGCCTATAGTGTCTAAGGTTTTATTAAGTTCATCATCTGAATAAGCATATTGTATATCTCTCCCTTTTTTGACTTTAAAAAGAGGAGGCTGCGCGATATATACATAGTGATTTTCAATTAATGGTTTCATATAGCGATAAAAAAACGTTAATAAAAGAGTCCGAATATGAGCGCCATCGACATCAGCATCTGTCATAATAATCAGCTTGTTATAACGTGCTTTGCTAATATCAAAATCATCCGATATGCCGGTTCCCATCGCCGTAATCATAGCTCGTATTTCAGCATTTGCTAATATTTTATCCAACCTTGCTTTTTCAACATTTAAGATTTTCCCACGCAAAGGTAAAATTGCTTGAAAACGCCGGTCACGTCCTTGTTTAGCCGAACCTCCCGCACTATCGCCCTCAACGAGATACATTTCACATAAATCAGGTTCCTTCCAAGAACAATCCGCTAATTTACCGGGCAAAGACGTTCCCTCAAGAGCGCTTTTGCGGCGAGTTAGCTCTCGCGCTTTCCGGGCTGCATCCCGTGCCCGGGCAGCTTGAAGTGATTTTTCGATAAATTTCTTGGCCAAGGCTGGATTTTCCTCCAGAAAAACACTTAAACCTTCACCTGTTGCGGAATCCACAATTCCACGAATTTCACTATTGCCAAGTTTTGTCTTTGTCTGTCCTTCAAACTGGGGATCAGGTACTTTAACAGAAATAACTGCCGTCAAACCTTCCCGAATATCATCCCCGGAAAGATTGGAATCTGAAGATTTTAATATATTATTTTTTCGGGCGTAATCATTAACTACCCGAGTAAGCGCCGATTTGAAGCCTGCTTCATGTGTTCCGCCTTCTTGAGTATTAATATTATTGGCATAAGAATATAAATTTTCGGAATAACTATCATTATATTGCATGGAAACTTCTACTTGCACTCCATCTTTACTGGTTTCAATAAAGATGGGTTGGGGATGTAAACAATCTTTTGTCTTGTTAAGATACTTGACAAAATCTTGAATACCTCCTGTATGAAAGAAAGTTTCTTGACTATCCGTTCGTTCATCCGTTAAATTTATTTTTACACTTTTGTTCAAAAACGATAATTCTCTCAGCCTATGAGCCAGGACATCATAGTCATAAACTGTATCTTCAAAAATTTCCGGATCTGGTATGAAAGATATTTGTGTACCAGTCTTATCTGTTACACCTAGATCCAGAAGCTCTGTAGTTGGCTTACCTTGAGCATATTCCTGATGATAAACATGTCCGCCTTTAAAAACTTCCACAATTAACCATTTTGAAAGAGCATTGACAACGCTAAGCCCGACACCATGTAGACCGCCGGATACTTTATAGGCACTTTCACTGCCGCCAAACTTGCCTCCGGCGTGTAATACCGTTAAACAAACTTCGACAGTAGGTTTACCCATTTTAGGGTGAATATCAACGGGAATACCTCGTCCATTATCAATAACAGTAATGCTATTATCCTTACGAATAATAACATCAATTAGGTCACAAACACCAGCTAATGCCTCATCAATACTATTGTCAACGATCTCGTAAACAAGATGATGAAGACCCCTGCTGCTTGTTGATCCGATATACATTCCAGGGCGCTTACGTACAGCTTCAAGTCCTTCCAGAACTTCAATTTGCCCTGCATTATAATTATCACCTGGGTCTGGAATATTAATATCTGTATTATCTTGCAAAGCTGTTTCCTCCCAAATAATACCTTCAACTTATTATTGTACACTAATTATAACTTTGTTTCAATTTTGACTATGAATAATTGCCACTAAACGTCTTTTTTGAGATGTTATTTAGTGGCTAATTAGTTAAATTGCATAAATTTCACAATTATTATTCATCTATAGCAAATAACGATCTTTTAAATAAGGTTGTTGATGAAATTGGAGATAGAAAATAATTTTCTGTTGTAATAACAAGTGATTTTTCTTTACCAGGTTCAGAAATATAAATAATTTTATTATTGTCTTTTATATTGGATAGAAACCTATTATTTCCTTTACCCTCAGATGCTATTTCAAGATCTATGATTGCCACAACTTTATCTTTTTTTATTAACATATCACCGCCAAGATGCAAATACATTTATCGTTCCCTCCTTATATGCCCCTTATCGACTTGGAATAATGTCCCAGCTCCAAGTTGACTCTCAGCACTTGTCATGGTGATTATCGTTTGAATATGTGAGGATTCAATAAACTCTATTAGATAGTTTCTCCTAAAACTATCAAGTTCAGACAATACATCATCTAATAAAAGAAGAGGATACTCCCCTTTTTCTTGACGTATTAGCTCTAATTCACCGAGTTTCAAACTTAAAACCAAAGATCGCTGTTGACCCTGTGAAGCATAAAGACGCGCGGGTTTATCATCTAAAAGTATCTGTAAATCATCACGGTGAGGACCGATAAGAACCATCTGGCGTTCAATTTCCTGATCCATTTTCTGATTTAACAAATCAGGAAATTCTAACAGTGCATCCTGAATATTCCTTTTTCCTAATGCATAATAACTAATATCAAGTTTTTCATTTTGTGAGGTCAGATTCACGTAGATCTGGTCAGCAACTTTTTGTATTTGCTTCGTTAATTCATCGCGCCGAAGAATAATTTTTGTACCAAGTTCAACAATTTGTGTATTCCAAAGCTGTAATTGAGAATTCTTCAGAGATTTATCGTTATTATATGTTTTAAGAAGAGCATTTTTTTGTTGAATTACTTTGTTATAAGCATTTAACAAGCTTACATAACCAGGTCGTATCTGAGCAATATGCAAATCTAAAAATCGCCGGCGTTCGGATGGCCCGCCCTTAACCATAATGAGATCATCTGGTGAAAAAAAAACCACATTTATGGTACCTACAAAATCTGATAAACGTTGACAGGAAACTTGGTTGACTTTTACTCTCTTTTTACTGTTTTGGTAGTGGCTCTCTAAGAATATTTTATGGTGATTTACAATAAAATCACCATACAGATGAAATTCAGTTTTATCCCATTTTAAAAGCTCATGTTCTCTTTTTACTCTATATGACTTGCCGGTTAAGAGATAGTATATTCCTTCGATAATATTAGTTTTTCCTTGTCCGTTATTTCCAATCAATGTATTAATTCCGGGAACAAATGTCACAGCCTCATTGTCATAGTTGCGGAAATTTTGTAAACGAAAATTAATAATATTCATAGGTCATTTATGAAATTCTGACAGGCAAAACAAGATAAAGGTAATTTGGATTATCTATGGGACGCATAACCCCTGGACTATAAGGCCCGGAAAGTTCAAAAATTATTTGTTCTGTATCAATAACTTTTAAGGCATCTATTAAAAATTTAGCATTAAAAGCAATCATTACATCATTTCCTTGAGTAGTTACCTCAATTTGTTCAGATATTTTTCCTAATTCCGTTGTTTGATCAATTTTTAATTGTGTACTTTCGACTTTAATTCTAATAATATTTGCTCCTGTTTTATCATGTGATAATAATGATGCTCTTTCTACCGCTTCAAGAAAATTCTTTACTGACAAATTAATTTTTGTTTCACAAGTTTGGGGAATGACTTGTTTATAATTCGGAAACATTCCGTCAATTAATCTTGATACTAGATATATCAGACCAAACTGGAAAACAACTTGTGTCTTATTAAAGCTAATTTGGATCGATTCGTCTTCATCTTTTAATAAACGATATATTTCTGCTAATGTTTTAGCCGGTATGATCCCATTAAAACTTGCATCTTCTGGATTATCTACTTCTGAAATACTATAAGCTAAGCGATGGGTATCGGTTGCCACTAATCGAAGATTTGATCCTTCTATTTGCATCAGAGTTCCATTAAAAACAGGCCTGTTTTCTTCGGACGCACAAGAAAATATAGTCTGTCTTATCATATTTTTAAAAATAGATGTAGGGATAGTATAAGACATCGGGTCAATTAAATCAGGAAGTAAAGGATATTCTTCTGGATCGTAACCTCTTAAAGTTATTTCAGATTGGTAGTAATAAATAGTAATTGCTAGATTTTCTTCTTTAATAGTTATCATGGTATCTGGTAGTTTTCGCACAATCTCTGCAAACAATTTGGCTGGAACTACTATTGTCCCTTCCTCTTCTATCTGAGCAGGTATTTCACATCGTATTCCTAATTCAAGGTCAGTTGCTGCAAAACGTAAACTTTGATTCTCAGCGCTTATCAAGATTCCTGAAAGAACGGGTAGTGTATTCTTGACAGATACTGCACGTTGCACCGCATTTACTCCAGAAATTAATGAATCCTTTGAACAGAAGATTTTCATCTTGAATCCTCCCATGTTATTTCCCGGTTCTAAACGACGATTATTAATAATAAGATAATATTTAGTAGTTATAGTAGTATTCCTTGTCTATGTGTGGATAACTTTCGTAAGGCGTTGAATTTGCTTAAGTTTAGGGTGTTGAAAAATTGGTGGACAAGAGGGACTGTTTGTCCACATGTCCACATTCGTTAATTTTGCTTTAGGTTATTAAGATACTATAAACAGGTTATCAACATTTAAAACCGTTAATTTAGTCATTTTGGATACGTTGTATCAATTCATTAATTTTCTTTTCTAAAATAGGGTCATCTTGAATTGCCTGAGAAATCTTTTCATGGGCATGCATAACTGTAGTATGGTCTCGCCCTCCAAATTCATCACCTATTTTCGGTAATGAAGAATCTGTTAATTGACGTGATAAGTACATAGCGATTTGCCTTGGAAA
The DNA here is from genome assembly GCF_002196705.1 of Desulfosporosinus sp. FKB. GTDB lineage: Bacteria > Bacillota > Desulfitobacteriia > Desulfitobacteriales > Desulfitobacteriaceae > Desulfosporosinus. The sequence continues at coordinate 85,573 of NZ_NADJ01000031.1, forward strand.
TGCTACTGCACGCGTTCGTTTTTTGGCTTTAAAATCGTTTGGTGAAAGGTGATAATAATCGGCAACAGCTTTTTGGATAATGTCAATAGTTATTGGTTTTGATGAATTAGAAGGTAAAATATCTTTTAATGCTTCCATGGCAACTTCGGCTGTAATTGGCATTGAGCTTAACGACGCGAAAGCAATAACTCGAATTAAGGCACCTTCAAGTTCTCGAATATTGGTATGTATTTTATCAGCAATATAAACCATTACTTCATTCGAAACTTGTAAGTTTTCAACTTTAGCTTTTTTTCTCAAAATGGCAATTCTGGTTTCTAAGTCCGGCGCCTGAATATCTGTGATCAGGCCCCATTCAAATCTGGAGCGCAAACGATCCTCTAAGGTAGGAATTTCTTTAGGGGGCCGGTCTGATGAGATAATTATCTGCTTGTTGGCTTCATGTAAGGCATTAAACGTGTGGAAAAACTCCTCTTGTGTTCGTTCTTTTCCAGCTAAAAATTGAATATCATCAATTAGGAGAATGTCGACATTTCGATAATGATTACGAAATTCAATGGCATTTTCATCGCGAATTGAATCAATGAGTTCATTTGTAAATTTTTCGCTGGATACGTAAAGTACTCTCGTATTTGGGGAACGCTGCAATATATGATGCCCAATGGCATGCATAAGATGTGTTTTGCCTAAACCTACGCCGCCGTAAATAAACAGAGGATTGTAAGATTTAGCAGGAGATTCGGCAACAGCAAGTGATGCAGCGTGCGCAAAGCGATTACTATTCCCAATAACGAATGTATCAAAGGTATATTTTGCGTTAAGGCAATTTGGCAATTGTTCATTTTGTTTTGGAGTACTTTCTGATATAGGGGATTCCAAAACCGGGTCTTTTTTTAAGGAATCCTCTGGTGAAGGGATAATAAATCGGAGGCTAACCGAGTGGCCTAAAATTGATTGTACGGAGGACCTTATTAAAGATGCATACCGACTTTCTAACCAATCTTTAGCAAAATCATTGGGAACACTGATTACTAATGTATCCCCATCAATCTCAATTAGCTGAGTTGAACTTAACCATGTTTCAAAGCTTGGTCTGGTAAGTTCATTTTTCAGTTTTTCGAGTGTTTCCTGCCACAATAAATGAGGTGTGATTGGTAGTGGTGGCATGAATGGACCTCCCTTATTTTAAGAAATTAGTAATTACGACAATAAAAAAAGTTATACACAAACTTATACACATTTGTGGATAACTTGGTCAAAATTCGAACTGTGGATAATATAAACTATGATTTGCAGGACGTGTATGATGGTGTGAAATTATAATATCAAGTTTTCCGAGGGTTATCAACAGGAAGATTTCGTGTTTTTATAAATTATTCACAAGTGGATAACCTTTTTCATTCCTATATTATCCACATCCTTCTCAGCATGGTTGCTTGACAGAATAAAAATTGTTAGAGTATAATCTGTAAGTAAGTCTGTTGCTTAGAAAGTTTCTTCGTTTTATAAAGGAGGTGTCTTTAAATTGAAAAGAACATACCAACCGAAGAATCGCCGCCACAAGCGAGTTCACGGTTTTTTAAGTCGTATGAGTACGCCAACTGGGCGAAATGTTATAAAACGCCGTCGATTAAAAGGTCGTAAAAAGTTATCAGTCTAAGGCCGCAATTATGTGGCCTTTTTTAGTATATCTAGTAATTAGTCACGGCTTTTGCTCTAATCTAAGTGAACTCGTTCAGCTTAAGCTGAACATCGGGGCACTCCCACTTGTAGAAGAGGGAGTCTTACGATTTGATAAATTTAATTTGCTCCGCTAAGCAAAAAGGGTTTAATTTTTAGCTTAAGGAGTTAAAATATGATAGAATTGTCTCTTATTTAAGCCTGGAGGGTTTATGCTTAAAAAAGAATTTCGACTACGCAAAAAATCAGGCTTTAAAGCAATTTTTGATAATGGCAATAATTTTTCTGAGAAATATGCCGCTATCTATATTTTAAAAGGCAAACAACAACGGTTTGGTTTTATTGCTTCAAAAAAAATAGGTAATTCTGTTCAAAGAAATCGTGCTAAGAGATTACTTCGTGAAGTTGTTCGATTACATATCTCTGAAATTAAGCCTGATGTTCAAATTATTTTTATTGCAAGGCCTAGGATCAGAGGAGTTTACTTCCCGGAAGTCGAAACTTCAATATTGATGATGTTGAATAAAGCTAAGGCTTTAATCACGAAATGAGTCGTTAATGATGAGAAAATTATTAATTCTGCTTTTGCGGATCTACCAAAAATTTATTTCTCCTCTGAAAGGACAAACATGTCGTTTTTATCCGTCCTGTTCTGAATACGCGATTCAGGCGCTGCAAAAGTATGGCTTATTTCGAGGAAGTTTTAAATCACTTGTGAGAATATTGAAATGCCATCCGTTTCATCCGGGAGGGCATGATCCAGTTTAAGGAGGGCTTTTGTGAGTATTATTGTGCAATGGATGACCTATTTATTAAATATATTTTATAATTTGTCTTCTGCCTTGGGTCTTCCTAATTATGGTGTGGCTATTATCTTATTAACGATTTTGATTAAAACCATTATTTATCCTCTAACCTATAAACAAATGGCTTCGATGCGTAAAACCGTTGACTTACAGCCTAAGATTAAAGCCATTCAAGCCAAACATAAGAATGATAAAGAAAAAGCTAATGCGGAAATAATGGAGCTGTATAAAGAGAACAAAGTGAATCCTATGGGTGGTTGTTTACCTATTGTCATTCAACTGCCGATTTTTTGGGGTTTGTACAGTACTCTGCGGAATTTTCCTTATGGAGCATCTGCTAATGCTGCACATTGGTTTCTAGGATTTGATTTAACAAAAATTTATGGTTTTAGTTTAAGTTATCATATTATTTTACCTCTTTTTGCCGCTGCTACGACGTATTTGCAAACGAAGGTCACGAATCCGAATGCATCATCAGATCCTACCCAAAAAACAATGTTGTACGTAATGCCTATATTTTTTGCCTATATCAGTGCTACGGTGCCGTCAGGTTTAGCCTTATATTGGGTTACGATGAATTGTGTTTCAATTCTGCAGCAGCTTTATATTAATCGTAAATTGACAAATCAAAAGAAAAGCGTTGCATAGATAACGGGGAAGACGTGAGGAGGGATCGTTCATGAGAGTTGTAGAGAAAACCGCCAAAACGGTTGAAGAAGCGATCGCCGCTGGGGTTCAAGAGTTAGCTGTTGACAGAAAATATGTTCAGGTTGAAATTCTTGAGGAACCTACGAAAAAAGGATTATTTGGTCTTTTCGGTACAAAATTTGCAAAAGTTAGAGTTACATATGAAGATGATCCGGGACTTCTGGCAACTGTATTTATTCAAACTATCTGTAAAGCTATGGGAGTCAAGGCAGAAACTCAAGTAACTAAGGATTCAGAAAACTGGCATGTTAATACTGAAGTTTCGCACCTAATAAATCAGCTCTAATTCCGGCTTAATTGGGTCAAACAGATATAAAAATTCCGCATGAACACAGGGTTTTGGTATAATTTGATTGCGTACAAATCTACCAAAATTGAG
>NZ_NADJ01000032.1 GCF_002196705.1 Desulfosporosinus sp. FKB
GCCATACTCAATTTCTCTGAATTAAGCATTCAATGCAAGTTCTATCCTTGATAAGTTCTTTTGGTGAATTAGCAATTCTATGAAAACAAGAGGAAAACCAAGAAAAATCAAATTTATATAGGGAGAGTATATGAAAGAACCAATTTTAAGCATCCAAGATTTATATTATGTCTATGGAAACGGACAAGCAGCATTAGACGGGGTCAGTATTGATATTAATGAAGGCGAGAAGATCGCAGTTATCGGTTCGAATGGAGCTGGAAAATCCACATTTTTCCTGAATGTTAATGGCGTTCTAACGCCGAAAAATGGAGAAATTCGTTATAGGGGCACTATTATTAATAAAAGGAATCTAAAAGAACTGAGGAAAAATATTGGAATTGTTTTTCAGGATGCAGATAATCAGATTATTGCTTCTACGGTCAGAGCGGAAGTAGGTTTCGGACCAATGAATTTAAAACTTCCGCAAGAGGAAGTCATAAGAAGGGTCGATGAAGCCCTAACTTATATGAATATTATGGATTTTAAAGATCGTCCGCCTCACTATTTAAGTGGTGGGGAAAAGAAAAAGGTCACTATTGCTGACATTATTGCCATGAAGTCAGAAATCATTATTTTTGATGAACCAACGGCTGCGTTAGACCCGTTAAATGCGAAGATGTTGGAAGAGATTTTATCCAAATTGAGTATGGAAGGGAAAACAATTTTGATTTCTACACATGACGTGGATTTTGCTTACCGATGGGCGCAAAGAGTTCTTGTTTTTTATCAAGGAAAGATTATTGCGGACGGAACGCCGCTGGAAATATTCCAAGAAGAAGCAGTTTTAAAGAAAGCGAATTTAAAGGAGCCGATGATGTTAGGTGTGTATGAATCGCTGGTGGAGGAGCATCTTCTTGCCGATGAAAAGATATTTCCAAAAAGTATCCAGGAGTTTCGAGAAATGCTCCAGAATATGCGGAGGAGTAAGCTTTTAAGTGGTTAAGTAAATTCATGGAAGAATCTAGTGAGTAATGGTCTTGTCGATAGGGCATAAATGTTAAATAGCATAACAAATCAGGTGACGTTTATATTCTAACACGAACGGTTAAAAGGGAAGTTGGGTGAAAATCCCACATGGTTCCGCTACTGTATAAAGAAGAATCCTCATAGAAAATCACTGGGAGACTGGGAAGGTTCAGAGGGTGATAGGGGGTGTGTGCAGTGTTCTTTGAACATGGTTTGCGTTGTTTGGGAACCTCTTGATTACCTGGCGAGAGGTTTTCTGCGCTTGTCGCAAAACGACTAAAGACTAGGAGGACTAAAAAATGAAACAGGGGTTAGTCCACATTTATACCGGCCCAGGAAAAGGAAAAACAACAGCTGCGCTCGGATTGGGGAGCAGGGCAAGCGGTCACGGACTTAAGGTTCTAATGATTCAGTTTCTCAAGGGACAGTCTACTGGTGAAATGGAGACTATCGCCAAGCTGGGTCCGAATTTTAAACTATTTAGGCATAATAAGAATGACAAATTCACTTGGGAAATGACTGCTAACGAATTGGGAGGAATTAAAGGGGAAACGCGGAATGCTTTGAATTATGCTATTGAGGCCGTGATTAGCGGAGAATGGGATTTGATTATTATGGACGAGGTTATGGCTGCTGTGAATCTGGGCTTACTTCCTCTGAAGGAAGTAGTCGAGCTTGTTAAGGAGAAACCTCCTACAGTGGAACTCGTCCTGACAGGGAGGGATGCACCATCAGAATTAATTGAGTTGGCGGATTATGTTTCGGAAATAATCGCTCGAAAACATCCTATGAAAAGGGGAATAATGGCGCGGCAGGGGATCGAATATTAGGGCATTCCTTGTAAACAAGTATGTTGGGGTGCCCTTGCACTCCTCTATAACAAAATGTACTCCTCTTTGCAATAGAGTGGGTGAATCGCTTAGTTGTCATCAATTGTTAAGGCGATCACAATGCTACCTTATATCTCACTTGTGAGTAAATTAGATACATTGAATTGTGTATAATGAAATCATTCTGGAAAAAGAGAAGTATTCAGCGGCCCTCTTATATCTTGGGCTATCAGTTAAATTTGATTGCAGAAGTCGAGTTTAATGTTTAACTTATAAATATTCAGATAACAATATTGGTAATATTCTGAAAGGAGTAATAATATGTCTGACCCTAATTATCAAGTCGCGAACCTATCGGATTATGAACTAAACCAAATCCGAGACCTTGAGCAAAAACTGAATAACGGTCAAAATAGTGGAACTGTCGTAATAGCATATTCTCAGCGATAACGATAGTTCCGGTTAAGGGAGACTTCGGATGAACACCAAGGTCTCTTTTTACGTTATAAGCACATCAATGCAGTCCTATGCGACATGATGCCAGTACAATTGCCGTAATAATTAGCGGTTTGCGTTTATTAAGACAAAGTTGAGTGAATTGACGTTCTATATAGCCTTTTTTCTGCAAGGATTTAATAAAAATATCATTTAACTTGAATATCAAAATATATGATTACAAAAGTTATTGACCGAATAGTACTAAGTATGATATATTTTATTACGTAATTGAGAATGAATTTCAATACCAATTACGTAACTAACTAATTTATAGGAGGGGTTTCAAATGGAAAAAGAAAATACGGCGACCCCAAGGTTATCGTCATCAGGGCATGTACTACCGCTGAGCATGGTACACGCCGGGGAATGTGTCAAGGTTAAGTCGATTTCCGGTAAGGATGATATAAGGCGTTTTCTCAGCAACATAGGTTTTGTGGAAGACACTGAGGTAACCGTTGTTTCAGAGATGAACGGGAATGTCATTGTAAACGTGAAGGGAACAAGAGTGGGGATCAGCAAGTCGATGGCCAACCGTGTGCTGATCGTTTAACAACCAGACTAATACTTGGAGGGGAAATTATGAAAACGCTTAAAGAAATCAAACCGGGAGAAACCGTAATCGTCACTGCTTTCACAGTATTCGGCGCACTGCGTCGTCGTCTCATGGACATGGGTATTACAAAAGGAACACAGATCTACGTGCGGAAGGTAGCACCTCTTGGCGACCCGATTGAAATCACCGTTCGCGGCTACGAGCTTTCCCTACGCAAGGATGAGGCACAAAATATCCAGGTGGTCTAAAAAGGGCACAATTATTTAAGAGTAAAGTAATTAACTCTGTAAAGGAGAAGACACGATGGCAATTAAAATCGCACTAGCCGGAAACCCAAACTGCGGCAAGACAACCATGTTCAACAATCTGACGGGCAGTAACCAATATGTGGGCAATTGGCCGGGTGTAACTGTAGAAAAAAAGGAAGGAAGGCTTAGAGGACATAAAGATGTAATCGTCACAGACCTTCCTGGGATCTATTCTCTTTCTCCATACACACTGGAAGAGGTCGTCAGCCGTAATTATCTGGTGAATGATCGTCCCGACGCTATTATCAACCTAGTGGACGGCACTAACCTTGAGCGGAACCTGTACTTGTCGACGCAGATAGTGGAATTGGGCATTCCAGTTGTGATTTCGTTGAACATGATGGATATCGTCAGAAAGACCGGTGACAGGATTGATTCTCAGAAACTTGGAGCGGCCTTAGGCTGCGAAGTTGTGGAAACCGCCGCAATCAAAGGTGAAGGTTCCATGGAAGCAGCGGAAAAGGCTATCCAACTCGCTAAAGTAAAACAGGACTCCGTTCCTCAGCACAAGTACAGTAAACGGCTTGAGCAAGCTCTTTCCGCTATTGCGGAGACCTTCAAGGATGTTTTGGATCCGCAGCGTGCACGCTGGTATGCTGTCAAGCTTTTTGAACGGGATGGGAAGGTTTTGAAAGCCCTCCAATTGTCTTCGGTACAAAGGAACAAGCTGGAAGGGCTCATTGCTCCCGTCGAAGAGGAATACGGTGATGACAGTGAAACCATCGTCACCAACGAAAGGTATGAATACATTGCCGAACTGATGAAGAGCAGTGTTATGAAAAAGCAGAAGACTATGACAGCGTCGGATAAAATCGATCGTATTGTCACTAATCGCTGGCTTGCTCTGCCGATCTTCATCGCAATTATGTTTTCCGTATACTATGTTTCAGTTACTTCACTTGGGACTATAGTAACCGATTTTACCAACGACACTCTTTTTGGTTCATGGATTCAGCCGGCAGTGGATACCTGGCTCACCAATATCGGTACGGCAGATTGGCTTGTGCGTCTCATCATCGATGGAATAATCGGCGGACTGGGGGCAATGATCGGCTTTGCGCCGCAAATGGCAATTCTATTTGTATTTCTTTCCATTCTGGAAGAGTGCGGCTACATGGTGCGCATTGCTTTTATCATGGATCGTATTTTTCGTAGATTCGGCCTGTCCGGCAAAAGTTTTATCCCACTGTTGATTTCCTCGGGCTGTGGTGTGCCGGGCATCATGGCAACCAAGACAATTGAAAATGAAAAAGACCGCCGCATGACCATCATGACCACTACGTCCATTCCTTGCGGCGCAAAGCTGCCGGTTATTGCGCTGATTTCGGGAGCAATCATGGGCGGCTCTTGGTGGATGGCTCCTTCAATGTATTTTATCGGAATTCTTGCCGTCATTGTATCCGGCGTCATGCTAAAAAAGACAAAGCTATTTGCCGGCGATCCATCTCCGTTTGTAATGGAACTTCCTCAATACCATATTCCGGCGGTAAAAAATGTATTGTTTCATGTTTGGGAGCGTGTCGGGAGTTTCTTGAAAAAGGCAGGCACTGTATTATTTCTTGCCGTCGTCGTGATGTGGTTCCTTGCAAGCTATGGTATAAAAGATGGCCGTTTCGGTATGGTTGACCAGGGGCATAGCCTGATAGCGATTATTGGTGGCTTTTTAGCTCCGATCTTTACTCCGCTTGGTTTTGGCAATTGGAGGGCGGTAGCTGCATCATTTTCCGGCTTTATCGCCAAAGAAGGAATTGTCAGCACGATGGGCGTTCTTGTTGGTATGGCTAATTCAGGTGACAACGATGCAGGACTTTGGTCAGCTGTTATGACAATGTTCCCCAGTGCAGTGGCCGCATTCTCGTTCCTTCTTTTCAATCTGCTCGATTCACCGTGCATCGCGGCAATGAGTACTATAGCCAAAGAGATGAACAGCAGGAAGTGGACTGCCATTGCTCTCGTTTATCAGAATTTGTTTTCTTACTGCATTGCCCTGATGGTCTATCAGTTTGGGAGACTGTTTACCGGCGCTCCTTTGGGCGGAGGCACGATTGCTGCATTTACGATACTTCTCTTTATGCTGTATCTGTTGTTCCGGCCGACACCTAAACAAAAAGCAGTTCTGAGCCGGGCAGTAGGTGCAGACGCGTAGATTTCATTTTTCAATACAATCCCTATTTGCTTAAGGAGGTTTTTTTTATGAATTTGCCTACAATACTTATCAGCCTTGTCCTGGTTGCGCTTTTTGCGCTGGCCGTCCGCCGCGTTATAAAAAAAGGAACCTGCGGTGGATGTGGCCAAAAAGGCTCCTGCAGTCATTGCAGCCACAGTTAAGACGATGTGAAGGATTCCTATAACCATGAGAGGTTGATGCTAATCTTTCATAAGTGTTAAATAGAGAAGGGGCAGATGTGGTAGATAAGGCGGCTATACCTCGACATGCCGATTGAGAATGTATACCGAAAAAGCGAACAAAAGTGCCGAAATGGAGAGAGAGAGGAGTAAGGTTGTTAAGAAATTACTCCCATTCACACTGATGAAGTGCATTTGTCCATGGTGGACAGAGGGTGAACTCGACGGTAAAAGTCCAAAGGCTTTTACCACATATAAATTGACAATGACCCCAAACCCAAGACTGCCCCAGACTATGGGGAATTCGGGCAGCCAATGGGACCTTGCAAAAGTAACTATCAGGGTACCCAGGAGAATCGAGAAAGGACTTATAAGCAACAACCAGGTAAGGTCTTTAGCACAAACCTGAAATGCGTCCAAGAGTTGAGTATGAGGTAGAAAAGGGGGCAGAGTTGAGTTGATTAAAAACAGCTGTATCAATACTATAGCTAAAATGGATACGTAACTCTCTAAGACCAGCAAGAAACTTGCAACGAATTTGGCACTAAGCAGTAAGCTTTTAGAATAAGGAAGGGCCAGCCACCATCCAATAGTTCCTTCATGCCATTCTTTATTTAGAATTGAGAATGAGATCACAAAAGGGATCGAAATTAGAACGCACCAGATGACAAAGCCACCGGTGATAAATCCCAGGGATGTGGCCCAGATTAATCCTCCCATCATTAAGGCGTTTGCTAATCCTTGATAAATGCTCGTTACAGGAGACCTCTCAGGGTAATAAACTTTATCGAAGATCTTTGAATCATTTCTCACCAAAGTCCAAAGTACTTTCATCGAAATAACCCCCTGTATATGGATTCTATGCATCCTTTTTCCTGGCGCAGGGCTTCTACATTTCCCTCTAAAACGAGCTGCCCCCTGTTCAGAAATACAACATGATCAAACAAGCTCTCTGTTTCGTGAATTTCATGGGTACTGATTATGATGGTTTGTGGTTGATCAAGCATAGAATCGATAAGGGATTGAATTATGCGTTCACGAGACAAAAGATCAATCCCAGTAAAAGGTTCATCGAGTAGTACGAGTTTAACTTTCCGTGCCAGACATAGAATTACATACAAACTGGCTTGCTGACCTTTGGACAAGGCGGATACCCGTGAATCTAAGTCAAGATCCATAGTCTTGATCATTTCGAGAGCGCGAGGTAGGTCAAAGCCCGGCAGAATGGTCAGAGCATAGTTTATAGCTCGTTCAATGGTATGGACTTTGTACCACTTGGCGCGGTCTGGGAGGTATGCAATCTCAGCGTTAAACTTCCAGTGAGGTGGTTGGCCAAAAACCAGAATGTTCCCTGCCTGCGGTTTAACGAGCCCGACGATAACCTTGAGAAGCGTTGATTTTCCGGCACCGTTGGGACCTAAAAGTCCTGTGATTTGGCCTTCTGGAAAGGAAACGTATAAGTCGTCGAGGGCGATCTTAGGACCGTAGGATTTGCTTAAGTATTTAATTTCAAGGGCATTACTCATGCCAAGCAACCTCCTTTAGTAGAGACTCTGCGGTTGGCCGGTCAATTCCTAGTTTTTTCATAGACGAGACAAAGACAAGGACAGCCTCACTTGCCAGCGCCATTTTTACTTGCTTGACAGTATCGAGATCAGAGGTGATAAAAGTCCCCTGTCCCCGGCGGGTTTCTGTCAGGTGGTCACGATCCAGTTCTTGATAGGCGCGCATCACGGTGTTGGGGTTGATCTTTAACTGTTGCGCAAGCTCCCTGACGGAGGGCAGCTTTGTTCCCAGTGGGACATCGCTTCGCGCAATGGCATGGCGAATTTGCTGCAAAACTTGTTCATATAGTGGTTTGGATAAATCCATTTGGAAATTAAAATCACCAACTTGAATGTTTTCCAATAACGCGTCTCCTTTATATAAATAACTGATCCTAAGTGTATTATATGAACTAATACACTTAGGATCAAGAAGACAAATGAGTTTTTTGTTAGAAGAATAAATTTGATTCAAGGCTCTATGAATTCGATGAACTTGAAGGCGCATGATGACTAGCCGTTGTCTGAGCATGTCTGCCGTATAGAATGTAAGAAAGATCCCCCCGATTTTCAGTATTGAAAATCGGGGGGATCTTTTTGGGACGCTATTTATGCAGTTTTTAAGACCCCACTTCAATAAGTGGGGGTGGGTCCTTCGTTAACTTCAGGTGGGGTAGAGTCCTCCTTCGCCGCTTAACTCAAAGCAGTTAATGAAGAGATATATATTTATTTAACTCAACACTTGTGTTGTCGGAATGTTTAGCAGCAAATACACAAATTACGGAAGCAATAATCCCCAGGACAGTTATTCCTGCGAAGCCAACATGAAATGAAAGTATCTGGGCTTTAGCAAGAGTATGGTGTATAAGAGAGTAATCGCTGAAAGCACCGTCATAGAGAGTGCCTGCAATAGCTACTCCCATACTCATACCTAAGGATCTGGACATATTCAAAATGCCTCCGGCAACACCTGCGTGCTCAGGAGGGATGCTTCCCATAACTGAACTATTATTTGGAGGCGTAAATATTCCAATTCCTGCGCCTACTAAAACCAATCCCAAGAGATAGACATAAGCAGCAGTATTGTTTGATAATAGGATTAATACAATTGCGCCCAGCGAAGAAATAATCATACCGCTGCTCGTCAATAGTTTAGTTCCCATGTGGTCAGCAAGTGCTCCGGAAAAGGGTGACATAATAAACATCGCCAGAGAGACTACCGTCATTATAAGACCGACCAGGAATGGAGACAGTTGTAATACCCATTCCAGATAAAACGGCATCAAAAATAGTACACCAAACATTAGCGAATAAGAAAGTAATCCAGTAATATTTCCGCTTGTAAACGTTCTGTTTTTGAATAAGTTAAAATCAATCATAGGATTTTTACATTTTTTCTCACGAAGGATAAAAAGAGACAAAAATATAATACATACAAGAGACTCCGCTAAAATTTCGGGGGATAACCAACCGACTTTATAACCGTCTTTGAAAATCAGAACCAATAAGATCAAAAATGGTGTGAAAAGCAGGGCGCCTAAATAGTCGAACCGGGAGGAATGAAGATTAGGCTGATCCTTTGGTAAGATAAAACTTGCTGTGATTGTACCGATTATCGCAACAGGAATATTGATATAAAAGATTAAACGCCAACCAAAACTTCCAATTATTAAGCCTCCAACAGTAGGCCCTATAGATAGACCTATAGCTTGAGCTGCCCCTTGAATACCAATAGCTTTACCTCGGCTTGTTGAGGGAACAACTGAAGTAATAATTGCAATTGAGTTCGCCTGTAACATGGCTGCGCCCAGAGCTTGCAACACTCTGGATCCTATTAGCAAAGGCATGGTTGAAACGAGTCCGCATAATCCTGAGCCTAAACCAAAAATTGCAAAGCCAATGGTGTAAAACTTTTTTCTTCCTAACCTATCTGATAAACTGCCTAATAAGGTAAGCAGTGATGTTAACGTTAAAAGATAAGCAATTGAAACCCATTCAACGCTGTCCATACTTACCGCAAAACTTTTACTTAAAGTAGGCATAGCAACATTGATGATACTTGCGTCCAAGGCAGCCATAAATGCACCAATACACACTGTACCCACTACGACCCAATAATAGCCTTGTTTATGATGTAATGATGCATTCGTCCTCATAATTGTCACTCCTTATAGTTCAAATATCTGCATTGTTTAAAATAATATTGATTTAGGGGTTATTCCCAAATGGATTCCTTTGTAAATCAATGAAATAGTCGTATAGAGCGTTATTACGCTCCTCTCGATAACATATTTTAATAGCGTTAACCTTGAAATTTATTTGGTTAACTGTTTAATACCAGTGAATAATATAAGTATAAATTTAAACAATACGAAAATCAAGGGAGTTAAGGCCTAAAAATGTAGAAAATTATAGAATAGGATCGCATTTATTACATAATATGTTAATTGTTGAAAATACGTGTATGTGGACTTAGAGACATTAGGGATACAATTAGCCTAAATAAGGGGAAACGACCATTAAATATTACAATAGCATTTTGCTGCAGTGTCCAATTGATCGAAGGTTATATCGTTGGCGATGGCGCAAGTGCCATTCAACTTGGCGCAGGGGCATCTTTTTTTAAATTCAGCCATTGGACACACGCCTTAATCCTTGCCAAAACACTACCAGTGATTAATGGCTGTTAAAAATGACCTTGCTTTCCCAAAGACGTTAGATTAAACATTATTACGAAATAGAATAGACAAATCATAGGAATATAGCTTTTACTATTTGTGAATTTTGTGTTATACTTTAGCGGAATAGTGAAAAGAGGTTCATTTATGCAATACCTTAAAGATGAAGTTCGAAACAGGATAATCATGGAGGCAATGAAAGAATTTCAAGATAGGGGGTTTTTACATGCGTCAATGAGAACTATAGCTAATAACGCTGGGGTAGCTATAGGCAATGTCTACAGATACTTTAAAAACAAGGAAGACCTGTTCAATGAAATAGTAGAGCCGGTATATCAATGTTTTTTAGGGATGGAAGTACATAAGCAAGAGATATATTCGTTTGAAGAAATCGTTAATTACATTATGGAAGTTATGAAAGAGTATAAAATCCAGTTATTAATTATGGTCGATAGAAGCAAAGGGACAAAGTATGCGAGTTTCAAGGAAGAGATAACTAGGCTCGCAGGAAAAAGTATAAGAGAAAGTTTATGGCCTGAATTGCGAAAAAAAGGAATTGAAGTTAAAGATCCTTTTATTTTTTGTGTTATTGCTTCAACGTTTATTGATGGTTTATTTCTAATATTGAGAAAATCCGAGGAGGATGTAGCAACAAGATACTTGATTCATCAGCTGATGATTTTGTTTTTTAATAACCTGGATAAACGTTTCGAGTAGGTTTTATAAGTTCTTAAATAGGGGCATTTTCAGGGGATAAATGAAATTTGGCACATTCTTTATGACAAATAAGTAGGGCGAGGCAATTAGTTGAGTACTTAACCTAGTAGTCAGATTATTTAATTTGCCTATTTTGGAAGAGAGCGTAAACTTGTCAGTTACTAAATTTGAAATGAATAAGGAAGAAAAAGATGAATTTAACAGAGATATCGGTTAAAAAACCAGCGGCGATGTGGATGGTCGTCGTATTATTAGTGGCGTTAGGAATAATTGGTTATACCAATATGGGCGCCAATTTACTGCCTTCGATGAATATTCCGGTTATATCAGTCACAACAACCTACAGCGGTGCAAATGCTGAGGACATCAGAAAAGATATTATCAAGCCGATTGAAGATGCTGTCTCAGGCATAAGCGGGGTAGACACAATAAATTCCACGGCTAAAGAGGGATATGGAACTGTCACAGTTACTTTTAAAATGTCTGCGGACATGAATACTGCTTATTTGGATGTCCAAAAAGCTATTGATGGTATTTCCAATACTCTCCCGGCAAATGCCGATAAACCTGTTTTATTTAAGATGGACACCAACGCAATTCCAATCTTGCTGCTTTCTGTCAAAGGAGATAAGGTCGGCAGTGACGAGCTTTATAATGAATCAGATATTATCAAACAAAAAATAGAGAAAATCCCGGGAGTAGGTAATGTTACGATCAGCGGCGGAGAAAAGAAAGAGTTAATGATTAAACTCGATAAATCTGCTGTGGAGTATTATGGCATAACCGTTAACACATTAATCAACAAATTAAATTCTGTAAATATAAACATTCCTGGCGGAGAGCTAAAGCAGGATAATGTTGATCAATCCGTTAGAGTTATCGGACAATTCCAGAATATCGAGGATGCCCAAAATTTGATGGTTCCTACGGCAAATGGAGGAACCGTACGTCTGGGCAATATTGCCCAAATTAGTCTTGAAGAACCGGAAGCAACTTCATTGGCACGGTTCAATGGCCAGAAAACAATGACAATAATTGTAGGCAAACAAAGTGATGCCAATGTCGTTGAAGTAGCTAATAGCGTAAAAAACGAATTAGAGACCATCAAAAAGACCATTCCCGCGGGAATACAGATGGATACCGCCTTTGACACGACTACATTTATTACAGACTCCTTAACGGAGGTAAAACACAACCTTATTGAAGGAATTATCGTTACGGCTTTGGTGTTGTTTGCGTTTTTCCGCAGTTTCAGATCGTCCTTGGTAGTTTTGGTTGCCATACCGACCTCCCTGATTGCTACCTTTTTCATGATGTATAAGCTTAATTTTACGTTGAATATGATGTCTTTAATGGGATTATCTCTAGTTGTCGGTACTCTGGTTGATGATTCTATCGTTGTAATCGAAAGTATTCAAAGACATCTGACGATGGGTAAAGGGCTGGTTCGAGCGGCAATTGATGGCCGAATGGAAGTTGGAATGGCTGCCATAGCTATCAGTCTCTGTGATATTGTTATCTTTGCTCCTATATCCATGATGTCAGGGATGATTGGCCAGTATTTCAAAGAATTTGGCTTGACGATAGTTGTAGCTACGTTATTCTCTCTTTTGGTATCCTTTACGATTACGCCAATGCTTTCGTCAAGGTTATTAAAAACAGAGAAAAAGCAAGTGACTCCCGAATATAAAAAGGACAGCCTTTTTGGTAAAGTCACCCAAAAATATCGAGAAACACTCGTCTGGGCGCTTGAACACAGAAAAAGAGTACTGATTTTAGGAATTGCAGGGGTAATCTTAAGTATTGCTCTTGTTCCTATGGGAATATTGAAAACGGAATTTGTACCGACTACCGATCAAAGCAGTTTTACCGTTAATATGGAGCTCGCTCCGGGGTCGACTTTGGAGCAGACCAGCAGCAAGGTCGCTCAGCTGGAAAACTATTTGCACAATACAAAAGAGGTAAAAAGTTATTTTTCAATGATCGGTCAAAGTGGGCAATCGAACACGGACAAATCAGTCGCCCAGATATATGTTAATTTAGTCCCTAAAAACTCTCGCCAAAAAACTCAAAGTCAAGTTGCCGGTGAGGTTCGCACTTTTGGAAAAAGCATGACCGGAGTGGATTTTAATGTTGAAGAATCCCAAAGCGGAGGCGGAGCATCGAAGCCTATTTCAATCAGCATTAAAGGGGATGATCAGGCTACCCTTGCGACTCTGTCCAAACAAGTTGAAACTATCGTCAAATCGGTTCCCGGTGTTATAGATGTTGGTAATAGTGCCGATGTCAAAAGCAGCGAATTAAGAGTAACGATGGACAGTTTAGCTGCCGCACAGGCGGGAATTTCCACCTCGGATGTAGGCAGCACGATCAGGATGGCCTTGCAGGGTACAAAAGTGGGAGTCTACAGGTCCAATAACTCGGAGAATGATATAACACTTAAATTTATGGATGGACAAATAAAAAATGTCGATGACATCAAATCCATAAAGATTACCAATCAGGCAGGAGTACAAATTCCTTTAAGCCAAGTCGCAGCAGTTGTGAGAGGAGAGAGTGAACCATCTCTGTCCAGAGAGGATAAGCAAGACGTTGTTACCGTTGATGCTAACCTTCAAGGAAGAGTTCTTGGTGAGGTCACCAGGGATATTCAAGCAAAACTTAGTTCTGTAACCTTGCCCTCAGGATATACCATAAGCTATGGCGCAAGTCAGAAGAATATGGCCGATTCCTTCAGCTCTCTTGGCTTAGCCTTAGGTGCTTCCTTGGCGCTGGTATATATGATCTTAGTAGTTCTCTATGAATCGTTTTTGACCCCGGCAATCAGAATGGTTTCTCTTCCCTGTGCTATTATCGGAGCGCTTCCTTTGCTGGCCTTAACCGGGCAAACATTAAATATGATGTCTTTTATCGGTTTGATTATGCTGGAGGGGCTGTCATCCAAAAACGGAACATTGTTAATAGACTATACTAACACCTTAATGCACAAAGGTATGAGCTTAAAAGAAGCCCTGATTGAATCGGGCACAACAAGACTAAGACCAATTATTATGACGAGTGCAACCATGATTGTTTCCATGCTGCCTGTTGCTCTTTCCATAGGTGAAGGAAGCGAGATGAAAAAGAGTATGGCTATTGTAATCATCGGAGGCATGGTCATGTCTACGCTCCTTTCGCCCATTATTTTGCCGGTAGTTTATACTTTAATGGACGATCTAAAGCATCGTATTTCAAAGAAAAGAAAAACAATAAATGCCGGGGAGGTTCCACAAATTGAAATTTAATCTAAGTAGGATCAGGCAGATTAAGAAACGAACTATAATTATCGGTCTTCTGATAATAGCCGCTGCTTTGGGGGGGAATTATGCTTTAAAGCATAGAAAAGTTGAAGCCCCAGCAGTTACTGTAAAAAATGTTAAAACTCAAAAGGTCGCCGTTGGTTCTTTGTCGACTATGGTTGATTACGCCAGTAAATTTGATCCTGCCCAGGAAGTACAGGTTTTTCCCAAGACTGGTGGAAGAGTTTCAAGTTTAAATGTTGATATTGGTTCTAAGGTAACCAGCGGACAGGTTCTCTTTACGATTGATGCGTCGGATCTTCAAGCTCAGCTGCAAATACAACAGCAGGCCTTAGCCGTGGCAGAGGAAAACTTAGCAAAAACACGCTTGACTTCACAACAAACCTTAGAGAAATCCCAAATCAGTTATAACGATGCCCAAAATGATTATAATAATGCCAAAGCTTTATATGATGGGGGAGCGGTTTCTAAACAGGATTTAGACAGCGCCAAAACAAAATATGATAATGCTGCTATTGAGTTAAAGGCTGCTCAAGATGATTTAGCAGTGTCAGCAGCAGAAGCACAAGTAGAACAAGCGAAAGCAAGTGTCAATGCAGCTCAGATCCAGCTTGATAATCTAACCGTAGTATCCCCTATCTCGGGAGTAGTTTCTGCTAAAGACGTTAAAGTCGGAGGAATGGTCAGCAGCCAATCAGGTTCGGTTACGGTTATTGATTCCAACAGTATGGTGGCCGAAATTAGTGTTCCGGATATTGTTATAGGTAAAATAAAGGTAGACCAAACTGTACCTGTGAGCATAAATGCCATGAAGGACAAAAAGGTCTCGGGAGTCATTGCTACGATCAGCCCTAACTCGGATGCGAAGGACAATTCGTATTTAGTGAAAGTAAAAATTGATAATTCACAGAGCGGTTTAACTGCAGGTATGTTTATTAAAATATCGCTGCCGGCTGAAACAGAAAGTAATATATTGCTCGTTCCTAATGAAGCCCTCAACATAGAGAATAATGTAAATTATCTTTATGCAGTTGTTAATGGAAAAGTTAAGAAAATAGCTGTAACGGTTGGTATTTCTGATAATAAAAATACGGAAGTCAAAGGAAATATCACAAAGGGTATGGAGGTAGTTACAGAAGGACAGAGCTTTTTAAATGAGGGAGAAAAGGTGAATATTGTCGAAGGAAGTAGTAAGCCGGAGTGAACTCGCTTACGCTAAAGCTGAACATCGGGGCTTCAGATACAATAATGTCCAGTGGACATTATTGCCGAGCCGCCTTTCCCAATAGGAATACTTAGCGGCGAAGGAGGACTCTACCCTACCTGAAGTTAACGAAGGACCCACCCCCATCTATAGAAGTGGGGGTCTTAAAAACTGGATAAAGTCACTAGATGTTAAGAAGTAGGTTATAAGCGAGATAATAATAAGAACCCCCTGGACATTAGATGTTTGTCTAGGGGGTTCTTAATGCTGACAGTAATTATTTTTACCTACTTGCTGGCAAACGGGAGTCTAAGATGAAGCAGAACCTGGTTGAAACTTCTTGATGGTTGGGCTGGATGATCCTTTCGAGGTAAATTAAGCGGGGAATACTTGAGGTTCGGCAAAATAATAGTGACTTCAAGACAAATATATGGTATAGTATCTTTAGTGATAGTATTCACAATCACAAATAATAATTATAATTGTGAATTATGTGACAAAGTGTTTTCTTTTGGTACTTATAAGCAACCTAAACGCTTATTAAGTTATATTTCAAAGGGGGAATTTAAAATGTGTCCATATATTAATGAAGGGATGAATGTTAACGGTTCGTATTATTATTGTGATGCTGCGGCTCTGGGTATAAAGCTAAGCGCAAAGGAATTAGCAGATATAGGCTGTACAGGGACGCAAAGGAAAACATGCAAGAGTTTAATGGAAATGACTCTTGGGTACGCTTTGCTTCCAGATCCCGTCGAGAAAAATACAAATGTAATTATTGATTTCAACAGAGACAGCAAAAAACTTTGTGCGAAATAAATTTATAAGCGCAGAGCGTGCATAGCTAAAGCCCTCACAGATGAGGGCTTTAGCTATGGTCAACCTTACTGACGATGTTCGTTCAATAATAAGTTATCAACTGCAATGCTGAGCTCTTCCAAATCAAATGGCTTAGTCATGACATAATCGATACCGCCATTATGAAGTATTTCATTGATCTCTTGTTGATCCGTATAAGCAGACATTAAAATGACTCGAATGTTCGGATTGTAACGATGTAATTGTTCGCGAAGCTCTAAGCCATTCAGACCAGGCATCTTGATGTCGGATATTATTAGGTCGGGCAACTGCTCTTTCGCCAATGACAATGCTTCGATTCCTGAAGTAGCAGTCGATACGGTGTACCCTTTCGAAGAAAAAAGAGCATTCAGGAGACTTCGAATTCCAAGATTGTCATCAACGATTAGTAAAGAACCTTGACTCAAGCAAATCCATCTCTCTTTCCATAGTTTTCCTAACATATGTATTGGAATTATGATACTTATATGACCCAATAAGCCAAAATAACGGCTTCTGAAATTAAAAATGTAAGCAACAAAAGGCTGCTTACACTTCTTAGTTTGCAGCTAGGCTGTCATATTCCCGATGGAAGTTAGACCCTTTAGCTTTGCGTCTCGCTCTTTCGAACAATTTGCCCTAAATACACAATATGTTGATTTCGAGAAAATCAGAACATTTCTTATATTATAAGACAAATTTTAACAAATTACAACATAATTTGAAACCTTTAGCCAAAATACGTTAATCCATAACTAGTATGTAAAAATTGCAAAGGTTGTTACTGTTGCACAATCTGCAATGGTATTTGCTTAAGCGTTTTTAAGTATAAGGTAAAAAAAGCCTAAAAGGCGTAATGATGTGTCAAAACGCGTCCTCTCAGGCTAATTTTCCGTGTGCATATTTCTTTCGCTAGCTGTTTTGCAGCAGCTCCTTGTTTAACGATGCCGCCTTCGTACGAACTACAATGGATCAGCTTATGCTCGGAAGCCTGTTCCATGAAAGCCTCTATGACGATGGCTCTGAAATGTCCTATCATTAAATTGATCACTGTTTCTGTGATTTTCTTCCTGCAAATTCGTGGAAAACCAGTCCAGTATCAAAAGGATTTAATAAAAGTAAGTAAATAATGATCATAGTAAAATCAAGAGCTATTTTTAATGATGGTTTACAATTCAATTAACTCACTTCCTTAAAAGATTTTAAACAATCAATGTTATGTGCCTTAGTAATAACTATAAAGGGTCTTCCTGAAATTAATCTGAATAAAACCAAGATTATAATCTGAAGAATTTTAGTACTTTGATTCACTCAGGAATAGCTCATTTCCTCATTCGTTTGGTGCCAAAACGTGCAAAGGAAATCCATTTTCTACAAAAGTATTGTACCTAACTGGTATGTTCTTATTCATAATTGGCACGATCTGAGTGGATTAGAACGGATTTGCGAAAAGTTATACACTAATACAACCTCAAATTAATACCCTCTTGACTTGCTTGAAGCGTGTTACCTAAGGTATAATTATGAAAAGTTCTATACTTGGAGGGTTCAATGTTTGACTATTTTCGACCAACACTTCAAGCTCCTTCCATAGATCTCATTGTTGTTGAGCAACTTGTTCGAGATGGAATTAAGGGGCTCATTATCGATTTAGACAATACTATGACACCTTGGAATGATGTCGAAGTGGGTCCAAAGGTTAGAGAGTGGTTTATCAAAGTCAAGGCGGCCGGCATTTCTGCCTGCGTCGTATCGAATAATAAGAAGCGACAACGCGTGGCAGTTGTTGCGGAACGGTTAGGGATTCCTTTTGTTTTTGGAGCGACAAAGCCGCGCAGAAGGGCTTTCCGTGCGGGATTGGAATTGTTAGGTACAGGGCAGAATGACACAGCTGTTATAGGCGATCAGTTATTCACAGATATTCTAGGCGGAAATCGGCTCGGCCTCTATACGATTCTCGTGACCCCCATTAACGATCGCGAATTTATTGGAACGCGGATTATGCGGCGGATGGAAAAGGTCCTTGTTTGGCTGATGAAACATTTTGCCCCTGCCAAACCGTATAGTCCCAAAATACATTAAGAACTATAACAACAAGGGAATGGGTCAGCCATTCCTTTTTCTCTATTGTGGTGACTCATTGTCAACAATAATTTAATCGTTGATAAGGGATGGATGTTATGGAAAAACATTTTGCTGTGATTGGGAACCCCATTGGGCATTCTTATTCGCCGGCAATGCATAATGCGGGCTATAAATATCTGGGTATTGATGCGCAATACCATCGTTTTCAAGTGCCCCCTGATCGTTTGGCTGAAGCTGTCAAAGGTTTGTGTGCCTTAGGTTTTAGCGGCTGGAATGTTACACTTCCTCATAAGGAGACTATTATTCCGTATCTCGATACCCTTACGCCCCAGGCAAAGCGAGCCGGTGCCGTGAACACCGTAAAGATTCTTGATGGGGAAAAGATAGGTCATAATACGGATGGGGACGGATTTATCTGTTCCATCGAGAGTGAGCTTGGGGAATTTACGGACAAAAGGGCAGTTGTTCTAGGTGCCGGAGGCGCTTCGAAAGGGATCGCTTTAGCTCTCGCAGCCAAAGGTATGCACGTACATATTCTTAATCGAACACCTGAAAAAGCGGCAGAGCTAGTTAGAATTCTGGATTCTAAAGGTGGTAGGGGAAGTTTTGGCGAATTTAAGCCGGGAGATTGGCTGGAGGACGTTGACCTATTAGTTCAGACAACCTCCTTGGGCTTACGTGGGGAACCATTTTCCTTTTCACTGGAAGGTATTTGCCCAAAGGCATTGGCCGTTGATATTATCGTAACCGTTCAGGGAACTTCATTTCTGCAAGAAGCTAAAAAGTTGGGATGTCGTGTCTTAGATGGAACCGGCATGCTTCTCCATCAAGGAGCTTTGGCTTGGGAATTTTGGCTGGGCGGACAGGCGCCAATTGAGGTTATGCGTAAAGGCCTGCAAGATCAGATGCAGCAGCGGGAGTGGTTATAAAAAAACAAAAGGAAGAGAGCCATGTCACAGACAGGGGACAAAGAGTACGGATTTACCCTTCTGGAAATGTTGTTGGTATTGACACTCTTGGCGGGAGCGGGCTATGCACTGCTCGTCAAGCTTCCCAATCGATGGGAGCAGGATCGACTATCCCTTGTGACAACTCAATTATTAGAAGAGATTCGGGATGCCCGACAGGCTGCTTTGGCTGAAAATGATTGGTATCAAGTTAAGTTTTACACTCAAGGAGAACATCATTATCAGATTTTCAAAGAGGGGACTAGAATCAAAGATATTTCTTTGCTGAAGGGCATCCGATTTCTCGGACAGCCGGACAATCTTTTATTTAATGCTTCTGGCAGAAGCGCAGGAACAACTATTATTTTAACTAACTCTTTTGGAGAGTGCCGAAGTGTTGTCGTTGCCCCTGTAGGGATGAGAATTCGAGAAAAGTGAACTCGTTCAACTAAAATTTTTTATTTTGAGTGACATTCTCTATATTAATATATATTTAGCAAATTTTTTACTTTAGCAGAGGGAAGGGATTAGAGTGCGTTTTTTAACCGCAGGGGAATCTCATGGTCAAAAGTTGATAGGGATAATTGAAGGACTTCCCTCAGGTATGAAGATTTCCAAAGAAATAGTCGATCGGGCTTTGAAAGAACGGCAGCAAGGTCCGGGACGCGGGGGACGGATGGCTATTGAACAGGATCAAGTCCATTTTATTTCTGGAGTACGGGGCGGATTGAGCACCGGCGCTCCTCTGGCTATGGAAATTTTGAACCGGGATTGGGAAAACTGGGAGAAAATCATGACCTGGGAGGAAAAGGCAGATTTAGAAAGCCGAAGAGTGATGACTCCTCGTCCAGGTCATGCAGATTTGACAGGGGCTTTAAAATATCGTACAGAAGTAAGGAACATCCTGGAAAGGGCGAGCGCTCGCGAAACGGCAATGAGAGTGGCAATCGGGAGTATTGTAAGGCAAGGCTTGTCCCAATTAGGAGTGGAAATTAGGGGGCGGGTGACCGCTGTTAGTGGTGTTCATGCTGAATTATCAGAGGATGCTGAGTATTGGCAGCGTGTTCAGCAATCAGAGTGGTCGGTGGGAGACCCTGTGGCCGAACGCCGAATGGGGGAACGTCTTCGGGCAGCTCGTGAGGAAGGAGAATCCTTAGGAGGCTTGTTAGAAGTCCAAGTTCTTCATCTTCCGGCAGGACTAGGTTCTCATGTACAATGGGATCGTAAACTCGATGGAAGATTAGCTCAAGCTGTTCTTTCTGTACAAGCTATTAAAGGAGTCTCTTTTGGTATAGGTTTTGATGCCGGAGAAAAAATGGGTTCCTTGGTACATGATCCAATAGGATATCGGCCGGGTCAAGGGTTCTACAGGGAGTCAAATCATGCCGGAGGAATTGAGGGAGGGATGAGCAACGGAGAGGCGATTGTTCTCCACGCTGTCATGAAACCAATTCCTACTCTTTATAAACCGCTGAATTCTGTTCATCTTGAAACAAAGGAAATCGTCAAAGCAAGTGTGGAGCGCTCTGATGTTTGTGCAGTTCCGGCCGCTTTGGTGGTTTTGGAACATGTTGTTGCTTGGGTCATAGCAGAAGCAATTTTGGAAAAATTTCCCGCAGACAGTTTTCCAGAGTTAGAAGCCTCTTGGCAGACTTATCAAGAATATCTAAAGAATATTTAAAATTACAGGGAGAGAGGAAGAAGCTCCATGAGGAACATCGTTCTCATTGGATTTATGGGAACCGGCAAAAGTACAGTTGGCCGGCGCTTAGCCCAGGCACTGGCATGGAATTTTGTCGATACGGATGCTGAAATCGGAGAAGTAACAGAATTAAGTGTGAGTGAAATCTTTCGGCGTTATGGAGAGACCCGCTTTCGATCTGAAGAAAGGATCGTCGTCGCACGACTGGCTCAGGAGGATGAACTTGTTATAGCTACCGGCGGGGGGACAGTATTGAATTCGTCAAATTGGGGTGTTTTGGCGGAAAACGGAGTTATCGTCAGTTTGTACGCCTCGCTGGACGTGATTCTCGATCGAATCGGCCATAAAAATGACCGCCCGCTTCTCAGAAGTACTCATGACGAAATTGAAAGATTATTTCTGGAACGGCAGCCATTTTACGAAAAGGCCGATTTTACCGTTGATACAACATTTAGAACTATTGAGGAAGTGGTGGGCGAAATCCTGGCTCACCTGGGAAGGATGGCTGTCCATGAGTTTACCAGAAAAAATTGAGGTTGCAGCGAAACAAAGATATCCGGTTTATTTAGGAGCTGCGTTGGAAGAGTTGGGAGATAATTTGCATTCTCTGTCCGATAAAATCCAACATATTCTTGTCATCTCACACAAGAAGGTCTCAGATCTTTATCTGGAGCGGCTTCTGAAGGGGCTGGAGGATTACCGCGTTGATTTGTTAACCGTACCGGAAGGGGAAGAGGAAAAGTCTCTGGAACGTCTGAGCCGGCTGACAACAGCTGCTCTGGACTGCGGCGCAGATCGGAAAACGTTAGTTATTGCCTTAGGCGGCGGGGTTATCGGAGATTTAGCCGGTTTCTTTGCCAGCGCATTCATGCGAGGTGTTCGTTTCCTTCAAGTTCCTACAACGTTATTAGCTCAGGTAGACAGCAGCATTGGCGGTAAAGTTGCCGTCAATCATCCGGCGGGAAAAAATATTCTGGGGGCTTTTTATCCGCCGCTTGCTGTCTGGACAGATTTTTCGACGTTAAATAGTTTGCCTTGGAATGAAGTTGAAAATGGCTTGGCGGAAAGTATTAAACATGCTTTGATAGATGATGAGGATCTTTTTGTTTTTTATGAGACTCAGGTCGATAGTATCAGGCAGCGAGATCCTGCAATTTGGCGTGAGATGGTAACACGGTCCGCTTCAATTAAAGTCAGAATTGTATCTCAAGATGAACGGGAACAAGGCATTCGCCGTTTGTTGAATTTAGGCCATACTTTTGGACATGCTCTGGAAACGGAAATGAATTATCGCGGCGTGACTCATGGCCAGGGAGTCAGCATAGGTATCGTTGCCGCGGCTTATCTAGCCAGTGCTAAGGGATTTCTCACTCTGACAGAGGTTGAAAGAATTAAACAGCTGCTTCAACGTTATGACCTGCCGACGTCGATTGAAAAGCAAGACCCTCAATCTTTGTTGCGGCGAATGCAAACAGACAAGAAAAATCAGGGTGGCCGCAAAATTCTTGTTCTTCCCCAAGGAATCGGGAAGTCAGTGGTTTCTGAGGATTGTACGGATGACGAGATTCTGGCGGCTTGGCATAAAATTATTGTGGAAAACAATTAGACCACACACGTGAATAAAACTTAATTAGCTTCGCGGCTTTGAAGATTCGGCTCGGATATTAATTTCCAGTCGGATCTTTTTGTTTTTTCTTGCTAAAATGTGGAGCTAAACTGAAGATGTCGTTGGAAAATGAAAAAGAACCGTTAATAAACATATAATGAATAAAGATGTGTCGACGTCAAAAGGAGTTTTAAAATAGATAGAGAAGTTTAAAGGAAAATCGAGGTAATCCTCGATCTGAGGAGACGAATAACTTTGAATAGAATTATGACACTAAAAAGAGTGAAGAATGTACAAATGGGTTTTACCCTTTGGGAACTTATGATTGTTCTTTGTTTAATGGGAGTTCTTTTAGGTACAGCTGTTCCTCACTTCTATTCGTCTTCTAACTCTGTAAGATTAGAGGCCGATCTGGCTAATCGCGAAGAAATCGAAGGTGCCGCTCAGTTATATCGAATTGATATCGGAACCTTTCCCGTCAGTGTTTCTGATTTAGTCAATTTGCCTGATGATATAAAGGGATGGAGAGGACCGTATTTGCCTGAAATCCCCGTAAACCCTTTTGACCCTAAGGTGGGCTATCAAATTGACAACTTGGGGCAGGTCATAACTATCAATAATTGATGATCAATAATAAGTGAATGAAACACGTAAGGTTTTAAAAGATAACGATTAATTAGCAGTCGAGTACAAAAAAAGAGAGTTTCCAGACTATCGGGAGAAGGAAGGTTGATAATGAAGTAACAAGAAAAGCTAAAGAAGGGAAAACATAAATACCGGGAAGGTGGTAAGACGAGAGATTATCGATATTTTCAGGGTTATATTTTGTTGGATGTTTTATTGGCAGTCTTCCTTTTTTCTTTAGGGTTTGCCGCTCTGTATGGATTATACGAAAGAGCCTTAGTCGAAGCGCATCAGTCCTTATCCCTAATGGAAGCCGCAAATCTAGCTCAAAAGAAGATGGAGCAGTTAGCGGCTCAAAGCTGGAGAGACAATATCGATGCACAGCGTTGCCTGCCAGGAGGAATAGTAGAGGGAAATGAAGGAAACTTTCAGTGGCGGATCGATTCCAACTGGGATGATATCCCCCAATTATTGAGAGTTAAGGTGAATGTACACTGGATTGAAAGAGGAACTTCAGAATACTACCAAATAGAGAGTTTATTTGAGGTTGAATGACGTGAAAAACAAAAACGGGTTCACTCTTTTGGAGGTATTGAGCGGATTACTGATTGCCGGAATAGTTTTAATTAGTGCCTTAAACCTTTTGGAAGGTATGTGGAAAGGAGCACGCACTCTAAAAGGTCAGTTGGAGGCCCAATATGCTCTTTTGACTGCCGGTAAAACAGTGAGTGATGAGATTCGGCGGGCAAAATCTGTCCAATGGGTCAAAGAAACTTGTGAATTGAAGCTCATCTCGTCAATTATTGAGGATGAGAATCCCTTACAAATTGTCGATTCCTATTTTGTAGCTGATTTGGATTCCGATGGAATAAGGGATCTGTATTGGAAGCATATGGGTGTATCTCAGCCAATTGCAAGCTTCTTGACCGGTTGGGAAAGCGTGGAGGTGGAGCCGGGATTGTGGGAAATAGTTCTAAAGGTGACTGTCGACAAGCAGAGTGTCACGTGGAAACAAGTTGTCCGCCAGCGTGTTTATCCCAGCACATCTTCACAAAGTGTTGCTCCAGAGGCTTCGTAAGTCCTCTTATCCTTTTGCTTTTAGCTTCCTTTTCGGGATTGGGAATGGAAGTGTATTTGAAGGCGAATTTAGGAAAGAGAATGGTCAGGAGAGAGACCCAGAGCCGACAGGCGCTTTATATGGCTGAAGGAGGAATCGAATGGGCGAAGGCTCATTTGCTGTCTGATTTTGGACTGCGCCGTGGAGAGGTAGTATTTGACATGGGGCAGGCAGCTATCTTCATCGAGAGCAGCGGAGATGACTATAAAGTCATCTCCGAAGGGCGTTCAGGTTTAGCTGTCCGTAGAATTGAGGAAATCCTGCAAGAGGAAACTGGGAAATGGATTGTTAAAAGTTATCAGGAGTTACATCAGTAATTATGAAACACGCAATGGAATTTGTTCGATATCTCAGGGGCCCAAGGAAATTTGATTCTTTTTCAGCAAACAAAGCTATCGATAACAGCAACAGTGAAGAGCTTCTTAAGAAAAACGTCCTATCCCGGGAAACTTTAAATGACGATTTGCGCCGATACTTGGGTATACCAGAGATTTCTATGACTCAAGTCGTAGTTGACCCTGAGGCTGTTAATTTAATTCCTGAAGAAATAGCACGACGTTATACCCTTATTCCTTATCAGCTTCAAGGGAAAAGCTTAATGGTCGCAATGGCAGACCCGACGGATGAAGGGGCTCTCCGTACTGTTCGTATCATTACCGGCATGGACGTTGCTCCGGTTTATGTTCGAGAGAAAGAAATTAAAGCCGCCATTCGCCAGTATCTTACTGTTGAACAATCTGTGGCTCAAATGACGTATTTAATGGGACAGACGGATAATGAAACGATTACGGAAAAAGCAGCAGGAGAATTCAACAATTGGGAAGAAGACGCCCCAACGCTAAGATTTGTTTATTCAGTGCTTCAGGAGGCGGTGATCGAAGAGGTTAGCGATATTCATTGGGAACCACGTCAGAAGGATTTTGTTGTCCGTTATCGTATTGACGGTAAACTACTTAAAAAACATATCCTTTCTGCGTCAACAGCGCGCACGATTATATCCTCACTAAAAGTAATGGCCAATATGGATGTTGCAGAACGGCGGATTCCCCAAGACGGACGAATGACCTTTAGCGTTGGCACGCGGCAGGTAGATCTGCGCATGTCTTCCCTACCGACGGTCTACGGAGAGAAAATTGTCGTTCGCGTCTTAAATCCTGAAATGGCCCAACGTTCTCTGGAAGAGTTGGGCATGCGTCCGGAGGTCAAAGCAGGGGTTCAAGGGCTATTAAAGCATACCAATGGTTTAATTTTAGTCGTTGGACCGACGGGGAGCGGCAAAACGACGACCCTTTATGCACTTCTTCGCGAGTTAAATGCCGAGGAGCAAAACATTATTTCGATTGAAGAGCCCGTAGAATATCAGCTTCCGGGAATTAATCAGGTTCAGGTAAACTTGCCGGCAGGACTGACTTTCGCCGTCGGTTTGAGGCATATCCTGCGTCAGGATCCCGACGTGATTATGATTGGCGAAATTCGCGATGAAGAAACCGCCCGTATAGCGATCACGGCTTCCCTCACGGGTCACTTAGTGTTGTCAACACTGCATACGAATACGGCGGCCGAGGCTTTAGAACGCCTTTTAGACATGGGAATTGAGCCTTATCTTTTAGCGTCTGCTGTAAGGGGAATCTTATCTCAACGCTTGGTGCGGCGCTTATGTAACTCTTGCAAAAAAGGTTATAACATTTCTGAGGTGGAGAAAAGAGCTCTCCGTTTACCAACGCCAATAAATCAATTGTATCGCTCTCGGGGCTGTAATAAATGCTTTGGTACAGGCTTTAAAGGAAGGATCGGGGTTCATGAGTTTTTGCTCTATAATCAGGAAATTAAGGAATTAGTACTTACGCGGCATAATTCCAGGGATATTGAACGACAAGCAGTACTTTCAGGGATGTTAACGATTTATGAAGATGGTCTTTTGAAAGTCACCCAAGGTTTAACCACCATTGAAGAGATGCTTTTTACAACGTCTGAGATAGAACGCTAAGAGGAGAGAACAATATGCTTTCGATGGAAGAATTATTTCTTAATGCAGCAGAAAGAAAAGCCTCTGACATCCATTTAACGGTAGAGAGTCCTCCTGTCCTCAGGGTGGATGGTTCATTAGTACCTTTGCCCATGGACAAGCTGTCTCAGGTCGATTTAGAAACCTTTGCCCTTTCCCTGATGAATGAAATCCAGCGAAAACGATTTGCTGAATTGGGAGAATTGGATTTATCCTACAGTTTACCGCAGGTTGGGCGTTATCGGGTCAACGTCTTTCGCCAAAGAGGATCTATTGGGGTCGTTATTCGCTTAATTCCCTACGATATTCCCACTCCGGAAAGCCTTGGCCTCCCAGATGTGAGCCTTGATTTAGCTAGGCTGCCCAAAGGTTTGGTGCTTGTGACAGGTCCTACCGGGAGCGGTAAATCTACAACCCTTGCCTCACTGATTGATTTTATTAACCGGACGAGAGCTTGTCACATTATGACTATTGAAGACCCGATTGAGTATCTGCATAAGCACCAATTAAGTTTAGTGAACCAACGTGAGATTGGCTGCGATACAAATTCTTTTGCTAATGCTCTGCGGTCAGTTTTGCGGCAAGATCCCGATGTGATTTTAGTGGGTGAAATGAGAGATCTTGAAACAAT
Organism: Desulfosporosinus sp. FKB; assembly: GCF_002196705.1. Classification (GTDB taxonomy): domain Bacteria; phylum Bacillota; class Desulfitobacteriia; order Desulfitobacteriales; family Desulfitobacteriaceae; genus Desulfosporosinus. The sequence continues at coordinate 26,540 of NZ_NADJ01000032.1, forward strand.
CGCCACGGCTGTGACAGCAGCTGAAACAGGACATTTAGTTTTTAGCACATTGCATACCAATGATGCTACACAATCGGTAGATCGGATGATTGATGTCTTCCCGCCCCACCAACAGCAACAGATCCGAGTGCAGCTAGCGGCTGTATTACAGGGAATTCTGTCTCAACAGTTATTTCCCAGAGCAGATCATCGGGGAAGAGTTGCAGCAATTGAGGTTATGCTCGCAACTCCTGCCGTTCGAAGTCTAATTCGGGAGGGAAAAACTCATCAACTTCCTACTGTAATTCAAACAAATAGCAAATTGGGTATGCAAACAATGGATAAAGCCATTCTTGACCTCGTTCAAAAAGGATTGGTAACCTATGAAGTCGCTCAGGAAAAACTGCAAACCCCTGACAGTCTCCACAGATGAGTAAACGCTGGTTTAAATGGAAAGCGGTGGATGCTCAAGGAATTTTGCAAAGCGGACGCTGCTTGGGAAACGACTCTTTCGAGGTTCAAACACTGTTGAAAAAGGAAGGATATTTACCGGTCAAGATTAAGAAACATAAGAATTGGTTAGCAGAGTTCATCGTTCGTTCAAACGCTCAATGGGGTCATTTTGCAAACCGCTTGAGTTCATTATTAGAGGCCGGAATTCCTCTGCTCCAAGCTTTGGAGATTATGACCCAGTCTCAAGGGAATTTAACCTTTGAGCAAAGTCAGTGGTCAAGTGTCAAAAATTCTATAGCGGCCGGATGTGATTTATGGGAAGCGCTTCTCCAGCTCAAATCGCCTCCGAACGCTTATGTCTTGTCGATGATCAAAGCGGGAGAGTATTCAGGAAATTTAGCAAACGTTTTGAGTGAAGTGGCTGCAGAATTAGAGCAAGAAGATAACTTCCGGCAGAGAATAAAGGCTGCCCTAGCTTATCCCATCTTTTTACTGCTGGCTGTTTTTGTTGTACTCTGCAGTCTATCCATGGGTGTTCTTCCCATGTATGAGAGGCTCTTTGCAAGCATGAACGTTGAGTTGCCTGAATTGACTCAAGTCATTTTTGCTGTCGGACGAAAATTCCCTCTGACGTTACAAGTAATGGGGGGACTGGCAGTAATGATGCTGCTGATCTGCGTAATTTGGAAACCAAAGGATTGGCAGAACTACCTTAACAACAAGATCAGACATTTTCCTTATCTTGGCAGGATATTTCGACTCAGGGATTTAATTCAATTTAACAGTATCTTGGGTCACCTCTTAATGACGGGTATTCCCTTGTTAGAAGGGCTGCGGCTAACGGCTGGAACGCTGCAAACTATGGAAATGTTGGCCTTGACAGAGCGGCTTATGCTCAGCGTTAAACAAGGGAATCCCATGGCGGATTTGTTGTTTGAAAGCGGAATTTTTCCTAAAGAAGGGGCAGAGATGATCGCAGTCGCCGAAGAAAGCGGGAACTTAGATAAAATGTTCTTGCAAATTGCGCTTTCGTTGCGCAAGGACCTGGAATTTAGGCTCGATCAATTTACGCGTATACTTGGACCGGCCTTGATTCTTGTTATGGCCGGGCTGGTTGGTTTAGTTGCCGGGGGAGTAATGATTCCTATTTTTGATCTTAGTTCTCAGCTGAAGTAAGCTTTCACATGGGAACTAAGGAAGGGAAGTTTTTTAGATGAGGAAGGAAATATCCGAGTAGGAGGATGAAACAATGAAACCTATGAAACCGATGAATGATTTTCAGCGGGAGAATGGATTTACACTCATCGAAGTTATGGCAGTCATCATAATAATGGGTATTATAGCTGCTGTGATCATTCCCAAAATGACGTCAAGTACGGCTTTGGCACGAAAAAAGGCCGATGTGGCGACTGCGCATCAGGTTAAAGCGGCTCTCGATCGTCTTCAAGTTGAAAACGGAGTGTATCCGAAATATGGAGAACTGACGGCGGATGAGGGTGAAGTGGTTTGCAGCGAGCTGATTCCGAAATATATCGGAAAACTGGATAAAACAACAACCCAACAAACAGTGGCAGATGGCAACAAAGGGTTTGGTGTTGCCCAATTGACAGCGGTTGATTCCGATAAAAGCCAGTATTCGATTCCAGAACCGGCAGATAGTAGTAATGATATTAAAACGATCATGATCTATTTGTCTTCTGACGGTCTGGCGGCAGAAGTTCGAGCATATGATGACGATTTAAAGACTGTTCTTTGGACATCGGCAAATTAATTATCTAAATTATTAACTCAAGTCGGTAAACTCAGAAAAGAGGTAACTTTTTTGATAGGTATTAATTTGATGATCGGCGTATTAGGCATTATCATCGGCAGCTTTTTAAATGTTGTCATATATCGTGTACCGAAAGGGGAATCCATCGTTTCACCGGGTTCGCATTGTCCGAAATGCGGGCATGCTCTTCGAGCTTGGGAACTTATTCCCATTATTAGCTATTTAATTCAACGGGGCCGATGCCGAAGTTGTCAGGCTAAGGTTCCTTGGCGCTATCCCATGGTAGAACTTCTTACGGGTTGTTTTTTCTACTTAACGGGTACATCGGGTTTCTTAACGGGACTTCACCCGGCTCGAATTTTATTAAATCTGGTTTTTATATCAGTTTTGATTGCTTTAGCGTTTATCGATTTAGACACATACCGTTTACCCGACGTTTTGACGATTCCCCTATGGGGTCTGGGTTTGGTGGGGGCTTTTTTAATACCGGGGAGTCCGTCAGGATGGGAGAGTATTTTCAGTTCCCTGGGGGCTGGAGGTTTTTTTTGGCTGATAGCCAAATTTTATCCTCAGGGTATGGGCCTGGGAGATGCTAAATTGGTTGCTGCCTTAGGGGCTTTTTTGGGTTTTCCGGGGATCTTTTTGGCCGTCTTTTCCGCGAGCCTTCTGGGAGCAATTGTTGGCCTAGTGTTTCTTGGCATAGGTCAAAAGGGCTTTCGTCAACAAATTCCTTTTGGCCCCTACCTTTCTTTAGGTGCTGTACTGGCTTTATTGTGGGGGCCGAGGATCTTTGATTTGTATTGGGCATGGGTTAAATAGCCCAGGAGGTGACTGATGCGCAAGAAGCTTGTCGTATTTGAAATAACCGACAGTGAACTTCGGGTCTTTAAAGCTTCTCTTCCCCTGATTGCAAAACTTAACCAAAGTCATAGCTCTGCAGCGGTCAAGTTTGACCGAATTCAAATTACGGGCGTAATAGAACAGGGGATTGTCCGTGATAAAGCCGCCCTGCTTGGTTGTTTAATGGATTATCAAAGGGAAAACCCATGTGACGGATACTTGGCCTTTTTAGCAATACCCATGCAAACAGGATTTATTCGTTCCTATAAACTCCCCTGGCTTGCGAAATCTTATAGAGATTCCGCCATAGCCCTTTTGGTGGCTGAAGAAGTACCGAGCAGTGCAGATCTTCTTTATGATTACGTGATCCTCGGGGAAGAAAAGCATAAGAGCCTCACCATTTTGCTGGGAGCTTCCCGCCGTGAAGTTCTTGAACAGTATGTCGCTATTTTTAAACAGGCTGGAATAAGGGTAGGCGGGGTTAATTTCTCATGGGCCGTATTAGGGCAGGGGTTAGAACTAAATCCTGATGAGGATACTCTCTACGTTCGTGAAGAGGCCAATGGATTTCAATTCGCACTCTTTCGAGGGCAGATACCTGAAAGAGTGCGAAATCTGTTTGCCAAAAAAACAAACGTTGCTCTTGGTGACGCCGAGATTTGCAGTCAAGATATTCAGGGATATTCAAAGGAATGGGAAAATGAAATTCGGAGCTTTCTCTTGTATCTTAAGGCGCAAAATCCAGATATGACGTTGAAATGTCTTCTTTGGAGCGGCGGTTTACGTCTTGAATCCCTGGTCAAGAGTGTAACACTTCCTGATCACATCACGGCAGCCCAGGCTAAATTTAAGTCAGTTCCTGAGACCTGGTTATGGGCTCTTGGAGAATATCAAGGTTTTGCAGAAGCTGTTATTGCCTATGGGATTATCCTTCTGCAAAAGTCTGCGTCCCTAAATCTTTGGAGACAACCCAGCAAGGCAGGGAAGATGCTAAAAAGGTATCAAATAATAGGCGCTGCTTTAATTTCTCTCTTGCTGCTTGGAAACAGCGGTTGGGTGTTCCTGCGGCAAGAGATGTCAGCTCAGCAGAATAGGGTTCAGCAACTTTCACATCAAGGTGCTGAACTTGAAACCCAATTAAGACGCCAAATGGACTTGACGAGATCTTGGAAAATGACAAAAGCCCATTCTGAAAAAGTGGCCGACATTTTAGTGCAAGTGCAAAACTTACTGGACTCGCAGCTAACGATCAAGAAATTGGTTTATAGGCAAGGTACTCTTTCTCTAACCGGCAGTGCAGGAGACGTTAGATCTATTCAATCCTTGATCCAAGGACTTCGCAGATTAGGTTGGCACCAGCCTGTCTTGACAGGCTATTCCTCAACGTCATCCGAGCAAACTGAATTTTCCATAAGCGCGAAACGAAAAGATGTCAACAATTGACCGGGTTCAATTTTGAAATGGAGGGATGAGCTTTGGCATTTTTTAAGAACAATATCAGAGCTTGTCTGGTCGCTTTTGCTCTCTTAAATCTTTTGGAATTTTGCATATTCTGGAATCCGGCCTATCGAAACCTAGAGGATCTCCGGAAGGAAATAATATATTGGGAAACAATGTCGAGGACAAGCTTAGACATAGCTGTTCCCAAGGTTCCCACAAGAGATCAATTTCTGGGTATCGTGGAAGGATGCCGAGCTAATTTTCTTCAGGCTGGAGTTAAGGTAACTGATTTGAAAGTCGAAGGATTTGGAACGCCGGAGAACCGGGTGATTTCCCAGGGAGCAGCCATTGATTATGCTCTGCTGCGTTTGCATTTGCAGGGGAATTGGGAAACTATTATTTCACAGCTTGAAGCTCTTGAAGATTCTCATGAAGAGATTTTTATTCGAGAAATTATGTTAGATCCCGAAGGTGGAGAGGGCTTGCTGCAGATTTATTATTATTCGCCTAATGAGTAACATATCTGCTGACGTCCTGGAATAATGTGGAACGAAACATCCCTTCTCCGGCATATGTTAGCGCAAGGAGGGATTTCTGTGCTTAAAGAATATATCCTTCAGCCTGGAGACAATTTTCATCGTCTGGCCCAGCGCCTGGGATGTGCCTGCGACGATTTTATGCGAGTAAATCCAAATATGGATCCTTGGAAACTTCAAATTGGACAAAAAATTGTTCTTCCTGAGTTGAAAAGTAATCTTCAAGGAAAAGAACAATATGCTGATATAGGGACTGATCATGGTCAAGAATTTGCCGGGGACTATCTTGATGATGTAGAAATGGAAGTTGAAGGAGTCAAATTCCGTCTCAAACGAATTGGAGAGCCTAAAATTCCCCATGAAATTCACTTTATTCTTCCCCGGACTGAGATTCATAAAGTTCAGCCCGCTGGCGAAGGCGGGCCCACTGAAGTGCAGATCATGATCAGCAACTTGGATATTGTTCTTTCCCCGCGTCTCGTAAGCGGCGACAGCGCCGAACAGATTAAAGCCACGCCTCAAACCACGGTTCAGATGAAAGAACAGCAAAGCGTTCAACCATTTCAATCATCTCAATCATCTCTTTAGATGTGGGAGCGGCCTGGAATGACTATTAAATATCGGAAATTTTGCCTCCGTATAGCGGGGGTTTTTGTTTGGAATAGTAGCTTATAGCGTTCCCATACCTTCAGTTTTCGCTGAACGAGTTCACTTAAATACTTTGCTACGGTGCTAAATTATGATAATATTTTTAGTAAGGAATAAGGAAGTGATGAATTGGCAAGTATTTATGTGTTTCATGGTCCTAATTTAAACTTATTAGGGACACGTGAGCCTCAGCATTACGGCGTGCGTACTTTAGCAGAGATAAATCAAGAGGTGCAAGGGCTTGCTGAACAAGCAGGACTTAATGCCGAATGTCGGCAGACGAATCATGAGGGAGATTTGCTTGATTGGATACAAGCGTTAACGCCTGAGGATTTTCTGATCCTCAATCCTGGGGCATGGACTCATACGAGTTACGCCATTCGCGATGCTATAAGCGGTGTTAAGGTACCCACTGTAGAGGTTCATCTTTCCAATATTCATGCTCGGGAATCCTTTCGAGAAACGTCTCTGATCGCACCGGTTTGTCTTGGGCAAATATCAGGATTGGAATCTGACGGTTACAATTTGGCAATGCGCTTTGCCATTGATTATCAAATTGGACGAACAAAAGAATAAAGGGGGTTGAATCATTGACTCGATTAGAACGGATGCGCCAGCGAATGCAGGAAGAAAACATTGATACGTATGTGGTTCTTCGTCCTGAGAACGGAAGGTATTTAAGCGGCTTTACCGGGGGCGAGGCAACATTGGTCATTACCCTGGAAAGGTCTTTTTTGTTGACAGATTTCCGATACATAGAACAGGCGAAAGAACAATCACCTGATTTCGAAATTGTTAAAACGGGACATGATCACTTTTTTGCCATGGGTGATATGGGTCTTCAATCTAAACGAGTGGGTTTTGAGGGAGACTTTATTACTTATACGGATTACGAAAAGCTGAGACAGTCTTTTGCCCAAAGTGAGCTTCTGTCCCTGCCGAGTCTTGTCAATAATCTTCGTTCAGTTAAAGATGAACAGGAGATACCTTTAATCCGGCAAGCTGTTCAAATTGCCGATGAGGCTTTTGCTGAAGTCTTAAAAGCCATTGAAGTTGGGCAGACAGAAGAGGAAATTGGACTGAATTTGGAGTTTTCCATGCGCCGTCGGGGAGCCAGCGGAGGTTCTTTTGAGTTTATCGTGGCTTCAGGCCTTCGAAGTGCTATGCCGCATGGCACAGCAAGTCCAAAGAAGGTACAAATGGGAGAGTTTCTCACCATGGACTTCGGCGCAATTTATCAAGGATACTGTTCTGATATAACGAGAACAGTTTTTTTAGGCGAACCCACTGAGAAACATCGAGAACTATACGCAATTGTGTTGGCCGCTCAACGGGCCGGTATCGCTGCCGTGGCCCCTGGACGAACCGGCAGAGAGGTTGATTCTGCAGCTCGTAATATTATTGAAGATGCCGGCTTTGGGGAATACTTTGGACATGGTTTGGGACATTCTGTAGGCTTGGCGATTCATGAGGGACCAAACTTTAATCAGCGGGAAGAACGTGTTATCGAACCGGGAATGGTTCTTACGGTGGAACCGGGTATTTATATTCCTGATTGGGGCGGTATCCGCATTGAAGATATGGTTCTGGTGACAGCAGATGGCTGTGAAGTCTTGACCCAGGCTCCCAAAGAATTAATTCTCTTAACATAGATCCGAGCCGATTTTTTTGCTTCCTGACCTTTAAGTTACAAGAACTAGTTGCACTCGGGCTATCCGGAAGGTATACTTTCGTTGGTACAAAAGAATATATAGGGGGAACGATTAATTTATGATTTCTTCGAACGACTTTAAGACAGGTCTCACCATTGAAATTGATGGAGACGTTTTTTCGGTGGTTGAGTTCCAACATGTTAAGCCGGGTAAAGGGGCTGCCTTTGTTCGCACGAAACTAAAAAACGTTAAAACAGGCGGGGTTGTTGAACGTAAGTTTAATGCCGGCGAAAAAGTTAATACGGCTCATGTTGAGCGGCACGAAATGCAGTATCTTTACAAAGATGGAGATCATTACGTGGTTATGGATAACGAAACTTATGAGCAAGTTTCTTTAACAGAAGGACAAATTGGTGACGGCGTGAAATGGCTCAAAGAAAATATGAACTTAGGGGTTCTTTTCTTTGATACGGAGGTTATCGGTGTTGATGTGCCGAACTCAGTGCAACTCCTTGTGACAGCTACGGAACCGGGAGTGAAAGGTGATACGGCTACCGGGGGAACGAAACCTGCGACCTTGGAAACGGGTGCCATTGTGCAAGTTCCTTTCTTTGTCAATGAAGGAGACGTGCTTATTATTGATACCAGGACAGGAAACTATGTTCAAAGGGCGTAATTAAGCGAAATTAAACATGTAATCACCTTCTATGGGACAAACTAAGAGTAATTAGTTGTTTTATAGGAGGTGTTTTTGTTTGTCTTCCAGGACTTCAAAACTTAGTGTAATTCCCCTTGGAGGAACCGGAGAAATCGGGAAAAACTTAATTGTTCTTGAATATGAAGATTCAATTATTGTCATTGACGGAGGCGTGAAGTTCCCTGATGAGGAGTTGTTAGGGATTGATCTTGTCATCCCTGATATCTCCTATTTAGAAAAAAACCGTGAACGGATAAAAGGACTCTTTATCACCCATGGCCATGAAGATCATATTGGGGGTCTGCCCTTTATTTTGCCACAATTAAATATACCGATTTACGGAACAAAGTTAACAATTGGCTTGGTGATGGCGAAGTTTCAAGAGCGCACCCCTTATCCGGAATCGTTGGTTCATACCATTGAACCTGGTGAACTTATCCAGGCTGGGGCATTTCAGGTGGAAGCCTTTCGAGTGACCCACAGTATTCCGGATGCTGTGGGGTATTCCTTGCTCACTCCTATCGGCAGAGTAGTCTACACCGGCGATTTTAAAGTCGACTATACACCCATCGATGGGCAGAATATGGAACTGGGGAAACTTGCCGCTTGGGGAGAAGAAGGAATTCTGGCTCTGCTCTGTGATTCGACGAATGCCGAGCGGCCAGGGGTTACTATGTCGGAAAGGGTTGTAGGAAAAACCTTGCGGGAATGGTTTGAACGGGCAGAAGGAAAAATTATTCTGGCCTCCTTTGCCTCCAACGTGCACCGAATTCAGCAAGCCATCGATGCTGCTGCTGATATTGGCCGTAAAGTTTGTGTTGTGGGCAGGAGCATGGAAAGTGTTGTTCGAACAGCCATTGAGATGGGATATCTAAAGCTGCCTGCTCAGGAGATCTTAATAGAAAGTTCAGAAGTAGATAAAATTCCTCGCACAGGCTTACTGGTGCTCACTACCGGGAGCCAGGGAGAACCTCTGGCGGCTTTGACCAGAATGGCGACGGGAAGCCATCGTCAGATTAAAGTTGAGGCCGGCGATATGGTGATTATTGCTGCAACTCCGATCCCTGGAAATGAGAAACTCGTTGGCAAAACTATTAATCATCTCTATCAAATAGGGGCCGAAGTTGTTACCAAAGAGATGGGACAGGTCCACGTATCTGGGCATGCCAATCAGGAAGAGCTCAAGTTAGTTATTCGTCTTGCCCGTCCTCGGTTTTTGATACCTCATCATGGAGAAATCCGGCACCAAGTAGCTCTGCGCAGAATAGGGCATATGATGGGCTATGAGGATAAGGATATTGCCCTAACCCAACTTGGCTCAAGAGTTGAGCTTTCGGCAGAGCGAATGGAATTTGGAGCAAGTGTACAAGCCGGAAGCGTATATATCGATGGCTTGGGCGTGGGAGATGTGGGCCAGATTGTGCTTCGTGATCGTCAGCAACTCGCTCAGGATGGTGTCGTTATTGTCGTGGCAGCTATTTCCAAAGCAAAACCCTATACGCGCATATCCGGACCGGACATTATTTCCCGAGGGTTTACTTTTATGAAAGACGCTGGAGAATTGATTGACGGAGCTCAAAAAGTAGGGAATAGTGCGTTAACGGTTCAGCTGGAAAAGGATCAAATAGAGTGGGTGACGTTAAAAAGCGCCCTTCGGGATAGTCTTGGAAATTACTTTTGGGAGAAGACTCACCGTCGCCCAATGATTTTGCCAGTACTGGTTTCAATATAAGTATCGCTTAGAGTTTTATTTGGAGCATGAAAAACGGGGGTGTTGCCAAACGAACTACTCAAGTTCGTTTTACAACACCCTTCGTTTTTTAGAGAGAAATACTTTTTCCCTCTTAAAACATGTCTAAAATTGCCAGAGAGGACATACCTTCAATTAAGGGGGGCAAAGGTGTGTCGCTGCATTATCAGTTATCTGCCATCCAAGCAAAAAACGTGTCGCCTTCACGGTCTAAGCAGGAGTCAACGGGTTGGGGAGATATGGCGAGATGGTTTGGTGAAACAGTTTGCTCGATTTTCCATAAGATTCAGGGTTTTGAGTTTCGGGAAGCTGAAGAAATACGATTACGAGTTGGTCAACCCTTAATGCTCAGGACCTCAGATAAAGACCTGTTTCTTAACCGCGAAGGACAAACTACATCACCGGACAAAGCCTATTGTATTACCATGGCCGATTTGACAGCTGCTTTGGAGAAGATGACTCAAAGTTCTGTTTATGCTGTAGAAGAAGATTTGAGGCAAGGTTTTTTAACCCTGCCGGGAGGAAATCGGGTTGGAGTCACGGGAGAGGCGATCTTGCAAAAAGGTAAACTACTTAAGCTAAAGCATATTTCCTCTTTGAATATTCGCCTTGCACGTGATATTCAAGGACGAGGGCTGAGGATTTTACCCAAACTATGCCGTAAGGACGGCTTCATCTATCATACCTTGGTAATTTCTCCGCCACGGGCCGGAAAAACAACTCTTCTGCGTGACCTTATCCGGTTAATAAGCAATGGGGTCCCCCAGCTGGGACTTGAGGGAAAGAACGTGGGAGTTATCGATGAACGGGGGGAGCTCGCCGGAATGAATCAGGGGGCAGCCTCATACAATCTTGGTTATCGTACGGATGTGCTCGATGGCTGCCCTAAGGCATATGGCTTATCGATGCTGATTCGATCTATGGCTCCTCAAGTTATCGTTATGGATGAGTTGGGGCATCTCGATGAGGTTGAAGCCTTAAAAGATGCCTTACGTACAGGAGTGCGAATTTTATGTACGGCTCATGCGAGTTCTCTGGAAGAAGCTAAAACAAGACCAACCTTAGCTCAATTACTTGAGGAAGGAGTGTTTGAACGATTGGTTGTGCTGAATAGACAAACCGGACCGGGTACCATCGAAGGAGTATATGACCTTAAGACGGGGAGGAACCTTTAATGATAGTGTTCGGATGTATTGCCCTTATTGCCGGTTGTGGATCTATGGGATTATGGCTTGCTCAGCGAGTTCGACGCAGGCCGGAGGAACTTAGAGGGTTTTTAATCGCTCTTACTCTTTTAGAGACAGAAATTGTTTGGGGGGCAACCCCTTTACCTGAAGCATTTTGTGTCTTAAAGGAACGAACGAGTCCGCCATGGCAAGATTTTTTCTCTGCCCTTCAGCTGCGCTTAGAGCGGGGAGATTCGGCAGGGAAAGCCTGGAATGAAGAAACTTCTCTGCAAAGATCCCGGTTTTGCCTAAAAGAAGAAGATTGGCGGGTGATTCGCGATATTGGCAAAGGATTAGGACGTTCAGACAGTCAGGAACAGCAGAAGCAATTGCAGCTTGTCTTGCGCCAGCTTTCAATGCTGAAAGATCAAGTAGGGCTATGGTCAGAAAAGCAAGCCAAAATGTGGTCCTATTTAGGGTTCCTCTGCGGAGTTGCAGGAGTGCTCATTTTAATATAACCAAGAGAGGAGTCGAAAGAATGAGCTTCAATTTAATTATTACAGTTGCCGGAATTGGGATTTTGGTTGGGGTTCTGGCTTCCGTTTTAAATCAATCCGGAAGAGGGGAAATGGCTCAAGGTGTAACGATTATCGGCGTCATAGTGGTTCTCTATATAGTGGTACAATCTATCGCAGAATTATTTACCTTAGTAAAAAGCGTTTTCAACCTATATTAGGGGGACAAGATGTGGAAATATGGCAAATCGTGGGACTAGCCCTTATAGTTACCATCATAAGTGTTGTCTTAAAACAGTTCCGTCCTGAAATAGCGTTACAACTTTCTATTCTCGCCGGTGCCACTATATTTATCCTGATTTTAAGCAAAGTCAGAGTCATTATTGACCTGCTTCAAACGTTGGCGGATCAAGCCAATATAAGTTCTTATTATTTAACGATTGTCTTAAAAATTGTCGGGGTGGCCTATTTGGCAGAGTTTGGAGCCCAAATTTGTCGAGATGCAGGAGAAGGGGCCTTGGCGACAAAAATTGAGATTGCAGCCAAAGTTGGGGTTATTGTTTTAGCGTTACCGATTATTGTTGCCATAACAGAATCCTTAGTCAGACTTGTTCCGTGAGGTGATGCATTTGAGGGTATCTATAATTAAAGTGATTCTTTTCCTTATTGTCATGGTGAGTGGGACAACTTCTCCCGTATTAGCGGATGAAATTCCCTCACAGCAGCCGCCTAAGTTGGAACTTTCCCAACAGATTGATTTGAGTCAACTACGAGGCTTCCTGGACCAACTGGATCGGGATGCCCAAAGTGAAACCGGTTTTTCCTTAAATCAAATGTTTGAGGATTTGAAGAGCGGGACATTAAATTTATCACCTGAGAAATTTGGTCAGTTACTTCTTGGAATTTTAGCTCGCCAAATATCGGCCAATGTTCCCTTGATCGGAAAACTGCTCGTGCTCGCAGCCTTGGGAGGAATTTTAAATCAGCTCCAAACTGCCTTTAGCGGAAATGTTGGCAAAACAGCTCAGGTTATGACGTACCTCGTTCTTCTGAGTATTGCGCTTACCTCTTTTCGTGAAGCCTTGACTATTGCATCAGGTGTCATTGATCAAATGGTAGGGTTAATGCAAACCTTGTTCCCGGTGATGATGACGTTATTAATTACTATGGGGAATCTTACCAGCGCAGCGCTCTTTAAACCCCTTATCTTGGGAAGTTTGACTGTCTTAGCAACAATTATTAAAACGGTTATTTTACCGCTCTTTTTTCTGGCGGCCGTATTAAAGCTTTTTAATCAAATCTCCAAGGAGTTCAAACTCAGTAAGCTGGCAGGACTCTTTGAATTTGTGGGAAAAGTTTCCTTGGGGGTGATCCTGACAATATTTATCGGCATCATGACTGTCCAGGGAGTCACGGGAGGAGTAGCCGACAGTGTCGCTTTCAGAACAGCCAAGTATTCGGCTGATCTTGTTCCGGTGGTAGGGAAGTTTTTTAAGGATGCTGTAGAATTAGTTATAACTTCAGGGCTGTTGTTAAAAAATGCAGTAGGAATTGTTGCCTTGCTGGCAATTATCGTAATTTGCCTGGGTCCTTTGCTGCGGCTTTTAACCATGATTCTTGTGTTTCGAATTTCTGCTGCTTTAATAGAACCGCTTGGGGAAAAGGCCTTGGCAGACAGTCTTCAGGATATGTCCAAAAGTTTAATCTTTATCTTGGTAACGGTTGCTTCGGTAGGAATTATGTTTTTCATGACAATTGCGGTGGTAATTGGGACAGGAACATTATCTGTAATGTTGCATTGAGGAGGAGATATGGTGCAGACGCTGCAAAATTTGGTGCGGAATTTAGCGTTGATCCTGCTTATGGCAACCTTTCTGGAAATGCTTTTGCCGAATAAATCCATGCGGGGATTTGTGCAAATGGTTATGGGGCTGTTTGTGATTTCAGCAGTACTTTCTCCTATAACAATCTTTTTACATACCCCGCTGGCAATGGGAGTACCTGCTTGGAGCCCTTCAGTACCCCAAGACCTGCCAACAATTGCCGAAGGACAGGATATGAACGTCGGACGGGATGCCGTGCAGGGACAATACCGGCAAATTCTCGAAAACCAGATAAAAGCATTGGCCCTTGGGACAAAAGGCGTTAAATCTGCAGTCGTGGCTATAACATTTGCAGAGGGGGGAGGGGGCATGACCGATCAGCCAAAGATTTCGAACATTAATGTAACGATATCGTTAGATAATGATGGAATACAACCCGTTCAACCCATAGAAATAGGATCACAGCCTGATGCCAAATCACAATCTTCTCAATGTGTAGAAGTACGAGATAAAATTTCGGTTTTAATGAGCTTGTCAAAAGACCTAATTCATGTTCAAGAAACCTAAAATGATGTTTTGGAAGGGGGCAGCAATTTGTGAATCTGACAAAATTTATTTCTTCGGAAAAAACTTTAGTGGGGTTAGTAGCACTCATCGCTATAGGCATGTCCTTTATCTATTTGGGCAAGGGTCCGGAAAATCCTCTGCCCAAAACGCAAGCCGTGCCTACAAGCTCGATGATAGCAGCCTCGGGTTCGAAAATCACTGCTTTGGAAAAGGAATTAGAGAACAAACTTCAAGCTAATTTATCATTAATGGATGGTGTGGGTAAAGTTCAGGTATCCGTGAGTTTAGCAACGGGACTAAAGACCGAATATGCCCGCAATCAAAATGTTACGAAGAACACGTCTAAAGAGACGGATAAAACAGGAGGAACTCGGGAAACAACACAGGTTACGGAGAACAATCAGGTAGTTATGCCCAATGGTTCCTCTCAGCCGGTTATGATGATGGAAGACCGTCCTGAGGTTGCCGGAGTACTGGTAATTGCCGAAGGGGCTCGTGATCCCAAGGTAAGGGAAGCGATTCATACGGCAGTTCAAACTCTCTTGAGTATTCCCAGTGCCAAAATTACTGTGGTTCCAATGGGGGGAGAATGATGTGAAGAGTAAGCTGCGCAAGCCTCTGATTATTATAAATAATTTTCTGCAATTATGGAGAGTATTGGGATTGGCTGCCTGTTTAGTCATAATTTTTGGGGCGTTATGGGTTTGGTCTAATAGCCCGCGGCATGTAGATACAGCGAAGCTAACAGCCCAGTCTTCTTCACCACTTGTTGATTCTTCAATTAAAATCCAATATGAGACTATTCAGCCGGACGGAACCGGAGAAAACTATTTTGTAAATTATCGTTTAAAGAGAGATCAGTTTCGGCAGGAAACGAAATCAATGATCTCAGAATTGCTGGATTCAACGGTGGAAAAAACTAAGATTCAAGCCCAGGAACAATGGCTGACACTTAGTTCGAAAATCGAAAAAGAAGATGAAATTGAAAATCTTTTAAAGATCAAGGGATTTAAAGATCTTGTGACAGATGTCTGCCCAGATAATGTAACAGTGATTGTTTATGCTTCAGGTTTAACACCTAACGAAATCAGTATTATCCAAGAGGTTGTTGTGCGAGTTACAAATGTAAGATTGGATAAGATTATGATATCAACAAAACAGTGAGTGAATAAATCCCTCAATAAAAATTCAAAGTCGTGAGCAGGAAAATCGACATTGAGCACGAATCTACTATAGATTGGGCTGAAGTCCTTAGGGCTAAAGTCCTGGTTAAAGGAGAGAAACTCCGAATGAAAAGAATCTTAATCGCGGATGATGCTAGTTTTATGCGCTTAATGATCGGCGAAATTCTAGCACGTAAAGGTCTACCCGAAACTTTAGAAGCTGAAAACGGTTTACAAGCTGTTGAGCTCTTTAGAACTTATAGACCTATTTTAACGATTTTGGATATTACCATGCCAGAGCTTGACGGTCTGGCTGCACTTGAGGAAATATTAAAGATTGATCCCTCAGCCCGAGTAATCATTTGTAGTGCTGTAGCCAGTGAAGCTACGGTATCTGATGCCTTACAGCGGGGAGCGGCAGATTTTATTTCAAAACCTTTCCGTCCGGATGAACTGCTGCGAATTGTGAAGAAGTACCTTGAATAAAAAAGTTTAATGATTAAAAGCTGGCACTGGTGTGACAGCTTTTTAATGCTGGATCCTTCCGACATAATTCAACTCAATTTTCAACGCAGAAAAGTAAAATACAATATACTTTGCCTCCCTGCGTTGAAAATAGCAACATTGCCCCATATAATAAGACATATGTTTTACTTAGGTAAAGTATCGTCTTAAACAAGATAACAAACAATTTATCCAGCCATAAATATTTTCTATTATTATAATTCGACTGGGATAAAAGAGAGAGGGGCAACGGCAGTGAAACCGATTAAAATTACAGATACGACACTAAGGGATGCTCATCAAAGCCTTTGGGCTACTCGTATGCGTACAGAGGATATGCTGCCGATTTTAGAAGAACTGGACGAGGCAGGGTATTTTTCTTTGGAAGTATGGGGAGGAGCAACCTTTGACGTTTGTCTGCGATTTCTAGGTGAAGATCCTTGGGAACGCCTGCGGGAGATTAAACGTCGCGTTCGTAAGACTCCCTTACAAATGCTGCTTAGGGGGCAGTCCCTGGTAGGTTATCAACACTATCCTGATGATGTGGTACGAGAGTTTGTCTCTCTCAGCGTTAAAAACGGCATTGATATTGTTCGGATTTTTGATGCACTTAACGACGTAAGAAATATGGTTGTTCCCATGGAAGCGGCTAAAAAGGCAGGAGCTCATGTACAAGCATCTGTTGTTTATACCATGAGTCCTGTACACACCATTGATCATTATCTGGAAACTGCCACAGCCCTTGCGGAACTGGGTGCGGATTCCATCTGTATAAAGGATATGGCTGGACTTTTGACGCCCTTTAAAGCTTACGAGTTAGTTTCCCTCCTGAAAAAGAAGCTAGGAATTATGGTTCATCTACACAGCCATTATATTGGCGGGATGGCTGTCGGAGCTTATTTAAAGGCTGCAGAAGCCGGCGTTGATGTCATCGATACGGCGAGTGTCCCATTAGCTTTTGGAGCAAGCCAGCCACCTGTGGAAACAGTAGTTCGGGCTTTTCAAGATTCCGACTACGACAGCGGTTTAAATCTTAGACATTTGTTCCATATTTCGAAGTACTTCGAAGCTTTGCGTAAAAGCCGTGGTTTTGAACGTGGGATCACACGAATTACAGATATGCGGGTTTTTGAACATCAAGTTCCTGGCGGAATGATCTCGAATTTGGTCTCTCAATTGGAAGAGCAAAGGGCCCTTGACCGTATTCATGACGTGTTGGAGGAAATTCCTAAGGTTCGGGCAGAGTTAGGCTTTCCGCCTCTGGTTACCCCTACAAGTCAAATTGTTGGAACTCAGGCTGTATTAAATGTTCTGAGCGGGGCAAGATATAAATTAGTGCCTGGTGAAGTAAAGGCTTATGTTCGTGGCCAATATGGCCGTCCGCCGGCTCCAATGAATCTTGACATACAGAAAAAAATCATTGGTGACGAGGAGCCTATGACTGTACGTCCGGCAGATAGTCTAGAACCGGGGATGGAGAAAGCCAAACGGGATAGTATAGGGTTAGCCAATTCCCCGGAGGATGTTATGAGTTTTGCTATGTTTCCTCAAATCGCCAAGAAGTTTTTTGAAGATAGAAAAAAGGGCATTCTTCCTAACAGGGAAATTCAAACTGGCACCAATGTGTCTAAAGAAACAAAGGCTGCGAGTGAACTATGGAAGACGGGATTATCTAAGGAGGATTTAAAAATGAACTTGAAAGAAATTAAAGAATTAATTAAGATAATCGACGAGACGGAGATAAGTGAGTTAAATCTGGAAAGTGATGGTGTAAAAATAGCTATTCGCAAGGGAGTAAACCCGCAATCTTGTGTCCCGGTTGCTGCACCTGTCCGGCAGGAGGTTAAAACAAGTGCTGCGGTGAGTCCCAATGTCCAGGCTGAGGTAAGCAGCGAAGTACCTCTTGTTTCTTCGGATATAGCAAAGCAGGAAAATATTGAAACCATAACCGCTCCCATGGTGGGAACGTTTTATCATGCTTCAGCACCTGATGCAGCCCCTTTTGTTGAAGTAGGACAGCAAATCAGCATCGGTCAGCCTGTTTGTATTATTGAAGCTATGAAACTGATGAATGAAATCGAATCGGAAGTGGAAGGAAAGTTACTTGAAATTCTTGTCGAGAACGGGCAACCGGTTGAATATGGTCAGCCACTGTTTATCATTGAAAAATAAGGAGTAGAGGCATGTTTAAAAAAATCCTGGTTGCAAATCGAGGAGAAATTGCCCTTCGTGTCATTAGGGCCTGTCATGAACTGGATATTGAAACTGTCGCCGTGTTTTCTGAAGGAGATCGAGAAGCTTTACACGTGAAGGCCGCAGATGAGGCGGTGTGCGTGGGACCGGTTGCAAGCTCGAAAAGCTATTTGAATATTCCTAATATCATCAGTGCGGCTGAATTAACAGGTGTTGATGCGATTCATCCCGGTTATGGTTTTTTGTCTGAAAACGCTCGTTTTGCCGAGATTTGTGAGTCTTGCGGAATAACCTTTATTGGACCATCCTCGCAAGCCATAGAGATGATGGGCGATAAGGCCATAGCCCGAAAAACTATGATTGATTCAGGAGTACCGGTTGTTCCGGGGTCAAAAGACATTATTAAAGATCTGCGAATGGCCGAAACTGTTGCCGAAAGTATCGGATATCCGGTTTTAATAAAAGCCTCAGCAGGAGGCGGGGGTAAAGGAATGCGAGTTGCTCAGAACGTTAAGGAGCTGAGTAAAGCAATTCAAGCTGCCCAAACGGAGGCTCAGGCGGCTTTTGGCAACTCTGATGTTTATCTGGAAAAATATGTTGAAGAACCCAGGCATATTGAAATTCAAATCCTGGGGGATAAATATGGTGAAGTTGTACATCTGGGAGAAAGAGATTGCTCTCTGCAGCGCCGTCACCAGAAGCTCTTGGAAGAATCACCGTCCAGCGCCATAACTCCTGAATTACGGGCTAAAATGGGTGCGGTTGCTGTGAAAGCTGCCAAATCGGCAAATTACTCCAATGCCGGGACCATTGAATTTTTGCTGGATCGCCATGGTAATTTTTATTTTATCGAAATGAACACCAGGATCCAGGTTGAGCACCCGGTCACAGAACTTGTAACAGGCCTTGATTTGGTGAAAGAACAAATCCGCTTAGCAACAGGAGAACCATTAGGCTATACTCAGGCGGATATTGAAATTCGCGGCTGGGCCATTGAGTGCCGAATTAATGCTGAGAATCCAGACAAAAATTTCATGCCTTCACCGGGTACTCTGAAACTGTATCATGCTCCCGGAGGGCCGGGAGTCCGGGTGGACAGCGCTGCTTATCAAGGTTATGCAGTCTCCCCTTACTACGATTCTATGGTTGGAAAACTGATCGTTTGGGGGGCTACCAGACAGGAAGCTATCCAGAGGATGAAACGTGCCCTTGAGGAATTTGTAATTGAAGGAATTCATACTACCATACCATTTCATTTAAAAGTTTTAGAGAACGCCTTTTATCGGCGCGGCGAAGTTTATACGAATTTTATTCAGCGCCGTATTCTTGGAGAATAGGTTAATAGATTTTACAAGTACAGATGCAAATTTTATGATTGATTTTCAATTGAGGGCATTTTCAAAGATTCAAACATAATCTTTGCCAGAATGCCCTTGATTTGTTATAATAGCAACGATTAGAGGATACTTGGGTTTTATGTTTTAGCAGATTTTATCGCGGTCTTGGGTTAACTCTAACTCGGATTTAAACTTATATGAATATTGATCTATAGCGGGAGGTGTAAATAGTGGAAAGTCTTGAAACGGAGAACTCCCTGGGGTCCATCCGTATCGCTGATGAAGTTGTGGAGGTCATTGCTGGCTTAGCAGCTTCTGAGGTTGAGGGTGTCGTTGGTATGAGCGGAGGTTTTGTAGGGGACCTTGCGCAAATGTTAGGACGAAATAAAAATTTATCCAAAGGGGTTAAAGTCGAGGTTGGCGAACACGAGGTTGCCGTAGATCTCTTTATTGTTGTGGAGTATGGAGTATCGATTCCGGAAGTCGCTTATAAGGTTCAAGAGGCCGTTAAGGATGCCATTGAAAGTATGACAGGACTTAGGGTTGTGGAAGCAAATGTACATGTTCAAGGGGTTAACTTTAAACCGGTATCGGAAAGTAAAGAAGAAGACTTCCGTCTGAAGTAAAAAGGCCCCCCCTGGAATTCCAGGGGGGGTTTCTGAAAGGAGGACGACACTTGTTAGGCTTTATTTTGGGAGTTCTCATGGTTCTGGGGGCATTTTGGATAGTTGCCATGGCCACTGGGTGGGGACTCCCTTATATGTTATTGCTTCAGGGACTCCATTGGCTTAAATGGAATCCCTGGGAGAGCTTAGCGGCAGCCGCTTTCTTACTTTTAGGGGGATTGCTCCTGCTTCTTAGGCCGCAAGATAACTCTAATCGTACCTTCCGAACTCCTTCAAGCGGAGGAGAAGTTCGAATTTCTCAGGAAGCACTTGAAGAGATTATTGCCCGCAGTGCGAAAGCGCTTACTGGTATTATGGAGGTTCAATCAAAGTTCAGAGAACGTGAAGCAGGTCTTCAAATTACGGTAGCATGCCAATATGAGCAAGGAGTTTTAATACCTCAGCTGTCTAAAGAGCTGAAAGAAAAAGTAAAAGAGGATGTCGAACTATATACCGGAATCAG
Organism: Desulfosporosinus sp. FKB; assembly: GCF_002196705.1. GTDB lineage: Bacteria > Bacillota > Desulfitobacteriia > Desulfitobacteriales > Desulfitobacteriaceae > Desulfosporosinus. Next base: position 46,702 of record NZ_NADJ01000032.1, read on the forward strand.
TGTAACAGAGGTGAAAGTGCTGGTGCGGAGCTTAGAAAAAGCGCGCACGGCACGTGTTCGATGAGTAATTTTTGGCAAGGCATAGGAGAGAAAATCTCTGGGTTTGTCATGTGGGCCTTAGAACATCATCCCGGTAAATTTATTGGAACTGTTAGTGGCTTTGCGTTGGGACTATTGATGGTAACTCTTGGTTTTTGGCGCACAATGGTACTCATATTTTTTGTTATTCTGGGATTTATAATAGGCAAACGCCAAGATGATCATCAGGATATTATGACTTGGCTGGAAAAAACAATAAACAAGTAGTAGGAGGAATAATCCTTGAGCCGTAGATTAGCTCGTGAAACGGCATTACAGGTGCTGTTTCAAAAAGACCTGACAAAAGAAACTCTGAAAACTACAGCAGAAGTTGAGCGTTGGGCGGAAGAATTCAAAGTACCGGAGATTAGTAAAACGTTTGCCCAAGAACTTGTCGATGATACAATTGCTCATTTAGAGGAGATTGATAAAACCATTGCTTCCTTTGCTCAAGGCTGGGCAATTGGGAGGATGGCCAATGTTGACCGCAATGTCATACGTCTAGCTACCTGTGAGATCCTTTTTCGATCCGATATACCAGGCAGGGTGAGTCTTAATGAAGCTATAGAATTAGCCAAACGCTTTGGAGGGGAAGAGTCCGCGAAATTTGTCAACGGAATCCTTGATCGAATCGTAGACAGCGTGGCGAAAGGAAATACTAGAGCGACTGATGCTGGATTGTCAAACTAGTTGTATTAATTTTTTTATGAGTTTAAATACTTTAATAAATGATTTTTTTATATACGTTTAATCCAGCTATTTTTGAAGGATATTGACTCAAGGATATCGAATAAACAATTAAATATAAAAATATGGGTTAATTACTCTGGACATTGAGGAGGAGTCAAATGTACCGTATTGTTAAAAAAAGACTTTTGGCTCAAGGTATAGCCTTGCTGGAAGTTGAAGCTGCGGCTGTAGCTGCTAAGGTTGAGCCCGGGCAATTTGTAATTGTCCGGGTTGATGAGGTTGGCGAGCGAATTCCGCTGACTGTTATGGATTTTAATCGCGAAAAAGGAACAATTACTATTGTCGTTCAAGATGTAGGATACTCCTCGGCGATCATTACAACAATGAATGAAGGCGATGCGTTCCAGGATTTTGTCGGCCCCTTGGGAGTTGCTTCCGAAATTGAAAACTTCGGTACTGTTGTATGTATCGGCGGAGGCCTAGGGATCGCTCCGATTCATCCCATTGCTCGGGGATTAAAGGATGCCGGCAATCATGTGATTTCGGTCTTGGGTTCCAGGAGTGCAGATCTCTTGATTTTGGAAGAAGAAATGCGCGCCGTAAGCAATGAGGTAGTCATTGCCACCAATGATGGCAGTGCCGGCGTAAAAGGGTTTGTGACCGATGGTTTAGCAAAAGTGTTAAGCGAAGGGCACAAAGTCGCTGCTATTTGGGCGATTGGTCCAATGGTAATGATGAAGGCGGTTGTAGAGTATACACGGCCTTTAGGTATAAAAACTATTGTCAGCATGAATCCAATTATGGTTGATGGAACTGGTATGTGCGGTGCTTGCCGTATCAGTGTTGGCAATGAGACAAAATTCGCTTGTGTCGACGGTCCTGAGTTTGATGGCCATTTGGTTGATTTTGATTTGGCCATGAAACGTCTCGCCTTTTACAAGGACGAGGAAAATCGAGCTAAGGCTCGTTTGGAATGTCATCACGAAGGAGGGCATCATTAATGGCTGCGAACAAGATACCCCGTCACGAAATGCCCTGCCAGGATTCAAAGGTCAGAGCGCATAACTTTGAAGAGGTTGCTCTGGGCTATACTAAAGAAATGGCTGTCGAGGAAGCCCAGCGCTGCCTGCAATGTAAAAAGCCGTTATGCCGCACTGGCTGCCCGGTGGAAGTTCTTATTCCGGATTTTATTAAACAAATTGCTGAGGAAAACTTTGAAGAAGCCTCTAAAGTTTTGAAAATTAAGAATTCCTTACCTGCTGTCTGCGGCCGGGTTTGTCCACAAGAATCCCAGTGCGAGAGTAAATGTATTCTGGGCATAAAAGGGGACCCTGTGGCTATCGGACGTCTTGAGCGTTTTGCAGCAGACTTTGGTATGAAAACAAAGAAAGCTGAGATGGAAAAAGCTGAACCGAGCGGAAAACGAGTTGCCATTATTGGTGCTGGACCGTCAGGTTTAGCCTGCGCCGGCGATTTAGCGAAAGCCGGACATGCTGTTACGATTTTTGAAGCGCTGCACGTTGCCGGAGGCGTTCTGATGTATGGGATTCCTCAGTTCCGTCTTCCTAAAGACATTGTGCAAACAGAAATTGATACCTTGAAACAAATGGGAGTTGAAATTCTCACCAATCAAGTTGTGGGAAAAGTAACTTCTGTAGATGAACTTATGGCAAACGGCTATGATGCCGTATTCATCGGCACAGGTGCCGGGCTTCCCTATTTTATGAATATCCCCGGAGAAAATCTTAATGGGGTATATTCTGCCAATGAATTTCTGACCAGAACGAATTTAATGAAGGGATATAAATTCCCGGACTATGCAACCCCTGTTAAGGTTGGGAAAAATGTGGCAGTGCTCGGCGCTGGAAACGTGGCCATGGATTCAGCGCGTACCGCGCTGCGTTTAGGTGCTGAAAATGTTTATATCATTTACCGCCGTTCACGTGACGAAATGCCGGCTCGGAAAGAAGAACTTGAACATGCTGAGGAAGAAGGAATTCAATTCCGTCTTTTGACCAATCCTGTTTCCATCGAAGGGGATGAACGGAGCTGGGTAAAAAGTTTAACTTGCTTACGTTATGAACTGGGAGAACCGGATGCATCCGGACGGCGGGCTCCGGTACCTATTTCCGGTTCAGAATTCGAAATCGAAATGGATACTGTCGTCGTAGCGATTGGACAAGGTCCTAATCCGTTAGTAACGACATCGACGCCTGGATTAGAATTAAATAAACGCGGTAATATTGTCGCAGATCCAGAAACCCTAATGACTTCGAAACCTGGCGTTTTCGCCGGCGGAGACATTGTTACAGGAGCAGCGACAGTTATCCTGGCCATGGGTGCCGGTAAAAAGGCCGCTGCCGGTATTGATGCTTATCTAAAAACGAAATAATACTAAATTTAGGCTGAATTTTGTTTGTCAAACGAATTCAGCCTAAATTCGCCAGAAAAATTTCAGTTTTTTTATAATATTACAACTAATAAGCTCGAATTAACTTGTGATGTGCGGAGCAAGGTCTAGCCCAAATTATGAGAGGAGTGTGTCAATTGGCTCAACTACTAGATGGAAAAGCAGTAGCAAAAGTTCTGAAGGAAGAAATTCGTGAGGAGATCGTTCAGTGGAAAGAGAAAGGTATCCAACCAAAGCTCGCTGTAATCTTAGTTGGAGATGATCCGGCATCCGTAGTTTATGCTCGGTCAAAGCAAAAAGTCAGTGAAAGTTTGGGCATGGCCTTCGAATTGTTCGTTATGCCTGGCAGTACGCCTGAAGCCGAAGTTCTGGCTCAAATCGAAAAACTTAACCAAGATCAGAATGTTCATGGGATAATGATTGAGCTTCCTCTTCCCAAAGGTATTGCCAAAGAAAAAGTCATGGCAGCAGTTCGCCCGGATAAAGATGTTGATGGGGTTCACCCGATTAATCGAGGTTACATTTTAAGCGGTGAGGAAGGACTGTTCCCAGCTACTCCTCAGAGTTGTATTGAACTGCTTGTCCGTTCAGGTGTACAAATTGCAGGCAAGCATGTGGTCATCGTCGGCCGCGGAGAAACGGTTGGAAAGCCTTTAGTATTCTTAATTCTAAAGCATAACGCTACGGTAACTATTTGCCATTCTAAAACTCCTGATCTTGGGGCCTTCACCCGTCAGGCTGATATCGTCATCGCTGCTGTCGGACGTGCCAAATTAATTAAAAAAGATATGATTAAACAAGGTGCCATTGTTGTTGACGCAGGAATTAACGAAACTCCGGAGGGAATTTGCGGAGACGTGGATTTTGAGGCTGTCAAAGAGGTAGCTGACCTGATTTCTCCTGTTCCCGGCGGAGTTGGCTCTTTAACAACGGCTTTGATCATGCGCAATGTTCTGAAAGGAATTGTCTTACAAGGAGGTAAGCGATAGTGGACTCAAATCAAATCTGGCAATGGACAACAGAGGATTTTTTAACGGTATCTGCTAGTTCTTCTCCAACGCCGGGCGGAGGGAGCGTTTCTGCCTATGTTGGAGCCCTTGCTGCTTCTATGACATGTATGGTAGCTAATCTGACCATTGGCAAGGAGAAATATAAAGAGGTTGAGCCAAAGGTAAAAGAGATTTTGGCACAGGCGGAAATGGTTTTGGACCTCTTAAAAAAAGGACTCAGTCAAGATATAGCCGAGTTCTCAAATTTTATGGCGGTATTAAAATTACCAAAGGGTACTGAAGAAGAAAAAGCGATGAGGGCTAATAAGCTGCAGGAAGTTTTGGTTTCAGCTACCGATACACCATTGGGAATTGCCCAAAATTGTTTTAAAGTTTTGCAATTAGCTCAAGAATTAGCGCCAATCGGGAATAAAGGAGCCATTAGTGATGTAGGGGTCGCTGCTTATTTGGCGGAAAACGCCCTTAAATCGGCGATGCTTAGTGTCGATATTAATCTGCCTCAGATAAAAGATCAGGGATACCAAGAACGGGTCAAGGCCGAACGGACTCGGTTATTTGAACAGGCTGCCGCAATTTGTGCAGAAACTGTTGCCGTAGTACAAAGCAGACTTTAGTAGCGAAGATAAGTCAAAGGCACTATAGGTATTGATTTATCCACGACATCTGATGCTTATGCTGGCCGATAAAGATTTGCAATGAATTTTATGGGTGGGTAAGGAAATTAAACAAAACCATGCATTGAAGTGGATGATTTAAACCACTATTTATGCATGGTTTTGTTTTAAGAAGGGCGCTTATGGATTTTGCAACGGCCACTTTGTTGATGGTAAGAACCCAATAAATACGAATACCTTCAGTTTTGAACTAAACTGCTGTTTCCGGGCGCGGTCCGGAAAGCTTGACTCGATCCACTTTTCTAATGGTATAATGATTTTGAGGTGAAGGTTGTGCCCAAAATATGGTCGGTATCCGAACTTGTGGGTCAAATCAGTCAAGTTCTTCAGGAACAAAAAGATTTTCAAAATTGTTGGATCAGCGGAGAGCTTTCGAACTTTAAGAATCATCGTGCCTCCGGGCATTGGTATTTCACCTTGAAGGACGAGTTTTCCAGTCTAAAAGCAGTTATGTTTAAAAGCCGTTCTGAAAGAGTCCGTTTTGCCCCGTCAGATGGATTGAAAGTTCTGGTACGCGGCAATTTGCGCATTTATGATCGTGAGGGAACGGTACAATTTTATGTTGAGGAAATGGAACCAAGTGGTCTTGGACAACTCTACTTGGCCTTTGAGCAGCTTAAAAAAAAGCTGGCCGCAGAGGGATTATTTGACCCGGTGCGAAAAAAAAAGATTCCTGCTTATCCTCGCAGTATTGGGATTGTAACAAGCCCAACAGGAGCAGTTATTCGAGATATACTCAATGTTATGGGGCGTCGTCATCCAAACCTTTCATGGATTTTGGCACCTGCTGCTGTGCAAGGTGAATTGGCGCCGCAAGAAATTGCCCAAGCAATTGCTCGGCTAAACCGTTCAGAAGCAGTCGACGTTATTATTATCGGGCGAGGCGGCGGGTCTCTCGAGGAATTGTGGGCCTTCAACACGGAAATTGTTGCAAGGTCAATAGCGGCCTCCCGAATACCCATTATCTCGGCAGTTGGGCATGAGACTGATGTAACTATATCTGATTACGTGGCAGATCTAAGAGCTCCAACTCCCTCGGCGGCGGCTGAACTCGCTGTTCCCATACTGGTTGATTTACAGCTGCAAGTCGAGCAATTGCGGATTCGCTTGAAGAATGGCTTAGAAGCGCAAATTGAACGCAAACGCCAACAGCTTGCGGGGATCGCTAATAAGGGTCCGCTTAAGGATCCGTTCTGGAGAATCGATCAGAATCGCCAGCGTTTGGATAGCCTTCACATGCGTCTTCAGGAAGGCATGACTAGATTTGTCAATGATAAAAATGGTATACTAAATTTATTGGCAGCAAAATTGGATTTGCTAAGTCCGTTAGCGATCTTAGGCCGAGGATATTCTCTGGCCTATAATGAAGAAGGAAAACTTCTTCGTTCGGCTGCGAATGTCGAGGTACTGGAACAGATTCGCGTTCAGCTAAGTGAAGGACGGCTGGTCTGCAAGGTAACAGAGAAGGAGATTGAATAATATGAAAGAAGAAGAACTAGAGGGCTTTTCTCAATCTTCCCTTGAGCTTCTCAATTTTGATATATCGGAAGAAAAAGACGCTATTTCTTTGGAAACTGGATTTGAACGATTAGAATCCATTGTTAAGGCCCTTGAACAGAAAGACCTTCCTTTAGAAAACGCTTTGAACTATTTTAAAGTTGGTGTTGCTCTCGTCCAACATTGTTCCAGGGTGCTAAATCAGGCGGAGAAACAAATGCAGGTTTTACTTGAAGACCCTGATGGACAACTACAGTTTCAGACCATCAGTTTTGATGTGAAAGGATGAGAGAGTAGTGTTCCAGGAAACTTTTCAACTGTATATAACCATGATTGAGAAATATCTTGCGCAAATGCCCTGGGGCAAGGATAAACTAAGTGAAAGCATGTCCTATTCTCTGGTTGGAGGAGGTAAACGTATCCGACCAGTTTTAGCTTTAGCTTCGGCGAAGGCAGTGGGAGGAGATCCGGAAAAGATTTTACCCGCCGCTTTAGCTCTGGAGTTAATTCATACGTATTCTCTCATTCATGATGATTTACCGGCAATGGATAATGATGACTATAGAAGGGGAAGATTATCTAATCATAAGGTTTTTGGTGAGGCTAATGCAATTTTAGCAGGGGATGGATTGTTAACCTATGCCTTTGAATTTCTCGCCGATCCGGTTCTCTGTCAACCCGAAAGGCAGCTTCGAGTTATCCGTGAAGTGGCTGTTGCAGCGGGAAAAAACGGTATGGTGGGAGGACAAGTTTTAGATATTGCAGGCGAAGGAAAAAAACTTTCTTTGGCGGAACTCGAAGAAATACATAAAGCGAAGACGGGTGCGTTATTGACGGTCTCCGCACGTCTTGGCGGTATATTAGCGGGAGGCACTGAGGAGCAGATTGAGGCCTTAACCAATTATGCTCAAGCTTTAGGGCTGGCCTTTCAAATAAAAGATGATATTTTAGATGTAACCGGAGACAGTGAGACCCTTGGTAAACCCGCAGGCAGTGACCAACGTCAAGAGAAGGCAACTTACGTCTCGATATTGGGCCTTGAGGAAGCGAAACGCCAGCTGCATGCTCAAATTCAAAGAGCTCAATCTGCCTTAAAACTATTGGCTAACGGAGCAGAGTTTCTTGGCGATCTTGCTGTTTATATCGAACAACGCCAGCATTGAAAGAGGGTGCTACCATGCCCATTTTTCCAGGGATTTTTTATAACGCGATACTTGTTTCTGCAGTAACGGCTTGGCTTATTGCCCAACTTTTGAAAGTTGTTATAAACTTAATTGTGGCCGGTAAATTCAACCTTCAACTTATATTGAGTTCTGGAGGATTTCCAAGTTCTCATTCTGCAACGGTCAGTGCCTTAGCTTTGGGAATCGGGAAATATTATGGCTGGAATTCTCCTATTTTTGCGGTCTCTGCTGTTTATGGTATGGTTGTATTATATGATGCTGCGGGAGTCAGGCGAGCAGCCGGCAAGCAAGCAGAAGTTCTTAATCAGCTGGTCGAACGATTGTCCCAAGGGTCAGATCTGTCCCAAGACCGTTTAAAAGAATTAATCGGACATACGCCATTAGAGGTCTTCGGTGGTGTTCTCGTAGGGATTATTGTGGGGCTTTTAATCTGATCAGACGTATATTGAGGAGGTTTACGGAACGTTGGCAGTTCGCAAACGTAAAAGCTTGAAGCATTTAAGCCTTGTTTTCATTGGGAGCTTTCTTATTGCAGCCGCTGTTGGGATCAGTTCAGAGTTATTAATGCGCAAAACCTCATCCTTATGGGTTGCAGCCTTCTTGCTTTTAACCGTAATTGGAGTGCATATTGTTTTTGATATTATAGGAATTGCTGCCACCGCTGCTCAGGAAGCTCCTCATCATGCCAGAGCTGCCAACCGTGTCCAGGGTGCACGCCAAGCGGTGTTTCTTGTACGGCATGCAGACTTGGTAGCCAATATGGCTAATGATGTCGTGGGGGATGTTACAGGAACCTTAAGCGGAGTGATGGCAGCAGCAATTGTTATAGATATTGTCCGGTTATATCCGAATTTTGGAACGAAAGAAATTTGGTTAACGACGATTATCTTGGCTTTGGTGGCGTCAATCACGGTCACCGGTAAAGCAATAGGTAAGACTCTGGCTATCCAAGAAGCGAATACAATTATTGCCTGGGTCGGGAGTGTTATTGCTGCTTTCGAACAAATTACGGGTTGGAATCTGACCGGAGCGAATAAACGAGGGGGCAAAAAGGATGGGACTACTCGAAAAAATCCATGAGCCAAATGATTTGGGCTCGTTGGATTTGGCCGAGCTTAACACTCTGGCTCAAGAGATTCGGAAACATATGATTGATGTGATCTCTAAAAATGGCGGGCATTTAGCACCTAACCTTGGAGTCGTTGAATTGACAATAGCATTGCATAGGGTATTTGATAGTCCTAAGGACAAGATTGTCTGGGATGTCGGCCATCAAACCTATGTTCATAAATTATTAACGGGTCGTTATGATCGATTTTCTACGATACGTCAATATCAAGGTATCTCTGGTTTTCCCAAACGCTCCGAAAGCGTACATGATTGCTTTGAAACAGGTCATTCCAGTACCTCTATCTCGGCAGCGGTTGGTTTTGCAAAGGCCCGCGACATTCTGGGGGAACATCATCATGTGGTCGCAGTAATCGGAGATGGGGCTATGACAGGCGGGATGGCTTACGAGGCCTTAAATCATGCTGGCCATAATGAAACAAATATTATTGTCGTTCTCAATGACAATGAGATGTCCATTTCACCTAATGTCGGAGCAATGTCTTCCTATCTCAACCGTCTAAGAACAGATCCTCTTTATGACAAGCGCAAGGAAGAAATTGAGGAGTTATTGAAACGTATTCCCAAAATCGGGTCGAAAGTTGCCAAAATGGTTGCCAAAGCAAAAGACAGCCTGAAATATTTGCTGGTTCCCGGCTTGCTTTTTGAGGAATTAGGGTTTACCTATTTGGGCCCAATCGATGGTCATGATCAGGCTTTATTAGAAGAAGTTCTCGATCAGGCCAAGCATAAAAATGGCCCTGTCCTTGTTCATGTTGTAACCTGCAAAGGAAAAGGATTTGAACCTGCTGAAGAGAACCCTGATGTATTTCATGGTGTGGCTCCCTTTGATCCGGAAACAGGTAAGATTATAAAAAAATCTGCACCGCCAACCTATACAGCAATTTTTGGGGATACTCTCTGTCGATTAGCGAAGGATGACCCTGAAATTGTGGCTATAAGTGCAGCCATGCCGAGTGGGACGGGTCTAAAGACTTTTGCGGAAATGTTTCCTGAACGTTTTTTTGACGTAGGAATTGCAGAACAACATGCTGTAACGTTTGCCGCTGGCTTAGCTTTTGGAGGACTTAAACCAGTCGTTGCCATTTATTCGACATTCTATCAGCGAGCCTATGATCAGGTTCTCCATGATGTTTGTCTGCAAAATGCTCCCGTTGTCTTAGCTATTGATCGGGCAGGAGTCGTAGGTGATGATGGGCCAACACATCACGGCGTTTTTGATATTTCCTTTTTGAGGATTATTCCTAACCTCATTCTCATGGCTCCTAAGGATGAGGATGAATTGCGCCATATGCTTTTAACGGCCTTGAAGTATGATGGCCCGGTTGCTTTGCGTTACCCAAGATCGGCGGGACAAGGTGTTTCTCTAACGGAACCATTGCATGAGATTCCCATTGGCAAGGGAGAAGTGTTGCGAGACGGCAAGGATGTGACGTTGATTGGAATTGGCCCTATGGTAAATATTTGTCTTTCTGCTGCGCAAGAATTGCGTCATAGAGGCATTGAGGCTGCGGTAATCAACTTGCGCTTTATTAATCCTCTTGATCGCGAATTGATCTTATCCTATGCCCGAAAAACCGAAAATTTTGTTACAATTGAAGACCATGTCCTAAAAGGTGGTATGGGCAGCGCTATTCTTGAACTTTTAGAAGAAGAAGGAATCCAAGGGGTTAACGTTGAACGTCTTGGATATACTGGTTTTGTGGAACAGGGATCAATTCCTCAGCTGCATATGGCTCAAGGATTATCTGTTAAAGGAATTATCCAAGCAATAGATCGTTTGAAAATAGTCGGATCCATCACCCAATCTCCGGATAGAGTGTCTACCGGCAAATGAAGGGGCGAAAAGAAAGTATTGTCTAAAGGAAAAGAACGTATTGATATTTTAATGGTGAAAAATAATTTGGCAGCTAGTCGGGAGAAGGCTAAAGCCATGATTATGGCCGGAATCGTGTTTGCAGGCGGGCAGCGTGTCGATAAACCCGGGGCAGAATTAGCGAATAATTCTCGAATTGAGGTGAAAGGGGAAATCTTACCCTTTGTTTCAAGAGGAGGATTAAAGTTAGCCAAAGCTGTTGAAACCTTTTCACTTCAATTTAATGACCAGATAGTTGTCGATATCGGAGCCTCCACTGGCGGGTTCACAGATTGTGTCCTGCAAAATGGAGCAAAACGCGTTTATGCTGTAGACGTTGGCTATGGACAGTTAGATTGGAAACTACGTACTGATCCCCGAGTAATCTCCATGGAACGTGTGAATGCTCGGTATTTAACCAAGGATTCTTTGCCGGAACAAGTGGATTGGGTTGTTTCCGACGTGGCTTTTATTTCTATAACTAAGATTTTTACAGCAATGAAAGAAATCTTAAAGGAACATGGACAAGTACTCACTCTTATTAAGCCTCAATTTGAAGCCGGAAGAGAATTTGTGGGCAAAAAAGGTGTTGTCAAAGATCTTATGGTCCATAGACAAGTTCTCATGGATGTCCTCAGTCAAGCAGAAGTTTCAGGCTTCCGCATCCTGGGCCTTGAATACTCGCCGATCCGTGGACCGGAAGGAAATATTGAATATCTTGCTTGGTTAAAACTAGGGGCTTCGCAAGGAATCGATTGGAAGAACGAGCTGGAATTTGTTGTTGAACATGCTCAGAAAGAGACGGAATAACAAAATGGAAAGAGTCGTGGGTTTATGGCTCAATAAGAGTAAACCGGAAGCAACCGTATTGGCTCAGGAGATAAAAGACTGGTTTCGGAAACGTGGCTGGGTCGTTTTATCACAATGGGAAGATATAATTAAACATAAAACGGACTTTTTGATCTCTTTAGGTGGGGATGGTACTCTGCTGGAGGCAGCTCGGGAAGGTGCACCTCATGGAATTCCGGTTATGGGAGTCAATTTCGGCCGCCTTGGCTTTTTGTGTGAAATCGAGAAAATCGATGTATTTCAGGCTTTAGAAAAGATACTTAACCAGGACTATCAAATTCAGGAACGACTTATGTTAAGGGCTGTGGTTAAACGAAACGACGTTGAAGTATATTCACAGCTTGCCTTGAACGATGTGGTTTTTTCCCGTGAGAGTCCTGAAGGAATTATTACACTTCAAGCTAATTTATCAGGTGAACCCTCGGTTAGTTACCCCGCAGATGGTCTGATTGTGTCAACACCAACAGGCTCTACTGCCTATTCCTTGTCGGCAGGCGGCCCAATTCTCAGTCCTAACGTTCAAGCCGTTCTTCTTACACCTTTGGCAGCTCATACCTTGTCCGCCCGACCGATGCTTGTCTCAGATCAGGAGGAAATCCAAATTTCTTTGTCCAATGGGGAACAATGCCTTGTTAGTTTTGATGGAAGAACTAGTATTAAACTTCATTCGAGTGAATCTGTCATTATCCAAAAGGCTCCTATTCGGGCAAAACTTATTCGCTTAGGGAATCGAAGTTTTCCCCAAGTAGTTCGAGAGAAGTTAAGGGACCGTTGGCACGAGAAGACCTGAGGCGGGAGGTAGGCAAAATAACTTGGCTCAATATTCTTGAATTGTGCAATGAAACAGGAGGCAAATCAATGAAAGCTCGTCGCCAGATGAAAATTCAAGAAATTATTACTAAGGAGATTATTCGAACGCAGGAAGACCTTGCAGAAAAATTACATCAAGCAGGTTTTGAAGTAACTCAGGCAACCGTCTCTCGAGATATAAAGGAAATGGGTTTGACCAAAATTCCTACTGCCGATGATGATTATCGTTATGCGATTCCTACCGAGGTTCATCCGACGAATCTCCAAGACCGTCTCAAACGTTTATTGCGTGAAACGGTGATCTCTATTAATGATACAGAGAGCCTGATTGTGATTCGAACGATACCAGGAAATGCACATGCCCTTGCCGCAGTTATGGATAATATGAATTGGGAAGAGGTTATAGGAACTGTTGCGGGTGATGATACAATACTTCTCGTGATCAAACCCAAAGAAGTTGTACCAGTAGTTTTGAAACGACTGACGGACTTGCTCGGTTAGGAGGGGGATTATGCTCGAAGAACTGCATGTCGAAAATTTTGGTTTGATGGAAGACGTCCGTTTATCCTTCGAACAAGGTTTAACGGTATTTACCGGAGAAACTGGAGCCGGAAAATCTATGTTGATTGATGCTTTAGGAGTACTCTTGGGCGGACGTGCGAGTTCGGATCTTTTGAGACATGGTGAGAAACAGGCAAAAATTGAAGGGGTGTTCCGCGACTTAGCCAAGGATTGTCTTTTAAGACTGGAGGATGCCGGTTATCCGGCGGAAGATGGTCAACTGTTTCTGTACCGCGAAATCAATTCTTCGGGAAAGAATAGTTGTCGTATTCAAGGCCGGACGATCCCCCTTACGCTTTACCGCTCCCTTTGTGAAGGACTTGTAGATATCCATGGGCAAATCGAAAATTTATCCCTCTTTAACTCCGATAATCATCGTAAACTTTTAGATGCCTTAGGCGGCCTTCAGGATAACGTTCGTCTTGTGAAAAATGCTGCAAAATCGTATCTGGCTATCCTGCGTGAAGAAAGAGAATTGTCTGTTTCTGAAGCAGATCGGGCCAACAGGGAAGAAATTCTGCGGTATCAAATCGAAGAAATTAATACCATTAATCCCCAGCCTGGTGAGGAAGAAGAACTGGTTCAAGAGAAGAAACGTTTGAATAATGCCGAACGTATTACGAGTCTGATCTCTGAAGTATATTCCTCGTTGTACGAAGGTTCTGCGGGAAAACCGGCTGCGATTGATTTATTGGCAAGCTCTTTGAAAGCCCTTCAGGAATTAAAGCGTTGGGATGAGGAACTAAATCTTTCAGAAGTGATGGAGACCATCTATTATGCGGCGGAAGATTTGGCCCATCAAGTCCGCAGCTATAAAGACAACTTGGAATTTGAACCCGACAGGCTCGATCAGATTGAGGAGCGGCTTATTCAACTATCCAAACTAAGAAAGTATGGTGCAACCATTGATGAAATAGTAGCCAAACGAGAAGAGTTGCTTGACGAACTAGAGAAGATAACTCACTCTCATGAAAAGCTGGCACTAATTCAGGAGGAAAAGGGAAAAGCACGTCAGGCTTATGAAACCTTCGCCGGGAAGCTCAGTGCCAGAAGACGGGACATGGCAGAACAGATTGAAAAGGGTTTGACCTTAGAACTTTCCGATTTGGGTTTGGAAAGAAGTGTCTTCGAGGTACGTTTTACACCAATTGAAGACCCCACCTTAGAGGGAGCGGAAATTCTCGAATTCTATTTTTCTGCTAATCCGGGAGAACCTCCTAAACCACTGAGCAAAGTTGCTTCAGGGGGAGAAATGTCTCGCTTGATGCTGGCTCTGAAAAGTATGCTAGCCAAAGTAGAATCAGTAGGTACCTTTATCTTTGATGAAGTGGACAGCGGAGTTGGGGGAAGAACGATTCATAAAGTTGGTGAAAAGCTGGCTAAAATAGCTCAGGATAAACAAGTCTTTTGTATAACGCATGCAGCGCAGGTTGCTGCTTTCGCTGAAGTTCATTATGGTATTGTGAAAGAGGTAGACGGCGAAAGAACTCGTACGAGAGTTAACGTTTTATCAGAAACAGAACGACTTAAAGAATTGGCCCGCATGCTTGGAGGGGACGAGGAAGATATTACACGCCAACATGCACAGGAATTGTTCGAACGTTGCCAGAAACAGCCTTAATTTGCAAGTCATTTCAAGTAAAACTAAGACAAATGGTTTAATAAAAAATTTTAAGAACAGGCTACATAAAGTAGTCTGTTTTTTATTTGTTGTCTAAGTTACCAATGTTTAAAAATATGGCACGAAATTTACAGGATGAAACGTGAGCAATTTGGATAATTTAAGATTAGAATTCACTTCAAATCATTAAAACACTCTAAAATGAGGAAAAAGGAAGAAAATTGGGGAGACTAGAGTGGAGGGTGATAAGAGAGTGAGAATAGCAAGGATTTTTGTTTTATTCGGTCTCATGTTCTGCACCTTCCTATATCTGAATCCTGAGTTTCAACAGTTGGTGGAGTTTCCTGAGCAAAATCTTACTCTAAATTTGCAAACAGAGCCTCAGTTCCAAGGATTTTGGTCCAAAATCGTCAAAGAAGAAAAAGAGGTTGTTTCAAATCCAACGGTTTCAGTTTCTTCGGGTGGGTTAGATTCTAAGATATCGAAAAAAATCGAAGTCGTTTATAAACTCTTTGGGATTTTTCCGATACGATCCGGAGAAATAGAAGTTATGCCTCCTATGAAATTGATCCCAGGCGGTCAATCAATTGGCGTTTCCTTACAGACAAAAGGAGTTTTGGTAGTAGGACAAGCAGCCATTGAAGACAAAGGCGGCCAAAAAATGTACCCTGCGAAAGAGGCGGGAATTGAAGTTGGAGATACTCTTTTAAAGATTAACAATCAAGAGGTTCGTACCGATCAGGATGTATCTGATGCCGTTAATTTAGCAGGACAACAAAACGGTGTCGCCCAAGTCATGTTTAAACACCAAGGCCAAATTCTAGAAAAACTTATAAAACCCATTTTTTGTATGGAAACTGGGCGCTATAGAGTAGGATTATTTGTTCGGGACGAAGCAGCAGGCGTTGGAACACTTTCTTTTATTGATCCAGCAACAAACCAGTATGGAGCATTAGGACATGTAATTACGGATGCTGATACTAATCAAAAAATTGAAGTTTATAATGGTAAAATCATGGCTTCAACGATTTATTCAATTCAAAAAGGTAAACGCGGTCATCCTGGCGAAAAGATTGGTTCCTTTGTCACGAATTCTCCTTTTTTCGGTACAATTGAAAAAAATTCGTTGACTGGAATATTTGGCAAATTGCGAGGTCAAATCACGAATCCGTATTATAAAGAGCCAGTTCCTGTTGGTTGGGAATCTGAAGTAAAAGTAGGGCCGGCTAAAATTTATACTGTAATCCAGGGGGAAAAAGTTGAGGAATTCAGCATCAATATAGATCGTGTTATGCATAATCGTACCGATAGTAAAAATATGATTGTTCGAGTAACAGACCCACGACTTCTGGAAGCAACAGGTGGCATTATTCAAGGCATGAGCGGCAGCCCAATAATTCAAAATGGCAAAATCATCGGAGCTGTTACTCATGTTTTTGTTAATGATGCCCAGCGTGGTTACGGAGTGTTTATTCAGAACATGATCAATGAGGGTATCGACAATAAAGCAGCTGCATAATTCACAACGCTTGTAAAGAAGTGACCTGGGAGAGTCACTTCTTTTTTTCTGGATTTATATAAATAAAGAAGGAGTCTGGAAAACAATTGTCGAAATTATAGTTACATAATTTATCGAGAATGAGGAGGATCCTGGGATGCAAAGGCCTATACGAGTCTTACTAGCAGATGACAACCGGGAATTTGTTGAAATTGTTAAAGAATTCATTGAACGGCAAGAAGATATGACTCTTGTTGGAGTAGCTTATCATGGAAATGAGGCCCTCGAATTAATTGCCCGTGAAGAACCCCATGTCGTACTTTTAGATATTATAATGCCTCATTTAGATGGTTTAGGAGTTTTAGAAAAACTTCAAGTTTTAACTCCCAGACCAAAAATCATTATTCTAACTGCCTTTGGCCAGGAATCAATGACTCAAAGAGCAGTTAATTTAGGAGCTAATTATTACATACTGAAGCCTTTTGATTTAGAAACCTTAGGAAAGCGCATTCGTCAACTACAAGATGATTTTCCGGATACGCTTAGTTCTGCCCAACTTGTAAATCCGACTATAAATAATAAAGTTGTTAGTTCTCCCCAAATTTCTTCAAGTATCCTTCCGCCAACCTCCAAGAATCTTGAAGTGGAAGTAACCCGCATGATACATCAAATGGGAGTGCCAGCTCATGTTAAGGGTTATCAATATCTGAGAGATGCAATTGTAAGCGTGGTGCAAGAAGTTTCTTTACTTGGAGCTGTTACTAAAGAACTTTATCCGATGATTGCCGAAAAGTACCAAACGACTCCCAGCCGTGTGGAAAGGGCAATCCGTCATGCCATTGAATTAGCTTGGGATCGGGGAAATGTGGATTTCATGAATCGCTTTTTTGGCTATACCATCAACATTGACCGCGGCAAGCCAACGAATTCCGAGTTCGTGGCAATGGTTGCCGATAAGCTCCGTATGTCGATGATGTATTAGAATCCCCTTGTGGCAAGGTTACAGGGTTTGCTATTGCAACAAACTATTTTAAATAGTTATAGAAATGGTTTGTAAACCTACAAACTAGTATAGTTCATTGCAATAAAATTATTTGTCCGCAAACATCTCTAGTTAATTACTTGGAGGTGTTTTTTGCTTTGGAATTATCTAAATTGGACTTATCGGAGGATAGCGTAAATTCATGTACAATTAATAAATGGAGTTAGATACAACTCGTAGCACTATAAAATGATTTAGGTTTCTGAATTATTTAGTTATAAAAACATAATCTCTAAACCTTGATTTTAATTTTCTTATAAGTTTAGAAACCATGGATATTGTTGATTTGGGAGGAATATTAAGGGGATGCGTTGAATATTTAGCATATAGGTAGAGAATAGGAGCTGCATCGTAATGAGGTTTTTTAATTGCAAAATATAAACGAACATTACAAGTATTCAATAGAAAGGGAAGTAACTTATAATAATTATAATCGTACAGGAAAGTTAGCGTTAATCTTGTTTTTGGGAAGCTTTGTTCTTGTACTTATAGACCAAATCAATAGGTTCAAGGGTCTCTGGGTAATTACAAATGGTTATAGGTATCTTTTTTATTCTCATGTTGTTTTAGGTTTAACATCACTCATTTATCTTTTGTTTTTCTACAAAATTAAAGCCCGTTCCCCCAATGAGGTAACATATTTACATGAATTTTATGGAGTATCGTTTGCCTTTTTTATGCTAAGTCTTACCGCCGTGATATCAGGCTTTATCGACCAACAAATTCATAGAGAAATTACAGTTTATATACTAGGATGTTTCACAATAGCTGTAATGTTTTATTATAGCTTAAAGGTGTCCTCAATTTTGTATGGATTATCCTGGGTAATATTAATGGCCTTCCTGACTATTAGTCAGAAGGACCTAACTATTCGCCAAGGAAACTACATAAATGCGTCGTTTTTAGTTATAATCTCATACTTTTTATCAACAGTTCTTTATAAATTTAAACGTTGTGAGTTAATGCATAATTACTATTTAGAGAACTTGGTCGCTGAGCGAACTAAAGAATTGCAAACGGCAAATGAATTACTTTCACAAGAAATTGTCGAACGTAAACGGGCTGAGATAGAGATGGTCCGGATGGATAGGTTAAACTTAATTGGTCAAATGGCAGCCAGTATTAGTCATGAAGTTCGAAACCCGATGACGACAGTAAAAGGATTTTTGCAATTGCTTAAATCTAAACAAGAGCTAAAAAATCAGGAATACTTTGATCTCATGATAGAAGAGTTGGACCGCGCAAATTCTATCCTTTCAGAATTCCTATCTATCAGTAAAACTAAGACGACGACGTTGGAAAGGTGTAATATTAATGATATTGTTAATTATACCTTGCCGCTAATTCAAGCTGATGCTCAATATAACGATACATTATTAACTTTAGAGCTGAATAATGTGCCGTATTTACAACTTAACGCTCAGGAAATACGGCAACTTCTATTAAACCTAGTACGTAATGGATTTGAAGCAATGGAATGTGAGGGGGGATTGAAAATAACTACTTATTCAACCAACGGTGAAGTAGTACTGGCTGTATCGGATGAAGGTAAAGGAATCGAGCAGTCTTTAATTGAAAAGTTGGGCACACCATTTTTTACGACGAAAGAACAAGGTACTGGTTTGGGATTAGCGGTGTGTTACGGTATAGTATCACGGAATAACGGAAGGATAAGTGTTGAAACAAGTCCTAAAGGTACCACATTTTACGTGTGTTTTAAACCGAGTTATGAACATAATCCCATATAAAATCTTAAATAAAGCAAAGAACGCATATATTAATAAATCGAAATAAATAGCTTTGTAGCTGTTCGATTGATTGTTCAAACATCTCTATGTTAAAGACTTGGAGGTGTTTTTTATTTGCCATTTTTGCAATAACCTGCAAAGCAGGATTTTGCAGACCTTTGGCGAATATTTGGAATAGTTATTAAGATACTGTTTTTTCTGATAAATAGTACTGGAATTGCTCGCAGGATTAGAAGGAGGTCGGGTATTGGGTATGTTCAGACGTCGTGAGCTTGAGAAAATGGCTGTCGAAACGAAACAAGCAATTATAGGAATAAACCTATTAAATGAAATTGTTATCTGTAATTTCCAAGCAGCAAATTTTTTAGGTTACACCCCTGAAGAGATTATAGGTAAAGATTTATGGCAGATAATACCCGATGATCCTTTGCCTTCGATCAGAGATACTCAGAGGATGGAGTTTAATAGATTTAGCCGAATAGGAAGCAAAATGTTTATAGCTAGCCGGGCTCCTTTTAAAGACGAGCAGGGAAGAGTTACCGGCGCTGTTGCTTTTTTGCAAGACATGACCGAACATGAAATCCTCAAGGCCAAGGTTCATTCTTTGCAGGAACTTAAGATTCTTTTGACTGCAATTATTGATTCTACGCAGGATGCCATTTCAGTCGTTGATGAAAACGGCTTGGGATTTTTAATAAATCAAGCATATACTCGATTAACCGGATTTACCGCCGAAGAGATCGTTGGCAAACCTCCGACTGTTGATATTGCTGAGGGAGAAAGTATGCATCTTAAGGTCGCTAAAACTCGTCAGCCTGTCAAAGGAGTAATCATGAAAGTAGGTCCCAAGCGAAAAGAAGTAATTGTCAATGTTGCCCCCATTATGATATCGGGACAATTTCGTGGTACTGTGGGAGTCCTCCATGATATTTCCGAAATTCATAAACTCTCCGAAGAACTAGAAAGAGCAAAACGGATTATCCGGCACTTAGAAGCCAAGTATACCTTCAGCGATATTATCGGTGACAGCGAAGCTATTAGAGCGACGATTGCTCAGGCGGAACGTGCTGCCGCGACGCCGGCCACCGTGCTGCTGCGGGGAGAGAGCGGTACTGGAAAAGAATTGTTCGCTCATGCGATTCATCGTTCTAGTGACCGGCAAAAAGGTCAATTTATTCGTGTTAACTGCGCTGCTTTAGCGGACAACTTACTCGAGAGTGAGTTATTCGGTTACGTCGAAGGAGCCTTTACCGGTGCCAAACGAGGCGGGAAAATAGGGCTCTTTGAAGAAGCTAATGGAGGAACTATTTTTCTTGATGAAATTGGGGAAATTAGTCTTAATCTCCAAGCCAAGTTGCTGAGAGTTCTCCAGGAGCGTGAAATTGTCAGAGTTGGAGACAATCGGGCCTTTCATGTTGATGTCCGTGTTATTGCAGCGACTAATGCTAATCTTGAAGCTGAGCTTAGAACTGGGAGATTTCGCGAAGATTTATACTATCGTTTAAATGTTGTTCCTGTTATTATTCCTCCTTTACGACAGCGTAAGGATGACATTCCCTTATTAGTTCATCATTTGATTGCCAGCTTTAATCAGGAATACGGCCGATGTGTTGAGGGAATCGGTGATGATGCCCTGCAAATTTTGTTAAATTATCATTGGCCGGGTAATATTCGCGAATTGGAAAATATTTTAGGCCGTGCAATTATTAATATGAGGATCAATGAGACTGTTATTGAATTGCAGCATTTGCCGGTTTTGCCGCTTCCAAATAGTAATATCATGGAAACTAAGCTGCTTGAGGTTCAGGATATTACAGTCGGGGAAGAAGATATAGGATTCGAGGCTTTGCAGAGACAATGGGAACGGAATATACTTCTGGCGACGTTGCAAAGAACTGGGGGAAATAAAACAAAAGCCGCTAAACTGCTGCAAATGTCAATTCGAAACTTCTATTATAAGCTAGAAAGGAATGCTTTGATTTAGGATACTGCAAAATATTGCAAAATATAGTTGAAAATTCATGCTTGCATTTAGTTGCAAGCATGAATTTTTTTGCAGTAATTGGTTCTTGTCTTGGGAAATTAATGTTCCTTAATCGCAAGCATTTGGGCCGTGTACTCCGCATCAATACTGGGTTTCTAAGGGGCGTAATATTTATTTAAAAATTAACAATATTGAAACGGTTTTGGCATCTTTATTGCAAATCATTTAGTCGAGTGTTTCAATGCGAAATGACATAAAGGGGGAAGGAACATTGGATATTTTTAAATATTTAGAAACGTATGATTATGAACAATTAATCGTCTGTCAGGATCGAACTTCGGGACTTAAAGCAATTATTTGTATTCATGATACAACCATAGGCCCCGCACTTGGGGGAACAAGAATGTGGAACTATGCCAGCGAAGAGGAGGCAATCCTTGATGCTCTGAGACTCGCCCGAGGGATGACATACAAAAATGCTGCCGCCGGACTAAATCTTGGCGGCGGTAAAACCGTTATTATTGGCGATTCTCGCACTCAAAAAAGTGAGGAGCTCTTTCGCGCTTTTGGACGATATGTACAATCTTTAAACGGCAGATATATCACGGCAGAAGATGTGGGTACAACAGTTCGAGATATGGATTGGGTGCATCTTGAAACGAATTTCGTAACAGGGGTGTCCGCTTCGGGAGCATCGGGTGACCCGTCCCCGATGACGGCACGGGGAGTATGGAGAGGGATGAAAGCTGCGGCGAAAGAGAAGTTTGGTAAGGATTCACTCCAAGGAAAAAAAGTAGCTATCCAAGGGCTGGGGCATGTTGGGTATTATTTGGCCAAGCATTTACAGGAAGAAGGGGCTAAACTCATAGTGACGGATATTCACGAGGATGCAATTAAACGAGTACTCAATGAAATGGAAGCGACCGTCGTAGGGCCTGACGAAATTTTTGGTGTCGAGGCTGATATATTTGCCCCTTGCGCTATGGGCGCTGTTGTTAATGATGAAACAATACCTCGTTTTAAATTCGCAATTATTGCCGGGGCCGCAAACAACGTGCTTTTAGAAGAACGCCATGGCGATAAGCTTCACGACTTAGGGATTCTCTATGCGCCGGATTATGTCATTAATTCTGGCGGAGTTATAAATGTAGCGGATGAGTTAGAAGGATATAATCGTGCAAGGGCTTTGCAAAAGGTGGACATGGTTTACGACAATGTAGAAAAGGTTTTAAAAATAGCCAAGGAAATGAATATTCCAACCTACAAAGCCGCTGATCGCTTGGCTGAAGAAAGGATACGGCGTTTAGGACAAATTCGTTCCACCTATTTAAGAAATAGATAAAGGTTTAGTTTGGGCAATTTCTTTTATGAGAGGAGAAAATACACTTCGATAGATCGTTGTATTATGGATTACCAACCTCCCATGAGGTTCATAAAGGAGGGAAACTATGCTTAAAGTTGAGTTCGATGAGGATCGTTGTAAGGGGTGCGAACTTTGTTTGGAGGCCTGTCCGAAACATATTGTGAGTATGGCGGGGCATCTGAACGCTATGGGTTTTCATCCTGCCACTGTACGTGATCAGGAGAAATGTATTTCCTGTGGGTTCTGCGCCAGAATGTGTCCGGATGTTGTAATCACGGTACGAAAGGAGGAAAAGGGAAATGGGTAAAGTTCTTATGAAGGGGAATGAAGCTTTGGGCGAAGCAGCGGTTCGTGCCGGATGTCGGTACTTTTTTGGCTATCCCATTACTCCGCAGAATGAAATTCCTCATTATTTAGCTAAGCGACTTCCTGAGGTAGGCGGGGTTTTTGTGCAAGCTGAATCTGAAATTGCGGCCATTAATATGGTTTATGGTGCCGCCGGGAGCGGGGCACGGGTTATGACATCTTCTTCAGGACCGGGGATAAGTCTTAAACAAGAAGGAATATCCTACATTGCCGGAGCTGAACTTCCTTGCGTTATCGTAAATATGCAGCGGGGTGGGCCAGGGCTAGGCGGTATTCAACCGGCTCAATCGGACTATTTTCAAGCAGTCAAAGGCGGCGGACATGGAGATTATCGCTTGCTTGTCTTAGCTCCGGCGACAATTCAAGAAATGGTGGATTTGATGGGAAAGGCTTTTGACTTAGCGGATGAATATCGCAATCCGGTAATGATTTTAGGAGATGGGATTCTTGGTCAAATGATGGAAGCTGTTGAATTGCCGCCTGAAGATCTAAGCTTTAAAATCCCTTCCAAGCCTTGGGCAACAACTGGAGCAAAGGGGAGAACCCCCAATATTATTAATTCGCTTTATCTGGATCCGTTGGAATTAGAGAAACATAATCTGCATCTCCGCAACAAATATGAACAGATGCGTAAAGAATCTATGGGAGAAACTTATAAAACAGAGGATGCAGAACTAGTCCTCGTTGGTTATGGATCTGCTGCTCGCGTGGCAAAAGCAGTTGTGGATCAAGGCAGAGCGCGGGGGTTAAAAGTCGGATTGTTCCGACCGATTACGTTATTTCCATTTCCTAAAGATGATCTGCAAAAGGCCTGCTGCCAAGCCAGACATGTTATAACTGTCGAGATGAGTTTGGGTCAGCTTATTGAGGATGTTCGCTATAACTTGGAATTTAAAGTACCTGTTCATTATTGCGGACGTGTTGGAGGCATGATTCCGACAACCCGTGATATTTTAGCAAAAATTGAAGCCTTAACGAACCTTCAAGGGGAGGGTGAAGAGGTATGATTACCGTTTTTGAACGACCAAAGTCACTAACCTCTGCTAAGACTCATTATTGCCCAGGATGCACTCATGGGATTATTCATCGCCTTGTTGCCGAAGTTATTGACGAGCTTGGAGTACGTGAAAAAACCATTGGAGTTTCTCCTGTCGGATGCTCGGTTTTAGCGTACAACTACTTTAATCTGGATATGCAGCAAGCGGCACATGGCAGGGCTCCTGCTGTTGCTACAGGAATTAAACGGGTCAATCGTGATAAGATAGTTTTTACCTATCAGGGCGATGGCGATCTGGCTTCTATCGGTACGGCTGAAATAATTCATGCCGCTGCCCGAGGGGAAAACTTCACGACAATTTTTGTTAATAATGCGATTTACGGGATGACCGGGGGACAGATGGCCCCGACGACGTTGTTAGAACAGGTGAGCCAGACCTCTCCCCAAGGGAGAGATCCTTCGCTTCAGGGATATCCTATACGTATGTCGGAAATGCTTGCGACCATTGAGGGTGCTGCCTTCATTGCCCGGGTTTCCGTGCATAACCCGCAAGAGGTCAGTAAAGCCAAAAAAACTATAAAGAAGGCCTTCGAACTTCAGCAGGCAGGGCGAGGTTTTACCTTGGTGGAAGTTTTGTCAACCTGTCCCACCAACTGGGGTTTGACTCCAAGAGAGGCGTTAAAATGGTTAGCCGACAAAATGATTCCTGTTTATCCTCTCGGTGTCAAAAAAACACTTGAGGGGGGAGAAATCTAATGTTGCAAGAAATTATCCTGGCGGGTTTCGGTGGGCAAGGAGTTATGTCGATGGGACAACTGCTGGCCTATGCCGGGCTTGAAGAAAACAAATATGTCAGCTGGATTCCTTCCTATGGGCCGGAAATGAGAGGAGGAACTGCAAATTGCTCGGTTACAATATCTGATAAAGAAGTCAGCTCTCCGATTATTACGGAACCGAATACCCTCATTGTTCTCAATCGTCCATCACTAGAAAAGTTTGAGGGAGATATTCAGCCCGGAGGATGGTTGCTTCTCAATTCTTCGCTGATTGACTTGGAACCACGAAGACAAGACATTAATGTTTTCAAGATCCCTTCCGCCGACATCGCCAGCGAAAAACTTAACAACTCTCGGGTAGCGAATATGATAATACTTGGGGCATATATTCAGTTAATAGGTGCTGTGAGCTTGGAATCAGTCGTTAATGCCCTGAAAAAAGTTCTGCCGGAGTATCGGCATGATCTTCTTCCACTTAACCGACGTGCCTTAGAATTGGGAATCGAGCTGGCTCAGAAAGCTTTATAGAGAAAAGGAGATGCCGCTGCACAACGAACTATCAGTTCATTTTGCAACGGCATCAATCATGTTGGTGTGCTATTTTGTATTCGTCGCTCAGATGGCATAAAATAGTGTCAGATGTGCTGAAAGAAGGGTTAATTATGAACGATAAGCAAAAATTATCTGAAACACGTATCGCGGGAGAAGTGATCTTTGAGGGACGTATGCTTCGCCTAGAACGAGATAAAGTCGCATTGCCCAATGGAAGTGAGACGTATCGAGAGGTTGTTAGGCACCCCGGAGCTGTTGCCGTTATCGCTTTACAGGATCAGGAAATCCTTATGGTTCGTCAATATCGATATCCTATTGCTCGTGAAACGTTAGAAATACCCGCCGGAAAAATTGATCCCCAAGAATCTCCATTGAACTGCGCGATTCGCGAACTGCGTGAAGAAACCGGCTATAGGGGAACTATGGAATTAATGGGTACTTTTTATACAACGCCGGGTTTTACGGATGAGGTTATGCACATTTTTTTAGCTCGAGATTTGGTTTGGGATCCTTTGGCAACAGATGATGATGAGTTTTTAACGGTGGAGAAAATTCCCTGGAGTGAAGCATTAAGACGTGCTTGCCAAAATGAGTTTATTGATGCCAAAACAATACTTGGAATTTTGCTTGTCCAGGAGCATATATAATGATTTATGCGGATTTACATATTCATATTGGACAAAGTCTTGATAATAAGCTGGTTAAAGTCACAGCCTCAAAATCTTTAACCCTTCCCAATATTCTGGAGGTTGCCCGGGATATAAAAGGTCTGAATATGATTGGAATTGTAGATGCCCATTCGGAGGGTGTTCGTAACGATTTCAGAACCTTGCTCACTTTGGGGGAGATCCATGCTCTGGCTGAAGGTGGATATGCTGCCAAGGGCTTAACAATTATTCCCGGACATGAAATCGAATTGCAAATTGGGGAGGGGAACGCACATTTTCTGGCCTATTTTCCTTCTCTCGGCCACATAGAAGACTATGCCCGGGAAATAAGGGCTGCTACAAAGAATTGGCAGTTGAGTACCCAGAAAGGTCATCTTCAAATTGAGCAGTGGCTGGAGGCTGTCGGAAAAGCTGAGGGAATATGGTTTCCGGCTCATGCTTTTACTCCCCATAAAGGAATCTATGGAAACTGCTGTCGCCGCTTGGCTGACGTTTTGCCCATTCTCCCTCGAGGACTGGAAATTGGTTTAAGTGCGGACAGAGCTATGGCTAAAAGTATCAGTGAACTGGAGAATGTGGTTTTGTTCAGCAATTCAGATGCTCACTCTTTAACCAACATCGCTCGAGAATATAATCTGCTGGAGAACGTTGAATCTTCTTTTCAAGGATTAAGTGATTTATTGTTAATAAATCCAAAAGGAAGTGTGCGGAATTTTGGCCTGCCGCCGAAAGTGGGCAAGTATCATCGGACATACTGTTTGCATTGCGAACAGGTTGTTTTAACGTCTCCGCCACAATTGTCATGTCCTGTCTGCGGAAGTCATCACGTAGTGGCAGGGGTTTTGGATCGTGTAGTAAGTATTGCTGACAATACCTTAACTGATAATGATCCTTCAAGTTATGTATATCAGGTGCCCCTGCAAAGGCTCCCGGGAATTGGACCTAAAATGTATCAGCGGCTGCTAAATCATTTCAAAACTGAAATGGCAGTTTTGCATGAAGTTTCTGAAGAAGAATTAATCCCGGTGGCCGGTGAAAAAATAACAGCCTGGATTTTAAAAGCTCGGCGCAATGACTTGGAATTTATCTCTGGCGGAGGGGGCGTATTTGGTAAGGTTTTGGACATACTTTCCCTTGAATAGGAATAAAATTCCATATAGAAAAGGGAAAGGGGGATTTTCTATGTGGAAAAAGCTAGGCGATCATATTTGTAAATACTGGGTTATCTATCTCACACTTTCGAGCGTTTATTTGGCTGGTGTCGTGTTTGGCGCTTTGGGAGTCAAAGCTTTAGGAGCTTCGGCTGCCTCTCAATTGGGGGATTTTCTCAATACGCTTTTAAAAAATCAACCAGTTGATTTAAACCCGGTATTTCTCGGGCAATTGGCGAGAGATGTTTTTATTATCATGGTAGGAATATGGATCCTAGGACTTACCATCATTGGGGCCCCGTTAATTTATCTCATTGTTTTTACGCGAGGTTTTATTCTGGGTTTTACGGTTAGTTTTATTATTAGCTTTAAAGGAATGTTGGGCCTTGGCTTAATCCTTGTAACTGTCTTAGTGCCTGCGCTTTTGGGAATCCCCTTATTGTTATTAGGAGCAGGCTTGGCAACTATCTTTTCCTTTTTATTATTAAGGGGTAAAGCCAGAGGAGAATCACTGCGCCGAGAGTTTTTGTATTATACCGTGGCTGCGGCGTTTGTATCTCTTGGCGCAGTATTTGTAGGAGTTGCTCAAGGGTATTTTTCAGTATTGGGTACTCGAGTTTTGGGGTTGTAAGTTTAAAAACAAGGAAAATAGCCTGCATTATTTTGCATTGCAACAATAAGCATGCAAAATAATGCAGGCTATTTAAAACGTTTAATTGTCATAAATCTCTTAAAATTCAGATATTGTTGCCAGTAAACTCGTTCAGCTAAAGCTGAACATGGGGTCTTCGGCGGGACTTTACCCCCACCGAAGAGCGCTCCCGCCTGTAAAGGCGGGAGTCTTACGATTGGATAAAGACACAAAAAAGTCATTGAGAGAGTTAAATCTTGTGCTGTTTGGATCTTGCTTGCTTCTGGCATAATAATTGCATTATAATTAGCAAAGTTAGGAATATTGATTAAAATGGAGGTTTGCATTATGCTGATTGGAGTACCAAAAGAGATTAAAAACAATGAGAACCGTGTTGCCATTACTCCTGCGGGTGTCCATGCTTTTACTCTGACCGGACATCAGGTCGTTGTGGAAAAATCTGCTGGAGAAGGTAGTGGAATTACCGACGAAGAGTATGTCAAGGCTGGTGCCCAAATCTTAGATTCTGCAGCCGACGTTTGGAATGCTGACATGATTATCAAGGTCAAGGAACCGATAGCACCCGAATACGACTTTTTTAAACCAGGACAAATTTTATTCACTTATTTGCATCTTGCTAACGAACCGGAATTGACCAGGGTACTTATGGAAAAACAAGTTGTTGGGATAGCCTATGAAACGATTCAGCTCGACAATGGCTCTCTGCCTTTGCTGGTTCCTATGAGCGAAGTGGCTGGGCGAATGTCAATTCAAATCGGTGCCCAATTTTTAGAAAAACATTGCGGCGGAAAAGGAATGTTATTAGGTGGGGTTCCTGGAGTGTCGCCGGCTAAAGTTACGATTATCGGCGGGGGAATTGTAGGTACAAATGCGGCTAAAATGGCTGTTGGAATGGGTGCCAATGTCATCCTGATTGAAAAAAGCGCTCAACGGCTTCGCGAAATCGATGATCTGTTTAACGGACGAGTTAAAACTCTTATGTCAAACCCTTATAATATTGCTGCCAGTGTCGCTCGGGCGGATCTGCTTGTCGGAGCTGTGCTTATTCCTGGTGCCCGTGCTCCCCACTTAGTAACAGAGGAAATGGTAAAAACCATGACCCCCGGAAGTGTTATCGTTGACGTGGCTGTTGACCAAGGGGGCAGCATAGAAACCATCGATCGAGTTACTACCCATAGTGATCCAGTCTATATTAAACACGGTGTGGTACACTATTCGGTTGCTAATATGCCGGGAGCAGTCGCTAGAACCTCGACCTTTGCCCTGACCAATGTTACCTTAGGTTATGCTTTGGATATTGCTAATAAAGGATATTTTAAGGCACTCCAGGAAAATCGCTCGCTGCGCAAAGGAATAAACGTTATTAACGGAAAGTTAACTTACAAAGCTGTTGCTGAATCATTAAATATTATGTATACGCCTTTAGAAGAAGCTTTGCTCTAAGACCTGGTGTCATGACCGGTATTGTTAAAGCAGACTATTCTGAAGAGTGACTTCGAGTGAAATCGTGATATGGTTTCACTCTTTTTTCAGGGCCGAGTAAAACTCGGTCCTGAATTTTTTGGGGGATAAGGACAATCGTGAGTTGCATAAGCTTTAGGGATAGGAGGTAGAGTCATGCCAAAAAAACATTGGAGAGACTTTTTCTTATATTTGGGACGGGTATTTCTCCTCCTGATTTTACTTGCTGTGTTGCTCCCGAAACTTGCTGTCGTCTGTAATATTTGGGTTTCATCGTTGCTTCATAATGATGATAAACCTATGGGAAATCCGATGAAAGTCGAAGCACCTGGTTGGACAAAATCCGTTTTGCAATTATTCCCTATCTCTCAGAAAGAGTGATAATTTCCCTCAAAATTCCGAGTAAACAAGGAAAAGTGCTTATCTGCGTAGAATTTAAAAGTGTGATTTTGAATTTATTTTGAATTTAAATAGGGGGGATTTTATGACCTCCACAGAACAGCTTTTGCAGCAATATATTATGTTTCTGCATGTTGAACGAGGGCTTTCCTTGAATACTCGCCAGGCTTATGAACTTGATTTACGCCAGCTTGTTGTGTTCCTCGAGCAGAGGGAAACGGATGTTTTCAAATGTGAGCATAATGATCTCTTCTTATTTCTGCTTCACTGGAAAGAACAGGGTAAATCGCCCCGAAGTATTGCCAGGTGCAATGCTACGCTGCGAGGGTTTTTTGCCTTTATAATGGAGGAAGGGAAACGAAGTGACAATCCCAGTACATATCTTGTCACTCCGAAGCTAAATCAATCTCTTCCCAAAGTGTTGTCTGAAGGAACAATGGACAAACTATTAGAAACAAATGATACAACGGATGCTGCTTCACGAGATTTGGCAATCTTGGAAATTCTCTATGGAGGCGGTTTACGGGTCTCGGAGTTAATTAATCTCCGCGTAGGGGATGTATCATTGGATGTTGGGTATGTACGCTGTCTGGGAAAGGGAAATAAGGAACGGATCGTACCATTGGGAGAACCAGCGATACGGGCCGTTAAACGTTACATAACGGGTGCAAGAAAGCGTATGTGCGGAAAGTCCGCGAGTAATTTCTTATTCGTAAATGCGCATGGACATGCGCTAACTCGTCAAGGAGTAACATTTATTTTAAAAAAGTGGGGAATGTCTCATAATCTTGAGAAAAGGATTTCGCCTCATATGTTCAGGCATAGTTTTGCAACTCACTTGTTGGATCATGGGGCAGATTTGCGTTCCGTGCAGGAGTTACTAGGCCACGCAGATATTTCTACGACTCAGATATACACGCATTTAACAAGAAAACGCTTGTTAGATGTATTTAATAAGTCTCATCCGCGTGCTGATGGGAAAATTGACGAATAACACTAGTTTGAAATTATTTATAGATGGAGGCCAAATTATGAAGCGCAGTATTATTATTGTCTTAGACAGTGTCGGTATCGGAGAAATGCCTGATTCTAGTAAATATGGAGACGCAGGAAGCAATACGTTGCATAATATTGCCGAAGCTGTGGGGGGGCTGGAGCTTCCAAATCTGGAAACGCTGGGGCTGGGGAACATTTACCAGATCAAAGGTGTGCATGCCCAGTCAAATCCTAAAGGAAGTTATGGCAAAATGGCAGAGGCTTCTCGAGGCAAGGATACTACCAGCGGGCATTGGGAAATAGCGGGAGTTATTTTAGAGAGCGCGCTCCCAACCTTTCCTCAGGGGTTCCCACGGGAGTTCATTGATCGTTACGAGAAGGCAATCGGACGAGGTGTACTTGGCAACGAAGTCGCTTCAGGAACAGAAATCATTCAGCGCTTGGGTGAAGAACATATGAGAACGGGAAAACCTATTGTCTATACTTCTGCGGATTCGGTATTTCAGGTTGCGGCTCATGAAGAGGTTGTTCCTTTGCCGGAACTAATGCATTTTTGTCAGCTTGCCCGTGAAATGTTAACTGGTAATTTGGAAGTAGGAAGGGTTATTGCTCGTCCTTTTCTTGGACAAGCCGGTGAGTTTTATCGAACTTCGAATCGGCACGATTTTGCCTTGGTACCTCCTCGCAAAACGTTATTAGAATATATTTCTGAACAAGGCCTCGCAGTCAATGCTGTTGGAAAAATTCACGACATTTATGCAGGGAAGGGGATTACTGACTTTTGCTCAACAAAGAACAACATGGATGGTGTTGATAAAACTTTGGCGTATATGACTAAAACGAACGCCGGTTTGATCATGACAAATCTCGTAGACTTTGATATGGTGTATGGCCACAGGAATAATGTGGAAGGTTATGCTCAAGCTTTGAAGGATTTCGACCAACGTTTGCCGGAATTAATGGCGCTTTTGCGCCCGGAGGACTTGCTGGTCATAACAGCTGATCATGGCTGCGATCCCACATTCCCGGGAACCGATCATACACGAGAATATGTTCCGCTGCTGCTTTATGGGCAAAGCGTAAAACATGGAGTGAATCTGGGAGTAAGATCAACGTTTGCTGATCTGGGGGCAACTGTTGCAGCCTATTTAGGCCTTGATCCTCTTCCAGTAGGAAAAAGTTTCTTAGCCGAGATTAGAAATGATTGAGAATAGGCAGGACATGGGGTGATTTATATGAGAACGGTTGATTTGATTCAAAAGAAAAAACGCGGCGAAACTTTAAATACCGATGAAATTAACTATTTAGTTCAGGGATACGTTAACGGCGAAATTCCTGATTATCAAATGTCAGCATTTCTCATGGCTGTTTACTTTAAAGGAATGAATAAAAGAGAGATCGCCGACCTGACGTTATCATTTGTGGATTCTGGAGATAGAAACGACTTATCAGCAATACATGGGATTAAGGTTGATAAACATTCATCGGGTGGCGTAGGCGATAAGCTTAGTCTGGTTATTATTCCGCTTGTTGCATCTGCGGGAGTACCCGTTGCTAAAATGTCTGGAAGAGGATTAGGACATACAGGCGGTACCATAGATAAATTAGAATCTATACAAGGCTTTAAGACAGAGCTGGATAGAGAAACGTTTATTCATAATGTAAATAACTTTAAAATGGCCATTGTCGGTCAGAGTTCCAATTTGACACCCGCGGATAAGAAGATCTATGCCCTTCGAGATGTGACGGCAACCGTTGACAGCATACCATTGATTGCCAGCAGTATTATGAGCAAAAAAATAGCCTCTGGTGCTGATTGCATAGTGCTGGATGTTAAAGTTGGTTCTGGAGCCTTTATGAAATCCATCCCCGAGGCTATTGAATTAGCTAAGACGATGGTGGGAATCGGGAAATCGCTGAATAGAAAAACAATTGCCGTTGTTACAGATATGAGTCAGCCTCTTGGACATGAAGTGGGAAATGCTAATGAGGTAAAAGAAGCCATTGAAATCTTGAAGGGACAAGGAGCGGACGATGAAACGACTATTGCTTTGACTCTGGCGTCTTATATGACTGTCTTAGGAGGGGCCTTCAAGGATTTTGATATTGCTTATTCGGAACTTAGTCATGTTATTAATTCCGGCAGAGCGGTCGAAACGTTAAAAGAGTTGATAGAAATTCAAGGCGGAAATTCAAAGGTTGTTGACGTACCTGCGTTACTTCCCCAAAGCGGCCGCCATATTGAAGTAAAAGCCGCAGGTGAGGGATATGTTGCAGCCATTGATGCTGAAAAGATAGGCATAACTGCTATGCTGCTCGGCGCAGGAAGAAAGAAGAAAGAAGATGCCATAGATTTTTCGGCGGGAGTTACAATGTTGAAGAAAGTTGGAGATAAGGTTCGTTTGGGGGAAGCGATTTGCATTTTGCATACAAATCTGAAGGATTATAAAGAAGCTCTGGAAACGGCGAATCAGGCATATTCCTTCAGTAGTATAAAATCGAAGCCCGGAAAGTATATTTATGAAGTAATTCAATAAGAAATAAGCTTGTTATTCCATAAGAGAAGAAATGGGTCTGTTGCAAATGCATAAGCCCCCCCATTAAACGAAACCTTGCATAAATAGTGGCTTAATTATCCACTGATATGCAGGGTTTTATTTATAAAAACGTATAAATACTTATTATGCAACGGCCCAGTCAATTAGTGTTGATTGAATCGCTTAAGGCACAATAATCATAAATTTCTCTTCCCAACGTATATGATAGAGAGGGTATTGGGAGGGGGGATATTATGACTCGAGAGAAAACGATTTTTTCATTTCTTGAAGGTCTGACCACGAAGGATACATTTGCGGTTCTGGGGAATGCCCGGAAATTTAAAACTCACAAACATGCCTGGAAGGCTTGGCGGGCGTTAAAAGAATTTGGCTGTTTAGCTTATCCCGTT
The DNA here is from genome assembly GCF_002196705.1 of Desulfosporosinus sp. FKB. Lineage (GTDB taxonomy): Bacteria > Bacillota > Desulfitobacteriia > Desulfitobacteriales > Desulfitobacteriaceae > Desulfosporosinus. The sequence continues at coordinate 79,669 of NZ_NADJ01000032.1, forward strand.
GCTGAAGATTTACAGCGAATTGATGGGAGCAAAGTATATTCAGGTGTCCAGGAACTAAAGGATAAGATAACTGTCATCGTACCTTGTCTGTTACCGGAGGAAATGCCGTCACTTGTCACAGAGGCTTCGTTTGCCGGAGTAAAAAAGATTTGGTTTCAAGAGCAGACATGGAGTCAAGATGTCCAAGAGGAATGCGAGAAAATGGGAATTCAAGTCTTCCGTGGATGTGTCCTTCGACATAAAAAATATCCTGCACTGAGTCTTTGTTACTTAAATCCTTGTTACTGGCATGGGTTAAAGGATTCGAAAGTTCCATCGAAACGTTACTAAAAGTTACTAAAATAACAAGAGAACATCAGTAAAACAAGAGAAAACAAAGTTTTTAAAGCCTTTGGGATATTTCCTAAAGGCTTTGCTATATTATACATATTTTAATGCTGCTTTTAATTCTCATTACTATATAATTTCTCTTTTCGGGAATAATAACATCAAATTTAATGAGGAGGAGTCAAGATGAGAAAAGGATTAGCAGTTGTTCTTGCTTTCATGCTTGTACTAGGCAATATTGCCTTTGCTAATGTTCCTTCTGTAATGGGAGCGGAGATTGTAACGGATGCCGCGAGTGCTGTATTGATGGATGCTGCATCGGGACGAGTTCTCTATGAAAAGGATATGAATAAGGAATTGCCTCCGGCAAGCGTGACTAAACTAATGACCTTGTTAGTGGCTGCAGAGGCTGTCGAATCTGGAAAGGTTAAACTAACGGATAAAGTTACGGCGAGTGAGAATGCCTGTAAGCTAGGCGGGTCACAAATTTATCTTGAACCTGGAGAGACCTTTACTTTGGAGCAAATGTTAATTGCCATTGCTGTTGGTTCAGCAAATGATGGTTGTGTCGCTGTGGCAGAACATATTGACGGAACTCATGAAGCCTTCGTCGAGGAAATGAATCGCAAAGCTCAGGCATTAGGCCTGAAAAACACTCATTTTGCAAATGCCTACGGATTACCTGCTGAAGGACATTATACCAGTGCCTATGATTTGGCAGTAATTGCAAGAGAAACTCTTAAATATCCTTTGATTCGAAAATTAACAAGTATCAAAGAATATGATTTGCGCGATGGAAAATTTAAATTATGGAATACGAATAAACTTCTCTGGTGGTATCCGGGAACGGATGGCTTTAAAACCGGTTGGACCAATGAAGCCAAATATTGTCTTGCCTCCACGGTTGAGAGAGATGGACTGCGCTTAATTTGTGTCGTGATGGGAGTGCCTCAGGTTAGGGGGCATTTTGCGGAATCAATGAAAATCTATAATTATGGTTTCGCCAAATATCAATTTAAAACCTTTGCTCCAACGGGTCAAAAAGAGGGAGTCGTTAAAGTTGCCAAAGGGAAGGAAAACACAGTAAATGCAGTCACAGAGAAAGCCTTTGGCGCTACCATTGAAAAAGGAAATGATAAAAATTTCTGGGTCGAAACTAAGCTCAACCCAGAAGTAAGTGCTCCTATTAAAAAAGGACAAAAACTTGGCGAAATTCACCTCTATCGTAATGACATTTTACAAAGCAGTGTAAATCTGATTGCTGATCATTCTGTGGAAAAAGCTGGCTTAACGGAACAGATAACACGCACTCTTAAAGGTGTTATCGGATATTAGCCGGGGTCTCTTCTGTGCACCTTTTTCGAGGTTGTTTCTGAGTCTGAATCAGGGGCAGAGGTTCGGTCAGAGTGTTCCTCAATTTTGGATAATTCGCGGATTCGCATGAGGGCCGCTCTCTCAATTCTGGAGATTTGAACTTGTGAGAGGTTAAGGATCGCTGCGATTTGACTTTGAGTTTTATCTTCAAAAAATCGCATTAAAAGAACATTTTTTTCACGTTCAGGCAGTTTATCCAAAACCTCATTCAGGGCGATTTTATCAAACCAACCAGGGTCTGCCCCTTTTTCTGTTGAAAGTTGATCAAGCACATAGATGGGATCGGAGTCATCTTGATAGAGCGTATCGTAGATGGATGTGGGGCTTTGTATAGCCTCCAAAGCCGCAACAATCTCCTCTCGATCAACTCCGATATTGGCGGCAATTTCGCCGATTGTCGCCTCTCGGCCTAATCTGGAAGAAAGTTCATCACGCGCACGGTTTACTTTATAGACTAATTCTTTATAAGACCGAGGAACTTTTAAAGGATGATCATCACGAAGGAAACGTCTGATTTCTCCAATAATCATGGGCACGGCGTAGGTAGAGAATTTGACTCCATAGGAGAAGTCGAATTTATCAATTGCTTTAATTAGACCAATAGTTCCAATTTGAAAAAGGTCTTCAAGTTCGTAGCCTCTATGGGTAAAACGCTGAACAAGGTTAAATATAAGTTTCAAGTTGCAATTGATTAAACGCTCCCTTGCTTCCGTGTCGCCTTCCTTAGCAGCATGGAGATTCTTCATCATCTCTTCATCAGAGAGAAGGGGAAAATGAGGAAGATTCATATCCGTTAGTCGTTGAATCATGTCCGGCCCCCCTAATGAGAAGCATTGGAGGATTGTTTCAGCTGCTTCTTCATAGTTACAGTTGTTCCGATATCAATGGTTGAGTCAACCTGCAGGTCATCCATAAATGACTGCATAAAGACGAATCCCAGACCCATGCGTTCCGGATCAGTACTAAAGGCAGGCTGCATAGCTTGCTCAACATTCGAAATTCCATATCCTTCATCTTTAACAACAATCTTAAGGGCATCATCCATTACCTCTAATTCGAGATAGACAACATGATTAGCGTCGTTGCGGTAACCATGGATGATGGCATTGGAAACCGCTTCAGAAACCGCAACTTTAAGTTCTTCAATGTCATTAAGAGACAGATCTAATTGGGCTCCGACGGAAGCTATTAGCAACCTCGCAATTCCTACATTTTCAGCGATACTCGAAAAAGTAAGGGCTAATTGATTTGATTTCATCTATGCTCTCCTTCCTTCCTCATAGGCATGGGTCTCATCATCATAAAAGTTAATGATTTTCGGTAAGCCTGACAGTTCCATGATTTTGTAAACATTCGGAGGTACATTGGTAATTTTTAGTTTTCCGCCTAAGGAGAGTAACTTTTTATATCTGCCTAAAATAACACCTAATCCGGAACTATCAATAAATTGAACGTTTTGAAGATTGAGAATTACTGTTCGAATCCCCCTTTTCTCAATTTCTATGTCTATAGCTTGCCTTACAAGATCCGATGTGTGCATATCCAGTTCTCCGTCTAAACGTAAGAACAGGGTAAGGCGCTCTATCTTTTTTTCAAGGTTCAAGTCCATCCCCCCTAAAATGTGTTTGAAAATAAAGGTAAAGAATGTTTTCGCTCAATAGCCATAATTTTCCTGCGTGCTTTTTATAGTATTCTTGGCAAGCTCTGTCGAAATATCTGCATAAAAATGGAAATAGTAAGTATAATTTACTCTGTTTTCATTAATAATACAAATTAGTCTATAAAGGGAGGGAGCTGAATGCCTAATCAAACGCTGCGCAAACCCGCCATTTCAATCTCACCTGAAGAATACAAAGCACTAGCGCAAAAATACACTCCTAAACCAACGTTTACTAAAAATATTTTGAGGGCTTTTTTTGTTGGCGGTCTGATTTGTGCTTTGGGACAAGTGATTATAAATATTTTTTCCGGTATTGGGTTAACTCCGAAAGAGGCCTCAAATGCTGGCACTGCCGCGATGATTTTCTTAGGCTCCCTGCTCACGGGGCTTGGAGTTTATGATGAGATTGGAAAATTTGGGGGAGCCGGCTCTATTATTCCTGTCACAGGTTTTGCCAATTCTATTGTTTCACCGGCGATGGAATTCAAACGCGAAGGATATGTTCAGGGAGTAGGGGCGAAGTTGTTTACCGTTGCAGGTCCTGTCCTCGTATATGGTATTGCGGCCTCCATCATTATTGGCGTCTTAGCTTATTTTTTGCATTAAGACAAGAGAGTAATTGCTTTATGAAGCTTTGGAATCTTGGACATGAATGGGGATGAACACATGACATGGGTTTAAAAAGAGCGGGTAATCAGACGGTCCTGTTTGACAATCCGCCGGTTATTTTATCATCTTATGCTGTCGTTGGGCCTAAAGAAGGAAAAGGCCCCCTTGGCAAAACCTTTAACTCTATTTGGCAGGATCAGCTGAACGGTGAAAAAACTTGGGAATTGGCAGAGAGCAAGATGCTTCAAGAAGCCTTGCAAGGGAGCGTCAAACAAGCAGGGATCGGAAAAGAACAAATTGACTTTATGTTAGCTGGTGACTTACTGAATCAGATTGTTTCTTCGAATTTTGCAGCTCGGCTAATGGCCTTACCCTTCATTGGAGTATATGGAGCATGTTCTACCATGGCCTTAAGTTTGGCCTTAGGCAGTATGCTGATTGATGGCGGATTTGCTGAACATGTGCTGGTGGGAGTTTCAAGTCATCATGACACGGCAGAGCGCCAATTTCGTGCCCCAACGGAACAGGGGACACAAAGGGCTATGAGTGCTCAATGGACTGTTACTGGAGCAGGAAGTGTTCTCCTGGGCAAAAAGGGAGGCGGACCAAGAATTACTTCAGCAACGATTGGAAGAGTTATTGATTATGGAGAGACCGATGCTAGCAATATGGGTTCCGCAATGGCTCCGGCAGTCGCCGATACGATTCTTAATCATTTTCATGATTTACAGTGTACAGGGCAGGACTATGATCACATAGCTTCTGGGGATTTAGGAACTGTTGGTTTAGCTCTGGCCTGTGAGGTTCTTAAACAAAGCGGTGTTGATACGGGGACGGAATTTACAGATTGTGGCGTTAGGATTTTCGATTCAACTCAGGATGTTCATGCCGGCGGCAGCGGATGTGCTTGTTCTGCCGTTGTTTTCGCCGGGGATTTGATGCAGAAGTTAAAGGCTAGAGCCTTAAAACGAGTTTTGCTTATAGGCAGCGGGGCCTTACACAGTCCAACTTCTGCGCTGCAGGGCGAATCGATCCCTGGGATAGGTCATGCCGTTGCTATTGAAGCATGAAAGGAGTCTTCAGATGTTTCATTTGATATTCCCAGCCTTTATCGTTGGTGGACTGATCTGTGTTATCGGGCAGTTAATGATGGATTTAACGAAACCATCCTTTACACCTGCTCATGTCTTGGTATCGTTTGTCACAGGGGGAGCTGTCTTGGGAGCTTTAGGTGTATATGAACCTCTGGTTAAGTTTGCCGGAGCCGGAGCGACGATCCCTTTATCTGGATTTGGTTATAGTTTAGCTAAAGGCTCTATTGAGGCTGTTGAAAAACGGGGTCTAATAGGCGCCTTGTCAGGCGGCGTCGAGGCAACGGCGGTCGGAATTGCCGCTGCTGTATTTTTTGGCTATTTGATGTCTGTAACCTTTAACCCTAAGGGATAGGTCCTTTTCCTTCGACTATAAAAATTTCAAGATAAAGGGAGGTCAGTATGAGCAATAATTCAAGTGAAAAAAACGTTCCTGTAAGTAAAAATTACCAAGAAAATGTTAATTACTTAAATCAGGAATTAGGAGTCCCGGATAGTTTTGACATTGTAGTTCGGGAGATGTCGATCGGCGGTAAAAAAGTAGCAATTTATTCCGTCAATGGCATGGTTGACACTCATGTTGCCAGTTATATTCTTGATGCCTTGATTGACTTAGAACGCTCTGATCTTATCGTCAATGCCCTGGACAAATTGGTGAAAGGCCGAATTGTCAATTTACAAGTTACAGAAGTTGAAACAATGGACAAGGTATTCTATTTTGTTTTGTCGGGTCCCATGGCAATTTTTGTTGAAGGGCAAGAAAAGGCAATTATCGTAGATTTAAGAACTTATCCTGCCCGTCAGCCCCAAGAACCGGATATCGAACGTGTTACCCGAGGATCACGTGATGGATTTGTTGAGACACTGGTGATGAACACTGCCTTAATTCGCAGGCGTTTGCGTGACCCAAAACTGCGCATGAAATTGGTGCAGGTTGGAGGAAGATCGAAAACCGATGTCTGTATTGCCTATATCGAGGATATAACTAATCCGGAGATGGTTCGAAAAATCCAAGAAGATTTGCAAGCGATTAAAATTGATGGGATTCCTATGGCTGAAAAAAGCGTTGAAGAATTTATTCTCGGGAGCAAATTTTGGAATCCTTATCCCCGGGTCAGGTATACAGAACGTCCGGATGTGGCAGCTATTCATTTACTGGAAGGGCACGTTGTTATTCTTGTCGATACGTCTCCATCGGTTATTACGGCGCCAGCAACCTTTTGGAGTCATCTCCAGCATGCAGAAGAATATCGGCAGGAACCCATTGTTGGCGCTTATCTGCGCTGGATACGGTTCGCCGGGGTATTCGCCGCCTTATTTCTCCTTCCGCTTTGGCTGGGAGCAGCTCTAAACCCTCAATTACTACCGAAAGGACTTCAGTTTATCGGAGTTTCCAAGCCAGCAAAAATTGGTCTTTTTCCCCAAGTGGTATTTGCCGAATTTGGCGTAGATCTTTTACGAATGGCCGCCGTTCACACTCCGGCCCCCTTAGCGACAGCCTTAGGCTTGATTGCTGCCTTTATGCTCGGAGATATCGCTGTTAAAGTGGGGATGTTTTCTCCGGAGGTAATTCTCTACGTTGCCGTAGCGACAGTGGCCACTTTTGCAACTCCGAGTTTCGAGCTGGGTTTAGCCAATCGGTTGGCGCGTTTATTCATTATCGTTCTGACAGGCCTCTTTAATTTTTGGGGATTTTTGGCCGGAACGTTACTCGTAATCTTTCTACTCTGGAGAACCAGATCCTTCGGTGTTCCATATCTCTGGCCCCTGCTGCCCTTAAATTTCAAAGCCATGGGCACCGTTTTGGTTCGGTCGCCGGTTCCCATTAAGAACACACGCCCAAGTATTTTAAAACCTCAGGATCCAATCAGGCAGCCAGAGGGTAAAACAAAAAAATGATTAAAGAAAGGATGCCAAGAGAGTGAAAATAGGGTTTCCGCGTGCTCTTTTTTATTATGATTATTTCCCTTTTTGGGCTGGCTTCTTTTATCATCTTGGCATAGAGGTGGAAACATCCCCTCCGACGCAGCGTCAGATTATGGAGGACGGCCTTAAGAAAACCAGCGATGAAACGTGTTTGCCGCTAAAGCTACTAGCTGGGCATATTCAGGCCCTAAAGGATGTTGACGCCATTTTTCTGCCTCGAATGGTAAGTATGGAAGAAAATACTTATAACTGTCCCAAGTTTCTTGGAATTCCTGAAAGTCTTCTTTCTGCAGTTCCCCCCGAGATTCCTGTTCTAAGTGCAGTGATCAATTGGCGAAAGGGTCAGCGTCAAGTTCTTAAAGATCTGCGGATTTTGGGAATGCAGCTTGGCAAAAGCGGGGCAGAGATTCATAGAGCGTTTCTGGAGGGGCACGAATGGCAGCAGCATTACCAGGACTCTCGAGGGGGAGAATGGGATTTTGAAGAAAAAATGAGGGAAATAGAGTATGTTACGAGACAGACAACAAAAACAAGACCCCAAAATTTCTCGGTGCAGCTCAGCGAGAACCATCAGAATTGCCAAAAGGACTTAAAAATCACCTTAATTGGCCATTCCTATCTTGTCCAGGAATGCTATGCCAATCTAAATCTTCTCCAACGCCTGAGAGAACATGCGGAGGTGAATCTCATCCAACATGTTGAACGGGAAGACGTTGAAGCGCATCTTTCGGGATTACGCAAGAAACTTTTTTGGAGCCATGCTAAACAAATTTATGGTGCCGGGAATAAATTCGTCGAAGATCCAACAGTTGACGGGATCATTTATTTAACTTGCTTCGGCTGTGGTACCGATTCAATGGTGCAAGAATTATTGGCTCAAAGAGTTAGGAAGCACCATAAGCCTTATATGGTGATAACCCTCGACGAACATACCGGCGAAGCGGGATTAGTAACTCGCCTGGAAGCCTTTCTGGATATGGTTGAAAGGAGGAAGGTTCGTGAAGGTTACGTTTCCGCATATGGGGAATGCTTGGATAGTCATTCAAACACTCTTTGAATCTTTAAATATTGAGGTCGTTGTACCTCCTATGAACAGCAAACAAACATTAACCTTAGGCGCAAAGTTAGCCCCCGAAGCTGCCTGTTTGCCTTTGAAATTAAATCTAGGCAATTATATTGAAGCAGTTCGAGATGGTGCTGATACAATTGTTATTACCGGGGGAATTGGCCCCTGCCGCTTTGGCTATTATGGAGAGATTGAACGGCAAATCCTCAGAGAAGCAGGGTATCATTTTGATGTCGTGACCTTAGAGCCGCCGGATGGCAGTCTAAGGGGACTGGCGCAGCGAATTCGGTATTTAGCCGGGGAGAAAAATTCTTGGGCTTCAATTCTCAAAGCTCTGCGCTTTGCTTACCTTAAATGTGTTGCTCTGGATCAAGTTGAAGATATGATCCATGCCGCTAGACCAAGGCTGGCCGATTCTCAAGAAACGGAAAGGCTTTATGCTGAAGGTAAAAAACGCTTGGCTCAGGCTATGACCGTCAAAGGGATCCAAGATTCGGTTCGCTCGATACGCCAAAGCTTGCACGATCACCAAATGGCTGGTGATAAGAATGCCGATAAGTTTCAGAAGCCTTTGCGTATTGGAATTATCGGTGAAATATACACGATTTTAGATCCCTTTACTTCCGTGGGGATAGAGGAAGAATTAGGACGTCTGGGAGTAGAAGTAGATCGGTCAATTTATCTTTCGGGGTGGGTAGGAAATCATATTTTTCAAGGACTTGCTCCTGGTTACCGTTCAATTCGTTCCTATCCAAGTCATGCCAAACCTTTTTTGTCTCATTTTGTTGGAGGGCATGGTCAAGAGACTGTTGGAGCTGCAGTTAAATTCGCGAGGGAAGGTTTTGACGGGATTATTCAGCTTTTCCCCCTTTCTTGTATGCCTGAGATAGTGGCAGCCAGCGTATTGCCAAGAGTCCAAGAAACCTATCAAGTTCCCATTATGACGCTTATCGTTGACGAGCATACTGGGCACGCTGGAATACAAACACGTTTGGAGGCCTTTGTGGATTTATTGGAAAGACCCAGCCTCAAAGACATTTCAGAAACTTCTAGAGAGGGTGTGTCGGTAGTTGGGGAACGATAACTATTATTTAGGCGCTGATGTCGGATCTGTCAGCACAAATTTAGTGTTGCTCAGTGAAAAAAATGAAGTGGCTTTAACTCTCTATCTGCGAACTCAAGGACGGCCTATGCAAACGATCCAGGAAGGAATTAAGGTTTTGAGGTCAAAGATTGGAAAATCTGCCAAAATAATCGGGGTAGGAACAACAGGCAGCGCTCGTCAGCTAGCGGCAACGTTATTAGGTGCGGATGTCATTAAAAATGAAATTACTGCTCACGCTGTAGCCGCCTCCAGAGTTAATCCTTCAGTTCAGACCATTCTGGAAATCGGAGGTCAGGATTCTAAAATTATTATCCTTCGTGATGGGGTTGTTTCTGATTTTGCCATGAATACCGTTTGTGCCGCAGGAACCGGCTCATTTCTTGATCAGCAAGCGGCCAGACTTGGTATACCCATTGAGGAGTTTGGTCAGCTAGCCCTTGAAGCTGCAAGTCCCATTAAAATTGCCGGGAGGTGCTCAGTCTTTGCCGAATCAGATATGATTCACAAACAGCAGCTGGGGCATGCACTGCCGGATATTTTGGCCGGACTCTGCCAAGCGATGGTTCGCAATTATTTAAATAATGTAGGCAAGAACAAGGATATACGAGGGCCAATTTTCTTCCAAGGGGGTGTGGCTGCCAATCCTGGTATTCGCAAAGCCTTTGAAGAGGAGCTTGGCCAACCCATTATAGTCCCGGAACATTTTGGTGTGATGGGCGCTCTGGGAGCTGCTTATTTAGCACAGGAAAAGGTAGGAAGACAATCAGAATTACGGACAAGGTTCCGAGGGCTACAATTGGGTGAAATCCAGTTTAATGCTCGAAGTTTCGAATGTTCCGGTTGTGCCAATCGCTGCGAAGTTGTTGAGATTCTGCAGGAAGGATCAATTTTGGCGCGCTGGGGAGATCGCTGTGGAAAATGGGCCAACGCTGTTGGCAAGGGTACATATAAGGGCAAATCCCAAGAAGGCGAGCAACAAGGAGCATAAAAGAATAGTAAGAGCCCAAAATATTTCCAAGAGAATTTCTGTAAAAATATTTTGACCTTCCATTAGAAGTTTGGTATACTGAAAAAAATTTCATATGCCTCATCTCTTTGGAGGTGTGGTAGAGGCGCGAATGACATAAGTACTATGGAAAAGGTTGCGGCAACTGATGAGACCATAGAAAAGGGGATTTCGCCGAAGCGCAAAAAGCAGCGTGATTTTTGTTGCTGGTTCTACAGTCAACAACTGTGGGACTGTCATATGATAGTTTTATGAAGACTATCGTATGGAGAACTACTCCCAACAGGAGAAGAGGGTCAATGTTAACGTGCAGTTGTACGGCAGCAGAGGACCTCCTTCTGTTGCCGTTTGTATTTTATTAACTAGAGAAGGAAAAGTAATAGGAGGAGAGAATATGAGGCTGCACGGTACTCAACGAGTTAATGAACAGGGACATTTGGAAATAGGTGGGTGTGACACCATATCATTGGCGCAGGAATTTGGCACACCTCTTTATATTATGGATGAGGCCCATATTCGGGAAATATGCAGACGATATTATCTATCCTTTATTCAAGGAATGAAAAATGCCGAGGTAATTTATGCTTCTAAAGCGTTTTCCACCCTGGCTATGTGTCGAATCGTAAACCAAGAGGGATTAGGGCTGGATGTTGTCTCGGGCGGAGAACTGCATACTGCTCTGCAGGCAGAATTTCCTGCTGAGCGTATCTATTTTCATGGTAATAACAAATCTGCTGTAGAATTGGCAATGGCCATTAAGGCCGGCGTTGGACGTATTGTTGTTGATAATTTTTATGAAATGAGTCTTCTCAACGAATTGGCCGAAGAATTGCATGAATCGGTCAGCATACTTCTGCGCGTGACCCCTGGCATTGAAGCCCATACTCATGAATACATTCAGACAGGACAAATCGATTCCAAGTTTGGATTCACCCTTGCGAACGGAACCGCTGACCGGGCTTTGGATTTGGCATTATCCTCTTCCAACCTTGTTGTCAAAGGAATTCATGCCCATATCGGGTCGCAAATATTTGAATTGGAGTCCTTTAGTCACGAAGTCCAGATTATGATTCAGTACATGGCAGATATTCACAAACGGACCGGGTACCTTTTGGAGGAATTGAACTTAGGCGGAGGATTTGGAATTTACTACGCTTCAGGTGATGAACCTGCACAGATTGAGGACTATGCCAAAACTGTGCAAAATGCTCTTGAAAATGCCTGTCAAGATTATCAATTTCCAATTCCTAAAATTATCATTGAACCCGGACGTTCTATTGTCGGAACGGCGGGTACTACCCTCTATACGATTGGGTCAATTAAAGAAATTCCCGGGATACGTAAATATGTTGCTGTTGACGGGGGCATGGCGGATAACCCGCGTCCGGCTCTCTATCAAGCACGCTATGAAGCTGTCTTGGCAAATCGTGCCAGTGAAGAGACAGCTGAGGAGGTTTCAATTACAGGGAAGTGTTGCGAGTCCGGCGATATGTTAATTTGGGATATTAATCTGCCCAAAGTTGAATCAGGTGATCTGTTAGCGGTATCTTGTACCGGTGCTTATAATTACTCGATGTCTTCCAATTACAATCGTCTTGCCCGGCCTGCTGTTGTCTTGGTTGAAGGCGGCAAGGGTGATGTGATTGTGAAACGTGAAACATATCGTGATTTATTGAGAAATGATGTTCTCCCCGAACGTTTAACCCACTTGCCTATAGCAAGCCGCTAGGACTGAAGAAAGGATCCGTGTACGTTAATTCGTATCCGGGTCCTTATCACTAATATCCTTTTTGAGGTCGGACTAAGGTTAAATCAAGGGCAACTAAAATAAGAATGGCAATCAAAATTAGGGTCAGACCATTGGGAGAAACGGGCCTTGAGTAAGCGTTATCAGGAACTAGAACAGGGGGATAACCTAAAGGCAGCGGCGGTATGCTTCCTAAGACAGGAGGCCCGTAAGGATAAGATTGATAGTAAGAGGGTGAAGGTGTTGGAAGGGGGAAAGAGGGTTGGAAGTTATTAGAATAGGGTAAATAATTTTGTTGAGTCAAATAGTGATTAGGTTTTAAGATGAGATTGTTTTGATGAAAGAGTAAGGGGGCTCTCGTTACAGGTCCATAGATACGGGCGTTGCCAGGGTTCAATTCTGTTCCCCCTTTCCGATAAATTCACCCGTTGTAATTGTTTTTAATCAGGTATGCTGGGGTGTGACATGAAGTGTCACACCCCTCTTCTTTTACTCTTGAGATTGTGAAGGGTTTAGATTCTGGCCTTCAAAATGATGGCCGCCTTTGTGGAAAAGTCGAACCGATTCATGCTCTGGAGACCAGGCTTCATTTTCGTAGAGGAACTCCGGAGGCGCTGACTGAGCGTGTAACAATTTACTTCTAATACTACCTGATGCTTTAGGCTGATAATCATTGGCTTGTGGTTCTTCTTCAAATGTTGTATTTTCGCGTATCTCCAGTGAAGCATTCTCGTCCGAAGTTGAAGCAGAAGAAAGGGATCTTAAGAATAGTCGTTTTAGAATTACCATAACTATACACCTCTCAATGGCAGTATATGTATTACCTTGTTTGATGTACCAAGTGAACTGGATTAAAATATATAAATTGCTAAATATTACATTTTGCATAAAGAATATTTCCAAGGAGTTTGTTTGATCCTAGGAAGTAGAATACATAAAGTTTTTGTGAGGTGGACTCGGGTGCAGAGAAACAAATTCGGATTATTAATCCGAGTCTGCAAAGGATATTGCCTGCTTTTTTTGTTTGGAATAGTTCTCGGAGCAAGTTTTGTTTTAGGTCCGTTAATTTTTAGTCACATTTCTAATGAACAACGGCCTCTGCAGGCAGCAGAACCCAAAGAAAACAATTCCTCGTTAGAAAAAAACAATCAAGATTTCACTTCACAAGACGTTCAAGGTCAGCCGGATTCAGAGCCTAAGTCAGATTTAAGCCCTAATCTTACCCCTGAATTAAACTCTTCACCTCAGGTATCCTCCTCTCTAACCGATAATCGGATGACGATCCTTTTAGTGGGATTGGATCGCCGCCCTAATGAAAAATCGTTAAGTAATACGGATACTCTTATTGTTGCCAGCGTCGATATCCAGAGCGGGAAAGTTGCTCTCGTTTCGATACCTCGCGATACCCAAGTCGTTATCCCGGGGTACGGTATGAATAAGATCAACGCCGCAGCTCGAATCGGCAATGGACTTAAGACAACGTCAGAAATCATTGAGCAGTTAATTGGCCAAAGAATTGATGGTTATGTGCTGACGAATTTCGCGGGATTTAAGGAAATCATAAATACTTTGGGAGGCATCACGGTAAATGTTGAAAAGGATATGTATTATGTAACTGGAGACAAAACAGATGGACTTATTAATCTCAAGAAGGGGATTCAGCGTTTAAATGGGAACCAGGCTTTACAATATGCCAGGTTTCGTCAGGATGCTTTAGCCGATATTTCCAGGACCTCGCGTCAACAGGCTGTCTTGAAAGCGTTAGGGAAGGAATTCTTTCAAGTTCAGACGATTCCCAAGTTACCTCAGTTAATCCCTCAACTGATGAAATCAGTGGAGACCAATCTCTCCATCAGCAAAATATGGGCCTTATCCAATGTTCTACTCCGTACCGGAACCCCCAAAATATCTTCGCAGACATTACCGGGAGACTTCTTAACAGAAGATGGAATTAGCTATTGGAAAGTTGATCCCCAGAGATCCCAGGCTGTTGTCCGACGATTATTGACAGAAGGAAAGACATCCTCAGTATTTTTTAAATAAGAAGAGATGTTGCAAAGAAGTATTTGTAACATCTCCTTTAATGTTTTAGGGATTGATTATTGAAAGCTTAGGAAAAGGTGAATCATTAATGATGACTCTCCGCTGACTAAGGAAAATCTTGTGATTTTCGCTAAATGGAGATATACTATTTAAGTTATTAGAAGGCGAATAATTTGGAGGGTGGATATTGGAGAAGCTATTTGATAAGTTGAAAGAATATTTACACATGGATACAGAAATATCCTTTGAAGAATTTACGGAGTATTATCGAAATTTGATCGCCGAACTTAACCAAACCTTTAACGACATGGACAAGGATAATCGCCTTAAAGCACTTTATATTTGTTCTATAGTTCAGTCTAATTCAGATGCAAGGACTAAAACAAATAAATCAAATGCGAAAGCTTATAAAAAAATTAGTGCTAAATGTGCTTTCTGGGCTGATGCGATAAAATTCCATTTAGGTAAAGACGGTCTTTCTGCTGAAGAAATTGAGAAAGCCACTGAAGAAATTAATAACAGTATTTAAGGAAATTTATAATACCATGCATTAATAAAAACTCCGCATTCCTTATGGCTGCGGAGTTTTTATATTCTATTGCTGCCATTGCGGCTTAAGCTTATGAATTAAGCAACAAGTTGCTGTCCCTGGTCTATAGATGATATAATTTAACAATGAAACTCAAAAATAAAGAATTTAGGGTGTCGATATGGATATCATTTTGGCTCATCGTCAAATCGATTTTGATGCTTTAGCATCAATGGTAGCCGCTCAAAAGCTATATCCAAGCAGTGTTTTGGTTCTGGACGGAAAGCCAAACGTTTATGTTCAGGACTTTTTAGCGTTATCCAAGGATCAGCTGAGGTTTCTTAAATCATCGGAGGTCGACATAAACGACGTTTCTAAGGTTGTTCTGGTGGATACCCATGAATTAAAGAGAGCCGGTATGCTCGGTGAGAAAATATCTCAAACTCCAGGTATCGAAGTGGAAATTTATGATCATCATCCTTACAATGGCCCCATAAAGCCCGGGATGTTTATTGATCATGTCGGATCATGTGCAACATTGCTGGTTGAAAAACTGGCAGGATTTGGCTTACCATTAAGTGCCTTTGAAGCGACATTAATTGCTATTGGGATTTACGATGATACTGGGAGCTTATTATTTGATAGTACGACGGTACGTGACGTTCGTGCTGTAGCCTATTTGCTGGAACAAGGCGCAAATCTAGGGGTTATCGCCGAATATCTGCGTAAACCTCTTACTGAAGAACAAAAAGAGCTTCTTCAGCAATTGCTTGATCACGGACAGACAGAATTTTTTGAAGGCTTGCCTGTTTATCTTGCCTATGCTGAAACGGAAGAATATGTTGGAGGACTTGCCTTGTTGGCTCATCGGGTGGGAGAACTTGAAGGCGCAGATACTTGGTTTTTGTTGGTTAGAATGGATGAGAGGGTCTATATTGTTGGCCGTTCCAGAGGAAGAGGACTGCCGGTCAACCGTTTGGTAAAGGTATTTGGGGGAGCAGGACATGAAAGAGCTGCTTCTGCAACCATTAAGGACGGCGATCTTGAGTCAATTCTAAAAAAACTGCGCTTAGCCATAAAAAGCCGCGCAACTCGTCCTCATTTAGTACGAGACATGATGAGTTATCCGGTTAAAACGGTTTCTCAGGAGACTCGTTTAGGTGAGGTTGAAAAGATTCTTCTGCGTTATGGTCATACAGGAGTTCCTGTGACTGAGGATAAGAGCTTGGTGGGAATCATTTCGCGGCGTGACGTAGAAAAAGCTGTCAGGCATGGACTTCAACATGCGCCTGTTAAAGGATTTATGACGAGAAATGTTGTGACTGTGGATTCAAATGCAACTTTAGATGAAGTTCAAAGAGTGATGGTGCAGCACGATATTGGGCGGCTGCCGGTTGTTGAAGACGGTGAATTGGTCGGTATCGTTTCCAGATCCGATGTACTGCGTTTAGTGCATGGCGGGGCAGTTCCCTTTGAAACACAACTTGTTCGCGAACGCAGCATTGCTATGCGTCAGGACATCTTAGATTTGATAGGACGATTGCCCGTTAATGTGCAAGAAATCCTTGAAGCTGTGCGGGATACAGCTCAAGAAGAAGAATGTTCTGTTTATCTTGTGGGAGGGTTTGTCAGAGATTTACAGTTATCGGTTCCTACTCAGGATTTAGACTTTGTCGTTGAGGGCAACGGAGGTCAATTTGCTCAAGCTTTAATAAAACGTTTGCCGGAAGGAAAACTAACTCAGCACGTGCAATTTGGTACAGCTCAAATTTCCTTTCCTAACGGGAGTCATTTAGATGTGGCAAGTACGCGAGTAGAGTACTACTCTTTTCCTGGTGCCCTTCCTCAAGTGGAAGAGTCCTGCTTGCGTGATGATTTATTTCGGCGTGATTTTACAATCAACTCCATGGCGATCTGCTTAAATTCTGAACGTTTTGGAGAACTCGTTGACTATTATGGCGGTAAGCGGGACTTACAACAAGGAAAAATTCGTTTTTTACACAATTTGAGTTTTATTGAGGATCCTACTCGAATGCTGCGAGCCATTCGTTTTGCCCGACGATATAACTTTAAATTAGCCAAAGAAACTTTGGAAGCTTTATTTACGGCCATTGAGACGGGAGTTCTTTTAAAGCTCAGCGTAGAGCGGTTTACGGAAGAACTGTTTATTATCTTTCGCGAAGATAACTATCTGTCAATGTGTCAGACGCTCATACGAAGCGGTTTGTTTCAAGCATGGTTTGGAGAAGACTATAGTTGGAATTTTAATAATGATGATGTGCAGGAGAGTCTTAACTGGTCCATAACCATAAGATGGTTAAGCGGCATTTCTAAAATGAGGCCTGAGGATATTGAGAAAATAATATGTCGCTTGAGCCTGAGCAAAACGCTGCGTGAAGAATCACAGATTCTTGTTCATTTGCAAAGGAAACTGCAGGAGACACTATCCTTAAGGGAATTAGATCAAGTATTGAGCAAAGTTCCTAACGGGGTTATTACTGTTTTAGAACGTGATGAGCGCTTTCATCGATCGCTTAAGGACTATCAGGAAGCAGAACATCGGATTCGCATGACCCTTGACGGAAAGGCTCTCTTACAGATGGGGTTCAAAGAAGGACCGGAAATTGGGAAAATTTTAGAACGGGTGCGAACAGCTTGGCTGGAAGGTCAAATTCATTCGCCTGAAGAAGAACAGGAAATCGTTCAACGGTGGATTGAATCCCAACGCTAGAGGAGGTAATTCTTTGTTTGGATTTGATATAACAACAATCATAGCCAATATTCCGGCCTTAATGATTGGGTTTGCTTTTCATGAGTATGCTCATGCCTGGGTGGCAGACCGTCTTGGCGATCCCACACCTCAGAGCCAAGGGCGGTTAACTATGAATCCGCTGGTACATCTTGATCTGTTCGGAACCTTGATGGCCCTTTTATACCAATTTGGCTGGGCTAAACCGGTTATGATCAATCCTCATTATTTTAAAGGCAATAAACGCCGGGGAAGAATGTTAGTTGCCTTAGCGGGGCCGGCTGCGAATTTGATTATTGCCTTTCTTACCTTGTTGGCCTGGTATATTTGCATGCACTGGCTTCATGGCTCAGAATGGAGCTATGTTATTCAAATGGTGTTTAAATCCATTGTCTTTATGAACTTGGGCCTGGGCATCTTCAATCTCTTGCCAATACCTCCGCTTGACGGATTTTCAATTCTTACCGGTATCTTACCGGAACGGCTGGCTCGATACCTCTATTTACTTGAACAATATGGCTTGATTATTTTGGTAATACTTTTATTTACAGATGCATTGAATATTGCTTTATACCCGGCAATGAATGGAATTGTTTTAATATACCAAACGATTATCACCATGATCTTAACCCCTATTTTTGGCCAGTTATGGTTGGTTTAATCGATTCATAAGCTAACGGAGATTACTAAAGGAGTGTAATGTATGAAAGGAAGAATATTGAGTGGAATGCGTCCGACAGGGGCGTTGCATATTGGGCACTTAAGTGTCATCCAAAACTGGGTTTCCCTGCAGGAAGATTATGATTGTTATTTTTCTGTTGTTGATCTGCATGCTTTGACTTCGGGGTATGAAGATAAATTAGACTTCACTCGCCTTCGCCGCGACATTGCTCTGGATTGGCTCAGCGTAGGTATTAATCCTGAGAAAAGTGCCGTTTTTATTCAGTCTGAGGTCAAAGAACACTCAGAGCTTCATTTGCTTTTATCGATGTTCACTCCTCTATCATGGTTGGAGCGTGTCCCTACCTACAAAGATCAAATTCAACAATTAAGTATGCAAGGAAAAGATTTGGGGACCTATGGATTCTTAGGCTACCCTCTTTTAATGGCAGCAGACATCTTAGTTTACAAAGCAAGTGTTGTGCCCGTTGGGGAAGATCAGCTCCCTCATGTTGAGCTTTGCCGGGAGATCGCTCGCCGGTTTAATTACCTTTATGGTTCAGTATTTCCGGAGCCGAAAGCTCTTGTGGGCAAAGTTCCCTTATTGCCAGGTGTGGACGGCCGTAAGATGAGTAAGAGCTACCATAATGCTATTTCCCTCACAGCTTCTCCTGAAGAGATTAAGACGCGAGTTCAGCAAATGATTACAGACCCGGCACGCCTTCGCAAAGATGACCCTGGTCACCCGGATGTATGTATCGTGGATAAATTTCATCAGATTTACACGCCGGAAGTGGCGGAGGTTGAAGAAAATTGCCGGGCAGGAAAAATTGGATGTGTAGCTTGCAAACGTCTTTTAGCTGAGAATTTGGAGAAGTTACTAAGCCCCTTTAGAGAGCGTCGTGTCTATTGGGAGGAACCGGGCCGGGTGGAAAAGGTCTTGGAAGAAGGCGCATTGCGTGCTCATGAAGCGGCTGCGGTGACGATGAAAGAAGTTCGAAGTGCCATGGGGCTGTAAATGGAAAGTGGTAAGAACGGTCCTCAAATAGAATTGCCCGTTTATCACGGTCCCTTGGATCTGCTCCTGACCTTAATTCAGCAGGAAAAAGTAGATATCTATGATATACCTATTGCTCGCATTGCCGATCAGTTTGTCGAAGCAGTCCGAGAAATGGAGTCTTTAGATATGGAAGTAACAACTGAGTTCCTTGTTCTGGCAGCTCAGTTGCTCTTTATGAAGTCAAGGGAACTTTTGCCAAAACCTGCAAAGAATGGACAAGATCAAGCTGAAGAGGAAGACCTGCGCCAAGAATTGGCTGAAAGGCTTGTGGCATACAGAACGTATAAGCAGGCAGCCCAGATGCTGGAAAAAATCGAAATCGCTTCAGGACGTTCCTTTGATCGAGAAATTGATGTGGAGGAATTATTAGTAGACGTCCAGCCGGAGGATCCGCTCAAAGGGATTTGCTTCGAGGATCTTTGGCGGGCCTTTTGTAAAGTTATTGAGCGAGCTGAAAAAGGGGAAGAAATTCGGGAAGTTGAGCCGGATGAAATTGCTATCGGTGTTATGCTTGCTGATGTAATGCGGCGAGTGCTTCTCCACCCCAAGGGCCTGCGTTTCACTCACTTATTGCGCAGCGGATCGCGCATGGAAATTGTTGTTTCTTTTCTTGCATTACTGGAACTGTTGAAAGCGGGTAAAGTTCGTGCTGAACAATCCGCGGTCCTCAGCGATATTATGTTATTCCCGACAGAAAAGGCATGGGAATTCATAGAAGAGGAGTAGATAAAATGCTGTTTCGGGAACCGGAAACGGCTGCCTTAGAGGCCTTATTATTTGTTGCTAAAAATCCGCTGACCTTTGATCTGCTGGAAGAAATTCTTGAGTTAGATCATTCAAAGATTGAGGAACTGCTGAATGAACTGCGAAACCGTTATTCTGCTGAGGCGTGCGGTTTAATGCTCTTAGAAATTGATGGAGGATTTAAATTGGCAACGAAACCGGAAGTTGCCCGCTATATAGAAACCCTATATAAACAACCGGCTCAAACCTTATCGAATGCGGCCTTGGAAGTTCTCTCGATTATTGCCTACAAACAACCCGTTACTCGCGGAGAAGTCGATTTCATTCGAGGGGTTCAGTCCGATCGAGCCTTGAATACGTTAGTTGAGAAAGGCCTAGTCAAAGAAGTTGGACGTAAAGATGGTCCGGGACGTCCTATTCTTTATGGAACCACGGAACAGTTCCTCCTGCATTTTGGTTTGCATTCAATCGATGATTTGCCCAATCTTGAAGTTTTTACTCTGAGTGAACGTGAAGCTGCAAGTACCCTTGAAATAGACGCTGAAACTTAAAATCACGCAGGTTTTTTACTGACCGGGCATGACGATTAGGAGAACTGTAATGAGATTATTTATTGGTATTGATATCCCGGCTGAACTAAAACACTTCCTGCTCTCGTTTCAATCAGAACTACGAGGACTGGGAGTCAATGGTTCCTGGAAATCGGCAGATAATTTTCACATTACCTTGGAATTTTTAGGGGAACTTGATCCTGAAGTAGTACCGATCATTATCGAAAGTATGTCTTTAGCCGCTGAGAACCGTAAGCCATTTAAAATAGATATTGGAGGTTTGGGCGTCTTTCCCTCATATAAACGGCCACACACTCTGTGGACCGGTGTGGGCGGAAACTTGACGGAATTGAACCAATTGCGGGAGGGGATACATGCTTTACTCGTAAACAAAAGCTTTACGTTGGAAAGTAAAAAATTCAAACCGCATATCACCTTAGCATCTCGCCCAAACCTTAAGCAAATCGACTTAAGCAGCTTGATGATCAAAAAACTGGTTGAATTTACAGTTGAAGAGGTTACTCTTTTTGAAAGCATAGTCCTACAAGGAAAGAGGACTTACAAAAGTTTGAATCATGCAAGGCTGCAGTGAGTGAGTGAATAAAGGGGCCAATATAAGAAATGAGTATTTTGTTTTGCCGGGATTGCGGTGTTGATGTTTCTGGAGATCCGTTGTTTAGACAGGTGAGTTTTGCGCTGGAAAATGGAGAAAAGGCGGCTTTAGTAGGCCCTAATGGTGCAGGAAAAACGACGTTGATTAGAGCGTGTTTAGGAGAAGTTCGTCTCGAAAGCGGCGAGACTCAAATTTTTGGCACATATGGCTACCTTCCGCAAATACCCATTATCGAGGAAGAAGGGAACGTATTTCAGTGTATGCTCCAAGAAAGAGCTGATTTGCTGGAAATGCAGAAACAACTCCGGGATTTAGAACAGAAAATGGCGCATACCCCTAGTGATAAAATCATGGAACAATACGCCATGTTGACGGAACGTTTTGAACGTCAGGGCGGATATGCTTTAGAAGCTTTAATTCGGAGGATTTTGGCCGGACTGGGTCTTGAAGGTGAAGCTAATACCCTCGTTCAGTCCTTGAGCGGAGGTCAGAAAACGAGATTAGCTTTGTCTAAACTCTTACTTCGCTCTCCGGAACTCTTGATCTTAGATGAACCTACAAATCATCTGGATGTTGCGGCTTTAGAATGGTTGGAAGGGTACTTGCGGGATTATCCAGGGGCCCTTCTTATCGTTTCCCATGATCGGTATTTTTTGGATCGTACTGTCTCAAGGGTCTTTTGCCTGGAAAATGGTAAATTAAAAAGTTACACTGGGAATTATTCCGAATTTGAACTGCAGCGTGCCATAGAAAGCAAAACGATCGGTCGCGAAGCAGAACGGTTGGAAAAAAAGATTGCCAAACTTGAAGAATATGTCCGCAGAAATAAAGCAGGAGTTAATTCAAAGCAAGCCCGCGGACGGGAAAGTCAGCTGAATAAGCTAAAGCCTATCGCTGTAGAGCACTCTGACCATAAGCTTTCAATTTCCCTAGGAAATGCAGGCCGCAGCGGGGATCGAGTATTGCTTTTGGAAGATGTTACGATTAACTTTGAGAATAGAACTTTGTTTCAGCATGTTCAATTGGACCTCCGGCGCGGGGACAAAGTCGCTTTATTGGGTAAAAATGGGGTGGGAAAAACTACACTTTTAAAAGGAATTCTGCGCCAAATTCCCTGCCAAGGAACTATTCGGTTAGGGGCTAATGTTAAAGTAGCCTACTATTCTCAAGAACATGAGAACTTAGGCAACGCTGGGACTGTAATGGACGAAATCCGTACTGTCTCAAATTTAAAGGACCCGGAAATTAGAAATCTTCTGGCTCGGTATGGCTTTAGAAACGACGATGTTTTTAAGCTTGCAGCTGTACTAAGCGGAGGTGAAAAAAGCCGCTTGGCCTTATGTAAATTATTCCTGGAACAGGGAAATTTGTTGTTGCTGGACGAACCAACAAATCACTTGGATATGGACACTCGAGGTTTGTTGGAAGAAGCGTTGCAGGAATACGAAGGTACGGTCCTTGTCGTCTCCCATGATCGTTACTTTTTAGATAAGGTGGTTCAAAAGATTGCGGAATTAACCCCTCAGGGTCTGACAATATTCGAGGGTGATTATACAAACTATCGGGAATCAAAACAAGAAGAAGACTCCTTCGTTGTTACGAAGGAAAAAAATGTTAGGTCCGGCTCTCAAGAGCAGCAAGAAAACCGTAATCTAGCGCGTGAGAAAAAGCGGCTTAAACAATTAGAGAAAGATATAGAAGAGTTAGAAGAAACACTTGGGAGGCTAGAAGGTGAACTTGCTTCTGCCGGGAACAATTATGAATTGGCAATGAGCCTTCATGAGGACTATGAAAGGGTGAAAAAACATAGGGATAGTGTACTGGAGGAATGGATCGCGGGGAGCGATTGATTTCACCAATTAACCCATCTGCCCATATATTATCCTGAAGTCGCAAGGTGGAGGGATACATATATGGGAGTAGCTTTACTTATGGCTGTAGCATTAAGCTTAGATGGCTTTGGGGTCGGTTTGGCATATGGACTGCGCCGTATTCGCATACCGTTTGGTTCATTAATCGTTATAGCCATGTGTACTGTTTTGGCTATGGGTATATCGATGCTCTTTGGAAGTATCGTTAAACTTTGGCTCACCTTTTTTCCGGCAAGGATGTTGGGGGCTCTGATTTTATTGGCTCTGGGAGTTTTTCAGCTGGGCAGAGCAATAATCAATCGTAATCATGAGCAATTGCCTGAGGCAGTTCCAGCGATAGCTGTTATTGAGGAAAAACCTGCCGCAGAACCGGAGTTTCGCTTTCAATTGGAATTTTTAGGATTTGTGATCCAAGTACTTAAGACTCCGCAAATTGCTGATGTGGACGGGTCAGGCGGAATCAGTCTCAAAGAGAGTTTTTTGTTGGGAAGTGCCTTGGCTATGGATGCTTTTGCCAGTGGTATTGGAGCCGCAATGGCAGGAATGACAGTGTCTGTTATTGGCGTTGTTGCTTTGACCCAGATTTTTATGTTATGTTTAGGCCAGCAAATGGCCGGCAAAGTCCCTGAGAATTGGATCAGCAAAGCAGAATTTTTGCCGGGGACTGTTTTAATCCTAGTCGGATTGGGCAAATTGATTTGAGGTGAGCTTTTTTGTTAACAATCGGCTTGACTGGTGGTATTGGCAGCGGAAAGTCAACAGTTTCTCAGTGGTTTGAAACCCAGGGGGTTTCGATAGTTGACGCGGATAAAACCGTACACCGTTTGTTAGAATCGGATGTTAACTTAATTTCGAAGCTAGTAGAAACGTTTGGCCCTGAAATCACGGGGAACCAAGGGGAAATTGAGCGCAGGAAACTGGGAAAATTGGTATTTGATGACAAACAAGCCCGAAACGCTCTTGAAGAACTTATTCATCCTCGAGTACTTGCAACTATGAAGAATGAACGAGAAAATCTGGAAAATTCGGGCGCAAAGGTTTGTGTGTGGGACGTTCCTTTGCTTTTTGAAACAGGATTTGAACAATATGTTGATCAAATTTGGGTTGTCTGGGTACCTCGAGATATACAGCTTCAACGTGTGCTTAAGCGAGACAATTTAAGCCTTGGTGAAGCAGAAGCCCGAATTTCTGCCCAGGGATCGTTAGATGAAAAACGCCGGCGAGCCCATGTTGTCATTGATAATTCTGGAACTATCCAGGCAACGATAGAACAACTAAGAGAAGCTTGGAAAGAAATAAAAGAAACATATTTAAGAGGAAACTAGGATATATTCATGTAACAGTCCTAATCGAGATGAGGAGATGCGATGCTTAAAATGAAGGAAAGGATCAGAGCAAGCAAAAGGCTTCTTCTGGTCTTAATAGTCGTAATCCTTATAGGCTTTGGCCTATTGAACATACCGTCGTTTGAAAGAATTCTTTATCCCTACCCTAATCAAAAAATTGTGGAAAAATATGCAGCCGAATATGGTGTTGATCCTTTGCTCGTAGTTGCTATTATTAGGGAGGAAAGTAAGTTTCTTCCTCAATCCCAATCTCATAAAGGTGCTGTAGGCTTAATGCAGCTAATGCCTAGCACTGCCCAATCAATTGCTGAAAGCCTGGGAGATAAAAGTTATTCCAATGAAGATCTTATTAAGCCGGAGAAAAATATTCAGTATGGAACTTGGTATCTAGCCAGCTTGGAGAAGGTTTTTGACAATAATCTTGTTCTTGTGATTGCCGCCTATAATGGGGGCAGAGGACATGTTCAGGAATGGATGGAATCCGGGCAGATCGATCCTAATAATGTCCGGCAAGAAGACATTCCCTTTAAAGAGACCAGGGATTACGTGGGACGTGTCTTGAAAAGTTATCAAAAATATATTAAACTTTACCGTACATAATTTTCTGCAGCTGATAGGAGATTTCATGACGAGAAGGAAATGAGGAGAAACTACCGTGAAAGATGTGGACCAAACGGATACCAAAAAAATTATTACTCGACTTAAAACGGTGCGGGGTCATATTTCAGGGGTTGAGCGGATGATTGAAGAAGATAAACCCTGTGAGGATATACTATTGCAGCTCGTTGCTATCCGTTCGGCCGTCCAGAAAGTATCAGTGATTGTTGCTCAGCATTATGCTAATTCCTGCCTGGTTGATGCCCTCGATAAAGGAGAAAATCGTCAAGAGGTTTTAAGTAAAGCCATTGAAACCCTAATGAAATTGAATCAGTAATTACACCAGCAAATCATGCAGCCACCGGAAACTTGAGACTTCCGGTGGCTTATTTTTTGGGGATAAACTCTTATACTTGATTATTCCAACGATTGTGGCTATACTGTAATTGAGCATATGCCCAAAAGGAGCTGATACAATGTCAAGACGGCGTTGTTGCGGCCGAATTGATGAGACAATAGCTTGCCAAACGTTTATTCCTCAAGGATATTCACGTTGGCCGGAAGTATCAATCCAGCTTGAAGAACTTGAAGCCGTTCGTCTCAAAGACAAATTAGGCCTGGATCAAATTGAATGTGCAGCATCTATGGGAGTTTCCAGAGCTACGTTTCAGCGAATCCTTGGAGCAGCTAGAGAGAAAATTGCCACTGCCTTGTTAGAAGGCAGGCCCATCATTATTCAAGGGGGTAATTATACTGTAAAAAATAGGGTTTTCGAGTGTCTTCATTGTCAACATATCTGGGAGGAAAAACCTTGTTCTGCGGGTGGTAAGCATGGCTATGAAATAGTCTGCCCGAAGTGTGGCAACCTGGAGAAAATGCGTTTAGACAATGGGATCAAACGTCCTTGCGGCAGTCACTTAAGAAAGAAAAGCAGCAGTGATTGTTGTGAAGAAACTTAAAAAGGGAATAATTAAAGGAGGTTATTTTTATGGCGAAAAAGATTGCGATTCCGACAGATGGTGAGGTTTTAGACGCCCACTTTGGACGGGCTGCAGGGTTTACGGTCTTTGAAATTGAGGGGCAAACCGCACGCCTGGTTGAAAAACTCAGCGCAACAGGTCTTCAGCACCAGCATGAGGGACTTGCCAATATGTTTAAGAACAAAGGAGTAGAAGTTCTCGTTTGTGGCGGGATCGGCGGGGGAATGATCAACGGCCTTAATGCTGTAGGATTAGAAGTCGTCTCAGGAGCTTCAGGGAGAGTTGTTGATGTTGCTCAAGCCTATGCGGAGGGTAAAATTGTAAGCACCGGATCCGTATGCCAACATGACCACGAACACGAACACAATCATACCTGCCACTAAGTTAAGGATCTGCCAATATTGGACAAACTTGACAAAGCAAGAATCAGGGGAGTAAGATGAACTCGGATTACCCATTTGCAGGGTAATTTATGATAGGAAAGGGAGGCTGTACCGTGAGTGAAGCGTGTAATAGCTGTTCTGCAGCAGGAACTTGTACGGGAGATAGTTGTTCCAATGAACCAAAATTGACAGAGGCTCAAAAAGCCAGCCATATTGACAAGATTATTGCTGTTATGAGCGGCAAAGGCGGCGTTGGTAAATCTTCTGTGACGAGCATGTTAGCTGTGAGCCTAATGCGTCAAGGCTACAAAGTCGGGATCTTAGATGCTGATATTACAGGACCAAGTGTCCCGAGAATTTTTGGGGTTACAGGCAGAGCAGGTGTAAGTAAGACAGGAATTCTTGCTCCTCAGAGCCGTGGTGGGATTAAACTCATGTCGCTGAATCTTATGATAGAAACAGAAGATGATCCTGTTATTTTAAGAGGACCACTCATCACTCAAATTGTTAATCAGTTTTATACTGAAGTTGTCTGGGGCGACTTGGATTACCTCTTGATTGATTTGCCTCCGGGTACCGGAGATGTTCCTATTACAGTCTTCCAATCATTACCTGTCGATGGGGTTGTTATGGTAACAAGTCCTCAATCATTAGCAAATATGGTAGTTCGCAAAGCCATTAAAATGGTGCGAAACTATAAACCTCCCATTTACGGCTTGATCGAAAATATGGCCTATGTACAATGTTCAGATTGTAATCATCGCATGGAGGTTTTTGGGAAGCCTCAAGGTAAGGATGAAGCTGAACGAACGAATATTCCATTTTTAGGTGAGCTTCCTCTGGATCCCACTTTAGCACAATTATCGGATGCCGGTAAGGTTGAAGATTATCAATCACCTGTGTTTGACCAAATAGCGAAACGCTTAGCTGAAGAAATCAAAAACCATAGTGGTGAAAAGTTAGCCTAATATGAGTGAACTCGCTTACGCTAAAGCTGAACATCGGGGCTTCAGATACAATAATGTCCAGTGGACATTATTTGCCGAGCCGCCTTTCCCAATAGGAATACTTAGCGGCGAAGGAGGACTCTACCCCACCTGAAGTTTACGAAGGACCCCACACCCCCACTTATAGAAGTGGGGGTCTTAAAAACTGGATAAAAAGGCCAAGGCTTACCCTCAGGACAAGCCTTGGCCTTTGTTTTATTTCACCAGAGGTCAATACGTGAGAAGACTGTCTCTTCGTGCGTCAGTTCAGTGTTCTTTATAAGCTGAAAAAAATTATTGTCTGAGAGTAGCTTTCAGGCGTTGAGGTTTTAAGAGCAACCCAAAGGCGTCTTCAATATCCTTGACAATAATGTCGGAGGCCAATAAAGCAGATGTACAAGCCCCTTCAAAGCCAATTACGCCAATCCCCAAATAGGCTCTTTCAAGCATTAACTGATCATTTGCACCGTTTCCGACGGCAACAACATGATCTGGATTGAAATTCAATAAGTAGTCTGCCTTTTCTCTGGTATGGTTCGAGCTTGTTAAGACATTTACTTGGACGGGTAAGTCCTGGCACTGACGTTTCACGGTTCCGAAGGTATCAGACGTTAGAATATGAATGTCCATTAAGTGAGCTAGATGCCGCAGATGTTCTCTGGCCGATTCTAACATGTTGCCATCTAAGGCCAAAGTACCGTTATAATCTAAGACCAATACTTCTAAGACGACGATCCCTTTGCCAGGGATTTCTAATTCAATCATTTGTTTCACACTCTTTTACGAAGTTTCTGTAAAGTATCTTTGAGGAATATAATAACTGAACGTATATTAAATTTCAATAAATTTATTGAAAAGAATTCAATGATGCCATATAATGTGATCATATTCATAAATGGTGGTGAGACGATGTATTCACAGAAGGTTACCGAACTAATAAGGAATCCTATTAATCAAGGAAAAATGACGAATTCGGATGGTGAAGGAACAGTAAAAGATCCACAAAGCGGGGATGTTTGTACAATTTATATTAAGGTTGAATTTGGTATTATAAAAAGTATCAGTTTTTGGGTCGAGGGAGATGAAGAGACTCTAGCCTGTTGTAGTATGGCCACCGTTTTGGCCAAAGAAAAACATTTGGCAGAGGCGTTAAGGTTAAGTAAACAAGATCTTATGGAAGCCTTAGAATGGTCCGATGAGGTGAAACATTCTTGTTTAGACCTTGTCATAAATACTCTGAGAAAAACAATTCAAGACTATCTTCTTAAACGGGGAATTTACTATATTCAATATGAAAAACTGGATACCTAAGATCTGGATACTAAGATTATATAGCGAAGTTTTTATGCAATTTGGAAGTGACAAAAATGCTTGATGAGGATCAAGGATTGTATACGATTGGCACGGTTGCGGAGTTAATTGAAGAACATCCGGAGACTCTAAGAGTTTGGGAACGAAATAACCTTATCCATCCGGAAAGAAAAGGAAGACAACGAAGATATTCAAACAATGACATTAAGAGACTGCAATTTATTAAATATTTAACAGATCAAAAAGGGCTGAACATCGCTGGCGTCAGACACATAATTTCTATGTATTCATGCTGGTATAATCGCAATTGTAAAGGGGGCGCTTATCAGAGCAGTCCCGTTCCGGTTAATGAATCAAAAGCTTGTTGGAAAATAAAAAACACGTATTGCCTCGTTGCAAGTGACAAAGCCGAAATGTGTAATTCTTGTGCTCTTCTGAAGAGTTGTCGAGCCGGTGAGGAGTGTAATATAAAGGATAATGGCTGAAAAAACGACTGTAATGTCGTTTTTTTAACTTTATAATGCATGGCAGCTGAACATCGGGGCTTCGGTGACGAAAGTGCCTAGGCCATAACAAATTCTATCGCGCTAAAGGATGGAATCTTCCCCCGAAGCAAGGTATGGGAACCACTCGCACTTGTAGAAGTGGGAGTCTTACGATTGGATAAAACTATATTACTCATAGCCCGGCATTCGCCGAGCTATTTTTATTCGCGTCGAGCTAATTCCTTCTGAATAAGGACAAGAGAATTTTTTAGGATTGATAATTCGGCTTCGTATTTTTTGACAGTATGGCCGGGAAGATGAAGCCCAGTTTGTTTTAAAACATAGTCTCTCTCTTCTTCCAATTCTTCAAGTTCTTTGGACAAAGTTTCTAAACGTCGGATTAAAATCTTTTTTTCTAATAAGGTTAAATCCTCCATGGAGCACCTCTCCTCTTTAGGCAGAATATTACAGTATACGACATAGGGGTATTGTTTTTCTATATTGACCCTGCGAGATTTTCATTGTATGCTATAAGTAATCACACACCCCCTCCCCAGGGGGTAGGACAAAGGAAGCTTGTGATTATATTACCATAGCCAGCAATTAATCGCTAGACGATTTATCTAAAATAGTATTACATATTTCAATTCGATGATCAAAAGAGTTAATTGTGTTGGCAAACTAAAATGAATCTGTAACCTTGGAGGTGATCAAAAAGAGGATATGCGGATAGCTAAACTATTTGATAATTTGAAATGGGGTGAGGAGTAAACGTGAAACGGTTAAAAATGTCTATTATTGCCTTAATCTTCGGGATTGTTGGAATAGTTTTCGTTGGCTATTCAGGACTGTCTACTCCCAAAGACGCTCAAGCAGCCTGTGGGGCATCAACGTCTTCCTGTAAAACGTGTCACGAGGTTCAAGGAGCCGATCCTGTTTCCAAAAAGGGAGATTGGCATACACAGCACTCCTTTGGAGATTTCTGTCAGGCTTGTCACTTGGGTGTGGCAACGGAAACTGATAAGACAAAAGCTCATGCGGGGATCATTGCTAAACCTCTAGCTCAGCCGGATCAAACTTGTGTCTCGTGTCATCCAACGGATACTGCGGCACGAGTTGCCAAATACGGAGGATCAGCAACAACGTCCAATGCTTCAGGAAATAACTCAAAAGGAAGCTCCTCTGCTGCAGGGACAGCTCCTTCCGCAGAGACGGGATCAGTCGCTCCTTCGCCGGCAGCAACTCAAGTTCCGCCGAGTTCTAACCCGAACTTTGATGTTCTTGACTTTAGTAATAATGGCAAACTATCCTGGCTTACTTGGTCTATCATCGCTGCCGATATTCTGATTCTTTTAGTTTTGGCGATTTTGCTTTGGAAATGGAAAAAAGGTCTCTGGCCATGGGCTTACCTTAAAGGAAGGCAGAGAAATGTTCCCTTTAATACCCTGCCGTCGGAAGTTCAAGACGTATTTAGGCAATTGCTTGCCGGGGATATGGAGACAGTTTTGCTGCTGAAAACCATTTTAGAACGTCCCAATGGGCGGCAAACCTTGCTATTCTTATCTCAAGTGCCAGAGAATATCCTGACTCAGCTGCAAAGGATGGATGAAAAAGATCTGAAACAATTGATTTCCTTAATCGAGGCTGAGAAAGAGAAGGATAGGGGAAAGGGGGAAGTATAGATGTCTTTTACTGAAAAAATGAAAGAAAAAACATGGTCTCCATGGGCCGCGGGCTTTCTTTTGGGAGTAACTGCCATAGCCTCCTATGTTCTGGTTGACAAGACGATCGGTTCTTCCGGAGGCCTCGAAAGCATCGACAGTATGCTTTTAAAGACGTTTCATTCTAACTTAGCAAACTCGATGTATTTTAAATTTCAGATGCCTCCCGTACTAAGTTTTCAAATTATCCTGTTTATTGGCATGCTACTTGGCGCTCTTGTCTCAAGTTTATGGTCTCATGATTTTAAAGTACGCATGATGCCTGATCAGTTGTGGACCCAAAATTACGGGCCCAGCAAGTTGAAACGGTGGGCATTAATTTTTATCGGCGGTATGATTATTGAATATGCTGCCGGGATTGCCGGCGGATGTACGAGCGGTTTGGCCATATCAGGGACAATGCAGCTTTCACCGGCAGGCTTATTATTTATAGTTGGCTTGTTCGTGTCTGGGATTATCACAACCAAACTTTTGTATGGGAGGGATTATTAACATGACCACTTATGTTATCCCTTTAATTATTGGTTTTTTCTTCGCCTTTGCGCTGCAAAAAGCCGGCTTAGGTCATTATCATCGGATTGTCAACCAATTTCGTTTTAAGGATAACACCATCATGAAATTTATGATGACAGGGATTTCAGTGGGGCTTGTTGGTCTTTATGCTTTGAAGG
The DNA here is from genome assembly GCF_002196705.1 of Desulfosporosinus sp. FKB. Classification (GTDB taxonomy): domain Bacteria; phylum Bacillota; class Desulfitobacteriia; order Desulfitobacteriales; family Desulfitobacteriaceae; genus Desulfosporosinus. Next base: position 110,880 of record NZ_NADJ01000032.1, read on the forward strand.
ATCTGGGCTTTATTCAACTGGATCAAATGTCCTCGACATATATCGTCGGCAATCTCCTGGGCGGACTTCTCTTTGGAGTTGGTATGGCATTAGCCGGGACATGACCAGGTACTTTGATCACAGGTTGTGGTCAGGGAAATATGGACTATTTGATTCCTGGAGTTTTAGGTTTTCTTGCCGGCGGCGTTCTCTTTGGGGCTACCTACCAGTCAATCTTCTTAAAAATATCCACTATTGGCGTTTATGGGCAGCAATCCCTTGAGGAACTGCTCCATGTAAACCATTGGCTGTTTATCTCTCTCTTTGTTTTCTGTACTCTCGTGTTCTATGTGGGTTCGAAAATTGCCGAGAAAGCAAAAGATGTCTCCGAAAAAAAGGCCAAAGATCTGAGGATGAACTAAATCTTCTCGGTAATTAAGAAAGGAGGTCCGACTATGGCCAAAATTTTCACATGGAACCAGTTGTTCAGCCGACGGCAGTTTATTAAAGGTGCAGCAGGCACCGTGTTGGGTGCCTCTGCCGGTCTGGGACTGTTAGCACCGGGTAAAACCTTTGCAGGGTCTTCTTCTTCAATACCGGCAGATTCTGCGGAGAGTAGAGGAATTAAGAAGGTAACTACCATCTGCGAGCAGTGTGTCTGGCGCTGCGGCGTAATTGCCCGGGTTGAAAACGGTGTTGTAAAAAAATTGGAGGGAAATCCCGATCATCCCAATAATGTGGGAAAGCTTTGTCCGCGGGGAAATGCAGGGATCGAAACATTATACAGCCCCGACCGTATAAAATTTCCTCTTATCCGGGCGGGGGCGAGGGGAAGCGGATTGTGGCGCAGAGCTTCCTGGGATGAAGCTTTGACATATACGGCGGGTCAAATGAAAAAGATTAAGGATAAGTATGGGGCCAAAGCCATGATGTTCAACTCCACTGACAACCTGTCCCAGCCTTTGTTTGAGATCTTGCTCAAAGCTTACGGTACCCCAAACTATGGCACCCAGAGGAGTCTATGCTTCAATGCTATGACCACCGGTTTTTATTATACCTACGGTGTTCCTCAACCAGGAACGGATTATAAAAATTGCAAGTATATGATCTTTGCGGGCAGAAATCTGGCCGAAGGAATTTCCAACAATGAAACCCAGGAAATGATTGAGATGATTGCCAGGGGAACTAAGGTTGTGGTTCTTGATCCGCGTTTCAGCAAAACAGCGTCGAAAGCCACAGAGTGGCTGCCGGTGCGCCCGGGAACAGATTCCGCTTTCTTTTTAGCTATCCTGAATGTCATTATTCAAGAAAAATTGTACAATCAGGATTTTATCACTACCTATACTCAAGGTTTTGACGATTTAGTCCAGGAAGTCAAGGAATATACGCCGGAATGGGCGGAGAAAAAGTGCGAGATTCCTGGAGCGACAATAGAGAGGATTGCCCGGGAGTTTGCAGCAGCTGCTCCTGCCGCTATTGCCCATCCGAACTGGCGCACCTCAAATTTTAAAAATTCTTTCCAGACTGAGCGGGCAATTGCGGTCCTTAATGCCTTAATCGGCAATTGGGCTAAGCCGGGGGGACTTATTCCAGATCAGGAAATCAATACTGCCAAGCTTGGCGTTTTATCTCATCCACCCTTTCCTCCGGCTCAGGGAATGCGGCTTGACGGTGTACCCTGGCAGTATCCTCTGGTACCTCTATCCTATGGTGTAATTCAAACTATGCGGGATAATATCTTGACCGGCAAACCTTATGAGGCCAAAGGATGGCTGATTTCCCGCCAGAATCCAATTCTCTCCATTCCGGAACGGCAGAAAACCATCAATGCTTTTATGAAGTTGGATTTTGTTGCGGTTATTGATATCCAAGCCAGTGATACGGCCTATTATGCCGATGTGATTTTGCCCGAATCCAGTTATCTGGAACGTTATGACGGCTTAGTCCCTATCGGCGACAAAATCTTTATCAGGCAGCCAGTGATTGAGCCCTTATATGACACGAAAAGCAGCTTAATGATTTATAAGGAACTGGCCGACAAATTAGGCCTCGGTGATTTTCTTCCCTACAAGGATGAGCGAGATCTTTTGGCCAAACAACTTAAACCCTACCCGATCAGCTTAGATGAGTTAGAGAAGGCAGGCCATTATGTGGTACCGAATTTCCAAAAGGATTATTCCAAAGACTTTGAATTCCAAACCAGCAGCGGGAAAATCGAATTATCGTCGAGTATCATGGCGCAAATGGGCAAAAAAGCGGTGCCTACCTGGGATGAGCCGCCCCGCCCTTCGCAAGGTCACTATTATCTGTTGACGGGAAAAACTGCGCAGCATTCCCAGATGTTTACGCAGAACAATCGTTGGTTATTGGAAGTCTTTTCGGAAAACCGAGCCTGGCTGCATACTTCAGTGGCTGCTAAGCTTGGAGTTAAGACAGATGACAAGGTTATTCTGGAAAGCGACGTTGGCAAAGTGACGATTAAAGCCCAGGTTACCGAAGGAATCCGGCCGGACTGCATTTTCATGGTCGGAGGATTCGGTCATGTCAGCAAAGGGCTTAGATCAGCTTATAAACTTGGAGCAAGCGATTCAGCACTCCACAAGACCGTTACAGATCCACTCTCTGGAGGTTCGGCTTTGAGTGAGACGTTTGTAACTGTAAGTAAGGCGTAGGAGGGAAAACTATGACAGTTCGTATGGGATTTGTCATTATCACTTCGCGCTGTATCGACTGTGATGCCTGTATGGTCGCGTGCCGCGCAGAAAATGACGTACCCATTGGAAAAACACGCAATTGGGTCAAAAGCAGCGGTGTTCAAGGTGAATTTCCCAAGGTTAAAGAAGTTTTTCAACCCGGAAATTGCATGCATTGTGAGCACCCTCCCTGCGTTTCGGTATGTCCCACAGGAGCGTCCCAAAAACGCGCCGATGGTATTGTCATTGTTGAAAACAGTAAATGTATCGGGTGCAAATATTGTATTACTGCTTGTCCTTATGATGCTCGTTTTGCCAATCCGGAGACAGGCAAAGCAGATAAATGTACGTTTTGTTTGCAGCGCTTGGAGCAAGGCTTAAAACCGGCCTGCGTCCAAACTTGTTTGGGAAAATCACGGCACGCGGGTGATCTCAATGACCCGGAGAGTGTTGTAGCCAAATTAATTGCCAAATACCCAAGTCGTCAGTTGCTGACGTATGTGGGAACCGGCCCCAATATTTATTATATTGATGAGGTCGTTCCGGAAATACCTGAGGGCAAATAAGGGCGAAGGAGGGATTGCATGTGGAAATAACCTGGGGCTTATTAATTGTTATTTACCTCTTTACTGCAGGGGTGAGTGCAGGAGCTATGATTACCTCGAACCTGACCTTGCTTTTGGGCGGTAAAGATTTTGAAAGGGTTGGCCGTTGGGGGGCATTAATTTCACCCTTTCCAATTTCCTTTGGGCTGGGTGTCTTGCTACTCGATTTAGGGAGCCCTTTTAACTTCTATCGTTTATTTATGACGTTGCAGGTTCGCTCTCCCATGTCTTATGGTAGTTGGGCGATTCTTTTCTTCACCTTGCTGAGTGTTGTCTATCTATACCTTTGGCTGCCTCAGAAGTTGCAAATTGTCGGGGAAGCTAAAGCTTTGGAACAATGGAAAAGAAGATTGGCTAAAATAATTCCTTTCTTGTCGGTAGGTGTGGCCTCCTATACAGGCCTTCTTCTCAATGCTGCCGCACGTCCCTTGTGGGCAGCTCCCCTGCTGCCGGTGCTTTTTTTGGTATCTGCTTTGTCTACCGGGGTGGCTGCTGTAATTTTCGTCTCAGCAATTACTCCCTGGCAGAGGGCCAGACAGGGGGAACTGCACCTATTGACTAAAGTGGATGCTTTGCTCATCGCTTTAGAATGTTTTATACTATTAGCAATGATAGTGATGGGCAGGTTAAGTTCTCTCAGTGTTGCAGCGGCTTTCGGGAGTATGATCTACGGACAGTTTGCCTTTATTTTTTGGATTTTGATCGTAGGCTTGGGGCTGTTAGTTCCTTTTTCCCTGGAGTACATGGAATTGAAAGAGAAATTTTCAGTTCGCTGGACTCTGCCAGTTACTATCGGCAGCAGTTTCCTCGTTCTTTTTGGCGGTTTTTTTGTCCGCTATATCATAACTTATGCCGGGCAATTGACCCGTTGGTTTTAGGCGATTCCAGGATTTTGATCTGAGCGAAGAAGAAAGGGCTGAAAAAGGATGGCAGGGCAAATAGAGTGCTCGCGACGGACAGTATTGCGCTTTGCTTGGTCCGGAATGGTTGCGGTGGGCGCCTTAAGTGTCAAACCTCTTGTTGACTATCTGACAAGTAAAGAAGATCAGCCGCGCACGTCCTTGGTAGCCTATGAAAAGAGCCTTGTGGAAAAAACGGATTGGCAGCATGTGCCCAATTCACGTGTTTGGGTTATGCGGGATGATCAAGGCATTGCTGCTTTAGTTGCGACCTGTACTCACCTGGGCTGCGAAGTAACGTATCATCCGGAAAGAAAACAATGGTTATGCCCCTGCCATGGCAGTATTTACGACACAGACGGCAGGCCTGTAGAAGGGCCTGCTCCTAAAGCCTTGCCAAGGGCGGCTGTGGAGCGAAAGGCGGATGGGTCCTTGATCATTAATACGGAGAAGCAAGTTGGATTGGATGCCCGGCTATGAAGGATAATTTTGTTAATCACCTGCGGCCGCGCTTTATCTCGGATCGGGCACTTTCGGTCTACTACACCTTTTGCCTCGGAGGGCTGTCATTTCTGGCATTTCTAATGCTTGGGATTACAGGGATTCTTTTAATGTTTCACTATCAGCCCGGTACAAGTTCAGGTTTCAGCAGTGTTCTAACGATTGGGTCGGTAATTCCCTACGGTTCCGTCATTAGAAACCTGCATTATTGGTCGGCACAACTTATGGTTGTGACCGTTAACCTGCACATGGTCAGAGTCGTCTGGACTCATTCCTACAAGCCTCCGAAGCAGCTTAATTGGCTCGTTGGTGTCGGACTGCTGGTGCTTGTTTTAGTTTTGGATTTTACGGGTTACCTGCTGATTGGTTCTCAAGAAAGCGGTGCAGCGGCAACGGTTGCTGCAAATCTGCTAAAGCAAATTCCGGGATTAGGCACAGCCCTGGCGCAGATTGCCTTAGGCGAACCGACCGCTTTAAGTGGCAGCACTTTGATTGTCTATGTCTGGCATTGTGTGGCCTTGCCCTTGGCTGCGTTCTGGCTGCAGCTCTATCATTTTTGGCGGATCCGCCGTGACGGCGGAGTACGCCCTCTCTAGGGAGGGAGATAGCTAAAATGGCTCGTTCACCCATTAATCAGCTTAAGGATAACGAGGGAATAGCCGCCCTTGTTTTTCTGATCCTTTGCACTCTTTTGGCTTTCAAAGTTTCGTCCAGCGTGGGAACGAGCAATTTGGCTCCGGCAGTTCCTCATGCGGCAGCCCCCTGGATTTTTGGGCCTTTTCAAATACTGCTTTTGTATCTTCCGCCTTGGCTGGGGGCTTTAATGATTCCGGCCTTAATCCTTGTTGGTCTGGCCGTTGTGCCCTGGATTGCTCACTATTGGGGGGATAAATGGGGGAGAGGGATTTTCAGCGCTCTTTTTAGCCTGGTCCTTGTCCTCCTCTTCTGGTTTATGGTGAAAGAATTGTGGTGGAGTCACCTATGAAGAAAGTTCTGATCTTAGTAAGTCTTTTTCTCGGTCTCATTGTTTTGATTCTTCTTATTCAGGGCAGCACTCCGGATTGGGCTCACTATCAACGGGAGTATTTTCAAGAACAGGCAGCAAACTTGCAAGCGCAATTAAGTTTAACGAAAGATAAGACGAAGAAAACTCAGCTGCAGCAAGAAATCAAAAGCTTTGAAAATCGTAAGCCTGAAATTATTGACTTGGTGCTTCCCAACGGGAACGTTGAGCGCTGCAAAACCTGTCACATCGGCATAGAGGAAATTTCCAGCTCTCATCCCAGTAATACCTTTGGCTGTGTCGTTTGCCACGGGGGAAATGCTCTCTCTTTGGACAAAGCAACGGCCCATGCTCAAATGTATGGAGGGGGGCACCCGGGTTCCCTGAACGCAGCTTCTTTAAGCTGCGGAGGAACGGCTGAGAATGGGATGGCTTGTCACTCCGGCAACCAGGAAGCGGCGAAAAATGAAGTCGATCTCGTGAAAACGTCGATTATGTCCACAAAGGCCGGCGAGCTCAGTGTTGTACGCCGGATGTTCGGTTTTGATAAAACGAATGAGGTACCGGGGCTTGCCAAGGGACAGACAGCAGCGCTTTATCCTAATCCCTTGCAGGGACAGCCCAATCAGAAAGCGTTTCAGCAGAACTGTTTGAGTCAATGTCATCAAAACGGAGGGGAGATCCCCGTTTTTCCAACTCCGAATAATACTTCTCCCCAGGGCAGCCAAACTGGGGTTAAATCTCAAACAGAGAACAAGATTCCGGCGAACGGTTGCGAGGTATGTCATGTTCTAACAAACCCTATGCATACATATATCGGGACAGATACGACCATGAGATCCGCTAATTTTGGCTGGGGGATGACCCACAGCTTGACAACCCAAATTCCTTACTCCCAGTGTAATCAGTGCCATAATCAAGGAAATCATGACCCGATCAAAATGAGTTTTGCGTTTCGTTCAGATATGACCAAAGTTATTAGTGACTGGAAATCCGGAGATGCCAATTATTTGGACCGGGTTAAAGATTACTATTTGCCCGGTGAAATCTTCGCTCAATGTGAAGTCAGTCTGGATTGCATTGACTGTCACACAAGGCAGGATGTCATGGGAGATAATTTACTCCACACCTCACAATATGATGCTGTTCATCTTCAATGCCAAGACTGTCATGGCACAAAAGAAACCCTCCCCAAGACCAACAAGATTGTGAACCCTAAGGACTTAGCCTTTGAAGAACAACTGACGAACCCTAAGTTTCCCGCTCTGAAACTTGGGGATGAGATTCTTATTACGGGAAAAGGTGAGGAGCTGCCCTTTATCCGCCATGAAGGAAATAGTTGGGTACAGACCAGCCGTGTGACAGGTAAAACCTTCAATATTCCTTTAGTTTATGGAAGCAAGTGTCAGCAATCGCTTCTGGAGCAGGGGGCAGACTCCTGTCACAAATGTCATGACCGGAGCGCAGCCCATCCCTAAGAGGACCTCCTGTCTAAGTTATTATAAAAAACACAGAGGCTATGAATGTATCTTCTATTCATAACCTCTGTGTTTTATTTGTTATTGTCCTCCTCAAAGGAAACGTTATCCATCCATAATTCCCCTGTGCCGCTGAGCAGCATACCGATATTGATAATGGCGCTGTTATCCGGTACATCTAGTACAACCGAATAATGGTTCCAGTCTGTATCGCCCGTTATGGGTCGGTTTTGCATATTATCGATTTTGATCACATTCGCGGTTATGTTGTCAATCCTCATCCATAGTCCACCCCAGCCTGTCACGCCTTTTGCTTTGATAAAGCCGGATAAACGCACTCTTTTTCCGATATAGTTTTTGGCTTTATATTGCTGCATTACCGTATAATAGTCACTTGTCTCCAATTCTATGCTGGTGCTTTTTAAAACGACCGATTTTGTTCCTTTGAAAAAAAACTTCTCGGTCAAATGCAGCTTCAAATTTCCCTGGAGCCGTTCCTGTTACGATCCATCCGGGAATCTGCTGATTGGTTTGCATATCGTTCACCTCATTTGTAGTTACTAATTGGTTTATCGCACGGCGGTATTTTCCGGTAGGAAGCGTGTATACCTTCTTAAATTCTCTTGTAAAGGCCTCTTGAGATTCAAAACGACAATAGAGAGCAATGTCCATAATACTAAACTTCGATGACAGAAGAAGTTTTGCCGCCATAGTCAACCGGTGGCTTTGAATATGCTCCTTCAACCCCAAGCCGATCTCGTGCTTAAAAATGCGAATAAAGTGATATTTTGAAAATCCGGAAACTTTTACAATCTCATCCAATGGGAGGTAGATAATTTAGACAATAAATTCAGGAATTAAAGAAAGAAATTCCAACGGGTTGACAAATCAGTGATATGCGAATATATTGGAATTACAATGATACCCCAGCAGGGTATAAGGGGCAAAAATAAGATTGCTGTTTTACTTGGTACACGACAGACTCATTTCCAAACTTAGTTGCAGTACAGAAGGAGCCAGGAACCGGGATTCTGAATATCAGGTCTGGAGCCGAGCAAAGCAGTAATTATGAACTAAAGTCAATTAGGAGGATTGAAGACGATGCCAAGTTATGATTTAATCTGCCAGACATGTAATCATAAGTTTTCTGTCTTTTGCAGCATAAGCCAAAAAGACCGGCAAGTATGTCCGGTATGCGGAAGTGACCAAATTAAACAGCGGTTTACTACAGTTAATGTTATGGGGAAAAGCTCGAGTGGAGGATCTTCTGTAGGCGGCTCAAGCTCTGGACCTCAACGCTTTGGCTGAGCAGGATGCTAAGGAGGAACCGGGTGTTCCTTTCATAAGGCGGGAATAAGGAGGAGAAAAGGAATGTCAGCGTTTATCTTGGAAAAACTTTGCCGGGGGTGCAAGCGCTGTGTCAATACCTGTCCCGAACAGGCCATTGCCATGTTGTCACATTTGGCAGTGGTAGATCCTAAGAAATGTGTGGGATGTGAAGCTTGCATGGAAGCTTGCATGCATGGCGCGATTACCTTTGTGGAGACAGGGGAGATGAAGATTAATGGTGGATAATGGACAAGCGCATGAAAAGCCACTGGATCAACAGGAAGTATTACAGCGGCTTACAGAAGTTGAGGAAAAGCTTATTGATCTTAAAGCTCGTTGGCCGTATCACTCGGTGCAGCCACGGATGGTAGCAGAACGAGAAGATTTGGAAGAGGAAAGAGACCATTTGTTGGGTATCCTAAATGTATTGGGAGTTGTTTCGGATTAATTTCCTAAATCGAACAACAAAGCATTCTATTGCTTAAAACCAAGAGATTGAATTATTATCTGATAAAGCGAGGGAAAGTCATGGATTTAAAGTATGAAGTCAAAACGAATAAACCTTTTGAGACAGCTGTGGAAGATTTGAAGAAAACAATAAGCAACAATAGTTTCGGTGTTTTGTGGGAACTTGATTTTAAAGACAAATTGGCAGAAAAAGGGCTGGATTTTCAAGGTCACTTTAAGGTTTTGGAGGTCTGCAATCCCAAACAAGCAAAAGAAGTATTGGAGCTTCAAGTTGAAGTCGGATATTTTTTACCCTGTAAGGTGGTTGTTTACGAAAAAGAAAAAAGTGTGTATATGGGAATGATGCGTCCGACATCTTTGATTGGTATGCTGGAACACGAACAATTGATGAGTGTTGCTCAACAGGTAGAAAGCGTGTTAAAGAAAGCGTTGGATGAGGCGATCTAGATAATTAATCAAGGTGAACAACATTTCGGGATATTATTTAAATAATCCTTGGGGCTGCGTAAAAACTTCATTCTAAAAATCAATTGGGTTCAAATAATCAAAGGCGTTCTCGCTTCACTAGTATAGTGGAGTGAGAACGCCTTTATTTAATGATTAGGCAAGCAAAGCCCATTTGCCGCTTGGTTCCTGCAGTTGTATCCCTTGTCAGGATTCCTCGGAGCAATATTAAAAGTTGATAGTTAATATGGGGAATTTGGGGAACACTTTCGCTATAAAAGAAATGACTCAAGGAGGTTTAAAACGTGTCTGAGGATCTTAATAATATCAAAGATCACTATGAACTTGCCATTATTGGATGCGGGCCGGCAGGGATGGCGGCAGCCCTTAATGCAAAAATCAGGAAACGAGATTTTATTTTGTTGGGCTCGGAATTCTGCAGTCCAAAGCTGTCTAAGGCACCTCAAATTGAAAATTGGCTCGGTTTTCCTGAAATAAGCGGTGAGGATTTAAGACAGCGGTTTCTAAATCATCTCAATGAAAAGGACATATCTATTATTCCTTTTAAAGTTACAAGTATATATCCGGGCCCTCCTTTCACTATCATTGGCAAGGAGAAATCCCTGGAAGCCGATGCTCTCATTCTGGCGACGGGAGTTTCGGCGAGCAAATTATTTCCCGGTGAAGCCGAATTGCTTGGTATGGGTGTCGGCTATTGTGCCACCTGTGACGGTCCCTTGTATAAAGACAAGAAGGCAGCGATTATTTCTTATAGTCACGAAGGTGAGGATGAGGCCAATTTTATGGCCGACATCTGCTCCCAAGTCTATTATATTCCTTATTACAGTGACGTTCCCTCCCTTGATTCCCGGGTTGAAGTTAAGAAGAGCAAAGTTGCGAGGATTGTGGGGAAAGAAAGGGTAGAACAACTTGACCTTGGGGATGAACAATTAACCGTAGACGGAGTATTCATCATCAGAGAAAATCTTCCTGCCGAGCAGCTTATTTCAGGTCTGGAAATGGAAGACGGTGCGATTAAGGTAAATCACAAATTGGAAACTAGTTTTCCAGGGTTATTTGCAGCCGGCGATTGCACGGGACAACCCTATCAGTTAATTAAAGCTGCAGGAGAAGGCGGAACTGCAGCCCTTCAGGCGGTGAAATATCTGGATAGTCTTAAAGTTCCTAAACCCTAAATCCAAATTATTATTTGTTCATGCACTCGACCGCAATGGGGCTATATAAAAAACAACAGGTAGGATTTCGAGTTTCCTACCTGTAAGGGTTTGTTTTTCTATTTCTAACCTGCCGCTCTCGTTAGAGTCTAACAAGTGCGAAGACAGTTCTTCGAGCGTCAAGTTTTCTTAATTCGGACTGTCACAAGAATTCCTTATTCGTCTGAAGAGACGGCTCCGCAGTGGTCAACATCAAGTATGATGGTCTGGGCCTCAACCCCAAATTGCTTCATAGTCGTCAGCATGGACTGGCAAACTGCGTTCTGGGAGGATTCCGGAATTAAGGCAATTAGCGTAGGGCCTGAACCGCTCAGAGCTGTTCCATAGGCTCCGGCTTGTTCGGCAGCCTTTAGGGTTTCAAACATCCCCGGAATAAGAACAGAACGTTTGTTTTGATGAAGCATGTCGCGCATTCCCTCTTTCAAGAGGAGATAATCTTCACGAATGAAGGCGTCAATTAATAATCCTGCATGGGAGATATTAAATACAGCTTCTTGACGAGATACTTCGGGAGGTAAAATGCCTCTGGCTTTTTCTGTTTTTAGGCGCAGGTTAGGAATAAGAACCACTGCCTTCAGATTTGCCCCCTGTCCTAAAACTCTAGGCAGAACTCCATCATCTGTAGAAACAGCTAAGGTGATTCCCCCATATAAGGCCGGTGTGACGTTATCAGGATGTCCTTCAAGGGTATTGGCCATCTGCAGCAGTTCTAATTTTGCTAAAGGGGCCCCGGCCAAAATATTAGCTGCCACAAGTCCGCCTACAATGGCAGCAGAGCTGCTGCCGAGACCGCGAGCCGGGGGAATATGATTTTCCAATGTCAGGGCAATGGTCGGAATGGGATAATTAATTTGCTCCCAGAGGTGGCACATGGTTTGCCAGACAAGGTTGCTCTCGTCAGTTGATATACCTTCTTTATAGGTTCCTGTTAACGAGATTTGGAAGGGGCGGTTCACGTCGATTTTAATTGAGTTGTACAGTTGGAGTGCCAGGCCAAGACAGTCGAAACCGGGTCCAAGATTGGCGGAGGTAGCAGGGATTTTTACGATCATGAGTTTGACTCCTCCCCTTTTTCAAAGCGTATTACGTTGTGAATCATGAGAACTTTACTATACGCCCGAACTGAGTCCAGGGCTTCTTGAAGCGCGCCTTCGCGGCAGGGGTGCGTCATTAGTACGATTTCGGCTTGCTGTTCGCCGCGGGGCTTTTGGATAATAGAAGCAAAGCTGATGTTTGCTTCGGCAAAGAGGAGCGCTAAAGTGGCAAGGACGCGAGGTTCATCTTTCACGAGAAGACGGATATAAAAGGCAGTGAAGAATTCCGAGGAGGCTTTGATTCCGAGATCACGATAACAGGTGCAGTTAATAATCGACGTGGAGTTAGACTGGATGTTGCGAATGACACGAATGATATCAGAAACTACGGCACTGCCGGTCGGCAGCGATCCTGCCCCGCGACCATAAAACATGGTTTCTCCCACAGCATCCCCCACAACATAAATGGCATTATAAACACCGTTTACCGAAGCCAGGGGATGGTTCATGGGCAAAATTGCCGGATGAACACGAACTTCTATGCCTTCTTCGTGATGTTTTGCGATAGCCAGTAATTTGATGGTACAGCCGAGTTCCGCCGCATAGGCTAAATCTTCGCGGGTGATTTTGGAGATGCCTTCCACAAAAACATCCTTGAGGGTAACACGTGAATTAAAGGCAATGGAAGCAAGGATGGACAGCTTTCGTGCTGCATCTAAACCGTCGACATCGGCCGAAGGGTTAGCTTCAGCATAACCTAAGCTTTGGGCTTCAGCCAATACTTCAAAATAATCCCGTCCCTGTTCTGCCATAGCAGACAGGATATAGTTGGTCGTTCCGTTAATGATTCCGATTAAAGCCGAGATTCGATTAGCAGCCAGAGCGTGTTTAAGGGCAGCAATGATAGGGATTCCGCCGGCGACACTTGCTTCAAAATAGAGGTCTTTACCAGCCGTATTGGCAGCGTCCAGGAGTTCTTGTCCATGGAGAGCCAATAAGTCCTTATTCGCCGTAACCACGTGTTTTCCTTGGCGCAGCGCTTCTAATATATAAGAACGAGCGGGTTCAATTCCTCCTATAACTTCAACAATAATATCAATCTCTGGGTCCTGGAGGATATCATTGGCTTGGTCTGTAAGGAGAAACTTTCCTGGAATGTTTCGGGGAAGTTCGGGATTGCGGACAAGAATCTTTTTTATCTGAATTTCACTTTGAGTTCTCGTTTGTATATCTTCGGCATTTTGCTGTAATATGCTGACTACGCCACTACCAACGGTTCCAAGACCTAAAAGTCCAATGTTAATAGGCATCTTTGCAGCTCCTCTCGATAAATACAAATGTGTTGTAATAGTGGACATTATACCGCTAATTATCAAGTTTTGACAAGGCATCCAGTGAATTAATATGAATTTCATGGAAAAAGGGTTGACACTGAGGAATGTATTCTGTATCATATACACAACGTCAGCAATACAAATGTCTTATAACAGAGGAGGAAGTGTATCTAGGGTTCCGGGGGCAACCTGTCTGGTCCAAGCGATACAGAATCCAATTACGGATTTACACCGTGGGTAGAAAAAACCCAAGCGGAAAGTTCCACGTTGCTAGGGACTGGGCTTGGGTTTTTGAGTTGTCTGAATTATTGCGGATATTTGATAGAAAGGGGTTAATCTCATGGGACTCGTAATTTACTGTAAAGGGGCTTTCGTTTCTGAAGAAGAGGCAAAAGTATCAATTTTTGATCATGGCTTTTTATATGGAGACGGAATTTTTGAAGGAATTCGCGCCTATCATGGCCGGGTTTTTAAATTAGAAGAGCATTTAAAACGCCTCTATGAATCGGCGAAGTCGATTCATTTAGAGATTGGGATATCGAAGGATGAAATGCAGGAGATTGTCTTGGAAACATTACGCAGAAATGGGTTAAGAGATGCATATATTCGTTTAATTGTTTCCCGTGGCAAAGGGGATTTAGGACTCGACCCAAATAACTGTCCCCTAGCTTCAATCTTTTGTATAGCAGATCAAATAAAAATCTTTGAGCCGATTAAATACGAACGGGGATTGGAAGTCAAAACTGCTGCCACTCGAAGAAATAATCCTGATTCCTTAAACCCTAGAATTAAATCTCTCAACTATTTGAATAATATTCTTGCCAAAATCGAAGCCAATCAAGCGGGAGTTGTGGAAGCAATCATGTTGACTCAAGATGGCTACGTTGCCGAAGGGACTTCTGACAATATTTTTATTGTGCGCAACGGAGTACTGATAACTCCCCCTTTATCTGCGGGGGTTTTGGAAGGTATAACCAGGAATTCGGTTCTGGAGCTTGCCCGTGAATTGGGGATTAGGACGTCTGAAGAATTATTTACCCGTCACGATCTCTATACTGCCAGTGAGTGCTTTTTAACGGGTACAGCGGCTGAACTTATCCCTGTAGTTAATGTCGATGGCAGGGACATTGACAATGGAGTTCCCGGAGAAGTCTTCAAAAAACTTCTCGCTGCCTTTAGGGCTTTAACTCTTGTCAACGGTCCTGAGATTTATAAAGCGCAGAGCGCAACAGCCAGATAATAGAGGAGGGAAATGAAATATGAGTGAAGAAAAGAAGGGATTAAGTGGAGCAAAACTATTATTAAACGCCTTACAAGAGGAAGGTGTGGACATTATTTTTGGCTATCCCGGCGGAGTATTGCTTCCTCTATATGATGCTATGCTGGATACTCCTATTCGCCACGTCTTAGGACGCCATGAGCAAGGGGTTGTTTTTGCTGCTGACGGCTACGCACGAGTCAGCGGTAAAGTAGGAGTATGTCTGGCGACGTCAGGTCCCGGGGCTACAAATCTGGTAACCGGTATAACCAATGCTTATTCCGATTCAATTCCTCTTGTGGTTCTAACAGGGCAAGTGCCAACAAGTTCCCTTGGATCGGATTCCTTTCAGGAAGTCGATATTATCGGCATTACAATGCCGATCACAAAGCATTCCTATATTGTTAAAGATCCTCGCGACCTTCCCAGAGTAGTTAAAGAAGCCTTCTTTCTTGCCCGAACCGGGCGACCAGGTCCTGTTGTAATTGATCTGCCGAAGGATGTTTTAGCCCAGGAAAATGTTGAACCTTTTCCCAGCGATATGAAGCTTAAGGGGTATAAAATCTTTGGCAGGGGCAATAACAGTAAAGTCGAAGAGGTAGCTCAGGCACTTTCCGAAGCGCGAAAACCTGTTCTTTATGCTGGTGGGGGAGTTGTGACAGCAAATGCCGAAGGAGCCCTGCGTCAATTTGCTGAAAGGGCGAATTTACCCGTTGTCACAACGTTAATGGGGATTGGCAGCCTTCCTTACGGTCATCCTAATCTTTTAGGAATGGTCGGCATGCATGGTACAGTGACCGCTAACTATACAGTGGATGATTGTGACTTGCTGATCGCTGTAGGAGTTCGCTTCGATGATCGGGTAACAAGCGGTTTAGGCCATCGATTTGCGACAAAAGCAAAAGTCATTCATATGGATATTGATCCAGTGGAAATTAGTAAAGTTGTAAAAACACACATGCGAATTGTCGGAGACGCTCGTAAAATTCTTGAAGAACTCCTGGAGGTTCTGCCGGGACATTCGCTTCCTGAGCTTTCCGAATGGTGGGGACAAATTCGGAACTGGCAGAAGGATAATCCCTTAGGCTGTGATTTAGACTCCTTAACTCCTCAATTAGTTATAAAGACACTTGGTGAACTGGCTGGCGGAGAGGCTGTTATAGCTACTGACGTGGGACAACATCAAATGTGGGTGGCTCAGTTTTATCCGATAGCACGTATGCGCAATTATGCAACAAGCTGCGGCCTTGGAGTTATGGGCTACGGACTGCCGGCTGCAGTGGGGGCTCAATTGGCTCGTCCTCAAGATAACGTATTTTTAATAACCGGAGATGGTTCACTGCAAATGTCTATTCAGGAGCTGGGAACCGTCGCTCAAAACAAACTGCCAATTAAAATTATCTTGCTCAATAACGGTGTTCTTGGAATGGTTCGTCAAATGCAAAAGATGTTTTATGATGGACGGTACAATCATATTCAACTTGAAGGAAATCCGGATTTTGTCAAAGTGGCCGAGGCCTATGGAATTCGTGGAATTCACGTTAATTCTGTAGATCAGGTCCGTGGTGCCATTGAAGAAGCAGTTAATTCTTCTGGACCGATATTGCTGGATTTCAAGATTTCCCCTGATGAAAATGTTTTACCGTTAGTCCCTCCAGGAAAAGTTATCACTGAAATGATTGTGAGGTAATGAGTATGTTGCATACACTTGCAGTTCTTGTGGAAAATCACCCTGGCGTTTTGATTAAAGTAGCAGGACTTTTTGCCCGCAGGGCTTACAATATTGAGAGCCTGACCGTTTGTCAGACTGAGGATCCTGAAGTATCAAGGATGACGATTGTGGTAGCTGGTGATGATCAAGTTATCGAACAAGTTAGAAATCAGTTAAGTAAACTTGTTGTTGTGCACACTGTTGTAGATTTAACTGAGAAGAGTGTTGTGGATAGAGAACTGGCCCTGGTGAGGATTCCAATTAATTCAGAAACACGCTCTGAAGTCTTTCAAACCGTGGATGTTTTCCGCGGACGGGTCGTAGATATGGGCAGAAGCAATATCACTGTTGAATTGACCGGGGACATTGATAAAATCGGTGCCTTCGTCCATGCGATTCGTCCCTATGGTTTACTAGAATTAGTGCGAACGGGCAAAATAGCTATTATGCGTTCCGAAGCATGAGGTGTATAATAGATATTGTTTGCAGCCTATTTTAATATAATAGTTTAGGATTAGAGAGGAAGATTATAAAATGGCAAAAATGTATTATGAAGTTGACGCAAATCTTGAATTACTCAAAGGAAAAGTTATTGCGGTTATGGGTTATGGCAGCCAAGGACATGCTCAAGCTCAAAACCTTAAAGATTCAGGCCTTAAGATCTTAATTGGACTCCGCCCCGGCAGTGCACGCTGGAAACGGGCTGAAGAAGCCGGCTTTGAAGTTATGACGGTTTCCGAAGCAGCCGCTCGTGCCGATGTCATACAAATCCTGCTTCCTGATGAAACCCAAAGTAAAGTTTATGAAAATGAAATTAAACAACATTTAACCTCAGGCAAAGCGCTTGTCTTTTCCCATGGCTTTAATATTCACTTTGGACAAATTGTTCCTCCCAGTGATGTTGATGTATTCATGGTTGCGCCAAAAAGTCCGGGACATTTGGTTCGCAGAACCTATACCGAAGGCGCAGGGGTACCATCCTTGATTGCAGTTCATCAAAATGCTACAGGTAAAGCTAAAGAGTTGGCCTTAGCTTACGCTAAAGGAATTGGGTCCACTAAAGCCGGAGTGTTAGAAACGACCTTCGGCGAAGAAACCGAAACAGATTTATTCGGAGAACAAGCTGTTCTTTGCGGCGGAACTTCAGAGCTTGTTAAAGCCGGATTTGAGACTTTGGTGGCAGCTGGCTATCAACCGGAAATTGCTTACTTCGAATGTATGCATGAATTAAAGCTGATTGTTGACTTAATGTATGAAGGCGGTCTGAGCTGGATGCGCTATTCAGTATCTGATACGGCTCAATATGGCGATATGACAGTAGGAAAACGAATTGTTACTGATGAGACCCGCAAAGAAATGAAAAAGGTATTGACTGAAATCCAAGACGGAACCTTTGCGAAAAATTGGTTGTTGGAAAATCAGGCTAACCGTCCGGCCTTTAACGCTATGGCTCGACGTGAAGAAAATCATCTCATCGAGAAAGTTGGAGAACAATTACGAGGTATGATGAGCTGGCTGAAAAAACACGAATAGAAGCAACAGGTAAAATCAGCAGTAAATAAAACAACAGGTATGGAGTTTCAGGCCAGATCGTTTCCTCCAATTATGCAGGAGTTGATTCGTGCGGGCGGACTGATTCCATATGTTCGAGGGAGGGAACAGAATGCCTAAAGTCGTTGTTCTTCCGGGAGATGGTATTGGTCGGGAAATTACCCCGGAGGCTATTAAGGTATTAAAAGCTGTCTTAAAAGACAGTTCAGTAAAGCTAGAGTTTGAAAATCATTTAATTGGCGGAGCGGCCATTGATGAAGCAGGAAAGGCTCTTCCAGATGCTACTCTCGAGGCAGCATTAGCCGCAGATGCAGTTCTTTTAGGATCAGTAGGCGGACCAAAGTGGGATACCCTGCCCGCCCCGCAGCGCCCAGAGTTAGGCGGTCTTCTTGCAATTCGCAAGGCACTGACTCTGTTTGCGAATATACGTCCCGTTAAAATGCTGCCCATGTTAGTTGAAGCATCAACTCTTCGCCCTGAAGTCGTACAAAATGTTGACCTCGTGGTTTTGCGTGAATTAACGGGTGGGTTATATTTCGGAGAGAAAGGCAGAACCAAGAACCCTCCCAGTGCTTTTGACACCTTGATTTATTCAGAAGAGGAAATTCGCCGGATCGTTGAGCTTGGTTTCCAAATGGCTCGTCAGCGTCGCGGCAAGCTCTGCTCAGTGGATAAGGCCAATGTTTTGGAATCTTCTCGTTTTTGGCGAGAGATCACCTTGGACGTTGCCCAAAAGTATCCTGAAGTTGAGTTAACCCATATGTACGTTGATAATGCTGCCATGCAGCTTGTTCGTTACCCAACTCAGTTTGATGTCATAGTGACAGAGAATATGTTTGGTGATATTCTAACGGATTTAGCCTCCATGCTTATGGGCTCTATTGGTATGATTTCTTCAGCGAGCTTAAACGGGAAGAAAGGGCTTTATGAACCGGCTCATGGTTCGGCTCCTGATATCGCCGGTAAAAATATAGCCAATCCTCTAGCTACGATTCTTTCAGGAGCGTTGATGCTGCGTTATTCCTTTGATTTGGAAGAGGAAGCAAAGCTGATTGAGCGTGCCGTAGAAAGAGTGTTAGAGGAAGGATACCGCACAACGGATCTTGCAAAACCTGGGGATAAAGTCCTGGGGACTCGCGAGATGGGTGATGCCGTTGTAGCTGCTCTAGGGAAAAAATAACAAGTCTATGTGCCTAACCATCTTTTACTGCTGGGGAAATTACTTATTTCTTATAATTTCCAAGATTATCAGACTTGCATATTATAACTATATACGCTACAGTATAGTTGAATTGTATATTGAATGAAGTCAAGGATCGACCCAGTATGATCGACGTGGAGTTCAGAGAGGAAAACAAGCGCTGAGAGTTTTTCCGTCTGCGTTGTCAGAAACCCAGTCGTGAGACTCTGATGATGAATCAGACGGTTTCCACCGTTAGAGGGATTGTTTATTGGATTACACTGATAACATTGAGCTGGCTTTGCAATAAAGGTGGTACCGCGGAAGGCTTCTTTCGTCCTTAAATTAAGGATGGAAGAAGCCTTTTTGTTTTTGGATTATAGTTCCAGTAGGTGTTTATCAAGGATTCCAGTTAATAAAAAACTCTTGGATAGACAGAATAAGAACAATGAGCTGTTTTCTAAAATCATTAGTAATACGGTTTAGAAAGGATGTTAACTATGAAACTAACCGTTGGTTTCATTGGCGCAGGTAATATAGCCGAGGCGATGATTAGCGGTTTGACGAAAGTAGACAAATCGATACAAATTAGAGTGACGAACCATACAAATACTGAGAGGCTACAACAGCTGGCTGCCAGTTATAATCTCCTCACTTCCAACTTGAATGAACTTGTGGAGAACTCCCGTGTCTTAATCATTGCGGTAAAACCCAAAAATGTTAAAGACGTCCTGGAACAACTTAAAACCTTTGATCTTGGCGGTAAACTCATCATAAGTGTCGCGGCGGGTGTGCCTCTAAAATTATTTAATAAGTTTTTGCCGGGAGTTGCTGTTATAAGGGCAATGCCGAATACGTCAACAACGGTGCTTCATTCTATGACGGGATTAGTACGCGGTGAAAATGTTACTTCGGAACAAGCAGAGATGAGCGAACAAATCTTTTCTGCTGTAGGGAAAATTTTATGGATTCCTGAGGAAAAAATGAATGCCCTTACAGCAATTAGCGGAAGTGGGCCTGCGTACTTTTATCTGTTTATCGAGAGCTTAATCTTGGCCGGAGTTCAATTGGGATTAAGTGAAGAAGAAGCAGAAATGCTAGTCCTTGAAACTTCAATCGGAGCAGGAAAAATGATTGCTGAGAGTGAGAAGTCACCGGGCAGACTGCGAAAGGATGTCACCTCTCCCAACGGAACCACCTATGCAGCGATTAATATTTTTATGGAAGAAAAATTGGCTGAAACGGTAGTGAAAGCTACGAAAGCCTGTGCTCTGCGCTCGGAAGAGATGGAAGGAGAGTATTCGGTGTGACCACATTTTCGGCTCGTCGAATAGTTTTAAAAATTGGAAGCAGCAGTTTGAACCATTCCCGGGGAGGTTTAGATGAAGAAGCTATCGCAGAAGTTGTCGATGTAATTGCCGCTTTGAAGCAGTCAGGGATAGAATGTATTTTAGTAACATCGGGAGCCGTAGCAGCGGGAATGGGAGAATTGAGACTTCAAACACGACCACGTGATTTAGCCGGTAAACAAGCGGTAGCAGCAGTTGGACAGGGCGTTCTTATTGAAAAGTACGCTCAAAATTTAGAGCGACATGGGTTAGTCGGGGCTCAAATTTTATTATCCCGGATCGATCTTGCAGAAGCATCGCGCTATCATAATGCGCAAAACACTTTGGAGAAACTATTACGGCTGCAAGTAGTTCCGATTATTAATGAAAATGATACAGTAGCCATTGAAGAACTTTGCTTTGGAGACAATGACAGCCTTTCAGCTCTGGTTGCCGGATTAGTTCATGCAAATTTGTTAGTCATTCTCACAGATGTAGATGGGCTGTATACTGCGAATCCTAAAAAGGACAGTTCAGCTCAACTTATCGAAGAAGTTGCCGATATTTCAGCGGTTGAGATGATGGCTGGAGGTGCAGGAAGTATCCTGGGAACCGGTGGCATGCTGACAAAATTAAGAGCAGCCAAAATTGCTTCACGTTTTGGTATTGGGATGCTTTTACTAAATTTTAAGCGGATTGGGGAGTTAGTGGAACTGAACGAAGGGCAGGGAGCTAGAGGAACTTATTTTCACCCTGTAAAGCATCGCCTGGCAGGGCGCAAACGCTGGATTGCCTATGCAGGACTGTCGGAGGGAAGTATTCAAATAGATGACGGTGCGGTAAAGGCCTTGGTAGAAGAAGGAAAAAGTTTGCTGGCTAAAGGGATCAAATCTACCGAAGGAACATGGGAACGAAAAGAAATTGTGCGTATCTTGAATCTTGTTGGTGATGAGGTGGCCAGGGGAGTTATAGAATTGAGCAGTAACGAAGTAGAACTTGTTAAAGGGTTGCACTCTGAAAAAATGCAGGAACTTATCCCCGATTCTTCTGGGGAAGAAGTTGTTCACCGAGATAACATGACTCTGATGATGGACTCTGTGTAAAAACAATTATGATTGGGAGGGATTTAGTGTGATTCAACAGGAACTCTTGGAGATGGGGAAAAGGGCTAAACAAGCTGCCCGTCAGTTGGCGTACGCGAGTACGGAGTCTAAAAATAGGGCTTTGCTCGCAATGGCTGAGACACTGCTGAAGAATGAGCAAGAAATACTTCAGGCTAATACGATTGATGTTCAAGCAGCTGAGCATAAGGGTATTAAAAAAAGTCTCATAAATCGGTTGAGACTGACTTCAGAAGGGATTTCCAATATTAGTAATGCTTTAAAGGAAGTTATTGTTTTGCGGGACCCGGTTGGAGAAGGGGAGGTTTGGACTAGGCCTAATGGTTTAAGAATTCAACAGACACGCGTCCCTTTAGGGGTTGTGGCGATGATCTATGAGGCAAGGCCTAATGTAACCGTTGATGCGGCTGCCTTATGTCTAAAGTCCGGTAATTCTGTGATTCTAAGAGGAGGTTCTGAGGCCTTAGAAAGTAATAAAATTCTGGCAAAGGTTATTGCCCAAGCAGCTGAAGAGAGCGGCTTGCCCAAAGGATGTATTCAGTTGATAACTGAAACAAATCGAGATTGGGTTCAGCAGCTTATGCGGATGAATAACTTTGTGGATGTTATTATTCCCAGAGGGGGAGCCGGATTAATTCAGACTGTCGTCCAAAATGCTACTGTCCCGGTCATAGAGACAGGAACAGGAATGTGTCATGCTTTTGTTGACCGAGACGCGGATTATGAAAAGGCGATTGCCATTATTATTAATGGTAAAACGCAAAACCCCGGAGTATGTAATGCGTTAGAGACTCTTTTGGTAGATGAACCAATCGCCGAAGATTTTTTGCCAAGAATAGGCGAAGTATTGAAGAAACACCAGGTTGTAATCAAGGGGTGCCCACGAACCTGTGAGATTTTGCCCTTCGCTCTTCCCGCGGAAGAAGATGATTGGATTTCAGAGCATTTAGACCTTATTCTCAGCGTAAAAGTTGTACCGAATTTGGATGCTGCTCTCGACCATATCTATCAATACAGTACTAAGCATTCAGAAACAATTATAACCGAGAATTATTCTAAGGCTCAACGTTTTTTGAAAGAGGTTGATGCTGCTGCAGCTTATGTTAATGCTTCAACGCGGTTTACAGATGGTGGACGCTTTGGCTTTGGAGCAGAGATTGGGATCAGCACACAAAAATTGCATGCTCGCGGGCCTATGGGGCTTAAAGAATTAACGACCATTAAGTATATAGTCTATGGAGACGGACAAATTGTGACTTAGAATTAATTCATGACAACCGTTACCCTTTTGGAGACCGCATTGAGCGTAAGGCAGAACGATATTCCTCGTCTCTGCGCTTTTCTGAAGGGGTAACTGTCTCTTTCTTCTCACCGAGGTTTTGACGTAACGCATTTCTATATTGTTGATCAGACATCTGCGCTAAACTTTTCTCTTTAAGATTAGGAACAGGTTCTTCGGGATTTTTTGGCGAAGTTTCCAGTTCCTTGTCATTGATAACTTCGCTTAAGGAATCGGTTTCTTTAGGAGGAGTTTCTTGTATCGTTTCTGTTCGATTAAAAGCACGTAAATTGTAGGCCAATAGAAGAGCAACAGCAACCACAACTACAATTCCGAAAGCAATAAACGAAAGCATTTCTGATTCACTCCTTTACATTTGGCGGCAGAAGAAAAAGTTTTGTCTCATAATAGCGCTTTGTTCAAAAAAGACTTGGAAGTTTACCAAGTCTTCTTTTTATTACTGCCAGAAGGAATATCTTTTGGTAATTCTACCGGATTATTAATGACAACTTATGTTCTGGCTCTCTAAACTCGGCAAAACATACGGGCGATTTCTGCAACTCGTTGACCGAGGGCTTTTCCCAATGCTAAATCCGATTCCGTGGGCATATTTGGAGGACTATCAGCGCTGCTTTCCACCGGGCATGTAATCCCGGCTCCATAATACGAGCCGAAGAGGGCGTTTTCCGGAATATTCCCGGGTAAACCAACAATGATCATTCCTTGATGAAGCATGGGTGTTATGAGGTTGAGGAGAGTTGATTCAATTCCGCCGTGAACTGATGCTGTCGTACAAAAAACGGCTCCAATTTTATTAATTAATTTGCCTTCGGCCCAAAGAATCCCGAGATCATCAATCCAGGCTTTTAAATTGGCACTTATTGTTCCGAAATGACCGGGACATCCCCAAATAATAGCATCCATCTCTACTAATTCTTCGGGTCTGCTTTCGGAAACATGTTTTAGATGTACCTTTGTATCCTTAATACTTTCAGCACCTGCGGCAATTGCTTTGGCAAGCATTTCAGTATGGCCGCTTTCGCTGTCATAAACAATATAGACGTTCATTTTTTTGTTAAGCCTCCTTTAACAACCTCTTTCATTAGATTACCAATTTTAATAAACTACTATACAAATGTCCTGATTCCTTAGCTTCCTAATATTCCCTGTCATAGCTAATAAGAATATGGCACAAATTAGCTGCAGTTTAACGATTAATTGATTATGTTCAAAAATCGCAAATGTACAGGAGCTTAAGGAGGTTATAAAAGAATGGCTAACGGACGTGGATCAAATACGAGCCGCATTATTTTAATTAATATTCTTGTTCTGGCGCTGATCATAGGTGGAGGAATTACGGTTTATTATTATTACAATCAATCCTATTATTACGTTACGACAGATAATGCCCGCATTGATGGTCAACAAATTACAATCAGTGCTTTGGGCAATGGTAAAATTGCAGATTGGAATGGAGCGGTAAACAGTCGATTCACTGCAGGACAACGCCTAGGCGGGCTTCAAGTGGTCGGGGGAACCACTGCAACTGCTCCTGCAACTACTCCTGCAACAATGGATATTACTATGCCGGTTAATGGTACTATTGTTCAGCAAAACGTTATCCCTAATAGTTTTGTAGCTGCAGGAACTCCTTTAGCTTACGCTTATAACATGGATGCCTTATGGGTAAGCGCTAACATAAATGAAACGAATATCAACAACATTCAACAAAATCAGAGTGCGGATGTATACGTCGATGCCTATCCCGGTACTGCTCTTTCAGGAAAAGTAAGCCAAATCGGACTGACAACTGCCGCACAATTTTCACTTCTCCCCCAACAAAATACTACCGCCAATTTTACTAAGGTGACACAGGTTATTCCAGTAATAATAACGCTAGATGGTTATAAAGGGTTGAATCTCGCTCCGGGGATGAGTGTAACAGCACGAATACATATAAGATAAGGGAGTCAAGGAAATGATTATTCTAGCGTTTGTCTATATTTTTTTAGGCTTCGTTTTATTAATGTTTGTTAATATGGGACTCCTGCGAAAGAAGAAAGCTGCTCAACATCCAGTTACGAGTCAGACGCGAGTACCGGCTGATGCTATAAGCGATACCGGGGTACAAGACTTTAATACTCTTCAAATTCTAATTGTTTTAATGCTGGGTGCCTTTGTTTCCATTTTGAATCAAACTTTGGATAATGTAGCAATACCGCATATGATGCTGGATTTTAATGTTTCGGCAAGTACTATCCAATGGATCGTAACGGGGTATATGCTTGTAAATGGAGTGTTGATTCCTATTACTGCCTACCTTATGGAATCAGTAGGAAGCCGGAAACTGGTTTTTGTGGCAATGATCAGTTTTACGTTGGGTTCACTGATCTGTGCCATATCTCCGACATTTCCAGTTTTTATGACCGGAAGAATCATTCAAGGAATTGGGGCTGGAATTCTTATGCCCTTATTGACTAATGTATTTCTTGCTATTTTCCCCCCTCATCAAAGAGGTAAAGCTTTAGGAACTATGGGGATTGTCATGGTTTTTGCGCCAGCCATCGGACCAACTCTTGGAGGGTGGGTAGTTCAGACCTACTCTTGGCGTCTTCTTTTCTCCGCTCTCGTACCAATTGGAGCTCTGGATTTGTTTTTAGCCGTAATCTGGATGAAAGACGTTTTGAAACTAAGTTTTCCGAGGTTTGATGGATGGGGAGCTGTGTTTTCGACAATCGGTTTAGGAAGCTTACTTTACGGGGTTAGCGAAGCGGGCAACAAAGGATGGGGCAGTACGGAAGTTATACTTTTCCTAACAGTTGGGATTTTTTCAATACTGCTCTTTATAAGGCGTGAATTTACGGTAGATTCTCCGATGTTGAACCTGCGTGTTTACAAATACCGTGCATTTACTTTAACAATAATAATTAATGCTGTCGTTACGACAGTTATGTACGCAGCAATGATGCTGCTGCCAATATACTTACAAAATATCCGGGGTTTCACACCTTTGCAGTCAGGTTTCCTCCTATTACCCGGAGCGTTGCTGATGGGAATTATGGGGCCCATTGCCGGCGCGATATTTGATCTTATTGGCCTCAGGGTTTTAGCAGTCGTAGGAATGACGATTACAGCTATAGCAACATGGGAATTTACCAAACTCACCAATGCTACCATGTACGACAATATTTTATTGCTCTACACGATTCGTTCTCTGGGTGTGTCATTAATTATGATGCCGCTGATGACGGCAGGACTTAATGAACTACCGAGACATTTGAATAGTCATGGTACTGCCATGTTCAATACGATGCGTCAAGTTTCAGGTTCTTTGGGTACGGCTATTTTGGTCACAATAATGTCGACAAGAACTACTATCCATTTTGCAACCTATTCAAGTACAATTACTTCACTCAATCCGTCGATTCTTGTTCAGCTTAACAATTTCATTTCCCATTTAGGTCTTTCCCCCCAAACAGGACGTATTCTCGGATTGCAGGAACTATACGGCTTAGTATCTGAACAAGCTACGATTCAGGGGATTAATGATTCTTTTATCGTCGCGACAGTTTTAGCAATAATCGGTTTGATTCCAGCACTTTTTATCAGGAAAGCAGTTGCTTCCAAATCAGATCCCGTCTCGTGAAATAACAATAAATTGCTGACATAAAGGAGCATTGGTTATAAGCCATTGCTCCTTCTTTGTAAGAAACAATTCTTTTAAATGTTTCAGAAAACTCAGAGGTTATTCTTAAGAGCAGTAGAATAGATACATATAATAATGTGATAGCAAAGTATGCAGGCGTTCTTGAGTTCTTACCATATAATTGGGAATTTATTTCATCATAATTTTTAATCTATCGGTGAAAATCAAAGGGATCTTTTTAAGAGGTGAATTCTTTGAATATTTCATGCAGTGCTGAGAAAAGAGTTTTAGAAATACCCCTTAAGGGTCAGGCAATTATTGGAGGATTATGGAGTCCTGAAAATGGTTTAAATTCCTTACCTACTGTCCTTCAATGGAAAGATGGCAAAGTCCATAGTCTTGAACCCTTAAGGATTACAGAAAACATTGATGCGGAATGTTATGATTGGAAATCCTATTATCTCCAACCTGGGTGGCTTGATGCCCATGTCCATTTGGCTTTGGACAGTTTAGATTTCTATCAATGCTTAAAAGATTGGGAAAATCCGAACTTGATTTACAAAAACATTCAAGCTTATCTGCAAACCTATCTTAATCTAGGGATAGTTGCGATCAGGGACGGAGGAGATCAACCGGGGTTCGCTTGGTTTGCCCGGAATCAACTTTATGAAGGTAGTTGGCTTGGACCTAGAGTGATTTCTGTACATGAGGCAGTAAATCGCAAAGGTATGTATGGGCGTTTCTTAGGACGCGGTTTTGATGGGATTTCCGATTGGCAAACGAACATAATTAATTTTTATACTCAAGGCATTGACCAACTTAAAGTCATTGTTTCAGGACTGATACGTTTCGATAATTTTCGGGTCGTTGGACCAACGCAATGGACCGTTGAAGAATTGAAAAGGATTGTCCTGACTGCTCACCAGAGAGGTATTTCAGTGATGGCCCATGCCAGCGGTGAAGAAGGGATCTCAGTTGCCATTGACGCCGGAGTTGATTCGATTGAACACGGCTATTATATGACGTCTGAACACCTGGATAAGATGAAAAAACAAGGTATTGCGTGGATACCGACGGTTGCTCCCATTGGTAATATTTTAAAATACCCAACAAACCGCTATTCAGCCAAGGAGATTGATACCTTAAAACGAATTCTTGAGACACAACTTGCTGCAATTAATGAAGCCTATCAAAAGAATGTTCGAATCGGAATCGGCACGGATGCCGGTGCCTATCTTGTACCTCATGGCGAGAGCTTGTTTGATGAAATGGATTGGCTGATTCAAGCTGGAATTCCAAAGCTAGAGGTGTATTCGATGGCAACTCGAGAAAATGCCAGGATTTTAGGCCAAAACGATTTAGGCTGTTTAACGATCCAAACGCCGATGAATCTATTACAGCTTACTGCAAAATACTAATTTAACCCTATTGGACAAGAGAAGAAAAAATGTCTACGAGATGGAGTTACTGCTTTAGATAAGGGAATCTACCGAAAAATATGGAGGAAAATAGCTAATGGAAGGACAGTTTATATTTCCAGTTGTCGAATCAATTAAAAAGAGAATCTCTGTAAGGACGTACGATGAAACATTACCTTTGGCAAATGAAATTAAGAAAAACTCCAAGAGTTCGTAGCTTCGATCGAAGGACCCTTTGGAAGCAAGTTACGGTTCAAAATTATTGAAAACGATGCAGGTCTCAAAGGGAGTAATATACGGTTAGGCACTTATGGCGTTATCAAGGGGGCTAAGCTATACGGTGTAGCAGTAGGCAAAAAAGGAAATATGGATTTGGAGGATTTCGGATATATTTTTGAATCTTTGATTCTTTATGCGACCTTTCTAGGGCTTGGAACCTGTTGGTTAGGGGGGACCTTTAAAAAAGGTGAATTTTCTAAAGTGATTGGGCAAAACAATGATGAGATTTTACCTTGCATTACTCCGCTTGGTTTCCCGGCTAGACGTAAGAGTATACTTGAATCTGCAATGAGATTTTCGGCTGGGTCCAGCAAAAGAAAAGATTGGGGAGAACTTTTCTTTCAGAACGATTTCCAACAGGATTTGCCGTGTGCTGCCGCAGAAAAATATAGAATCCCTTTAGAAATGGTTCGATTAGCCCCCTCTGCTTCTAATAAACAACCTTGGAGAATTGTTAAAGATCAAACAAGGTATCACTTTTATCTTAAACATACAGTGGGGTATGCTAAATACCTTGCCTTTGATTTGCAAAGAGTGGATTTGGGAATTGCTATGGCTCATTTTGAATATAGTGCTAAAGAGTTGGGTTATGTAGGTAAATGGGCAATAAGGCCTCCAGAAGAGATAGATATTCCCCCCCATGCTGAATATATCGTTTCTTGGGATGAACAATAGGCTGATTTTCACACGTTTACATTTACCTTAGGTTATGTTCATTCAATTTTGAAAGTCAAATATAGAAAGGCAATGCGAATTTTGACTAAAAATCCTAAAGATAAGCATATTAGCTGTTTCTTTATAAAGCTGATTTAGTAAAACTATGAATTACACAGAATTAGGCGGATTAAAAAAGAAAAAAGAAAAAATCTGTTGACATAGTTAAGGAAGAAGTGGTATTATAACAAAGCGCTCGAGAACAGCGCCTTTTAAATCCTCTCAAACCTGTTGCTTGAAGAAAATAGTTGTTGACAGTATTAAGAGAGAATGTTAGAATAAAATTCCGTGGTCTTTGGTCGCTCTCAGACATCCCGATAGTCTCCGGTGGAGAGTATCGCACTTGTTTGTCCTTTGCGACACCCAGACCATCCATGGTCTTTGAAAACTAAACAACAAGGACAGCCAATGAGAGAAACTCGCAAGAGTTTCAAAAGAATCATGAAATCATGAGCAAGTAATCATCTTCTTTAAAGAAGTGAGATAACTTTTTTGGAGAGTTTGATCCTGGCTCAGGACGAACGCTGGCGGCGTGCCTAACACATGCAAGTCGAACGGAGAGATTTCTGAGTTTACTTAGAAAGATC
>NZ_NADJ01000033.1 GCF_002196705.1 Desulfosporosinus sp. FKB
AATGCTTGATAAAGCTTGTTAAACAGTAAAATTCCAATGGAATTGTCTGAGTTAAGATGCAAGAACTCAAACTGGTGACCAAGTTTCCGCCGGGAAATAACTCCTATCAGGGTGCGAAACTTAAAATACTAATACCTGCACTGGGAACATTTACAGAGTTTATTTGTGTAACTGACATAAGAGTAAGGATTAATGTTAAGACTTAAGGTTTAAGACTTAAGGTTAATGGGTTTAAGATTTAAGATTTAAGGAGCTGTATTGGCTGATGCTGAGACTATGGAGATATTTAAAACCCTATACGTTGTTAATTATTACGGCTGTAATTCTGATTTTTTGTCAGGCTATGGCAGACCTTTCCCTGCCGGATTATATGGCAAATATCGTCAATCAGGGAATTCAACAGGGGGGGATCCTTAATGATGTTCCTGTGGCCGTGCGACAAAGTCAGATGAGCAAGCTTACTCTTTTTATGACTCCTGCCGATAAGGTGGAGGTTTTAAAAGATTATACCTTAATCGACAAATCAAGTCAGGACTATGAAAGATATGTCCAGACGTATCCAATTTTACAGCGGGAATCAATTGAGGTTCTAAAATCTATCGATCAATCGGAAATAAATAAGCTGAACCCAGTATTTGGCAGGGCATTTCTAGCAGTTTCAGGTATTGAAAAAATGAAATCTACCGCTAATGGGGGCGTAACTTCTTTTAATGGAATGAAAGTTCCAGCGAATACAGACTTATATGCTCTTATTTCCAGACTTCCTCCAGCTCAACTAGCTCAACTAAACGGAAAAATCAATCAGCAATTCTCTGCCTTAAGTGACAGTATGATTATTCAAACAGCTGTCAGTTCCGTTAAAGCAGAATATGCTGCATTAGGCATGAACACAAACAAAATTCAAAATAGTTATATTAACAATACGGGTATGGTGATGCTTTTAATTGCTTTAGTCAGTGCAGCCTGTACTATCATGGTAGGGCTTACCTCAGCAGTCATAGCCGCAGGACTGGCACGGGATTTGCGTAAAGGTATATTTTCAAAGGTAGAGAGTTTTTCGAATGCAGAGTTTGATCAATTTTCCACCGCATCACTGATCACGCGAACCACAAATGACATCACCCAAATACAGACTCTGATTGTGATTATGATTAGAATGTTTTTTTATGCTCCGATGATGGGTGTCGGTGGAGTGATCAGAGCACTGGGTAAGAGCACTTCTATGTCTTGGATTATTGCTGTTGCTGTAATTGTGCTTTTAGGTTTGATCTCCATCGTCTTTTCGGTAGCTATGCCCAAGTTCAAATTAATTCAGAAATTTATCGATCGGCTTAATTTAGTAACTCGTGAAAATCTCTCCGGGATGATGGTCATTAGGGCCTTTAACACTCAAAAATTCGAAGAAAGTCGTTTTGATCGGGCTAATTCTGATCTAACAAAAAACAACCTATTTGTCAATAGGGTTATGGTAGTTATGATGCCGGCAATGACCGTAATTATGAATGGAGTTACATTGCTCATTGTTTGGGTTGGCGCTTCTCAAATAGCCAATTCAGGAATGCAGGTCGGGGATATGATGGCTTTTATGCAGTATGCCATACAAATCATTATGGCCTTTTTAATGTTGTCGGTGATGTTTATTATGATCCCAAGAGCATCTGTATCAGCTCAGCGGATTGCCGATGTTTTGGAGGTTAAGCTTGTGATTGTTGATCCGCAGACCCCTAAAGACTTTAATCCTAAAATTAAGGGCGAATTAGAATTTCGGAATGTTTCCTTCAGGTATCCCGGTGCTGAGGAAGATGCTTTGCAAGACATAAGTTTTAAAGCCCGGCCAAATCAAACCACAGCGATTATTGGCTCGACGGGTGCAGGCAAAACAACCCTTATTAACCTGATTCCCCGTTATTATGATGTTACAGGCGGTTCTATCTTCTTAGATGGAATAGATATCCGTGAGGTAACTCTGCATGATCTTCATGACAAGATCGGATATGTGCCCCAAAAGGGTATTTTGTTCAGCGGAACTATTGAATCTAACTTGCAGTATGCTGATGAATCTGCCCTCCGGGAGGATCTCATAAAAGCTGCAGATATTGCCCAAGCCACGGAATTTATTAACGAAAAGCCGGAAGGATTATTGACAGGGATTGCCCAAGGCGGAACAAACGTTTCAGGCGGACAGAAACAACGATTATCGATTGCCCGAGCTTTGGTTAAGAAACCGGAACTTTTTATTTTTGATGATAGTTTTTCTGCCTTGGATTTTAAAACAGATGCAGCCCTCCGTAAAGCCCTGAAGGCTGAAACCGGAGGAAGTACGGTCCTTATCGTTGCCCAGCGCATTTCTACAATTATGAACGCTGAGCAAATTATAGTCCTTGAGGAAGGAAAAGTGGCTGGAATCGGGACCCATGATGAATTAATGAAAACTTGCGAGGCTTATCAAGAAATAGCCTTGTCTCAGTTCTCGAAGGAGGAATTAGCATGAGCGTGGAGACCAGGAAGAAGTCATCTCAGCGGGGTCCCATGGGCGGTATGGGCGGCGGTCCCGGCGGTATGATGCAGGGGGGCGAAAAGGCTCGAGACTTCAGAGGCACCATGAAGAAACTATTAAATTACTTACGTCCCTATCGGACAGCCATGATCTTCGTCATTATTTTTGCCGCAGCTAGCTCAGTCTTCTCTATTGTCGGCCCCAAAATACTAGGAAATGTCACCACAAACCTTTTTGAAGGCGCTCTAAGCAAGCTTTCCGGCAGCGGCAGCGGAATAGATTTTAATTATATTGGTAATACCATTCTCCTTTTGGCAGGCTTATATTTTTTAAGTGCTCTTTTCAGTTATGTCCAGGGCTGGGTTATGACAGGTGTGGCTATGAAAGTCAGTTACCAGTTTCGCAAGGACATTTCAGAGAAAATTAACCGTATGCCCTTGGGTTATTTTGAACGGACAAATCATGGCGAAGTGTTGTCTCGAGTTACTAACGATGTGGATACCCTCAGCCAAACACTAAATCAGAGCTTAACGCAGATTATCACCTCTGTAACAACAGTCCTTGGTGTGCTGGTCATGATGCTAAGTATAAGCTGGCTCTTAACCTTAGTGGCTTTCATGGTGATCCCTTTGTCTATGATCATTATTATGGTTATTATTAAATATTCACAGAAATACTTCAAGCTGCAACAAGATTATTTGGGAAATGTAAATGGTCATGTGGAAGAAATGTATAGCGGTCATGTGATTATGAAAGCCTTTAATGGCGAGGAGAAGAGTATTGAGAAGTTTGAAGGCTTTAATAGGAAATTATATAGGGTGGCCTGGAAATCACAGTTTTTGTCAGGTCTGATTATGCCCATTATGAGTTTTGTCGGAAACTTAAGCTTCGTTCTGGTTAGCGTTTTAGGCGGCTGGCTTGTCATCAAAAAGTCTATGCAGGTAGGGGACATTCAGGCATTTATTCAATATGTACGATCATTTACTCAGCCGATTACTCAATTGGCTAATATCTCGAATATACTCCAGCAAACGGCAGCCTCAGCCGAACGTGTTTTTGAGTTTTTAGCCGAGGAAAATGAAGTTCCCGAAAGCACTGATCCAGTTAAACTGGAGAGAGTGCAGGGGAGTGTGGAGTTTAGAGATGTCCATTTCGGCTATGAACCAGATAAGATCATTATCAACAAATTTTCCGCTTATATTAAACCTGGACAAAAGGTAGCTATTGTTGGGCCGACGGGAGCGGGCAAGACTACGATCGTTAAACTTTTGATGCGTTTTTATGATGTCAATGATGGCACAATTTTGGTCGATGGACATGACATCCGCGACTTCAGCAGGCATGATCTGCGTTCTTTATTTGGTATGGTTCTTCAGGATACCTGGCTTTATAATGGAACCATTATGGAAAATATCCGTTATGGCCGACTCGAGGCAAGTGATCAGGAGATAATGGAAGCGGCGAAGGCTGCACGCGTCGATAGTTTCGTTCATACACTGCCGAAGGGTTATAATATGGTACTGAACGAGGAGGCTTCTAATGTCTCCCAAGGGCAAAAACAACTCTTGACTATTGCCCGAGCCATCTTGGCTGACCCGAAAATACTTATTCTCGATGAGGCCACCAGTTCTGTCGATACCCGGACGGAAGTTGAAATTCAAAAGGCTATGGATCACCTTATGGAAAACAGAACAAGTTTTATTATTGCCCATCGTTTATCAACAATCCGCGATGCGGATTTGATCCTCGTCATGAACCATGGTGATATCATAGAACAGGGGCACCACAAGGAGCTTCTGGCAAAAGGCGGCTTTTACGCTAACCTTTACAATAGCCAGTTTGAGGCTGCTGAAGCAGGCTAATGGCAGGAGGCTCTTGATTGCTCAAGAGCCTCCTTAGACTTTCCCAGGTAAACGGCATTTTTAAATACAGTTATGGTTCTCTAATAACCAATAAAACTCCGGAAAGTATTAAAACTGAACCTATCACAAATGGGAGTCCCACGTGTTCGCCGAGAAAAAGCCAGCCCAACAAAGTTCCTGATAGGGGCTGGAAGAAGAAAAAGAGACTTCCGCTAGCGGCCTCGACCATCTGCAGGCCTTTGTTCCACAAAAAGAAAGCAAGGGCAGTAGAAACAATGCCAAGATACAAGATTCCACCCCAGATTGCGGGACGGGCCATTACAGCGACCGGAATTTGGCTTGCCTGAGAAGCTGCAAAAGGGGTAATAATTATTGTTGCTATAAAAATCGCATAGGTCGTAACAACAAGTTGAGAGTAAGTGCCGGGAACTCGTTTTATGAGTACAGACATTAAAGCCCAAGTTATTGCTGCGACGCCTAAGATTAGTCCTCCAAGCTGATACGTTTTACTAATATCTCCGATTCCAACAATGCACAAGACGCCAATGGTTGCCAAAAGCACCGAGAGTCCTTTGCGCAAGGTCATTGTTTCCTTTAGCAAGAGACGAGCGAATATAACCATGAAGGCCGGAGTTGCAGAGGTAATAATAGCCCCCATCTGAGCCGTAGCTAGTTTTGTTCCCAGAAATTGAGTCCAGATCGATAGGGCATAGCCTGTTATTCCAATCATCAGAATTAAGGGGATGTCACGCTTACTTATGCGCCAAGATTGATGAGTTAGGACTGCCATGGCTGAGAGCACGAGGAGCGCGATTATATAGCGCAGCCACACTAACTCTAAGGGTGGTATGACGCTAAGAACCACTTTGCTAATGACATACATACCTCCCCAAATTGTCGCAGCTAAAGCTAAATATATAGAGCCTAGTTTATTTTTGGACATTTAAGTTCCCTCCGTCTTCAATGAAATTAAGTCCTTATTCCAGACGGAAGATGCATAATCCACTTCGATCCGTCAGGATAGAAGGGCTGCGGGAACATCATTTTCAAACAGTGGTGCTGAAAACATGCCAATTCACCTCCGTAAAAAGAAAATTCGCCTTTACAGACCAATTTCCCTTTGAACTGTCAAATTAAACTTGTATAAATGATTCATTTTAGAATTTAATTCACAGACTCAAAAATAATGCAAGGCAAAATATTCACTATATTTTCATTAGTTTCAACTTTATACTACATTATTATGCTATAATATACACCAAAAGACAAAGGCAAACTTGGTGAAAGCCAAGGACGCAAAGCCACGGGTCTTTCTCATGAGGAAGATAGCCGGGTTGCAGAAAATAGTAAGAAATGTCTTTGTCGTCAGGAATATCTTATCTTGACGATTTTTCTTTCTTGGTAAAGGAGTGATAAAGAACTTAAGAATTCTGAAGGGAGTGAATTGTATGCGTTTTCTGCAGCTAGTTGTTTTTAGATTGGGTGATGAAGAATATGCCTTGGAAATTACTTTTGCTCAGGAGATCATTCGAATTCCGGAAAGAATAACTAAAATGCCTTATTTGCCTTCCTACATAGAAGGAATGATTGACCTGAGAGGTAAAGCAATTCCAGTTATTGACTTAAAAGAGCGATTTGGTGTTGAGCAATCTGAGCGAGGTGTTGACAGCCGTTTGCTTATTTTGAACATAGAGAATGTAGGAATTGGGATAATTGTGGATGATGTCTCAGAAGTTATAAAGGTCGAAGAACAATCGATTGAAAGACTTAATGCAGAACTATCGGGTCTTGGAAGCAGCAAAGTGCAAGGTGTTGTTCGGATTGACGAGCGTTTAATTCTTTTGTTGAATGGGCTGAATTTTAGGGCTGAAGTTTTAACGAGCAGATAGGGACAGGAGTGATTTGAAGATGATAGCTTTAGCGGGTGTTGAGGCGTGTAAGATCATGGCTGAATTTATGGCTGATTTAATACCAGGCGGAGTATTGTTCGGAGTTGTAGAACGTGACACCTTTGTTTGGGTAAAAACCTCTGAGTCGTTTACGTTAGATATTTTTCAGGTTGGCAAGAGGTTAAAGGAAGATACAACGACGGTGCAAGCAATGCGGAATAAGAAGGTTCTAACGCAAAATATTCCCCGTACGGTTTATGGCATGAGAGTAGTTATCGTCTCAATCCCTATCATCGATGAAAAAGGAGACGTCTGGGGTGCATTTACCATAGCATTCCCTAAATTACACCCTGTAGCTGCCGCCTTTGGAGATTTTGCTCCTATTTTAGCGGAGATGTTTCCTGAAGGCGCTTATATATATATGTCGGATTTAACAAAGATTGCTTATGCACAGGCCTCCGGTAAATTTGACATGCCGTCAATAGCAGTAGGCTATGAACTAAGGGAAACAGATATTGCGTATCGGACGCTGCAAACTAAAAAGCCTATTATTGAAGAAATTGACGC
Organism: Desulfosporosinus sp. FKB; assembly: GCF_002196705.1. Taxonomy (GTDB): domain Bacteria; phylum Bacillota; class Desulfitobacteriia; order Desulfitobacteriales; family Desulfitobacteriaceae; genus Desulfosporosinus. The sequence goes on from NZ_NADJ01000033.1 coordinate 6,816, forward strand.
TTCAAAATACGGGCAGCCACTAACTATAGCTAATTTTCCTTTGTATGATGATGAACATAAAAATCTCGTTGCTACTCTGGGGATTGTGACACCGAAAAAAACGGCAGTTACCCTGCGTGAAATGTCAATCAACTTAGAAAGCAGTCTTGAAGGTATAGCCGCCGCCATAGAGGAGCTTTCAGCCTCAGCGACGGAAATACACACCAATGAAGGGGAACTTAATACTGATATTAAAGGGATAATAAATGTTTCAGAAGAGATTAATGAGGTGTCGGCTTTTATTAAAGAGATCGCTGATGAAACGAAAATGTTAGGATTGAATGCAGCTATCGAAGCAGCCAGAGCCGGAGATGCAGGCCGCGGTTTTGGCGTAGTTGCTGAGGAGATAAGAAAACTCTCTGCTCAATCAAAGAGCACGGTTCCCAGAATTAAACAATTGACTGATACAATAAAGCAGAAAGTTGAAGAAGCGAGCCGAAAAAGCAATATCTCCTTAGATGCCAGTCAAGGACAAGCGGCTGCCTCGGAAGAGATTTCTGCAAGTATCGAAGAAATCACTTCCATGTCAATGGAATTAAGCAATCTCGCCAAAACTTTATAGTTTTTTCTTTTGAGCTAATGCTTTATCCAGTTTTTAAGACCCCCACTTCTATAAGTTGGGGTGGGTCCTTCGTTAACTTCAGGTGGGGTAGAGTCCTCCTTCGCCGCTAAGCATTCCTATTGGGAAAGGCGGCTCGGCAATAATGTCCACTGGACATTATTGTATCTGAAGCCCCGATGTTCAGCTTTAGCTGAACGAGTTCACTTCCTGGCGGACCTGTTCAATTTTACTAGACGCTGAGACAAGATCTTCTTTGCTGTTTTTTAATTGAGACTTACTCAGATCACCGGTACTGCTCAAACTATCGTTTAGTTCAAATAGGGATGCTGTGAGCAATCTGGCTGCTTCGGTTAAATCAATGATCATTTGGCTGTTCCTGGATGATTGTTTTAGAGCATTAGCATTCAGGTAGTCAGTGGAGGAAAGCTGATATAATTTATCTAATGTGGCTGTTATTTGCTTCTTATTGATTTCTTTTGATGCTGCTATCTCTTGATATTGTTTTAAGATGTCTTCCAGAGAACTTTCAATTTCAGCGGGAGTCATAGAAGGATTTGCAATTGTCGGTATAGTATCTGAAAAATCCTGCCAGGCAGATACTCTTTGGTTGAACGCTAATTTCAGAGCAGCAATGGCAATTATGATCACAATAATTGCTACCCCTAGGGTGGGGAGTTTTCTCTGCTTGTTAGCAGCTGCTTTGATTAACCACTGACGTTTCACTGTTTCAACCTCCTTTCCTCAAAACCATATCTATTCTACCGTTAATATACAGAAGCAAAGGACAGGTAAGAACCAAAAACAGTCTCCATATTCTGTAAAATACATGATAAAAGCGAGCACCTAATTGAGGTCCTCGCTTTTTTTGTGAAGAAGTTATGGATTTAGCCTTTAGCTTAACAAGTTTACTCCATTTTTACTTGGGATTAAAAGTTAGGTTTAGTGGATAGTATATAAGATGTAAAAAATGTATTTATTTGTAAAAAATTAAGGTTTAGTAGGTGTGAACGTTGACGTTAATGTTACATTAGTGCTAATATAATCTTAGCAACAGTAAGGAGGGTATTGTGGATAACTATAAAATCGACCAAGTTGCTCTCCAGAGCGGCTTGACCAAACGAACCATCCGATATTATGAAGAAATAGGTATATTACCGCCGCCTAAACGCAGTGAAGGGGGGACTAGGTACTATAATGAAGAGCATATAGAATTGCTTAAGAGAATTAAGTATACCAAAGACGCCTTAGGCTTATCGCTGGAGGAACTGCAGCATTTTATTGCGCTTAGTAATCTCATTGAGTCTCAAAAAGTAAGCTTTAAACAAACTGCTGAACGTACAGAGCAAAGAGAAAAGCTGTTGAGTATTATAGACACCTTAGATGAAGAACTTACTTTAATCGAACAGAAGATCTTAAAAATTGAACGGGTTAAAGAAGACTTAACTAATCTTAAAAAACGAGCTCAATCGGTAATCGAGAAATTTAACTTAGAGGAAGTTTAATGAAGTATTACCTCTAGGGTTTTATCAGTTCCGAAGGAGGTAAATAGAATGAGCATTGATAAAACATTCTACAACAATGTCCTTAAAAATATGTTCGCTGATCCCTGTGAGGTTACATATTGGGATGGGGACGTTAAAAAATATGGCGAAGGAGAGATTCAATTCCGAATTAATTTCACTGAGCCCATACCTAAATCGGAAATTATCAGTGATCCCTCCCTTGCCTTCGGCGAAGGTTATATGCATAAAAAAGTTGACATTGATGGAGCTGTACAAAAAGTTATCGAGTCGATTTATAATAATCAAAGCAGCTTTCTTTATGAGAAAAAAAATTATGTTAGATTTGCTAAGATGCTTTCCAATACTTTACGTAAAAGTAAAGATGATGTTCAATTTCATTACGATATCGGCAATGATTTTTATCGCCTTTGGTTGGATGAGAGCATGACCTACTCTTGTGCTTATTTTGAATCTCCGGAAGATAGTCTTTTTCAGGCACAAAAAAACAAAGTAAATCATATTCTGCGTAAACTTAATTTGCGGCCCGGACAAACCTTATTAGATATAGGTTGTGGTTGGGGAGAATTAATCCTTACTGCTGCGAAAAACTATCAAGTTAAAGCTGTGGGGATAACGCTTAGTTCAGAACAATACTCTCGAGTTTCGGAAAGAATTAAAGAAGAAGACTTAGAAGATCTCGTTGAAGTTCAGCAACTCGATTTTCGGGAATTAAAAGATAGAACCTTTGATCGAGTCGTAAGTGTAGGGATGATTGAGCACGTCGGCAGAGAAAATCTTGATGGGTATTTCTCCGCTGTAAAATCCTTTCTTAATGAAGGGGGAATATCCCTGCTGCATTGTATAACAGGTTATGATGAAGCCTCAGGAACAAACAGCTGGATTGACAAATATATTTTTCCTGGAGGATATATTCCGGCAGTTAACGAACTCGTATCTTTAATTGTTGAAAATAAATTTTATCTTATTGACCTCGAAAGCTTGCGCGAGCACTACACAAGGACTTTAGAACATTGGGCTCAAAATTTTGAACAAGCGCTTCCGGAAATTCGAAAAATGAAAGATGATACCTTTATTCGCATGTGGCGTTTATATTTGAATTCTTGTGCCGCTTCATTTCATTGCGGCAATATAGACGTTCATCAGTTCCTTTTTACCAAAGGAGCAAACAATAATCTGCCTTTAACTCGACAGTACATGTATGAATAATTTATAAACGGAATAATAAAGGGGCATTTATTTCTAAGAAAAAAAGAGCTGTCTCTTGCAAAACAGCTAAAGAAAGCAAGTATGTACAAAAAATAGTCTGAGAGGAGGTATTTTGGACCTTCTCTCAGACTATTTTTCTTATAACAGTTGCCATATGCTTGCTTATATGAAAAGTTAGGCATAACCGTTTAGCGAATAGGCCATAACATGATCTTGGCTGAATTCCGCCGAGGAAGAATATCTGTCAATATTTGGTATGCAAAATCCAAAAAACCGGCAGTTGTAGCAATCGACAGAGGAATTAGGGTTTCTGCGGCTTTTGAATAAGTTTTACTTGAACAGCCATTTTCAATTGATACTAGGGGATAAAGCGGAGCCGATAGTTTAGCGTTTTGGTCAATCCACTGTACAGGATGAGTAAAGGAGAAGTATAAACCGGTTTTGGCAGGGAAGTTGTACCAGTTGCTCGCTGCCCATTTCTCGAATTCTAAATGCCCATCAAAAACGACTCCCGTTGAATGATGGGGTACACACATATCTTGTACTAAGTGCAAAGCCGCTCCAAGATAAAACATTCCTTTGACCATCTCTTGAGAAAAGAGGGACATGGCTTTATTGAAATAATATTGACACTCTGCTGCTGCATCCGGCCATTGGACGCGGTTTTGATCGTTGTTCCAATTATAATAATGACACACATTTTTCCAGCCACGGTCTGCCCATAACAGGCCCTTTTTAAGATATGTATGATAGTCCTCGAAAAAGTTGGCTGCTCTGGACTTGTTGTCTTGTTCTAAGAGTCGGTAAGCTTGTTCCAAGCTATAGATGTGAGGAAGGCCCGGGGAATTAAGCAAATACTGCAAAGGCCCTACAGGGGCTAAGATCATTTTGGTCATTTTCCCCAGAGTGTATGTATATACACTGACGTTCATGACTTTATCACCTCATCGTTTTATTCTTGCCAGAAAGTCCAAGTTGAGTTAACTACCTTCAGATTCGAACCATTTTTAGCTCAACTTTATTTTAAAACATGAACGTAAAAGACGTATTGTGAATGTGTTAAAATGAAGTAAATATGCTAACAGGTACAATCTAAATGGCCAAAAATATAGCCGCCTGTTTTTAGAATCAGACGGCTAATTTCAATATTTTTTAAATATTTATTTAGTAAATCGAAAATATTTTACATATTATGACAATACTTTTGCTTTATCTGTTAGCTTGCCTAAGGGTACAATAAAATGTAAGTTAATTCGTGAAAAACAATTAGCTTGGCATCATAGGAAAACGTTGCACACGAGGTGGAAGCATGACAGAACAAGAAAGGTTTATTATTGAAACTATTTTAGCAGATGTTGGTCTGGAAACATTATGTTCAGGAACAAGTGATCAAAATTCCCAAAATGAACCGTTAAACAAGGACAACCAATTGTATGAAGCCAATTCTCACTAGATGAGTTTCGCTTCATAAGGGCTTGTCTAAATCCTGAAATGTTCTTTTAACCAAGTCAGAATCGGAATAAATAACGATCCTCTGAGATATTCTAGGATAATTAAGGGATTCAGATACCAAGGTTTCAGGCATAAATAAATTATTAAAGGAGGCCGTCTAAATGCCATTTATCAAAATTGAAGCTGGGAAAATTGATAAAGAGAAAAAGGAAAAACTAATCAGCGAGTTTACTAGAGTTGCCAGTGATACTCTTGGTATTCCGGAAGAAGCCTTTATAGTATTAATTAAAGAGAACGAGATGGATAATTGGGGTACAGGGGGAAAGTTACTTAGCAAAGTATTGGCAGAAAGAGGGAACAAGTAGATTAGCAGTCTAACAAAAGGTTGCCAGAGCGGATAGAACGTTCTGGCAATAGAAATTTGCAGCCGCTTTTATCCTGAAGGCCCCGTTGTTCATCTTTAGCTGAACGAGTTCAGTTTCTTGCGAAAATAATTAATCTCATAATAAATAAACAATTCTTGAAGGATTTCCCTTTTTATTCTCGAAATAATATAACTATTACTTACATAGTATCCTTTTATCCACATATCCGTTCCTAAGACCCGGGGCGGATGTAAAATTAGATAGATATAAATATCAGATGATTATGAATTATCGGAGGATTTTAATATCTATGACTGCAACGTTTCGTACTATTAAAGATTGGGAAGAATTTGTTGATTTTAAAAAGGAGATAATTCGGCTCAGGGAAGAACGAGTTAATCTTCAAACAGAGGTTTTTTCGTTAAAAAAATCCCTGAAAAAGGAAATTACGAATAGAGAATACCTAGAAGGTGAAATAGCAAAACTAGGACGTTTAAATATTATAGGGCAGCTGGCAGCAGGTCTTGGACACGAAATTCGAAATCCTATGACAACTATACGAGGGTTTCTTCAAATGTTACAGAGTAAAACGGATTTACTTGTTTATCAAAATTATTTTGAATTAATGATCGAGGAACTGGATAGGGCAAATCTAATAATTACAAATTTCTTATCCCTTGCCAAAAATAAACCGACTGAAATTAAACGTATGGATCTCAACAAGTTGCTGGAAAACCTATTTCCTTTGTTAATCGCTGACGCTTATAGTCAAGATAAGAAGTGTATTTTTCAACCGGGTAAGATTAAGGAAATTAATATCGATTCCAATGAAATTACCCAACTAGTCTTAAATCTGGCCCGAAATGGTCTTGAAGCAATGGAGGCAAATGGTTGTCTTACGATTGAAACCTTTATGGAAGAAGATGGGATTGTCCTTAGTGTAAAGGATGAAGGTAAAGGAATTGATGAAGAGAATCTTAAAAAGCTGGGCAATCCGTTCTTTACTACCAAAGAAAATGGAACTGGCTTGGGTCTGCCCATGTGCTTCAGAATTGCCAACAGACATCATGCTCATATAGACATTGATACAGGTCAAGACGGGACTACTTTTTTCGTACGTTTCCCCAACCCTTTCGATGAATAAGTGAATTAATAAACTAGCTTCGGATTTTACAATTCAGGCTAGTTTTTATTTTGCTTGATAAGAACGTTTAAGTCATTCATTTAATATGTTATTTATAATAAAAGTAATATAAGATTTGTTCTATAAGGGGAGTGGCAAAATGCGAGTCATTTGGGAAACAAGGGATTTAGCCGAGATTATCTTGTCATTGAAACCTGTCTTATGCGATTTGGTTTCCAAAACAGGCGAGCATTTAGTATTGCCTATCTTAAGCCTCGATAAAGTGTCGCAAGAGGTTATTAGTTGTCAAATTACAAACTTTTTTCTTAGGAATTCATTGAGCTCTGTATTGGCAGTAACCTTTGAAGAAACGAATTCTAGTCGAATGATTAACATGTACAAAGGGTTTTGGGTATTTTCAAGCAAATTATTTGATACTATCAATCTGCGTTATACCATTATACCCAATGAGCTTATTAAGCGAGAAATAGCAAACATCGTTAATCATACTCAGCATAATTCCTAATGCGGTGATAGTGGCATTGGAGCAAACTGCCCTATGTCACTATTTCAATTGTTATTTCGAATAGTATCTTGAATATTATTGAATACTTTAGAGAAGATAAAGGTGTTAATTTAAAGGCAGCTTTGGGAGGGATTATGCCAAACATATTTTGGTATTGTGTATTGGGACTAATTGGGCTAAGTGTTACTGGATTAACCATCTATAAAAAAAGAGATAAACATAGGGGGGTTATATTTCTTGTTTTCTTTTTCGTTTCAACAAGTATCACTTGGATTGGTGAATTTGTCGTACTTGGGTTATTTAATAGTTATGCCTATATAACAGGCATTTTTACAAGTCCTTGGGCACAGAACCTCTTAGGCCATCTTATACTTAATTCCACCTTTTATCCAGGTACAGCAATATTAGTTGCAGTTTATGCCTTAGGAATAGGTTGGATTTCTTTAATTACTATTTTCTATTTGCTTATGGAGTATTTGTTTTTAAAATTAGGCATCTACGAACATCATTGGTGGAAAAGCTATATGACAGTTATTTGCATTTTTGTCTATCAACTGGTTACTAAAAGTTGGTTTGAAAAAATGCATGACATGAAGTCAGGTTTTTTAAGATTTATTACGTTTTACTTAGTTGGTTTTGTTCTGCTGCACTATCCTGTACCCGTATTGTTATTGTTGGGGAAAGAGTACTATCATGTGAATTGGGTATCTGATTTATATTTAGCAAGTACTTTATTTATTTTTACATATCAGCTCGCTGAAACTGTACTTTTAGTTTTTTTCGTATGTGTTCTTGAAAAATGGTACTGGAAGATAATTCCTTTCGGTATTGCGATTATTGGACAACGTATACTTCTGAATCTAAAAATTCTCGTTCTCTGTGAAGGGTGGAATTTCCTTTATACCATGACCATTTATTATTTGAGTATTACTGTCTTTATTTTGATTGTCAAAAATTTCATTGCTTCAGAGGTGAATAATTCCTATCCTGAAAAATGAAAAGGGGCTGTGTTTTCACACTGCCCCTTTTCAAGCGTAATTTCCCTTGCTAATTATACCTGCGCGCTCCTAGATAACGTGAAGCGTAAAAGCTGTCACCGAGACTGGAGACTTCAATTCCACTGTTGGGGTTACTGGCATGAATAAATCGTCCCCCACCCATATAAATGCCTACGTGAGATGCGCCACTAGTATATGTAGTGAAAAACACTAAATCACCAGGCTGAAGGTCATTTTTGCTGACAGGACTTCCTGAAGCAAACTGAGCATAAGAAGTACGCGGCAGGGATATTCCGGAATTAGCATAAACATATTTTGTAAAACCCGAGCAGTCAAAACCACTGCGAGTGGTTCCGCCGAAGACATAAGGCGTACCCTCTAAACTGAGCGCTCGACCTACAATGGATGAATTATTACTGCTTCCTCGGGAAATCCCATAAGCAACCGTCACATTGCCAGGTCCTTTGGCAATGACCTGATTCACAGGATTTTGAGTGACTTTTTCAGCTAATACCTTTTTGGTTACGTCGATACCATTTTTACGCACATAGGAATAAGTAACTAATTTTGCGCCATTACTTCCTTGGGTTACAACTTTAGAATTGCCAAAGGCCAAACTCGGATCTGTTTTCGATACAATATCGTAGGGTATTGTTTCCGACCCCGAATAAGTTCCTTGACTAACAACGGTAAGATAGGGTGTGGAATCAACAAGCTTTATAGTTTCTCCAGGTTTCAGCATGGTATTTTTAGTTGATCCCGGATTGCCGGCTAATACCTCATCGGTTAACATATCGTTTTTGCGGGCAATAAGCCACCAGGAATCATTAGGCTGAACGGTATAATTTTTCGTCGTTATCTTGCCATCCATCAATACCTTAAAGGCTTGATCAGCTGTTTTTACTTGATCCGGGGAGACTTCAGCTTTTTCGGCACTAACATTTTCGGCAAAACTTATTGATTCAATCTTATTTTCAGAGCTGGGTTTTGCATAATAATCTTGGTATTTTTTAAGAACCTTGTCCACGTCTTCCTTATTTGGCAAAACAGCCACAACGGACCCATCTGCTTTTAAGGTATAACCATCGACATAACAAGTTATGTCGTTTTCTAGTTTTTCTTCATTTAAAGAAGATTCCAGATAGACCGCCGGACTAACCCTGACGTTCTCATAAGTTATAACGTCGTGAGTTTTGGCAACTAGGCCATATGGTTTGCCTTCCTGTTGCAAAATTGTTTTTACAAGGTTTTCGGCCGTCGCTGAATTTCTTGCCAGGCCAATCTGATGACCGTTAACAAGAACTGCAGCCGCAGAAGTCGTTGTTGTAAGATTGTAGGTAACCCCACCTATTAAAATGAGAGAAATTGATAAGGTACCGATAACTTTTGGCGATTTCCAAGAAATCTTTCGTAACGTATCGCGCGAAAACTGTTGGATAACCAGTTTTTTCTGAGTCCAATCGAAATGCTTGAGTCGGCTAAGTACTTCGCCTTGAATCTGAGACAGTTTACGAGACCATTGCATATTATTCACCTTTCACAATTGCCTACGAGGTTAGTTGACGGGTTCGGGCAGGAAGGTGTAAGCCCTTCGCGCATTATACACGATTAACCCCATGAATAAAATCCCCCGTTCTAGACGACCTAGATTCGGCATTCCTTCTCCTTTCATTAAAGCATATCATTATTTATTCGACACTATATGCAAATGTCCTCTAAATTTATTTATGAAATACTTGTGAAGTTTTAAACTTACTCTAAAAACTTGTCATTTCTCGTTTGAACGAATGCAAACTCTAGAAGTTAAAGGGCATACTAACAGCATAACAACTCTCTATTTTAATTTAATAAGGGGGACGTGTTGTGTATAGACTTAATTCTAGGCAACAGAAAAAAGTTTTTGCTTCTTTTCATAAGGTTGTGGAGACGCGAAATCCAGAGCTAATCAGTGAGGATTTATATAATCATTTAAACTTAAACTGTAATTTCTCGTCGCATTTTAATCTGGAAGGGTTTCGAGATGCTTATAGCGGCGACGGCTTTAAGGAGTTTTTAAATTACTTTGATCGCTGTTCTCCCCAAAGTCAGTGGCTTGAAGCACCGGAAATTAGCCGGGAATTTGCGGAATTGAATCAGAAAATGGTTGATTACGGAAGTGATCATATCTAAAACAAGTCGCGGATAGGGGCCGTTGCATAATGAATATCTATCCGTTTCCATAAATAAAACCCTGCATATAAGTGGATTTGAACCACTATTTATGAAGGGTTTTTGTTTAATGAGGGGCGTTTATGCATTTTGCAGTCCCTTAATTGTGGTCATACCTTGATACCATATTTTTGCAGGCGATAAAGCAATGTTGGGCGGGTAATTCCTAAATATTTTGCTACCTTGGTCTGATTATAGTTGTGTTTTTCCAGAGCCTTAATGATAAGATGTTTCTCTAACTCCCCTAAAGAAAAACCACTTTCAGAAAGCTGGATCTCCGGTGTTGGCGATTCTTCAAGATGTTTGAGCAATTCTTTAGGAAAATGCACCGATTGGATTTCTGAACCCTGGCATACAATAAGAGCTCTTTCAATAACATTTTGCAGCTCTCTGACGTTTCCTGGCCAGTTGTATTGGGTTAAGGTTTTTATCGCTTCAGAAGAAATTTTTTTACACTTAGTAGGATCAAATTTTTCCAGAAAATGATTAACAAGAAGCGGGATATCCTCTTTTCGGGATCGAAGGGGAGGCATGACAATACCCATGACATTTAAGCGATAGTAAAGATCTTCTCGAAAGGTTCCGGTGGTGATAGCCGCGGCAAGATCTCGATTCGTTGTAGCGATGACTCGAACATCGACGTGGATTGTCTCGGTTCCGCCAACTCTTTGAAAACATCGTTCTTGTAATACCCTTAACAACTTTACTTGCATGTTGATAGGCATTTCTCCAATTTCATCAAGAAGGATTGTTCCTTTATCGGCGATCTCAAAGCGCCCTTTTTTTCTGCCGGCTGCCCCGGTAAAGGCCCCTTTCTCGTGGCCGAATAGTTCACTTTCTAAGAGATGTTCCGGAAGAGCAGCACAGTTTACTGCCACAAAGGGTTTATCGAAACGATTGCTGGCTTTATGAATTTCCAAAGCAGCAACTTCTTTTCCTGTTCCGCTTTCACCGGTAATCAGTACTGTTGTTCCGGTTTTTGCAACCTGGCGGATTAAGAGAGATACCTCTTTCATCGGTTCACTTCGGCCAATGAGTTTGCCATATTGTCTTCCCAATTCCTGACGTAAAAAATCAACTTGATTCTCCAGATTTGAAAGATGGAGCGCTTGTTGAACCTGGACTTTAATTTTTTCCAGCTTGAAGGGCTTTGTGATATAGTCCAGAGCGCCAATTTTCATCGCCTCTATGGCCGTATCAATAGTCCCATGGGCGGTGATCATGATGACAGGTACATTAGGGTGCAAAGATTTTAGCTCTTTTAATACTTCGATGCCATCGAGATCAGGCATTTTTAAGTCCAAAATTACCAGCGAGGGTTCGCTTTCTTGGGCCAATTGGATGCCCTCTAACCCCCTTGTGGCGGTCATCACCTGATATCCTTCATGGTTGAGTGCCCTCTCGAGGGCCCAGCACATTCTTTCCTCATCGTCAATGACCAGAATTTTTGGTGTCAAGAAGATCACTCCTGTCTAAAGATTTTGGGCAGTACAGGAAGATTAATCCGGAAAGTAGTCCCTTTTCCCAGTTCGCTGTCAACGTCAATGGTTCCACCATGCAGTTTTACACTTTGATAGGAAATTGACAAACCAAGGCCGGTGCCGGTCTTTTTGGTTGTATAAAAGGGATCAAATATTCTTGATTTATCGTTTAGGGGGATACCCTCTCCAGTATCCGCAAAGCTTATGGCAATGGTGCTCTCCCTTTCTTCAGTGGTTATTGCCAGTTCTCCGCCTTCAGGCATAGCTTCTGCCGCATTAACAATGATGTTTACAAAAACTTGTTTAAGCTTTTCGGTATCAGCTAAGATTTCAGACAGGTTATTTGCCAGATGTATTTTTACGTGGACTTTTTGCTTGCGCAGCATAGCGGCGGAGAAGGAGAGGACTCCTTTGATAAGATCATTAATGGAACATTCTTTGGTGGCAACTTTAGTGGGACGTCCGAAATCTAAAAGTTCCTGAATCTCAAAATCTTGGCGGTCGATTTGTTCTTCTATTGCCCGCGTAAATTCTTCAATGCCGGTCATTTGAGAATATTCTTGTTTCATCAATTCAACCAAGGTTTTAATGATAGCAATTGGATTGCGTAACTCATGAGCTACACCGGTTGCCAGACGGCCAAGAGCAATCAGGTGCTCCGATTGTCTCAGCTGATCTTCTAATCGTTCCTTTTCGCTGAGGCCAACAGCTAAGCGATTAACTGCTTGAGCCACCTGACCAAGTTCTCCCGGCATTTCAGGCAGCAAATGATGAATATCATTTTCCATGCGGTTTAACCCCTGCTTCAAACGGTTAACTCCGGTCATTAAGTTTCGGATAACAATAAGGGCACCAATCATAACAATAGCCAAGACAGCAAGAGTAAAATACCTTTCAAGTTTCAGGAAGAAGCTGCTCTGATAAAAGAAAGGGTTAAGCCGCTCTTCAACCCACATTACGGCGACGACGTTCTTATTTAAAACTACAGGGGATATATACTCAACGACCTGATCATTCCATAAACCAGATATGCGAAAGAGCGGAGTATTACTCATTTCGGTTGCAACTAACCCTGGTTTTGTATTGTCAAAGATGTCCTTTTCCCTTTGAGCTTCTTCTTCCTGAGAGAGGTTACGATAGTTATGCAGGAAACCAAGTACGGTGATTTTTTCCGTTTTGGGTATATACAAGCCAAAGCGAATTCCTAAATTAGCCTGAATCTGAGGGTTCACAACTTGGGTGAATTCGTCTTGAAGCAGAGATGAAGAGATTTCAGTTCCTAAGGACAATGATTGAAGATTTTTCGAGAAATCCTTATTGATACTGTTGACCAGGGCTTCGAGCCGTTGTTCTTTGTCTAGGAAAACAACTTCATCTGTCTTGGAAGCAAAAAAAATGTCGTACATTAGAGCAACAGATGGTACAAGCATGATAACGGCAATTATAATTACGATCTGATTTCGCAAACTGCTGCTTTTAAAGGTAGAGAATAATTTATTTCTTCTCAGCACAATATCACTTCCGTTGTTATAACTGTAGTATATGCTACAGTTATTATTAAATAAAACCTACACTCTATAAATGCCCAAAAATACCGTGAAGGTAAGCATGCAATCAAGAAGCAGCTCGAATGAGTATAGAAGTCCTTTATTCAAGTGTAGCATTTGCTACACTTTTTAATTACTTGATTGCCGAAGATCTTGAATTGAGGCCTATTTAGGGTCTGGCACGCTTTTTGCTATGTAACTAGTTATATAAAATTATACCACAATATCAAAGTAAAGCGTTGATATTGTTCCTATTTAGTATTAACCCTAATACGAAAGGTGGAATTATCCTTGTCTAGCTTAGTACTCAATACGTATTCACCTTTAGTTGATAAAATAAAAACTGAGTCCGGAGATCGATCTTCCCATCTTTGGCTATTAGTTAATCCTAACTATCCTGCAGTCCGTAATGATATTTGGGTGCCGATTCTTGAAGTGATTCAGGACCAAGTATACCGTAAACTTAAAAAAAGAATTGAGACTAGAAATATCTATTTCAAAAGTATGGTCAGCGATATCGGTTTGGTTTCTAATGCTTCGCAATTTTGGCCATCATCCGAAATTGCAGATGATATTATATCGCTAAAGGAAAGTATTCTAGAATATCGGCCCAAACTATTAATTACCTTCGGAACGCTAACTTATGAATTAGTAAATCGTATCTGTGAATCGGGATCAGAAAAAGGAACCAAGTATTGGAACAGTGCAAATTTAGAATGCGAATTTGAAAAATCCATTGCAAATTTTGATATCAACAGCACGAATAGGATTCCTCTGCCTCGCAGGGTTATGACAAGGGGTAAGTTTATGGAAGACTACGATTCTTCTTGGGAAGTCTGTGAAAACTACTTTAAGGTTGTTGGAACAAAGATTGCTGATAGAATTATTGAACATGAGCATGAACTTAATATTTGGATTGATTGACGTGTCTGACGGCAAAAAAGCGCCCTCCGGAAATTGGTTATTCCGGAAGGCGCTTTCGGCAAAAGCGTCCTATGGACACTTTCGTCACCGAAGCCCCGATGTTCCGCTTTAGCTGAACGAGTTTACTTAGGAAACTCTTCTGGCGCCCAGATATACAGATTGCCAATAAGGACCGATGCTATAAATTGTCACTCCTTTGGAGCTGGAAGCGTTAATGAATTGATCATTCCCGATATAAATACCATCATGGTCTACTATCTCGTTTTTTCCGATCGAGAAAAAGATTAGGTCCCCCGGTTGTAAATCGCTAAAGTTGACAGGCGTTCCCACCGTGTATTGATCACGTGAAACCCGTGGTAGGGTGATTCCGTTTTGAGCAAAAACATACTGAACGAAGCCGGAACAGTCAAAGCCGGTGCTTGGTGATTCTCCTCCCCATTGATAGGGAACACCAAGATATTTTTCGGCAGTATTAATAAGGGCAGCTGCTTTATCAGCATGGAGTTTTTCTGTGTAAGCAGCGTTGAGAGATTTTGCGGTGAGTGGCCCAACGATTCCATCAACACTTAAGGATTGGGCCGTTTGAAAAGCAACAACCCCATTCTTTGTTTTGGAGCCGAAAATACCGTCTGTTGTCCCAATATTATAGCCGAGGTAATTAAGTTCAATTTGTAACTGTACAACGTCAGGACCTGTTGAACCAAATTTAAGTAAGGTGTCGCCTAAAGAGGCCTGTGCCGATTGAGCTAAGCCAAAGACTAAAATAATTACCAGTAAAATCAGACTTGTCAGTTTCTTTTGCATAAAACATCCCCTTTCTTGATTACGATGCTCATTATTACGATAGCCAAGGAGTCATGTGCATAATTTCATTATATTTTAAAGCCTTGGGACAAGTCTATGGATAAAATATTCCAAAATCATGTCATATTATTTGCTTTTATAGAAATTGAATCATTGCGAAGGATCAATATCCCGCTGCATAAGATTGACGTTGAATTTCACTAGATATATTTCACTAGATATAATAGATTAGATATAAAAAAACCGCTCAAAAAAGCGGTTTTTTTGCATGAAACGGGCAGTCTCCTGATGGCGGTGATCGTCTAGGCCACGATAGGATCTGTCTCGGCCAAACAATCTTTAATTACGTTATATACTCTGTCCGACAATTCATTGGCCTGATCTTTTGTAAGACTGTTGGTGGGGATGGGATCTGAAATAATAATTTCAACATGGGCTGGCTTTATCAGAAAGCCATTTTGCTCCATAATCTTATAAGAACCGCGAATTGCAATAGGAACAATAGGAACTCCGGCTTTTAATCCCAATTTTAAGCTTCCAGACTTAAATTCACCTAACGTTTCACTCTTGCTTCTCGTCCCTTCTGGGAAGATAACCATGGAATAGCCTTTTTTTAGATGATCTGCGGCCTGATTAATAACTTTGAGTGATTGTCGGATATCGGAACGATCCATAAAGACACATTGCATATGTGTCATCCAAGTACTGATAAAGGGTATTTTAAGAAGCTCAATTTTGGCTATAAAGGCCTTAGGCTTTTTTATGTATCCCAAGAGTAAAGGGATGTCAAAGTTTCCTTGATGGTTACTCACAAAAAGGACGGGTCCGGAAGGGATTTTCTCCTCCCCAGAGATTGAAACTGTTACGCCTGCACACTTTATTAAAGATCGAGCCCAGTTTTTAGCCATTTCAGCAGTGATCTTGTCTCGTTCGGAAATTTGTCCCAGCTTAGACAAGCGATTAATTTTCATTAGGACGGGCTCGATAGCAATAAGGTAGAGCCAAAAGTAGATAAACCAAATAATTGTACGGATCATTATTTTTTTCCTCTCAATATTGTTTTAAAGATATTATAGCTTAGAGAAGCAATTTTCGAAATGGCCATTTATTCAGCATCTCCGAAAATTACGATATAGAAAAAATTTTAGTATTGTCATATAATAGGTCTGGTTAATCGAAAGAAGGGTTTATATGCTGAATTTATGTTTACGCATAGCTCTCATAGTTTTAATTACAGCGTTTTTTTTAATCCTCATTTACATAATAAAGAAGAAAAATAAAGAACTAAAAGTTTTGACCGATCACTTAAAATTAAGAAATAATTTTTTTACTGAGGTTTTTGAGAATACTCAAGATGGTATTCTAATCATGAATCAAAAAGGAAAAATACTTAACATTAATAAATCTTTTGGAAGAATGTTTGGAGTTAAAACCTCCGAAATCTTGGGTTCAGTTATTAGTGATGTCATGCTTGGCTCCGATAAAAAGGAAATTGATTTTTTTTGCAATAAAATTCCAGAAGGAGAAACAGTAATTTCAAATATTTCATGTTTCCGTAAAGATGGCTTACCCATTCAAGTTCGAATATTGGCACTTCCTTTAATAATTAAACAGAACGAAATTGAATTTTGTATAATTTTTAATGACCTTGCTAATAAAGAGAGTTCTCTAAAAGATTTGGAATTACAAAAAGTATATTTCCGCAAGCTTTTTGAAAATTCTCCGGAGGCTATTTGCATCTTAGATACTGAAGATAGATTTATAGACGTTAACTGTGCTTTTGAAAAAGTCTTTGGTTACTCAAAAGAGGAGCTGATCGGCTTCACTATTAATGATAAAATTGTTACCTTGGAGCAGAGCGATAAGGCCACTGAGCTTTCCGAAAAAGTTATCAAGGGGAATATCGTTGAATATGATACTCTCAGATCGCGTAAGGATGGGAGTATTGTTCATGTTCATATCCTTGGCTACCCTTTAATTTTTGAAGATAAACGGATTGGCGTGTTCGGAATTTACAAGGATATTACGGAGCAAAAAAGGGCTGAAGAGGCTCTAAAAGCTAGTGAACATACTTTTAGAACTCTCTTTGAGGGCTCATCTGATGTTATATTAATTCTTGATGATAATAAGTTCATAGATTGTAATCCTGCGACTATAGAACTGTTAGGCTATGATTCTAAAGAAAGTATTATTGGCAAGAGTTTTTGGGAGCTTTCACCGCCATTCCAAGCCAAAGGAGTTTCTTCTCAAAAGAAGGCGATGGAGATTATTAAAACGACTCATAGAAGTAAAAAGTTTGAGTGGCTTTTGAAAACGAAGGACGGGACAATTGTTCCTGGAGAAGTCATGCTGACGTCCATCCTAATTAATGAAAAAAGAGTGTTTCATGTCTTATGGCGAGATATAAGTGAACGCAAAAAAATGGAACAACGGTTTGAGTTTTTGAGTTATCATGATTTTCTTACAGGGTTATATAATCGCCGGTTTTTTGAAGAAGAGCTTAAACGGTTAGATGTGCAGAGAAACTATCCTTTAACGGTTGTTTTTGTCGATGTTAACGGTCTAAAGCTTATTAACGATTCTTTTGGTCACAGTATGGGGGATCAACTCCTTAAAACAGTCGCCGAGGTAATAAAAGGTTCCTGCCGATCCGACGACATCATTGCCCGTCTAGGCGGGGATGAATTTGTTCTTCTCCTGCCTAAGACTAGTGCCAGTGAAACAGATCAAATTCTTAAACGCATTAAAACTCGGGCCTTAGAAGAGAAAGTAGGTTCTATTGCCTTATCGGTCTCCTTTGGATATGAGACAAAGACTCATAAAGGTGAAAATATTTATGAGATTTTAAAAAAGGCCGAAGATTATATGTATAAGAAAAAGCTTTTTGAAAGCCCGAGCATGAGAGGAAAAACCATTAAGGCGATTATTAGCACTTTGCACGAGAAAAACAAACGTGAAGAGCAGCATTCTCATCGAGTATCAGCGCTTTGTGAACGAATTGGCAAGGCTTTGGACCTTCCCGAAGGGCAAATCGAAGAACTAAAAACTGTTGGCTTGCTTCATGATATCGGTAAAATTGCCGTTGAAGAAACAATCTTAAACAAGCCTGGCAAATTGACCGACGATGAATGGGAGGAAATCAAAAAGCATCCGGAAATAGGTTATCGAATCCTTAGCACGGTCAATGATATGTCTGAAATGGCGGATTATGTTTTATCTCACCATGAGCGTTGGGATGGGAAGGGTTATCCTAAAGGACTAAGGGGTATTGCGATCCCGCTGCAGTCAAGAATTATTGCTATTGCTGATACCTATGATGCAATGACCAGCGAACGAAGTTATCGCAAGGCTTTGCCTGAAACCATTGCCCTGCGGGAATTGAAAATTAACGCCGGGATTCAGTTCGATCCCCAGTTAGTTGAGATTTTTCTTCATGACGTAGAAAATAACTCAGCATAATTCATTGCAAACAAGAAAAGTTTTATCGAGTTTTTAAGCCCCCCACTTCTATAAGTGGGGGTGGGTCCTTCGTTAACTTCAGGTGGGGTAGAGTCCTCCTTCGCCGCTAAGTATTCCTATTGGGAAAGGCGGCTCGGCAATAATGTCCACTGGACATTATTGTATCTGAAGCCCCGATGTTCAGCTTAAGCTGAACGAGTTCACTTGACAAGCAGGTAGTTTTCAATTATACTTGAAGCGTTAAAAGGGAGTAGTTTTAAATTACAAAGTCAACATACCCGGCAAGAATTCTTGCCTGGCTTTGTAAGCCCAAGAGGTAACAAGACTTTTGACATGGTCTTAATTGACTATGTCAAAAGTCTTTTTTATTTACCTCAAGGTTTATATTTGAAGTGAGGAGTGGTTATATTCATTAAGTACATCGAAATTTAATAGGGGGTAGGGGATAATTAGGAAAGCAAAAGGAGGATCTAAATGTGAATTGTTATCAAAAAGAAGCCCAAGCAGTTATTGCCGAATTGAAGAGTGACGAAGAAAGTGGATTATCTTCTTCTGAAGTTAGAGCAAGAATTCAGCGTTACGGGAAAAATGTTTTTACTCCTAAGCCCAAAGAGAGCCTTCTTGTCAAAATTATGGAAAGCCTGAAAGAGCCTTTAATTATAATCCTATTGATATCAGGGGTAATATCATTATTAATGGGTCACCTTCCGGATGGGCTGGGAATCTTCGCCGCTGTTCTTATAGCCACGACTATTTCCGTGATTCAGGAAGGCAAATCGGATAAAGCCTTCGAAGCCTTGGCTAAACTGAGTGAGGATGTTCTGGTGAAAGCAGTGAGAGACCGCCAGATAATCCATATACCGCAAAGTGAGCTTACCATCGGTGATATCATCCATTTAGAAACAGGGGAAAAAGTTCCGGCAGATGCCAGAGTTATCCATTGTTCAAATCTCGGAATTGATGAATCCCTGCTTACCGGTGAAGCAGAATCTGTTACCAAAAAATCCAAGCCTATAGAGCGGGAAAACTGTCCCTTGGCTGAACAAACCAATATGTTGTTCTCAGGCACTATGGTCATCGAAGGAAGAGCTATTGCGTTAGTAACTGCTGTAGGCGATCAAACTGAAATGGGCAAAATTGCTGAGGAGTTAAAGGGGGAGACGACGGCTCAAACTCCCCTGCAAGAGAAATTAGCGGATCTTGGCAAGAAAATCTCAATTATTGGATCGATAGTAGCTGCTGGGATTTTTCTTTTCGAGTTGTTAATCATGTATCGACAAGGCCTCCTTGTTCCGGGTAATATTACTTCAGCCCTGCCGGGAGTTAAAGACGCTTTTATCACTTCCGTGGCCCTTATCGTGGCGGCAGTTCCGGAAGGCTTACCCACTATGGTGGCAATTACCCTTGCTTTTAACATGCAGAAAATGGCTAAAAATAATGCTTTAGTCCGTAAGTTAATCGCCTGCGAAACTATTGGTTCTGTGAATGTCATATGTTCCGATAAAACAGGAACCTTAACAGAAAATAAGATGACAGTGGTAGAGGCTTGGTGTAACGGTCAAGAGTCATCAGCGGTGAGCCTGAATTGTCCTGCATTATTGGAGAATTTGTGTCTCAATACGACAGCAGATATCACGAAAAAGGATAGTCATTATACGTTTCTGGGAAATCCAACGGAATGTTCTCTTCTTGTCTATGCTGATACGAATCAAATTAACTATCGCGACTATCGCAAACAGTTTGGCGAGCCTGTTGCCGAATACAATTTCACGTCAGCAAGAAAAATGATGTCGACGGCTTATGAAATGGCAGATGGCTACCGTATTTATACCAAGGGCTCCCCGGAAAAAGTCCTTAAGATCAGTGATAGAGTCCTGGTGAATAATGAGATCGTTCCTTTGACCCAGGAACACAAAGATAGAATTGAAGCTGGAATTAAAGAACTTCAGGATCATGCGCGGAGAGTATTAGCCTTTGCTTACACCGATTTTAGAGCAGAGCCTCAATGGGAAGATATTTACAATGTGGAAAAAAATCTTATTTTTACAGGCTTTGTTGGAATTGAAGATCCTTTGCGCAAGGACGTCAAGGAGGCTATCGATCAGTGCCGCCGGGCTGGTATTGCGGTCAAAATTTTAACCGGGGATAACATTAACACTGCTAAAGCTATCGCCGATCAACTGGGAATTATCCGCAAGGATTCTCTGGTTCTCGAGGTTACAGATATTGATGCCATGAGTGATGAGGAACTGAAAAGCAAACTCAGTAACATTGTTGTCATAGCGCGTTCAAATCCTACGGCTAAAATGAGAGTTGTTAAATTGCTGCGTGAAAACAATGCTTCCGTCGTTGTTACCGGTGATGGCATCAACGATGCTCCCGCTTTGAAAGCGGCTGATGTCGGAGTTGCTATGGGAATTACCGGAACTGAAGTTTCCAAGGAGGCTTCTGATATTGTCTTATTGGATGATTCATTTTCCAGCATCGTCAAAGCTATAAAGTGGGGGCGAGGCATTTATGAAAACTTTCAGCGCTTCATTCAGTTTCAGTTGACTGTTAATATTGTAGCCTTCATTACAGTTATTTTGGCAGAAATCATAGGTTATAAAATGCCGTTTACAACTCTGCAATTGCTGTGGGTAAATATTATAATGGACGGACCGCCGGCCTTAACTTTGGGTTTAGAACCACCCAGACAACATTTGCTTGAAAAACGGCCCATTAAACGAAATGCCTCTATTGTTACGAAAGATATGTTATTCAAAATCATTTCCAATGGTTTGTTTATCGTGGCAGCCTTAATTTTCCTTCTGAAAACTCAAATACTTGGGGGAAGTGAAGCACAGCAATCGACCATTGTCTTTACGTCGTTTGTACTCTTCCAGTTATGGAATGCTTTTAACTGCAGAGAATTTGGAGTAAAAAGCATCTTTCCTTATATTCATAAAAATAAAACTATGCTCGGTGTAGTATTTCTAACCTTTTTAATTCAAATTATGGTTACTCAATTTGGCGGGCAGGTATTTAAAACAGTTCCTCTTGAAGTATATTTATGGGTAAGAATGCTTGGGTTTACGTTTAGTATTGTTGTGTTCAGTGAGCTATTGAAACTTATGATGAGAGGCGGGCAAAAGTTCATTAAAATTTAAACATTTAGTTTTTCGGGTTGAAGAGATTAGAGTTGAAAGAGATTAGATTGGTAAAGCTATGTTATAAGATTATTTGTTAGGATCAATTATCAATTAGAATTGCTTACCTTCATATTAATTCAGTAGGGAGTATCTATATAACAAGGATACTCCCTGTTTGTCGTTTCGTTCAAATATCCAGAAAACTATAGATCCATGAGGAAGGCAGCTTTGTCCACAAGAATAAACTCTCCACTCTCGCCGTCAATGGTTTCGGGAAGACGCGTGCATCCATGGCCTTCGGTTCACCTCAGGCTATTATACAAATGTTTACAAAACCTTAACGTTCAAGGGTAGGTCTTTTAGTATAATAAGCTTGAAAGTGGGTGCCTAATATGTCTCATGAAATAGAAATAGTCGATAAGTTAATTGCTTTAATGTCCTCAGGAAAATACAACGCCCATGATAGACTGCCCTCGGAGAATGAAACTGCTGATAGTTACGAGGTTCCTCGAATTACAGCGCGGAAGGCCTATGAAAGACTTGAAGAAATGGGATATATTTATAAAAAACAGGGAAAAGGGAGCTACGTCAAAGACAGATATCAGCAAATTGAACTTGTTCTGACAGGAGATGTGAGTTTCAGTCAAAAAATGATCGAGAAAGGATATGACTTTCAATCGAAAACGATCTTTTGCCAAGAAATTAAGTACAACAAGAAAATTTATAATTACTTAGAAACTGCTAAAGAGGATAAGATCTTCAAAGTCGGAAGGTTAAGGTATATTGACCGTCAGCCGATAGCGCTTCATGTCTCTTATGTTGCTAAATCGGTCTTTGAGGATATTGATGACGTCGGAAGGGATATAACCTCGATGTTTCAGTATTATTACAGTAAAGGGTATACACAATTTGACTCTAAACCCAGCGTCTTAAGTGTTTCTTTTCCCACCGCGTCTCAGAGAATGTTGTTTAATTGTCCGCATTTGATTCCTCTCTTAGTTTTGGAATCGGGTTGTATGGATAAGAAAACAGGTAAGGTATTGGAATACCTCAAAATTTATTATAGAAGCGATTGCTTTTCTTATGTTATACCGTAAATATCAATTAACATAAGACGTTAGTACGATATGGTCAATGGTTAAATAACCCTAAATTAATATGTGGTTAATACATTGTTTACATCAATGATCTATAATTAGACGAAATTCATAACAAAGATCAGTGGTCATATTTTCTGCAAGTGGTAAGACGACCCCGATGGAAATCTAAAAAAGTAAAAGAAATAAAATTTGATATGGAAAGTAAAGGGGAGTAGTCTAATTGAGAACGAAAGAAGAGTATTACGAGTTGGTTTTAAACAATAGAAAAATCGCTAGTGACCCATTGAACCTTAAGTGCACATGTACCGAAGTTCTTTGTGAATGGCATGGACGCTGCCGGGAATGTGTTGCTTTACATAGATATCATCAAGATCATGTTCCAGCCTGTTTTCAGGCTTTCATTAACGATAAATTAAAGGATATCGTTAAAATTGGAGAAATGACCGCCGAAAGAAATAAAAAGACACCAACAGAATACAGACTCTATGTTAAGGAACAAGACCAACTTTTACGCTCTCGCCCGGAGTCCTGACTTAATAAGTTTAATAAGCGATTGTATTACATAAAGCGGCATTTCCAAGGGTTATTTGCTGAACTGACAGCAAATAACCCTTGGAAATGCCGCTTTTTAGTTCACTCCAGTTTCTTTACGAAGATTTAACGGAGTTCATACAGAGCTTTAACACAGCCAACTTGGCAACAAGTTATGCTCATGTTGTAAAGAGAATCGCTTACAAAGGAAGGCTTAAGCATGATTAGAAAAAAGAGAACCGAGATCTTAATCAAAGGCTCTGAGGAAGTTTCTACAAAATTGGCCCAGGAAATACTTCAGGCCTATGACGTCAAGACCATTGAAGCAAGCAAGAATAGTTTAGTCATGGTAAAAGTTCGGGAGAGCGCTCAGCGAAGCTTATTTTACTTAGGTGAGGTACTTATTACCGAATGTAAGGTGATGATCAACGGGTTTTTGGGAATTGGTATGGTCAAAGGGCATGAACCAAGCTTAGCCTATAACCTGGCAATTGTTGATGCGGCCTATAATGGGGATTTGCCAGAGACCAAAGCATGGACTAAGGCCTTATTGCTGGAAGAACTTCACATTAACGAAAACTATGAGGCACTAAAGAGGCAAGTCTTAAAAACAAAAGTTAACTTTGACACCATGGATGTTCAATAAGAGGAGGGGTATGCAGATGAAACTTGATCTCGTTCATGATATCCAAGCAGCTTATCGCAAAACGCTTGCTTCCATGTCTCGGCCAGGCTTAATCAAAAACCTCCGTGATCAGGCAGATAAGGTGGCCATGGAGATTGACTGTTTTAACTCAACCCTGGTATTGGCCCTGATGCTCTTCGATACAGAAGTAACCTTCAAAATATGCTCTGAACATGAAGCTGAGATGGCCAAACTTATTAATCAGTTAACGTACGCCAAAGCAACGGAACTGGAGAGTGCCGATTATATTCTGATCTTACATGACTCGAAACCGGGGGATTTGGAGAAGGCTTTTCAAATGGCCCGCAGCGGGGATTTGCTGGACCCGCACAAAGGTGCAACCTTGATCATTGAAACAGACGTTGTGTGTAATGATCGGAATCTCACTCTGAAAGGGCCTGGAATCGAAAAAGAAAACTATATGGATGTAACGCTGACCGATCAGTGGGTCGATTGGCGAGAAGAAAAAAACTCTGAATATCCTTTGGGAATTGATTTAATCTTTACAGATCGGGAGAATAACATTTTGTGCCTCCCGCGGACAACTCAAATTATAAAACAGGTGGTTGGATAGATGGGGTATGTTGCTGTTAAAGGCGGGACTCTTGCCATTGAGGAATCGCTGAAACGACTAAAATATGAGCGGTTAAAAAAGGGAGCCGTTGTCGATTGTCAGAGAATTGAAAGTGGAATGCGCTGCTTAATTGACCAAGTTATGTCGGAAAGCAGCCTATATAATGAAACGTTGGCCGCGTTGGCCATAAAGCAAGCGGAAGGAAGTCCTGAAGAAGCTGTCTTTTTAATGAGAGCCTACCGTTCAACTCTGCCGCGCAATCATTATTCCCGCATTGTTGAGCCTGAAGACATGATGGTTGAACGCAGAATATCCTCAAGTTTTAAAGATATACCCGGCGGACAGATTTTAGGTGCGGCTAATGATTATTCTCATCGTTTGCTTGACTTTAACTTGAGTGAGGAAAGGGATGAAGAGGCAATCAATTGGGTAGGTGATTATGTCCTGGAAGGCGGAGAAGTTAACGATAGAACAGATTTAGCTAATTTACCCAAAGTCCTGGATTATCTGCGGGAAAATGGCTTGATGTCAGTTTGTGATAATGATAACCGTGAACCGGATGATGTTACAAAAGAGAGTCTCCAGTTTCCGGCGAGCCGAAGTGAACGTCTGCAGATTTTAACACGAGGGCAGACAGGAGCTGTTACGTCTCTGGGGTATGTAGCCTTGCGCAGTTCCGGAGCTCTCCATCCTACGGTGGGGGAACTGCGAATGGGAAATCTGCCTCTTTATGTGGACAATCCCTTTAATGAACAAAATGAAAAAGATGATGGTTACTACATCGGCGAAATTAAAGTCACGGAAGTCGAGACGTTGTTTCCGGAAGATATTCAGAACACCAACGGCGAAAAAGAGATTGAATTTAAGCTCGGCTATGGACTTTGTTATGGCCAAAATGAGACAAAAGCAATTGCCATGAGTATTCTTGACCGGTGTTTAGAAGTGGGTGAATCAGAGCATGCCATTAATGACGAGGAGTTTGTCCTGCTGCATATAGATTCCGTCGAGTCTTCGGGTTTTATATCGCATCTAAAATTGCCGCACTATGTAACGTTTCAGTCCAAGTTAGACAGCGTGCGACAATCGAAAAAAGACCTGCCCCAAACCAAGGGAAACAATGAGGAGCTGCAGTCATGAACATTGAGTATAATTTTGCTTTTTTTGATGAAGGGTCTAAACGGGAAATTAGACGAGCAACCTTAAAAGCCATTGCCATCCCAGGTTATCAGGTGCCTTTTGCTTCCAGAGAAATGCCCATTGCCAGAGGATGGGGAACAGGAGGACTTCAGTTAACCCTTTCCCTGGTGGGGAAAGAAGATAGTCTGAAAGTTATTGACCAAGGCTCTGATGAATCGGTAAATGCCGTCAATATTAAGAAACTTATTGTCCTGACGACTGGAATTGGTGTTACAGATGAAACGGCTGAAGCGACCATCATCCAATCGAGACATCGGATCCCCGAAACCCCGCTGCAAGAAGATCAGATCCTGGTTCTCCAAGTACCGATACCAGAACCTCTTAGGTATTATGAACCGAGTGAATATGAAACTAAAAAACTTCATGCTGAGCATGAATACAGTGGCGCTTGGCTCATGCTTTTTGAGCAGATCGTGAACTATGGGGCCATGTCCACAGGAGCAGATCATCCTGTGATGGTTCACAGCAGATATGTGATGGCTCCCAGCCCTATTCCGAGATTCGATAATCCCAAGCTAAACCAGAATAACGCCTTGATTCTTTTGGGCGCCGGCCGTGAAAAGAAGGTTTATGCAGTACCTCCCTACACAAAGGTTGCGTCTCTGGATTTTGAGGACTATCCCTTTAGGGTTGAAACCTTTCAGGATAAGTGCTGCAGATTATGTGGAGCTAAGGACGTATTTCTGGATGAACTATTGAATGATATTACGGGTGAAGCCTCATATCAATGCAATGACACCAGCTATTGCCTGCAAAGAATGAATGGAAAATCAAAAGGATGAGGGATTGTAACATGGACGATTTTGAACGGCCTGTTTTAGCAGTACGAAATATTAATAAACAATACGGTCAAGGATGTGTCAATTGCCGTGGGTCAAAAGGGGAGGGCTTGCTGAAAAATTATTGCCCCGTTTGCGGTACGGTATATGCCTGCAGGGATATCTCCTTTGAAGTCTATGCGGGGGAGATTTTAGGAATCGTGGGAGAAAGCGGCAGCGGAAAATCGACGATGATGGAATGCCTTTATTTTGACCAGGAAGTAAGCAGCGGCGAAGCTTATATTACCGCTTATAAAGGCGGCAAAACAAATGTCTTCAAGGAATCCTCACAGCAGAAACGATATATAAGAAATCATCTCATGGGAAAGGTATATCAAAATCCCCTCATGAGTCTCAAAATGAATTTCTCCTCCATTGGAAATATTGCCGAGAAGCTGATTTCAGCCGGAAACAGGAATGTAGGGCAGATGAAAGTCCGCGGGGAAGAACTGTTGGAACACGTCAATATCCCTGTCTATCGTATGAAAGAAGCTCCTAAGAACTTCTCGGGAGGAATGCAGCAGAGGGTTCAAATTGCTAAAGCGTTATCGAACAATCCGCCGCTGCTGCTCCTCGATGAGGTCACGACAGGATTGGACTTATCCGTTCAAGCTAGTGTCCTGGATTTAATCAAGAGCATTCAGAGACAGTTAAAGATTTCTATGATTATCGTGTCTCATGATTTAGGTGTTATCAGGATGTTGGCTGATCGAACTCTTGTTATGCTTGACGGACAGGTAATTGAACAAGGCTTAACGGATCAAATTTTGGAAGATCCCCAGCATGGTTATACTCAGAGGCTTGTCCAATCCTTGTTATAACTGCCGGCGGATGAAGGAGATAGCATATGTTTTTAATCACTAATGCTCAGATCATTACGGAAGAGTCAGTCTTAACAGGGTATGACCTTCTGGTCAAAGACGATCGGATTTTCAAGATAGTGCCCCAAGGTGAAGAAGCTATAACCGAGGAGCTTCAAGAAGACATTCAAGTTATTGACGGGGCAGGCGGCTATGTCGCACCGGGATTTATTGATATTCACTCGGATTATATTGAGACAATGGCAGCACCAAGGCCGACCTGCCTAATGGATTTTCAAATGAGTCTTCGCGAAACAGAGAGACAATTAGTCTCTCATGGAATTACCACCATGTTCCATTCTTTATCCCTTTTTAAAGACACTGAGTATAAGCGCAAACCCATCCGCAATCCTGAAAATGTTCGTAAATTTATTGATTTAGTTGCCGGAACTGGAACCAACCATAACTTGATACGACACAAATTCCACGCCCGGTTTGAAATTGACAATGTTAACGACGTGGAAAAATTAAAAGGGTATATCGAGGAGAAAAAGGTTCAGCTTGTTTCCTTCATGGATCATTCACCGGGCCAGGGACAATACCGGGATTTAGAGGTTTATAGGAATATGGTCAAAAGCTATAACGATCTAGAGGATCAGGTGATTGATCAAATTATTGACCGCCATCAAAAGAAGGAAAAAGTAACGATTGACGGGATTCGGCAAATCGCAGAACTGGCTCAGGAAAATGGTATCGCTATTGCGTCCCATGATGATGACACTGCCGAAAAATTAGAGTTGGTACAAAGCTGGGGAGTGACAATCAGTGAATTTCCCATCTCTTTGGCAATAGCTCAAAAAGCCAAAAAGAAAGGATTGTTCACCATGGCCGGTGCCCCCAACATTCTCTTGGGAGGATCCCACAGCGGAAATTTATCTGCAGCTGAAGCAATTCTGGCGAATACTATTGACATCCTCTGCAGTGATTATTATCCGCCTGGCATGCTGCATGCTGTGTTCATGCTTCATGAAAAGTATAAATTAGATCTTGTCGACGCTTTCAAATTAGTAACCCTAAATCCGGCCAAAGCCGTCTCTCTGGATCAGGAAATCGGCTCTATCAGAGAAGGGAAGAAAGCAGACCTCCTGATTATTGAAACGATCGAGGAGAATTATCCGGTTATTACTGCTGTAATTATTGATGGGAAATTAAAGCAAACAACATCGTATTCGGCTTGAAGGTTGAGTAAATTGGGAAAGGTCGGATGAACTAATAATGATCGAAAGGCTTAGTCAGGAACCTAGCATTCATGAGAACTGTCAGCTGGACAATGTTGAATTGGGTCAGTATACAGAGGTAGGGATTTATAACGTCTTAGAAAATGTAAAATTAGCCGATTTTTCTTATACAGGGCCCTTTTGCATTGTTCAGAACACCGAAATCGGCAAGTTTTCCAACATTGCGGCGATGGTAAGAATCGGGCCAACCGATCATCCTATGGATCGGCCTACCCTGCATCATTTTACCTACCGCCGTAGGAAGTATGGTTTGGCAGAATCCGATGATGAACAATTCTTCCAATGGCGGAAGGAGCAGAGAGTCACGATTGGTTATGACACTTGGATAGGACACGGTGCCATCATCATGCCCGGTGTAAAAATCGGCAATGGAGCGGTGGTAGGCAGCGGTGCAGTGGTTACGAAGGATGTGGATCCCTATACCGTTGTAGTCGGAGTGAAGGCTAAACCAATCAAGAAACGATTTTCTGAAGAGTCTATTCAAATACTTGAGGAGATTAAGTGGTGGGACTGGTCCTATGAAATGATTAAAGAAAGGCTTAATGATTTTTATCTTCCTATCCATGAATTTCTAGAGAAGTATAAAAAAGCAGGTGTGTAAATGGAAGAAATATTAGTTGTCCAAGATTTAACAAAATCCTTTATCATTCACAATTTAGCTAAGCACATTGAAGCGCTTCATGATATTTCCCTTAACCTAAAAGGAGGTGAATTCGTCGGGATTACAGGGAAAAGCGGCAGCGGAAAATCTACAGTCTTTAAGTGCATATATCGTACTTATGTACCCCGGAATGGACAAATCTGGTATAACTCTCAAAAATACGGATTTGTAAATTTAGCAGAACTCTCAGAACGACAAATGATCTATCTTCGGAAACATGAGATTGGCTACGTATCACAGTTTCTGAATATAATGCCGCGGACAACCGCACGGGAACTGGTAAAACAAGCCGTTTTAGAAATGGGATCTGGTGAAGATTATGCTAATATAGAAGCTCAGCGAATGCTGGAACATTTTGAACTGGACAAAGAATTATGGGATTGTTATCCCGGAACCTTTTCCGGCGGTGAAAAGCTGCGCTTAAATATTGCCAGGGCTATGGTCAAGCGTCCTAGGTTACTGCTTCTGGATGAACCTACTGCCAGTTTGGATCATGCTTCAAAATTAAAAGTGCGGGAACTGATTGAGCAATTGAAACGAGAAGGAACAACGATGATGGGAATTTTTCATGACCTGGAATTTATGGAAAACCTCTGTACTCGAGTTTATACAATGCATGATGGAAGATTGCAGGATTTTCAAATTTAACCTAAATATTACAATAGTTTAATGGGAACATAATTATTGTTAGGTAAAATACAAATAGGACTTATGGACATCGCAATCATATTTCAAACATTGAGAGGAGAATAAAAACGTGAAAAAAGCCACTTTATCGGTCATGGCAGTTATTCTGATGTCGTCCCTGCTAGCAGGATGCGGCACTGCCGCTTCATCAACCTCATCGGCAAATTCTGGTTCAGGTTCAGATGTTAAAGAGCCTGCAACAATCACTATCGCCTGGCTGCCTAATAATTCAGGGGATAATGAAAAGGCTTTCCGTGATGAATTTGACCAGATCATCGAAAAAGCAACAGGAAAAAAAGTTGAAAACAAATTGACGACTGATTATGCTATAGCCATTTCTGCCTTGGAAAGCGGAGACGCTCAATTAGGGTATTTCGGACCGAATGAATACATTGTCTCACATGCTAAAGATCCCAAGGTCATACCTTTGGTGGTAGAAAGCGGAGATTCAGGGACTTTGAACGATGCCCTTTACCACAGCCGTTTTCTCATTAAAAAAGGCAATGAAGATCAGTACAAATCGGGTGACAGTTATGACATTGATAACATAGCAGGGAAAAAAATGTCCTTCGTTTCCACCAGCTCGACATCTGGGTTTAATATGCCAGCCGCAGCAATACTGGGGAAATTCAACAGTCAGGACAAGTGGAAAAGTCTTACCAAAGATGACTTGGCCCAAGGCGGGAGCGGGAAATTTTTCAGCCAGGTTCTCTTTGCTGGCTCACACCAATTATCGTTAGTAAATGTACTTACGGGCAAATCTGATGTTTCAGCAGTTGATGATCTTGATGTAGCCCAATATGTAACTCTCAGCTCAGGAAAAGACAATGAGGCTGGGGCTGTCTATACGGTTAAACAGGGTGCCGATGCTCCATTTAATACTCTTGCCGGCGCTCAATTTGAGATCATTAAATCCATACCGGTCTTGAACACACCCCTTGAGGCCAACAGTGCAGTGCTGAGCTCAAAAACCCTGGACGAAATAACTCAGGCACTTACCTCTGATGAGACAACAAAGGATACCAAGATATTTGCTCCGAAAGGTTCTCAGGGATCTGTCTTTGTCCAGCCCCACCGCTTCTTGAAAGTTGATGATTCTTGGTATGATCCCATGAGAAAAGTTCTTGGCTATTCTAAATAGAAGCCAATAGTTTAAGTAAAAACCAATATTTATTGTTTCTCAATTAAATAGTTAGGGTTTGGGGGTGAGGGGCGTTGCCTTGACGTCTCTCTCCAATAAGAAAGGGGGACTATGAATGAAACTGGAACTAGGTGTGAACCGAGAATTTAGTGAACCTTTGTTGGAACTAAAACATGTCACCAAGTATTATCACGGTGCGGCACCGGCCCTGGAAGACATCAATTTTTCGGTTGCGGAGGGAGAGTTTATCTCTGTTATAGGCCCATCCGGTGCCGGGAAATCCACCCTTCTCCGTTGTATTAACCGGATGATTGAAGCGACCAGCGGCGAGATTTCCTTTGATGGAGTCCTCATTTCGAAATTGAAGAAACGAGACTTGAGAAAGCTGAGAACTAGGATCGGTATGATATTTCAGCATTATAATTTAGTCGATAAGTTATCAGTCATTGAGAATGTTCTTCATGGCAGGTTAGGTTACAAATCAACCCTTGCCGGGGTAATGGGACGGTATAGCCCAGAAGAAAAACTACAAGCGATGAGGATTATTGACTTATTAGGTTTGCATGACCAGGTCTATAAACGCTGTGACCAACTAAGCGGCGGTCAGAAGCAGCGGGTTGGTATTGCCAGGGCCTTAATTCAAGATCCCAAATTAATCTTATGTGACGAGCCCATTGCTTCCTTAGATCCCAATTCAGCCAAAATTATTATGGATCACCTGAGAGATGTTTCTGCTCAGATGGGCATAACAGTTATTGTAAATCTGCATCAAGTCAGTGTTGCTCTCAAGTATTCGGATCGTATTATCGGTGTTAATCAGGGAAAAATCGTTTTCGACGGCTCCCCGAGTGCTTTAACTGCCGAAAAAATCGCAGAAATTTATGGGTCGGAGTCCAATGATCTCATGGTTGAATTAGGAGAACGCTATGCAATCTGATATTTTTGCTAAACGCAAAAAGGACAGTCTGATATTTTTTTTCTTATTAATATTGCTTACTGTTGGCTCGGTCGTCATTACCCAGTATGACGTGTCGAAAGGGTTTACCAGTCTTCTTAAGGCTTTTATCTGGGGAGGTTCCAATTTTTATCCCGATGGTAAGTCACTGACCATATTGCCGGATGTACTGCGAAAACTATGGGATACGATCCTGATGTCTATTGCAGCAACGACGGTTGCTACGGTTTTCGCAACGCTTTTGGCCTTGGTTGGTTCCCGAACTACAAGAATGAACAGACTGTTTAGTCTGGTTGCCCGGGGCATTGCCTCACTCTTTCGCAACATTCCTCTCGTCGCTTGGGCCATGGTCTTAATGTTAGCTTTTAGTCAAAGCTCAATTACAGGCTACTTGGCTCTTTTTTTAGGATCGTTTGGGTTTCTGACAAGAGCCTTTATTGAAACCATTGACGAAGTGTCCAACGACTCCGTTGAAGCCTTGTCAGCTACCGGGGCCAGCTATTTCCATATAATTTTTCAATCAGTTTTGCCGTCCAGTCTCCCCCAGATGATCAGTTGGATATTATTTATGATTGACACGAATATTCGTGATGCCACCTTAGTTGGCCTTCTTACAGGCACAGGAATCGGGTTTTCCTTTGATTTGTACTATAAGAGTTTTAATTTTCATGCCGCAAGCCTTGTCGTGATTTTAATTGTCATTACTGTAATTCTCATTGAAATGGTTTCCAATACTATCAGAAGGGTGATTATGTGAAGAAGATTGAGGAAGCAATTTTACCCGTGAAACCCTTGACTCGGGAGTCTCTTACCATGTGGATATTATTGCTTGTTTT
The DNA here is from genome assembly GCF_002196705.1 of Desulfosporosinus sp. FKB. Lineage (GTDB taxonomy): Bacteria > Bacillota > Desulfitobacteriia > Desulfitobacteriales > Desulfitobacteriaceae > Desulfosporosinus. Next base: position 39,447 of record NZ_NADJ01000033.1, read on the forward strand.
ATCCCTATTGACTATCTATGCCCTGGCCGCCATTGATTACACGAGTGTGGATATGGGAAAGGCAATGGCTGATACTCTCAATAATTTCAAAACTATATTTTTCCATCCTGCAGCTCACCGGCTTAGCTTGTGGGACGCATTTTACGAAGTTTTAATAACCATGGGGTTGGCATTTTTAACGACCTTGTTTGGCGGTGTCATTGCTATGCTCCTGGGATTGTTGGCCGCCCAGAATTTGGCGCCAAAACAAGTTACCAATATTATCAAAGGTTTTGTCGCTTTTATTCGTGCAGTTCCCAGCATCTTATGGGTTTTGATCTTTGCCGTGGCGGCAGGCCTGGGCAGCGTGGCTGCCGTTATTGGTTTAACCTTTCACTCTGTCAGCTATTTAACGAAGGCCTATTCCGAGTCTTTTGAGGAATTAGACAGAAGCGTTATTGAAGCTTTAATGGCCAGCGGGGCGAATTGGTGGCAGATTATTTTTCAAGCGGTTATACCCTCCTCCGTTTCTTCCTTGCTGTCTTGGACATTTATGAGATTTGAAATCAATTTTGCTAATGCTGTTGCCATGGGCGCCGCTGCCGGGGCGGCCGGAATCGGCTTCGATTTGTTTATGGACAGCGGATTTTATTTTGATCTCCGGGAAATCGGACTGGTAACCTATTTTATTATAGCTTTTGCTATAGTACTCGAAACGATTTCCACCAATTTGAAAAGCAAGATATTAATAAAAAAGGCTTAGCCTGTAATGAGTGCAGAAAGCAAATCATGAATCACAGATCACAGGCTAGGCCTTGATGTTCCCCCAAAATGCCGTGAAGAAAGATGATGGTTAATTAATTGTTTGGAAATAAGGATTAAAAGGGAGCAAATTTGACGTGAGAACAAAAAAGATTTGCATTTACAATGCCAAAATGATTTTGCCTGAGAAGATCAGCAAAGGCTATTTAATTATAGATGGAAATAGAATCATTGAGGTAGCCGAAAGTGATTTTCCCAGAGTGAAGTGCTATTCAGAGCTGACGATGATTGATGCCGAAGATTGTTTTGTCATGCCGGGGATGATTGATCTCCACAGCGATGCTATCGAAAAGGAAATCCAACCAAGGCCCAATACCTTATTCCCGATTCATATGGCCTTTTATGAGTTGGAAAAGAAACTTACGGTCAGCGGTATTACAACTATGTTTCACTCTCTTAGCTTAAGTGACGAATGGGGAGTAAGAAATCAAGACATGGTTGTGGGAGTTATTAATAGCATCAATACTCTTAAAAATGCTCGTTCTATGATTAATCATAAAATTCATCTTCGCTACGAATTGACGTTTCTTGCCGGACTTAAGGCCTTGGAAGGTCTCATTAAAAATAAGAGCATTGATTTAATGTCCTATATGGATCATACACCGGGGCAGGGACAGTTTAGAGATGCTGAAGCACTTAAAACCTTTACTCTCCAATCTTATGGTAAAAAAGAGCAGGAATTTGACGATTTTCTCGATAAAACTATCGAAAACCAGGCCCGAATCAATTGGACCAAACTTATGGAACTATCCAAGATTGCTAAACATAAGGGAATTCCTTTAGCTTTTCATGACGATGATACCCAAGAGAAAATCGATACCCTCCTGGAATGCGAAGGGATCGTCAGCGAATTCCCCATTAATTTGACTACTGCAGTTTACGCAGCTTCTAAAGGGATTCACGTCTGCGTCGGAGCTCCCAATATTATTCGCGGAAAGTCCCACAGCAACAATATGAGAGCGATTGATGCCATTCTCAATCATGCGGCAGATATCATTTGTTCCGATTATCTGCCAAGTGCCATGCTTCCGGCAGTTTTTTCTTTAACACGGGAAGGAATCGCATTGAATGAGGCAGTTAAGATGGTAACCTTAAACCCTGCTAAGGCTTTAAAAATAGACGGTGAGGTCGGTACCATCGAAGTCGGTAAATGTGCGGATTTAATCGTTGTGGAAATGCATCAGGACTATCCGATCCTTCGGAAAACCCTAGTGGGCGGGAACACCGTATTTCAATCAGATTATAAGGCCTATAGTGAAAGAGTTGATAATGTATGTTAATCCGACAAGCTTCGGAGCAAGATCTGTCAAGTATAGTAGATCTTTTACAAGCCATGGACGGCGAGGAGAGGATCGATTACGGCGAAGCCGTAACCATATGGTGGAAAATGAAGGAGTATCCCTATTATAAAGTATTTGTAGTTGAAGACAGCAACCGGATCATCGCTGCCTGCAGTTTGATCATCTTGGAAAATTTGGGTCATAGAGGCGCCAAACTTGCCCTTGCCGAAAGTGTGATTGTCGCTGAGAATTACAGAGGCTCCGGTATAGGCAGTATGCTGATGCATTTTATTATGGATGAGGCTAAAGAGGAAAATTGTTACAAGCTTATGCTTTCCAGCAATAAGAAAAGGCTGCAGGCCCATGAGTTTTATCAGAAACTGGGATTTCAACAACATGGAATCAGTTTTGTGGTTGAACTTAATAAATACTAGTTCATGGAGCTGTGTGAGAGCGGTTTTATTAAAAGCAGTGGGGCACTTCCGATTGTAGTAAGAGTCATGGAGGCGCACATATGATGTTTAGTAAGACGAGGTGCGATTATGGAAATGAATTATACCGAATATCTCAACTATGTTGAACTGGTACTTACGGAAAAAGCGATTAGAGAATATGCTCGCCAAATGAAGACTCTGGGAAAATTTAAAGAGTCTACAGATGGACTTTGGGAGCCGGTTTCTTATTCAGGCTATACTTTAATCACGCCAACATATTTAGATGACGAGGAAAATGTTGATTCCTATAGATTTCTTAGCGATATTCGAGAAGAATTATTTTGGAACATCCCCTTTCCCGGGATAGTCTGGGCCCCCACGATTGCTCTTCATATGACCATAGGCCGGTTGATATCCGGCGATGTTTTTAACCAGAGGATTAAGGATTCTCGCGAAGACGAATTTTTGCTGGCCTGTCATCAAATGTTTTCCCATATGTCTAGTTCCGGATCGTTAAACTATGAAATTAAGGGCTTATCTGTTTTTCCCCAAGGTGTCATAGCTGCTATCGTTTCGCCGCTGACCGAAGGTGATTACCTAGGGCTGCAAGCAGTCAGAGACCATCTTTACGAAGATAACAATCTTAAACAACTTGGTGTTGAGAGAAAACGACGGTTTCAGGGACATATCAGTTTGTTTTATTTGGAGGAAAAGTTATCAGGAAAAGAAAGACGCATGATGGCTGATGCGATCTCAGAAACAAACAAGAGATTTTTCAATACTCCTGTACCCTTTATGATTAAACGGGCCGAGGTTAGAAGATTTGATGATTTTTCTGAGTTTAATCGTCAAGATTATTGGCCGGCCTTCAGGCTATAACTGCTATCTCCTTTGAAAGGAATTAATCGTTTATGAACGTCGAAGAACGAGAAATGTATGACTTCGCTAAACTCTTAATGTATTCTGCGGGGTCGAAGCTGAAACAAGAGCGCCGGCAATCCGTCATAAAAGTTAAGGAAAAGACCTCTCAGATGGACCTTGTCACGGAACATGATTTACTTATTGAGAAATTCCTCATTGATGCTATTCTAAGTAACTATCCAGATCATAATATCCTTGCTGAGGAAAGCAGGGAACAGATATGTCCGAAGCATAATGATTATACGTGGGTTATCGACCCAATTGACGGTACGGTCAATTATTATCGGTTTGGCAAGGATTATGCCATATCCCTGGCTTTATATAAAAATGAAAATCCGATGTTTGGTTTAGTTTATGATGTTGCCAATAGCGAGATGTTCAGCGCAGGTCGTGGTGAAGGAGCAATCATCAATGGACATCCTTTAGACACTTTGCCGGATTCCCATGATAAGCTGAGCAAAGCAGTTGTTGGTATTAGCTTGAGAACTATGAGAGAATTCGCAGGTTTGGGCATGGACGTCATGGGGATGTTGTCCCAGGCCCAGGCTTACAGATATTTGGGCTGCGCCTCTCTGGAAATATGTAAAGTTGCTAACGGAGAATATGACTTGTTTATTTCGTCTAATGTCCATGAATGGGACATTGCTGCCGCCAGGATTTTTCTGGAACAACGTGGGGGAGAAGTTCTTATTCGCAGAAACAATGAGAATAGGTCACCTTTTGGTAAATTATTAGTAGCTGCTTTTCGCTCGCCGTTGATATGGACAGAGGCTCGCCAATATCTTCCCCTCTGCCTGAGAGATAAGTTTGACGCTTGATTTGCAGAAGATACAGCCACACGAACAGTGAATAAAGGGTGATTTTGTGCTTCAATATGAAGAAATAATAAGGGAAGAGTCAAAGAGCATTTGTCGAGTTTTAAAGTCTTATATGACAGAGAATGAGGCTCTGATTTTTTCTGAAGACGTTGTCTTATTAAAGGAGGACTTTAGGAGCAATCAAAATATGTTCTTAAAAAGGGCTATTACGATTGTTTAGACCGTGGTATTGATTCTTGCCGCATTGGCATTTCATTATTTTTATCTGCTGCAATTCTTTTAATGCTTTGAGCAAGGAATTAAAAAGCTAGCAATTATTGAAAAAAATAATTATAAAGGGTGATTAGAAACAATGATTGACTTACATGTTCATACGAATATCTCTGATAATTCCTTAAGTATTGGTGAGGTCATCAAACTGGCAAAAGAAAAGGGGATTACTCATCTTGCCATTACAGATCATGATACCACAAAGGGGTTAAATGATGCTCTGTACCTGGGAGCCGATTTAGGTGTCACCATCGTTCCGGGCATAGAGATATCAGCTTACGATTATGAGAGGAACAAGAGAGCTCATATTCTGGGTTTATATATCGAACCGGGGCATTCTTCTCTGGATCGTCTTTGCACCCCTCTAATTGAAAGCAGGAAACAAGCATCCTATGATATGTTCCTTAAGATTCTTGCAGCGGGATATGATATAACATGGGAGGATGTTCTGAAGTATGCTGGGGGGACTGGCGTTTATAAACAGCATTTAATGCATGCCTTATTGGATAAGGGGTATTGTGAGGCCATTTATGATGACCTATATAAGAAGCTTTTTCACCGTGGAAGCAGTACTCACCCCCGGGGTGCGGCCTTTGTTCCATTAGAATATATTGATGCTCGCGAGGCGATTCAGGCTGTCAGAGAAGCAGGAGGAATTCCTATTCTCGCCCATCCCGGACAACTTGGTAATTTTGATGCCATTGATGAGTGGACAGAAGAAGGACTTGGCGGGATCGAAGTATTTCATCCCAGCCATAATGACACTGACCGACGCCAATCCCTGCATTATGCACAAAAGCATAACTTGGTGATTACAGGCGGTTCGGATTTCCACGGCTTTTATAGTGAAAAACCGGTAGAGTTAGGTTGTCTGGAATTGGGGCCAGAGTGTATTAAAGAACTTTCCTTAGGCTTAAAGAGTCCCTTCGCGAGCATAGTTTAGTTTTAAGTTATGCTTGTTTTTTTAATTTCAATATAGAAAAGAGATTGGTTAAAGCTTTAACCATATAATTTAGACAGTTACTTAAAACATTAAACATAAACAACAATATGATTTTATAAAAGAGTGGATATGCTTCTATGGGAGAAGTTATCCACTCTTTTAATACATTCAGATCATTTTTTTGTTTGCATTCGCCTTCGACAGGTAGTTTAAAGTTCTTGCTGAATCGCTTTGAATGTATTATAGCCACGATCTTCATAGGGCTGAAGCTTATCCAACCATTTTTCCTTCAGCTTTTTTAAGGCATCTTTAACATCAAAATACCCTTCTTCAGGGATTTCTAGAATTTCCAGTACCTCAATGGCAAAGGCTTCTGCTCCAAATTCTTTCCATTCTTTTTGGAGTATTTGGTTTGGGAAGGTTCCCATATCTAAATTAAAACGTTTACCGTTTATGGTTTTAAGATTAAGAGTACTTTCAATATAAATTTTTTGATTTTCCAGGTTTCGAATCTGATAAACTCCGGCTTCGGTTCTAGTTTCTTTATAGAGGCGTTTCAATTCTTGTTTACGGTCCATGTTTCGATCTCTTCTTTCTTCACTGCCTCGATTAAGCCAATATTGGCTGCCGTCAGGTGTGCGCTGCATAAACCCATATTCTATTAAATACCGTCTGAGAGTTGCAAAATCAGGATAAACAGATTTAAGAGTTAGATTAACGTCTTTTTCTGTGTAGGTTCTATTTTCGTCGAATCGTTTGGCAATTTGTTGGATTGCTAGTAATTTATATTTTTCCTTCACAAAGAAGGTTTTAAGAGGACCATCAAGCCCTTCGGGGAAAAGTTTGAGTAGAATCTTGTCCTTCTCAGTTTGCGTAACCTTATAGCGGTCATCTACCATCGTTGCTGTTTTAGGGGGGGCTAAAAACAAGGCTTCTGTATTATTTTTTTCTTTAAGAAGCTCCATCATGACGAGGAATACTTTAGACTGCCGCTCTTTTTCCTTCAGAGAGAATCGGTGATTTCGAATGGTTGAAGCGCTTTTAATACCCATTTCTTTTTGAATTTCAGCATCCGTTTTACCGGTGTAAAAGTATCCTAACAGTGTTTTTTGATGGTCGGTAAGCCCAGTAACCTTTTTGTCCAATTGGTTAAGGTATGCAAAAACCGATCCATGGACGTTTTCAATGTGGAGTTTCATGTACCGAAAGGCCTCGTAGAAAACGTCATCCTCCTGATAAATAATTCCTTTTTCAATAGTTTTACCGCATAGTAAGCAGACATAGTGTTCGGGCTCTTGACAATAACCGCGCTTTAAATCGTCTATTGATGAACTCCAAAATAATTCTGAAACAGCCATATAATAGACACATCCTTTATATTGAGAAAAAATCTATAGACATTTTAACACAATGTCTATAGATTATCAAATCAACATTATAATAGAATACTTCTTTATGTTTGCTTTCAGGGAGTAGGATTTGGTAGAATTCAGACGTTAAGTTAATAAATGTCAAAGAAATAATTGGGACTGGTATTATAGGACGATCTAAAGAATTTAAAGAGTTTGCGACTCGTAGAAATTATTCCTTAAGCCTTGTTTAGTGCCTTTAGCAAATGTCTAAGATCTTCGGGGAAAGGGGCACGAATTACGAGAGGAAGGCCGGTGACAGGATGCAAAAAGGCATAAACCGAAGAATGTAAGGCCTGACGGTTTATGAGTAATGTATTTCCGCCATAAAGATCATCTCCCAGCAAGGGGTGACCTATGCTTTCACAATGGACTCTGATTTGGTGCGTTCTCCCCGTCTCTAAGATAAATTCAAGCAAGCTGGCTTCAGAATAGCGGCGGATGACTCGATAATCCGTTCGTGATGCTTCTCCATCCCTCTGAATTTGGCGCTTGATGAAACTATTGGGAGCAAGACCTATCGGAGAATCTATAGTTCCTCTGTTTTCGAACAGGTTTCCTTGGACAAAGCCATAGTAACGTTTATGGATGTGACCGCGCACTAGCTGCCAAGCAAGCTGCTGGTGGGCAAATTGATTTTTGGCAATGATCACAACCCCGGAGGTATTGCGGTCAATTCTGTGAATGGGTCGATAGAGTCTCTGCTCTCCTTTGCGCTCCCAGTAACCTATGACAGCATTCCCCAAGGTATTGTCAGGGTAGCGGCGATTAGGGTGGACGACCTGTCCGACAGGTTTGTTAACAGCTAATAGATAATCATCCTCGTAGAGGATACTTAAGGGTAGATCTTCGCCTTGAATTGGCGATTCTTCCTCCGCAAAGAGCTGAATAGAGAGAAGTTCACCTTCTTTCCCTCGTGCAGTTAAGTATGTGAAGCGTCCGTCCACCCAGACTCGTTCTCCCTGTTTTAAATGCTGTAAAACTTTAAGAGAAAAATGAAATTTATGCTTTAAGATGGAAAGATATTTTTGACCGGCATCCTCCGGCTGCAAACGATATTCCCATAAGGTATTGACTGAGTTCATAGTGACCTCCATCTTCATCAACAAAAATTAAAGTGTTATTAAAGGTTCATTACAGACATAAAGCGTTAATAAAAAGGAAAATGCTAAGGTATGAAGAATATACATACGAACTATCCACTGGTAAATCCTTTAAAGGGATTCTGTTATTGAGATAAATTTGCACAGAAATGAGCAATTTAAGGATATCATGTCAGTAGAACAAAGCGATTGACATTATAAACCATTTTAACTATGATTTTAGTTTAAGGAGGCCCTAACGTGAAAGATCCTCGTTTTGAAAAACTAGCCGATTCTTTAATTAATTATTCGATCGCCCTGAAACCGGGGGAGAGAATTCTTATTGAAGTCATTGGAACAGGTATTCCACTTGCCCAGGCTCTCGTACGTCATGCCTATCAAGCTGGGGGAGTGCCCTTTGTATCTGTCATTAATCATACTCTAATGCGAGACTTATTAAAAGAATTCACGGTTGAGCAAGCTGAGGCTATGGCTCGCTGGGACCTTGCAAGAATGAAAGAAATGCAGGCCTACATAGGAATTCGGGCAGGAGAAAATGCTAACGAATGGGCAGACATTCCCGGTGAATCTCTGAAATCATATTCATCCTCTTATCAAAAGAAGGTGCATATTGAACAGCGTATTCCCCATACTCGTTGGTGTGTCTTACGGTATCCTAACCCTTCTATGGCTCAGTTGGCATCAATGAGTCTGGAAGGATTTGAAAACTTTTACTTTGACGTCTGTAACCTGGATTATGGAAAAATGTCCTTGGCTATGAATCCGCTCAAGAACTTAATGGAGAAAACCGATCAAGTACGAATTGTTGGACCGGGTACTGATCTAGTATTCTCGATTAATGGAATGCCAGCGATTAAATGTGACGGACAAATGAATATTCCTGACGGGGAAATCTATACCGCGCCTATTAAGGAATCGGTAAACGGGCGGATCAGTTATAATACCCCATCGTTGTTTCAAGGATTTACCTTTGAAAAAATTGTCTTGGATTTTAAAAACGGTAAAATCATTAAGGCCGTTGCCAATGATACGCAGCGGATTGATGACATCTTCAATACCGATGAAGGGGCAAGGTATGTGGGGGAATTTGCTCTCGGAGTAAATCCATACATCTTAAACCCAATGCTGGACACCCTTTTTGATGAGAAGATCGATGGAAGTTTTCATTTTACTCCGGGTTCCTGCTATGATGACTGTTATAACGGTAACAAATCAGCCGTTCACTGGGACTTGGTGTGTATTCAAAGACCGGATTATGGCGGCGGTGAGATCTATTTTGATGAAAGATTAATTCGCAAAGACGGCCGTTTTGTGTTGCCGGAACTGGAAGTATTGAATCCGGAAAACCTGAAATAACGTTCCTTATGACCGTGATCGTAACCCGCATTTGGGAATTGAGCAGGGGCTTACCGAATTCAAATGGAGGCGGTTCGATGGTTAATAAGTTGCTATCCATTATCTTAGGTGCGGTTTTATGGGGGCTAGGTACTTACCTTAATATTGTTGTTGCCATTGGCAAGTACGGATTGCCGGCTTTTTTGGCGGGAGTACTTCTTGCTCTGGGGTTTTTAGTCACTAAAGCTTTGTCAGAAGAAAAGACAAGTATAGATTTGTGGATTATTATTCTCAGAGGCTTAGCTGTAGAATCGCTTCTTTTTCCCCTGGCCAATTTGGCGATGGTTTATTTGCTAGCAAAAGGTTTTCCCCTTGAGGAAACGAGAGCCGTGTTAATTGAAAGCGGTCTAATTGCTGTTATTTTAGCAGGAGTATTTTTCTTTAATGCTCATTTATTGAACACGAAGATTCGCCGCTGGCGTATGGGAATAAAAAAGTAAGTGGTTTAGCTATGGAAGAGGAGTCGGATTTATAACAATGTTGAATAAACGCTTGCGTTTAATCTATAATCCTTACGCTGGACGGTGTAAGTTAACAGGTCAATTAGATTCGGTGATACGTATTTTTCAAGAAAGCGGACATGATGTATGTATTCATCGAGCCTGTTCTCCGGAAGACATTGAAGAGACTGCTTTACAAAGCAGTGATGTTGATTGTCTGGTAATCGCCGGGGGAGACGGGAGTATTCACCAAGTAGTTAACGGTTTGGTAGAAATTCCGGCATTCCAACGTCCAGCCTTGGGAATTTTGCCTGTAGGAACAGCCAATGATTTGGCTTATGCTCTCCATTTGCCTAAAAGTGTTCCTGAAGCCTGTAAAGTAATTGGACGAGGAAATATTTACAATATAGATACGGGTATGGTCAATAATCGTTATTTTGTTAATGTTGCCAGTGCAGGACTTTTAACAGATGTTTCACAAAAAGTGGACCTGCGAGTAAAAAACTCTTTGGGTCAGCTAGCCTATTTTCTGAAAGGGATTGAGACGCTTCCTTCATACCGGCCTTTCGGGGTAGAGTATGATCTTAATGGAAAACATTATAGTGAAGAAGTTATTCTTTTTCTGGCTGTTAATGGTCTTTCCGTTGGGGGAATTAGACAACTAATGCCCAGAGCGTCTTTGTCTGACGGAAAGTTGGATATTTTAATGGTCCCACTTGTTGGTTGGCCGGAAACTCTTCGAATTCTTCTGAGAGTTTTACGCGGAGAACAGGTAAGTACCCCCAAAATGAAAGAATTTCAGATCTCAGAACTAACGATTCATACTGATCGACTCATAACCTCGGATCTTGACGGGGAACATGGACCGGGAAGCCCTTGGCATATCTGTATTGGCCCCAAAATTTCTGTATTCTGTTAATCTGTCCTTGAAGCTTGATTGTAATTTTAAGGGTTAATCGGGGGGGACTTGATGCTTGGCTCATCTTTTCAACAGGAAGTTTTAAAACGTCTAAGCCTAATCTGTCCCGTTTATTGTGTCGGCGGTGCAGTGCGAGATGCAGAACTGGGGATACCTAACAAAGATGTGGATGCTGTCGCTGCCCTACCCCCTGAAGAAATCTTTAACCTTTTAACCCATTGGGGCTATACACCTCATTTACTGGGCGCAAAACTACAAACGATAAGTTTGTTTCAGGAGTCGGATCGCTTAGACATAGTCTCCTTCCCCGGTGAGCTCGAAAGGGATGCTTTGCGGCGTGATTTCACGATTAATGCCATTTATCAGGATGTTAAAACAGGGGAAATAGAGGATCCTTTTCTGGGCCTGAGCGATTTGAGAAATCGGTATTTAAGAACTTGCGGCAATCCTTTAGAGCGATTTGAGGAAGATCCTTTAAGGGTTTTACGAATGATACGATTTGCAGTTAAATACTGCTTAAGTATAGAGACTGAGACCTGGCAGTCGGCAGTCATCTTTGTCCCTCAACTTTCAGAGGTTTCCAAAGAACGAGTTACTGAAGAATTGGGAAAAATCCTGGTTTTGGAGAATGTTGCTCAGAGCCTTTCATTACTAGATCGGATTGGATTTTTTCAACTATATATTCCTGAACTATCCAGGCTTAAGGGATTGGTTCAGGATCGCTTTTATACCAAAGATATATGGGAGCACACCTTGAAGGTGGTTCAGTATAGCCCAGAGCAGATAAGTTTACGTTTAGCAGCTTTATTTCATGATTTGGGAAAATGGCAAACTCCCGGTAGAGGGGAAGGACATTATTTTCCTCACGAAAAAGAAAGTGCCCGGCTTTCGCGGGAAATCTTTACCCGTTTTCGTTGGAGTATGGTTCTTCCTGGGGGAACTCATGGGGAACAAGAGGTTGAATATCTTGTAAGGCATCACAGTCTGGGTTCTCGTATCTTTAGAAAGGAATTGAGGGGAGAAGCTGATTGGCAGAAGGTATCCTTTAAAGCGCGCTGTTTTGCTTGGAAAATCGGATGGAACGGTCAGGTTTTTGATCCGCTTCGAGTCGAAAATTCACTGAGACTGTGGCAGGCGGATTTTCAAGGCGGAAGGCAAGAGCACAGGGATGATTTCGAACGTTATGCAAGAATTCAAAGTGAGGTAAGAGCTGCTTCGTTATGGATAACTGAGCGAATAAAGACTCTGGATTGGAAGGTATTTCCTCAATTTGCTGAGGAAAAAGGCTTGAGAGGCAAGAACTATGGAAGATTTAAAGAACAGGTGCGCAGAGTCCTGATACGTTGCCCAGAGTATTGTTTGAATGACACCAGCTTTCTGGAAGCAGAATACCGGACTTTTTTACTGAGAGATGCTTAGGGTTTGGGGCGTTCCATAGGTGTTATTTTAGTAATTGCAATTGAATATCTTAGTTGAATAGAGCGAAGATTGAGCTCCAAGAGGAAAAATATGTCTTGACCGGTATAAACGATAAGTTTATAATTATTACTAAAAAAGAGGTGCTTTTATGGAGAAGCGTTGGCGATGCAACGTATGTGGTTATATACATACCGGCGATAATCCGCCTGAAGTTTGTCCTATTTGTAGTGTTGATGCTAGTAATTTTGAGCTGGTAACAGGGGATCCTGGAGTGAACGCAACATCAAATGTTAAACCGGCAGCGAAGATTGAAATGACTCAAGAAGACGGTTCCCAGGTCATTCGCCATGCACTTTATAAGGTTTCTTATGGCCTGTATATTATTACGGCTGAAGCTGATGGAAGAGATAATGGACAATGTGCCAATACATGTTTTCAAGTGACATCGGACCCGGCGAGATTAGCTATTGGCATTAATAAATCGAATTTTACTCATGAACTAATCCAAAAAGGCGGGAGATTTGGAGTATCAGTTTTAAGCCAGACAGGTCAGGACTATGCTCGTAAGTTCGGATATCGTTCAGGGCGTGACGCGGATAAGTTTGAAGGAGTAGCGGTTCATCGTGGGGAATCGGGTGTTTTACTGCTTGATGATGTACTTGCTACAATGGAAGCTAAAGTGGTGGGCCAACTCGATGCGGGAACTCATACCCTCTTTTTGGCGGATGTTGTTGCGGCTGAGATCCTTCAAGAGGGAGAACCGATGACCTATGCCTTTTTTAGAGCCAGCAAATAGAGGCTTCAGGAATGTATAGAAAAAAGCAATCAGGCTAATTCGTGTCAAACAGAATTAGCCTGATTCTTTGCACAAATCCATGAAGGTTTTGTTAGCGGATCAGTGAGTGAACTCGTTCAGCTGAAGCTGAACATCGAGACTTCGGTGGGGGACTCTACCTCCACCGAAGCAGAGTACGGGGTACCCACTCCCACTTAAGAAGCGGGAGTCTTACGATTGGATAAATTTGGCGTTAGGAGGATCATTATGCATTCAGAGGTTAAGAGATCAGTTTGTCCTTATGATTGTCCCGACACTTGTGGGCTTAGGGTCGAACTGATAGCTGATAAGGCAGTGAGAGTAAGTGGTGATCCCGAGCATCCTTTTACAAGAGGTACCTTGTGCCCTAAAATGGCTCATTATGAAAGAACTGTTTATTCTCCGCAGCGATTGACTCAGCCACTTCTTCGTTCCGGGGAAAAGGGTTCGGGACAATTTCGAGCCATTACTTGGGATGAGGCTATTGCCCGGATTTCTAACCGCTGGAAAGAATTAATTGATCATTTTGGCGCAGAAACAATTTTGCCTTACTCCTACGCTGGAACCATGGGAATAGTGCAGCGCAATTGCGGAGAAAGCTTTTTTAATCGTTTGGGGGCATCGAGATTAGCGCGAACAATATGCTCTGCAGCGAAAGGTTATGGCTGGGCCTCAGTAATGGGAGAGACTTTAGCTCCTCATCCCGATGAAGTTAAGAGAAGTGATTTAATTATTCTCTGGGGGACAAATGCCCTAGCGACAAACATTCATTTTGTCCGCAAAGTACGGGAAGCCAAGAAACAAGGGGCTGTTGTTTGGCTTGTGGACACCTATGAAACACCCACGGCTAAACTAGCTGATAAAGTCCTGTGTGTCAGACCGGGCAGTGATGGCGCTCTGGCTCTCGGGTTGATGCACATTTTAGTTCGGGAAGGACTTCAGGATCAGAAGTTCCTCGATGACTATGTACAGGGCTTCGAGGCCTTTCGTAAGGAATGTCTTGATGATTTTTCTCCTCAAAAAGTCAGTCAAATCACGGGCGTTGAAATCAGTCAACTGGAAGAATTAGCTCTTCAATATGCTCGAGCAGGCGCTCCTTTCATCTCCTTGGGTTCAGGGCTTTCACGTTATGGAAATGGAGCAATGACCGTTAGAATTATCACTTGTCTGCCTGCATTGGTTGGGGCTTGGAGCAAGCCGGGGGGCGGGCTGTTGACAAGCATTTCTTCTAAAGTTATTTCATCAGCGTCTGTCGTCCGGGAAGATTTCTTGCAATCTCCGACGAGAGTTGTAAATATGAACCAACTTGGTTTTGCCTTGACTGAATTAACGAATCCGCCGATTAAAAGTTTATATGTCTACCATTCTAATCCTGCAGTTGTTGCTCCGGACCAGAATCAAATACTTAAGGGACTTCGGCGCGAAGACCTTTTTACAGTTGTCCATGAACGGTTCATGACGGACACCGCCCGCTATGCCGATATTATTTTACCGGCCACGAGTTCCTTAGAACATGCGGATCTTTATCGTTCTTACGGTTCTTATGTTATTCAGAAAGCTGCAGCAGTCATCCCACCCCTTGGGCAAGCTAAGTCAAATTGGGATGTCTTTAAATTACTTGCTCAAAGTATGGATTTTCAGGAGCCCTATTTTAAGCAGTCTACGGAAGATCTTATTGACCAGCTGATTGAATCTTCGTCATCTTGGCTACTGCAAGAGGAGCAGGAGAAACTTTCAGAAGGGCATCCCGTTGAACTTAAGCTGCCTGTCGATTATAAAATGACATTTCGGACTCCTTCGGGAAAAATCGAACTTTATAATCCCCAGGAACCAGCCCCCCTGCCCCGCTATATCGAACCTCATGGAGATAAAGCTCCATTTTTCCTGATGAGTAGTCCTAATTTGTATTCTTTGAATTCATCGTTTAATGAGCGAGAAGATTTATTAAAGAAGAAGAAAACAGCCTATCTTTTAATGAATGTAGAGGATGCTCTGGCAAAGAATTTGAATGATCTTCAGCAGGTGGCTGCCTTTAATGAACGTGGTGAAGTTAACTTCATTCTTAAAACAACGACCAAGGTTCCCCGCGGAGTTGTTGTTACAGAAGGGCTGTTTTGGAATAAAAATTCCAAAACGTCATCGGTTAATGCTCTTACTTCTCAACGTTTGACTGATCGAGCTTCGGCGAGCACGCTCTATGATGTTAAAGTCGATGTGCGAGGGTGTGAGTGAACTCGTTCAGGATACAAACAAAAAAATTTTTAAAAACCCTTGATTTTTATTTAAAGTAATTGTAAAATAAGAACATAGATTAATTGATAATAAATTTGGGGAGGTTAACTTAAATGATTAAGAAATTTGTATGTTCAGTATGTGGTTACGTTTTTGAAGGGAATGAGGCTCCGGAAAAATGTCCGCAATGTGGAGCTTCTAAAGACAAATTCTCCGAGAAAAAAGACGGCCCCCTGCAATGGGCTGATGAGCATAAAATTGGAGTAGCCCAGGGCGTTGATCCAGAAATTCTTGAAGGTTTAAGAGCTAATTTTACCGGAGAATGTACTGAAGTTGGTATGTACCTAGCTATGAGCCGTCAAGCAGACCGAGAAGGCTATCCTGAAGTTGCAGAAGCTTATAAGAGAATTGCCTTTGAAGAAGCAGAACATGCCGCTAAATTTGCAGAGCTGCTTGGCGAAGTAGTGGTTGCTGACACTAAAAAGAATTTAGAAGCAAGAGTTGAAGCCGAATATGGCGCTTGCCAAGGTAAAAAAGAAATTGCCACCAAAGCAAAACAACTGAACTACGATGCTATTCATGATACGGTTCATGAAATGTGCAAGGATGAAGCTAGACACGGTAAAGCCTTTAAAGGATTATTAGACAGATATTTTAAATAAGCCGACCACATAAACTTTGGTGGCTCACAAAGCTCATACAACCCTTTATAAATAAAGGGTTGTATGAGCTTTTTTATGTACAACTCTATGTACGCAGTACACGGATTGAGGAACGAAAGTATATGCCATAGGGGTTAATTAATTACAATTTGTGTAATTTGAAACTTAGTATTATATGTGGTATACTTGAAAAGTAAATAAGAGGAACAAACTATTTAAAAGTCAAAACATAATTTGATGTTTATGGATAAAGTTCTGGAATTTATCCAATTTTTAAGACCCCCACTTCTATAAGTGGGGGTGGGTCCTTCGTTAACTTCAGGTGGTAGAGTCCTCCTTCGCCGCTAAGTATTCCTATTGGGAAAGGCGGCTCGGCAATAATGTCCACTGGACATTATTGTATCTGAAGCCCCGATGTTCAGCTTTAGAAATATTCCAGCTTAGATTTGGATTCCAAATTGAATCTATTTACCGGTGCTTCAAAAGCAAATGTTCTTACTACTGTATAATACAAGAGGTGATTAATTTGGATAAGATTTCGTTAGATAAAGAAATAATCCTCAATGCAACAGAAGAAGTTATTCGCCGTTTCGGACCAGGCAAAGCGAATATCACTGACGTAGCAAAGCTATTAAAGGTTAGCCATGCTGCCCTTTATAGATATTATAATGGAAAAACTGACCTTTGGAATGCTGTTACAGAGCGTTGGCTCACAAGTTTGCATGCTCCTTCAAATGATATTTTGAAAGAAGATAATCCTGCTGATATTAAACTTTTTCATTTACTCGAAGACTTTGCGGAAGCTAAACGCCGCAGTGCTATTAATGATCCGGAAATGTTTGCAAATTACATTAAGCTAGCGCACAACTCAATGGAAGTAATAGAAAAAAGTATAGAAGAAGGTATTAATCGTATTAAGGAGATTATAGTTCAAGGAATTTCGGAAGGTATATTTTTTACGGAATCTCCTGATCAAGCTGCAAGAGCCGTATATCTTTCAACCGGTGTTTTTATCAACCCAAACTCATTTGAAGATCCGAATCGAAAACAGAACATAGAATCTGTTGTAAATCTTCTGATAAGAGGACTTAAAAATCCTAATAAATGAATCGAGCAGGAGAGGGCGACTAGCCTTCGTCATCCCACAACACCTTGTTTGTGAGATGGGACTAGGTTTTTCTCGAAGTTTGACAAAGCTCTAAAAAAGATAAGTTAAAATTTTTCGCCCTTGGCTTTCCTAATAGGATTGTTGAGGGCGTTAGTTATTGGTATTTCAAGAATTTGACCATACTTTATAAAAACAGGGTCAAACTGAGAGCGGTAGCATACTCCTTTATATTTTTTTGTGATAAGTTACAAATGAAATATATTGTATTTAATAGCACAACGTGATATTATCCAAGTTACATGTTATAATATCAAAAACATGTAACTTGGATTATTGGTTTTGAAGTTTAAAGGAGGATTTTCAATGCATAATTTTGTAAACAGAGCGGTCCAGCTCGACTCGTTCGGCGGTCCTGAGGTTCTCAACGTCCGCGAAGTGCCCGTACCGCAGGCCGGCTCGGGGCAGATTCGTGTGCGCATCACTGCGGCCGGACTGAACCCGATGGACTGGTTCATGACCTCCGATGCAGACACCGCCGCTCGATTCGGCTTGAGCCTGCCGTCCGGGTTCGGAACCGACTATGCCGGGATTGTGGACCAGGTTGGTGAAGGCGTGATCGAATTCGCGATCGGCGACCGAGTGTTCGGTGGCGCCCTCTCCCGTGCGGTAGCCGGCTACGTAGTAGTAGATGTGGTAGGAACTATCGCGGGGGGTGGCGACGCGCACCACACCCCCGACGGCGTCGACGACCGCACCGCCGCTACTCTTACTATCGCGGGCTGCACGGCCTCTGCCGCCCTCGCCGTGGTCAATCTCGGCCCAGACGACACTGTGCTCATTGGCGGCGCGGGAGGCGGGGTTGGCGTGTTCGCCGTCCAGCTTGCTAGGCTCGCAGGCGCGCGAGTGATCGGAACGGGATCGGCGACCTCGGCCAATGCCCTGCGTGCCCTCGGGGCCGAGCCGGTCACCTATGGCGACGGCATGGTCGACCGACTCCGCGCCCTTGCTCCCGCCGGCGTTACTGCGGCGATCGACCTATATGGGACAGACACGATGCAGGCGGCACGAGATCTTGGCGTTCCGGATGAGCGCATCACCACCATCGCTGCACAGGTCGACGGGATCACGCCAGCAAACGGTGCTAACGCCGTCCCTGGCGCCATAGAAGAGATTGCTCGCCTGGTCGCGGCGGGCCAGTTCCGTGTGCCCATCGCAGCAAGTTTCCCGATGGAGCAGATCCGCGCGGCAGTCGAGCTTCAAGCTGGTCGGCACGTGCACGGCAAGGTCGTCATCGACATCTAGGTGTTGTTCCACGATCTTGTCGTCGTTAGCTCAGCCGGTCAGGTCACATTCCCGCGGCAGGCGAGGGTGCGCTTCGCTGGTTGTCGGGGCGCCCGACGATAGCTCCTTCTAAAAGGGCGCAGCGTTGTGAAATTATTAGTTCACAACGCTGCGCCTTTCTTATAATATTAAGCGGGAAAGCAGACATGTCATTCTTTTAATTCAGTTGATATACCAGCGATAACAAGCCCTTATCAATTCGGCAATCAGTAACGAATATCAATTATTGTACTAATTGTAATGCAAAGTTAAAGTGACATAGTTATAGTTTGTATTTTACTCATATCGGGAATTAAAAGGAAAAACTGAACGCAGGACATTTTACAGGCTTTGTCAAAAATATCTTTTAATTTCAACAATTTGTTTAACAGAGCCACTTTAGCATTAGAAATATCAAGGATGTTTAGTTTGAGAAAAGTGAGTTAAAATGTAAATAGAGAAGACTTATTGCATAAGGATTGATTGATTATCTATTTGCTGATGCAAGATCACATTTTGCCTTGTTAGGGAGGATAGTTTATTGAGCTTGGAGGAATGGCAAGATTGGAAAAAGGAGCTTAGGAAATGGGCTTTAGATTTAGGGTTTATAGCAGTTGGGTTTACCACTGCCCAACCGATTAAGGGGCTTAATGGTTTGTTGCAGGCTCGCCTTGAACAAGGTGTGTCTACTCCTTTTGAGAGTCAAATAATTCAGCAGAGGGTTGATCCAAAGGCTGTATGGCAGGATTGTCAGGGCGTTGCTGCGTTAGCCTATGAACTTCCTCTCGCGATTGCTCCCGAGAAGGGAGAGGGTATTTTGGCCCGCTCGGCCATCGGAGAAGACTATCACCGGGTAATCAATCAAAAATTAAAAGAGCTCGCTGAGATAATGGCGGAAAACCATTGGCCCGGAGCTATCCGCTGGCAGGTCGACACGGGACCTTTAGTTGAAAGAGCCTTTGCAGTTCGGGCAGGGCTCGGTTGGATCGGCCGAAATCAGCAACTGATTATACCCGGCTACGGTTCCTTTGCGGGGTTAGCGTTGTTGCTGCTGAATCATGAACTTCCCAGCGATGAAATGATTTTGAACAAGTGCGGTTCTTGTCGGAAATGTATTCAAGCTTGCCCTGCCCAAATTCTTGGCAAGGAGATCTTTGCAGCCAGACGTTGCTATTCTTATCTCACTCAAAGCAAAGAAGTGCTTACGCCAGAAGAGAGAATAGGTTTAGGAAATCGAATTTTTGGCTGCGACACCTGCCAGGAAGCTTGCCCTCATAACCAAAAACGGCTTCAGGAAGAAGTGCAGATGGTATCGGCAGCGGAAAAAAAGCGCGGTGTCGATTTAGTGGATACGTTGAATTTAACCAAAGGGGAGTTTCGAGAACGTTTTCTTCATACGGCAGCCGGATGGCGAGGTAAAGGCATCCTGCAGCGAAATGCTTTTCTCGCTTTGCGCAACATGCAGGACCCCAGACTTAAATCCTGGCTGACAAATAAAGAAAAAGCCCTTCCGCCAATATTGACGCCATATCTGGACGGAGTAACAGGAGATGACGTTTAAAGGGAGAATCTCCGTTCTACAAACCGACCGATTCGCTGTAATGCTTCTTCAAGCTGCTCCAGAGAATAAGCGTAGGAACAGCGAATGAATCCTTCACCGGATGGCCCGAAGGCGGTCCCGGGTACGACGGCGACTTTTTCCTCGTTTAAAAGTTCTTCGGCAAAGGCCTCCGAGGATAATTTCGTTTTCGATATATCCGGAAAGACATAAAAGGCACCCAGGGGCTCAAAACAATCCAGACCCATGGATCGAAAACCATGGACCATAAGCCGGCGTCGGCGATCATAGGCTGCGACCATTTCGTCTTTAGCTTCGGAAGCAGAGCGCAAAGCCTCAAGAGCGGCAATTTGGCCAGTGATTGGGGCGCAAAGCATGGTATATTGATGAATTTTGGTCATTCCGCTGATAAGGTCAGGATGCCCGGCAACGTAGCCGATTCGCCAGCCTGTCATAGCGTAAGATTTTGAGAAACCGCTGACGAAGAGGGTACGGTCGTGCATTTCCGGTAAACTGGCAAACGAGGTATGAGTGCCTTCGTAGGTAAGATCGGAATAAATATCATCGGCCAGGACGAGCAAGTCATGCTCTTTGACAAATTCGGCAATGGGCAGGAGATCTTCACGCTGCATAATAGCCCCTGTCGGGTTATTAGGATAGGATAACACCAGGAGCTTGACTTCGGGTGAGTAGGCTTGGGCCAGATCCTTAACCCGCAGACGGAAATTCTCATCAGCGTGGGTTGGAACATAGCGCACACTGGCTCCGGCTAAGGTTGCGCAGGGTCCGTAAGATACGTAGGAGGGATCGGGCACCAAAACAATATTTCCTGGTTCAATGACAGCGCGCATAACCAGATCAACAGCTTCACTGGCGCCAGTTGTAATCAGAATCTCTTTAAGTGGGTCATAGGAGAGGCCCATGGTAATGTTTAAATGATGGGCAAGCTCTTCCCGCAGTTCATAGAGTCCCGCGTTGCTGGTATACATCGTCTGCCCCTGTTCGAGGGAGAATATACCGCTTTCCCTCACAGTCCAGGGAGTTACGAAGTCAGGTTCGCCGACTCCCAGAGATATTACGTCTTTCATAGTGGCGACAAGATCGAAAAACTTACGGATTCCTGAAGGCGGCATATTAGCAACATGGCTGGCAAGATAACGATTCACGGTGAAATCACGAGACGTTGGAGTGTCTCTTCCTCACCCAAAAGTTCCACACCGTCCTGTTTATATCGGCGCAGTACAAAATGAGTGGCCGTACTCTGGATATGCTCAAGGGGAGCTAGTTTTTCCGCAACAAAAAGGGCAACATCCTGCATCGTCTTGCCTTCGATAAGTAAGGCCAAATCATATCCACCGGACATAAGCATCAACGATTTGATTTCTGGGAACTTTTGCAGCCGTTTCGCAATTTTGTCAAAACCATAACCGCGCTGAGGGAGGACTCTTACTTCAATCAGAGCAGAAACTTTTTCTTCACCCGTCCGTTCCCAATTGATTACAGGTTGATAACCGGCAATGATTTTTTCTTTTTCCCAGTCCTTGATCCGCTTTTTGATGTATTCCGCGGATAAGCCGGTTTGCAGTGAAAGTTCCTCTGGAGTTAAGCGGCAGTCTTTAGCTATAATTTTAAGTAATTTGCGATCTTCTGGAGTGAGCATCCTTTTACACCTCTTTAAACAATCTAATAAGGTCGATAAACATTATCATAACTTAGAACAACAAGAATTACAAGGACGTTTTATATAACAGAGGCTTATTTTGATACTAGTAACTTTAGCAAAAACCTGAGGGAACATCCAGACGATCTGGCGTAATTATACAAAATATCTGTCCTGCGGCGGATAGATAGACGATATATTTAGTAAAGTTTAATATGGTCAATATTAAATTCTCTAATAAAGGGGAAATAAAGGGGAAAAAAGCAGACAAAAGTTTGGGTTTGCAATAATTTCAGGTTATAATAGGTAATCATAAGCAAAACCTTTTATAAGAGCTGAAATAAGCTTTAAGTAGTGGGAGGCTGCATTAAATTGCCCATGTATGAATTCAAATGTCCAAGTTGTGGCTTGCTAACCACAGAATTATGCAGATTAGGCGAAAATGGAGAGTCCCTATCATGTCCCGGCTGCGGACATAAGGGTCTTTCCAAAAAATTATCCAAATTTTCAAGTCCCGGAGTGACTAAAGGAAGCAGCGGCGGAACTTGTTCACCCGGGTGTCATGGGAATTGTTCCGGGTGTCATTGAAAGGGGAACCAGGTTTTGAACAATCGACTTAATATAGTAATGGTTGAGCCGGAAATCCCGCCCAATACGGGAAATGTGGCTCGGCTTTGCGCTGCAACAGGAGCTGCACTCCATCTGGTCAAACCATTGGGTTTTAGCATTGACGATAAGCATTTAAAGCGTGCCGGCTTAGATTATTGGCACCTTCTTGATATCTATTATTATGACAATTTTAATGATTTTGAAGAAAAAAACCCTGGCGGACTCCGTTACTTAGCAACGACAAAAGGTGGCCGTTCCTACACCGACATGGTTTATGAACCGGGGGGATATTTAATTTTCGGTAAGGAAACGAAAGGATTATCACCCGAAATTTTGGGTCGTTACCCGGACAAGACTATAAGACTGCCGATGCGTGCGGAAGCGCGTTCCTTGAACTTATCCAATTCAGTAGCTGTTGTTGTTTATGAAGTATTGCGTCAATGGGGTTTTCCGAATCTTGTTTAAAAAGGGGGAGAAACTATGATACCCAAAGTTGACGTAGGGTTAATATGTGGTTCAAGTACTAATTCGATTTCCTTTCCTAAAGATTTAAAGATACCCGGAACAAAAGTGCTGGGTGAGGCATTGATTTTTGATACCCCTTATGGACCGTCGCCGGAATTTGCCCATTTTTCTTATGCAGGCAAAGAGGCTTTAACGTGCCGGATGCATGGCTGGAGACAGGGAGTCACCAGAGCTCAGGCTTCTCAGCAAATTTTTTGGGTTTTTCATCAAGCTGGGGTCCACGTGGTTTTAACTGAGGGCGGGGTCGGGGGAATTAATCATCTGCTAAAACCTCGTGACATTATTATCCCTCACGATTATTTGGACTTTTCAATGCGGAAAGATGTGTCCATCGGACTTCCCTATTTGTTAACCATGCGCAATGCAGTTTGCCCGGACTTGATTAAAGTCTTACATGAGACCGTTTTGCAAAACCAGCCTCCGCGCTATGTCTTTGAACGAGGGGTTTATGTTTGTACGGACGGGCGTCATTTTGAAAGTCCATCTGAAGTTCAGATGTTTAAACAAATGGGCGGCGATGTCATTGGGCAATCCATGTGCCCGGAAGTATATCTGGCCCGGGAAATCGGGGCCCATTACGCTACGGTTCAGCTTGTTGTTAACTATGCTGAAGGCATCATCAAGGATTGGGAACACGAGGAATTAGCCGATATTTTTTATAATCAGTCCAATTTTGCCGGCAGGATTTTGTTAAATGCTATGGCTATGCTTCCTCAAACCTTTTCCTGTTCTTGTTTGGAACTGCGCCAACCGACGATGCTGCGTGACAAGCTTGAGCCTAAGACTGCGGAGGAATAATCATGGCCTATATACTAACCTTTGCCTTGGCCTTAGTAATTGCAGTTGTCTGTACACCGCTGACGATGAAACTGGCCCAAAAATGGGGAGCCATTGCTTACCCTGGAGGCCGCCATGTCCATAAAAAACCTATTCCCCGTTTGGGCGGATTGGCATTGTACGCCGGTTTTTGGCTGGCGGCGGCATTAACCCAGAAATGGGATCTATCATTCTGGGGGCTATTTTTAGGCAGTACGTTAATTACGTTGGTTGGTGTTTGTGATGACATATGGGAAATCCGTCCAATAGTAAAGCTCTTTTGGCAAATTGTTTCAGCGGCGTTACTCTTTGGCTTTAATTTTTCCTTAGATTTCATTAAACTTCCTCTGATCGGGCGGCCAATTTACTTCACGGGTCTTTGGCTTGGTATTGTAGGTTTTGCTTTAATGCTCTTTTGGATAGTTGGCCTGGTCAATACAGTTAATATCTCGGATGGCTTAGATGGACTCGCCGCTGGGATATGCTTTATGGCGGCGCTGTTGTTATTCTGGTCAGCAAATCAAATCAGTAGTCCTGCAGCGCATCTGACCTTGGCTTTAGCCGGATCACTGCTGGGATTTTTATTGTTTAATTTTCCCCCGGCGAAGGTATTTATGGGTGATTCCGGAAGTATGTTTATCGGCTATATTATTGGTGGCCTTTCCATTTACGGATTGCTTAAGACTGCGACAATTTTAGGCGTGGTTTTTCCACTTCTCGTTATGGGCATGCCGGTAACGGACTTAACCTTTGCTATTATTCGCCGTAAACTTAGAGGACAATCCGTGGCCACCGCCGATCGAGGACATTTGCATCATCGGCTTCTGGACGCGGGCCTTACCCAGCGTCAGGCAGTTTTGTCAATGTATGGAATCAGTGCTTGCTTCGGCATTTCCGCAGTTTTAGGAGCCAAAGGACAATGGATTATGGCTTTAGTTATTCTCATCCTTGTTTTTGCGCTCCTGGTAATTATTTTAATGCGCAGAACTGCAATGTTGGCTGTTTTCGGCCGTCGTCACTCAAAATAGAAGTTTAATGATAATCGAGGACTTAAAGAAGCCCGAATTTCTCCGAAGCTTCCCATATAGTAGTATTCTTCACACTTATACCCTCTGCGATGCATATGATGATCGGAAAGGGGGTATAAGTATGCCACTGAATGTTTTTGCCTTTTACAATGGACTAACGGAACAAGTAAAGGGTTACCCGTATTTGGTACAATATGGAAACACTATCGATCAGTTCGATATTTTTCAAATGCCTATTCAGAATGATGGAACGCTTCAAGGCAGACCCAGTCAAAAAATAATCACCGAAGTCCATGCCAAGGGGATTAAGGTTTTTTTAACCGTCAGTAACTTGACCCAGAGGGGACTCTTTTCGACAGATTTAATGACCCGGTTGGTGCGGGACCGACAATTCGCAGATTATGTTTGGGGGAACATACGGAATCTTCTGGCACAGTATCAGTTTGATGGAGTCAATCTAGATCTGGAAAAAGCGAGTCCGGGAGACCGGCAGCTTTTTACTCAGCTTATCCAAAGGTGGTCAACCCTGTTTCATCAAGCGAACTATATTGTTACTATTGATGTGCCAGCAAAGTCCTCGAGTGAACCTCTTGATCCGTGGAAAGGTGTCTTTGATTATCAGGCTATCGGCCAGGTTGTTGATGAGGTTATCATCATGACTTATGAAGAGCATTGGCCGGCGAGTCCTCCGGGATCAGTAGCTTCTTTGCCTTGGGTCAATGAGAATTTAAACTATGCTTTAGCAAATATTCCGGCTCGCAAAATCTATATGGGTATTCCGCTTTACGGCTATGATTGGTCAGAACGAGGCGGGGCCCAGAGCATCAGTTACCAAAGGGCAGTAGACCTCGCTAAACGTTATGGCGCTCCAATACTTTGGGATTCAAGACAACACGGCTTGCATTTTCGCTATGAAACTATGGGTGTTAAACATACCGTTTACTTCGAAGACCCTCGCAGCTTGAAAGATAAACTGGACCTTGCTTTAAGTAAGGGCATTCGAGGAGTAGCCCTTTGGGAAATGAATTTAAGTTATCCTGCATTGTGGGAAGTGCTTCAAGTATATTCAGCGCGCTAAAGCGATCAGATGGAGGTTAAAGAATGAATATTCGTTTCCACGGACATTCGTGCTTCGAAATTGAGAGCGAGGCAGGAAGAATCATTATTGATCCCTATTTAAGAGGGAACCCGAGTACTACAGCAAAACCTGAAGACTTCAAACAGCTTGATGCGATTTTAGTTACCCACGGTCACCACGATCATTTAGGCGATGCTGTAGAATTGTCGCAACAAACAGGTGCTCCTATTATTGCAGTCTATGAGCTAGCGGCCTATTGCCAAAGTCAAGGCGCCGCGACCCATGGCATGCATATTGGAGGAAAACATCTTTTCCCTTTCGGATGGGTTAAGCTTACTTTGGCACTTCATGGTTCAGGGATTGAAGAGACAGCAGGAGGGCCTATGATCTATGGCGGCCCCCCCTGCGGCTTTCTCCTGCAAATAGAAGGGAAATGGCTTTACCATGCCGGAGATACCGGATTATTTGGAGATATGGAACTGATTGGCTTGCGGCATCCTTTGGAACTCGCCATGCTGCCCATCGGTGATAACTTTGGCATGGGCGTCGAGGAAGCGGCCCACGCATCCCAATTACTGCGCTCAAAAGCAGTTATCCCCATGCATTACAATACCTTTCCTCTTATCAACCAGGATGTTAACGAGTTCCTGCGCATGCTGCAGCGCAGAGTTCCAGAGACGAAGGGCGTAGTACTTAATGCAGGGGAATCTTTCGAATTAGTTTAGTCCATATAACATATAACATAAAATGAAAACTGAATAATAATTTTGCTGAAATATCCCGCTTGTCGATCAGGCGGGATATTTTTAATTAAAAAGGGCAAAACTTTTAGAAAAGGAGATGAGAACATGACCAGAAAAATGTGTACCCTTCGTTGTCTCTATGGAGTTGACGGACGTTGTCGCTTAGAACATTTGCTAGGAGATAGAGGACCAAATTGCCCACATTATGAAGAAGATCTATTTGCCATGAGCAGGGGGAGGATATAAGATGAAATCAGCAAAACCAAGATTAAGGCGAACAGACCCCTTAGAACCGTTGAAGATGGAAATAGCCGCAGAATTGGGACTTTTAGAGCAAGTTAAAACCAAAGGCTGGCATTCCTTAAACGCCAAAGATGCCGGCAAGATCGGCGGATTAATGACCCAACGGCGGAGACGGGAAAATCTTAAAGATAGAAACGAATAAGCTAGTTCGATCTTCAATCATATGGTATAATTACTGATTGGATAGTAATAAGTGGGGAGCGTTATCACTTGACAAAACATCAACAAATATTAACATTCATTGAAGATTTAGCTATCGGCAGTAAGGTTTCTGTCCGTTTTATCGCTAAAGCCTTAGACGTCAGTGAAGGGACAGCTTATCGTGCCATTAAAGAAGCTGAGGCTAAGGGATTAGTTCGCTCAATTCCCAAAGTTGGTACCATACGAATTGAAGGGGTTAAGGAACGCCAGATCGAGGATTTAACGTTGCGCGAAGTGTCACAGATCGCCGAAGGGGTTGTTATCTGTGGCTTTGAGCATCTCGATCGTTCCCCCCATAAATTTGTTATTGCATCTATGGAACTTGATGCCATGGGACGGTATTTGGAAGAAAATGCCTTGTGCATTATTGGCAATCGTCATGATGCTCAGATTCTGGCTTTAGAACATAATGCCTCCTTATTAATCACAGGAGGTTTAGAACCTGACGAAGACATTGTAGCTTTGGCGCGGCAGCGTGAGTTAGTCATTATTCAATCACCCTATGATACATTTGCCGTTACTTCTATGATTAATCGCGCTCTCTATGATCGATTAATTCAAAAAGAGCTTATTTTAGTCGAAGATATTATGGTCAAAGATGTTAAGTATTTGAATGTCGATGCTACCGTAGAAGATTGGCGGAATCTTTCCCAAAGTACAGACCATAGCCGCTTTCCGGTCGTTGATAATGACATGAATCTTGTGGGGATTGTCACGGCGGTTGATGTTGCCGGGGAGGATCTCAAAACTCCGATCAAGGACGTTATGAACGGCAATCCCTTTATGGTTGGCCGCGATGATCCTGTAACCCATATTTCGCGCATTATGGTTTGGGAAGGATGGGAAATTGCAGTCGTAGCGGATCAGGGTAAGTTAATAGGAATTATCAGTTTACAAGATGTCATTGAAGCTTATCAGCAAGTTCAGAAACAGCCTCAGTTCGGAGAGACTGTTGATAATCTGGTGTTAAGTGGATTCCGATTTGTTGATGATTCCGAACATCTTTCCATTGAAGGTGAAATTACCAACGCCATGGTGGATGACTACGGATCAGCCAGTTGTGGTGTTATTGTTACAGTCATGAATATGGCTGGATATATCGGGCTTCGCAAGAAATACAGACTCAACGCAATTACCGAAAACTTTACTCTCTATCAGCTTCAGCCCATACCTGTAGGGACGGAAATTACCGTTACTGCTAAACTTCTTTTGGTAGCTAAGAAACATTGTAATATTGAAGTAGAAGTTATGGTTGAAAATGAAATAGTTGCTAAAGGTCTGATGACAGCACGTATTGGAGATAAAAAACTAGTGAATGAAAGCAGTTCTTTAATTAATTGAAGATGATTTTATTCCTTGGCAAAGTTACAGATTATAAATGAATCAACAATTTTTGAATGACGGGTCTTGAATTTTTCAAGACCTTTGCTATATATCTTGAGGAGAGATATGTGATGTTTGTTCACCTTCACAACCATACGGAGTACAGTCTGCTTGACGGAGCTGCCCGCATTAATAATTTAGTCAAGCGTGCTGCTGAATTGAATATGCCGGCACTGGCAATTACCGATCATGGGGTAATGTATGGAGTCATTGACTTCTACAAAGCGTGCCGCAAAGTGGGCATTAAGCCGATTATCGGATGTGAAGTTTATGTTGCTCCTAATAAACGGACGGATAAAGTTCCGGGAAGAGACGATAAAAACTACCATTTAGTTCTTCTCGCGGAAAATGAAGAAGGATATCGCAACTTAATCCGCTTAGTATCCATGGCTCATATTGAAGGCTTTTACTATAAGCCTAGAGTAGATAAAGAAATTCTGCACAACTATTCCAGCGGAATTATTGCCCTTAGTGCCTGCTTGGCCGGAGAAGTGGCAGATTATCTCCTTAATGATCAATTAGAAATGGCAGTTCAAAGCGCATTGGATTATGAAAGGATTTTTGGCAAAGGTAATTTTTACCTTGAAATTCAGGACCATGGAATTGATAAACAGCTGAAGGTTATGCAGGGAATATGGAAGATTCATGAACTCACGGGAATTCCTATCGCAGCTACTAATGACGTGCATTATGTAAATCGTGACGATGCTCTTGTTCAAGATGCTTTGCTGAGTATCCAAACCGGCAAGACCTTAACGGATACCTCGCGAATGAGGTTTTCAAGTCAGGAATTTTTTCTTAAATCAGAACAAGAGATGGCCCTGTTGTTTGGAGAACATCCTGAGGTTTTAGACAATACTGCCAAAATTGCCGAGCGTTGTCAGGTGGATTTTAAGTTTGGAGAAAATTTCTTGCCGGTTTTTGACGTTCCCTCTGGATACACCTTAGACGGATATCTGGAAGCTCAATGCCGAGAGGCTTTTCCGCGTTTCTATCCCCAAATGACTAAAAATGAACGAGAGCGTTTAGACTATGAGCTTCGAGTTATTTCTCAAACCGGCTTTTCGGGATATTTCCTGATCGTTGCTGACTTTTGCCGATTTGCCAGAGAGAACGGAGTAGCTGTCGGTCCGGGACGGGGCTCTGCCGCTGCCAGCATGGTTGCGTACTTGCTTGGAATTACCTCCGTTGAACCCCTTAGTCATGATTTGTTGTTCGAACGTTTTTTAAATCCGGAACGAATTTCTATGCCGGATATTGATATAGATTTTGACCCGGAGGGCCGTGAGCGAGTCATTCGCTATGTGACGGAAAAATACGGTTCAGACAAGGTTTGCCAAATTATTACCTTTGGAACCATGGGGGCCAAAGCAGCTATCCGAGACGGGGGGAGGGTGTTGGCGATTCCTTTGGCTCGTGTGGATAAAGTTGCCAAGGCCATTCCTTCAGATCCGGGTATAACTTTGGAAAAGGCTCTGCAGATGTCTCCGGATTTAGCTCAAATGGTCGAAGAGGATGAAGAAATTAAGAGGCTTTATAAGCTGGCCCAATCCCTTGAAGGGATGACGAGACACGCTTCCACCCATGCCGCAGGGGTTGTGATTTCTAAAGATCCTCTGATGAATCATTTGCCTCTGCAGAGAACTTCAGAGGATTTTGTGATGACTCAATTTCCCATGAAAATAGTTGAAGAAATTGGGTTGTTAAAGATGGATTTTCTCGGCTTGAGAAATTTAACCATCATCCAAGAGGCAGTGAAACGGGTTGAGGCAACTCATGGGATCAAACTTGATTTGCGGTCACTATCCTTAGACGATCCTAAAACCTATCAACTGCTTGCCTCAGGAAACAGCACCGGGATCTTTCAGTTTGAGTCCGGTGGGATGAGAGCTGTCCTCAAAGAAGTAAAACCAACCTGTTTCGAAGATATTATTGCAGTGGGAGCATTATATCGGCCAGGTCCTATGGATCAGATTCCCGAGTTTATCCGCCGCAAGCATGGTGGCCAAATCACCTACTTACACCCTAAGTTGGAATCCATACTTAAATCAACCTATGGAATTATCGTTTATCAGGAACAGGTTATGCAGATTGCCAGAGATTTAGCGGGTTATTCTTTAGGGCGAGCAGATTTGCTACGACGGGCTATGGGGAAAAAGAAAAAGGAAATTATGGCTGAGGAACGCCAGAACTTTATCTATGGCCTACAGGATGAAAAGGGACAGTGGCTTATTCCGGGGGCCCTCCGCCTCGGTTTAACCAGTGAAAAGGCCGAAGAAATTTTTGATTTAATGGCCAAGTTTGCGGAATACGGTTTTAATAAAGGACACGCTACCGCCTACGCTGTGATCTCGTATCAGACCGCTTATTTAAAGGCAAACTATCCCTTAGAATTTATGGCAGCTCTTTTAAGCAGTGTCATGGGCTCCCCCGACAAAATATCCTTCTATATACAGGATGCCAAACAAAATGGAATTGAAGTGCTTCCGCCTGATGTGCAGTACAGTCAAATAGGATTTTCAACAGAAAAAAGGGCCATTCGCTTTGGACTGGGGGCCATCCGCAACGTTGGAGTCAATGTGGTGGAGAAAATCTTGGAAGCCAGACAAGATGGTCCCTTCCAATCTCTTTACGATTTTTGTATGCGTGTGGACCAAAAGGTCTTAAACCGACGCGTTCTTGAAAGCTTAATTCGGTCGGGAGCCATGAGTTCCTTTGGTACTCGGGTTCAGGCCTTGGCAGTTCTCGATCAGGTTCTGGACACTGCTCAGCGGCGGCAAAAAGATCGGAATAATGGTCAATTCTCCCTTTTTGATCTAACAGAAGATATGGACCAAGGAATTACCCTGCCTGAACTGTCCGAGTTTGATGAACGGGAAATTCTGGAGATGGAAAAGGAGTATTTAGGCCTTTATTTAAGCGGTCATCCCCTTTCGTCGGTTATGCCACAGTTAAAGCCATTTGTCTCTTCGGATATTTTGACTTGTCTGGAAAGCGACGACGAAAAAAAGGTTGTTCTTGGAGGTTTAGTGACCGGTTTAAGACAAACAGTAACCAAAAAAGGCGAAATGATGGCGAGCTTTGTTTTGGAAGATTTGACCAGCGGAATTGAAGTTTTAGTGTTCCCGCGCGTCTTTGCCTTCACTCGGTCCTTGGGTAATGACCAAGTGGTTGTTATAACCGGCAGGTATAATATTCGCGAGGATGAAAAGAAGGTCTTTGCCGAGAAGATTACCCGCCTGGAAGAACTTAAACCTGCTGAAGAACCTGCTCAAAGTCGGGGGCTGCGGCTTTTTTTGAGATTTTCCAGCAATGAAAGTAACTACATGGCGGAAGTTTTGGAAATTTTGAAACGTCATCCCGGGAATCAGCCTGTTTATTTTTATTTTGCGGATAATCAGAAGGTTATTGAGGGTAATCGTGAGTTTTGGGTAACTGATGATGAGAAATTAAAAAATGCTTTGCTTAAGGTTCTGGGTAAAAGTAATGTTGTCTGGAAACCGGGAAAAATTTTACCCAAATAATTTTGCTAGCAGGATTTCTGAGTTTTAAGGCGAAACCCATGAAAATATCCTGTTATCCTGAAATAAAGGAGATTGAATGTGCGAACAGCGATTTATCCGGGAACCTTCGATCCGGTCACTAATGGGCATCTTGATATTTTAGTTCGTGGCAAAGAACTTTTTGATGGGGTAACGATTGCCATAGCAGCCGACAGTAAAAAGGCGCCACTGTTTACCCTTGGCGAGAGAATGGAGCTGCTTCTTGAAGCTACAAAGGATATGCCCAATGTAAATGTTCGTGTTTTTGAGGGCTTAACTGTGGAATTTGCCCGTAAATGTGGTGCTGTGGCGATTTTGAGAGGTCTGCGCGCTTTATCCGACTTTGAATATGAGTTTCAATTGGCCCTTATGAATAAAAAAATTGCTCCTGATATCGAAACGGTCTTCTTAATGACGCAAAGCAAATATTCTTTTATTAGTTCGAGTGCTATTAAATGGGCCTCCAGCTTACATGCCGGAGTAACAGAATTTGTAACGCCTAATGTGGAAAAAGCTCTAATGGCCAAATTCTCCAATCTGCGCTCAGAAGTTCGTGATGAGGATTCATAATAGGGCCCTTTGTTGCACAATTAATTGGGCTATGGTATCATAATACGGATTTAATAAGGGGGCTATTACTGTGTGGACCGTCATTTATATCGCACCCAACAAGTTAATCGCGGAAAAATATAAAACAATTCTCACAGACGAAGGAATGCTTGTTCAATTAAGACCCATTGGTTCTGCGCATTTAGGGGATCATGCTTCAGTGGAAATTCTTGTACCTGAATCTGAAGCAGATGAAGCCTATGAAATTATTACTGGCGCAATAGGGAGCTAACTATGTTCAAAGATATCTTTCGAAAAACGAAATACGTTACGATTCAATCGACTCCCGCTCCCAAGCGTACGACGCCTGATGGTGCACGCCAAGAACCTAAAACTGTTAAGAAAGAACTGCCTGATGGGTTGTGGGTAAAATGTCCGAAATGCGGTGAGGTTCTTTTCATTAAAGATCTTGAGGAAAATGCGCGAGTTTGTACAACTTGTTCCTATCATTTTCGAATTTCCGGTCGAGCCCGTTTAGCGTTGCTTGCTGATGAAAACAGCTTTGAAGAATGGGATTCGGAAATTCTTACTCTTGACCCTTTAGAGTTTCCCGGTTATGACGAGAAACTTCTTGAGGCTCAGGAAAAAGCGGGAATGATTGAAGGGGCTCTTACAGGCCGGGCTATGATTGAGGGAATTCCTGTTGTTTTGGCTTTTAATGAAGCTAATTTCATGATGGGCAGTATGGGGTCTGTAGTTGGGGAAAAGATTGCTCGTGCCGTTGAACGGGCGATTGATTTGCGCCTGCCCGTGGTCATTTTCTCTACTTCCGGCGGTGCCCGAATGCAAGAGGGAATTCTTTCTCTCTATCAAATGGCTAAGACAAGTGCAGCTTTGGGACGTTTAGCTGCAAATCATTTGTTATATATTTCGGTACTTACAGATCCGACCTTTGGAGGGGTCACGGCCAGCTATGCTTCTCTTGGTGATATTTTAATTGCTGAACCGAATGCTTTAATAGGATTTACCGGACCGAGAGTCATCAAGCAGACAATGAGGCAAGAATTGCCGGCGGGAGCCCAAACAGCTGAGTTTAACCAAATGCACGGTTTGATCGATCTTATTGTAGAACGTGCTCAAATGCGGTCTACACTGGCACGTTTGTTGCGGTACCATCAGGAAGGGGTTCAGCATGGCGCAACTGTTTGAATTTGAAAAACCTATTATAGAACTTGAACGGAAAATAGCGGAACTGCAAAAGTTTTCTGCTGAAAAAGATATTGATCTTTCCCGTGAAGTAGAGACCTTAGAGAAAAAAGTCTCTCTTCTTAAGAAAGAAATTTACGGCAATCTTGAACCGTGGCAAAAAGTCCAGATTGCCCGACATCCAGAGCGACCAAACTTCTACGATTATGCGCCGCTCTTATTTGACGATTTTATTGAACTTAAGGGAGACCGGTTGTATGCTGATGATCAGGCTATTGCCGGCGGGATGGCCTTCTTCCGAGGTGTACCAGTGACGGTGATTGCTCAAGTTAAAGGAAAAGACACCAAGGAAAATATTAAGCGCAATTTCGGTATGCCCCATCCTGAAGGGTATCGCAAAGCCTTGCGCTTAATGGATCAAGCAGAGAAGTTCGGGCGACCGATTTTGACCTTTATTGATACCCCTGGTGCGGCCTGCGATTTAGCAGCTGAAGAACGGGGACAAGGTGAAGCTATTGCAAGATGTTTGCTGGCTGTTTCCGGGTACCATGTACCGGTGATCTGTACGGTTATCGGAGAGGGTGGAAGCGGCGGCGCATTGGCACTGGGGGTAGGAAACGTCATTTTAATGCTGGAGAATTCCTTTTACTCTGTCATTGCTCCGGAAAGCTGCGCATCTATTCTTTGGAAAGACACATCAAAGGCTAAAGAAGCTGCGGGAGCCATGAAGATAACGGCTCAGGATCTGTTCAAATTGGGAGTTGCGGACGAAGTAGTCAGGGAACCTCAAGGCGGAGCACATTATAACTTAAGGCAGACCGCTGATGAATTGTCAGAGGTTATTGCCAAGTACCTTGTTCGTCTGAGGACAGAGTCTCCCGAAGCTCTGCAAGAAAAACGGTACCAGAAACTTCGGGCTATTGGAATGTTCCAAGAAAAATCGGTCTAATTCTCAAAAAAAGGCTTGACTTAAATGTTTAAATAAGTTATTATAGCTAAGTCGTATTATTTCATCGCGAATAAGATTTGGGCGAGTGGCGGAATGGCAGACGCGTCGGTCTCAAAATCCGATATATGTGAGTATGTGGGGGTTCAAGTCCCCCCTCGCCCACCAAAATGAAATTATTAAGAGCCTTTAGGGGCTCTATTTTATTATACATATGCACTTTGTTATTCCTTCAGCAAACTTTCAGGAACTCTTCAGTATTAATTCAGCTGCATATAGGAAAATAAATTAAAATCTTTGAGAATGATGTCTAAATAAAAGGTTCTATGATTTGGAGGACTTAGGAATGCAGAGCTTAAAAGGTATAAAAATACTTCTTGTAGATGATGAACCAAATATTTTGCAGTTTTTAGAAATGGGACTCCTGAATGAGGGCTTAGAGGTCCAAACGGCTCAGGATGGAATGACAGCGGTTACCCTTGCTAAAGAGTTTCACCCCCACATTATTATCCTGGATGTTATGATGCCGGGAATGGACGGCTTTGAAGTATGCCGGATGCTTAAAAAGACGGAAAATGTAGCGATCATTATGCTTACTGCGAAAGATGAAGTTGACGATCGTGTAAAAGGGCTGACCTTGGGCGCGGATGATTATATGATGAAACCTTTTAGTTTTGAGGAACTTTTAGCACGTATACAAGCGCGAATACGCAATCAATTTCCAAATCTTATGGGCGAGGTAGTCATCGGAGACTTTCGCATCGATGACCTGCGTAAAGAAATTCTCTACCAACAGCGCGTACTGGAGCTTTCAACTACAGAATATGAACTGCTCAAATTTATGGTGCTGAATCAAGGTATCGTCTTGAGTAAAGCGAAAATCTTAGATAAAGTATGGGGCTATGATTTCGGCGGAGACGAAAATATTGTCGAGGTTTATATTCGGTCTTTGCGAGATAAACTCAATGACAAAGAACATCGCTTAATTCGAACGTTACGCGGAGCGGGATACAGAGTTGACATATCATGATCTTAAAAACTCGGCTGAGACGTTATATGGTTCCTAATTCCCTGCGCTTTCAGCTCTTGTCCGGTTCCCTTATGCTTTTGGCTGGATTATTAATCGTTATTGGATTCTTGCAATATATTTTCATGCAGGGGTTTATTTATCAGAATCAGGCTAAAAGCATTCAGAGCCAGATTCAGTCTCTCCCGCCTGATGCTTGGATGATGATGGCCAATAGCGGTCAAGATACCACGGACATTCCAAAGGATAATTCTAATAACTCGACGGATTCAAGTTCGTTGGAGCCTCATCGCCATGGACCCTTCTTCTTGCTCCAAGACGCCCACATAGCCCTTATCGATCAGAAGGGGACATTCACAGAGCTTACTAATGGTTCCGGGGATGGGGGAACATCTCCTCGTTTAGCAGAGGAAGACTATAAGAATGCTTTGCAAAGCGATGAACATCACCTATCCTATCAAATTGTTAATCCAACAGGGGAAAATGAGCAGCTCATCGTTCTGCAAACGATTCGAACGAAAGATCATACTCAGGAACTAATTCAGGTGAGCATCAGTACTAAACCCCTAAAGAATATGATGTTGCATCAACTGCTTGTTTTTCTAGGGGTGTCGCTAATCGCTCTTGTTATTGGGATATTAGCCTTTATCCCCGTGCTGAGAAAAACCCTTGTTCCTTTATCAAACATGGTTGACAAGGTGGAACAAATTGATGCCGGAAATCTTGCTGAACGTTTACCAGTCGATCAAGGCCAAGTTGAGATCGATCATTTGGCTAATTCCTTTAACGGGATGCTGCAGCGGCTTGAGTCATCCTTCGATGCGGAAATAGAGTCCAAAGAGCAAATGCGCCGCTTTGTTGCCGACGCTTCTCATGAATTGCGCACTCCCCTGACGGCTATTCATGGTTTTTTAGAGGTACTGTTGCGCGGTGCCGTAAATCAACCGGATATGCTTGATCGTTCCTTAAAGAGTATGTACGCAGAATCAGAACGCATGAAGAAGTTGGTCGAAGACCTTCTTTTATTGGCTAAACTTGACCGCTCACCCAATATTCAGAGAAAAGAAGTTGTTTTGGACGAAGTTATTAAAGAAATGGCTCCCCAGTTAAGATTATTGGCCGGAGACCGGAAGGTTATTTTAGAACTGTCGTCTGATTTAAGGGGTTGGTTTGATGTTGACCGTCTTAAACAAGTTATCTTGAATCTCTTTCATAATGCGGTTCAACACACCGACTCTGAGAAAGGTGAAATTAAAGTTTCATTAATTAATGTCAAGGGCGGCGTTGAATTGTCTATCCGTGATAATGGTTCAGGGATCTCTGAGAAACATTTGCCAAAATTGTTTGATCGTTTTTATCGCAGCGATTCTTCCAGAACTCGAAAATATGGGGGTGCAGGGCTCGGCTTAGCAATTACAAAATCAATTGTGGAACTTCACGGCGGTACAATAAGGGTCGATAGTATTGTTGACGAAGGAACTGCCTTTTGCGTTTGGCTCCCCCTTACAGAAACATTAGAATAGCAGCTTTTTTAAAGGACTCTGAACACTGCGATGCATACAGAGTCCTTATTGTTTGCTCGGAATATTCTTTGTCCAGAAACTTTAAGTATCCATATTAACGATTAACCTTACTTTGAGTTGTGAGACAACATTGTCTCGACTTGTTTACTAAGTTTCAGCCAATTGTAAGACTCTCACTTCTCCAAGTGGGAGTGGTTCTCATATCTTGCTACAGTGAGGGTAGAGTGTTCAGCTTTAGCTGAATGAGTTCACTTAGAGCGTTTTCGGTTTCTTTAAATGATGTACTGGTGACGATAGGGATTTAATTAGCCTAGAGAAGACTATTTGAGTCAGAGGTAACAGATAAAGATAAAAGGCGTAGGGGATGAATCCCGTCAAACTAACATTTAGAGTAGAAGAGGGCACAAAGGCTGCCGTGTTCCAGGGTATGACTGCTGCTAAGGGGACTGACGTATTTTCTAAGTCAAGAGCTAATTGAGTCCTTGATGATTGGCCGTTGGTATAAACGTCATTCATCAAGGAATGGGTTAAAACTATAGAGATTGTTTGACTGCAGCCGAGAATTGAGGTGAGGAGACTCATGAGTGTAGTCATCAGAAATCTTGCGGAAGGCGAATTTATTGTCCTAAGGAATTCGTTTAAATCCTTTAAAATGTCGGTTTCGGCAAAAAGGCCGGCCCAACAGCAGGATATGTAAACAACCACAGAGACTTTCCACATCGATAGGATACCACCGCCCTGAAGAATTGAGGAAAGAGGGCTGTTGGCATGAAGAGTGAAGCCAAACAGAACAAATTTAAGAATCTCAAGAACATGATAATGTTGTACTCTCAAACTAATAATGATGGCCAGCAGAATACTGACAACCATAGAGATTTTAACGTCAACCCGGGAAACAGCAAGTACCAAGATTGCCAGGGCAGGCAGCAAAACAATCCAGTGAAGGATAAATAGAAGAGAAATTTCGTTTATCATCGTGGTCCCGGTGAATCGTAACGGTTGGCAGATTGATAATCCAAGATAGGCTAGGGCAGAGAGAAGAAAGGGTAATGTCCCTGTTCGCAACATGCCTTTGATATTTGCATACAGGTCGGAATGCGTTAAATGAGCAACTAAATTTGCACTGGAGGACATGGGGGAGCAGCGGTCGCCAAAATAGGCTCCGGCAATAATGGCTCCTGCCGCGATATTACTGTCAATGTGACCGCTTTTCGCCATGATCATCAAAGCTAAGCCAACAGTGCTGACGGTGCCGAAGGAGGTTCCCAGCAAAAAGGAAACTGCGGAACTGATCAGAAAAGCGTACATAATGAATAAGTGGGGATTCATCCAGAGCATTCCATAATAAAGAATGGCCGGAGTCGTTCCAGAGGCTATCCAGAGGGAGGTAATAGCACCTACAAGAAGAAGAATACGTAAAACAAGGAGAGATTTTTTACCGCCCCGGTAAGACATTCCCATAATCTCTCGAAGGGGATATCCTCGTTGATGAGCGATGCCGGCAAAGTTGAGAAAACATAGAATCAGGGGAAAACCTATAAATATTCCTTTGAGGGTACTAAAGAGGAGGAGGACAAAAGTAATAAGCACACTGAACAAAAGATACATATTCTTATACTTCACGCTAGGTTCCCCTTCGTTGTTGAAATTTTTGATTGGCCCTGGCTTTGAATGATTGCAGCGGATGGTATTGGTATTCTCAAAGAAAGAGAGAAAGAAGTATTGGTTTACTAATGTTAACTTTTATTGTAGCACTCCATCTGATCCCAGAGCAAAACAACATCAAAAAATGTCAATAGAAAGGCTAAGCACCTTTGCAAGAGCAGTTGTGTTTGTTAGAAACAAGTGGGTATGATATAGTAAAGTGCG
Organism: Desulfosporosinus sp. FKB; assembly: GCF_002196705.1. Taxonomy (GTDB): domain Bacteria; phylum Bacillota; class Desulfitobacteriia; order Desulfitobacteriales; family Desulfitobacteriaceae; genus Desulfosporosinus. Next base: position 78,301 of record NZ_NADJ01000033.1, read on the forward strand.
AAGAGAAAGGGGTTTTCACGATGCCGAAAATGCTGATATTAGACGGAAACAGCTTAGCGAATCGCGCTTTTTATGCTTTACCTTTGCTAACAACATCCGATGGACGCCCAACCAATGTGCTGCAGGGTTTTTTGACGATGTTATTTCGTTTAGAACAAGAACAACATCCGGACTACTGGGTGGTAGCTTTTGATAAAACCAAGGCAACAGTGCGTATAGAGCAGTATGCAGGGTATAAAGCCCAGAGAAAAGCAACTCCTGAAGGTTTGCGTCCGCAATTTGACTATCTCAAAGAAATTCTTGCCGAACTGGACGTGCCGATGCTGGAACTTGCAGGTTACGAAGCGGATGATCTCATCGCGGCTGTGACAAAGCAAGCTGAAACGCAGGGGATGCAGGTTCAGGTCTATACTGGTGATAGAGATGCTTTACAATTGATCTCGCCTAAGACCCATATTTATTTAACGAAGAAGGGAATCAGCGAGGTAGAATGCTACGATGAGCATGCTTTGTGGGAGCGTTATCAGCTGCGTCCTCACCAAATTATCGATCTAAAGGGCCTGATGGGAGACACTTCAGATAATATTCCCGGTGTTCCGGGCGTTGGGGAGAAAACTGCCCTAAAATTGCTTTGGGAGTACGAAACAGTCGAGGGTGTTTTAGCGAACGCCGAGAAGGTCTCCGGGAAGAAATTGCAAAGCAGTTTAAAGGAATATGCAGACCAAGCAAGATTAAGTAAAACCTTAGCAACGATGTTAACGGAGATTCCTCTGGAATTTTCTTTGGAGGACTTTATTTATCGTCGGCCTCAAGCTAATAAAGTTCTTCCCGCTTTAAATAAATACGATCTAAGAAATGTCACACGCATATGGCAGGAGCGCCACGCCAAGGATGAAGAGGCAAGGCAGGATACTGCAGAAGTGTCCCTAGCAACCTGGCCGGTCCGTGAGCTTTCTGAAGAAGGTTGGTTAACTCAGATAGAGGAATGGCAAAACTCAAAAACTGCCCTCACGTTGACTTGCCGTTATGAGAAGACCGGACTGCAAGGGGGACACTGGCTTGAGTGGGGAGCTGCTGTTTCAGAGGAGACCTTTAAACTGTCTCGAGAAGAAGTATCCTCAAAGGTTTCTGAGGCATGGCTTGAGTTGTTGGCAAATGAACAAGTTCCAAAGATTTTGGCTGATTCGAAAACGGTGGACTTATTGCTTGGGAACGAGAACAAGTGCTTAAAGGGAGTGTCCTTTGACATTGGCTTAGCATCCTATTTGATCCAATCGTCCCGCACGAAGTTTGCTCCCCTGGATTTAGTCAAAGAATATGTTCCTATGATAGATGCTTTTGATAGTATCGCTGAGGAGGCTGCAGCTCTGGCCCAAGTTGCTCCGAAATATCAACAAGACATCGAAACTTTGGGCTTGGAAGATTTGCTGCATTCGATTGAAGAGCCTTTAAGTCTGGTCCTGGCTCAAATGGAGCGTCAGGGGATTGGCATTGATACTCAGCAATTGGAACATTTCGGTGAAGGAATCAGCATTACCTTAAAACAATTAGAACAAGACATCTATGATTTAGCAGAAACGTCCTTTAACATTAATTCTCCGAAACAGTTAGGAACGATATTGTTTGAAAAACTAGGATTAGTTGCCGCTAAAAAGACTAAAACGGGGTATTCCACAGATGCTGAGACGTTGGAAGAGCTTCGTTCAGCCCATCCGATTATCGGGAAAATTTTAGATTATCGTCAGCTAAATAAACTTATGTCAACCTATGTCAATGGCTTACTTGCCCAAGAGAAAGAGGGCAGAATTCATACGACCTTTCAGCAGACCGTTACGGCAACGGGACGACTGTCCAGTACGGAGCCTAATTTGCAAAACATCCCTATTCGCTTGGAGCAAGGGCGGCAGTTAAGAAAAGTCTTCCACGCAACTGAACCGGGTTATCTCCTTCTTTCCGCAGATTATTCTCAGATTGAACTGCGTATTTTAGCCCACTATTCTCAAGATCCACTCCTTTGCGAGTCTTTTGCCTTAGGACAAGATGTTCATACCAGAACTGCCGCCGAAGTTTTTGGAATTTCCCTGGACGCTGTTACCTCAGATATGCGTAGAAGTGCCAAGGCTGTCAATTTTGGGCTTGTCTATGGCTTAACCGAGTTCGGTTTGTCCAGGGATTTGGGAATTCCCCGCAAAGAGTCTAAGTTTTATATTGAACAATATTTTAAACGTTACAGCGGCGTAAAATACTATTTGGAGAGCGTTGTCGCTCAAGCTAAACAAGATGGACAAGTCCGTACTTTATTTAATCGTCTGCGCCGGATTCCTGAATTATATCATGCTAACAGGGCCCAAAGGCAGCTAGGAGAACGGATCGCTATGAATACACCGGTTCAGGGAACTGCGGCAGATATTATGAAGTTGGCAATGATTCAAGTCGCAGAAGAGATAAAACCCTATCGAGCTGCTGTTCTCCTGCAGGTCCATGACGAACTGCTGCTCCAAGTTGCTCCGGAAGATTTAAAGAAGGCAGCTCTGATTTTAAAAGAAACGATGGAAAATGCTTTTGCTTTATCAGTTCCCATGACAGTTGATTGCAAAGTCGGACCAAATTGGTACGATATGAAGCCATATCAGCCTAATGATAATAAGGAGTAGTTATGCCGGAATTACCAGAAGTCGAAACCATTCGACGAACTTTAGCAGCACACATTAAGGGTTTAAGAATAAAAGACATATCCCTTATTTGGCCCTCCGCTGTTTGTGGCTGGAAGGATAAAAGTTTTAAAGAACTAGTCCTGGGACGCCGCATAACAGGTCTTGACCGGCGGGGAAAATATCTCCTCATCCGCTTGGATGAGGAGATGACCTTAATCGCCCATATGCGCATGACAGGGCGGCTTAATTATTATCCGGAACATAGAGAACCGGAAAAGCATACCCATGTAGTCCTTACTTTGGAGCATGGTGAGGTGCATTTTTCGGATGTCCGGAAATTTGGCAGAATACAAGCTATTCCTACTTTACTATGTGTCAAAGAGTCCTCGCTTGGTAAACTTGGTCCGGAACCTTTAGATCCTGAATTTACACCAATCGTGCTCAAGGATCGTTTAGCTAAGAAAAGAGTTGCCATTAAGGCCGCCTTACTGGATCAACATGTTCTTGCCGGATTAGGGAACATTTATGCGGATGAATCTCTTTTTCGAGCAGGAATATCTCCGCAGCGTCAGGCGGACACTCTTGCGGAAGAGGAAATCAAGCGGCTGCATAAGGCCATTCAAGACGTCTTACAAGCGGGTATTGATGCCCGAGGGACCTCTTTTAGGGATTACCGAGATGCCAATGGGGAAAAGGGACAGTTTGAACAGGCTCTCCAGGTTTATGGCAGAGGGGGGGACCCTTGCCGTATTTGTGGTGAAACTTTACAACGCTTGCGTTTAGCTGGCCGCACAACGGTCTATTGCCCAAAATGTCAAAAGTAACGTTCACTCAGCCCTTTTGAAGGGCTGTTTTTAATGGGCAAGTTATCGACATAAATTTGAGGTAAGCACGAGGTATACACAATGAAAAATCAAATTAACTCTTTAAAAAATACTCACAAGTTATTTGTCAATCGGGACTATCCATCCTCATGGTCAGATATAATTCTTCCTCAACTACGGGCCGACTGTGAAAATTGCTTTGGTTTGTGCTGTGTCGCGCTCTATTTTTCGGCTTCAGAAGGTTTTCCAATCGACAAAAAGGCAGGTCAGCCCTGCCTTAACCTGCAATCTAATTTTCTCTGTCATGTTCATAAAAATCTCCGGGAACTCGGGTTAAAAGGATGTCTTGCTTTTGACTGTTTTGGAGCAGGTCAAAAGGTTTCCCAGATTAGCTTTGCCCGAAAGGATTGGCAGAAAGATCCGGAATCGGCAGAGCAAATGTTTGAGGTGTTTCTAATTATGCGGCAGCTTCATGAATTACTCTGGTATTTAGCTGGAGCGCTGATCTTGAAGGCATCCTCTCCTATTCACGGCGCAATCAGCGCCATGCTTGAGAAGATAGAAACCTTGACTGATCAGAGACCAGATTTGGTCCTGGAACTTGACGTGGCTGCCCTTCGAGATGATGTCAATGTACTGCTCTTAAAAGCCAGCGAACTTGTACGCACTGATGCCTGCCTGGAGCAAAAAGTTCATGCAGGGCGGCGAAAGACATTTTCACGGGGAGCCGATCTTATTGGTAAGGATTTAAGGAAGTTTGATCTCAGAGGGGCCAATCTGAGGGGAGCTTATCTTATTGCTGCTGACCTGAGAGGAGTCGACCTCAGCGGAACAGATTTTATCGGCGCCGATTTTCGTGACGCAGACCTAAGAGGTGCTGATCTAAGTAAGAGTATTTTTCTTACTCAAGGACAAATAAATGCCGCCAAAGGTGATAACAGCACCCTGTTGCCACACTCACTGCTTCGCCCGGCTTCTTGGAGTTTCAAGAATTTTTAGGACCGAAACAATCGATCGTCATTCTCTAGAGGGAGGCATCTGATCTGGATTATCATTACAAATTGAAAAGGACCGGATACCCAGTCCTTTTTGAATACTATTCAAATATTATCCATTCGTAAGACTTTAACTTCTACAAGTGGGAGTGGTTCCCGTTCTCTGCTTCGGCGGGAGTAGAGTCCATCCCTTCTGCACGATAGAATTGTTATGGGCTAGGTTTTCGGCAAAAGTGTCCACAGGACACTTTCGTCACCGAAGCCCCGATGTTCAGCTTTAGCTGAACGAGTTCACTTTGTTCTGTTTTGAATTATAAAACTTTGAATTATAAAACCCGTTGAGCTCCTTTATAGGCGTTTAGCCAATAGGATAAAGTCAGTGGGTAAATGGCCACACCTTTGTGAGTTGTAGCACTAATGAATTGCGAGTTACCGAGATAAATACCTACATGGTCAATGGTTCCGTTTCCAGCCGTGGAGAAAAAGACTAAATCACCAGGTTTCAGGTCTCCATAGGACACTGAAGTCCCGACTTTTGCCTGATCCTGGCTGGTACGAGGCAGATCTATACCTTGGGAAGCGAAAACATATTGAGTAAAACCGGAACAGTCAAAACCATTGGGAGTAGTGCCGCCCCATAAATAAGGTGTTCCAAGCAGACTGTTGGCTTTGGCAATGATCCCATCAATTGTAGGAGAGTTTGTGACAGAGGCTTGGGAAGCTTGGATGGATTGGTCCTTATCTAAGGCGCTTTGAGTCAGCGGACCAACGATTCCATCAACTTGGAGATGATCATTTTGTTGAAAATTCTCTACAGCTGAAAATGTTTTGGAACCAAAAATTCCGTCGATTGGGCCGACAGTATACCCTAAATTAACTAATTCCTTTTGCAAGGTTACGACATTATCACCAGATGAGCCTAATTTCATGAGAGTTGCAGCCTGGACTGTCGGTGTGAAAGTTACCAGGTTTGTAAGAATAAATGTACTGGCTGCTAAAAGTTTAAGTTTTTGACTCCATTTATTAAATGTATAATTCTGCTGCATTTGTTACCTCCTAATGAATTTTATCACTTGTAAGTTTACGTTGTAATGTTCACTGACAAGTTATGGTTTAAATCTTAGCATCTAAAAACTCATATGAAAAGTAAAGGTTGTTGGTTTCAGGACCATATTCTTCCTAATACTTAGCTTTTCAGTGAGCGTTTTGTTATTAAAAGCAAATAATTTTTAATAGTCAAAGAAAACGGAAGAATGTCAAAGGAAGTAAAAGAGATAATTTAAAAAGTAACTTAAAGATAATTCGAAATATCTTCATAATATTGCAAACATATGTAACTGAAATTTAAACATCAGGATTGTGATGTTAAATTTCTTCGAAGTAATTGATCTGTATGACAAAACTGAGGTAAGTGTTAACCACTTACCTCAGTAATCTTTTATTTTATCCAGTTTTTATGACCCCCACTTCTATAAGTGGGGGTGGGTCCTTCGTTAACTTCAGGTGGGGTAGAGTCCTCCTTCGCCGCTAAGTATTCCTATTGGGAAAGGCGGCTCGACAATAATGTCCACTGGACATTATTGTATCTGAAGCCCCGATGTTCAGCTTTAGCTAAACGAGTTCACTTTGAAACTCTAGTAATTATAGAAATGACTCTGTAATTGTCAATGCTTAGTTCCTATATTATCCCAACTCTTATTTGCTTGCTAAATCTGCTTGCTGAGCAGATGATTCAAGGTTTAGCCCTATTGCTTCCGGTTCGTGGTTCATCCGCGATAACTGAAGTACGGCTATCCAGACTATTGCAAAACCAACCCATTGCCCCAGATCAATGGTCTGATGTAAAATCAGCCAGTTAAGAAGTAAGCCGGTTGCAGGAAAAGCAAGTTCTGCGATGGTGGCATGAGAAGCCTTCACGCCATCTAACCCCCGGTAGTAAAGGAGCAAACTTACAAGGCTTGGTACGAGCGTTTGAAACAAGAGGTTTGCCCAAACAGGTGCCAGACTAAGGGCTTTGCCAATGATAAGCCAGTTTGGATGTTGTACTAAGATAATGACTGTCAACAAAGGCAGAGCAACAGCGAATCGAAGTGCCGTTAAAGTGGTAAACGACAATTTGCCAACGAGATGTTTGCCCATCACCGTAGATCCCCCCCAAAGTGCAGCGGCGCCGATGGCAAATAAGGACCCGATAAGCTGTGAGGTGCTTGCGGCGGTGGTTGGAATGTACAGGCCAAAGGTGAGTAAGTAGGCACCAATGAGTGCAGCGATAAATAATTTCCAATAGTTTTTCCGCAATTGCTCCTTAAGGACCCAGGCGGCAAGGAGGACGGCAAAAATTGGCTGCAGTTTTTGCAGGATGAGAACAACATTTGGATTGCCATAAGTAAATCCGGCAGTAAACAGGATCGAAGCTACGGCAGATCCGCCCCAGCCGATGAATATGACGGCTAACCAGTCAGCGAGCTTTAATTGCCGCAGTTCCTGACGTTTCCAGATAAGCACTGGAGCAGCAAAGAGAAACAATAATATATGTTCCATCCAGACAATTTGAGAGGACGTCACATAGTGGAGCAATGTAACAATAAAGACACCATCAAGTCCCCACATGGCCGCTCCAAGGGCGATCCACCAAATTGCCCAAGGAGAAGATTGTTTTTTTTGCATCAAATCCAAACCCTCCATATCTTATAACATGTATTTGAATTGAACCTTCACATGTCATAGAAAGAAAATTGTGCATGAAAAATACCCCGAGAAACAATTCCTTTCACGAGGCATATACGAGGGACCAGGATAGCAGCTTGGCTAAACCTAGTCTTTACCTTCTCTCGTCCGGACTTTACCGTCGGCCTTGGAATTTCACCAAGTCAGTCGATGCATCGTTAAGGCTGCATCGAGTCGCGGGCTGAATTGCACATGCAATCGTCACCGCCGGTAGGGAATCTCACCCTGCCCCGAAGGATCAAATTCAGTTAATGAAAGTATAACAGAATTTATTGTTCTAGGGTAGCCTTATATTATAAAACTATTTCTTGTCTCGAACTTCGCAGGTTGAAATTCCCAGAATATTGCTTACCGGACAATACCTCAGTAATCCTGTTGCTATCCCCAGGAGTCCGATAAGCCCCCACCAGCTTCTGAAGGCCAGACCTAAAAGAACAATAATTGTTCCTATGATAATTCTAACAATTTGCTCGGTATTTCCAACATTACATATCATACAATCACCTCCTTATTATTTTGTCCAATATCTTGAAGGGTTAATGCAATTTAAGAAAGAGACTATAAGAAGGGACAATGATATGCTTAAAATTAAGAACATTATATAGAGAAGAACATTAAATTAGAGGGGATTTATAAACTGCAGCGAATTAAATTGGAGAACTTTTAAAGGAGGGATTTTTTTTGGCGAAAAAGCGAAGTTTAACTAAGGTAATAATAGAAGTTGCAGAAATTCTGATATTTGCCTTTATATTATCGTGGGGGTTACGGAGTAATGTGGTGGAAGCGGCAACGATACCATCGCCTTCAATGATGCCTACTATTCATGAACAGGATAGAGTCATTGTAGACAAGTTGTTTTATAAATTTACTGGAATAAAAAGGGACGATATCATTGTTTTTAACCCTCCAAAGAACTTGGATTCCAGTGGAGACTATTGGATCAAGCGGGTTATTGGCTTGCCGGGAGACAAAGTTCAAATCACGGGCGGGAAGGTCTATCTTAATGATCAGCCCCTGACAGAACCCTTTGAAATGGAAGCTCCCAATTATAATTATGGTCCTGTGATTGTTCCCAAAGATTCTTATTTTTTACTTGGCGATAATCGCAATCATAGTCTCGACAGCCATTATTGGGGAACTCTGCCCGCCAAAGAGATCGAAGGAAAAGCAGTTTTAAGATATTGGCCCTTGCAGCGGTTTGGAACATTAGCTAAGTAATGAGAAAGATTCGTGATCAGGGAGAGTTTCCTGGAAAGGACTCCCTTCTTTATTTGTTTTCTGAATTTAGTTAGAAAGATGGGGGATCATTTGACCAATACATCTCTCCAATCTTAATTATTCAATGAAACAAGGAGGATAAATTCTATCATGACCTACAAAGCTGTTATTTTTGATCTCGATGGGACGTTGGTTAACTCCCTTGAAGATATTGCTGACTCAATGAACCTGGTTTTGAAAACCTTAGACTTGAAGGCGCACGACTTGGAAGACTATAAATATTTTATAGGAAATGGTATCAGAAACCTGGTTAGTCGAGCTTTGCCTGAAGAATCGAGGGAAGAAACCTTCATTACAGAATGTTTTGATTCGATGATGAAGGAATATCGTAAGCGATGTCTTGAAAAGACGAGACCGTATGAGGGTATCCCTGAGCTGCTTGATGAGCTGACAAAACATAAACTTAAGCTTTGTGTTTTGTCTAATAAGGTAGATGAACTGACTCGGAAAGTCGTAGCGGCTCTTCTTGCGAATTGGAAGTTTGAAGTTGTTTTGGGACCTAGAGAAGATATTCCTAGGAAGCCTGACCCTACAGGCGCTTTATACATCAGTAAGAATTTAAATATTCCACAGACTGAGATTATTTATCTGGGGGATTCAGGTGTTGATATGCAAACGGCAGCTGCTGCCAAGATGTACGGGGTGGGAGCTCTTTGGGGCTATCGAGGGAGAGAGGAGTTAAGCCAAAACGGTGCTCAACGTTTAATTAACTATCCTTTGGAATTTTTAGAGCTCTTGTAGGAAATAATTGTTACAAGAAGGAATCTTTAGCATAATATGACCTTCCTTCGGACATCTTAGTTATTTAGAGAATTATTTAGACGATAGTGTTTGGTTCGGAGGGGTTACTGTGCGAGTTTTAGCCTTTTTACTCGCGTTAACGATTCTTTTTCTTTTAAGTTTGGCGATAAAAGCAGAGGTTGATTTTCGCTATCGGCGAGTGGAGGAAAAAGATCATCTGGAAATTGATTTTCGAGCATTACATGGAATTTGGCATACTCAATATCAAATTCCAACACTCCAATTGGAATGGGAAAAAGGTCCGGAATTAGAAATAGATCAAGTTGCTGAAGGAAAGGGCGGCAGGCGAAAAGCCAAATCAAGCGTACGTTTCCGATATCTCCGCGGAGGCTGGATCTATCGGCTTTGGCCTAAGCTGCGAAATTATGTTCATCAATTAGTTTGGCTAAAGAACAAGTTTTATGGCGGAATCCATTGCAAAACTATAAAATGGCGAATTGAGATTGGCTACAAGGATGCGGTACAAACAGCGATGGCTGCAGGAGCTTTTTGGAGCCTGTTTGGATTTGCCCTCGCCCGTCTCTACAAACAAGTTATCGTAGAGGTTAAGAATCCTGAACTTGTGGTAGTTCCACAATTTAAAAAAGAAGGATTTTTATGTGATATTCAATGCATATTCCAATTAAGAATCGGTCATATTATTTTTGTTGGATTTAATGCTGTGCGTAGTTTCAAGCGGGCTAGAAGGGGGTAGTAGCATGGGTAATCATCCTATAGAATTATTGATGAAAACAGCCATGGAAAGTATCCAGCAAATTGTTGACGTTAATACCATTATTGGTGACCCGGTAGAAACCCATGATGGATCCGTTATTATTCCAATATCACGGGTAGCTTGTGGTTTTGCAGCAGGGGGCAGCGAATTTTCCCCGCCCGATCAGCAAAAAGAGAGCGGAAATAATTCGGGGGATTCAGCCAACCAACTTCCTTTTGGAGGCGGTGCAGGTGCAGGGGTATCTGTTCAACCCGTAGGTTTCTTAGTCGTTGGCAATGGAACCATTCGCCTGCTGCCTGTCGATAGTAATGTCGTTATTGATCGTATCTTAGATACAGTGCCAGATCTTTTAGACAAATTGTCAGGAATGCTTCACAAAAAAAGGAAACCCTCTGATGAAATTATACTGGCCAGAGAATAAATTCTAGCCGCCCAAAATACATAGGGTACTATTCAATAAAAGAACGAGAAGATCTCGTTCTTTTTTGTCCGCCTTTTTCATAGATTTTTTCAAGGGGGGTGGGCTATGGTTAACCTCATCTGGCTTATCATGTTAGTCATCGGCATTTTGATTTCAGCAATTAATGGGCAGATAGAAATTGTCACGGTTTCGGCTATGAAAGCGGCCGAATTAGGGGTCGAGGTGGCTATTGAACTTATCGGAGTCATGAGTTTATGGTTAGGATTGATGCGTTTAGCCGAAGAAGCGGGAATTGTAAAGGGAATCGCCCGTCTTTTTGGGCCCGTCGTTCGCCTCTTATTTCCAACTCTAAAACCGGATAGTCCGGCCCTTGGAGCCATAATTATGAATTTAAGTGCCAACATTTTAGGATTAGGAAATGCAGCGACTCCTTTTGGACTAAAAGCTATGCAAGAACTGCAAAAGGAAAATCCTACGCCGGACACGGCAAGTCCTGCGATGATTACATTTCTCGCCCTGAACACCTCGTGTATAACTCTAATACCAGCAACAATTATCGGGGTAAGGCTGAAAGCAAATTCGGCTAATCCAACAGAAATTATCGGAACAACCATTGTTGCAACGGGATGTGCTATGACCTCGGCTATTATTGTGGATTATCTTTTCCGCAGGAGGGCAACAAAATGAAGGCAATTGCTGAAATTTCACGTTGGGCGATTCCGCTGCTTCTTTTGTTTATTCCGGTGATTGCCTTTTTGCGTAAAGTACCTGTTTATGAATCCTTTGTGGCAGGAGCTGAGGAAGGGTTTAATACCGGTGTTCGCATACTTCCGTTTTTAATTGGCATGTTAGTATCAATTCGAATCTTTGTTGATTCGGGAGCTTTGAACATCCTGGCCCATTGGCTGCAGCCGATATTTGCTTATTTTGGCTTGGATTCTAACGTTGCAGCAATTATTCCTTTAGCAATAATGCGCCCTTTGAGCGGATCCGGGGCCCTTGGAGTGGCGACTCAACTGATACACCAATACGGACCTGATTCATATATAGGACGTTTAGCGTCTACCCTTCAAGGAAGTACAGACACAACATTTTTTGTTTTAACAATCTATTTTGGATCGGTAGGTATACGAAAGTATCGCTATGCTCTTAAATTAGGATTATTGGCCGATTTTATAGGCTTAATTGCTTCGATCTGGATTGTGACAAAAACGTTTTAATGAATTATTTCTGCGCATACTAACAATATCCGAAAGGAGGAATTTGTTAGTATGCTTTACATTCTTTTACCCGCCTATAACGAAGCCGGCTCTCTTCCGGTGCTGCTCGATAATATTGAACAGACCTGTGCTCATATTCCTCATTTAATTATCGTAGTTAATGATGGAAGTACTGACACGACACCGGAGGTTATTACGAGGTACACTCAAATTTATTCAACGGTGCACCAAGTTGACCATGTTCAAAATCAAGGCTTAGGAGCAGCTTTAAACAGTGGATTTCAATACGTTTTAAACTATAATTCAACGCATAAGCCTTACTTGACAAGTGTTCCGGATGAATTTCCTGATATGGTCGTAACTATGGATGCTGATAACACACAACCAGCTGATCGCATTCCCTTGCTATTGGAGGCGATTCGCTCAGGTGCAGATCTGGCCATAGCTTCAAGATTTGTTAAGGGCGGAGAACAATATGGTCTTTCTTGGCTGCGAAAAGTACTTTCTTGGGGAGCGGGAAAAGTCATGAATTTTTTCCTGCCAATCAGAGGTGTCCATGACTATTCCTGTGGTTATCGTGCTTATCGGCTTTCTTTATTAGCCGAAGGGACAAGGCAATACGGGCCGAACATTATTCGGAGCCGCAATTTTTCCGGAATGGTAGAATTGCTCTTAAAAATAGCTCCCTTTGCAGATCGTGTGACAGAAGTTCCGCTAAAACTTCATTACGAATTAAAACAAGGTACAAGCAAAATGAAAATTTGGGCTACGATTTGGGGCTATGTCCAGTTAATATACCAGATTAAACGACAAAGGTGGAGTCTTGTCGAATGGGTCGAAGAGTAAGGTGGTGTTTGTTGGGATTCATTCTGGGGATTGCTCTGCTCCTTCGCCTCAAGGGGATTACAAATCCCTTACTGGATAATCAAGGATGGCGGCAGGCTGATACGGCCAGTATCGCGGTTCATATGCTTAGCCATCTGGCGGATTTCCCCAAAGTACTGATACCTCAGCTGAATTATGACGGTGTAGCACCTCAAAACGTTGAATTGGAATTTCCCTTGTTTCCCTATTTATTGGCATGGACATGGAAATTATTTGGCTGGGCAGATATCTGGGGGCGGCTTTGGGCTATAGCTTTATCATTGCTGGCAATTTACGGATTATATGATTTAGGGAAACATGTGATTTCCGAGAGGGCAGGTTATTTGGCGGCAGCGATTTATACCTTATTGCCTCTGTCGATTTATTACGGAAGAGTGGTAATGCCCGAGCCAATGGCTCAAGCTTTAAGTATTTGGGCTTTGGCTCTTATTATTCGCTGGAGAAAATCGCCTGAGAAAAAAGATGTCGGGTTGATTGGAGTTATGATGGCAGGGGCAATATTAGCTAAGCTGCCTCAGTTAATGTTGTTTCCTGTTGCTTTGATGTTTGGCTTTTACCCTTGGAGACAAGCGTATCGAAGGAAATTCATCAGCTATTGCTTGATTGCACTGGGTTTCCCTATGGTATATTATTTATGGGTACATATGAATGTCAGCTCCTCAAGCCAATTTGTATCGGGAATTATAACCAGTCAAGTTGCAGGCTCTAAACATTTGAATTGGAAACCACTTCTGAAAAGTTTACATCATGGTTTAACAGATAGCGCCCTTTTTCTGTCGGGAATGGGTTTATTAAGACTCTTTTTTAAGCGATTTTATGGACGAATAGCCCTTTTGGCGTGGGTAATCATTGCCTTGCTTTATCTAGGCATAGTCTGTGTTCGTATTCCCTTGGATTATTATCTGGTTCCTATTATGCCTCTAACTGCTTTATTAGGTGCTTACGCTTTAGAAGGATGTAAAAGGTTCCAACTCGTTCTTGTTCTCCTGCTCTTAATTGTACTCAACCGAGGATCTTATTCATATTTAAAGCCAAAATATCAATGGGATCCGGAATACTTGACCCAGGCAGAGTGGATAAAGGATCATACACCTTCTTCTAGTGTTCTGGTTTTAAGCGATCCGGTACCTATGACATTTTATTATGCCCATCGAGTGGGCTTTCGCCTTTCCGAAGTGTTAGATATGGGATATGAGAAATCTCCGGCCAGAGTGCTCTCGCAATTTCCGGGGGATTATTTTATTCGACTTCCGAAAACCCAACAACACGAACTTTTCTGGGAAAAGGTTGAAGAAGCTTACCCTGAAATTGGACCGGGGGTTTTTGCTCTCAAACAGCCAAAAATTAAGAAAGGCTAAGTGAACTCGTTCAGCTAAAGCTGAAACGAAGGACCCACCCCCACTTATAGAAGTGGGGGGCTTAAAAACCGGATAAAAGCCCATAAAGAGGATAATAGTGAAAAGGAATGAGAAGCTTCATGGAGGTTAAATACAAACATGAAAAAAGCCCAGAATCCGGCGTACGGCTGCAAAAAGTGTTGGCTCAAGCTGGAGTCGCCTCGCGCCGCCAAGTTGAAAAATTAATTCAAGAAGGACGAGTGAAAGTCAATGGTTTTACGGTCTCTGTTTTAGGAACTAAGGTCCGTGCCGAAGATGAGATTATAGTGGATGGGGTTCTCGTTAAAAAGGCTGAGGAACTGCATTATTATTTGCTTAATAAACCGGCAGGAGTAATTTCGAGCGCTCGAGATCCACGGGGAAGACCAACTGTTGTTGATTTAATGAAAAATGTCCCAGTTAGAGTGTATCCAGTGGGTCGGTTAGATTATGATACTTCAGGTTTGCTGATTATGACAAACGATGGAGAACTAGCCCATCGCTTAATGCATCCTTCTTACGGGGTAAATAAAACCTATAGGGTTTGGGTTAAAGGCCCGGTGGAACTGGAAGCTCTGGAACAGCTAAGAAAAGGGGTTGAACTTGAAGACGGCAAAACCGCTCCGGCTAAAGTTATCAGCAGGAGCGGTCATAAACAACATTTGCTTGAAGTCCTTGAAGTGACAATTCATGAAGGGAAAAATAGGCAGGTGCGGAGAATGTTTGAATCTGTCGGCTATCCCGTTGTTCAATTAGAGCGCATAGCTTATGGGCCTTTAACCCTGGATGGACAACGTTTTTCAGCAGGAAACTATCGATCTTTAACCATTGAGGAAGTAAAAAAGCTTCGCTTATTAGTTGGACGGTCTTAACCAATAGGATAAAGAGGATGATCTATGGAGGTATTCCATTTTTCAATGTCTTTTCCTCCAAAAGCTCCTAAAGCATTGGCGACTGAATTTTGTTTTTCATGATTGGTTGTAATAAGGACCAGCCAATGTCCGGTTCTGACTTCGTGCTCATAATGACGAGCCCGTTCCGCAGAAATACCATAGACTAAGAGGGCTTCTGTCAATCCACGTCCCTGGGGTTGATGCATCAACAGGTTGGCTATAGGTCCGGCTGCTGCCACCTCGCCAAGATTGGGAACGTTAAAAGGGGGAGCTTGAACAAGCCAAGCGTTAAATTTGTCAAGATTAATTTCGCTCGGATAGTAGGCCAGCTCATTAGCAATTTCTTCTTTGAATTCTCCTTGATGCAGATAATCGCTGAGAACAACAACAGAAATTTTACTATTGGCTAAGGATTCTCCTTGGATCTCTTCAATTGCTTCTTTTGTTTGTTGAGGGCCTTTAAATATTGCAACCACAGTTTTTCGCATATTCTAATCTCCTTTGACAGCATTTCCTTTTCCTTATAATAAGGTTAGTATGTCCACAAAGTGTGAGCATATAGCAAATTAGGCAGGAGAAAATAATCCCTATGGAGAATATTTTGCTTAAACGATAAAAAAATTGTAGGTTTATATAGAACGGAGAGATCAGAGATGAAAATACGGATCGGAGAGGAACTTTTAACGGAACATGTCCGTGTGAGGATTCGTTTGGATTTTCGTGGTGAAGCACACAGCGGACGTTTCTTTTTCGGAAGCAAAAGTAAAGAACAAGTAGCCGAAGCAACGAGGGAACAGCAGGTTGCTGTATTGCGAAATGTCCCACTTCAGGGAATTATGATAGAGGATGTTGATTTGAGTCTAGATGTCTACACAGTTACTGAAGGCTCGGGACGAAGAACCCAAGAGTCAGCATTTGCGCCTATTATTCTTACTCTTAGGGTAGAAAATCTCGATGATTTATTGCCTTTATTAATTAAACCGGAATTCCGTAAGATTGAATTTTTGAGTCCAGAAAGTATTTCTTTACATCGCCTGGACATGGAGCGCTTGCTATTCCGTTTAAGTCAATCTTTTCAACAGGAACTTAAGGCTATAGAACAAAAATATCTGCGCTAGAGATCATTAGATTTAACGTAACTTCGCAAATTATATAAAAATATAAAAAATTTAAAATAATTAAATAACTTACTAAATAATTTATTCACAAAGATCCTAACATATTGTAATTTTTTCAATATTATATTATTCTAAAAGGGAGGTGAGAGACAGTACATTTTTTCAATTCTACATATTGTTTGTGAAACGGAGTTTTGAATATTGAAATAGTTTTGAATAAAATATAACTAAATCTAGTTTAATATTCACGTTCAGCTCTGTAAATTAAACAATATAGTTAAATCTACTAAAAATAAGATATTTCTCTAAAGTAAAATTCGAATCATTTTTGTTTTTATTTTTTGTTCTAAAAATTCGGAATAGGGTCCCAAAATTATTAAAATTTGATAATAAGTGAAACAAAGAATTTAATAGCATATTGAAATTTTCATTCTTTAGAGGTAGTATATTAAGCAGGTTAATGGTCTGACAGTCAAACAATCAGCCATTTCCTATAATCTTAGAAGAGAAGGAGGGTGAACGGTAGTATAAGTTAATTCTAAATTGGAAACGCTCTAGACATAATTAAATGAAAGGTGGAATTAAACAAATGCCATGGACACAGAATTACGCTGCCCTTGGAAATAGCATTCCATTAACTGCGCTTGCTGTTTCTCTGCCTATTTTTTATCTGTTTTGGGCTCTTGCTATTAAACGAATGAAAGGGCATATTGCAGGTACTACTACGCTCTTATTTACGATTATTGATGTTATTCTCGTTTACAAAATGCCAGTTGGCCTTGCTATTTCAGCAAGTATACTCGGAGTAATCAATGGATGGTTCCCGATCGCCTGGATTATTGTAGCCGCGGTTTTTCTATATAACTTAACAGTTGAAGCAGGTCAATTCGATATTATTAAAAGTTCAATCGCCTCTTTATCGGATGACCGTCGACTTCAAGCCCTTCTGATTGCATTTTCCTTTGGTGCCTTCCTCGAGGGGGCTGCAGGATTTGGTACTCCAGTAGCTATTACCGCTTCCATCTTGGTGGGATTAGGTTTTGAACCACTTTATGCTGCAGGTATTTGCTTAGTTGCTAATACTGCTCCGGTAGCCTTCGGAGGAATCGGTTCTCCAATTATTGCTGCTGCTGCTTCTTCAGGAATTGATCAAAATATTATTGCAGCCGCAATCGGACGTCAATTACCATTTCTCTCCGTGTTTGTGCCTTTGTATCTGATCATTTTAATGGCCGGTTGGAAAGGTGCTAAAGAAGTTCTCCCTGGAATTGCCGTTTCCGGTATTACCTTTGCCGTTGCGCAATGGTGGTCCTCTAACTATCTCGGAGCTCTGCTTCCTGATATTATTGCCTCAATCTTCTCTCTAATTTGCACGGCTATTCTGCTGAAATTCTGGAAACCCAAGAATATTTGGCGCTTCCCGAACGAAAAGAACGTCAAAATCGAGCAACATCAAAAATATACCGGTGGTCAAATTTTAAAGGCTTGGTCTCCATTCATCGTTCTTACAGTAATGGTAGGAATCTGGGGCTCTAATCCTTTCAAAGATTTTGTTACCAAACAGCTTAAATGGTTTATCATGATTCCTCATTGGCCTGGTCTCGATGGCTTAGTTTATAAAGCTGCACCGATTGTTAATAAGCCTACCATATATGGCGCTAATTATAAGTGGGATTTCTTCCTGGCAACTGGAACAGTCATTTTATTCGCTTGTATCATCACCATGATCATTCTCAAAATCAGTCCTTCTCGAGCTAGTAAGGTTGCCGGATCCACTGTAAAGAGTCTCATCTATCCGATTATCACCATTGGTTCAGTACTTGGCTTCGCTTATATAGCTAACTATTCCGGACTTTCTTACACCCTTGGCTTATTCTTCTCCCTTACTGGACATGCGTTCCCATTCTTCGCTCCAATCTTAGGATGGCTCGGCGTATTCTTAACTGGATCCGATACATCGGCCAATGCTCTCTTCGGACAATTGCAGCGTGTTACTGCTACACAAGTGGGAATCAATCCTATCCTCACCGTTGCTGCCAACAGCTCTGGTGGTGTCGTAGGAAAAATGATCTCTCCGCAATCCATCGCTGTTGCTGCTGCAGCTACAGACTTAGTTGGCCGAGAGTCAGATCTCTTCCGCTTCACAATTAAGCATTCTGTGTTTATGTTGGTTCTTATCATGTGTATGACTTATATTCAAGCCTACTTCGTACCTGGCATGATGCCGATCTTACACTAAGGGTTAATCATTTAAAATGGAACGTGGGAAGGGGTAAATTAACCCTTTCCCACGTTTTCATGCCAGCGTAAAGTAAGTTGGCAAGTAAATTGTTAATTATATAAATTTGTCAATTCATTTATCTAAAATTCTCATATTGAAATTTCAATACAGTTAGATTATTATTATATATATCAAAGATATGAAGATTGCTTTTTTATTTTGCTTTTGTGTGGTCTGACAATCAGACATTAAAAAGGGGGAAACAAAATAATGTTAGCTCGTGAAGTTGTGGAAGAACTTATACAAGTGCTCGGTCGTGAAAATGTTCTTACAGAACAGGAAGATTTACTGACCTATGCCTACGATGCAACTGCGGCTTTGAAACATCAAAAGCCGGATGTTGTAGTTTCGCCCATATCTACCGAACAGGTCGCAGAGGTAGTGAAAATTGCCCAGCGTCATCAAGTCCCGATTTACCCTCGGGGATCAGGAACCAATCTTAGTGGGGGAACTGTTCCCATCCAGGGGGGCATTGTTCTTTCGATGCTCAACTTGAATAAGATTCTTGAATTTGATCAGGATAATTTAACTGCTACTGTTCAACCGGGTGTTATTATTCAGACCTTAAATGACGAAGCAGCCAAACATGGCCTGATTTATCCCCCTGATCCAGGAACCGTCACTACAGCTACTATGGGCGGGTCAGTATCTGAATGTTCCGGAGGATTACGAGGCCTTAAATACGGAGTTACCAAGCATTATATAATGGGGTTAACGATTGTTCTGGCCAATGGCAAGGTCATTCGCTGGGGCGGAAAAACTGTCAAGAATGTTACGGGTTATGATTTAGTGGCTCTTTTCACAGGTGCTGAGGGAACTTTGGGAATTATTACAGAAATGATCGTCAAATTGATCCCTGCTCCCGAGACTAGAAAAAGTGTTTTAGGTGTTTTTGATAACCTTGATAAGGCTGGCAATGCCATAGCAGCAATTATTCGCAATAAGATCATTCCAGCGACCCTGGAAATCATGGATAATGTGACCATTCAAACCGTTGAGCATTTCGTTCATGCCGGACTTCCTCTGAATGCTGAAGCCGTACTCTTATGTGAGGTGGATGGCTACAAAGAAGTTGTGGAACGCGAGTCCGTATTAGTAGAACGTATTTTGCAAGAAGAGGGTGCCGTCGAAGTTAAAGTGGCTAAAAACGATCAGGAACGTGATCTTCTCTGGCTTGCACGCCGCAGTGCCCTTCCTGCTTTGGCTCAAAAACGGCCGACGACAGTTCTTGAGGATGCCACTGTTCCGCGGAGTAAAATTCCCGATATGCTTAAAATAGTCCGTAAAATTGCTGACAAGTATAACCTTCAGATTGCAACGTTTGGGCACGCGGGAGATGGAAATCTGCACCCGACGATTTTAACAGATGTGCGTGATGAGGACGAAATGAAGCGAGTTCATCTCGCCGTCGACGAAATTTTCCATGGGGCTATTGCTCTGGGAGGTACCCTTTCGGGAGAGCACGGAATCGGAGTTGCCAAAATGGACTTCTTGAGTTTGGAATTTGGTGAAGCGGGAGTAGAAGCCTTGAAGGCGATCAAAGAAGCCTTGGATCCCAACTATATGTTGAACCCTGGCAAAATTGTAAGGAGGGATTAATCGTGTCCGTATATGATTCTTTGGATTCGATTAACGAGGAACTCCATAAATGTATGAAATGTGGCAACTGTCAGGCCGTTTGCCCAATTTATAAGGAAACGCGCCAAGAAGTTGGAGTTGCACGAGGGAAAATAAGCCTGGCAGAATTTATTCTCTCAGGCGAGGCAGAAATGACAGAAGGCATGGCTGAGCGTTTTTCTCTTTGTACCACATGCATGGCTTGTAACCAAAATTGTCCATGTGGAGTTCGTTTTGATAAAATTATTTTGGCGGCTAGAGCAGAAGCGGTTCGTAAAAAGGGTCTGCATCCTGTTAAAAAGATCGCCTTTACAGCCCTGAAGATGCAGCGTCTTTTTGATTTTGGTATGAAAACAGGCAGCGTTTTTCAAGGGGTCGCTTTAAAGCATTTACCTCACAAAAGTGACCGCCTTGCCCGAATGCGTTTTGACATAGGCATTGGAACAGAAAAAGTATTTCCGATGCTCGCTAAACGTCCTTTACGCTCTGAGCTGCCTGAAGTTGTCAAGGTTAAAAATCCTAAAATGAGGGTTGCTTTCTTTACAGGATGTATGATCAACTATTTTTACACGGATATCGGTAAAGCTGTCGTTGAAGTTTTGACAGAAAATGACATTGAAGTTGTTATTCCTCGAGGACAAGGTTGTTGTGGGATACCAGCATCAGTAAATGGAGACACTGTGTCAGCCCGTGCACTTGCACGACGAAACTTACGAGCCTTTGAACGATTGGGTGCAGATGCTTTAGTTGTTGCTTGTTCTTCAGGAGGAACAGCTTGGAAACATGTGTTTATGGAGCTTTTGGAGAATGACCCGGAATTCAGCACTCTGGCCAAGAAGTGGTCGGAAAAATCCTATGATATTTCGGAGTTTCTGATCCACAAAGTACCCTTTAAGAAAGAAGGCCTGGGTCGCGTTGACCGTAAGGTGACATATCACGATCCCTGCCATTTAAATCGTGGACAAGGTATTAATAAAGAACCTCGAGAGATTCTCAAAAGTATCCCCGGAGTGGAATTGATAGAAATGAAAGAGCCTGGTCGTTGCTGCGGTATGGCTGGATCGTTTAGTTTGGTTCACCCGGATCTTTCAGTTAAGATTTCGGATCGCAAAATTGCCGATATTTCTCAAACTCAAACGAATACTGTAGCTACCGGTTGCCCTGCTTGTCGCTTACAGCTGCAGAGCGGTGTCGAAAATGCGGGTATTCAGGAACAAGTTATGCATACGGTTCAAATCCTGGCCGAATCCTATCGTGCCGGTAAAAAAGGATCGAAGTAATTCTAACCTCAAACTAAAACTATAGGATGTTATTTAGAGGACGGTAAACTAAATGGAAACACTAATCAACTAGTGTTTCCTCTTTTATTATAGAAAATATTGGATTTTCCCCAATACTCATGCTAAACTAAAAAGTATGATAGAATATTCATATAGAATTGTGAATTCTTAGCTATTGGAGGAGAAAGTGTTAACAAGGAGTGAATAGGGTGATTTTAAAACCCATAAAAACCCAAAAAATTTATGAACAGATTGTAGATCAAATCAGTCAACTTGTCATCGATGGCCATCTGAAACCCGGAGACCGTTTACCATCGGAACGTGAGTTGGTTGAACGTTTTAAAGTTAGTCGATCCTCCATCCGTGAAGCAGTAAGTGCCCTGGAACTAATGGGACTTATCGAGGTTCGTTCCGGAGAAGGAATGTATATCAGACAGGTTAACGTTGATTCGGTAGTAGCTCCTTTAGCCTGGATGCTGTTCATTGAAAAAGATTCTGATTTAGAACTCTATGAGGCTCGAAAGGTTCTTGAGGTGCAAGCTGCCGGATTAGCAGCGGAGAGAGCAGAAGAGGATGAGATCGCCGAGATGCACAAATATCTGGAACTTATGCGAACTGATCTTCAATTAGAACGAACCGGAGAAGAAGCCGATCACCATTTTCATTATTCCATCGCTAAAGCTACCCACAATAAGATCTTGATTCGTCTTATGAACACGATTTCAGATACCATGCGCATAACTTTGAAAACCAGTCGTGATATACTTGCATCTGATAAAAAAAAGCCACAGAGATTGTATGACGAACATTTTGCCATTTACGAAGCGATACGATTGCACGATATTGAACAAGCTCAAAAATTGATGCTGGATCACTTAGTTGGTGTGGAGAATGAATTGGCAAAAGATTTGCTTCGTAAGTACAAATAACAGAGGCGGAAACACTAGATGATGTGTTTCCCGCCTCTTTTACTTCAAAGCGTTTAGAACAGACTGTTGTTTGGAATGAAAAAGTATAGAACAGTGAGGTCTAAATATGACTTGCCAAGTAGTTTATCACAACGGAAATTGTCTTAATACTAAAAAAGCTTATACGAATACCTGCCGATTATGTATTGAGGTATGCCCCTACCAGGCTATTTCTGAATACCGACAGCTTGATGCCCAGAAATGTTCCGAATGTGGAGCCTGTATGGCCGTTTGTCCAAGTGATGGTTTTGTTGATACTCAGATTGATAAGCTCTACGAATATCTTGAAGAGACCGATGAAATCCGTTTGAATTGTCCAAAGGCTCTTCCCGGAGGTTTTGAGATTCCTTGTTTAGGTATGTTTGATATAGATGGCTGGGTGACCTTAATTCTTTGGGCGAAGAAAAAACCTGTAACTCTGGTTACAGGAGTATGTTCAGCTTGCGAGGATCGTTCTGCCTGTACTGTCAGCGTCCAAGCCTTTAAGCAAGTGCATTCGTCCTGGCCGGATCATGCGCCGGTTCATATCCAAGTACGACCGGACGATGGCAGAGACTCTAAGGGTATAGAAGCTCCTAAATCGTTTAAACGGAGTTTTTCCTTGGATAATTGGCGCCAAAAAAGCATGAAACAGGTTGAACATTGGTTACCGAACTTAACGGCCGATCAGACCTATCCAATTCCTAAGAGCCGACAGGGTTTGCTGCAGGCTCTGGAAAAAGACGAAGATGAAAAGATACCATTTAGAGTTTTGTCAGTTTCCAGGTTGTGTACGAATTGCGGAGTTTGCGCCTCGATTTGTCCCCAGGGTGCTCTGCAAAAAACAGAGGAATGGGATCCTGACCCGGCGGCCAAGGAGTCACCTCTGGAAGATAAAATATTATCCCAGCGGCTTATCCTTGAGCCTCAGAAATGCGTCCATTGTAATCGTTGTCTGGATGTCTGCCGCATTGAGGCTTTGTCTTATTCTACTAAAATGCTAAATTATCGGTTTTTAACGGGTAAGGTACTGATTCATGAAGGCAGCCCTTTGTATTGCAAACAGTGTGGAAAACGTATTTTTGACAATACGGAGTTATGTCTGGTCTGTTCAACGAGTGATCCCAAGGGACGAAGTTCTTTCTTCCTTTAAAGGGGTTTCCCATTTAAAATACCGAAAGAGACAGGGAGCCCCAAAGGACGTCCATAAGCCGCCGACGGAAAGGACGGGAAGATAGATCCAAGGATAAATGCGGGTAAGCGAATGCCAGAGCCAGACCCAGAGTCCTAAAACGCAAAGGCCAAGGAGAGTTTTGAAGATTGAGGGGACCAGGAGGGTACGTTCACGGTAGTCCAGATAAACATCCTCTAAAAAATGTCCGCAGGTGAAACCGGTAACAAAACCAATCATTTGCAGTCCCTGCTGGGTATGATACAGCAAGAGAAACAACAAGGGGACTAAGAAGGAAAAGAAGAGTTTTAAACCAAGGGACATTTGAAGTTTTAACAAGCGCTCATCGATCTTTTGAAACCCGAAAACCACCATACCCCCCAGCAAATAGCCCCCTAAGACATCTTGAGGCCAGTGCACGCCAAGATAAAGGCGGGAAAAGCCAATTCCAAGGATCATAAAGGCGCTAATTCCCAGCCAGATCTTACGGGATCGCCAACGGTTCCAAATATAGGGGTAAAAGGTAGCCGCTCCTTGACTATGTCCGCTTGGGAAAGAACTGCCTGCTGCCGAAGAAAGATAGAGAGAGCGAATACCGGGTTGCCCAATGGGACGAGGGGCATTAAATATATCCTTGAAAAATCCGTTTAAAGCCATAGACGTCAAGAATAGGATAGCCAGTCTAAAACCAAAACGCTTATCAATATTCCAATAAATGACGGTCATTAGAAAAATATAACTTGGCTCACTGCCTAAAAAGCTAAGCAGAATAAAGAAATAATCAATCAGCGGATTATGAATGGATTGAATCGCTTGATAAAAGCTTACCATACCTTGTGCCCCTGCTTACACATGGTGACCGCCGCATCCGCAATCGCAATGGGCACCGTGTTGGTGGGGCTTTTTCATGGGTTCGCGCAAAAGCTGTTCTGTAAGATGAGTTGCATGGTTAATGGGTTGCTGCTGAATTTCAAAGGCTAAGTTTATTGCCTCGGTAATGTCTGCCTTATTGATACCCATTTCTAAAGCTTCCATAATCGCTACACGAAGTGAAGCAAGGGCATTACAGGCTACTGAAGCGGAAATTCGGGCTAAAATAGCGGTGCGGTTGTCAAGACTCATGAAACATTCCTCCTAAAATATTTAGTTCTGTTCAATTTTTATGGCTACTCAGTGAAGCGCAAAAGGTTTTCCTGAATTGTTTATAAAGAAGACCTTTTATGTAAATAGTTTAAGTAGGGATAATTTTAGCACAGTCAGGTTTTAAGGGCAAAACTCGGACCTTGAATGACTTTTAATTAGGTAGGGAAGAAAAACGTACTTACTAATAAAGTATATGTTAAATCAAATAAACGGATCAAGAGATACAGATAATCTAATGATAAGTGAATGAAAGGAAATTAGGATGAAGGACTATCAGGTAATTGTTGTTGGCGGAGGCGCTGCCGGCATGATGGCAGCCGGTCAAGCCGCGAAAAGCGGTGCAAAGGTTCTTTTGCTTGAGAAAAAAGAACGCTTAGGCAGAAAAATTGCCATTTCGGGTAAAGGACGTTGTAATATCACCAATGAAGAAAATGTCTCGGATTTTATTCGTAACTATCCGGGCAACGGGCGGTTTTTGCATGGGATTCTCCGGGACTTCGATAATGTAGCCGTACGACATTTTCTTGCGCACTATGGAGTTGAGACTAAAGTTGAACGCGGAGGGCGTGTTTTCCCTGTTTCTGATGATGCAGAAAGTGTCAACAAGGCTTTTGCTGCGTATTTGACTGAAATGGGAGTTACGATTCTTACCGGGATTACGATCGAGGATATTCTGGTTGAGAATGACCGTGTTATCGGTGTCCAAGGAATAGGTCAAAAGCGGTTTTTAGCCCGGGCTGTGCTTGTCTGTACAGGAGGAGCATCCTATCCGGCAACGGGATCAACAGGTGATGGCTTTCGATTTGCCCGTAAGCTGGGGCATCATGTGATTACCCCGCGACCGGCTTTAGTCCCACTCAGAACGGCTGAGACCTGGGTCAAGGAATTGCAAGGGCTGTCTCTAAGGAATGTTGAAGCTTCTTTGTGGATCGGCGGAAAGAAAAAAGTTACAGAGTTTGGGGAAATGCTCTTCACTCATTTCGGAGTATCCGGCCCCATTATCCTAACCCTAAGCCGGCAAGCAGGCGAAGAAAGACGTAAGGGAGAGACTGTTCAGCTGCGAATTAATTTGAAACCGGCTTTGACCAGGGAACAACTTGATCTGCGCCTTCAGAGGGATTTTCAAAAGTATAGCAATAAACAATTTAAAAATGCACTTGAAGACCTTCTGCCCCAAAGCTTGATCCCGGTGATGATTCAGTTAAGCGGAATTAATCCTGAACGAGTTGTCCATCAAATCAATCGTGAAGATCGAAAAACGTTGCTTACTTTACTGCAAGAGCTCACTCTCACCATAACCGATACCCTCTCTCTTGAGACCGCAATTGTCACTGCCGGCGGGGTTGATGTTAAAGAAATTAATCCTAAAACCATGGCTTCCAAACGAATTGAGGGGCTGTACTGGGCAGGAGAAGTGGTTGATGTTGATGGAATAACCGGAGGTTATAATTTGCAGGCTGCTTTCGCCATGGGTTTTCGCGCCGGACGTGCAGCTGGTGAAGAAGTCTGTTCTCTGGTCTGATAGAGATACTTGGCGCATAAACTTTTTCTGAGGTGGTGTTTGTGCGTAGAAAAGTTTCAATGATGGAACAGCTTTGGAGCAGTGTTCAAAATGGAGAACGGCGAATTATCCGGGTCATGGTTTTAGTCTCCGTAATGCTTGTTGTTATGCAGTTAAGTGTTGCTCGTGATCCCCTGCAATTCTACATATCTGTCGCCTCGAAAGTAGAGTCTCCTCCTTTGGATTTGCCTTCTCTTGCTGCCAATGAGTCGACAAAATTATGGCAATTAACCTTAACGCCGATCCCTGAAGCACCCATCCGCGTCTTGCAAAATGGCAAAGAAATAGCAACTCTGATGAAGGGAGAACAGAAGGTGCTTGCTCAAAGGGGCCAAATTCAACTGGATGGCACGGGCTTATCCCAGATAATACGAGTTCAGATTATCAAGAACGATGGCGGATTAAAAGAGCCGCACCAGACGCAAGTGATTGTCTTACCAGGATCTGTTCAGACCTTCCAGGTTAGCCCATAATATTGCAAATCCTGAACCGGTGGACTATAATGCAATCATCAGACGATGGAACTTGCCTTGAAGAGAAGGAGGGCAGAATGGTAGGAGTTATTAAGGACATGATAGGAAAGGAAGGACGGAATGATGGCACAAAGTAAGAAAATTGCCCTTGCCGCTTTAAAAATGGCCATGACAGAGAGCAGAGACGAGGAAACTCACCTCAAGGAACACTATCAGAGACAGGGTGTTAAAACTGCTGCTGTTGATTATGGCGGCGAGTATATTAATTCAGTACGCAAGATTGTAGAACGAGCTATCGTAGCGGCTAAACGCGAAGGGGCTATTCACGAAACCCATGGAGACGAAGGTGCCGTAGCAGGTGCCACACGTGAGGCCTTAAGCCAAATTATGAATAAAGCTATGGGTTTAAATATTGGTGGTAAAATCGGAATCGCACGTCAAGACGACCATTTGAGTGTTGCTGTCTTCTTTGGCATCGGGCTTCTTCATTTAGACGAAGTAGCGGTAGGGTTGGGGCATCGCGTTGCTCCTAAGGATTAAAGGAGGAACAGATATGGTACGTGGAATACGCGGTGCAACCACCGTTATGAACAACGATGCAGGAGAGATTCGAGAGGCAACAAAGGAGCTCTTGCAGATGATTCTTAAAGAAAATAAGCTGAGCACTGAAGATCTAGTTAGTGCAATTTTTACCGTGACGTCAGACTTAAATGCGGATTTTCCAGCATCCAGCGCCAGGGAGATCGGCTGGCAGCTAGTTCCTTTACTTTGTGCCACGGAAATACCAGTGCCTGGTTCTCTGTCCCACTGCATTCGGGTCTTGCTTCATGTCAATACATCCTGTACGCAAAAGGAAATTCGGCATATTTTTCTCAGAGAAGCTGCAAGTTTACGCAAGGATCTTTTGGAAACGATTGAATAATCTGATTTTTCATAGGGGGTTGTAGGGACAGCCTCTTATGTGGTAAGATAATTTCAATTTATTACCCTAGCGGTGAATGAATTGGCTTTGTTAGGCAAAGCTTAAGTAGGATGGTATTTTTTTAATGGGGAATCCTTAGAGGACAAATAAAGGATCGTAGGATAGTAGGATGGGCGCAGTTATAATCGGAGTAAAGCACCCTCTTCATTTGGGGTGTTTTTTTGTAACTATCATCAGCCTCCCATGCCGCTATGCGATATATTTTTTAAGCATAAGTGCAGCAGCTTGCAGCTGCCTGTGTCAGAGGAGGTAGGATAAGAACTTTTCCGAGAGATTGCGAACATTTTAGGTTGAAAACAATGGTTAAGCAGGATGGTAGTGAGTGAATAAACCAAGTAAAAAAGTAGTATGGTTGAAAGGGGTAGGTCTGAAATGATTATTGTTTTGAAAAAAGGTGCCACACCTGAGCAGGTCGAAGAAGTATCCACAAGATTGACGGAAGAGGGCTTTAAAATCCATCTTTCTGAAGGAGTCGAGAAGACAATAATGGGTGCGGTTGGAGATCGCACTCGACTTAAGGCCCTTGATTTAGAAGCTTTGCCTTGGGTCGAGAAAGTAGTGCCTATTTTAGCGCCCTATAAATTGGTCAGCCGCGAGTTTCATCCCACAGATAGTATTATCCGCATTGGTGACCATGAAATTGGTGGCCGTCAGGTTCATATGATGGCTGGCCCCTGTGCCGTTGAAAGCAGAGAGCAGATCATAGAAACGGCTCATGCTGTTCGCGCAGCAGGGGCAACCTTTTTGCGCGGCGGAGCGTTCAAGCCGCGAACATCTCCATACTCCTTCCAGGGGTTGGAAGAAGAAGGGCTGCGCTATTTAGCAGATGCCCGGGAAGAAACAGGACTTCTGGTCGTGACGGAGGTTATCGATGCCCGAGACGTTTCTTTGATCGCCCATTACTCCGATATTCTGCAAATTGGTGCCCGGAATATGCAAAATTTCAACCTGCTTAAAGAAGTTGCCAAATGCGGAAAACCTGTTCTATTGAAGCGAGGCCCTTCAGCTACCTTAGAAGAGTGGATGATGGCGGCAGAGTATATTATGGATGGCGGCAATTACCAAGTCATGTTCTGTGAGCGCGGAATTCGCACCTTTGAAACGTATACTCGTAATACTCTTGATTTGACGATGGTCCCGGCACTGCATTCCCTGTCTCACTTACCGGTTATCGTTGACCCCAGCCATGGAACAGGGCGCTGGCAATTGGTTCATCCAATGGCAAAAGCAGCCTTGGCCGCCGGTGCTGATGGCCTGATCGTTGAAGTTCACCCTCAGCCGGAGAAGGCAGTATCTGATGGGAAGCAGTCGTTAACCCCGGAAACGTTTAAACTGATGATGGATGATCTCATCGGATTAAGCAAAGCCCTTGGCCGTTCCCTAGGGGATGTGAGCTTGTGTTGAAACCTGCCGCGGTCATGTTGACACCAGGATGGTCAGGCCTTCGGATTCCGAAGGCCTGCATCTTTGGTTTAGGACTAATCGGCGGTTCCTGGGCCGGTGCGTTACACCAGCTCGGCTGGCAGGTTGTTGCCGTTGATCCTGAAACGTCAAGTATTATTGAAGCGATTCGACGAGGCTGGATCCAAGAAGGCTGGGCAGAAGTACCAGAGCATCTGGATGTTGATCTTGTTGTTTTAGCCCTTCCGCTTAAAGAATTAGTTAGAGGCTTTAATCACTTCGCCCTAAAACTTCCTCAAGGAGCCATTGTCACAGATGTGGGGAGTATTAAGTCTGAGGTTTGTCATAAATATCAAGAAGGTTTAAGGGGATCTGACGTTTATTATGTCGGTGGTCATCCTATGACGGGCTCTGAACAGTCCGGGTTTGAAGCGGCCAATCAAGATCTTTTCCGCGGCTATCCTTACGTTTTAACTCCTTCAGCAGATTGCCCGGCAATCGTTGTGGACAAAATCGTTCAACTTGTTCAGGGATTTGGGGCTAGGGTAGAATTCAGAGAGCCTTTGGATCACGACCGTGAAGTTGCTATGGTGAGTCATATTCCTCATATTTTAGCAGTTACACTGTCTTTAGCGGCTAAAGATGCTTCCCCTGACGGTGAGTCGTTGTTATCTTTAGCAGGACGGAGTTTTCGGGATATTACACGTGTAGCAGACAGCTCCCCTGAGATGTGGAAGGAAATCATGGTTAGAAATTCCGAGACAATTCTTGAGGGCCTAACCCTTTGGGAAAAGAGGCTTAAAGAATTCCGGGAATATCTAGAGCAAGGAGATGGGGAGAAAATAGCTGACGTCTTTCGAATTGCCCACACGATTCGAGCAGCTCTTTGATTCAAGTGAACTCGTTCAGCTAAAGCTGAACATCAACAAATTCTATCGCGCTGAAGGGATGGACACTACCCCCACCGAAGTAAGGTATGGGAACCACTCTCCTTGTAGAAGTGGGAGTCTTACGATTGGATAGGTATAATTATAATTCTTGACGTTAACGTAATAATATTTCTGCGATATGCTACAGTGGAAAGGGGAATTCCAATGGGAGGCGTTTTTGTTAAGCCGATCACCGGCGTTAAGGGAGAAATTCGAGTCCCCGGAGATAAATCCATCTCTCATCGGGCAGCGCTTTTAGGCGGAATGGCCTTGGGGGAAACTCATGTTACGAATTTTTTACTGGGTCAAGATTGTTTAAGCACCCTAAGATGTTTAAGAGAACTAGGGGTAGACTGGGAAAGACAAGGAACTGAAGTTTGGCTTCATGGTCAAGGTATGGACGAGTGGCGAGAACCAACAACTATTTTGGATGCGGGTAATTCTGGGACGACGTTCAGGCTCATGTTGGGCGTGTTGGCAGGGAGTCCCTTTTCTATTACCTTGACAGGTGACGATTCTCTGCGCTCACGCCCTATGCGGCGTGTTACAGAGCCTCTAAAGCAAATGGGCGCCCGTATTTTGGGACGAAGTGACGGTAATTTGGCACCAATAACGATGCAAGGCGGTCAACTGCAGGGGCAGTCATTTCAGACCGAGGTTGCTTCGGCCCAGGTCAAATCTGCTCTGCTTTTAGCAGGATTAAGAGCAAAGGGAGAGACGAGTGTACAAGAGCCCTCTCGATCACGGGATCATACCGAACGAATGCTCAGGGGCTTTGGAGTGGAAGTTCACAGCGCCGGTAACCTGGTGAAACTTCAGGGCGGCGGAAGGTTAACGGGCCAGGAGGTTTCCGTTCCGGGAGATATATCCTCCGCAGCCTTTTTTCTTGTTTTAGGAAGTTTGGCTGAAAAGGGTGAGCTCCTTCTGCCGGAAGTCGGAATAAACCCAACTCGCACCGGAATTATCGATGCCTTAAAAGCTATGGGAGCAGACATTGAACTTTTGGAGAGTTCAGAAATATGTGGTGAACCAAGAGCGACCTTACGAGTTCGGCCAGCACATTTGAAAGGAATTGAGCTTGGAGGAGATCTGATTCCACGCCTGATTGATGAAATTCCGATTTTAGCCTTGGCCGCAAGTCTGGCGGAAGGAGAGACAGTCATTCGGGATGCATCCGAATTAAGGGTCAAAGAAACTGACCGTATAGCACGAGTTGCGGAAGGCTTGAATGCTTTAGGCGCCAAGATAGAGGAATTGCCTGACGGAATGAGAATCCATGGCCAAAGAACGCTGCGAGGCGGAGAAGTGAGCAGTTTTGGCGATCATCGCTTAGCTATGGCTTGGGCTGTAGCCGGCATGCTTTCTCAAGGAGGAGTCAGCGTGGACAACATGACTGCGGCAGATGTCTCATTCCCTGATTTTTTAGAAGTTATTAAGAAGGTTATTCTATGAATTCTGTGCCGATACAGGATAGCGATCAAGGGTTTGCCTTTGGCTTGCGTCAGTCTTTGAGTATTGCCATTGGCTATGCCCCTGTAGCCGTGACGTTTGGGATTTTGGCAACACAGTTTGGAATTAGTGTTTGGGAAGCAGGACTGATGTCCTGTTTCGTATTTGCCGGTGCTTCGCAGTTTATTGCTATTGAAATGCTCCACCAAGGTGCTACCGCCTGGATGATAGGTCTTACCACTTTGATTGTAAATATTCGTCACGTGCTTATGAGTCTGTCGGTTGTGCATTTTTTCCCGGAAAGATCTTTAACCTGGTCGTTGGGGCTGGCACAGGGTTTAACGGATGAGACCTTTGTCCTGAATTCCAGAATTCTCAAGGAAGTGGCAGGAGAAGAACAGCGCCGGAGAATTATGTTGGGAATCAATTCCGGTGCTTATGCCTCCTGGGTTATCTTTACGATTTTGGGCGGACTAATCGGTAAGTGGCTGCCGGTTCAGTTCTCGGGGTTTCAATTTGCTCTTTTAGCACTTTTTATTATCTTGACGGCTTCTTCATTGTCTCGTAAGAACCTGATGACTTATATTCTTGCCGGAACCTTAGCAGTTATTTTCAAGCTGCTCCTTCCAGGGAAAATTTACCTCATTTTAAGTGTTGCTCTGGCAGCTTTGGTTATTCCAGAGTTGGTTACTCCCGGAGGATCAACGATTGTACTTAATAATCCCTATTTATGGGCAGGAATTTTTACATTTCTATTTGCCCGTAGAGTGCCTAATCTTTTTCTTGGAATTCTTTTTGGTATGGTCGTCTATTGGGGATGCGATAAATTATTGCTTGTTTTCCATTAGTCTGCTTATGAAAGTGTCTCTCGGAGCAGCAGTAAACTCGATTGGTTTAAGTTTGCCGCTGCTCTTTATATTTTTAAAATTATGGATTTAATGGATTATAATAACATTTCAATATAAATTTTTGTAATAATGAAATGATAGAGAGCTACTTTGACGCAATTGTTTAAAAAATCAAGTGTTTATATCAAGGATTATTTGCGTTATGATAAATATCAATGGGATTTTATACATAAAATCCTCAGGTTCCGTCGCTTAACTACTAAATTTAAGGCATTTAAGTCATGAGAGAAATGGGGTGAAGATACTGGGTAAGCTAATGACCCCATCTCGGGTATTAGTATTGGGCTTTGCCACAGTCATTTTATGCGGCGCACTGCTGCTTACCTTACCGATTGCGAATACTAATGGAGATGGGCTGTCGTTCATCAATGCAGTTTTCACAGCGACTTCGGCAGTGTGTGTCACAGGATTAGTCGTTGTGGATACGGCAAAGACCTTTACGCATTTTGGGCAGCTAGTTATTCTCATGCTGATCCAGATCGGCGGGTTGGGCTTCATGACCTTTGCCACTATGTTTGCCTTAATCTTAAAGCGCAGAATTACGTTCAGGGAACGCTTACTCTTGCAAGAGGCCTTTAACCAGGTATCTGTAGAAGGCATTGTGCGTTTGGCGAAATCAGTTATTCAATTTTCATTTATCATTGAAGCAGTTGGAGCTCTTATTTTAGCTCTGCGCTGGTCTTTTGACTTTGGTTGGAAACAAGCTTTATATTTCGGGGTCTTTCATTCAATTTCGGCTTTTAACAACGCCGGAATTGATCTTATGGGTGATTTTACCAGTTTTACAACCTATGTTAATGATCCAATTATCAATCTCACCATTATGGCCTTAATCATATTAGGGGGGGTGGGCTTTTTCGTTTTAGTCGATCTGCAAACGCCCTCCCATAAGTTCAAATTACATACTAAAATCGTCTTGGAAGTTTCGGGTATTCTTATATTAGTTGGAGCCGTGATTATCTTCGTGCTGGAATTCACGAACCCTGAGACTCTGGGACCTCTTCCTCTGGGAAGTAAAATTTTAGCCTCATTCTTCCAATCAGTTTCTCCTAGAACTGCTGGTTTTAATACTATCAATCTTGCCGGTATGCATCACACAACGTTACTGTCCATCATTGTCCTAATGTTTATTGGTGCTTCACCGGGGTCAACAGGAGGTGGAATTAAAACAACAACCTTTGTTGCAATTATGGTTTCTATTTTGGCTACTTATCGTAATGAACCCCAAGTCGTTTTAAAAAGACGATCACTGCCGGCGGATGTTATACAAAAAGCCTGGGCTATTACCACTTCAGCTTCATTATTAATATTTGTCATGATCTCAATTCTTTCGCTGACAGAACATGCCGATATACTCACCTTACTTTTTGAAGTAACCTCAGCTTTTGGGACAGTAGGGTTGTCCTTAGGGATTACTCCAAATCTTTCCGAAATTGGTAAAGCTGCCATTATTTTAACGATGTTTATAGGCAGAGTTGGCCCGTTAACATTAGCATTCGTTCTTTCTCAAAAACGTAATAAAGGGATCTGTCATATTAAATATCCCGATGAACGAATTATGATAGGCTAGGGGGAGAAGATGTGCGTAAACAATTTGTAGTTATCGGTTTAGGCCGATTTGGAAGAAGTGTGGCTCAAACTCTCAGCGAATTAGGTCACGATGTGTTAGCTATTGACAGGAATGAGCATGCGGTCCAACTTATTATGCATAATGTTACTCATGCGGTTCAGGCAGATGCTCGTGAAGAGGAAACTCTTCGTGCCTTGGGTGTGCGAAATTTTGATGTGGCGGTCGTTGCCATAGGGGATGATCTTGAAGCGAATATCCTGATTACGCTGATGTTGAAAGAGATGGGAATCATTGTTGTAGCAAAGGCACAATCGACGCAGCACGGCAAAGTTTTAGAAAGAATCGGCGCAGATAAAGTGATTTATCCAGAAAGGGACATGGGAGTACGACTGGCGCATAATCTAGTAGCAACAAACGTTTTGGATTTTATTGAGTTATCTCCGGATTATAGTATATTTGAAACTAAGGCGTCAGCCAGTTTTGTCAATAAAACCCTGGGGGAATTGGATCTTCGAAAAAATTATGGAATCACCGTTATGGCCATTAAAAAGAAAGAAGATCAGATTGTAGTTGCGCCGGGGGCAAAAGCTGTTATTGAGGATAAAGATATTTTGGTCTTTGTGGGTAATAAAAAGTCCTTGACTAAATTACCAAACTAGTTACGATCTTACGATTTTTCCTGGAATGTGGTTTCAAAATCCCTGGCAGGCTGGAGAGGAGGGAGGATTGTGCCGAAAGAATTGACACATTGGCACATTGCCAGTGCTGCTTTGCAGAAAGGTGTCCCAGGACAGCTGGGAGAGATGATTCTTCGTGATTCGGCCCTTTTTTATCTGGGAGCTATTGCTCATGATATTGCCTTTTACGATTTATCACAGCCTCCTGAAGCTCGCATCGAAGGTATAGGAAACCAACTCCACGGGGTAAATGGAGAGAATACCTTGTTTCCGTTGATTGAACTTACGAAAACGGCACTTGTTCAAGATAAGAAGCAGTCACTGCTGGTCTTCCTCCTGGGAATGCTGACTCATCTTATTGCAGACAGCACCTTCCACCCAATGGTCTATTATATGAGCGGCAATTACTTTGCAGAGAGTGCTGAGGAGCGGGGAAAGGCAGTATTCCGACATCGTCTTTTCGAGACGGCTATTGATCTTTGGCTGGAAACTGTTGATCCTCTTGAGTACCCCTCAGATTTAATTCATCTTTGGCGCGAAGCTGGGACAGCTGGACAAGAAGCTCTGCAATTGCTGATCGATTATTACGCCGGTAAAAGTGACAAAAGCCTTGAAAAGCATTTTATGACGGCTTGGCGCAATCATCGCTTCCTTCAGACATTCTTTCGCTGGTCTACACCTCGAAGAATCTTGGCTCTCTACCGGCGGTTAGGGCATCCTACGGTTGAACAACAGGAGGCTTTATTTTATCCTCAGCGTTTTAATTTAGGCTTTTTGGATTCCCGCCTACATTGGCAGCACCCGGTAACGGGAGAAACTTTTGAGATGACTATGAAGCAGCTTTTTGCTGAAACAGTGGAAAAGGTTGTTGCCCTGTTTCATCATTTAGGTTCAGAATCAATGGAAAAATGGCCTGATCTTTTGCGGATCTATCCCCCCTTGTCTCTCGACAGCGGTTTAGCCTATGTACCGGTGAAGAAGATGACATATTTTCGCCAGGACCCTATTGAAGATCACTTGCGTCGGGAACGAAGAGGATTTGTTTCGTTTTGGAATAATAAAAATAGATAAAACTCCGAGAAGACTCGGAGTTTTTGATTTCGGCTGGTAAATTAGTGTTAAGTTAGGTATAGTAAAAGTCATGGGTTATAGTCACTTGCTTGATAGTTAAAGTATATTAAGGATATGTGACGGGCTTAAGGTATAGCTTCATTGCTGACTAACTTTGATAGTTATTCTCTGTCTGGGAATCGTTCATCATTCCCATCTCGTTATTGTCGTCATCTGAATCTGAGTAACCGCTTCCTCGTGAAACGATGGTGTAGCCATATTGTTCGGATTTGCGGCCTAACATAAAGGCTGCAATAAGGCTCAGGATAAAGAGTAATCCATGAGAATGGTAGTGTTGTTTTTGCCAGAACATAGTTTATCCCCCTTTCTTACGTTTTAGATTAGCCATTTTGGAGAATTTCATCCGGGTAATATAAGGAAAAAACGAGGAGGTCCAGTTGTGCGTTTTGATAATTTGCTTTGGGATCTTGACGGGACGTTGACAGACCCTAAACCAGGAATAACTCGCTCTGTACAGTATGCCCTGCAAAAACTTGGTTTTGCCTATCCCCATGAGGACGAGTTAGAGTGGGTTATTGGGCCGCCTTTAAAAGCTAGTTTTAAAGTTCTTCTTCAGTCAGACAACGAAGACTTAATAACTAAGGCTGTCACCTTCTATCGCGAGCGTTTCCAAGAGATTGGAATGTATGAAAATATGGTCTACCCCGGTATTCCTGAACTGCTGGACTTATTAAAGGAAAAAGGCTGTCAGCATTTTTTGGCCACTTCAAAACCGAAGGTCTTTGCGGAAAAAATTCTGCAGCATTTTTCTTTGAACGATAGTTTTTCTGAAATTATGGGCAGCGAATTGAGTGGAAGATTTGTGGAGAAGGACGATTTGATCCGTGAAGTCTTAAAAAGTGTTTCTCCCCAATCCCGGTCTAAAACGGTAATGATCGGTGACCGTCTCTATGATGTTCAAGGCGCCAGAGCGAACAATATTAAGGTTATATCTGTGGGCTATGGTTACGGGACTTTTGAAGAATTGGAAACTGCAGCTCCGGACTATTTTGTTTCCAGTGTCCAAGACTTGAAGCAGCTTCTTCAAGGTTAGATCATTTAATCCGCTACCTTTTCAACGTCTGTCGGATGGTTTATAGGGTATCGTACTGCTGCATCAAGATAAACATAGTTTTCATCCTTATCTTGGCGAACCATGCCTACGATGCCATGATCATCGATTGTTTTAAGGTGCTGCTGAACAAAGTGCTGGTAAGCGCGTTCGTCCCAGGGATCTAAAAAATCAGTTACGGTATTTAAATAGCGTTCTACGGGAATTTTAAAATGGCGATGGTAAACTTGTAGTGTCGTTTCATTGGAATGCATTTCTATTCCTCCCTTAAGTGTTAGTCTGAGATATTTGCCATTAAACTATGTGTAAAACCATAAAAGGGAGAGTGTATATGGACGAAGGACTTAAATATCACGAATACTCAGAGCTCTTAGAACCTCCTGCACGAAAACGCACCTTAAACTGGGTCGACTTACTGGCAGTTATGATTGGAATTGCCGTGATCTATATTATTCTGGCTTTGGGAACTGTCTGGTTGATGAAATGGTGGCCCAATGAACGGGTATTGATGTACTTAAATGCTTTTCTAACCCAGTTTTCATTTGTTCTTTTGATTTGGCTGGTTAAAAAGCTTCGACATTGGAAATGGTCCGACTTTGGCTGGCGGCCGGTTTTTCTGCGGAAAGCCCTGCCTAACATTTTGAGAATTTATGGGATTACCTGGCTTTTCAATATTGCCTATGCTATTTTCTTATATAAACAAGGAATGTCCCCGCCAACGACAGATGTCTATACTAAGCTTCTGGGACAATCTTCGGGAGCTGCCTTAGTTTTAAATTTACTTCTGGCGGGTGTTTTAGCACCTTTAGTGGAAGAAACCATGTTCCGGGGACTTATTTTTGGAAGCCTTAGAACTTATTGCGGTAAATGGACAGCTGCCGTAATTAGTGCGGCAATCTTTTCGGGACTCCATTTTCAGGCTTACGGTTTCATCCCGCGCTTTATTCTTGGGATCGCTTTAGTTTATCTTTACGATAAATACAAATCTCTTTATCCTAATGTTGCGCTGCACTCCTTAAACAATATTATTGCAACCTTAATTGCCGCTAAATTTGTCTAACCAGGCTGTAAGAGTTTATTCATTAAATAAAGGCGCTCTCACTCCACTATATACTAGTGAAGCGAGAACGCCTTTATTATTTTTTGTAATAGTTTTCCTTTGGAATAATTTTCATTTTATGACAAACACTAAAGAACGTAAAAAATCCGGGACTGCTATGCTTAGACTGAGGGAGGGAGACTATTTGTCGAAATCTGAAACCTATTACCAATGGGCTCGCCGCAAAGGAGTATCCAGGAGAGACTTCTTTAAATTCTGTACTTTTATGGGAGCGATGCTGGGTTTAGAGGCCACAGAGTTTCCAAAAATCGTTTCGGCTTTACAGTCGAAACCTCGCTTGCCAGTTATTTATCTAAACTTGCAGGAATGTACCTGTTGTGGAGAATCGTTTTTGCGTTCATCGCATCCATTAGTCTCCGATTTAATTTTTAATATGATTTCACTTGACTATATGGAAGTCCTCCAGGCTGCCGCCGGAAAACAAGCGGAAGACGTACGTTTAAAAACGATGAAGGATCATCCTGGCGGTTATATTTTGGTTGTTGAAGGGAGCGCAACTTTAGGGAATGGAGGAGTCTATTGCACTATTGGAGGTGTATCTTCAACGGATATTCTCAAGCAAACCGCTGAGGGAGCAGCTGCCGTGATTGCCTATGGGTCATGTGCCACAAACGCTTGCGTTCAAGGGGCTCATCCTAACCCTACAGAAGCAGTACCAATACGGCGAGTTATAAAAAACAAGCCGGTTATTGACGTTCCCGGTTGTCCTCCCATTGCCGAAGTAATTACGGGAACCATCGTACACTATCTTACTTACGGCGAAATTCCGGAGCTGACCAATCAAGGACGGCCTAAGGCATTCTACGAGCATCGCGTCCACGACAATTGTGTTCGCCGAGCTTTTTTCGATGCGGGCCAGTTTGTTGAGTCTTTTGATGATGCCGGAGCGAAACAAGGGTGGTGTCTCTATAAAATGGGCTGTAAAGGTCCGACGACCTATAATGCCTGTGCCATCACTGAATGGAATGATGGGGTAAGCTATCCGATTAAATCGGGGCATCCTTGTATAGGATGTTCGGAAAACAACTTTTTTGATAATACTCCCTTCTATACTCATCTGGCCAAAATACCGAACAACGCCCTTGGTAAGGATGTCGATCAGGTAGGGATGGATGTGATCGGTGTCGCCGGTCTTGCAGTGGTAGCCCATGCCGGAATGACAGCAGTTGTAAAACACGGCGAAAAAAAGGCTAAAGAAGGTAAAGATTAAAAATTTCAATGTTTCGTTGGAAAGGAAGCGAACCATGACCACAAGAATCGTCGTTGACCCTATTACCCGAATTGAAGGACATTTGCGTATTGAAGCAGTGGTTGATGGTAATCGGATTACCGATGCGATCAGTGCCGGGACAGTTTTTCGAGGAATCGAAAAAATCGTTGAAAACAGAGACCCGCGTGATGTCTGGGCCTTTGTGCAAAGAATCTGCGGAGTATGCACTCATATTCATGCTTTAGCCTCAATTCGGGCGGTTGAAGATGCTTTGGATATACGTATTCCCAAAAATGCCAACTTAATCAGAAATATAATGACCGCTACCCAGTTTGTCCAGGATCATGTGATCCATTTTTACCATTTGCATGGTTTTGATTGGATCGACGTCCTAAGTGCTCTTAAAGCCGATCCTGTTCAAGCAAGTGCTTTAGCTCGTTCTATTTCCGATTGGCCAAAGTCCTCAGATGGCTATTTCCGAGATGTCCAAAATAAGGTTAAAACCTTTGTGGAAAGCGGGCAGCTTGGCATATTTGCCAATGCCTACTGGGGGCACCCGGCTTATCGTCTTCCTCCGGAGGCTAACTTAGTTGGCGTTGCCCATTATCTGGACGCTTTGTCCTGGCAAAAAGAAATAGCGAAGATTCATACCATTTTCGGCGGGAAAAACCCCCATCCCAACTACCTGGTTGGAGGGATGGCCAGCACTCTTAATATGAATGATAATGACGTTATTAATATGGAACGCTTGGATTTAGTAAAAACTAAAATTGATGAAGCTCAGGTTTTTGTTGATCAGGTACTCATACCAGACATTTTTGCCATCGCAAACTTTTATAAACAGGATCTTTATGGCGGTGGTGTGGGAAATTATCTGGCCTATGGCGGTATTCCAACGGTTGATATTCGCGAACCGGATAGTTTTCTATTTCCAGGTGGAGTTGTTCTGGATCGTAATTTAAGTAAAGTAGAAGAGGTTAATCTCAAAGATCCTCAACAAATTCAAGAATTTGTTCCCCATTCCTGGTATCGTTATGATGACCCAAAAGCCGGACTGCATCCCTGGCAAGGAAAAACTGAAGTTGCTTATAATGGACCACTTCCGCCATACAGCAATTTGGACGAGAATAAAGGGTATAGCTGGATAAAAACACCTCGCTGGAAGGGACGCCCGGTAGAAGTGGGCCCCTTGGCTCGCTTTGTTGTAGCCTATGCCAAAGGCAATCAAGAAATCAAAGGTTTGGTTGATGATGCCCTTCATCGGTTGAATCTGCCGGTTACAGCTCTCTATTCGACCTTGGGAAGGACATTGGCCAGAGCTTTAGAGGCTAAATTTCTGGTAAATCATCTGGCAGGGTTTTACAGCGATCTAGTAGCCAATATTAAAGCCGGTGATAGTCAGACCTTCAACGGTGAAAAATGGGACCCGGAAAAGTGGCCTTCTCAAGCCCAAGGTGTCGGCTTTGCTGAGGCTCCTCGCGGGGCCTTAGGGCATTGGGTCAAGATCAATCAAGGCAAGGTTAGTAGTTATCAAGCGGTTGTACCGACAACCTGGAATGCCTCTCCTCGAGATGCATCCGGCCAAAAGGGGCCCTATGAAGCTTCATTATTGGATACCCCCATTGCCCGACAAGATCAGCCTTTAGAACTGTTGCGTACGATTCACTCCTTTGACCCATGTTTAGCTTGTGCTGCTCATTTGTTAAATCCTCAAGGGAATGATGTTCTCAAAGTTCGAGTGATTTAAGGAGGATTCTTAAGATGAGTATTCTTCGAAGCCAGGTTTATGTTTGGGAATTTCCTGTGCGTTTTTTTCATTGGGTTAATGCATTAGCCATCACGATTCTTTTTTTAACGGGAATGTACATCGGACATCCTATTTTGGATACTCCAGGTGAAGCTGTTGGACATTTCTTTATGGGAAGAGTCCGTTATTGGCACGGAATATTTGCCTTTATTTTTATGGCCAACATGCTTTTTCGACTGTATTGGTTTTGGGCAGGCAATGAGTATTCTAAAATGAGACTTTGGAAGAAAGAGTTTTGGCGGGATGCTGTTACGACCTTTAAATATTATACCTTCATGACTGGAGAACACGCGGAGCACGTGGGTCATAATGCCCTCGCCCAGTTAATGTATTTCTTTTTTGTATGGGTCGGCGGTTTGCTTATTATGGTAACGGGTTTAGCGATGCGCGGGGGAGGAGATCCGAACGGAATAATTCAGACCCTTTTTGGCTGGGTGGTTCCTCTTTTACGCAATGAGTATCAGGTACGTAATTTACACCATTTTTTGGCCTGGGGATACGCTGTCTTCTTAATCGGACACTTGTATATGGTTTTCCGCCAAGACATTTTAGATGATGACGGGACAATTTCCTCAATGATTAATGGCTATAAATTTGAACTCTCTTCCCATAATAAGAAAGCCAGGCCGTAGGTTTCAAAAGCGATCTATGGCAGAAGGGAAAATGCCTACAGAACTGAAGCCGCACTAGAGAAAGCGGCATCAGTTCTGTTTTCTCGTTTTATTCAGCTTTAGCGGAACGAGTTCACTTAACGTTTTTTAGAGTAGAAATAGATGCAAAGTGTTGAATAGTTTCCCGAATAAAATTAATAATCTATAATAAGAAGGCCTTAAACTTTAGGCAATAAAACGAAGGATTGTTTGGCTTCAAAGTCGTATGTTATAATTTGTGTAATATATTTAAATATAAAGGGTCTTTAATAGGATACTGTGAAATCACCTTAATTTTATAAAACTATGAATATTCTTTGAACAGACAGGAGTATAATTGTGGCACATAGAAAACAACATGACCTGCAAATCGCTATTGATGGTCCTGCCGGAGCAGGAAAAAGTACGGTCGCTAAACTCGTGGCCAAAGGGCTGAATTTATTTTATGTCGATACCGGTGCTATGTACCGGGCCATAGCGTATAAAGCTTTATCAAGCAGAATTCCCATTAACGATGAGGAACAAGTAAGTCAAATTGCGCAAAGAACTGAGGTGATGTTAGACCATTCCGATGAACGTCTCGTATGGTGTGATGGTCAAAATGTAACCCAAGCCATCAGAAATCCGGAAGTTTCCCGAGCTGTTGCAACGGTTGCTGCATATGCAAAGGTGAGAGAACGGTTAGTTGAGCTTCAACGTATGGAGGCGGCTCGAGGCGGAGTAGTTATGGATGGCCGGGATATCGGCACCCATGTACTGCCGGAGGCAGATCTCAAAATTTTTTTAACGGCTTCAGCTGACGAACGAGCAAGGCGCCGATGGATTGAGCTCCAGAATTCCGGCCGCAATGTCTCCATTGAAGAAGTGGCCCAAGATATGCAGCGACGTGATCGTCAGGACATGGAGCGGGAAGTGTCTCCCTTAAAGCCTGCCCGAGACGCGAAAATTCTGGATACCACTGGCTTAAAGGTTGAGGATATTGTCACAGAAATCCTTCGTTTAGCACAGGAGGGATAGTAATGACGTTATACAACGTTGCTAAAGGAATGTTTCGCCTGCAATTCAAACTAATGGGGTGGAAAATTCAGGGGGTTGAGAATCTGCCTCTTGAAGGCCCGGTGATTTTGGCAATTAATCATGTTAGTATGTGGGATCCTATTGTGGCGGCCTCTAGTCTGCCGCGTCCTGTTCGTTTTATGGCTAAAGAGGAGTTGTTTTCTTTACCCTTATTAGGAAAGGTGTTTAATACTCTGGGGGCTTTCCCGGTGAAAAGAGGACAAGGTGATATGAATGCCATCAGACAATCCCTGGCAATTCTGAAGGAAGGGCAAGTGTTGGGCTTGTTCCCCGAAGGAAAACGTTCAAAAACCGGGACAATACAAAAAGGGATGCCCGGGATGGTTCTTTTAATGGAAAAAAGTAAGGCCTCCATCGTTCCCATTAAAGTCAATGGAACGAAACATATGTTTACAAAAGGCTGGGGGAAGCTTTTCGTCGTTATTGGCAAGCCCTTAACTTCAGAAATGCTTAAGGCCCCGGCAGGGATCGACAATCGGCGAGAATGGATTGCCGACCGCATTATGCAGGCTGTCCTGGACCTGCAACTGCCTAAAGCTCAGTAAACAAACATTTGCTTCTAATATCGGATGCGCACAGAATAAGCGGCTATTATTAGGAACGCCGCTTATTCTGTCGCATCTTTTTTAGCAGAAAGGGCAGGATAATTCAGAAAGAACCTTAGACAGAATCGAAAAGTGTCATATTCCATAAAACTCGTTCAAATAGCAGGATTTTTGAGCAAGAGTAGAGAAAGAGTAGGGGACGAGTTCTTATAATTATGTGGGAGGGTCTTGTTTTGATAGTCAAACGGGCAGATAAAGCCGGGTTCT
Source organism: Desulfosporosinus sp. FKB (assembly GCF_002196705.1). Taxonomy (GTDB): domain Bacteria; phylum Bacillota; class Desulfitobacteriia; order Desulfitobacteriales; family Desulfitobacteriaceae; genus Desulfosporosinus. Next base: position 121,455 of record NZ_NADJ01000033.1, read on the forward strand.
GTTTTGGCGTAAAACGTGCTTTAGATATGGCAGAGCGAACCGTTGAAACATCGTCGGCAGTATCTCTTGGACCATTGATCCATAACCAACAGGTTGTGAAACGATTAGAAGAGCGAGGAATCCGAGTTATTAATGGGCTGGAAGAAGTAAAAGTCATCCAGGCTTTAATTATTCGGTCCCATGGCGTAGCTCCTTGTGTCTATCAGGAGGCGGAGAAAAAAGGTCTCAAGATCGTCGATGCTACCTGTCCCTTTGTGCAAAAAGCTCAGCGCTTAGCAGCTGAATCAGCTCAAAAAGGACAGCAGGTTATTGTCATCGGAGACAAACTCCATCCGGAAGTACAGGGAATTCTGGGCTGGGCCGGTGTACAAGCTATCCCAATCCAGACAGTAGAGGAGGCTCGTGAGCTTCCTGTTTACCCTCAGCTAGCAGTTTTAGCCCAAACGACTCAGTTGGCGGAAAGTTTTACCGAGATCGTCGAGGAATTAAAACATCATTCGGAGCATTTAACCGTTCATGATACAATTTGCAATGCTACAGCAGAACGTCAGAAGGCCGCCCGTGAGTTAGCGGGACTTGTTGACATTATGGTTGTTGTCGGTGGGCGTAACAGTGCCAATACACGTAAATTAGCAAGCATCTGTGCCGAAAGCACAAAAACCTATCTTATCGAAACAGCGGATGAATTAGAACCTGACTGGTTTGCCGAAGCCAAGAGTGCGGGCTTGACCGCCGGAGCTTCGACTCCAGATTGGATAATTGAGGAGGTTTTTAAGAAAATGTCGGAAATGAATGATGACGGAATGGACATGGCCAGTTGGGACGCTGGTTTTCAGGAACTTCATCTTGGAGCTCAAGTCACGGGAAAGGTTGTTAAAATTACGAATGATGAGGTCTTCGTGGATATCGGCTGGAAGTCCGAGGGTGTAATCCCTTTATCAGAGCTAAAGGTAACACGCCAAACAAACCCGGGAGATGTGGTTTCGATTGGCGATGAAATAACGGCGGTTGTTATCCGTGTGGAGAACTCAGAAGGGCATACTGTCCTTTCAAAACGTAAAGCTGACGAAGCAAATGCTCAGGAATACCTCAAGAAATTAGCAGAAAGTAAGGAAGAAATTCAGGCTAAAGTCATTGAAGTGGTTAAAGGCGGTTTGGTTGTTGATGTGGGAATGCGCGGTTTTGTCCCGGCATCCCAGATACAATTAGGCTATGTTGAAGACTTAAATCAATTCTTAGGGCAAACCCTGCGTTTGCGAATGTTGGAGTTTGAACCAGCTAAACGAAAAGTTATTCTCTCCCAAAAGAGTATTTTGGAAGAAGAAAAAGCAGAAAAACGGAAACATCTGTTGGAAACTCTCCAAGAAGGTGACATTGTTACGGGAGAAGTTCGCAGAATGGCCGATTTTGGCGTCTTTATTGATATCGGCGGGCTTGATGGACTCCTTCACATCTCAGATATGGCTTATTCGAGGATAAAGCATCCATCAGAGATTTTGAATGTTGGGGATAGGGTCGAAGTTCAAGTCTTAAAGCTTGACCAGGCAGCCGGCAAGATTTCCTTGGGTTTGAAACAACTTAAAGAAAGCCCTTGGGCCCAAGCCGTACAAAAATATCCCGTGGGATCGACGGTAACGGGAAAAGTTGTACGTATTGTAACCTTTGGCGCTTTTGTACAGCTTGAGGATGGCGTGGACGGATTGATACATATCTCCCAAATATCCAACAGGCGTATCAATAAAGTTGAAGAGGTACTTAAAGTGGGAGATATGGTCAATGCTAAGGTTATTGAATGTAACCCTGAAGCAAAACGGATCAGCCTTAGCATTCGCGAAGCAGCTGCAGACGCTGATAAAGCTCAGGATCAACAGGCTATGGCTGAACAACCGGAGGTTAAAGCCATGACCATTGGAGACGCAGTAGGCGAAAAGCTTTCCTCGGAAAATAATAACGAGTAATAGTGTTCACTGGTATAAAAATCTTGGTTTCGAAATGACTTCTTGCTCATAAATGCAGGGAGTCATTTCCTTCTACAAAACAGGAAGGTGATTAAACTGGTTAAACGGCGACCGATTTCACCTATTGATTTCCCTATTTTATTTTTAACCCTGGTGCTTCTCGCTTTTGGCTTAATTATGGTTTTGGACGCCGGGGCTGTCCTTGGTTTTAATGCAACTCAAAATTCCTATTATTATGTACTGCAGCAGCTTAAATGGGTTTGTATCGGCGGCGTCTTTGCGGCTCTTGCTATCAAACTGCCTTACAACTTCTGGCGCCGCTTTGCAGGGTTGGGAATTCTCGTGAGCGTGTTGCTGCTCATTGCTGTTATCTTCACAGGAGCCGGGATCGCTGCTAAAGGTTCAGCCCGCTGGATCTCATTTGCCGGCTTAAAAATTCAACCTTCAGAAATCACTAAATTGACGCTTGTTCTTTTTTACGCCCATATTTTGGATCGTTATCCGATTAAAAAGGGGAAAGACTGGCGTGTGCCTTTAGGAATACTTTTGCCCCTTACCGGTGTGGTTTTAGCTCTCGTTTACAAACAGCCGGACCTTGGAACGGTTATGGTCTTGGGCCTGACAAGCGCCGTTATGCTGCTGCAGACGGAGCTCCCGACTCTGTGGTTTGTAGCTGCAGTACCTGCTCTCGGACTGCCCCTGATGTATTTTATTCATGGCTACCAATGGCAGCGAATTTTAGTTTGGCTTAATCCCTGGAAATATGCCAGCGATATTGGTTATCAAATTACGAACGCCGAGATAGCCTTCGGTTCAGGCGGTTTGTTTGGGGTAGGTTTGGGAAGGAGTTTGCAGAAGTATGGGTTTCTTCCCGAAAATCATACGGATATGATTTTTGCTATGGTTGGTGAAGAATTAGGGCTTGTCGGAACCTTTTTGCTGATTGCTCTCTTCGCAGTTCTCTTTGCCCGCGCCTTTTATGTTATTCGGGGATGTCCGGATCGTTTTGGCCGCCTTTTAGGTTTTGGCTTAATCTCTTCCCTGGCTATTCAAACGGCAATTAACCTCTCCGTTGTAACTGGTGTTTTACCCGTTACCGGAATAACCCTGCCCTTGATTTCTTACGGGGGGAGCTCCTTGGTTATCACGTTGACCGAACTAGGCATGATCTTAAACGTCAGTCGTTATTGCCAAAAATCCCAAAGTAACAATAAAAGTAATAATCCAGGGATATCCAACGTCCCGGTGTAAACTTTTTCTAACTGGGAATAATAAGTCTAGGTTTTCCCATTAGAGGAGGAGTTCCCGGTGAATTTTCCTTTTGGAGAATGGATTCTCTTAGGTATAACCCTGGTAACCTTTGTTGAAAAGCAACGATCACGCTGGTTTTTTCTGAAATTATCGGCCATCTGGCTCGGAGGAAAGCTTTTTGAGATAATGCTCAGTTCATCAAGTGTTTGGCATTACCATTATGCTCGGCTGGCCGTTATCCTCTACCTGGGCGGTTATGCCTGGAAACGTGCTCGGCGCAGAGTTTGGCCTCTGGTTTTAACAAGCTTTGTCATAAGTATAGAAACCTTATTCCTTGTCAATGATCCTGGAGTACTTCCTTTCAGTTCTTGGCTTTTTGCCCTTGCTCTTGTGTCAGTTGCCTGGTTAACTGCGAAATCCTATTGGGGAACAGTCTTGGCCTTAGTTGGGAGTGTTCTCTGGGATCAAGGTTTAGAACGATTTGTCTATGAGGGGATCCTCAGGCACGTAGATTTACCAGACCCTTTCATATGGAACTTTGGAGCACTTTTCTTAACGGTTTGGGCAGGATTGCTCTTAGCTTTAAAATGGAGGGCTAATGCACACGAAGTAAGGGTAATTCCTGCTCTCGATAGTCTAATGTCTGCCCGAGACGAAGGCACTTTTGATCCTTCAAAGGACCAGGATCTCAGGTAGCATGTCCAATCTAAATATAGTATACTGTAAGGCAGTAAAGGACTGGGATAATATTCCCTGCTCTGATTGCTTAGGAGGATGGAACGTTTGGTTAAAGGTCTGGTGATTGCGGGGGTTAGCCCAGGCAGTATTGCAGAAGAAATGGAGATTCAGGTCGGAGATCGGGTTCTGGCTGTAAATGGTGAAGAATTGAGAGATGTTATCGATTTTCAGTATGGCATTTCTGAAGAGGAATTTACGTTACTTATTGAAAAAGGTAATGGCGAAGAATGGGAATTGGAAATCGAAAAGGGTCCGGGGGAATTTTTAGGTATAGACGTTGAAACCATTAGCTCAGAAGGAACGAAACTCTGTTGTAATAATTGTACCTTTTGCTTTGTAGCTCAAATGCCACAGGGGATGCGGGCTACACTTTATGATAAAGATGATGATTATCGGCTTTCCATGACTCAGGGGAGTTTCATTACTCTTTCGAATTTGAGTGATGAAGAAATCAAGAGGATTATTGACTTTCATCTTAGCCCGCTCTATATTTCGATTCATGCTTGGAATCCGGAAGTACGTGTCAAGCTAATGAAGAATCCACAGGCCGGGAAACTTCCTCAGCAGATTCAACGTCTAACGAAGGCAGGCATTGCTATTCATGCCCAAATTGTCTTAGTTCCTGAGCACAACGATGGAGAGGTGCTGACGGAGACAATTATGAAGCTGGGAGAACATTATCCGTCCATACAGTCGATCGCCGTTGTTCCCGTGGGATTAACCCGCTATCGGGAACGTTTGACGCCCCTGCGTGGATTTACTCCCGCAGAAGCGGCTCATTTATTGGATCAGGCTGAACTGTGGCAGCAGGATTTTTATCAGCGAACAGGACAGCATTTGGTTTATTTTGCCGATGAGTTTTATGTTTTAGCAGACCGGGAGTTTCCTGAAACTTCAGTTTATGATGATTTTCCCCAGTTAGAAAACGGAGTAGGTATGGCTCGAACGTTTATTTCAGAACTGGAAATAGGGTGGCCCCATTTGCCAGATTCGATTTCGCAAAGACATGTGCATCTTGTCACCGGAACTTCGGCCCAGGGACTTTTTGAAAAATGGTCCCGGAAATTAATGGACCACGTGAGGGGCTTGACGATAACTGTTCATGCCATTCGCAATGACTTTTTCGGAACCTCGGTGACAGTAGCCGGTTTACTGACTGCTCAAGATATTGCCCTTCAACTGGGTGATTTGGGGGGAGACGACTTTCTTATTCCCCAGGTTATGCTGAAAGCGGATGAACCGATCTTTCTCGATGATTACAGTATTCAATGGTTAGAAGAAAAAGTTAACGGCCGGGCTAAAATTGTTGAAAATCAGGGAACAGCGTTTTTAGAACAGGTCGTTGGATATAGCTTGGGGGGGAAAACAGTTTGAGTAAGCCAGTGGTAGCAATTGTCGGACGTCCTAATGTTGGCAAATCGACTCTTTTTAATCGTATAGCCGGAGGGCTTGTGGCAATTGTCGAAAATAAACCTGGAGTAACGAGAGATCGTCTCTATCGGGATGCTGAGTGGTTGGGCCGCAAATTTGCCTTAATTGATACTGGAGGCATCGAGTTTAGAGCTGAAGGTACGCCTATTGCTTCACAGATGCGCAGACAAGCAGAGATTGCTGTGGAAGAGGCTGATGTGGTGATTTTTGTTGTGGATGCCCAATTGGCGCCCACGCCTGATGACGATTTGATTGCGCGTACTCTGCGGCGCTCAGGGAAACCGGTGTTGTTGGCAGCAAATAAAGTTGAAAACTTTGAAAAGGCTGAGGGGCAACTCTACGACTTTCTGGCCCTGGGGCTTGGGGAACCGATTCCTGTTTCAGCGGTACATGGCATGAACATGGGAGACCTGTTGGATATGGTTGTTTCCAATTTGCCGAAAAATCCTGAGGAGGATTATGACCCCGATGTTATACGGATTTCTGTTATTGGACGACCTAATGTGGGTAAATCGTCTTTAGTCAATAATATGCTGGGAAAAGAACGAGTCATAGTCAGCAACATTCCCGGAACGACCCGAGATGCTATCGATACCCCTTTTGAGTATGAAGGAAAACATTATATTCTCATTGATACTGCCGGTATGCGCCGCAAAGGCCGTATCGAGGAACTAACAGAACAATACAGCGTTGTGCGTTCCTTACATGCAGTTGACCGTTCCGATGTGATCCTTATGCTGCTTGATGCCACAGAAGGGGTTACAGAACAAGATAAAAAAATAGCGGGATATGCCCATGATGCCGGTAAGGCTATCGTTATCGTGGTCAATAAGTGGGACCTTGTGGAAAAAGACGAGAAGACCATTAACAAATTCGAAAAGATGATTCGCGAAGAATTGGGCTTTTTGCAATATGCGCCTACGATGTTCATTTCTGCAAAAACCGGGCAGCGTGTGCATAAAATATTAGAGCTCGTTGATTTTGTAACCGAGCAGAATTCTACGCGAGTGGCAACAGCAACCTTAAACACCTTGGTGCGCGAATGGCTTCATCTTAATCCCCCCCCAACGGATAAAGGGCGGAGATTAAAGGTGCTTTATCTTACACAGGCAAGTGTAAAACCTCCTACGTTTGTTTTCTTTGTCAATGACCCGGAATTGATGCATTTTTCCTATAAGCGCTATTTAGAGAATCAGATGCGGAAACATTTCGGATTTGAAGGAACACCGATCCGAATTGTTGTGCGCCAAAAAGATGAAGAGAAGGAGTAAGTGATGTTACGCTACTTGATATTTATCTTAGCGTATTTTCTTGGAGCAATTCCTTTTGCCTATTTCGCAGGTCTCCTTAAAGGAATTGACGTCCGGCGGCATGGCAGCGGGAATGTTGGTACCACCAATGCCTTTCGCCTCTTAGGCGTAAAATTAGGGATTGCTGTGCTGTTCGGTGATTTTATGAAAGGAGCTTTAGCGGCAGCTCTGGGTTATTGGGCTTTTGGTGCCTGGGGCGGCATTGCAGGAGGATTATTGGCTATGGCCGGCCATAGCTGGAATCCTTTTTTTGCTTTTCGACCGAGCGGTAAAGGGGTAGCGGCAGGGTTTGGAATTATCACGGTCCTAATGCCCAAGGTTATGCTGCTGGCTGTCGGGTTGTTTATTCTCGTTGTTTGGGCAACACGCTATGTTTCCTTGGGATCGATTGTTGCGGCTCTTACAGTGGCCATATCTGTGTTCCTCTTTCAGGAGCCCCTGGCTTATCGGATTTTTGGTTTAGTCGGGGCTTCGATTGTGATAGTTCTTCATCGCTCGAATATCAAACGGCTTCTGCACGGGACTGAAAATAAGTTTGGGAAAAAGAAGACCTGAGACCAGGTAGGAACGTACTAATCGAACCTCGAATATCGAATATCTAACATCGAATTAGGAGGTAGCTTAATGTCGAAAGTGGCGGTTTATGGAGCTGGGAGCTGGGGAAGCGCCTTGGCTGTTCTCTTGAGCAAAGCGGGGCATCAAGTCTCATTGATTGGCCGGAAGGCTGATGAAATGGCACAAATGAGCAAGCTCCGTGAAAATGTGCGCTATTTGCCGGGAGTTGTCTTACCTTCAGGACTCACGCCCACCACAGATGTTACAGAACTGAACGCTGATCTCGTGATTTTGAGCGTCCCCTCCCACAATATTCGCGAGGCTGCTCGGTTTATAAAACCTAACTTAAGACCGGGCGGAATTGTGGTTAATACGGCGAAGGGATTGGAAGAAGAAACACATAATCGTCTTTCGGAAGTATTGAAACAAGAACTGACCGGTCAAGCTATTGCCGTTTTATCAGGCCCTAGTCATGCGGAAGAAGTTGGCAGAGATATTCCGACAACTGTGGTGGTGGCTTCTGATGTTGATATCGCTGAAAAAGTTCAGGATTTAATGATGACCCCAAAATTCAGAGTATATACCAACCCCGATGTAATTGGTGTGGAACTCGGGGGAGCGTTAAAAAACGTCATTGCCTTATGTACGGGAATTGCCGAAGGGCTGGGTTTTGGTGATAACACAAAGGCTGCTTTGATGACCCGAGGACTGGCAGAAATTGCCCGTTTGGGAGTGGCCATGGGCGGTCATCCTCTTACCTTTGCCGGGTTGTCCGGTGTTGGTGACCTGATTGTGACGTGTACGAGTCAACATAGCCGCAACCGGCGTGCGGGCGTTGCTCTTGGACAGGGAAAGCCCCTGGATACTGTTCTTCATGACGTAGGTATGGTTGTTGAGGGGGTTAGAAATACTCGAGTAGCCTATCAACTCAGTCTGGAAAAGAATATTTCCATGCCGATTACCCAACAAGCCTACAAGGTCTTGTTCGAAGGCGCTGATCCCCAGATTGCCGTTACTGATTTGATGATGCGCGGGAAAAGGCATGAACTTGAGGAAGTCGTAGAAATGAGTTGGTTTAAGTAAGCGAAACAATTTAGTTAAGGAGCTGTACCAAAACTTGTTGGCACCCTCATTGAGTTCCCAATTTTGCTTGCCTGATCATTGAATAGAGGCGTTCTCACTCCACTATATACTAGTGAAGCGAGAACGCCTTTGGTTATTTGCACCCAATTTGGATTTTTAGAGTTAAGTTTTTACGCAACCCCTTTTTTCTACTGTCATATTTTCGGAAAAACCCCAATATAATTATATTGCTTAATGTGCTAGTCCAGTCATCGGGTATCCACGAGTTACAGGGAGGTGGAAGGGGAGATAAGGTGGAGGCCCTTCCCCAATTTTTGGGACAGCACTCAAAAGGGAGGGAAATTTCTAATGGAAAAACTAGACATTTTTAGGGATATCGCAGAACGTACGGGGGGCGATATTTACCTCGGTGTCGTCGGGCCAGTCCGCACAGGTAAGTCCACCTTCATCAAACGTTTCATGGACCTCCTGGTCCTACCCAACATTCAAGATGCCTTTGAGCGGGAACGGGCTAAAGATGAGCTTCCTCAAAGCGGGACAGGTCGAATGATTACGACGACAGAACCGAAGTTTATTCCCTCGGAATCCGTGGAAATCGTCGTCAAAGACTCTATCCATATGAATGTGCGTTTAGTGGATTGTGTGGGCTACGGTGTTGAGGGTGCTATAGGTTATGAGGCCGAAGATGGAGAAGAACCACGTATGATGAAGACCTCTTGGAGCGATGAACCCATGTCTTTCCAAGAGGCAGCGGAATTAGGCACTCGCAAAGTTATTACTGACCATGCGACCATTGGGGTTGTCATTACAACCGATGGTTCTATCACCGATCTTCCTCGGGAGGCATACTTAGACGCAGAGGAGAGAGTCATATACGAGCTTCGTCAGCTTGGAAAACCCTTTGTTGTACTTCTGAATACGACCCGTCCCTATGCGGACAACACCATGGAATTATGTCGCGATCTGGAAGAAAAATACAGCATTCCGGTTCTCGCAGTGAACTGCTTGGATATGACCCAAGAAGATATCACCCAAATTCTCGAAGAAGTACTTTATGAGTTCCCGGTGGCTGAGGTTAACATCGATCTGCCGAAATGGGTTGAAGAACTTGAAAGCACCCATCCGGTGCGGGCGGCTTTTGAAGATACTGTCCGCAAAGCTATTGAAGGCGTTCGTCGTTTACGGGATATTGATCAAGCTTTGGATGCCTTAACAGAATGTGAGTATGCTCAAGATGTTCTTTTAAAGGAAATGAACCTGGGTACAGGTGTAGCCAATATTGAAATAACAGCTGTCGAGGGTCTCTTTAAATCAGTCTTACAGGAGCTTACAGGGTTAGAAATCGAAGGAGATCACTCCTTACTGCGTATTGTTCAGGATTACAGCAAAGCTAAGAGGGAATGGGACAAAATGTCCGTCGCCATCGAAGAAGTTCGGGTCAATGGCTATGGTGTTGTAACTCCCCAATTAGAAGAAATGTTCTTGGAAGAACCCGAACTTGTTAAGCAAGGAGGACATTATGGCATCAAGCTCAAAGCAAGTGCTCCTTCCCTTCATATCATCAGGGCAGATGTCACGACTGAAATCACCCCTTTGATTGGTACTGAAAAACAAGCAGAGGAATTGGTAAAATACATTCTCGATGAATTTGAAAGCGATCCTAAAAAGGTTTGGAGTTCCAATATCTTCGGCAAATCACTGCATGATTTAGTCCGGGAAGGAATCCAAAATAAACTTTACAAGATGCCGGAAAATGCCCAGCATAAACTGCAAGACACATTACAGCGGATTGTTAATGATGGCAACGGCGGGCTGATCTGTATCATTATTTAACACGAGAATGTAATCTGAAAAACGTGGATATTCATTAAGTATTTATCAGTTATCATTTGTTCATGTTGAAGTGCAAAATAGGAACGTTAGTGCGCCCGAAGGCTGTGTCTGACGTTCCTATTTTCTATGTCTGGCTGACTTCATGGAAGAATTGGGCCTCTGCGCTCAAAATATGCAGAATATTATTTATATTAAAATATTTAATATAAATGGAGAAGGAAGTAAGAAATTTTTAGGGAATGTTTAGGAAGCTCGATTGTAAGAGGTGTTATTCGATATGAAGGTTGAAAATCTTATGATTGCCCCAATATGTATTCAACCCGAGCAAACACTTACAGAAGTTGTAACGAAATTATTTGATGCAAATGTTGCAGGATTACTAGTTACATTACACGAAAAAGTTCTTGGAATCGTTGAACGTCATCAGCTGATAAATCCCCAAATAATATCTAACCCCAGTCTTAGTGCTGCTGATTTTATGAAAACAGATTTCCCCAAGATTTATTTGCGAGATAACTTGCAAAAAGTATGGCATGGGGGATTGGAGATATTACCCGTGTTTAACCAAGGTCTTTTGGTTGGGATGGTAGAACGCGAAGTAGTTGGGATGACACTTTTTCGAGAAAAGGAACTCTGGGTTAAGACATTTGAGGCCGTCTCCAATTCTGTGACCAGCGGTATTGTCGCTATTGATCAAACTGGTAAAATTACAGCCTTTAATAAAGCCGCCGAAAAATTTACCTGGCGCAAACAGCATGATGCTTTAGGAAAGTATTTGGCAGATATGATTATTCCCACAGGACTTTTAGACGTTGTCGGGACAGGATTGCCGCAGTTTGATTTTCGAATTGAGGCGTTTAATAGAGCCTATGTGAGCAATCGTACACCGATCATCGAAGATGGCAAAGTTGTCGGTGCCGTAGGCGTCTTTCAAGATATATCAGAAATAGAGAGTGCTTCACAAGAACTTAAAGTTCTTAATGCGCTTAATGACGAATTAAACACTGTTCTTAATTCATCATTTGACGGAATATTGGTAACTGATGAAGCTGGCCGAGTTTTGCGTGCAAATTCGGCAGCTTACAAGCTTTGTAATTTAGATGAGCAGCATATTCTCCAGTGTTTTATTGATAATGTGCTGCAGTTACAGAGACCCTCGCTTTGGAAATGTATTCTCCATGGGCGTAAGGCTGTTACTAAAGAGATAAAGGATCGGCATCTTCTAATTACGGGAAATCCCGTTTTTAAGGAAGACGGTACCTTGCAGCGGGTAATTTTTAATTTAAGAGATCTAAGCTTGCTGCATGAATTGCGTGATGAATTAAACACAACCAGGGAGCTTTCGCATAAATATCGTCAGGAATTGGATTCTCTGCGTAAAGGAGGGGATATCATAGCTAATTCTCCTAAAATGCTGATGGTACTTGATTTGGCTAAGCGAGTGGCATCCGTAGATTCATCTGTATTTATCAAAGGGGAATCTGGGGTAGGTAAAGAGGTTATCGCAAAGTTTATACATAAAAACAGTAAACGTGCTTCTGGGCCATTTATTCAAGTGAACTGTGCCGCGATTCCCGAGAACCTGCTGGAGTCGGAACTTTTTGGCTACGATGGCGGTGCGTTTACAGGATCTAGAAAGGAAGGGAAACCGGGCCTTTTCGAATTAGCCAATCAAGGAACTTTGTTATTGGATGAAATCGGCGATCTTCCGTTAATTCTGCAAAGCAAACTGTTGCGCGTTATTCAGGAACGAGAATTTGTGCGGGTTGGGGGCACAAAAGTACGGAAAATAGATGTTCGTTTCCTCTCAGCAACTCATAGAGATATCTCTGAGATGGTTAAAGAGGGATTATTTCGAGATGATTTGTTTTTTAGACTTCATGTTGTTCCTCTTACTATTCCTTCACTCCGTGAACGATCTGAGGATATTTTGCCTCTTGTTCATACCTTCCGTGAACGAGTATGCAAAAAGTATGGACTGGATAAAGACTTTGCTCCTGAAGTCCTGCAATGGTTTTTAAACGAACAATGGCCCGGCAATGTTCGTCAGCTCCAAAATACGGTTGAACAATTAATCGTAACTTGTCCTGAACCTATAGTAACCATTAGTCAGCTGATGCAAGAACAATCGGATGATAAGCCGGCTATCCAAGTTAATTCAATTATCCCCCTTAAAAAAGCAAGCAGTGAAATGGAACGTCAAATTCTCGGTTTAGCTTTGAGGCAGACGCGAAATACCTATGATTTAGGAAGATTATTAGGTGTTAATCAATCTACGGTTGTACGTAAGCTTCAACGATTAGGTATTGGTATATTGGAGTAATGCTCTAGTGCATTTTTTAATGCATTTGAGCATTATAGGGCGTTAAGGCAATATTCATATTATTTGGATAAGTTGGATTTATTATAAATGCACTTATGCATTATAAGTTCTTAAATGCAGAAGAGGGTGTTGGAAAACTGCTTTTTCAGAAGTTTTCCAACACCCTCTTTGATAATTATTTTAGTAAGGTAAATGAGCAAATAAAATATTATGTGTTAGAGATAAGTAACCATAAATGTTGCTGTGCCGAAGGCTATTAAATGGCCAGCATCATCCTTGATTTCACCTTGTCCAACAATTAAATTTCTTCCTTTTTGGATTACTTTGCCTTGAGCTCGAAGGCTTCCTTTATTGGCAGGGCGCAAATAGTTTATTTTCATTTCAACGGTGGAAGCACCTTCGCCGGTATCTAATTGTTGGTTTACTGCAACTGCAATAGAAGAATCCAGCAACGAAGCAATGACTCCGCCGTGAACATTTCCATAAAACTGCTTTAAATTATCAGTTATCTCAATCATGACTTCAATTTCTCCGGCGTTATTCTCAACCGTTCTCATGCCCATGTGATTCCAATAGTTACCGCTTTCTAGATCCGCAATTCTTACCATAGTTCAGTAAGCCCCCCTTGATATCTTAATTTTAATACCATTATGCTGCATTTGCTTTATCGCTGAAAGGGGTTGCTCCAAATTCGAATGTAATTTTGAACGTTGCAGGGATCTCCTAGCTTTTTTTATTACCTTCTGGAGATTCGGGAAATTTGCTGTTAATAAAACCTAAACCTTTTATAAAAAAACTAATCCCCCAAAGGACAAAGAAGCAAGCAACAAAATCAAAAACGCTTAATACGAGAGCTCCCGAAAAAGTATCTGGAATGATTGACACTTAAAACACCCCCAATAAAGTCAGCATAATTCCGCCTGCCACTGCTGTTCCCAAAACACCTGCCAGATTTGGTCCCATTGCATGCATGATTAGGTAATTGCGTTTATTATATTTTATTCCAACATTATGAGATACCCGAGCAGCCATAGGTACAGCTGCAATGCCTGCAGAGCCGATTAAGGGATTTATTTTCCCCTTGCTTATTTTACACATAAGCCTTGCCCAGAGAATTCCGCTTGCTGAACCTGAACAGAAAGCAATGAGTCCCAAGGTTACAATTTTTAAAGTTTGGAGGTTAACGAAGTTCTCGGCACTCATTGTTGAGCCAATTGCTACGGCAATAAATACCGTAATGATATCTAAAAATACCCCTCCAATGGTAGCAGATACCCTATCCATAACACCAGATTCTCGTATCAAATTACCTAACATTAAACATGAAATTAAGGGCGCAATAGGCGGTAATAAAACTAAAACAATCATGATCATCATAATGGGAAAAATTATTTTTTCGCGTCTGGACACAGGTCTCATTTTTTCCATGGCTATTTTTCTTTCTTCCATGGGAATCAATGCTTTCATAATAGGCGGTTGAATTAGCGGAAGCAGCGCCATATAGGAGTATGCGGCAACCGCAATCTGACCAAGCAAATGGGGGGCCAGTTTAGTAGCTACATAGATAGCCATCGGTCCGTCTGCTCCGCCGATGATCCCAATAGCGCTGGATTCAGCAATACTGAAGCCTAGAAGCTTAGCACCGATTAAGGCAATGAAAATACCAAGATGGGCAGCAGCTCCAAGGATAATTGTGCTTGGATTTGCTATCAAAGGCCCAAAGTCCGTCATCGCTCCGACTCCTAAAAATATTAAGGGTGGATAAATGACATTCGTTATTCCTTGGTAATTAAAATGTAAAAGTCCTCCAGGCCCCATTAAACCCGTCCCGGGAATGTTTACCAGGATACATCCTACTCCCAGAGGAACTAACAGAAAGGGCTCATATTTTTTGACAATGCCGAACCATATAAATAACATGCCAAAAAACAACATGATGATATGGGCCGGAGTAAAATTTGCGAGACCCGTACCTTGCCCCATCGCCTTAATCATCGTCAATATTTCCATAGTTTTTCTCCTTTTTAAATAAAGTAATGATTCCCAACTTCAAACGTTCAGCTACTTAAGAAATATTAATTAAAAATTCATTCCCCCTTTATCGAAAAACAATCGAGACTTTGAACAAGAGCTAAAGTGAATTTTGAATTTGGATTCGGTCTTAATAGGCAAATAAGCAAGTTCTATGCCAAGGAACTATGGTAAAGTATGTAATTTGCTGATCTTGAATAGCATGGCACATTATTTGCATAATTCGAAGTTGAGTATTTTTTGGGGGGGGATTGAAATGGCAAATTTAGATAGCCCAATTGCAGGTAAAATTCTTGAGGTCTATATAAAGGTGGGTCAGCAGATTACGGAGGACGATGAATTATTCATCATTGAGGCTATGAAAATGGAGAATCCCGTATACGGTGATGCAGGTACAGTAAAAGAGGTTAATGTCAAAGTTGGGGACCGTGTGCAAGAGGGGGATACTTTGGCAATTATCGAGTAAAAGACAAACTAGCCCTCAATCTTTTAATTGAGGGCAGGCAAAATGTTTGAAAAAGTTGTCTTAAAGAGAGGGGAGAGTTCTATGGATTTTGGCTTAACAGAAGAACAACGAATGGTTCAAGAAATGGCCCGAGATTTTGCTGAAAAAGAAATAGTTCCTAACGTTGAAGAAGACGAAGAGAATCATTATTATCGGCGAGAGATCTTAACTAAAATGGGCGAGTTGGGCTTGTTAGGCTGGAGCATTCCTGAGGAATACGGCGGAAATGGCATGGGTTGGATGGAAGCTGTTACGGCGTTATATGAAATAGCAAAAGTTCATACTTCCTGGAGACTAAGTATCAGCGGCAACTGCTGGGGACCGGCGATGACGATCAATGAATATGGCACTGAAGAACAAAAAAGAAAGTATATCCCTGGATTGGTAAGTGGGAATTATGTCGGAAGTTTTGCGATGACTGAAGCCAATACGGGTTCTGACGTAGCTAGTATGAAGACCTTTGCCGAAGATAAGGGTGACCATTTTTTAATTAACGGTTCCAAAATGTGGATATCAGGAGGCCATACTTGTGATGTGGGACTTCTCTATCTCGTTACTGAAAAAGATGCAGGAGCAAAGGGCCTTTCCTGTTTAATCGTGGATTATAATAATACCCCAGGCGTGACCCGAATTCCGATTACGAAAAAAGTCGGCATGTGGCCGGCCCCGACGTCAGAACTCGTCTTCGAGAATGCTGTGGTTCCTAAGGAAAATCTCTTGGGGCCTAAAAATAAAGGTTTTCAAATATGCATGTGGATGCTGAATAATACTCGGATGGGCTGCGCAACCGGTGCAGCGGCACTTTCGGCAGCGTGTTTGGAGGGTGCGGTTCAATATGCCAATGAGCGTACTCAG
This sequence comes from Desulfosporosinus sp. FKB, assembly GCF_002196705.1. Lineage (GTDB taxonomy): Bacteria > Bacillota > Desulfitobacteriia > Desulfitobacteriales > Desulfitobacteriaceae > Desulfosporosinus. Next base: position 137,328 of record NZ_NADJ01000033.1, read on the forward strand.
TTTGGTAAACAAATTGGTCAATTCCAAATGATACAGCAGCAAATAGCTGAAATGAAACTTGAAGATGAAGCAGCCAAATACCTTGTTTATCGGGCCGCTTGGCTTAAAGAGAATAAACTGCCGAGTCAACAAGCAACTTCATTGGCTAAACTATTCGGTTGCAATGCAGCTGTTCACGCTGCAAATATGGCTATGAAACTTTATGGTTCCTATGGTTATTCGACAGAATATCCTTGCGGCAGGTGGCTTCGCGATGCCAAACAATTCGAAACTTTAGAGGGAACCTCCAATATCCACATGCAGATTATCTCCAAAATTGAACTTGGTTACCAGGCAAATAGATAATTGAATATTCAAAATTTAATTGTTTGTTGAGGAGGGTTAATAATGGGAGACTACGAATATTCAATGCATCCGTATTTTAAAGAAATGCCCGCTCTTGGTAAGGGGCTGTCACGCAGAATAGAGCAAAATGCAGAAGAGCTTAAAACCATAGAAGCTGAAATTGCTAAAGAAGTCGAAAGGGTTAAGAATTCAGGCAAAGCGACGGAGGCTTTGAACAAAAAAGGGGAATTGTCAGCCTGGCAGCGCATTGACTACTTAGTTGATCCAGGGACTTGGTGTCCACTGCATACAATTTATGATCCGGCCAATAATGAGGAGAAAAATACCGGAGTTATTGACGGTTTGGGAAAAATTTCTGGTAAATGGGCAGTTATCATTGCTTCAAATAATAAAGTAATGGCGGGTGCATGGCTTGCCGGACAGGCCGATAATGTTCTGCGGGTAACTGATATAGCTAAGCGGCTGCACTTGCCTTTGGTTTGGGTACTCAACTGCAGCGGCGCTAAATTAATGGAACAAGAAGAGCTTTACGCTAACAGAAGAGGGAGCGGTACTCCTTTCTTTCGGCACGCCGAACTACAAAAGCTTGGCATACCCATAATAGTAGGTATATACGGTACAAATCCTGCCGGCGGCGGCTATCATTCGATAAGTCCGACAATTTTAATTGCCCATAAGAACGCTAATATGGCCGTTGGCGGAGGCGGCATTGTTGGCGGCATGAATCCTAAAGGATATGTCGATGAAGAGGCAGCAGAGAGTTTGATCGAACAAACGCGTATGTTTAAAGCCACACCTCCTGGCAGAGTGGAAATTCATCATAATGGAACAGGTTTCATGAGAGATGTTTGTGATACGGAAGAAGAAGTTTTGGATCGAATTAAGAAATACATGATGGATCTCCCGGCTTATGCCAAAGACTTTTTCAGAGTGGCTGATCCGGCTGAACCTAAATTTCCTGCAGAGGATCTTTATAGTTTAATACCCTTTAACCAGAAAAGAGTTTATCCGATGCATGAAGTCTTGGCCAGGCTTTTTGACAATAGTGAACATATGGAATTTAGACCAGATTATGGTCCGGAGGTATATTGCGGATTAGTTAAAATTGATGGTTACTTATGCGGATTTGTCGCCAATAATCAGGGGATTTTAGGGAAAGGTTATCCAAGATATGCAGATTATCAAGGAATCGGCGGAAAATTATATCGCGAAGGGCTCATTAAAATGAACGAGTTCGTGACTCTTTGCGGCCGAGATAGAATTCCGATGATCTGGGTGCAGGATACCACCGGTATTGACGTTGGTGACACCGCTGAAAAGGCAGAAATGTTAGGACTGGGAATGTCCTTGATCTATTCTATAGAACAGTCCGATCTTCCCATGATGAGTATTATTTTGCGTAAAGGAACAGCTGCTGCCCACTACGTACTTGGGGGACCTCAGGCCAATAATAATAATGTTTTCACGTTAGGAACTGCGGCTACGGAAGTTTATGTTATGCACGGAGAAACAGCCGCAGCTGCTTCCTATGCGAGACGTTTGGTCAAAGACAACGATGAGAGCAAGCCTTTAGAACCAACCATTCATAAAATGAATGATATGATTAAAGATTACTACGATAAATCCAGACCCGCATATTGCGCTAAAAAGGGCTATGTTGATGAAATTGTGGACTTAGAGAATTTGCGCAAATACTGCATAGCTTTCGTAGGGTCCTATTATCAGAACCCAGTTTCCATTTGCGCTGCCCATCAGATGTTAACACCGAGAGTTATCAAAGGATAAGGTTTCTCACTCGAGTTGATTAAACAATTTATTGTAAAAAGGGTGATCAGGGTGTTAAACATGGCCGCCAATGTTAGGAACGAAACTGCTTTACCACACAAACATATTAAAGTATTCGAAAAGGATCTATTCCTATATCGAAAAGTATCCTCTACCAACAGAGTTGCACAATCTTTAGCCCGTTCAGGAATTATTGAGGGCACAATTGTTTTGAGCAGTATGCAGACCTCGGGAATGGGAAGGATGAAACGAAAGTGGGAATGTCCAGCCGGGCGAGGAATCTTAATGTCCATGATATTTAAACCTGAAATCAGCCTTAAGCTAGTTCCGCAGCTGACGCTTCTTTGCGGGGTTGTGGCAGCGGAAACAATTCGCAAGATAACAGGATGTCAAGCAGATATAAAATGGCCTAATGATATTGTCATCGGAGGAAAAAAGGTTTGTGGAATTCTCGCTCAAAGCTGTTTCTCTAATAACGAGCTATCATACGTAGTCATGGGCGTTGGAATTAATGTAAACCAGACTCGGGATCAACTTCCCCCTGATTGCAGAGAAACAAGTACCTCACTAAAGTTAGAAGTTGGACATAAAGTTTCTCGTCTTAGGTTACTCGAAGTGTTTATTATGCTTTGGAACGAATATTATGCGCTTTTTCTTAAGAGAGGGCACTCATTTCTAAAGCCGAAATGGAAAGCCTACAATGTTACTTTAGGACGTGAAGTCAGCATCAATAGCGGAGATGGACTCCGACATGGTTTAGCTATCGATATCAGCGAAAGAGGAGGGTTGATCGTAAATTTTCCCGACGGTTTGTCTGAGGAGTTTTTGGCTGAAGATCTTAGTTTAGGCAGAGCTCATTATGGATGATAATCTCGGGAAATACTTAACTGAATTAATGCCTGAATGCATTTAGCTTATGCATTTAGGCATTAATCGAGATAAATAGAAAATGTTCCTGTTTTAATAATCAATCTATGTTCGAGATGCATAAGCATTAATTTGTATTAAGTATGTGGAGGGTAAGAGGCATAGCGTCTATGTAATTCAGAAAATTTAGAATAGGGTAAACAGGCGCAAGATTCGTACTTTTATTTTATGGAACACAGATTTTGTGATCGGAGGTGAATCCAATGCAAGATACCTTAGAAGTTAATCAGAAGTTAGTTAGCCATTTTCAACAAATCATGCAAAGAGTTTGGTGTGATAATTCTCTCATCAACGGTTTAGAAGAAGTTCAAGAAAACTTAGAGCAAATTATAAAATCGGCAGAGGCAAGTAAAGTAGTCTTAAGTCAACTAAGCAAAGCTCATAAAGAGGCTCTTCAAAAGGACTGGGATTTAAAGTATCGAGTCTTAGAAAACTTTCTGGTGTCCATGGAACATGTGTTAAAACAATTTCAGGAAGAACGTCAACAATTACGCGGGAATGGTTCACAGTAAATGAACTGGAAAGGAGAGTAAACAATGCTTAACTTATATTGGGAAAATATGCCGTTGCTGATATTGCTTGAACAGCGTCTCAGGCAGTGGGGGAATGTTGACCTGATTGGTAAGCATACTCTGCGCTTAATTCCTTCAGATTCTAAAGTGCCGCCAGTTTATATTCATCAAAATGGTGCGATTGACGTTCTGACTTCAGGTCTTGATTTATTTGAACAAGAGGATTGTATCGAAAGATTAGAACTTTGGCTAGGGGTTAACTGATTCAAGGAGGTGACCGTATTGTCTGATTTAATGTCAAAAGTGATGTCAGCTAAAGAAGCTGTTCAGAGATTTATACCACCAGGAACACATATCGCTTTTGGTGGCTTTACCATACTTCGCCGGCCAATGGCTATTGCGCGTGAAATTGTCCGGCAAAGAGTCGGGAACCTTTATTTAACAATGAATGGCGGAACATTGTGCGAAGAGATGCTTGCAGGTGCAGGTTTGGTAAAGTGGCTGGAAAGTACTTATTTAGGATTGGAAGGCGGGATGCCCGTAGCCTATGGCATGCGAAAAGCTATTGAGGAAGGGGAAATAGAACTTCTCGAGGATTATACAAATTGGAGTTTTGCCCTGCGAACGATAGCCGGTCGGTATGGACTTCCCTTTATGCCTTGCTTAGGTGATATTGGGAGCGACCTTGTTACCTATGATGTATTCGGTAAGGCAGGATTAAGAGGAAAAAATGATCAGGGCGAATGGATTCATCCCGGTATTCCTCCTCATAAATATTCCATGATGGATGATCCCTTCGACGGTTGGGGCTTAAGACCTCATAAGTTTAGAACTGGAGAGGATACGTGCGGAAATCGGACAAATGTCTACCGAAAGGGAAAGGTGACATCTGTTAAATATACGGGAAAACCCGGAGTTAAGGTTGCTCTTGTTCCGCCAATATTGCCGGAGGTCTGCGTAGTTCATGCTCAACGCGTTGCTTTGGATGGGACGGTACGTTTCGAGGGGCTTATTGGGCCCGACATTGATCAATCCCTCTGCGGCCGTATCCTAATTGTCGAATGCGAACGGATCTGTTCCCCTGAAGAACTGCGTCATTGTCCTGAGAAAAACCAGATTGCAGCACATGCTGTTCATGCCATTGTAGAAGCACCTTTTGGATGTTATCCTTCTGCAGTTCCAAATTATTATGATTATGATTACAGTTGGTTCAAAAATTACGTTAAGGAAGTTAATCATAAATCAAAGGATGAAGTTAAAGCTTACTGGTTGGAAACAGTCGGTTCAACTAAAGATGAATGGGATTATCTCTTAGGCGTCGTAGGTATGGATAAGCTTTTTTCCTTGAGAACGGACCCAGTATATCACTACAATCCCACAATTGAACGATTTAAGTAAAGGAGGTGTATCGAAATGACGGCAGATCAAGTTTATCAGGATTATCTTGACCGAACAGGGCTAAAAGCAGAAGAGTTTACTCTAATGGAGTTACTCGCGGTGGCGACTAAACGGGAAATTCCCAACGGGGCGTTTGTTTTCGTAGGAACTGGGCTCCCATTGCTTTCTGCTATGTTAGCTCAACATACAGATGCACCGGATATGACAATGATCCTTGAGGCGGGAACAGTGGGGCCGACGATCAAACATTTGCCGATTTCAGTTGCCGATCCACGGGCCGCTTATCAAGCATCTGTATTATCAACTGTAGCTGATGCCTTTGGAACAATTGCCTGTCGTGGTTATTGTACCTTGGGGTTGCTTGGAGCCGCCGAGTGTGACATGTATGGAAACTTAAACTCTAGTGCTGTTGGTGGATATTTGCCTGCGGGAGTATCGGAAAACGGACATGGACCGTCAACTCGTTTAACAGGCAGCGGCGGAGCCAACAACATTGCTTCCTTAGCAGACAAAGTTATTGTTTCCATGGTTCACGAAAAGCGCCGAATGGTAGAAAAAGTGGAATATTTGACGTCGCCCTGTGGAATGCGTGGCCCCAAAGGGGAAAATCGCTTTGACTACGGGCTGTTTCGCGGCGGGAATTTAGTAGTAATTAGTGACTTGGGAATGCTGCGTCCAAATCAAGAGAGCGGAATCTTAGAGCTGGATATGTATTATCCAGGTGTCAGCCCTGAATTAATTAAGGAAAATACAGGTTGGTCCCTTAACATTGAAAATGCTAAAGAAATGAAGTCTCCTACATTTGAGGAACTCCGGATTTTACGTACGTTAGTAGATCCTGATCGCTTGTTCCTTGGGCGTAAAAGTAAGCGTAAAGCCTAATATTATCTGTCAATGGTGAATTTTGAGAAGGCAGGAGGAACACATTATGCATCTCACAACAGTTCACATTATCTTCATTATCTTGGCAGTGGTTTTTGTCATAGGCGTAGGTGTATATTCAGGTACCCGTGTAAAGAGTGCAGAGGATTTCGCTGGGGGAGGAAGGGCTTCAGCGCCACTTGTTGCTGGTATAATTATGGGAACTCTTGTAGGCGGATCATCAACCGTTGGCACTGCCCAGCTTGCCTTTCAAGTTGGGGTGTCAGCATGGTGGTTTACTCTGGGTGCAGGGATAGGTTGTTTAGCGTTAGGCCTTTTTCTGGCAAAGCCTCTGAGAGAATCGGGCAAAGAAACTATTCCTCAATTTTTAGTCTCAACATATGGCCCGAATTCCGGACCAATAACTACGGTTTTTAGTTCCATAGGAATTTTTCTTAATGTTGTTGCACAAATTCTAGCAGCCAATGCCTTATTAGCTTCTATGTTTGGGCTTAATCTAATAACTGGTTCGCTAATTTCTATTATCTTAGTTGTACTTTATGTATTTTTTGGTGGAAACGCAGGTTCAGGCATGACAGGAATTGCTAAACTTTTGCTTCTCTATTCGTCCCTAATTGTTGTAGGTGTTTTGGCCTATTCTCAAGCAGGAGGAATTGCAGGCATAACAAGTCATTTTCCGGCTTTCCCAACGTTTAGCCTATTTGGCCGCGGTTTTGAAATCGACTTTGCTGCTGGTTTCTCCTTACTTGTTGGCGTTATCTCCACCCAAACATATTTCGGAGCATTATTTGCCGCTAAAGATGCAGCAACTGCCCGTCGTGGTGCTCTAATCTCTGCAATACTAATTCCTCCTACAGGAATTGCGGGTATACTAGTAGGTTTATATATGAAAATGAATTTCCCTAAAATGAGCGCGGCAGAGGCTTTACCGACGTTTGTCATCAATTATCTGCCTTCATGGTTTAGTGGTATCGTTTTGGGAACTCTTTTAATTGCTGTAATCGGCACTGGAGCGGGTTTGGTTCTTGGAATCAGTACGATGCTGACGAAGGATGTCTACAAGCGCTTTATTGCTCCCCAGGCGAGTGACCGGACTGTTCTGTTTGTTTCCAGAGGTCTTCTTGTAGTTGTTGCTGCCTTGAACCTAGTATTTGTGACCGGAAACTTAAAATCCCTAATCTTACAGTGGTCCTTCCTGTCAATGGGGTTGAGAGGTTGTACGGTATGCATTCCTCTTTTAGGAGCTATTTTCTTCAAAGACAAGGTAAGCTCTAAGGCGGGTTTAATCGCCCTTGTTCTGGGCCCTGTTGCATGTTTAGCTTGGAAATTGATTTACCCTAAAGGTATCGATCCGTTATATATTGGATTATTGGCCAGCTTCGTATGTCTAGTTATTGGTTCGATGATATTTCCTGCCTCGAAAAATAACCCCGCAGATAGGAATATTGTTTTTAAGTAAGGGTAAAGATGGCTGTTAATACTTGTGTAAATGAGGGTTTGTCTGTTAACAAACCCTCAAATTCATATAAAGGGAATTTTTGCAATCCGGTGGACGGACTATTTATTAACCTACCCTTATATTGAGGACAAGTACAATAAGAATGAGGTAAATATCGTTGGTTGGTATTACGCAATTGAAACAGGAGAAGTTTTTGCTTTTAACCTCTATAAGGAAGAGTTTATATTACTAAATTAAATCTTGCTTTGAATTAAAAAGAGTGAATAAGGTGGAGGGAGTACGATGAATAAAAAAGTTAATGCGATGTATTTCAGCCCGACAGGAACAACGAAAAAAATAGTATCTAGTATCGCCCAGAAGATTTCAGACAATATTTGTAAAGATTTAGTGCTAAATACCATTGATTTTACTTTACCAGAGGGAAGATCGAAGGCTGTTTCGTTTTCGAATGAAGACATTGTTGTCATAGGGGTTCCTGTCTATGCGGGAAGAGTTCCGAACATCCTATTAAAATACTTAAATACGATTCAAGGTAATAATGCCTTAGCAATCCCAGTTGTTGTGTATGGAAACAGAAACTTTGACGATGCTTTAATCGAACTAAAAGATATTCTCGAGTTTAATACTTTTAAAGTGGTTGCGGGTGGGGCATTTATAGGGGAGCACTCATTTTCAGTAATTCTTGCTAAAAATAGACCGGATGACAAGGACATGGAGATAGTCGATCAATTCGCTCATCGTATATCCACAAAAATTACAACTCAGCAAGAAATAGTTACTGTAGCAATAAAAGGAAATCAACCCTATAGACCGTATTATATGCCCAAAGACAAAAATGGCACTCCCGTGGATATCAGAAGAGTTACTCCAAAAACAAACGATAATTGCATTGACTGTAAACTTTGTGTCAGTGTTTGTCCTATGGGCTCAATTGATGAGGAAGATACTTCTAAATTAAAAGGAATCTGTATCAAATGCGGGGCCTGTATTAAAAAATGTCCTTCTCAAGCAAAATATTATGATGATGCAAATTATTTAAGACATAAGCAAGAACTAGAAATTGAGTATTCTTTCAGAAAAGAACCCGAATTGTTTATCTAAAATATTGATCAAAATATTAATTTCGAATATTAAAACAAATAATCTAATAATTGTCGAGACAATTGAACTTCTAATTATATGAAATTTCATAAGTGGAAATTTCTTTAAAAATTATTGTAAACTTTTATTAGTGCTTATAGTTTACAATTCGGGCATTTTTATTATAATTGTTTATAAAGAAATTATTTGACGATAGGGTAGTGGATCAAATGAACCATGTACAGAATCTTAAAGGAAAAGTCTTAAATGGAGAATTTTTATCAAAAGAAGAAGCATTGCTGCTTGTTAATGTTCCCTTAGAAGAACTTTGTCTGGCAGCGAATGAAATCAGACAATGTTTTTGTGGAAACAACTTTGATATTTGTACAATTATTAACGGAAAGAGCGGAAGGTGCTCTGAAGACTGTAAATATTGTGCACAATCTTCTTTCTATCATACCGCTATTAACAATTATCCATTATTAGATACGAATCAAATTCTAGGACAGGCGAAGATTAGTGAAAGGAAAGGAGTGCTTCGTTATTCTATTGTAACTTCCGGAAAAAAACTAAATGATGATGAAGTCGATAAGGCTTGTGAAAGTATCAAAGCTATACGAAAAGAAACCGGAATTGCAGTTTGTGTTTCCTTCGGGCTTTTGGATGAAGTTCAATTCAAGAAAATTAAAGAGGCAGGTGCAACTAGAATCCATAACAATTTAGAAACATCCAGAAATTACTTTCCTAAAATTTGTTCTACCCATTCCTACGATGACAAAATCAAAACTATTACGTCTGCACAGCGTGCGGGGTTAAATGTATGCAGCGGAGGTATTGTAGGGCTTGGAGAGACTATGGAAGACAGAATAGATATGGTTTTAACGATTAGAGAACTAGGCATTCGCTCAATTCCAGTAAATATGCTTAATCCTATTTCAGGAACTCCTTATGAAGATAATGATAAATTATCTGACGAAGAGATGTGCCGTATCGTAGCAATATTTCGCTTTCTTGTTCCGAATGCCTCTATCCGTCTTGCGGGTGGTCGAGGGTTGTTGAAAGATAAAGGTGTGAAATGCTTTCAATCAGGAGCTAATGCAGCGATTTCTGCGGATATGCTTACCACTGCCGGTATTTCCATTGAACAAGATATGCAACTTTTGGAGGAACTAGGATATAAGGTGGTTTTATGGAATGGGTAAAGGAATCTTTATTATATCCATTACACTACCGATGATTATCTCTTGGGGCAGGGGGCAAAAGTTTTAGATGGTGTGTTGATAAGTTCGAGTTCTTGCAAAACCCGTACTAATTAGCGTATAATAATTCTGGACATTTAGGATGATCGAGAGATAGGAGAGATTTGGTGGTTGGCAAGACGAACGATTTTTTAATAGTTAGTAAAGACATTTTGCCCGAAGCCATATTGAAGACTGCAAAGGCAAAGGAACTCCTGGTAAAAGGAGATGTCTATACGATTAATGAGGCAGTTGAACGAGTAGGTTTAAGCAGAAGCGCCTACTATAAATATAAAGACGGTGTGTTTCCGTTTTATGAAGCCAGCCGCGAAAAGATCTTAACCATTTCTCTGATTTTGGAAAACAAAGCCGGAGTGCTTTCTCACGTCCTGAATTTTATTGCTTCCTTAAAAGGAAATGTCTTAACCATCAATCAGGGAATTCCCCTTCAGGGCATCGCCAATGTTTCAATTTCCTTGGAAACAGCAGGAATGGATGACATCCCTGAAAATCTCTTAAACGGACTTGGTAAAATCACCGGGGTCCGAAAAATTGAGATAATAGGTCAAACCTAGGGGCAGAGAGCTGATTACTTGATAATTTGCTTTATTAATAGGATAAAAGAATGAAATGAGTTTAGAATGGGGTTGCATTTTTTTTCTTAGTATGTTAATCTGTATAAGTCTTCTTTTGGAGAAAGAATCGGGGCGTGGCTCAGCTTGGTAGAGCGCTACCTTGGGGTGGTAGAGGTCGCACGTTCAAATCGTGTCGCTCCGACCAGTAATATCAAGGCTTTCAGGGTCTTAGTCATTCTGAAAAGCCGTTCAAATAATGCAACGTTACTGCAATAGAGTAATCAAAACTAATCCTCTCACTTACGAGGGGATTTTTTTTTTAGGAGGTTATTCATTTTTTTCAGAAGAGGGTCGCTTTATTTCTGGCATAACATGAACATAAGTATTTCCGGTAGTTGATATATCCGTATGTCCCAGCAGCTCGGATACCGTTTTTATATTTTCGCCTTCTTCAAGCAGCCTTGTCGCATAGGTATGTCTCAATGCGTGGAGATTAATTTCGTTTGAGATACCGGCTCTTTCTCTAACTTCGCAAAACTTTTTAGTCAAGAATCTTGGGTCTATTGGTTTTTCGCTTTTTGCACAAAAAATCAGATTGTTATCTTCGTACTTTTCCTTAGCATACTTTTTGATTTTTCGGTTTTAGGACTTTTCAGAATTAAGCCTTCCGATTTAGTTTTGACAAGCGCTTGAACAACATGAATTGTTCTTTGGTGAAGGTCTATGTCTTTCAAGCGTAGCCCTAGCCCTAGCACTTCTCCTAATCTTAAGCCTGTTCCAATTAGTATTAAGAATGCCGCTCTTAATACCTCAGTTTCGATGGCTTCTAAGAATTGGTTCATTTCTGTCTTATTCATGGCATTGACTTGTTTCGTTTCTAACTTTGGTAAAGTAACTGCTGTTGCGGTATTCCAGCTTTCATTTTGTTATAAAGTTTTTGTATATCACTTGTACTAAGGTTTCCAAGATATATGTCTCCTATTCGGGTACTATGTGCTTTTTTATGGACCCTTGGTAGTTCTCCCAGATGGCTGGTCTAAGCTCAATTCTTTTGTGGTTTTCCATCCAATCGGTCAACCATTCTCCGAACTTTAGCTTAGATTGAGCTTGGAGGTCTTTTATTAGACCACTTAATCCCTGGGAGACATCGAACTCATGATCAGGGCCAAAACCCAATTCATTTGGTCCTGTGGCTATATTTTGGGGACTTAGATTATTTCCCCACACCATGTATGCCAAGGCTGAATTTGAAAAACAAGATAACGGACAAACCTTAAAACTCTATGTTTATGCTCGCAAGTAGTTTTTCGCCAGGGATTTGAAGACAAATTATAACATTTATGCTTGTTATGAAAGAATTAAAAAGTTAAGTCAACAGAATTCCCAGATTAGGCAACTCTTGTTTAGTTATGTGAATGTCTTTATGAAAGTCCTTTGACAAAGTGGACTTTTATATCAAGATTTCTTGAATACAAATTGATAGTCACTTCGATTTTATTATTCCTAAATTTGGAATAATTTTTAGTACTTGTTTCGTTATTGCAAAGGAATTCTATCTTGCTATGTAGAAATATAGTAAAAATTTTATATTAGATTAAGCGGAAAAAATCATCACCTTAAAAATCGAGTTATAACTTATTGTGTAGTGGAGAGTTATTTATGAAGGGAGAGTAGTTGCTTGGCAAATTCAAATACGAATCCTAACACATCTACACAATCGTCTACTGATCACTTTAGAAGGCGTGGGGTAATCGAAACTTTTTTTATTTTTTGTAACCCACTTACAGTCATTAGTGCCTTTGGGTTATTATTTGTTACTTTATATGAGCATAACTTTGATTTTTCATTATTAAATGAAATTTTAATTGATTTTTTTAAGGAATTTTTTATTGCTGTTTTTATTGTAGGTAGTGTTGCTATTTTTATGGAATTAACTCATTATGGTCGTAACCTTATAAATTCCTTAAGAAAAATGATGACAACATACGATTTTATCAAAGATCTTGAATGGAGTAGATTAAAAGCATTAAAGAGAGAGGTTGATAAAAGGTTATATTATGGAACAAATGATCCTACTAGCTTTTTTTATGTTGTTGAAGATGAAATAAGTAATTTTCTCAATGAATGTTATTATAAAGAATATATTAATGATGTTGAGTGTATAATAAATGATGAAAAAAAATACATGAAAAAGATTATTACTAGAGTATTTACAATTGTAAATCCAACATTTGAGAAAAAGAGTAAGACTGTTCCAGTCGGTGCTTATATGACACCAATTAAAGATGTGGATGATAGTGAATTATATAAAATTACGAAATGCCGCGTTACCATCGGAAATCAAATTATAGATAAAAATATCAAACTATCGATTGAAAGGTGTAATAACCTACCGACAAGTGGAGATCCGATTTACGAAGTAGATATTTCTGGTCAATTTACTATTGAAATAGAAGACAGTTGTTCTATAGAACTAGTAGCAGAGTCTCTTGTTCCAATTACCGATATTCATTATCAGCATCGTATAACTGCACCATGTAAACGCTTTAGTAGCAATTTTATGTTAAGTAATTCATCCCCTTATCGTGTTAATGGTTTTGGATTCGGTTTTATGGATGAAAAGAAATTGAAAATTATTCCTTACAAGAATACTAATGGGGTTAGGATTGAATTTAATGGTTGGATACTCCCTGGTGACGGAGTTATTTTTACAATTGCCAAAGATATGGTTTAAGATTAAATAAATGTGATATAATAATAGCAGTGGACAAGTTTTTCTGACTATGGACAAGCACCTTTGCCTAAAATACGAATAAGATAAATTAACCAATGGGAGGTAGTTAATATGTATAATGAGTCAAGCAGAGGTTAATTTTTCAGGCATATATGGAATAGAAGAAGCACTAATGAATATTAGTGCTTCTTCTATTCTTATGCGATAAACATATCTGTAAACATTTAGAACCAAATATTGTTCTGCATCATTATTGCAACGGTCTTAAAAAAACCTTCAAGGCCACATCGTTTGTTTTGAGAATAAAATTAATTGGATTAGTGCGAATTTTTCCTATATCAACTTTCGGTGAGGGTTTTTGGTTATTGGGAAAATTGGATATTTTTTCAACCCTAAAAGGAATATGTGTCACTAACACTTAGCTGCTTACAAAGGTTTGAGGGCTGAATATTGACAGGAAAATAGAAAAGATATATTATTGATTAAACATATAAGTGTATATACACCTTTACGTTTTAATTCTACTATATTTTGAAAGACGATAGAGTTAAATGAATCAAATTGTTAAATGCACGCCTAAATCTCCAAGCCCTTGTCACTGTTTGAACTTAAGGCGAGCTTCCAGGGCAGTAACTCAATTTTATGACAAGGTGTTGGAACCAAGCGGACTTAAAATTACGCAATATTCCTTATTGCGGAGTCTCGAAAGATTTGAGTCTGTGAGTATCAGTGTATTAGCTAAGAACATGAACATTGACAGAACTACTTTGAATCGGAATATGAAACCTTTAATGAATGCCGGGTTAATAGCGGTTAACACTGGTAAAGATTCGCGCTCTAGGATGGTAACGCTCACCGAGGACGGTAAAGCTTCCTTGGCTAACGCTATGGTACTATGGGGAGAAGCGCAAACATCACTGGAGAAATTTTTTGGAAAGGCGGAATTAGATGGTTTTGAAAAATTGCTTTCAAAACTTGAAGCTTTTGTTTAGTAATCTGAGATAAGTGGGTTAAGCAGAAGGGTAATTAAAATGAATTCTTGTCGTTAAATATGTGTATATACACTTTTAAATATAACAAAGTCTGGTACTTTGATTAAACTAAGAATTGAGAGGAGATATGAAAATGTCACTAACAACACAGATCAAAGAATTTGCTTTAGATCTTGGATACAGTAAGGTCGGTATTATTCCTGCCGACAGTTTTCCTGAATATATCGCTGAGTTAACCACTAGACAAGACATGTATTCTTTTTATATAAATAGCCCGGGTCGTCCATTGGTTGCAGCGGAACCCCGTTCGCTTATGAAAAATGCAAAATCAATCATTACAACAGTTTATGATTATTCGCAAAAGAGCTTTCCAAAGGAATTGACCGGTAAAATTGGCCGGATTTATCAAGCAAGGAGTTATTACGCGCCGCCTAATACTATCAATGGTGCCAGGACACGATTGATGCGGGAATATTTGCGCAGGCTCGGATGCGAAGTAGCTGATAAGATTAGTTTACCAGAAAGGTTGGTTGCAGCTAAAGCGGGTATTGTGAATTTCGGTAGAAACAATTTCGCTTATGCAGAAGGCATTGGGTCCTTTATCTTCCTTTCCTCCTTTGTGGTTGATAAAGAGCTCGAATATGACAGCCCTACCGTTGAGATCGGTTGCCCGGCAGGATGTTCAGCCTGCATGAAAGCTTGTCCTACGAAAGCTATTTATGAGCCGAATAAATTAAATCCGCGCCGTTGCATAGCGTTTAATACGTTTTTGACGCAAGAGCGTATGGTAGGCAGTTACATTGAACCTGAAATTCGCGAAAAAATGGGGACAAAAGTCCATGGATGTGACATTTGCCAAGAAGTATGTCCCCGCAATCAGGCAAGGCTAAAGGCAAAACTGCCGGACGATCCGTTTTTGGTGAATGTGGCAAACGATTTCAGTCTTTCGCAAATGCTTAGGATGACAGATGAGTTTTATGCAACACGAGTGGAGCCCTTGATGTACAACTATATTCATGAGAAGAAATACTTTCAACGGAATGCCGCCATTGCGCTAGGCAATTTGGGTGACCCGGCATTTATTCCTGACCTAGCAAAGGCGATGGATGAACCCGAAGAATTAGTACGTGGTTACTCCGCATGGGCATTAGGAAAAATCGGTGGCAGATCAGCTAAACAAGTTCTTGAGAAGAAAATTGAATACGAAACTTCAGAATCTGTGATCAAAGAGATTAGAGAGGTTCTATTGGCAATAATGTAATCGGACCAAATTAAAGGATCGCTTTAGGAACAAGAAAAAGATGGAAGTGGAGGCAAACAGCACTTTAGCCTCTGCTACTGTCAATCCATTGATATTACTGGCATCTATGAGTTTAGTAAGTTGTATTCCAGAAGAACAAGGTTGACGCAGATTGATGCGATCAGAGATACTCTTAAAGTCATTGATATAAGTGGATTAAACCAAATGAATAATCATCGTTAAAAAGTCCATTTGCTAATAAGGTTTTGATAACGGAACCATCGACGGCTATACTGTAGCAGTAATTGATGGAACATAGTTTTTTAACGAGTAGTTTCCAAAGAATTTCCAACTCCTCCTGCTTGAAATCTTTAAAAATATCCGCCATAAAATCAATGGTTACACTGCCTCCGCAGCTTACCAAAGTTTGAATTCCCAACTCAGTCAAATGCACATTGACTGCCCTTTTATCTTTTGGGCTGGGGATAATGGTGATGAAGCCTTTTTTCTTCAGGCTATTAATCAGCTGGGTGATATTTTGTTTAGTTGCTCCCAGCTTGTTTGCAATGTTAACGATCGTCGTCTCATCTTCGGGCAAATGGAGAATTGCCAGCACAGTCATATATTGCCTGGATGTTAATGGTGTATTGTACCTATCACCTGTCGTCTGAAGCCTATTTGAAACTGAAATCAGGCTGGAATAGACTTGTTCCATAAGATGCAACAGAAAGAATTCTTTATTGTAATCCATGACAAAAACCAACCTCAGCAATCATCGTCTATTACTTAGTCAATTGATTGTCTATTATTGTATCGGTGAATTAAAAAAAGTTAAGAACTCGAGAGATATAGTGAACGTATTGGGACTCAAAACTGTTTTTCACAGCTTTGGGTCCCTTAAAAATATAATTATGACTTTGGATAAAGATACTGTCATGGTTCTTGAAAGAAACTAATTGTTCTTTTAAAGGATTGAACTTGACCTTCTATGTTTCCTTCAACGGTTTCTCCGATAGAAGACATGCCTCCGTTCAATGGCATTCTGAGGGTCATATAGAGTGGAAGGACATAGGGAATTGGAAGAGTGCCCCATATTTTCGTAAGATAACAATTCCATATGATGTTTATAATTGCTGCTTTTTCAATGCTTTTCCGGTAGGTACTTAAAAATCCGAACGGTATTCCTTGTTCATTGTCCTTTTTTTGATCCGCAAAGAAAATATTATTATCTACTTCAATAAATGGAATCGATTTTCCTTGATAGGTCCAAGAAGAGACATCCTTTCCACTCATCAACCCGTCTAACGCTTGAAAACAATAGATGTGAGGGATATGGAGACTATCAAAGAGAAGGTTTTGGAACATGAATTTGTACAAGTTATGAATAGGATTATTAGTAATAAAGAAGCTTTTCTGATTGGGGAAGATAAGGGCGCGAAGTTTGGCTGTGAGGATATCTATACAAGGTTAGCGGAACTTCAGAATGCGTTGATGAATGTGGTCCAGAATATGGGGATTTGTTTCGGAAGTTGATTGAGAGGGTTAAGGTTCAGTCGATTGTTGAAGTGGAGTCTGTATTTAAAACAGGGGTAGAGGAGGGAAGTACTTGTATAATGGGAAGCCTATTCACATAAATCGAATATCCTATGGAGGTAAATATTTTACCGCAGCCAGATAAAGGTATAAGGCTAAGGTGAAGAAGTGCTCAAAGTTTAGTTCGAATTTTTCCTGAATCAATATTGCTGTGATTAGAGGAAATTATAGAATTCTATAGAATTCCAGATATATGCAGATTGAAAAACCGAGTGGCAGTGAGGAATCTGCAGCTCAATGTAAAGTACAAATTTAAACTGGATACATTGACCGAGTTTCCCTTTCGATACCAGACTGGAATTTATATATATTATGAGGTGGCGGGATGAAAAGAAAGATTATTCCCTTAAATAATTATACACTCCGGGTTCCTTTGCTTCAGACCAAGCTGCAAATGCCGCTCTCCTTATCTGGCCTGGTAGAACGTCCGCGGATTTATTCCTTTTTGGACGGCATGCTGCATAATAGCGGACTCAGCTTGGTGACTGCGCCCGCTGGCTACGGTAAGACAAGTGCCGTAGTTCAATGGGCCGAGCAAAAGGGTTTCCCCGTGGCCTGGCTGTCTTTAGACGATGGCGATAACGACCCGGTGCGTTTCTGGACCTATGTTACAGCTGCTCTTAGCGGCATAGGGGAGGGCCTGGGTAAAGAGACGGTGCCCATATTGCATTCCTCAACCAATCCCCCTTGGGAAACGGTCATTTCTCTGCTCATAGACGATCTTGCGCAGCTGCCCTTTGATTGTATCCTGGTTATAGACGATTATCACCTCATCAGTGAACCCCTTGTTCACGAAACCCTCTCATTCCTGCTGCGCTACGCACCCCGGCAATTGCATCCGATCATCATCGGACGCACAGAACCGCCTCTGCCGGTGTCCCGCCTCCGGACCTCTGGACAGGTGGCGGAATTGACTGTTCAGGATCTTGTCTTTGCCACCGGGGAAGCGGCGGCCTTTTACAGTCATCGAAATATTGATCTCACCGGCGAAGAGGTCGAAAAATTAACCAAACGTACCGGAGGCTGGGCGGCCGGCCTGCAGATGGCTGCTATGTCCTTGTTGAAAAGTGACGATAAAGCTGCTACGATCGAACGATTCGGGGGCAGAGACCGCCTGCTGGCCAGCTATTTCCGAGAAGAGGTGTTTGGGGGGATTGGGCCAAATGTGCAGGAATTCCTGCTCCAAACCTCTATACTAGGCCATCTCTCCGGGCCGCTTTGTGAGGCGGTGACCGGAAGGCTGGACAGCGGCGCTGTGCTCACCGCGTTGGCCCAGGCAAGTGGTTTTGTGACCTGCCTGGACGAAAAGGAGGGCTGGTACGTCTATCATCACCTCTTTGCCGAATTCTTAAGGGGACTTCTTCAGGAAAAATATCCGGAGCAGATCCCAGGCTTGTATGGTAAGGCCGCCCGTTGGTGTGAGGATGTCGGGCTGACTGCTAAAGCCGTCGATTACTTCTTGCAAGGGGAGGATTTCCAGCATGCGGCCGGTTTGGTGAAGCGGCTGTTTCTGGAAATGCTGGGTTGGGATGAAACTGCCACGCTGTTCCGGTGGCTGCAGGCCCTGCCGGCCGAGAAACTGAATGAAAGCCCAGCTCTGTGTATGGCGCAGGCTTGGGCTGCAGTTGCAGCCAACCAGCCTGCCGAAGTGGAGCGGTGGCTGAATCAGGCGGATGCCGTCTCTCGGGATATAAAACAAAATGGTATTAGCGATACAAACAGGATAGCTATCGACCGGGCTGTTTTAGGGGCCTACCTGGCGGTTAAACGAAGGGATGTGCCGGAAAGCCTCCGCTGGTTGGCCCAGGCCGGTCAGGCCCGGAAAAAGTTTTTTACGTATACCTTAATAAATATATTGCAATCGCAAGAACCCAGCCTGCTGGGAGGAGTACTGGGAGGGTTCGGCCATCTGAAAGAGAAGGCACAGGCCATGGAGAGCGGGTCCTATCTCAAAGTCAGAGCGCTGGTTGCCCCAGCCATCCGCGCGGGTTACGCTCTGGTAGCTAACGCTGAGGCCCTTTACGAATGGAACAAGCAAGATGATGCGACTCGGAGCCTGGCGGAAGGAATGGAGGAGGCCCAAAGGATGGAAGAGGCTGGAGCTTTGGTGCCGGCCCTATTCACTTTCTCCAAGATCCACTTCGCCCGCGGCGACCTAGCGGGCGCCCTGACTGTAGCCACCGAGGGAGAAAAGATTGTCCGGAGCTTAAGCCAGCCGCAGTGGCTGCTCCCCCTGGCCGCCCTTAAGGCGCGCCTCCACCTGGCGGCTGGTGATGCGCCGGCAGTCGAGGAATGGCTGGCCGGGAGCCGTCTGGACGTATACGATCGCCTTAGCGCCGCTCGGACATACGAACATATAACCCTGGCCAGGGTTTTGCTGGCCAGGGGATGGCGGGACGAGGCCCTGCTGCTTTTGGAACGATTACGGGTGTTTGCTGAAAAAGAGGAGCGTCTGCCCGGAATCATCGAAATAACCAACCTGCAGGCCATGGCCCTCGACGCTGCGGGTCGGACGGCAGAAGGTCTGGAGATCCTCCGGCAGAACCTCGTTCTTGGTCGGGAGAACGCTTACCTGCGCAGCTTCGTAGACGAAGGAGCGCCGATGATGGCCCTCCTTCGACGGCTGGGCCGCAGCCGGGAGCAGGAGGAGGGTGAGTCAGCCTATGTCCGGCAGTTGCTCTCTCTCTTGCGCGGGAGCCCGGTGATCAGTTACCCGGGGCTGCAGACGGTGCCGGCGGCTCACCTGGCCGAACCGCTCACGGCCAAGGAACTGGCGGTGCTGCACCTGTTGGCTCAAGGCATGGACAACCGATCGATCGCCGCGGAACTCGGCGTCAAGCCCGTGACGGTGAAAGCCCATCTGACCAGCATCTATGGCAAGCTGGGGGTCACTGGGCGTCGGGAGGCGTTGGAGTTGTCCCGGGAGTCGGGCCTGCTGCGGTAAATAAATTTTTCATTTCTTATACTTTTGAGTCAATTTTATTATACCCGGTATAATAACAGAACTTAAAATTTTTGGTAAAATGCATCAGGCAGTGTATGCCGGGTGCATTTTTTTGACCAGATGACCAATCAGTCGCTCCCATGAGAGGCAGTCTTTCTGGTCAAAGTGCGGCCATTTGTTAAGGAGGCTTAATGCCGCTCGGTGGAGGATGGTGACGGAATATTAGTATAATTCGGCTGAAATCGAGAACTGGGAACGCCGGAACGTACTACAGGGTGGTGTATATATGTCCATAGCAAAACGTTATAATCAAAAAGCACTCTATTTATCAGATAAGCTAAAGGAAGCCTTAAATAGCATAATTGAATATCCAATAACCATTGTTGAAGCCCCCATGGGCTATGGGAAAACAACGGCTGTTAGGGAGTGTTTAAATAATACTGATGCTAATGTACTTTGGCAAAGAGTTTATGACAGTTCGATAGACAGTTTTTGGCATAGCTTTAGTCATCTGTTTGATGAATTGGATGGTTTCTGTTCTCGGAACCTTGAGTTGCTTGGATTTCCTGACGATAGTGTATCAAGACAGGAAGCCCTAAAGTTAATTGAGGGTCTTGAACTGAGTGTTAAAACTGTGCTTGTAATAGATGATTACCACTTAATAGACAATTTATTAGTCAACAGTTTTATCGAGTTTCTCATAATCAGCGAAGTGGCGAATCTGCATGTAATCTTAGTCGCACGCTATACGGAACTTCAAGTTCTTGATGAATTGAAGCTTAAAGGTAATTTATGTCATATTACTAAGCAAACTTTTGAATTAATGCCTAAGGAAATAGCAGGTTATTACGGACTGTGTGGAATCAGTCTTAAAACTGTTGAAGCAGACGAGTTATATTTGTTGACTGAGGGGTGGATAAGCGCCTTGTACCTGCTGATGCTCAATTACATAGAGGAGGGCAACTTTACTACCATCACAAATATCTATAATCTGATTGAAAAGGCGGTTTATAAGTCTTTTTCTGAGGAGGTTAAAACTTTTCTCTTGACCCTGTGTCTGTTTGACAGCTTTACCCTCGAGCAGGCCTTTTACATGTGGCATAAAGAAAATGCAGATCAACTTTTAAATGAGGTTATTAACAAAAATGCTTTCTTAAAATACGATCACAAGGCTAAGACCTATCAAATGCATAATATCTTCACTAACTTCCTTAGAAATAAGCTGGAAAGCAAAACCGTAAAGTGGGAAATCGAATGGAGAGCAGCACAGTGGTACTTGAAAGCCGGTGACCATTTTGCCGCTATGCACTATTTTTATGGATGTAAAGACTTTGAGCAATTGCTGCTTACAATTGAACACAACAAAGCTAATGGAGTAAACACACCGAACAGAAGGGAATTATTCATAAAATATTTTGAAGAATGCCCGGATGAGGTAAAGCGCAAGCATCATTTGGCTTTACTTATTTTTGCTCTGGCCTTCACTTCATATAAAGAGCCCGTCTTGGCTGAAAAGGCTTGTCGTGAATTCACCCGCAATATTCAAAAGGTTGAGAGCTTGAATGATGACCTCAAAAAACGGCTTTTAGGGGAATATGAGCTGTTACTTAGCTTCACCGAATATAATGATATTAATAAAATGTCAGAGCACCATCAGAAAGCTGTCCAATTGCTTAGTGAGCCTACTTCACTTATAGATTTACGATCTAATTGGACCTATGGAGCTCCTTCGGTTTTACATATGTTTTATAAAGAAAGCGGAAAGCTTGAAAAACACGTTCATGACTTAATAGAGGCTTTACCCCACTATTACCGAATCACCAATGGTCATGGCAGCGGTGCCGAATATATCATGGAGGCGGAAAGATATTTTAGTTTAGGTGATGTTATAAATGCTGAGATTGTAATGCATAAAGCCCTCTACAAAGCTCAAGCAAATAAGCAGATTGGGATTGTTTTATGTGCTCTGTTTCTGCAAATTCGTCTTAGCTTTTTTAAAGGGGATTATTCCTCTCTGTTGGAGCTATTTCAAAGCATGTATAAGAGCATATTAGACATAAGGCATAGTAATTTTATTCATACCATCAATATATGTGAAGGGTTTGTTTTTTCGCTTCTCAATCAACGGGATAAAATACCAAACTGGATAGAAACAGGTGATTTTAACAGCAGCCGGCTTCTTTTTCCAACGATGCCAATGATAAATATCGTGTATGGCAGAGTGCTTTTAATTGATGGGGAATACTTACGGCTCATAGGCAGTGCTGAACATTTTATTGGTATAGCCTCTGTTTTCCCTAATCTGCTCGGACAAATTTATACATACATCTACCTTGCAGCTGCAAATTGGCAAATATATAGGTCGGAGGAGGCATTATTTGCGCTTTTGAAGGCACTTGCCATAGCTATGCCGGACAAGGTTTACATGCCCTTTGTAGAGAACTGTGATTATATTAAACCTCTGTTTGAGCAACTTTATAACGAAGGTAAATATCTGAAGGACATCATCAAAATATTGGAACTTTATGATATATATCAGAAGTCGGTAGACCAAATGATTAAGAAGAACTTTCTGGCAGAGGGGAAACCCGAACTAACTGAAAGAGAGACTCAAATTGCTGAGCTTGCAGCTGACGGACTCACCAATAAGGAGATAGGTCAAAGATTGTATATTTCCCCAAACACAGTCAAAACCCAGTTGAAAAGTATATTTGAGAAACTTGGCGTGAATTCACGGGCTCTTTTGAAGCAGTATCATTTTTGAGAAAAACTTTAATAAATATTCCGATTTCACCCATTGGGTGATATAAATCCCAAAAAGTCCACTTTACAATTATGTAGGGTGGATTTTTTATCTGGGGAGGTAATGTAATGAGCCGTATAAAAAGTGTGGTGCCTAAGGGGGATTACCGCTTGGAGGTACACCTTGACAACGGGAACAGTGTAACGCTGAATTTTGAAAGCAGGCTTCAGACTTTAAGGTTTGGCATGCTTTCGGACAAGGATTATTTTAATACGGTAACTACAGATGGAATTTGTATTCGGTGGGGCAACAATATTGAAATATCTGTTAGCGAACTTTTTCAATTAGCAAACAAATAAGCTGAGAGGGTTAAGAAATATGGTTATTATTTGGCTGTAGCAGAGAGCCAAGTATAATCTGTGGCGTTAGCTTGGTGAACGATACAAAGGAGAGGGTGTTCAATGCATTTTAATAATCTGCAATAGCAAACTTCAGAGCTGCGTTTTCATCAGCTCGATACCCTCGTGGTGATTTTTGCTAAAAACATAAAACTTTACAAAAAGATCACCCACTGGGTGATATAAACTAAAAATAGTTCACTGTACAATAATAATTGGGTTTTGGTAAAGGCATTTATAATAGATTTCAAATTGTTAAACGGTTATTGCACATCAAATAAATGATCCTGAAAAATACCTGCTACAATAATTCAGTTAAATCAGAAAAAGGTTTTGGTATTAATTAAGTTATAGAGGGAAAATGATAAATGAAAAATATTGAGGATAGTGATCAAATAAGTATTATTCCATCGTGTCCTGTGGAATCAGGTCATAAGGATTTTTTATTAAAATTGTTTAAAGAATGTCGCCCGGATTTAGCCTTCATCAATGGTATAAGTAAAGAGATAAAAGCAACTGTAATATTACAGCAGTTTAACATAGAACAACAGCAATTGCAGCAATTGTATCCAGAGGCCGAATTAAATATAGTGATGCTTCATAAAGAACCAGTTGGACGACTTTATTTATTACGTGGAAAAAATGAAGTACGTGTTTTGGCACTAGGGTTGCTGGAAAAATACCGATGTAGGGGCATTGGCAGAAAACTTATGACTGCAGTAATTGAAAATGCCGCAAACAGAGGGAAAACTGTAAGCCTTCAAGTAACTTGGTTTAATCAAAGCGCCTATGCTTTTTATGAAAAAATAGGATTTAAAGTTATTGAAAATAAAGGCGTCTCTTTGGAAATGCAGTACATGCCTTAATATATTAGTTTATCAAAGTGTAGTCGGGTGTAAGAAAATTACGTCTTCGATTATAAATAACAATCAATGAGAGGAGCATTAAGATGGATTGTTTTATAGGAACAATTTTACTTTGGCCTATGGAATGGGCACCTGAGGGGTGGGCACTCTGTAACGGACAGGAACTTCAAATAGTACAGAATCAAGCACTCTTTTCGTTATTAGGCGCAAGATTTGGAGGAAATGGAACTACTACCTTTAAGCTGCCAGATTTGCGTGGCTGTGTACCAGTAGGTATGGGCCTTGCACCAACAAACACAAATTATTTACTTTGCCAAACGGGAGGGGCAGAAACTTCAACCCTATCATTAGCTAATATGCCAGCACATAATCACCAAGCGACTTTTAATCCTGCAGGTATGACATGTGCTGCAAGTGGCAGTTTTACAATACCCGCAACATCTACTCTTGGAAATGTTGCAACACCGGATAATACAAGTTATCTTGCCCAAGCGCCCAGGGCTGGAACTACTACAGTAACTACATATAATAATAATGCTTCTGTTGCAAAAGATGTGCAATTGCCCGGAGGAACAGTAAATGTAAGTGGAACGGTAAGTGGCAATGGCATAGTAGCAGTTGGTAGTACCGGAAGTGGGGCAGCAGTCAATAATATGCAGCCTTACCTCGTATTGAATTATATTATTGCTATAACCGGTATGTATCCAATCAGATCATAGATTAATATTAGGTTACAAATAATGCTGATAAAGTAAAAGACTGTTATTTTAATTAAAAAGATCACCCATTGGGTGATATAAATCCCCAAAAGTCCACTGTACAATTATTGTATGGTGGATTTTGACTTTTTGGAGGTGAATGAAATGAACCGTATAAAAAGTGCGGTACCCATAGTAAATTACCGTTCAGAGGTTGCTTATGCCAACAAACAAAAGCTGTATTTTGATAGCAAACATGGAAATGGACGATTTGGCATGATGACAGATACGTTATTTTTTAACAGCGAAGCAACAATAATTAAGCAAAGGATTTTAAAGGAGTTTAGTATGATAAAGTTTAAGAAAAGAAAAATATCATATATTTTTGTGTTAATATTTGTTCTTTCAGCAGTTATAATGCCGAATTTAGCTTATGGAGCTATTGGTAATGCTACTGTGAGTTTTACAGGTACTGACACAAACAATGTGGGAAGTACATTGCATGATGGTAGTTTAGGTTCAACTGACATTAGTGGAATTCAGTTGGATATTTTTAATGCCAATAGAACAGTTCCTGATACTCCAGTAGAATATTTTGGGTTAGGGAATAATTCTAGCACTTATGATTCACCTGTAATTATTCCCAATTACGATCCGGGTACAGGTATAGCGCCAGATTTCATTGTTATTAAAAGCGATGATGGAAGTGCGTTTGACTTCAAGTCAATATATGTTCTGGATTACCTAGCGAGTGAGCCACAGATAAAATTTGAGGGTTTTCGGAATGGTATTTCAACGGGCTCAGTAATTCTTAATATAAATCAAACTGATTATCAGGAGACATTTACTTCAACAAACGGACTAACTCCGTCAATATTTCAAAATATTGATGAAGTTAGAATATCCAATCAATATGATGGAGACATGACATACGGTAACTATGTAGGAATTAATAATATACAAATTGGCGATCCACCGGATGTAACAAACCCAACGGCAGGAAACAGCGGAACAATCATCCCGAGTAATGCAACGAGCAGCAGTGTGGATTTAAGCTGGGCAGCAGGAAGTGACAATGTAACAGCAGCAGCGAATTTGCAATACAAGGTGATCTATTCGACCAGTAACAATTTAGGTACAGTAACTAATGCGGAAGCCAATGGAACAGTGGCCCAGGACTGGAGTGCCAATCTGACCGATAAACAAGTGACTGGACTAAGTGCCGGCACAACCTACTATTTCAATGTTCTCATCAAAGATGAAGCCGGAAATGAGAGCGTTTATACAACCGCAACTCAGGTGACAACGGCAGCGCCGGTTGCTTTGCAAAGCATCGCTATCACAACTCCGGCCACGAAGCTCATCTACACAGCCGGGGACAGTCTGGACATCAGCGGAATGGTAGTCACAGGGACTTACAGTGATAACAGTACAAAGACCGAGAGTATAACTGCAGCGGATGTCAGCGGTTTTGACAGCAGTGCGCCTGAGGCCAGGCAGACATTGACCGTAACGGTAGGAGGCAAGAGCACGACTTACACCATCGAGATACAGGCAGCACCGGTTGCTTTGCAAAGCATTGCCATCACAACTCCGGCGGCGAAGCTCATCTACACTGTCGGGGACAGCCTGGACATCAGCGGAATGGTAGTCACAGGGACTTACAGTGATAACAGTACAAAGACCGAGAGTATAACTGCAGCGGATGTCAGCGGTTTTGACAGCAGTGCTCCTGAGACCAGCCAGACATTGACCGTAACGGTAGGAGGCAAGAGCACAACTTATACCGTCGAGATACAGGCAGCACCGGTTGCTTTGCAAAGCATTGCCATTACAACACCGGCGGCGAAGCTCATTTACACAGTCGGGGACAGCCTGGACATCAGCGGAATGGTAGTCACGGGGACTTACAGTGATAACAGCACAAAGACCGAGAGCATAACTGCAGCGGATGTCAGCGGCTTTGACAGCAGGGCTCCTGAGACCAGCCCGACATTGACCGTAACGGTAGGAGGCAAGAGCACGACTTACACCGTCGAGATACAGGCAGCACCGGTTGCTTTGCAAAGCATTGCCATCACAACACCGGCGGCGAAGCTCATCTACACAGTCGGGGACAGCCTGGACATCAGCGGAATGGTAGTCACAGGGACTTACAGTGATAACAGTACAAAGACCGAGAGTATAACTGCAGCGGATGTCAGCGGTTTTGACAGCAGTGCTCCTGAGGCCAGCCAGACATTGACCGTAACGGTAGGAGGCAAGAGCACAACTTATACCGTCGAGATACAGGCAGCGCCGGTTGCTTTGCAAAGCATTGCCATTACAACACCGGCGGCGAAGCTCATTTACACAGTCGGGGACAGCCTGGACATCAGCGGAATGGTAGTCACGGGGACTTACAGTGATAACAGCACAAAGACCGAGAGTATAACTGCAGCGGATGTCAGCGGCTTTGACAGCAGTGCCCCTGAGGCCAGCCAGACATTGACCGTAACGGTAGGAGGTAAGACCACGACTTACACCATCGAGATACAGGCAGCACCGGTTGCTTTGCAAAGCATTGCCATCACAACTCCCGCCGCCAAGCTCGTTTACCCCGTCGGCGCCAGCCTGGGCATCAGCGGAATGATAGTCACGGGGACTTACAGGGATAACAGCACAAAGACCGAGAGTATATCTGCAGCGGATGGCAGCGGTTTTGACAGCAGTGCTCCTGCGGCCAGCCAGACATTGACCGTAACGGTAGGAGGCAAGACCCCGACTGACCCCATCGCGATCCAGGCACCACCGGTTGCCTTGCAAAGCATTGCCATCACAACTCCGGCGGCGAAGCTCATTTACACTGTCGGGGACAGCCTGCACATCAGCGGAATGGTAGTCACAGGGACTTACAGTGATAACAATACAAAGACCGAGAGTATAACCACAGCGGATGTCAGCGGCTTTGACAGCAGTGCCCCTGAGGCCAGCCAGACATTGACCGTAACGGTAGGAGGTAAGACCACGACTTACACCATCGAGATACAGGCAGCACCGGTTGCTTTGCAAAGCATTGCCATCACAACTCCGGCGGCGAAGCTCATTTACACAGTCGGGGACAGCCTGGACATCAGCGGAATGATAGTCACGGGGACTTACAGTGATAACAGCACAAAGACCGAGAGTATATCTGCAGCGGATGTCAGCGGTTTTGACAGCAGTGCTCCTGAGGCCAGCCAGACATTGACCGTAACGGTAGGAGGCAAGAGCACAACTTATACCATCGAGATACAGGCAGCGCCGGTTGCTTTGCAAAGCATTGCCATCACAACACCGGCCGCGAAGCTCATTTACACTGTCGGGGACAGCCTGGACATCAGCGGAATGGTAGTCACAGGGACTTACAGTGATAACAGCACAACACAGGAAGCAATCACATTAGCTAATGTAACAGGCTTTGACAGCAGTGCCCCTGAGGCCAGCCAGACATTGACCGTAACGGTAGGAGGTAAGACCACGACTTACACCATCGAGATACAGGCAGCTCCAGTTATCGCAACCCTAGTCAGCATCACAACACCGTCAGCTATTACCGGAGTAGCCAACGGAACAGCTAAAACAGCGTCGGCCCTGGGACTGCCATCGACAGTGACGATGGTGACTGGTAGTGGAAATGTTCAGGCGAACGTGACCTGGGATGTAGACTCCTGTAGTTATAACGCGTCTTCAACCAGCGCGCAGACCTTCACGGTCAGTGGGACAGCAACTCTACCGACAGGTGTGGTGAACACGAATAATGTTCCGCTGACCACCGGCATCAGCGTTGCCGTTAATGCGGCGCAGGCTCCAACCTATGCCCTCACCATCAAAGCAGGGACCGGCGGAACCATTACGGAAGGTAGCAGCGGCAATTATGCGGCAGGAGACATCATTAGTCTTGCAGTTACCACGAATTCTAATTATAGCTTCAACGGCTGGACTTCTTCGAACGGGGGAACCTTTGCCAACGCAAACAGTGCAACGACTACCTTTGCAATGCCCATGTGTGCAACTGCCCTTACGGCTACCTTTACCTATAACGGGGGTAGTGGAGGCGGTGGCGGAAGTGGAAATTCATCAGGCGGTAGTATCCCATCAAGTGGAGGAACAAGCGTTTCTGGCAGTGTCGTTGATGGAACAACTGGTGCTACTGTTTCCAACCTAACAGGAACTGTAATGACCGACAGAAACGGAAATTATACAGTTTCAATGCAAGCATCTCAAACGGTAACCCTCCAACAGCCTGACGGAACCACGAGCCCTTTAAGCGATCTGACAAAAGTGAGCTATGAATCAGCAGGGGGAGCGTTATTAAGCGCTTCAGCAAATGGAACTATCAATTTTGCCAACCTAGCCAAAGGAACAGACAATCAATATAAGATCACCTATGATTTAGGCAACGGACAAACAATTACGCTGGGAACCATGGAAGTCATCGTTTCAAACGATGGAACTGTCAGTTTAAAATGTACCTTAATAGACCCATATGGCATAATCACGGATGCTGCAACTGGTAAACCGATTGCCGGAGCAAAGGTTACCTTGTACTATGCTAATACGGAACGCAACAAGACTAATGGCAAAATACCGGACAATGTTGTAACCTTACCGAGCATTAACGGCTTTAAGCCCAATAACAATCAAAACCCGCAGACCAGTGATGGGAATGGAGCTTATGGTTTTATGGTCTTCCCTGACACGGATTACTACATTGTAGCTTCCAAGGGTGGATATGAATCATATACCAGTCCTACCATATCCGTAGGTCAAGACATCGTTCATTGGGATTTTAAAATGAGTATACCCATCATGGAAGTCAATCGACTGGCAGGGCAAAGCCAGGTGGATACCGCTTTGGCTATTGCAAAAGCAAACTATACAGGAATGCTTTCCAATGTGGTTCTCACGACCGCAGATAACTATCAAGATGCTTTAGCAGGAAGTGTCCTGGCTTACAAACTTAATGCACCAATTCTCTTGGTCGGAAGCTCGGAGACTGATCAAGCAAAAGCATTAGATTATATGAAGTTGAATCTTGACCCGTTAGGAAACGTTTATCTCTTAGGCGGTATAGCAGCAGTCAGTGCTGATATGGAAGCCAAAATCAAAGCAGATGGTTTCAGTAAGATTACCCGCCTGGGCGGGACGGACGGCAATGATACTTGCGTCAAAATCACCGATCAATTACAGGCCAAGAGCGGAACACCAATTGTGCTGGTCAATGGCGAAAACTATCCGGATGTTTTATCTATTAGCAGTATTGCTGCTGAAAATCAGTACCCTATCCTTCTAGTTCAAAAAGATGGAATTAGCGATGGAGTCAAGAATGAAATAGCTGCTATTAAACCAAGTAAGGTCTATATCATCGGAGGAGAAGGGGTTATTAGCTCAGCAGTGGAAAGTCAGGTAGAACAGGTAACATCTTTAGATAAAGCCAATATTGTGAGAATTGCCGGACAAGATCGCTATGATACCTCCCTGGCTGTCGCCCAATACTTCA
This sequence comes from Desulfosporosinus sp. FKB, assembly GCF_002196705.1. GTDB lineage: Bacteria > Bacillota > Desulfitobacteriia > Desulfitobacteriales > Desulfitobacteriaceae > Desulfosporosinus. The sequence continues at coordinate 167,258 of NZ_NADJ01000033.1, forward strand.
ACTTATCCGGGCAAAGTGTCTGTATCACCACTGGCAACAATTTTCAGGATGCACTGGCCGGAAGTGTCTATGCGGCTAATCATAATACCCCGATTATTCTGGCAGATGGCAGCTTGTCTGATCAAGTTGTGAATTATCTGAAGAGCAAAAAACTGACCGGAGCAACTCTATTCGGAGGCGAGGCCGTCGTGGGCAAGAGCATTGAGCAGCAGCTTAATCAATTGATCGGAAAATAGAAAAGAGTAGATTTCCAGTGACAATTTTTAACGACACAAAGAGATGCTATAGGAATTATTCAAAATATAATATTCCTCGTTGAATCAATTTGGAGTATTTTGCTAATTGGGAATAGCAACTATATTCTCCATCCCCAAATTAGCTGAATTAATCAGAGAGAAGGGAGGTTGCGATAATAATGAAAGCTATAAATGAAAAAATTATGAAGGCGCTGGAAGATGATAAAGAATTAATGCTCAAGATACAAAACGTAGTTAGATTAGCCGTTGAAAAAGAGCTTGTTGATGCTAATATTATTGAAAGTGGTGAACTTCATAACACAGTTGGCTGTGTAAGTGTTTTGTTTACAATAACTTGCACGTGCTAAAGAGATCAGAATTCAATACTCTGTAAGTTAACTGAAGAAACTTCCGCATTTTCGAATTAATTAATAAAAAGCGGAAGTTTTTTAGTTGATTAAAGTTTAGATTCTTAATAAAGGAGCCAAATAATGTTTTCTAAAAATTATTTAAAAGAATTATATGAGAAATCAAGTTTTTTAAATGAAAGTATAGGAGAACAACATTGTCCATTTATTCCTTTATGGATGCAATTCCTCAATAAGGTTATTGAAAGCACCGAAATTTATTCATTGCAAACTAGAAGGAGCGAGCAGTTATTTGAACAAACTAATCCGATCCCATTTCAAGAGATTTTATCCTTATTTGTATTTGTGGGTACAGAAGAATTGTTTAAAAAGAATAGCCAAATAATGAACATTTTTTCTAAAAATTCAATACTTGATATGCAGAAGTACCTTTTAAAGAGTCTTGCAAAAATATCATCTGAAATTTTTTATATTGAATTTTGCGCAAATAATATTCAATATATTAAACGCTTTTTAGCGGAAACTGACGAATTCGAAAATGATAGCAATTCTAATATACAGTACAAGAATTTTATTGAAAAAATGCTTCATGGTGGCCGGTTAAAGGATTTTTTTATGGAATACGCTGTATTAGCAAAGCATCTTTCACAAACTGTATGTCGTTGGGTTGATTTTATGACAGAACTTACATCAATTCTCAAAAAAGATTATAACGAGATAAGTCACATTTTTTTTGAGGGAAGTGTACAAGGAAAGGTTTTGTCAATGGAATCAGGGTTATCTGACAATCATAATAATAATAAAACAGTAGTGAAATTAACCTTTGAAAATCAAAGAAGTATTATCTTTAAGCCTAGAAATATCGGTGTGGAAAAAGCATACTATAAACTTCTGGACTTTTTAAATAAAAGAAATTGTGTACTTCGTCAACGGATACTGAAAATTATTGATGGTGAAACCTACGGATGGATTGAATATGTAGAGCATCTACCTTGTAAAACGCTTGAACAAGTGAGAAATTATTATAGACGTTCAGGAGCGTTACTATGTATAGTTTATGTCTTTTGCGGATCAGATTTTCATTTAGAAAACATTGTTGCAAGTGGAGAGACGCCCGTTTTAATTGATCTCGAAATGCTCATAAACAATAATCAAGACTTAAGCAATATCAATTCATGGCTACAAATAGACGATGTATTGAAAAAAAACAACTCTGTTCTTTATACAGGGTTACTTCCAGTTCCGTATAAAATGCAGGATGGTAAAATATCAGACTTAAGTGGTCTTGGAGGGGAAACGGATGTTGAAACAACTCTAAAAGAATCTATTTGGAAAAACATTAATACTGATTCAATGTATGTAGAGATTAAACATATTAAGAATCTTTCATATAAAAATGTTGTTAAATTAAATGGAAAGCCTATTGCCCCAGTAAATTATGTTGATGAAATCGCAAAAGGGTTCGAGGAAACATATAGGATATTTATTGAATTAAAAGATGAATTTTTGCAGGAGAAAAGTATTCTACACCTGTTTTCACATCAATTGATGCGGTATGTATTTCGAGAGACCAAAAATTACTCTCAACTAATTAAAAATTCTTTAAAGCCTCCATTTATGCGCAATGGAAAGGATTGGAGTAAAGAACTTGATAGATTTTTCTCTGCCTTACACGTTGGGCTTGAACCTATTCATGAAATTTTAGGATATGAATACCAAGCCATCAATAAATTAGATGTGCCGTTCATTAGCTATTGGACTGATAGTAAAGATTTGATTCTTGGCCAAAACGTTAGAATCAACAATTATTTTTGTAAAACATCCTTTGATAAATTAAAAGACAATATCATGAGTTTAAATGAAGAAGACATCCAAAAACAGATAGGTGCAATAAAAAGTTCATACAACATACTAAACGAAATGAAAAACCCTGCTTCTAATGTGCCAGATGTATCTCACATAGTTTCGTGCAGCAAAAATAACTTAGAGCAATCCTTTTTTGTTCATGAGGCGGAGAAAATAGCAAAAGAAATCCTGGAAAACAGAATAGAGTCGTATGGAAGTGTGAACTGGAGTCAGCTTATAGTGTCAAATACACATACTTATATGATAAAAATGATGGGATCTGGCCTATATAGTGGAAATGCAGGGATTGCAATATTTTTTTCAGCATTAAGTAAAATAGTAAGTAAAACCGATTACCATGGTCTTGCTCGTAAAACGCTTAAACCTATCAGAGATTATTTATGCGGAAGATCGGTTCTATCACTTCCCAAAAGGATAAACCTCGGAATGGCCTCTGGTCTTGGAGGAGTAATATACTCCACTGTTTTAGCAGGAAAATTTTTAGAAGATGATACGTTCAATAAAGAAGCAGTTAATATAATTCCGAAAATATCCAATGAAATCATTGAACAAGACAACATACTTGATATTATAGGTGGCAGCTCAGGTATGATATTGAGTTTGTTGTCACTTTACAATGAAACAAAAAATGAAGCAACACTTTTAACTGCAATACGCTGTGGAAAACACTTATTGAAAAATCGTTCTAAAAGTCAAAATGGCTTGAGGGCATGGAAACATAATATGGTTTTAGCAGTAGATGAACAACCTTTATGCGGGTTTTCACATGGTGCATCTGGAATAGCATATGCATTGCTTAAGCTATTTAAGGTTACTGGTATCAAAGAATTTCTTGATGCAGCTGAGGAAGCAATTTTATACGAAGACGGGTTAATTTCAGGAGAAATGGAACAATGGCCTGATTTACGAAAAGCGTATACAGGCGATGAAAATAAGAAGCTTTATAATGCTTGGTGTCATGGTGCCGCAGGAATTTTGATTACTCGAATGGAAGCACTTTGTTTTCTTAATAAAGAAAACATGATGACAGATATCAATAGAGCTCTTCAAATTATCATAAACATGCCTTCAAGTGTGGATCACGTATGCTGCGGAACCTATGGGAAGATTGATGTTTTATTGACAGCATCACAAAGGCTTTCCAGACCGGATTTGCAGGAAAAAGCTTTGGAAATGGCCTCATTTACTTATTCTGAAGATAATATGAGAAGCAGATATAACAATTTAGCCAAAGGATATACCAATTTTGGGTTCTTTCAGGGAGTGTCTGGGATTGCTTACACAATGTTGAGGCTGTCACATAAGGATGCGATTCCATCTGTGTTGTCATTTGACATTTAGACCTTACCAAGGATGAGTGCAGAACTAAACTCAATTAAGTGGTACAGGGCTGGACAAATTACTTCAAACCTGCGGATCAAAAGAACCTGCTCAAAGGTTTGGAGGAATGGATGCGAAGTCGCATACGGATGGTAACTTGGAAGCAATGTATTAGAAATGGCGTAGATATCTATTTTTAAACAAAATAATTGACTATAAACTAGTACACGTTATATAGTGAAAATATCGTAATATATTCACTAATGTATAAAATTAAGATGATGAAGCTCCTGAGTATAATATTCTCCGGGGCTTTTTAGTTTTTTCTGCGTAAAATTCTGTAATGATCTTTGACATTAAATATCATTGAAGTAATTGCCCGTTTTTGATGAGGAGGGATGTTTATGCCCATTTACTATTTCTTGAAAAATCGAACTAAAAGCGCGTCACATGAATTAGGGGTTAAGCTCTTATAATGTTATTTTTTCGTGGCACTGAAGACAAGTGATTATAATCGAATGATCATAATCACTCATTATTTCAAATCCCTGAATTTGACCTTCACCCTCTATGTCCTCCAAAATATTACCTTTATTTCCACATGTGCAGGTAATTGTTAATTCCATCGATATCAACTCCTCTTTAGTGTAATATACGCAAATAATTTGCCATATAGTATGATGCCGTCAACGAGCGGTCTTTTTTATGCCCAAATTTAAGCCCGAAAAGCCTTAGAAGATGGCGGCCATTCCCAAACCTCTCTCGTATGGAATCGACTTTCCGATCTACTGCGTGCTGTTTACCATAATCTTTAGACCTTTATTTTTTACAATGACTCAAAAAGGTCCCCTTGCTTCAGTTTTGCTTTTGAACAATTCTTTGTGCCTATTGGAAAACCATTGTATGAAGAGAATACTTTTAGTATAATATATTTTTAAATTCGAATAATATTATAATCTTACTAAATTAAGGAGGATTTCTTATGATTGAAGAATTAACAAATGAACTTTTATTTTTCTTTAACGGGTTTTCGTCTTGGGAAAATTCAATAGTACGAGCAAGTGATTTAACAATTTCAGAGGCCCATGCCCTAGAAGTGTTGGGAGAACACGAAAAAATAAATATGAAAGCTCTAGCGCAAAAACTGGGAGTTACGACGGGAACGACCACTGTTAGTGTAGACAGGCTGGAAAAGAAAAATTTAGCGAAACGTGAATCAACACAGGAAGACAGAAGAGTTAATCTGATTACTTTAACAGAAAACGGCAAAATGGCTTTTGAGGAACATCATAATTATCATATGCAATTAACTGAACAGATGGTTTCCGTTTTGAGCGAAGATGAAATAAGGAAATTCCTCGATACTCTTAAAAAGATAAATTTGGAGACTTTTTAATCTGGTTCGGTAAAGTCTATCCTTATAAGAAGGAGAGAGGAAATGAGTGTGTGTGATTGAAGTTGTGCCTGATAACACATGGAGCAAAATTTGGCTGCGGCACGGAGGATTGATAATCACTGTCCTTTGCCTAATATTAATTAGTCTATCTTGAGGAAGCAGAAGGTTAGTTTTGTGAAAACATTAATTTCACCGAGGGGAAGTGAGAAGGATGAAGAAAAGGATCACTGGGCTAGAATCTAAGGTTAATGACCACAAAAAAGCCGAACTGAAAGAGTAAGTTTCAGTTCGGCGTGGGTAATTAGTGTTGATTAAGGATTTTGCTTAAACTACTCAGGGCTATTTAACCAATTGTGATATTTCTCGAGAAGTTCAAAAGCGCAAATAGTGCTCATGACTGTTATTATGCCAGCCAAGTCATTTGAATTCTCTTGAGTCAAAGGAAATGGGATCTGAATTCCAAGTTGGTCAATGGCATCTACAGCATTTGCATAATGTTCTTCTCTGACTTGCCCTACGAATTCTTTAAAATCTTTCAAGTAAACAACTCCTGCCTTTTTCTGTTCTGTTGATATAGTCAATCTCATTCGACACAAATGATTAAAACCCTGTAAATTAATCACGAAAGTAAGGCAAAAAACACATGAGCGTGACAACGAAAGATTAAATTAACAATAAAGACCAAGCGAGTGAAATAATCAAAACCTGTTGTTTTTACCTGTTCATAGAACAGTCGCCCTATGATCCGTTTTAGAGCAAGAAAATAATAACAACATGGTTTCTAAGCATATTCCTATAGATTCCCCAGGGGCGAGTAGTTGGTAGTATATGGATTGGGGCTAAAATATTTGGTTTTTTACTGGAAGATACTGTCTTAGAGTATGTTTTCGTTAAAATGTTGGCGGGCCCCATTATAGAGTTCCACCTTGTGTATGGCAACTGAAACAGTTCACCTGAACGCCTACATAATTATGGCAGGTAATACAGAACTGGTCAGAGTTAGCTCCTACAGTGTTACTCCAGGTATTAATATTAATCGGGAATTTCTCACCTTGACTATTGACGTGGATTGTCTGACCATCTCGAACATATTCCTGTCGCCATTGATCCAGAAGTTTCATATGATTAGCTATCATCCATGAAGCTGGCTCTATATCATGCTGTGTACTTTTTATTAATTTAATGTTCTCAGCTAAATTCTTAGGTTCAGCATTGGCTTTTCCCATATTATAAAAGAATGGGATACATAGGAAAGCCACAAATACAACGAGGGAAGCAATTATTCTACCGCCTTTATACATTATTCATTTCCCTCCTTTCCAGGGAGATCATTTAAATGAAGATCAGTGTTTCTTTCTTTATCGCCCTTCATGACAGTGCGTTACCCACCAGTTCATGAGTTCCAGAAACTGATACACCTGGGCACAGCATTTTACCTGCTAAAGCAGGAGTTGCATAAACGCTACATTTCGATGTTTTTATTATTGCTCAGGCCTATGAATTAGCCGTGAATAAGTTGTGAATAAGCTATGAATAAGTCATGAAAATAATATTCTATGTTTTAGCAGGTTACCTCGTTAGACATAATACGTAAACTTATTCCAATAAGGCGGATCATCGTCTGGGACGATCCTCAAATAAATCAAAGGGATGTGATGTCGACCGTTTCTGGATTGGATTATCAAGAAATTGGCAGCAAAGGAATTCAAGTAACCTGCACGGTCAGAAAGTATTAATTGGTAAAGCTCTGCATTACTCGAACCGGAACGCGTAGTGAATCAAACGGTTAAGGCAGAGAGAAAACACACTATAATTAAGTGGAGACTTAGCTATGTAAGCAGAGAGATGTGTTCATAATGTTTTAACTGGAGACGTAACGAAACGATGGTTTTGTTGCGTCTTTTTATTCATTAGAAATTCAGAACTTTTCCATGAGATCATCGTATCTCAAGTTTACACTAAATACATCGTGTCGCTCCGACCATAAATGAAATTGGGTAAATCATTTTATTTAAACACCCTAATATCCGGTGATTTCTGTATCTGCCAGAAAAAAGTGGATAATGCTATGTAGAGATAATGTTACTTCTGTCGAGCCATATCTCTTTTAGTTATTGATACTAAGCAAGCATAACAACAGCAGTATACTGAAAATATCAGAAGCAAATATAATAAGCCTGTAATTTTTACGCAAAATATATTTGTACTTCAATTTCCTAACTTTTTCTCAACCATTGACTTGATATACTCTAAATACAGGTTGCAACCCTGATACAAAATTAAAGTTACAATTGAAAGGGGCAAACAAGAATGTTTTTAACAAAACACAAAAAGCTTATCGTGAGTCTTGCCGCTGTAGCAGTAATGACTTTGGGAGGAGCAGCAACTGCAATGGCGGCAACAACGGGGAATTCACTCACTCCTGCCGGGTCTTTCGATTCATCGAATATAAAAATTATTCCAGGTACCTATACTGTAGTTAAAGGTGTAACCCCAGATATCGTTGGTGGCCATACAGCCACAACTCTGCCGAATCTGAAACTGAAACTGACTAATCCCTCTGGCGTGCCGGTTTCGCCTATCTCCGTCGGTGTCGATGCTTCGGACTTCCTAGGGAAAAACTTTACCGTTAAAACCCTCGGTCCTCAGGATTTTCATTCTCTTACACCCGGACAAAACCATACTACAGCGGCTAAATAATTTGGAATTAGTAAGGTGAACAACATTTTGCTGTTCACCTTACCTGCTTTTACATTGGAGGCTTTATGAAAATATTATTTGTTGAAGATGAAGAAGAATTATCCGAGATTGTTGCTCGTGGCCTTAAAAAATGCGGTTATGCTGTGGATAAAGCATATGATGGAGAAGAAGCATTGGATTACTATAAGATAAACGAGTACGACGTTATATTACTAGATTTAAATATACCCAAAATTGACGGTTTAGAAGTTCTGAGATGTATTAGACAGAAAGACAAAAAAGCTAAGATACTGATTTTATCTGCCCGCAATGCAGTTGACGATCGAGTACAAGGGCTGGACATGGGAGCAAACGATTATCTGACTAAGCCTTTTGATTTTTTGGAATTAGAGGCAAGAATACGCACCTTGACACGTATAGCGTATATCCAGCAGGAAAACGAGCTTTCATGTGGCGACCTGAAATTAAATATGGCGACAAAGGTTGTTTCATTTCGTTCGGTTAACTTATCCTTAACCAAAAAGGAATATGCAATCTTAGAATATATGATGCTCCAAAAAGGACGGGTCGTTAGTAAGGAGCAGCTACTGAATCATGTCTGGGACAGCGACAACGATTTATTCCCCGCAACCCTAAAGTATCATATCTATTCGTTGAAAAAAAAGCTCTCCGAAACAGGCTGCAGTCAGGAGCTTATTCAGAATACACGGGGGATGGGGTATAAAATTGGCGAGGTGAGCGAATGAGATTAGTGAATAGGATATCCTTGAGAATGCGCATTACATTGCTTTCCGGTACTATTTTACTGCTTTCTTCCGCTATTCTGACCCTGGGTGCCTCTTATAACGCCCATACACAGTTTAATAACATCAACATCACAATGGGCGGCACACTCACAGCCGTGCCAAGTAAAGTACTCTCAAAGGCAGAAGTATATCCTAGCCTTTCGGCAACCGCGGAGTCCATGATTACTAAACCGGCACTGACTGCAGCCAGGCAACAATTTGATACAACGAATATTTTAATCCTCGCCGTTGTTTCAGTACTAGGTATGGTCATGGTTTATATTATCGCAGGCCGGTCCCTTCATCCGATCCACGAATTAAGCAGGACAATTTCCGCAATCAGTGAAGACAATTTGAGACAGCGCATCCCTGAGGATCAAAGAAATGATGAAGTTGGAATGTTGAGTGGCTCCTTTAACATTATGCTGGATCGACTTGAAAAGTCATTTTTAAGGCAAAAACGTTTTTCTGCTAATGTTGCCCATGAATTAAAGACTCCGCTTGCTACAATCAATGCGGGAATTCAGGTGCTTCATCTTGATAAAAACCCATCCGTTTCCGAATACGAGGAAACACTTGCAACCACAGAGAGGAATGTAAAACGTCTCATGGCTGTAGTAGATGATCTAATGGCCCTTTATGATGAAAATGAAAAGTTGGAGACCGTTCCCATTAACCTGCAGGGTATGTTTGAATCAATTTTAAGTGAACTTCGTCCTCTGTTTGATGATAAGCAAATTAAAACGGAACTTCAATGTGGTCTTAAAACGGTTTTTTATGGGAATCATATTTTACTTTATCGAGCCTGTTTCAATCTGGTGGAAAATGCGGCGAAATACAATAAAGGCTGCGGAAAAATACTGATTGAAACGAAGGCAGATAATAAAGTTGGGCAAATTATCATAACCGATACAGGCAATGGAATTCCAGCAGACGAGCTAGAACAGATTTTTGAACCGTTTTATCGTGTGAACAAATCACGCTCGCGAAAAGAGGGCGGGGCTGGACTTGGATTGTCCATAGTTAAAACAATTATTGAGAAGCATGGATGGGAAATCTCTGTTCACAGTACATTGGGACATGGTTCAGTATTTACAATATCATTATGTTTGTAATCTAAAATGAGACTATGGCCTTTTATTATATTGGCATTAATTTCTGTCTCAGTGACCGCTAGTACTAGTTTTTTCTTCGCTTAATGAAACGATTGATTGGGCGGCAACGACTCCAAATATCGTATTTTGTATAAGTGTTGAGTAATAGCTTATAGAAGTATGATGTTTTATGCTATATAATTTTGCTTTAGCAAATATGTTATATAAAAGGCCCCAAGTTGCTAGTCCATAGCCCCACCCTTTTATTTTAGGGTATTTTTTAGTTGTTTTTAATGTATAGGCTAAAGGTATGCCTAATATCCCACCTGTTATTAGATGTTCGATTTGGCCTAGGAGAAAGTTTTGGGGCTTTTTTGTTTTACGGGCAGGAATAAAAATTGAACCAGCGAAATGACCCCATAGTGCTTCAGATGCATGGATTTTATACAAAAATAGGTTAGCAATGTCCATAGATAAGGTACCTATTAAACCACTTATTGCCCCTAACATTATAGTATCCTCACGACAAGCCATTTTGATTATTTTCCACATTTTCATACAGGTTCTCCTTTCAAGCATAACTTAATGATTTCTTCTTGCCTTTATAGTCTGTTAGAAATAATGAAAATAAACTAAGAAAATAAAGTATTTAATTTAATATTTGCCATAAGCCTTCTAACCTTGTTTTGGCATGTGCATAATGTACTGCCAGCTGTGCTTTTGGGGCTGCCCCCGCTGAATCTAGTATTGCCAAAGACGGTTGTCTGGTCTGTGGTTAACTAAATTTGAAGTTACTAATGTAAAAATGAAGAAATCACTTGACTTGGTGTTAACTCCAGGTGATATGGTTGTAAAGACGAGGAGGTAATCTCATATGACGATTGCAGAAGTAAGTGAAAAATACGATCTTACTCAGGATACACTTCGCTACTATGAACGCATCGGTCTGATTCCTCATGTTAACCGCAATAAAAGCGGTATCAGGGATTATACGGAAGAGGATTGCAAGTGGGTCGAATTTATCAAATGTATGAGAAATGCTGGTCTTCCAATAGAAGCATTAATTGAGTATGTTGCGCTGTTTCAACAGGGAGATGAAACAATTGGGACTAGAAAGGAACTATTAATTGAACAGCGGAAGCAATTAATTAAAAGAATGGAAGATATGCAGAAAACACTGGAACGATTGAATTACAAAATTGAGAGCTATGAACAGTTAGTGGTTAAAAAGGAAAAAGAGCTAAAAAGAGTGGAGGAGTAGATTTATGGCTAAAAAAGTATTGGTGCTATCCGCCAGCCCGAGAAAAGGCGGGAATTCCGATCTGCTTTGCGATCAGTTTATACTTGGTGCAAACGAAGCAGGAAATCAGACCGAAAAGATTTTCTTGCGAGATAAAAAGATTGGCTACTGCACCGGCTGTGAGTCGTGCTATGCCAGCCATAAGTGTGTTCAGAACGATGACATGGCGGAAATATTAGAAAAAATGATTCGTGCAGAAGTTATTGTCATGGCGACACCGGTTTACTTCTATACAATGAACGCTCAGATGAAAACGTTGATTGATAGAACGGTCCCTAAATATCAAGAAATCACTGGCAAGGAGTTCTATTTCATTGTTGCAGCTGCCGACAGCAGTGAGCAGGCCATGGAAAGGACAATTGACGGTTTTCGCGGATTTACGTTATGTCTGAACGGTGCAAAAGAAAAGGGTGTTGCCTACGGTGTTGGCGCATGGCATAAGGGTGACATTAAGGGCAGCGAAGCTATGCAGCAGGCCTTTGAAATGGGGAAGAATGTATAAAAAAAGAATCGCCACTTACTTTATTCGATAAAGACTTTTGGCATTATTCTCATGGCCGTTGAAGAGACTAAATAAATGGTTTTAGAAAGATGAAATAGCCGATTATAAGGTATCTAATGGGGATTGGTATTTCTAAGCACATCCAAATTATTGATAAGAAGTAATCTTATTGAAGGAGTCATTAGGTAATGCCTATAACCGAAACAGCTAATCAAAACTATGAAAAATTGTTTCCAAATCATAAGAACACTACCAATCAGGATACCAGAATGGAGAAAGATTAAAAATCCAAAATGAGATCGTTGGAGCAGAAGTAATTGATAAGATGTATGAAAATTCTCCAGAAAGCCAGATTCATATTCAAAACTATTTATCTGCAAACTGTTTTGGAGATTATTATACAAGAAATGGACTTGATATTAAGACAAGAGAACTGCTTACGTTTTCCATCTGATTGCTATGGGGGGATGCGAACCACAGGCAAAAGGGCATATAATGGCAAACTTAAATGTAGGAAATGATAAACAGCTTTTATTAAAGGTTGTTACAAATCTGCTGCCCTACCTCGGTTATCCAAGAACATTAAGCGCAATCAGTTATTTAAATGAGATGATTCCAGAGAGTAAATAAAAGAGAAGGATAGCAAATGAGTGAAGTAAATGAATGTTATGAGAGGGGTAAAAAAAATGTCCAGTAAAGTATACTTTGTAAATCTGCGGGCAAGATCAGACAAGGAAAATAAAATTAGCAAAATCAGAACTTTATTTGATCGTGCGGGTTTTAACGAGCTCATTCAAAAGGATGATCTCACAGCCATTAAATTACACTTCGGTGAACGCGGCAGTGATGGCTTTATTAGTCCTCTTTATGTGCGTCAAGTGGTGGATAAAATTAAGGAAAAGGGTGCTAAACCCTTTCTAACTGATACTAATACGCTCTACGGCGGAAGTCGGCATAATTCGGTTGATCATTTGCAGACTGCCTTGGAACATGGTTTTGATTATACGGTTACAGGTGCACCAATTATCATAGCTGATGGGCTGCGCAGTGATAATATTACTGAAGTAGAGATTAACCAAAAGCATTTTAAGAACGTAAAGCTGGCTAAAGATATAGTGAATGCTGACAGTGTAATTGTCATGACTCACTTTAAGGGGCATGAGATGGGTGGCTACGGTGGGGCCATAAAAAATCTTGCCATGGGAGGTGCACCATCGGTTGGCAAAAAAGAGCAGCATGGTACCAAGATTATAGTCGATCAAGATAAATGTATTGGCTGTGGTGAATGTAGTGAAGTTTGTCCAGAACAGGCGATCACTGTGAATGAGAAAGCACAAGTTGACTTGGATAAATGTATCGGCTGTGGCGAGTGTCTAACCGTTTGTCCAGTCAAGGCCAATGGAATCGATTGGCAGACAGACTTAGAAGCTTTTCTTGAACGGATGGCTGAATATGGATATGGCTTTGCGAAGGTACATGAAAACCGTATCGGTTATATAAACTTTCTCATAAATATCACTCCTGATTGTGATTGCGCATCTTGGAGCGACGCACCAATTGTTCCTGATATCGGTTTTTTAGCCTCCACTGATCCTGTAGCTCTTGACCAGGCAAGCTATGATCTGGTTAATAAACAGATTGGATTCTCTGGCTCTCTCCTTTCTTGCAATCATGAATCCCGTGCGGATAAGTTCAAAGGTTTGCGTTCCTATATTGACGGTACTATCCAGATGCGACATGGTGAAGAAATCGGTATGGGCAGCCGGGATTATGAATTAATCGTCCTGTAGTTTGTTCTCAATGAACCGATTCCAAGGCCTATCTTAGAATTGTAGGAAGAGGCTAGTCTCAAAATTATTATCCGGAAAATATAAGGTAAAGATTGCCAAAGAACTCCTCAAATTAAACACTAGAAAACTACAGACATATTAGAGTGATATTCTAATATGTCTGTAGTCTGTAACTTTAAAATGGATAAGTAATAAACTTCTTATCCCAGTTGATCCGGTCGGACAATAATAAGAATAGTCGTTAATAGCCTAAAAAAGATGATAGAAAAATGACAATGAAAACTAGTATAGGAGAAGCTCGATGAAAAAAGTTTTATATTATGATTGTTTTTGTGGAATAAGTGGAGATATGAATTTAGGTGCCTTACTGGATTTGGGAGTGGAGGAAGATTACTTAAGACACGAGTTATCTAAACTTAATTTAGAAGCTGAATATGAGTTCCAGGTAAAAAAGGATAATAAAAAAGGAATAACTGGAACTAGGGTGGATGTTTTATTAAAAAATGCAGCACATACTCATCAAAATGAGCACCATCATAATGGCCATCACCATCATGAAGCACCTACCTCCCATGAGTCTGATAATTACCACACCCATCATGTTCATAGAAATTTAAAGGATATTGAAACTATAATCATAAACAGCAGTCTGAATAATAGGGTAAAAAAGTTAAGTTTGGCTATCTTTATGAAGGTTGCAGGGGCTGAGGCAAAGGTTCACGGAAAGCCTTTACATGAGGTGCATTTCCATGAGGTTGGGGCAGTTGACTCTATTGTTGATATTGTTGGGGCTGCAGTGTGCATAGATTACCTGAAGGTTGATAAAATTATGGCCTCGTCAGTTCAAGTGGGCGGAGGTTTTGTCAAATGTGCCCATGGAATTATTCCCGTTCCTGCTCCGGCAACTGTTGAGATTTTAAAGGATATTCCTGTGAAATCCGGCATAGTGCCTTTTGAAACAACGACTCCTACGGGAGCAGCAATACTGGCGGCAAATGTGGCAGTGTTTACAGATCAAATGGACTTTTCAATAGAAAAGATAGGCTACGGGATAGGCCATAGAGAGCTTGAGATCCCAAACGTTTTAAGGATATATCTTGGCTACGAAAATAAAGACGTCACGAGAGAAGATCAATATATATTGGAAACCAATATTGATGATATGAACCCGGAACTCTATGGCTATATTGAAGAAAAACTTTTTGCAGAAGGGGCTTTAGATGTATATAAGACTGCAATTAGTATGAAAAAGGGCAGGGCCGCCACAAAACTTAGTATATTGGTTAATGAGGAAAATGAGAAAAGTGTTCTCGACATAATTTTTCGAGAAACCACTTCCATTGGTGTGAGAAAATATAAGGTCGAAAAAATTATGCTGCCAAGGGATTTCGAAAAGGTTTGCACGCAGTATGGAAATGTAACTATAAAAAATGCTTATTATCAAGGGGAAAAGGTTAAATATAAGCCAGAGTATGAAGACTGCAGAAGAATAGCAATTGAGAAAAATATACCGATTGCCAGGGTATATCGAGAAGTATCTAAAATGATGGAAGGTGGTAATTATGATAAATGATTTAATAGTCACTCTGAAATTCCAAGGAGGAAATAATGAATAAGGCCGATATAAAAAAACTGCTGCTAGATGTGAAGAACGGCGAAATAGAAGTCGAAGCAGCCTTGGAAAAAATCGAAGATTTACCTTATAAGGACTTGGGGTTTGCTAAAATAGATAATCACCGGGAACTAAGGGTAGGATATCCTGAAGTCATCTATTGCGAAGGTAAAACAGTCGAACAAGTAAAAAATATCATCGAATTCATGCTGACTAAGGAAAATAATATATTAGCAACCCGGGCTAACGAGAAGATGTATGAAGCAGTAAAAGCTGTCTGTCCAGAGGCCAAATATAACCCTCTAGGAAGGACAATCACCTTCAGAATGCGTGAAGAAGTGCTCACCGATAGTTATATTGCCATTGTGGCAGCAGGAACTTCTGATATGCCCGTAGTGGAGGAAGCGGCAGAAACAGCAATCCTTCTGGGCAATCGTGTGGAAAAGATTATGGATGTGGGAGTTGCTGGCATTCATAGACTTTTCTCTAAGATAGACATTATTCGAGGGGCAAAGGTAGTTATTGTAGTTGCAGGCATGGAAGGAGCCCTTGCCAGCGTTATCGGAGGACTAGTAGATAAACCCGTCATTGCCGTCCCTACGAGTGTTGGTTATGGGGCAAACTTTGGTGGTCTTGCGGCTTTGTTATCTATGCTGAATAGTTGTGCAAGTGGCATTACAGTCGTTAATATTGATAACGGCTTTGGCGCAGCTTATAGCGCAAGTATAATTAATAAATTATAAGAGAATATGGCAATTTACCTTTGTCTACTAATGATTGGAGAGTGATTATGGGAAGCATGATTAAAAGAATTCTAAACATTGGAGCGCCTTTTGGCTTCGAAAATGGAAGTCTTGGAAGACTGATTGTATTAAGCGTTGTCTCAATGTTTGAAACCGCATCAATTGCAGCTAATTCGCGCAGGGTGGCTCTGAACTACAACTGACTTCACACGCCGTTGCCCTATATCAATGAAGCAACGGCATAAGTTAAATAACAGAATTTGAGGAGTTGATTCTAATGAACAAGCAAGAAAATCCTAGTGTATTCCCAATGGGGAACGAACTGCCGGAAATGTTCAGTAAATTTTTTATCGGGCAGGCATATTTACAGCCGCTGACTGACAAAGGCGGCCCGATTGCGAATGTCACCTTTGAACCTGGATGCCGGAACAACTGGCACATTCATCATAAAGGCGGACAAATTCTCCTTGTAACCGGCGGTAAAGGCTGGTATCAGGCGTGGGGCGAACCAGTTCGGGAACTGAATCCAGGCGATGTGGTAAACATACTTCCTGAGGTAAAACACTGGCACGGGGCGGCAAAGGACATCTGGTTTTCCCATCTGGCCGTCGAAGTTCCGGCAGAGGGAGCTTCCAACGAATGGCTGGAAGCTGTAAATGATGAAGAATACAACAAACTTTAATGACTGACGGAAGAAACCTGTATTATCGGTTAACTTATCTGCAGTTATACTATCTTTCTGGCTTAATCAATCGACTGTAACGCGATACTTGATTTTTGGAATATTATTGGAGATATTTCAGCTTCATTAGAATTAAGTTTTTATGGCATTAAAAATATATTGATCTTTAGTAAGATGTTACGGGGTCGTAGAAGACCCCGTTTAATATCTGATTTTTCTAGAAGATTACGCCAAGTGCAATAAGAATCAAAATAGCAATGGCAATAATGCCTGCACCTAAGCATGAGCCACCCATACCATAACCTGATCCGCCGTAACCCATGCCATAGCCCATACCCATACCCATACCATAACCCATTCCGTACATCAATTTTCCTCCTTCCTTAATTAAAATACGATACCCATTGCAATAAGCAGAAGAATAATTACTACGACAATACCAATACCAGCTCCCCATCCGAAGCCACCAGCAGCTCCATCTACACCACCGAATGCCATGTGCATTTCCTCCTTTATTAAGAGATAGTACATATTATGCACAAGCATTAGCGCATGGAACAATATGGTAACTTTTAAAGTGTCTTTTTTTAGAACAAGTAATGTAATATTTATTTACTCTCTGTAATCTTGCTTGGAAATCGAACGTAATGAACCGGACTTTTCTCTGGCAAATTATACTGGCTCAGTTGGTACTCCGTTCATAGTACGATTTCCCTACGTTAGAAAAAAATTGAGATGAAAGAAAGAAAAATTAATCGCTATGCTTTTGCTCTTTCAAAGTGGATAGGTTTTTATCGCTTTTTATTGTGTCTTAATATATCATTTTTTGAACTCCGAGCGTTAAAGCTAGTAACATGTCTTCTAGATTACCATATTATGTATTACATAGATCAAGATGGAAAAATACTATTAAGGTAAGGGAGGATATGTAATAAGCATTCGGAGGAGCAGGTGTAGATGTTTGTGTCCCTAACTTCATACTGGGTATTGGAATTGTAGTTGTTATCATTCTTCTGCTTATAGTTATGGGCATTGTATTTTAATCTATAATCATATTTTTGCAAAGGAGGATATACTATGTTCGGATACGGAGTAGGTCATTACCCCAATATTTCCCCGGTGGGTGCACCACCACACATCGGACCTGTTACAACCTGTTGTAGACCTTTGCCAGTTGTTCCTGTCTGCACAGGCGTAGGCATTATTTTTATCGCAGTTCTTATTTTAGTTGCCTTAGGAGTTATTTTCTAGCTTAATTAGTAAAATATAAATAATAACTACAGTATAAAAGGAGGGATTCCTATGTGGTGGGGCCGCGGATGGGGGTTCGGCTTTGGTTGGCCTTTCTTTGGTTTTGGATTTTTCCCCTGGTGGTGGTAATAAAATTTCTTCGACGCTTTATTGTTCTTATCACTAAAGAAAGAACCGTGCTTTTCGGAGCACGGTTTTGCAACATGTATTTTGGCCAAATTTATAAAGTCATATTATCCAATGGATTATATTTTTGAAACTGCTCCAGCTTTTCATCAGTTGACCAATAAAGGTATTTTTCAAATGTTGTAATAGTTAGATGTCCCAATTGCTCCCGTAGTGAAGCCGTGAAGTTAAAAGACCTATTCTATTGAAGAACGTTTTCAAAAAGCGTCTTACCTTGCTAAAATCGGTAATAGTCGCTTTTGCATTTGGCTAAAAAAGATGTGTAATATTAACATTAATATTACTAAAAGCGTATTTGGAATTAAATTTAACCTCTGCAACCACAGAGAGGAATGTAAAACGTCTCATGGCTGTAGTAGATGATCTAATGGCCCTTTATGATGAAAATGAAAAGTTGGAGACCGTTCCCATTAACCTGCAGGGCATGTTTGAATCAATTTTAAGTGAACTTCGTCCTCTGTTTGATGATAAGCAAATTAAAACGGAACTTCAATGTGGTCTTAAAACGGTTTTTTATGGGAATCATGTTTTACTTTATCGAGCCTGTTTCAATCTGGTGGAAAATGCGGCGAAATACAATAAAGGCTGAGGAAAAATACTGATTGAAACGAAGGCAGATGATAAAGTTGGGCAAATTATCATAACCGATACAGGCAATGGAATTCCAGCAGACGAGCTAGAACAGATTTTTGAACCGTTTTATCGTGTGAACAAATCACGCTCGCGAAAAGAGGGCGGGGCTGGACTTGGATTGTCCATAGTTAAAACAATTATCGAGAAGCATGGATGGGAAATCTCTGTTCACAGTACATTGGGACATGGTTCAGTATTTACAATATCATTAAGCCTGTAATTTAAAATGATACTATGGCCTTTTATTATATTGGCATTAATTTCTGTCTCAGTGACCGCTAGTATTTATAACAGACATTATCAATCCTACCAATCTATAAAGAATTATTGTATAGAGTTCTTGGAAAGAATGAAAGACAAGACTTTTATAACAATGATCAGGGTAAGAAAGTTACCTTTCTCCAGATGACCGGAGAATCATTTATAATGTTGAAGGTGGGGGAACTTAACGTACTTCCATTATTGTGTCTTCCCAGAAAAAAAGTGAGATTCAATTCTGCTAAAGATCTATTAGGTTACTTCATATGGGGATTATTTAAGCTATAAAAAATCACTCCGTTAAAAAGGCTGAAGCCCTTGGTATAAAAGGGTCTTCAGCCTTTTTTCTTCCTAGTCCGGATTGTTTCTTTAACTCAATTCACTTTAATAAATCCTTCTAGTTTAACAGTGAAAAATATTGTTAAATCATTAACAATGTTTAGCAAGTAAGTCGCGTAAACTTTGGGCTACTAATTCAGGATCTACTTTCTTATTAGCAACGCCGCTCTCAATAGCTGCTTTTGCGACAGCAGCCGCAACTGTAGGGGAAACTCTATTATCAAAAGCTTTGGGGATTATATAGTCAGCGCTAAGTTCCGAGGGACTGACCAGAGAAGCAATTGCTTCCGCCGCCGCTATTTTCATTGCTCCATTAATCTCTCTTGCTTCACAGTCAAAAGCACCACGGAAAATGCCTGGAAAAGCTAGAATGTTGTTGATTTGATTTGGAAAGTCTGAACGGCCTGTGCCAACCACCGCTGCGCCAGCTTTGATTGCTTCTTCCGGCCAAATTTCAGGGATAGGATTTGCCTGAGCAAAAATGATGGGCTCTTTTGCCATTGATTTAATCATCTCAGGAGTCACGGTATTTCCCACAGAGATTCCGATAAAAACATCAGCCCCTTTCAGAGCATCTGCGAGACTTCCTTTGATCATGGCGCGATTTGTTTTCCTAGCGATTTCTTCTTTGTATTTATTCATTCCAACAGGACGTCCTTCATAAATTGCTCCTTTGGAATCGCACATGATCACGTTTTGCAGGCCACAATCCATTAATAGTTTGACTATAGCAATACCGGCAGCACCTGCACCGCTTGTAACTATAGTAACGTTTTTTAGATCTTTGCTGACTATCTTCAAGGCGTTTATTATAGCAGCCAAAGTTACAATTGCTGTGCCGTGTTGATCATCATGGAAAACAGGACCTGCATATATTTGCTTTAGTTTTTCTTCAATTTCAAAACACTCAGGGGCTTTGATATCTTCTAGGTTGATACCGCCAAAGGTAGGCTCCAGTAATTTAACGAATTCTACTATTTTATCCGTATCTTTTGTATTAATACAGATTGGAAATGAATCTACACCTGCAAAATGTTTAAATAGCAGGGATTTCCCTTCCATCACAGGCATAGCAGCCCGTGGACCTATGTCACCTAGTCCAAGAACAGCCGTTCCATTGGACACCACAGCCACGCAGTTGGCTCTGTTAGTATATACATTCACCAAGTCCGGCTTACTTGCAATTTCCAGACAAGGCTCAGCAACTCCTGGAGAATAAGCAAGACTTAAATCGTTTTGATCACGACAGGGAACCTTAATAGACAGTTCTATTTTTCCATGATTACTAGTGTGAAGATTTAAAGCATCATCCCTCAACGACATTATCAACACCATCTTTCCGTATGTTGTAGGCTGTAAAATATCGAAAATCAGACGAGTCATATATTCAGGGGAAGATCTAAATTTTATGGAAATTTATCAACTGCATAATGATGTATCTACTATTTTAGGACCTTAATTTTTCATTGATCTCTGCTTGGGCTTTAAGAATATCCACCGCATTAAGATAAACTGGCGTGTCAACCATCTTGTTATTGTATGAAACAGCCGCTTTACCCTTAGCAATAGCCTCTTCTTCAAAGACTTTAACGATATTTTTAGCCCATTCGACATCTAATGGATCAGGTGAGTATAGACGGTTAGAAGGTTTGACTAAATTGGGATGAACAATCATACGGCCTTTGTACCCCATCTGACGCCCTTCAGCAACATTACGTTCGTATGCAGGAATGTCCAAATAGGAAAGAAATGGTGCGTCAATAGCTAGTATGCGAGCTGCTTTGGCTGCTATAGCCAGATATCCCCGGGCAAATTGCTGCTCAACAGCTTCTGAAGTCAGCTTTACTTCCATATCCCGAGTATAATCAACCGCTCCGAAAATAGCAGCGACTACACGAGGACTGGCAGCACAAGATTCATATGCCTTTACGATACCTAGAGCAGTTTCAATCAGCAGGCAAATTTTTACACTCCCAATTTCAAGGCCGCGATCGCGTTCCAGTTCTTCTAATCTCCAGTCAAGACGCTGTACATCAGAAGCACAACCAACTTTTGTAAGGTTAATACCATTGAGTCCTTTACAAACAACAGCCTCTAAATCATCGTTGGTCATATTGGTTTCCCAGCTATTGACACGGACCCAAGCTTCTGAACTGCTTGAACTAAGAATTCCTATATTTTCACGAACCATTTGGCGCGCCTTTGCTTTCTCTGCAGGTGGAACTAAATCTTCTAAATCTAAAACGATAACATCTGCATGAAAGGTTAAAGCTTCATCCAAAGCATTCTTATCGTTACCAGGAACATATAACATTGATCTCATAACTGTCATACCGTATTCCCCCTCATATAATAGAATCTCACAAGCGCTTGTGCTGCCTTCATTGTAGATTCCTTTTATAAATAAGTAAAATATCTATTAAGAATACAGTGTATTTGGACAGTAAATAGATGTTTGATTTGTTTAAATAATAAACAGGACCATGTTGGTGCTTGGAAATTATATTTTTACTTCTATTCATAAAATGAATACGCCTTATTCAATATAAATATTTTACTGTAACTTAAAAGATGCTTATTATCTTAAATAGAAGCGTGCAGAAAATAAATAATTTAAGGAGGATAAATAATTGTAATAAAATAATTGAAATAAATTAATTGAAATCGATTTGGTTTAATTAGAATAAAGATAATGCTAACTTCATGGCTTGCAGGGAATACAGTTCAAGTTTTTCCAGCTTTTGAAGGTATTCTTTACCAACAATTCAGTGATGTTAAAGCCCTATTAAGCATAAAGGGATTAAAGTTGGGTTCGCTTTGGTAGAGGCCTCAGCAGAAGAAACATAGATCTTAAAGAATCTCGTGGAGGTTGTTTTTCATGAATGAATCGATCCGAAAGTATATGAAAGTAGGATTAGTCCATTTTATGGCATACCCGTATACGGAAAATGGAAATGGACCGATTTTAGAGACGTTGAAAAAACTTGCCCTGGATGACTACTTTGAAGTAGTTGAGATAACGTGGATAAAAGATTTGGAAATCAGAAAAAAGGCTAAAAAAATTATTGAAACATCGCATATGGAGCTCACCTATGCGGGTATGCCGAGATTGCTCACCACCAAGCAGAATATTAATAGTCTCTATGAAGAAGAACGCCTATTGGCAGTATCTAACTTGAAAGAGGGAATTGACGAAGCTTATGAGATGGGAGCTCTTGATTTTGCTTTTCTAAGTGGTAAATATTCTATAGAGAAAAAAGAAGAAGCCTATCGTACGTTAGTTAATTCGACCAAAGAATTGTGTACTTATGCAAAATCTAAAGGGAACATGAAAGTCGCTCTAGAGGTTTTTGACTATGACGTTGACAAATGTTCAATTATCGGTCCAGTCGAGTTAACCAAAAGATATGTAGAGGAAATTTGTAAAGAATACGATAATTTTGGTTTAATGGTTGATTTGAGCCATTTACCTCAACTTCGAGAAACTGTGGGAGAATCTCTTATTCCTGTCAAGGACTATATAATCCATGCTCACATAGGCAATACCGTTATTAAAGATAAGTTATGTCCAGCCTATGGTGACACACATCCGAGGTTTGGTTTTCCTGACAGTGAAAATGACGTTGAAGAAATTGCAGCCTATCTCAAAGTACTCTTATCGATAGGCTATTTGAACAAAAAAAATCGCCCTGTCGTAAGCCTTGAAGTCAAGCCGTATGGGGAGGAAGATCCGGACTTGATCATTGCAAATGCTAAAAGAGCACTGAATCTTGCTTGGGATCAAGTGTGAAATTTAAAGTACTTCTTAATGCTAGTTATTTGATATTCAAATTCGATATCTAAATACTAATTTGAACAAAGATGATAGAGGGGGGAGATAAATTTTCTTTATGCAGAATACAGACAATGAAGATTTTTTTACTAAAACCATGCACATAGAAGGTAAACTATTCATGGAAAATTCATATGACTCAAAGTTGATCAGAATAGGTTAAGCAAATCGTGAGTTGTCGCTGAAAGGTGGCGCAAAAAGTGGAAATAAGACATTTAGAGTATTTTCTTGAAGTTTCACGCCACAAAAGTTTCAGTAAAGTTGCTGAAATTACTCATACTTCTCAACCTACTATAAGCAGGGCAATAAAAGACTTAGAGACCGAATTGGGGAAAACTTTATTTTATCGTAACTCTAAATATGTTAGATTGACTGATGCTGGGGAAATTGTTCTCGAACAGGCTCAACAAATAATAGATTCTTTTAAGAATATTAATGTCCAATTAGAGGGTCTTACTAAAACTCATACAGGGAAAATTCTTATTGGATTACCACCAATAACTGCAGTTACCTCATTTTCTTACTTGCTCGGCGCTTTTAAAAGTAAATATCCTAAAATTCAAATTCAATTATTTGAATATGGTCCCAAAAAGATTGAAGCCTCTCTTCAAAATGGCTTACTGGACATTGGGATATTTACTCCAGATAATGATGATCAGTACGAGTGGGTTTGGTTCGAACAAGATCCGCTTAACGTTATTATGCATCCTACACATAGGCTAGCTCAACAGAGGAGTATCGATTACTTGGATTTTTATGGCGAAAATCTAATTTTATACAATAGCGAATATAAACTCCATGACTCTATTATAGATGGATGCAAACAGGTTGGAATTAACCCGGAAATTGCTTTTGAAACTTCACAGCGAGAGTTAATGACCCAAATGGTTGCAGCTAATCTTGGCTTAGCACTATTACCCAACAAGATATGTAAGGATCTTGATCCCGAAATCATAGCTAGCCGTCCATTTTCTAATTCCCAATTACGCTTAGAATTAGCATTGGTATGGAAAAAGGATCGGTATCTTCCACAAGCAGCTCACGAATTTCTGGAATTTTCAAAGAAAGAATTTTCAGAGGCAAGGGGTAGCTCCTGAGGTGACGCTTTGTCGATGTAAATCATATTTCGTTCGTTAATTTATTATGGAATAAACTCGAATTCTTCGAGTTTCAACGAAGTTTTAATCGAGCCTTTTCTTCTTAATAATCCAGATAACCATTTAAGTTGCACTCCAACAGAATGAACAACAACTTATTTCGGCAGGCAAGCAAATTTCTGCCCAAGAGGGGTGCTTTGCTTGGCATTATAGTATCAATCCCTTCCTGCAGGATAATATTGAAAAGAGTAGATGTAGCGGCTTTTGTCAAATTAATAGGCCTGAAATTTTAAGCTTAATAATATAGCCACATCACATAATGTAAAAACCATGGATAACAAATTATGATCCATGGTTTTTACATTATGATGAGGGGATTTCTTTGGCAAAATTCAAAGTTTTGGACTTGGAAACTAAGACGAATAGGACAACTGATTGAGGGCAAACTTTAATAATCTTATCTTATCTTTAATCTAAAAAAGATAAGATAAGATTATTTGTTTTAAAAAAAGAAGGTAGGTAAGTCCTGAGTATTGGGCTAATCGAGTTTGTAAAACAAGTGAGGCGTTAATAAAATGAAATTTTTGTCTTCATTATTGGTTGTTTTGGCTTTGACTCTTATTGCTTGGTTTGGGGTAGGAGTTCTTAAGCTTTATGCTGTATTTGGAATCGGTATACCCTACTTAGCTTTAATCATTTTCGCGATCGGCTTTATAAATCGCCTATTAAAATTAGAACAAAATAATCCCGAAAATTCGCCGGGGACTAAAAAGTTGACGGCAAGAAGACTATTAGAATTACTGTTCTTCCGCTCATTCTTCGGAAACGTAAAAATGAAAAAGCAAGAATCGAAAGAAGAGTCAGGGTCTTCAAACTGGTTTTGGGCAGGTGTCTACATCTTTTTTGGGTCTCTGCTTATTATTTTAATACGGCATTTGCGGTTGTTTCTAAATCCTGTACCCTCGTTTATTCAAGGCTTGGAGACTATAGATAGTTTCCTTACAATTGGTTTTCCTCACAATGTAATTTATATTACTGACATCGTGTTTATGGTGACTTTAACGGTTATCATATTACGCAGTATTTATACTTCATTTACGAAGAATGCCTCTGTGTCTTTCAGCTATGTCCCTTTATTTCTGCTTCTCGGGAGTGTTTTGTCGGGAATTATTATGGTCTATTTTTGGCGAGTGGACATAGTGAGTGTGAAGGAATTAGGCATTGGCCTAGTTACTTTCAGACCTTTTATCCCAACGAACGTAGGCAGTATTTTATTTATTCATATATTCCTTGTCAGCAGCCTTTTGGTTTATCTGGCCATGTCATCGAGAAAACCGATGTATCAATGGAGTGCATCCGAAAATGAAGCGAATATCGGCTAAGACCTCCGGAAAGATAGAGTGTAAGATTAAAGGTCGAGTTCTTGAAAGGGAGTACTGAGTATGATTTATAGTAAAAAAATCTACCTAGGAATATTGATATTTATAATCTTGCTCATTTCGCCATTTCTTGCTAGTTTAGGGAAGGCAAATGTTCCACCTGTTCCATCGCTAGATACACCGGTTATTAACGCAATGACGGTCAAGCAGTGCGTTGAGCCAACAGAGTATATGAAAGACTATCATATGCAATTATTGTATAAGTGGCGAGACGAGTATGTGCGAGAGGGTAACACTATATATGTTAACAGTCGTGGTCAGAAATACACGATTAGTTTTGAAAAAACCTGTCTGAAGTGTCATTCTAACGAAGAGCAGTTTTGTCAGAGATGTCATACATATGCTGGAGTGAAGCTTTACTGCTGGGAATGCCATCAGAAATGATCCGGACGATGGAAGGTCTATTCATGACGTTATTGCCGTTTCCGATAAAGCCTTACAAAGGCTAAACTGAGCGGTAAGAATTGCACAATAGCCAGTTAATGGTATGATGAATACTTTTCACCAATGGGCCCGTTATTCACGAGAAATTCATAACTTTTTCATGAGATAGTCGTATCCAAAAGCTAAACTAGAAACATAGAAAAGAAAAACAGTTGAAACAAACGAAGATTTACTATAGGGGGATTAAACCATGAAAAAATTAACTAAGAAAATTACAGCTATCGTAGGAACCGCAACATTGGCTGTAGGACTTATGGCATTACCTGCTTTGGCGGGGACGGCTCAGGGACAGGACAATGGATGGTTTGGCCAAATGCAAAATTTTATGCAGCAAACCTTTACCCCAGCTCAGCATCAGGCCTTAATGAACTCATCAGGAATGCAAAATCTCCATAATTCAGCTGCAATGCAAAAAGCCATGGAAACAGGAGATGTTAGTACAATGCAAGGTCTGATGAATTCAGACCCAGCTGTTAAGGCTCAAATAGGGCAAGATAATCTTAACAAAATGAATCAATTTATGAGCCAAGCTCAAGGAAATAGGATGAGCGGAAGTGGTGCTGCTAGTTCGGGTAAGACAATGATGAACGGAATTGGAGGATCCAATACCGGAAGTAC
Organism: Desulfosporosinus sp. FKB; assembly: GCF_002196705.1. Classification (GTDB taxonomy): domain Bacteria; phylum Bacillota; class Desulfitobacteriia; order Desulfitobacteriales; family Desulfitobacteriaceae; genus Desulfosporosinus. Next base: position 193,749 of record NZ_NADJ01000033.1, read on the forward strand.
TATGATGAATTTCTAATTAAAGCGATGACAGTTTGACGACAGTTAAATTTAAGTAAATAACCTTAGTCTGAATCATCTAAATAATATTGTTACGTTTGAAAAGAGTGCGAGGACATGGTTGGCAGTCAAAATGCTGATCTTCCATATAGAAGAAGATGCATCAGCTGGTCCTGTAAAATTATCAACACTTTTATTAGGCGATTTTAAACAGTTATAAAATAGATTCCAATAAATTTACTGTTAAATAGTTCCACTGCAATAAACAGGAGGCCGCTCGGCCTCCTGTTTATTGCTTTTACGGAATTTTTACTTTGAATTTACGAACTAATTATTAACCCTAAATAGAAACTTTATGGATTTAAGAGGTATGATTATGCCGATTTAATAAAAGGTCTTGTACAACATGCAAAGACACTAGTTGCGGTCAAGTTTACTTGAGAGGAGATGCGAAATGTTAGATGATTTAGCTTTATGCATTGTTTTAGGATTATTGGCGGCATTTTCGTTTATCATTTTCGAAAGAGCTAGGTTAATGACCGGAAGGAAAATGCTCACAGAAAAACTGATAGATTTTCTGGAAAAAGTATATCAACGTACAGACCCCCAAAATAAAATTAAAAAGGATGTACAAATTTATCAATTGACTGAAAGAGCTTTTGTAACAAAGGTTTATTTTGATGACAAAAAGTAATTAACAGAATTACTAGCAAAATTTTTACGTTTTTTTTACGCTGAAGAAGCGATTATTTACACCTTTTTTATAGCAAAATAACTTATCATATGGTTTATCAGAAAAGGAGGGCTACGGATGTTAGACCTAATATTGGGTGGGATAGTTACGATAGGCCTTTTGGGTTATTTGAGCTACGCACTAATTAATGCCGAAAAAATCTAGATTTTATGCGAAGTTTAAACCCAATGGAAGTACTTCATTACTAATAAAATGGAGGATCACTTGATGAGCACGATGGATATTGTACAAATATTACTTTATGTTGTCATTCTGACATTTTTGGCGGTTCCCTTGGGGAGATATATGGCCAGAGTATTTAGTGGAGAGAAAACTTGGACTGACCCACTATTTCGGCCACTTGAAAGACTAATATATCGTTTAACAGGTACCGATGAACAGACTGAAACGGGGTGGAAACAATATGCCGGGGCACTCCTTATCTTTAACTTTTGCGGATTTATAGTCCTATTTTTTCTTCAACTATTACAAAAGTATCTGCCTCTCAATCCTCAAGGCTTTGGTGCAGTTTCCCCGGACCTGGCTTTTAACACGGCAGCTAGTTTTGTAACAAATACAAACTGGCAAGCCTACGCCGGCGAATCAACCATGAGTTATTTAGTGCAAATGGCCGGGTTAACCGTACAAAATTTTGTTTCTGCCGCAACAGGAATAGTTGTCGTCGTTGCTCTTACAAGAGGGTTAGCCCGAAAAAGTGCTTCAACCATCGGCAACTTCTGGGTAGACCTAACTCGCAGTATCTTATGGGTCTTACTTCCCTTGTCAATCATTGGGGCACTTGTTTTAACTCAACAAGGTGTCATACAAAATTTCAGCACCTATTTACACCTTACAACCCTTGATGGCGGAAAACAAACACTGGCCATGGGCCCGGTTGCTTCTCAAGAGGCCATTAAAATGTTTGGAACAAATGGCGGAGGCTTTTTCAATGCTAACTCGACTCATCCTTTCGAGAACCCTACTCCAATAACCAACTTTTTAGAAATGCTCTTTATTTTGCTTATTCCAGCTGCTTTACCCTTTACCTTCGGGCGGATGGTAGGTAATCCCAAGCAAGGAAGGGTCATCTTTGTCACAATGCTTATATTATTCCTCATTTTTGTGGGGGCTGCCTATTCCAGTGAAATCTATGGCAACCCCAATGTGACAGCCCTAGGAATCAGCGGTCCATCAGCAATGGAAGGAAAAGAAGTACGTTTCGGCATTGCGAATTCAGCGCTCTTTGCCACAATTACAACGGCGGCTTCTTGCGGAGCAGTTAACGCGATGCATGATAGTTTAACGCCACTGGGCGGTATGATACCAATGTTACAAATGATGTTGGGGGAGGTTGTTTTTGGCGGAGTCGGTGCAGGACTCTACGGCATGCTTATTTTTGTCATTCTGACAGTCTTTATTGTGGGCTTAATGGTTGGCCGTACCCCGGAGTATTTGGGCAAAAAAATTGAATCTTGGGAAATAAAAATGGCAACCATTGCGATCTTAGTACCGGCTGTAACGATTCTGATTGGAAGTGCTCTGGCGAGCGTTACCAAAGCCGGGACCTCGTCAATTTTAAATTCCGGTCCTCATGGCTTAAGTGAAATTCTTTATGCGTTTACATCTGCTGGTGCGAATAACGGGAGTGCTTTTGCAGGCTTAAATGCGAATACACCATTTTATAACATTGCCCTGGGGATAGCTATTCTTCTCGGACGTTTTGGGATCATACTTCCGGTACTGGCCATCGCAGGCGGTATGGTCAAAAAGAAGGCTGTTCCTGAAGGACCCGGTACGTTCCAGACAACAGGAATTCTTTTTGGAGCGTTACTTGCCGGGATCGTCATTATTGTCAGTGCCTTAACCTTCTTCCCGGCACTTGCTTTAGGTCCTATTGTTGAGCATTTAATTATGATCGGAAAATAATCTTTATTGTAACTTGGAGGCAATAACATGCAAGAAAATGTGAGCCATGAAGGAAAGAAAAATCCTTCCGGAAGTATTAACTCAGCAATGATTGTGGAAGCCATAAAAGATGCTTTTAAAAAATTAAACCCATCAATCATGTGGCGTAATCCAGTGATGTTTGTGGTAGAGATCGTGGCTGTCTTAAGTACCTATTTCGTATTAAGAGATTTGTTAACGCATGCGAAGACGTTAGGGTTTAATACTCAAATTGCTATTTGGTTATGGATTACAGTTATTTTTGCAAACTTTTCTGAGGCCATCGCTGAGGGGCGAGGAAAAGCACAAGCCTCAGCTTTGCGGAAAACGAGGAGTGAGACCTTAGCTAAAAAGCTCGATGGAGAAAAGATAGTCAATGTCCCTGCCCCGGATTTACGCAAAGATGACGTTGTGTTAGTGGAAGCCGGGGATGTTATCCCCGGTGACGGTGAAGTCATTGAAGGTATTGCGTCCGTTGATGAAAGCGCCGTTACAGGAGAATCGGCCCCTGTTATTCGTGAATCTGGTGGTGATCGAAGTTCTGTAACCGGCGGGACGAAAGTTTTATCGGACTGGATCAAAGTAAAAATTACAGCAAACCCTGGAGAAACGTTCCTCGACCGGATGATTCATTTGGTTGAAGGTGCCAAACGGCAAAAAACTCCGAATGAAATTGCCTTAACGATTTTACTTTTAGGTTTGACAATCATCTTCTTGCTTGCGGTTGCGACCCTTGAACCTTATGCTATTTATTCGGGCACCATCGTAGCAGTCCCCGTGCTTGCTGCTCTGTTGGTTTGCCTTATTCCCACCACCATTGGAGGACTGCTCAGTGCTATTGGGATTGCCGGTATGGACCGTTTGTTAAAACGCAATGTCTTGGCAATGTCTGGCCGGGCAGTGGAAGCTGCCGGAGATGTCAATGTTTTGTTGCTCGATAAGACGGGCACAATTACCTTGGGCAACAGAATGGCAACAGAATTTATTCCCGCGCCGGGTGTACCGGCTGAAAAATTGGCCGATGCAGCCCAAATCTCTTCTCTTGCTGATGAAACCCCTGAAGGACGCAGTATCGTAATCTTAGCTAAAGAAAAATATAATCTAAGAGAACGCGATATCAACAATTTAGGAGCCACCTTTATACCGTTTAGTGCTCAAACAAGAATGAGCGGTGTCAACTTGGAAGGGCGAGAAATCCGCAAAGGGGCAACGGATGCCATTGAAAAATATGTCCGAGAACAAGGCGGGATTATGCACCCTGATGTGATTACTGCTGTTGAGGATATTGCCAAAAAAGGGGGCACACCTTTAGTTGTCGCAGAAGGAGCTCAAGCCTTGGGGGTTATTCATCTTAAAGACGTTGTCAAAGGCGGCATTAGAGAACGTTTTGCTCAACTCCGTAAAATGGGTATTAAAACGGTTATGATTACGGGCGACAATCCATTAACAGCGGCTGCCATCGCAGCAGAGGCAGGGGTTGATGATTTCTTAGCCGAGGCTACCCCGGAAGCAAAGCTGAAACTCATCAGAGATTACCAAAATAAGGGACATCTTGTGGCCATGACAGGGGATGGAACAAATGATGCTCCGGCACTTGCTCAAGCAGACGTAGGCGTTGCTATGAACAGTGGTACTCAGGCTGCCAAGGAAGCAGGGAATATGGTTGACTTGGACAGCAACCCTACAAAACTCATTGAAGTTGTGGAGATTGGCAAACAGCTATTAATGACCAGAGGCTCTCTAACAACGTTCAGTATCGCCAATGATGTGGCCAAATACTTTGCCATTATACCCGCCTTATTCTTTGCAACTTACCCGCAATTGAAGATATTAAACATTATGCACCTGGCTACACCCCAAAGTGCTATCCTATCAGCGGTAATCTTTAACGCCTTAATTATCGTAGCTTTAGTTCCTCTTGCTTTACGTGGGGTTAAGTACGAACCGCTGGGAGCAAACATTATCTTAAGAAAAAATCTTTTGTTCTATGGACTAGGCGGATTAATAGTACCATTTATCGGAATCAAAATTATAGATTTGATTATTTCTGCTTTAGGCTGGGCGTGAGGAGGGAGTCTTAAGATGCTAAAGCAATTTACAAAAGGTTTTGCCATGCTGCTTGTTATGATCGTTCTCACAGGGATTGCTTATCCCTTAGTTGTAACAGGTCTTGCTCAGTTGTTCTTTCCCCATCAAGCGAATGGTTCTCTTGCTTACAAAAATGGTCAAGTGGTTGGGTCCCAATTAATTGGACAGAATTTTACTGATCTCAAGTATTTCCAGCCCAGGCCTTCAGCCGCTGGTAAAGACGGTTATGATGCAACAGCATCCGGCGGGTCTAATTTGGGTCCAACGAACAAGGATTTTTTAAACAGTGTCGCTGAACGTGCCAATACTATTCGTCAACAAAATGGATTAAGCTCAAATCAAGCCGTTCCATCTGATCTTGTAACTGCATCAGCCAGTGGCTTAGACCCCGATATAACTCCAGAGGGAGCTATGATTCAAGTTTCCAGAATAGCAAAATTACGAAATCTGCCCGCTGAAACTGTTGAAAATCTGGTGCGGCATGACACCACTCCGCGTCAATTGGGGATATTCGGAGAGCCTAGGGTTAACGTTTTACGGCTAAACCTTGATCTCGATACCTTGACAAAATAAATTAACAGTCAAGCAGTTAACTATTTAACTGCTTGGCTTTTACTTTGCACTTATACTTGGAAAGTATAAACTTGAGTTGTAAACTTTCCAAGTATAAGTGCAACCGGGCGGCCGCAGGCCACGACGATAAGCGGGCGAGCTTGTCGCCATACTGTAACTCATTACGCATACTCCTGCAGTGTGGATTGGCCAAGTTTTCTTTATTTTAAAGGGAGGATAAAATGAACGAGAAACGACGAGTTAACCCCGATGAACTTTTAGCTGATATTCAAGACCAGTCTAAGGGAAAACTAACGGTTTTCCTGGGTGCCGCAGCAGGTGTCGGTAAAACTTATGCTATGTTAGAAGTTGCCAGGGAAAGACTCTCCGAAGGAATTAAACTCGTGGCAGGATGGGTTGAACCGCATGCTCGGCCTGAAACGATAGCTTTAATGGAAGGGATTCCTAAAGTTACGCCCAAAGACATTGAGTATCACGACAAGGTCTTGAAGGAAATGGACCTTGATGAACTACTCTCAATCCATCCTGATATTGTCTTAGTGGATGAATTAGCTCATACTAATGTGCCTGGATCACGTCATCTAAAACGTTACCAAGATGTTGAAGAACTCTTGGCAGTGGGCATTAACGTTTATACGACGATTAATATTCAGCATGTTGAAAGCTTTAATGATATCGTTGCTAAAATTACAGGAGTAACAGTACGCGAAACAGTTCCGGACTCGATTTTAGAAAATGCCAGAATACAATTGATCGACATTCCGACAGAGGCGTTAATTCAGCGTCTGGAAGAAGGAAAGATTTATGTTCCCAATCAAGCGAAACATGCTTTAGACAAGTTTTTTAGGCCGGGTAATATTAATGCTTTACGGGAACTATCCATGCGATTTGCAGCTCAGAGGGTCGATCGGCAGTTGGAATCTTACATGCGGGTTCACGGCATAGAGGGTCCATGGCCTGCCAGTGAACGGGTCATGGTTTGCATCAGTGCCAGTCCTTTTGGGGAACGGCTGATTAGAATGGGTAAACGAATTGCCGAAGGCATGAAAGCTGACCTTCTTGTTGTTTACATTGATACACCTTCCAATTTTCTGAACGAAAAGCAAAAGGACCAATTAGCTAAAAGCTTGCACTTAGCACAAGAATTGAATGCCGAAATCATATCATTAAGCGGTAATGATGTCGTCGAAGAGCTGCTTGAAGTTGCTCAGAAACGTAATGTAACTCAGATTATTATTGGTAAACCCGGGAATCTTAAATTTAGTGAACGCTTTATGGGCTCGATCGTTGAAAAGGTTCTTAGGCAAAGCCAAAATATTAGTGTCCATGTTATACCGGGAGATGGTTTAAAGGCTAGACAAGATCATGAAGTAAGAAAGATAAGTGTAAAAAAAGCCACTAATCTTATTCCGTATGTGACAACGTTTGTTGCACTGGCAGTTATTACAGTCATAGCGTGGTTAGGAAGTTCTGATTTGGGTCTGGTTAATACCGCTATGCTTTATTTGCTACCCGTCCTTCTAAGTGCTGGGCGTTACGGAAAAAAGATCGGTGTTTTCACAGCGATTGTATCGGTTATTACCTATGACTTTTTTACAATTCCCCCTGTTTTAACGTTTACTGTAGCGGATTTGAGGTATCTTATTAGTTTTGGCATTATGATTCTTATAGGCTATTATCTGGGTAATCTGTCAACTCGGTTAAGAATACAAATTATGAATTCTCGGCAGCGTGAGTCTCAAACTGCTGCGCTTTATTCTTTAAGCCGTGAAATTGCAGCTGTTTCCGAATTAGACATTGTATTAGAAAGTGTTGTGAAAAAAGTATCGGACATCATTCAAGGCGAGGTCGTTATCTTAGTTCCGGAAACAAATGGACAGTTAGCTTTACGAGCTAGCTCAAACTTGAAAAGCACATTTGACGAAAATGAAAGAGCTGTTGCCGCATGGGTTTTTCAAAATAATCAAATGGCGGGAAAGGGTACGGATACGCTTGGCGGTGCCAAAGGATTTTACCTGCCCTTAATATCAGAACAAGGGATTTGCGGAGTTCTTGGGGTACAACTTAAGAACTCAGAAAGGTATCTATTATCCGAAAAAAGGAGCTTGCTTGATGCCTTTGCAAGTTTGACTGCCTTAGCCATCGCTCGAATATCACTGGTCGAAAGAGCAAGAGAGGCTCAGCTATTAAGTGAGTCCGAAAAACTTCGGACAGCATTACTCAACTCAATTTCCCATGATTTACGAACTCCGCTTGCCTCAATGATCGGGGCTGTAACAAGCCTTTTAGAGAATGATAAACTCTTCGATACAGCTTCCAGGCAAGCTCTTCTTCAAACGATCAAAATTGGCGCCATGCGAATGAATAAATTAGTGAACAATTTGCTCGATATGGCCCGACTAGAAAGCGATATGCTTAAGTTAAACAAGGAGTGGTGTTCGATCAATGAAATTATTAAAGAAGCCATTAAAAGTTTTGATGAAAGTGTTCTGAGCAAGCGAGAAATCGTTTACGAAATTTCCAATAAAGATTTATTGATTAACGTTGACTTTGTCTTAATTAAGCAAGTTCTTACCAATCTCTTGGATAATGCCATGAAATATTCTAAACCAAATAGTCAAATTTATATAATGATTAGAAATAACGAACACCAAGTAGAGGTTTCCGTTCGCGATTGGGGGTTACCGATTCCTCCGGAAGATTTAGAGCATATTTTTGATAAGTTTTACCGAGTTCGTTCTCCTCGCCAGATTAGTGGCACGGGGTTAGGTTTAGCTATTTCAAAGGGAATCGTTGAACTTCACGGTGGAAGAATACAAGCCGAAAATAGTTCAAACAATGGAGGAGTTACTATTTCGTTTTCGATTCCATTGACCGAAATTCCCTCACATATTCCAGAAGAAATAGGAGATTACCATGAATGAGAAAGAAAAACGGATACTTGTAATTGATGATGAGCCTCAGATTCTCAGACTTCTAAAGGTTTCGCTATCCGTACATGGCTATGAGGTATATGAAGCTAATACTGCTGACGAAGGATTAAGAAAAATAAATGAAACTAAACCCGATCTAATTGTTTTAGATTTAGGACTTCCTGATTTAGATGGTATTGATGTTCTCACAAAGGTAAGAGAATCCTCGAAAGTACCGGTCGTTGTTCTGACTGCTCGTGAACATGAAAATGACAAAGTCCTAGCGTTTGATTTAGGAGCAGACGATTACGTAACCAAGCCTTTTGGTATGGGAGAACTTCTTGCTAGAATTCGGAATGCTCTGAGGCATAGCTATGATACTAGTGACGAAGAAATTTTGAAATTTGGAAATATAACCATTGATCTAGAGAACCGAGAAGTAAGAACTAATAGTAATCTGATCAAGTTGACACCGACTGAGTATCAATTACTGACCTTGTTAGCCCAAAATAAAGGGAAAATACTAACGCATCATCAGCTTCTCAGTACGATTTGGGGGCCGCATACAGATTCAAATAGTCACTATTTAAGGATATATATAGGACAGTTAAGGAAAAAATTGGAGCATGATCCTTCTGAACCGATTCACATTATTAATGAACCCGGAGTCGGGTATAAATTAGTCTAAGATGATGTGGTTTGAAGTAAGAGTTAATGCTTTTTCCATGACCTCTCATTGTAAAAAAAATTTGCCAATAAATAGATGATGATTACAAGTGGAAATGAGTAGGAATGTCTCCAATGTTTTAGATGGTAATAGCCAAGCCATGAGGCGATTGGCTGAACGATAAACGCCCCGCTCAGTCCTAATCCAATTGATTTAACGATTTGGTTCATAGTTGGTTTGAACTGAATTGTTGCCATAGCGGATACAGGCATCACACATAAATCCCAAACCAGATACGGTGGAATAAGAGGAATCTCTTTGATTGGGTAGGACCAAAGACCAAGTGCTAAACCAACTGCATCCATAAAATAGGTGGCAACCATAACAAAAAAGCCCGCTAATAGCAGGTGGTGGGTTTTATCTTTTGGCCGCATATATATCCATGAAAGCCATGAAACAACCCCTATCGCTAAAAGCAGCCACCACTTCCAAGTAAATAGAGTCGTTATTATCCATATGTGATAAACCTGAACATTAGCTAAATGAACTTTTTCAAGGACTTTTTCTAATTCAGGGATAATATAAATAACTATTTTTCGATCAGCGAAAACATTACATTGATGGATAAGGTCGTTTGTTTTGTCTAATTCGGGAAAGATATAAAAACGCATGATAGGCTTGACTCCTTACGCGTAAAAGAATAATGGAGACGAGATCATCATTTACAATTATTCCTTTGTTCAAGTTTCATTTTTTCGTATAAATAATTTGCACATAAATAAATAACAACTACAAAAGGGATAGAGTAGTAATGATACCAATACTTAGGGTTGTACAAGCCGGCAATAACAGCAAACGGTTGAATACATAAAGAGGCCACAAGTGATAGTATGATAGATTTTGTTATAGGTTTTATGTTAGGCATTATCTGCAGCATAAACATATTTCCAACAGGGATTGCGCTCAGATCAAATTCAGGAAAGGACGGAGTAAGTGGCACAGTTTTGGTTGGATAAGACCAAAGCCCCATGGCCGTACCTATTGTGTCAAGCCAACACACCAGGATCATGATAAAAAAGCCGGCGTACAACAAAGGTGTGCTGTTTTTTTTATCCCGCCAGACTACCCATGCCCACCAGGGGAGTACACATATGCAAACGGCCAACCACCATCTCCAAGTAAAAACAATTTGGCCTAACCATATTTTTTGAAGTTCAATATTGGCTTGATGCAATAATTCATTTGCCTGATCCATAGTAAAAAGATAGTACCCCCTAAACCGGCTAATTCATGCTGTTTATTGGTAAATGTGTTAATACCATCGTAATAATTATTCCTATGGCGGTTAAAGGCCATGTAATTTTGGGCTTTCTATGGTGCAGAATTAGCGTAGTAAAAAGTCCAGCATCAAATCCAAGGGACCACCATATGTTCCAGCCATTAAAATATATAAAAATATTCGCTGCAAAAGCAGTATATTCAAAAATTGCGTACACAACTGTCCACGCTAAAATATAAAGAATTATTTTAGTTATTTTTTGAGGGAAATATGGTAAATATATCAAAGCTATACAAGGGAAGGTAAAAATAGCTACAAAAATATCGTTGAAAGTATGGTTGGGCAATAAACCCGTATATTTCCATAATGGATAATTGGCATATAACATGTTATACAGGAAATCAAGAGAAATGAAATATAAAATTGTCGGGTAATACCTTTCCCAATTTCTAGCACTTATAGTATGTAGTATACCCAGACCCTTTAAAGATATGGGCATATTTCCATATCAATAGGTAATACTGAAATTATGAATATGACAAGTGTAATGTATCTGATGATTAGCTTATTGATTCCTTTAGTATTTCTTATAATCTTAATGAAGTTGGAAACCAAACTTGTTTTACTGATGGCTCCTTACGCTTGTATAGGGGCTTATGTCATCAACGCAATTGGATTTGGCGGAAGATTTTGGTACCTTAAACCGTTACTAGGTAATAATAGTTTAACGCCATTACCAGTAAATTTAATCTTCTATCCAACTCTAGGATGTTATTTCCTATATTTTTCGGATAATTTAAAAATAAGTAAATATTTACTGCTGCTTATTTTTGTGGTGATGACTTCATTTTTTGAGTACCTTCTAATTTTGACAAAATGGTTATCCTATAGCCATGGTTGGAATATTTTCTATACATCTATTACATATCTGATCTCATATGGGAGTGGTTATTTATCCTATTGCTGGCTAAAACGTTTCTACAATCATAAGAATTAGTCAAGTCCCCCCCATCGAGCCCTGATGTTCAGCTTGAGCTGAACGAGTTCACTTTCTTAGGAGGTACAAACAATGAAAGCTAATAAACTTAAGGTTTTGGGTTCCTTGTCGGCGTTAATAGCGACCGGGTATGCAATAGAACATCGAAACGAAGCAATCAGAAAAACAAGGAATCGGAGAATAATGTTAGCTACATTACCACTGGCGGCTTTATCTGTTAAGCCTCTTTTACGTAAGAGGATTCAGAAAAAGGTTGCGGATGCGGTTACCACAATAACAACAGATGAATATAACCAAAATATTATGGAATTGTGGACAGCTATAAAACGTGCAGATATCCATAACATCATGGAAATCAACCTTAGAGCGACTCAAGGGACAGCTATTACAAGACCGATAGGAACGCCTAAAAAGTTTGATGGTTATGACAATATAATGTTCATACCACCACAGCTTACCGATCTTTCTAAGCCCGGTAATACCAAAATTGATATGGAAGTTGTGATTGGTAAGAAGGCCAGTAAACCATTAATACTGCCCATTCCATTGATTATTTCTGGAATGGCCTATGGTATAGCTTTGAGTGAAAAAGCTAAAAGGGCCCTAGCCAGAGGGGCAAAAACGGCTGGTACTGCAATCTGTTCCGGTGAAGGTCCGTACTTAGAGGAAGAGCGGCGGGAAGCAGGGAGATATATCCTGCAAATTTCTAATTGGCCATGGGGATTACGCAAAGATGAGGAAATTTTAGCTGCGGACATGTTAGAAATCCAAGTTGGACAAGGGGCACAAATGGGATCCTATTATGTTGCTCCGGAGGAAATCAAAGGAAAGGCTCGGAGACTCATGGGGTTATCTCGGAATGAAGGTATAAGTCGAATGCCTGCACCTCCTGGTATACTGAGTAACCATGATTGGCCACCTTTTTTCAGGAAGATTCGCCAAAGAGCTCATGGTATTCCCATTGGAATTAAAATGATGGCTACTGAAAAAATTGAAGAAGAGTTGGCCAAGGCTTTGGAATACGGGGTTGATGTTATTGCAATAGACGGTGCGCAGGGCGGCGCATTAAACTCAAATCCGACGATGCAGGATGACTTTGGAATTCCAAGTCTGCATGCTTTAGTTCGGGCAGTTAAATTTTTGAATGATCAAAGAGTAAGAGACCAAGTCAGCCTGATTGTATCTGGCGGATATTTCAATCCTGGAAGTTGTCTTAAAGCCATCGCACTGGGCGCTGATGCTATTTATCTTGGAACCCTTCCTTTATATGCAATGGTTAATAAACAACATCAGAAAGTTTTACCCTGGGAACCCCCTACAACTCTTGTGAGCTATGCATCTAAATATAACCATAAGTTGGATAAAGGGGTAAGTGCCGAGAGAGTTGCTAATGTTTTGCGTTCAATGGTTGTAGAAATGGAACAAGTTTTACGCAGCTTGGGTAAAACGTCTCTTCATGAGCTTAGCCCTAAAGATTTAGTCGCCCTTGATGATTTTTCCAGTCAATTAACAGGAATCAAGAAAGCATACTAGTTTATATTTAACAATATTGCTTGGTTTAAAAATTGATATTATGATGGTACGTTAATAATTGCAAGCTGTGTCCATGCATAGCTTGTTTTTTTATAATTAACTTGCTATCGCCCCAATATTGGGCTATCATGTCCCGAAGTGAATAAAATTATTGTAATGCAACAACTTAGAAAATTGGAGCAAGCAGGGGCTTGAGCATAAATAAAGCATTAAACCTTAATGAGAACTTTTGTAAAGTGAGGCTCGGCAAGTTGGAGATTAATGAAGAAAGCTTAAAGAAGAAATAGAAAGTTTCTATAATTATATTATGCTATAATTATATATAAAGGTAATGTTTGATCATTAGGAGTGAATATGTTTGAATTCGGACAACAAAAATTTCGATCCTAAGACTATTGCCAAAGAAAACGATAGTCCCATTTGTGATACTGTATGCATTCATCCAGAGGTAATTAATAATTTTGACAATAAACTTATCCTTCATGAACAGGCTGAAGATTTAGCCGAGTTGTTTAAATCTTTGGCTGACCCGACGCGAGTGAGAATAATCGACGCTCTTGCCAAAGCTGAATTATGTGTCTGCGATTTAGCAGAACTATTAAACCTAAGCCAATCGGCAACCTCTCATCAATTACGTGTACTGCGTGGCAATAAGCTGGTAAAATATCGTCGTGAGGGAAAAATGGTTTATTATGCTTTGGACGACGAACACGTTTTAGGTTTATATAGCCAAGGGCTTGAACATATTAATGAGCATACGATTACAAAGTAAGAAATACGCAGGAAATCATAGTTAACGATTATCTGTTAAAAGCTATCAGGATAAAATGCATGAAAAAGGAATATTTCAAAAAATCTAACCTTTGCAAAACATAAGGATATTTGCTACTATACATATGAACAAATATTCATATGATAATATGTTTGGATATAAATTGAGTAAAGAGAGGAGAAAAAAGGTGGCGACAGATAAAATTGCGCAAAAATGCTGCCCCGGGCATAATCATGACCAGGAGAAGAATGCTGATCATAAACAAACCTATAACCATAACAGGCAAGAACGGGTGAACTATCGAATAGAGGGCGAGTTTTGCCCAAACTGTGCCGCCAAGATGGAAAGGGCATTGAGCTCAACGGAGGGAATTGGGGAGACAACAATCAACTTTGCATTAAAGACCGTGCTTTTGCCACCTTCAATGAAAGATCAAGCCCAAAAAATTATGGCGGGGATTGAACCAGGTGTAAAGCTGGCAGCAATCCAAGAAGAAAGGGCTCTTGAAGAAACTAAAAATGATACCGAAGAACATTTGGATCGCAAGCATCTGCTGACAATCCTAGTTGCGGCAGTGCTTTTAGCGATTGGTTTGGTGTTTGGTTCATATTGGCGTAACAGTAGGCTGGAAGTCCTGGACTATGTGATATACTTGGCTGCCTATTTACTTGTTGGTTTTAAGGTGTTGAAGAAAGCAATGCGTAATATTTTTCGGGGAGCGATCTTTGATGAAAATTTCTTGATGGCACTAGCTACGGTTGGGGCTATAGCCATTCATCAACTTTCGGAAGCTGTTGGTGTTATGCTGTTTTATTCTGTCGGTGAACTTATAGAGGGCCGGGCGGCTGATCGCTCCCGCCGTTCCATTAAGTCTTTGCTTAATATTCGTCCGGACTATGCTAATTTGATCAATCAACTTGACGTCACCAAAGTTGATCCTGAAGATGTTTTAGTAGGGCAACAAATTTTAGTCCGTCCTGGGGAGAAAGTTCCGCTCGATGGTGAGATTTTACATGGGAGTTCATTTGTTGATACTTCGGCATTAACAGGGGAGTCTGTTCCGCGTAAGGTGAACGTTGGGGATACAATTCTGGCCGGAATGATAAATAATTCCGGTGCCTTAACGGTTAAAGTTGTTCGCCAATTTGCTGATTCCTCCGTACAAAAAATATTAGATTTAGTAGAGAACGCTAGTTCACGCAAAGCAAATACAGAGAAGTTTGTTACGACGTTCGCCAGGTATTATACCCCCGGTGTTGTGATAGTCGCATTAGGGATAGCTTTAATTCCGCCGCTTTTTATGGGTGGAGTTTTCAGCGATTGGTTATATCGGGCTATGACAATTTTAGTTATCTCTTGTCCTTGCGCTCTTGTCATTTCTGTCCCCCTGGGTTATTTTGGAGGGATTGGGGGTGCTTCCAGGCATGGAATTTTAGTGAAAGGAGCAAATTATCTCGAAGCTTTAACCAATGTACGGACTGTTTTGTTTGACAAAACAGGAACTTTAACAGAAGGGGTCTTCCAAGTTGTTAAAATTGCCCCGGCTCAAGATTTCACGGCAAGTACCCTGCTCGAGTTGGCAGCTAAAGCGGAAGCCCATTCGAGTCATCCTATAGCAAAGTCTATTAGAGAAAAATATGGGAAGGTTCCTAGGGCTGAAGAAATTGATCAATACCAAGAAATAAGCGGTCAAGGGATTCGGGCAACGATTAATGGCCAATACATCATAGCGGGAAAAGAAGGACTTATCAAGCTAGCGGGAGTTAAAGTTCCTTCCATTAAAGAAGCGGGAACCTTGGTCCACCTCGCTATCGATGGAGCATACGCAGGTTATATTTTGATAGCTGATCGGGTTAAAGTCGGGTCGCGTGAAACTATTACCCGTCTAAATAATGCCGGAATAAAAACTGTCATGTTAACTGGTGATCAGGAAAAAGTGGCTCAGGTGATAGCAGAAGATTTGCAAATTAGCGAGTACCATTCTAATTTACTTCCGGAGAATAAAGTAGCCTGGTTAGAAAACTATATAAAACAGCCCGATAAAGGCAAAGTTGTTTTTGTCGGTGATGGGATTAATGATGCTCCCGTCTTAACACGTGCCGATATTGGTGTTGCAATGGGTGGTTTGGGATCAGACGCAGCGATTGAAGCTGCTGACGTGGTTCTAATGGAAGACCAACCTGCTAAACTTATTGATGCCATTGATATTGCACGATATACTAAGAAAATCATTTGGCAAAACATTGCTTTCGCATTAATTATTAAGTTGGGTTTTATCATACTTGGAATGTTTGGCATAGCTAATATGTGGGAGGCTGTTTTTGCCGATGTGGGAGTTGCTGTACTCGCTATTCTCAATGCCACACGCGTTATTAGGTACTCAATTTCCAGTAAAATGACGAAAAATAGTATGTATTTAGCAAAGGAACAAGTAATAATACCTTAGGACTATAAAATCGAGGTTGCTTTAGTTCTTCGGAAGATTTGCTGCGTTAATTGGCAAAGGCGTTGACTAAGCTTAAAAAGCTTATTGTCAACGCCTCTTTTGTTAGGAGTATAGGGGATTTTGCCTCGTTTTGAATACTTTTTTGTGATTATTCCGGTCGGATTGTCCATACTCTCCTGGAGATTTCTTCGGGATCAACGGTTATCCGGGCCACGCCGCTGTCCATAGCGGCTTTGGCGACTGCTGCGGCAACGGCCGGAGCAACACGGGGATCGAAGGCCTTCGGAATGACGTAATCAGGGTTAAGTTCTTCGTCACTAACCAAGCTGGCAATGGCATAGGCTGCAGCGATCTTCATGGTTTCATTAATCTGCGTGGCGTGAACATCCAGAGCACCTCTAAAGATCCCGGGAAAGGCGGATACATTGTTAACTTGGTTTGGATAATCGGAACGTCCCGTTCCTACCACTTTAGCTCCGGCTTCTTTGGCCAGATCAGGCATGATTTCCGGAATCGGGTTTGCCATGGCAAAGATGATGGGGTCAGCTGCCATGGATTTAATCATCTCAGGTGTTACGGTATTGGCAGCTGAAACACCGATGAAGACATCAGCATCTACCAAGGCGTCGGCGAGTGTTCCGGCCAGTTTCTGAAGATTGGTTACTTCAGCAATGGTGTCTTTGGATTTATTCATTCCAACAGGGCGGCCTTGATAGATGGTTCCTTTGGTATCACACATAATCACATCTTTAACACCCATACTCATAAGCAATTTAATAATAGCTACGCCCGCAGCACCGGCCCCGTTGGTTACCACGCGAATATTATCCAATCGTTTGCCAACGGCCTTAAGTGCATTAATCATACCTGCCATAACAACGATGGCCGTGCCGTGCTGATCATCATGGAAAACGGGAATATTCATTTCCCTTTTGAGACGTTCTTCAATCTCAAAGCAGGCCGGTGCACTGATGTCTTCCAAGTTAATCCCGCCAAAGGTTGGTTCCAATAGTTTTACCGTCTCAACCACTTGATCAATATCTTCCGTGTTTAAGCAGATGGGGAAGGCATCGACACCAGCAAAGGTTTTAAAGAGCACGGATTTTCCTTCCATGACCGGCAGGGAAGCGGGTGCCCCGATATTCCCTAAGCCGAGAACCGCTGTTCCATTAGAGACAACAGCTACATAATTGCCTTTGTTTGTGTAAATATAGGCTAAGTCTTTATCTTTCTGAATATCTAAACAAGGTTCGGCAACTCCCGGTGAGTAGGCAAGGGATAAATCACGGCTGTTGCGTACCGGAACCTTACTGTGCACCTCTAATTTCCCTACATTGCTGCGATGCAGCTCTAAAGCTTCTTCTCGTAATGTTCTCATTCAGCAAATCTCCTCCTCCTGAAAATTTTACTTATAGTGTGGGGAAATATGATGTTCTACTATTTTCGAAGCCAGCGGTCAAGAGCAAATTTGTTAATTTCGCGGTTTAAGTCCGCCAGGCTTGTGGTGAGAGGTATTTCCTTCGGACAAGCACGGACACAGTTCTGGGCATTGCCGCAATCGGCAATGCCGCCTTCATCGAGCAGCGGAGCTAACCGTTCGTGTTTATTCATTTCACCGGTTGGGTGAGCGTTAAAGAGGCGGACCTGGGATATTGCCGACGGTCCGATGAATTTTGAGCGGGAATTAACTTGCGGGCAAGCTTCCATACAGCATCCGCAGGTCATACACTTAGACAATTCGTATGCCCACTGGCGTTTGGCTTCAGCCAAACGCGGGCCCGAACCCAAATTGTAAGTTCCATCAATGGGAATCCAGGCATGGACTTTTTTGAGATTGTCGAACATGATTTGCCGATCGACCATTAGGTCCCGTACCAGCGGGAATTTCGTCAGAGGTTCAAGGACAATCGGCTGCTCCAGGTGGTCGATCAGGGCAGAGCAGGCTTGTTTCGCTTTCCCGTTAATAATCATCGTACAAGCCCCGCAAACTTCTTCTAAGCAGTTACATTCCCAAACAACGGGCGTTGTCTTTTTCCCTGAAGAGGTGACAGGATTCTTCTGTATCTCCATTAAACAGGAAATAACATTTAATTTTTCCCGGTAAGGAACATCAAATTCTTCCCAACGGCTTGGCTTATCCGGACCGTCTTGACGACGAATTTTAAAGTGAATTACTTTTTGCTGAGCCATTCTATGTTTCGCCTCCAATTCTCTTAATAATGACGCGGACGCGGTGGAATCAGAGATACATCGACATCGTCATAACTGATTTCCGGGCCGCTGGGTGTCCAACGGGCGATGGTTGTCTTCAAAAAGTTAACATCGTCGCGCTCAGGAAATTCCGGTTTATAATGTGCTCCCCGGCTTTCGTTGCGCTTTAGGGCTCCTAAAGTAATAACCCTTGCCAGTTCCAACATATTCCACAGCTGCCGAATAAACGTTCCTTCCTGAGTTCCCCATTGAACAGTATCGCTTCTGCCAATGTTATGCCAGCGTTTCATGAGGTCCTGAAGTACAAGGTCGGTTTCTGCCAACTTATCGTTATAGCGAATAACGGTGACATTTAATGTCATAATTTCGCCTAATTCTTTGTGGAGTAGGTAGGGGTTTTCCGGACCTTTCATCGTCATGACTTTAGTCCATTTTTCATCTTCGAGTTTCTTCTCTTTAAGAAAAGCCGGCTCACTGCCGCTGGGGGTTTTAATCTTGTTTTTCGTAATATACTCCATTACTTTTGGCCCGGCGACCATCCCGCCATAGATTGCGGAAAGCAGAGAGTTGGCCCCTAAGCGGTTTGCACCATGATATTGGTACTCGCACTCTCCCGCGGCAAAAAGTCCGGGAATGTTGGTCATCTGGTTGTAATCAACCCAAAGCCCGCCCATAGAATAGTGAACAGCAGGGAAAATTCTCATAGGTACTTTCTTGGGATCGTCACCAACAAACTTTTCGTAAATTTCCAGGATGCCGCCCAATTTAACTTGTAAGACATTGGGATCAATATGCGACAGATCAAGGTAGACCATGTTTTCCCCGTTTACCCCAAGACCTTTGTTGAAGACAACTTCGTAGATAGCCCGGGTTGCGATATCACGGGGGACTAGGTTGCCATAGTCCGGATACATTTCCTCGAGGAAATACCAGGGTTGCCCGTCTTTGTAGGTCCAGATTCGGCCGCCTTCTCCGCGTGCTGATTCCGACATCAGCCTGAGTTTGTCATCGCCCGGAATAGCGGTAGGGTGAATCTGAATGAATTCTCCATTGGCATAGTTTACGCCTTGTTGATACAGCGCCGCTGCAGCGCTTCCTGTGCAAATGGAAGAGTTTGTGCTCTTGCCAAAGACTGCGCCCGGTCCGCCGGCGGCGATAATTACCGCATCGCCGGCGAAGGACTCGATACTCATATCCCGCAAGTTCTGGGCAACAATCCCTTTGCATATGCCTTCATCAATTACGGCCGAGAGCAGTTCCCACTGTTCATATTTCTGAATCATGCCTTCAACTTCATAACGCCGAACCTGCTCATCAAGTGCATAGAGCAGCTGCTGACCGGTGGTAGCCCCTGCAAAGGCGGTTCTATGAAACTTTGTTCCGCCGAAGCGGCGGAAATCCAGTAATCCTTCTGAAGTACGGCTAAACATTACGCCCATGCGATCCATCATGTGTATAATTGCCGGTGCCTCATCACACATTGCTTTGACCGGCGGCTGATTTGCCAGAAAATCTCCGCCGTAAACCGTATCATCAAAGTGCAGCCATGTAGAGTCTCCTTCTCCTTTGGTATTAACAGCTCCGTTAATACCTCCCTGAGCACATACTGAGTGTGAACGTTTAACCGGTACTAAAGAAAATAAGTCGACGTGCGTACCGGCTTCGGCCATCTTGATCGTTGCCATTAACCCGGCGAGGCCGCCTCCCACTACGATGACTTTACTCATTCCTGACCCTCCTAATTTTAGTAGTTTACTGGACATCTTCTGTGTGCTTCCTCTGAGGTCTATAGTGATTTTTTAAGGTGGAATGTATAAATTAGAGGAATGCTGTTAGGTCGGTTAAACCAACCGCTGACAGCAGTACGAAAACGATCCCTAAAGCATAAGACAACACTTTTTGGGAATGAGGTCCAATGGCAATTCCCCATGTGATGGCAAAGGCCCATAAGCCGTTAACGAAATGAAAGATCGCCAATAGAACGCCTAGAGCGTAGAAGATCAGTCCATATGGATTACTGACGAAATGTTGGAGCGCTGCGAAACTAGCTTCGCCAAAACGCAGCAGGTAAACGTGAGTAATAATAAAGATGATTGTGTAGATACCAGAAATTCGTTGGATGATATAGAACCAGTTTCTTGCATACTTATAATCTAAAACATTGCTTTGACTGGTATAAACCACCCAGGCTCCATAAATGGCGTGAACAAGAATGGGAATAAAGATAACTATAAGTTCAACGACAATAATCCCGGGGAAGTTTCGCATGGTACCGATAACTTTGTCATACATTTCCGGCCCCCCGCGGGCCGATAGATTCAGAATCATGTGAAACGTTAAAAACAGACCGATGGGTACTAGACCTAATAAAGAATGGACTCTGCGAATCAAGAAATGATATGGCTTTTGTGTTATACTCATAAATCCCGGATCCTCTCCTCTCAATCGCTTAATAGCAAAACGCTGTTGATGCGCAAGAGTAATTGCAAGGGATATGCCAAACTAAGATGAATTAACTTTATTTTCAGAAAATAGTTCAAAAACCATTGTTAAGTCTTATCTGCACTATGTTCAGCCATCCAACAATAAATTTAGAATTATATATTGGTCAGAGAAACGTTGTTTACAAACCCTTTGTAAACCAAAAAAAATTCTAGTTTTTAGAATTTGGTGATGATAAATTCTAAAAACTAGAAACACAACTGAAATTCAATTAGACGAGCGAAATTAGACCTACGAATATAAGTAACAAACTAAAAAATAAACTT
Source organism: Desulfosporosinus sp. FKB (assembly GCF_002196705.1). GTDB lineage: Bacteria > Bacillota > Desulfitobacteriia > Desulfitobacteriales > Desulfitobacteriaceae > Desulfosporosinus. The sequence continues at coordinate 214,669 of NZ_NADJ01000033.1, forward strand.
AAAACACATGAAAAGGTTTAATAACATACTTGCAGAATATTGCTTATTTTAAGTCAGACATTGTTTTTAATTTATTATAAAGAGTTGCCAGAGAAATCTTTAAAGCCTTCGCTGCTTGTTTTTTTCCCTCGGCGGAGTCGCCGTAATGGTTTAAGGCCAAACGGATCATTTGTTTTTCCATTTGCTCAATGGGCATGATAGTTTCGCAAACAGGTTCCTGGGCAGCCGGCGACTCGGAATTTAGGAGATTAAGGATTGATTTGTGGCTGATTAATTCTTCCTCGGCGGTTACCATTGCTCTTTCCATGACATTTTGAAGTTCCCGTATGTTGCCTGGCCAGTTGTAATTGAGCAAAAGTTCTTCGGCATGGCCGGTTAAACCGACAACGCGTTTGCCAAATTTACGGTTAAATTTTACGACGAGGGAATGAACATAGGCAGGAATGTCTTCTTTGTGATTGCGCAGCGGCGGCAAGCGCAGTTCCAGAACGTTGAGCCGGTAATAAAGATCCTCACGAAAATCGCCTCGTTTGGCCATCGCCAGCAAATTTCGATTGGTAGCTGCAATAACGCGGACATCCACTTTAATCGTTTGGGTTCCCCCAACCCGTTCGAACTCCATATCCTGTAAAACGCGCAGAAGTTTGGCTTGTAAATAGGGATTCATATCACCGATCTCGTCCAAAAAAATGGTTCCTCCGTGGGCTAACTCCATTTTTCCGAGCTTTGTTTTTAAGGCTCCAGTAAAGGCGCCTTTTTCATGTCCAAAAAATTCACTTTCGAGCAGAGTTTCAGGGATTGCCGCGCAGTTCACCTTAATAAAAGGCTTGTCAAAACGTAAACTTGCGCTCTGGATGGCATGAGCAAATAGTTCTTTTCCAGTACCGGATTCTCCGGTGATGAGTATTGTCGAATTGCTTTTCGCTGCTTTTCGGGCCAAATTTAAGGCGCTTTCAAATTCAGGGTGACTGCCGATTAAATCATCGAAGGTATAGGAGCTGGTAGAGATTTGATTAATGCGGCTTCGCAGATCATCAATCACCTGATTGGAAGCTTTAAGTTGTTCCATCAGCTTATAAATGTCTGTCAGCGGTTGGAAGACCACGACGGCTCCTTCCATTTTGCCGTCAACTATAATCGGTGATGCATTGGAGATAACTTCAACATTGGAGCCTCCCACTTGTGCTCTGTGGGCGAATACGGATTCATGCGTCCGCAAAGAGCGTGCCAGGGCACCGTTGGGAGAGACCTCAAAAATATTGCAGCCAATTCTTTCACTCGCCGGAATTAAAGTCACCCGACTAAAGGAGGGGTTGACATATTTAATCTTTCCGTCAATTCCTGCGACTTCAATGGCTTCCTGGACGGAGTTCAAAATCGTATCCAGTTCTCCTTTTAACCGTTTGATTTCCGCGAGCTTTTCTGTTTCTTCGATGATATACATCATAAGATTTGCGCCTTGTGCTTCAACTAAAGCGCTGGACTTGGCCTTCTGACGTTCTAAATGTTCTTGTACCTCCGGACTGCCGGTTGCTTCAATAATGACGTCGAGATTGGGGACCTTCAGAAAAGCCTCCAGGGTCATGCAGGTTGCCACACCTTCCAACCTGGCCATTTCCATTCCGGCATTCTTATCTATACGATCACAAACGACAATGATCTCAATATTGTCAATCTTGCGCAGGGTCTTATAAACCGTTGTTCCACCTTGTCCCATACCCACAATACCAACTCTTACCTTATGAGCCATCGCCGACACTCCATTCTGGAATTTAGATATTAGAATATTCGCTTTTTTCTTTTAATTCCCTGTTAAGTTATTTAATTTTTAGAAATTCATCCAGTTTCTAAGACCCCCACTTCTTAAAAGTGGGGGTGGGTCCTTCGTTAACTTCAGGTGGGGTAGAGTCCTCTTTCGCCGCTAAGTATTTCTATTGGGAAAGGCGGCTCGGCAATAATGTCCACTGGACATTATTGTATCTGAAGCCCCGATGTTCAGCTTTAGCTGAACGAGTTCACTGTTAATGAAGAAAGCTTTCCCTCTGAGTTACTTTATTTCTAATATCTTAATCTAATTTTTAGAATCTGGAATTCAGTTCTCTCTGATTTCGAGGAGAGAAGTCTTTAGAAAAGCATGGCATTAGGCCTTTTCATACATAATAGAATATTCTAATAATTGGCACAATTATTGCTAAATGATTATGCCAAGAGAAACTATTTAAGGCCGCTGCATCAGTTTTATGGTTTGAGCGATGTGGTGATCAGAAAGGAGTCTGCAGCAAACGAAATTGAGGGAATACGTAATATGGGGGGGAAGAGAGTGAAGGAAATTCAAGTGGCAGAAATCATTTTAGCAATTGAAAAACTTTGTATAGAGTCAAACTATAACCTCGGTGTCGATATCATGCGGGGATTTAAAAAGGCAATGCGGGATGAGCGCTCACCTTTAGGTGCTGCAATCTTGGAACGTCTGATTGAAAACGCCAAAGTTGCTGAAGAGGAAAGTGTTCCAATGTGCCAAGATACTGGAATGGCGGTAATTTTTGTTGAAGTCGGGCAAGATTTGCACATCGTCGGCGGTCTCCTAACAGAGGCTATTGATGAAGGAGTGCGCCGCGGTTATGAAAAAGGATATTTACGCAAATCCGTCGTGAAAGATCCTTTTGACCGGATCAATACAGGAGATAATACACCGGCAATTATTCACTATGATATCGTTCCGGGCGATTCTATGCGCCTGATAGTGGCTCCGAAAGGGTTCGGCAGTGAAAATATGGGCGGCATAAAAATGTGTAAGCCTTCTGAGGGCTTAGAAGGTGCCATGCGGTTTGTCGTAGACACAGTCGATCGAGCGGGTGGAAATCCTTGTCCCCCAATTATTGTCGGAGTTGGGGTAGGGGGAACCATGGAAAAAGCAACTTTCCTTGCTAAAAAGAGCTTGCTGCGGGAAGTAGGCAGACATAATCCGGAAGAGCGTCTGGCGAGAATTGAGGAGGAGTTACTAAATCGAATTAATCGGCTGGGCATTGGTCCCCAAGGGTTTGGTGGAGTGACCACAGCCCTTGCTGTCAACTTAGAGGTCTATCCCACTCATATCGCCGGGATGCCGGTCGCGGTCAACATTGGCTGCCATGCAACTCGCCACAAAGAAATTGTTTTACAAGGGAGGATAGGCAGATGAGCGAAGCTCTGCGGATTGAAACTCCTCTCACCCAGGAGAAAATCAAAGGCTTGATGGCAGGGGATAATGTCTTAATCAGCGGTGTAATCTATACCGGGCGAGATGCGGCCCATAAAAAAATGGTCGAGGCTTTGGAGCAAGGTGCTGACCTTCCTTTTCCCTTGAACGATCAGATTATCTACTTCGTAGGACCGACACCGGCTAGAGAAGGACAAGTGATTGGCTCGGCCGGTCCGACGACAAGCGGACGGATGGATGCCTATTCTCCCAAGTTAATTGCTGAAGGGTTAACAGGAATGATTGGCAAAGGGCTGCGCTCTCAAGAGGTCATTAATGCCATGAAAGAACATGGTGCCGTGTACTTCGGTGCAATAGGGGGAGCGGGTGCCATTATCTCGAAATGCATCATTTCAGCTGAAGTCATTGCCTATCCTGAACTGGGAACAGAGGCGATACGACGCCTAACCGTCAAGGATTTTCCTGCAATTGTGGTCATCGACCATTGTGGCAACAATCTCTACGAAATAGGGAAAGAACAATATCGAAAACCGTGACTTCCTCATCTATTAAACCACTCGTAGAAAGGAGTTTAGCAGAACCATGAAGAAAAACAATTATCGTCATTTCATTATGGGTATGATCGTCTTCATGACCGTGGTAAACTATATCGACCGAGGAGCAATATCCTACGCTCAAAAGGACATTATTTCTGCATTCGGTTTAAATGCCAAATCTTGGGGAGAAGTTCTTGGGTATTTTGGCTACGGTTATATGTTCGGAGCTCTATTTGGCGGTGCCCTATCCGATAAAAAAGGGCCGAAGTTTGTTTGGCTGCTGGCCGGCAGTTTTTGGTCCATCTTTGAAATTTGTACTGCCTTCGCTGGAAATATTGGCTTAGCGGTCCTAGGTGGATCGGCTCTGGCTGGATTTGGAATTTTCCGTGTCTTATTTGGTCTGTCGGAAGGTCCCCTTTTCTCAACGATGAACAAAACGATGGCTAACTGGGCCGCACCTCATGAAAAAGGGTTTGCCACTTCCTTAGGATTACTCGGTGTGCCGGTTGGCGCCGCTCTCACAGCTCCTGCAGCAGTTGCCCTGTTATCAGTATTTAACTGGCAAGTTACCTTTGTACTTCTAGGATGTTTGGGTTTGATTTGGGTAACTGTATGGTCAAGGGTCTTTACAAACTTGCCGGAAAACCACCCAAAGGTTACAGAAGATGAATTAGAAATTATTCGTTCCAAGAAATCATTACTTGCTAACGAAACTGGGTTTAATCAAGACTCAAATGTCAAATGGTATCATTTCTTCAGTAACCCGACATTGATCTTCAACGCAGTTGGCTATTTCGCATTTCAATACGTTAACTTCTTAATTCTTACTTGGACTCCTAAATATTTACAAGATGTGTTTCATTACAATTTAAGTTCTCTGTGGTATTTAGGTATGATTCCATGGTTAGGGGCTATTCCAACCGTTATTTTAGGCGGAAAAATTTCCGATTACTTACGCAGAAAAACCGGCAGTTTAAGAATAGCCCGTTCCGGTTTAGCTGTGGTTTCTCTGTTGTTCACCGCAATTTGTTTTTTGCTGATTCCTTACGTTCATACGGCCTCAGCCGTTCTTACCTTAATGGCTGTGGGGAATGCCTTTAACTTCTTGCCCAATTCCGTTTATTGGACTGTTATCTTGGATACCGAACCAAACAGAGCCGGTATCTTCGGCGGAGTGACTCACTTCTTTACAAATATTGCAACAGTGCTTGCTCCAACCTTGACAGGTGCTTTGGTCTTAAGCTACGGTTATCCCTCAATGTTTAAAGCAGCTATGGTTGCAGCACTTGTTGGAATGATCGCCATGGTTTTCGTGAAACCGGGAAAAAAAGCGGCAATCGGCAAAGGATTTGGTCAAGCTGCTAAATAATAATTAAAACGATAACAAGAACCCTCGTGCAGACGGGGGTTCTTAGTTTTTTGAAGATTTATTTTATTGGGCAAACACCGAACAAGTTTTTAATGGAATATTTTGAGATGTGATCATTATAGGGAGGGAATTTAAAATGTATCATTATGTACGCAGAGGCGAAACGCTTCATATAATTGCCAAGAACTATGGGACACACGTTCATCGTCTGATAGTATTAAATCCACAAATTTGTAATCCTAACCGAATTTACCCAGGCGAAAGAATTAGAGTTCGCTAATCGACAAAAAGGAGGGCTTCTGCCCTCCTTTTTCCGTGTGGCAGAAGTAGGTGAACCTTCGGTTCCTTGTGGTCTTCTAAAGATCATGTTGTTCAGAGAAGATGTTTTATAGGTTTTTTAATTTAAACAATTAGTTTCGACAGTAGCTTATTTTTTGTCAAAAAATAAATAAATAAATTTAACTTTATGAATGATTTTTTTGCAAAATTTAAATTGTCTGCCTTAAAATTTGTAGGTAATATAGACAAAATAGTTTTCCCTTTAGATACATCCCTTTCAATTCCTTCATAAGGCTAAGAATGGTTTTACAAAATTACTTTCGTCGTGTTTCAAAAGTATTTGGTTTTTATTCCGATTACAAATGATTAATCACCAGGTTATACAGAAGTGAATTCAAAATAACAATATAGATATTTTTAATTCCCGTTCATCCAGCTTTTGAATTCTAAAGAATAATCTGGGTTAATTAGGTGCAATTTAACTATGCTGGGCTTTCAAGGGCATTTAGATGATTATCGAAGTCATTAGTGATTGTATGTCGAGTTAAAAAGCAAACGTATTAAGCCACTGCTTTATTTTATAGGGAAGAACTTTAAAAAGGGTTGGTGAAGAAATGCTTCAAACAAAAGTCTGGAGAAACTTAATTATTTCTATCGCGGTAACAATTATTGCTGTGGCAGTATTAACACGGTCAATACAGCCCGCCCAAACTCCCCCGTCTAACCAATCGAGTCAAACCCCTTCTTCAAACACGTCTTCCAGCACTACTCAAGTAAGCGGTGTGAATTTATATAACACTTATTGTTCGGCCTGTCATGGTTCTAACGGTTCAGGGGCGAGCGGTCCGGCCCTTAACTCGGGAAGTTGGTCTGATTCATCCAAGGTTCAGACTATAGTTAAATCGGGTAAAGGAGGTATGCCAGGTTTTCAAGGGCAATTAAGTGATCCTCAAATAAAAGCCATTGGTGATTATGTAGCTGCACTTAAACAATAAAAATGTGAGGTGTAGTTGAACATAGCTAGAATGTAGAAAAGTTGAAGGGAAGAATGAGTTTTGAAATCAAATATTGCATCAGTTTTCTCTTATAAATGGATTACTAAAGAGCCAATTAAGCTTTCGATTGAAAAAACTCGTTTAATTTTACTTTTTATTGTACTGAATTATTTAATTGTATTTTTAGATGTGACGATCGCCCATGCAGGGGATGCTTTTTCGCCGGTTTACGAATGGATTCCAGTTGTATTTTGTCCGCTCGCAGCTATTGCAGCTCTTCTTCTCTTATTTAAACCAAAGCCAGGCATTATAAATACTCTGCATATGGGGCTTAATTTGCTTGGTATTTGTATCTGAGTACTAGGGTTCATCTTTCATCTAACGGGTGTAATAGGCGGTAATTCCTTTAGCCTCACCAAACTGGTAGGTGGTAATCCTGTTTTCGCTCCTTTGGCATTCATAGCTCTCGGAATTATCGGTGCTATTACCGGGATGGATGATCGCCCACGATCAAAAAGATATGGACTGACTCAAAAAACACGTTGGCTGCTTATGGCCACAGCCTTCTGGTTTTTCGCTACGGCCCTAGTTGCCTTTTTCGATCATGCCAGTACTCGCTTTGGCAATTTCTACACATGGTTTCCTGTTTATATAGGATTTTTTGCCGCAAGTGTTGTTTTCCTTCAGGCGTACTCTTCCCTAGATAAAATGACTTCTCGGCTATTTGCTATGACCATGGTACTGAGTATGTTAATTGGTTTATTGGGTTTCATTCTTCACCTTTCGGCGGATGTATCAGGAGGATTTAGTTGGAGAAGAGTATTTTATGGTGCCCCTGGGTTAGCGCCACTCCTTTTTTGTGATCTGGCAATGTGGGGAGGTCTTGTCTACTTAGACCCTATTGTTTCGCCTGACGAGGAGGGCTGCGGAGCTGGCTGAAGATTTTGCACATTGTAACTCAACCAAAAATGAATTATAATGAAGAAACACCTTTACCTGTTTCTATATCAAACAGGTAAAGGTGTTCCTTCTTTTTGGGAGGAACTATGAAAAAAGCTAGGTTGTATACAGAATTTGCATATCTTTTTGGCATTGCCGCTTTGGCGCTGGGAACGGCGTTTATGGAAAAAGTGAACTTGGGTATTTCCATGGTTGTTGCTCCAGCATACCTGATATATCTTAAATTATCTAGGATTTGGACCTTTATGACGTTCGGAATGGCGGAGTATATATTGCAGTTGTGTCTTCTCGTTATCATGGCTTTCTTTATGAGAAAGTTTAAAGTATCCTATTTGTTTTCCTTTGTTACAGCAGTTATTTACGGTTTTACCCTAGACAGTTGTATGAAACTGATTGCAAATATCGACGCTTCATCGTTTGCCGGACATATTGCATTTTATATCATTGGGCTAATCCTATGTGCGTGCTCTACTCAACGGAAAAATTATTGGTGTTTTTAGCAATTTGATGGAGAGATATCTTAGTTTTATAGACGGTCTTCCATTAAGGAAATTTTTTTAGTTTCGCTTAAAATTTCGGAGAGGCAGATTATTACGAACAAACTCAACAGGTGCTATACTGCTAATCATTGATCAGTAAATTGTCATCACACAGTAATATATGGTAATATAATTTGACGAAAACTAAATACTGAGGTGGCAAAATGAATAACGTGAGTGGTAATGGGCACGGTGCTGGAATTGCTGCAATTATTATTTCAGCATTAGGCTTTGCTTTCTATCCGATTTTTGGGAAATTTGTTTTTGCGGGCGGAGCAAGTTTGGCAACGGTTTTGTTTGTTCGTTTTTTTATTGGGGCGATAGCTTTTTGGAGTTTAGTTTTCATGAGAAAAAGCATGAAGCATTTCGCTAAACGGGATTTTGTCAGACTTTGGTTACTTGGCGGTGTCATTTATGCAGGGCAAGCTGGGTTATATATTTCAGCGGTAAAATTCATACCGAGTTCCATGGCTTCTCTTATTTTTTATGTATATCCTGTTTTAGTTACAGTTTTAGCTTTAGCAACTAAACAGGAAAGACTATCCATTAGCAAAGTCAGCGGTTTGCTTTTTTCCATTTTGGGCTTAATCCTCGTTTTAGGAGTAAGCTTTGAAGGGTTGAATTTACTCGGAATCTTCTGTGCTTTGGGCGCGGCGGCAATTTATTCGGTCTATATTCTAACAAGTAATCGCATAATAAATTCGGTTAGCCCGCTGCTCAGTTCTGCGGTCATTTCAAGTGCAGCGTGTGTAACCTATGGGATAACGGGTCTGATTCAGGGATTCACATGGAATATCGCTGCTATAACCTGGATGGAGATTTTGGGGATCGCAATTTTGTCTACCATTATAGCAATCTTAACATTTTTTTGGGGACTTCGGAAAGTTGGACCGACAACAGCCTCAATTGTCAGTACCTTAGAGCCAGTGTTAACTGTGGGTTTAGCTTATATTTTCCTAGGTGAATATTTGAATTCTACCCAAAATATTGGTGCTGCTTGTGTCTTATCAGGAGCTGTTTTAGCTGCTTGGCCTCGCAAAAAAACAACTATATCTACAAAAGAAGCGAAATTGTAAATTCTCCCATACTTAAACATGGGAGGGGCCTGCACAATGTTGCAGCATGATAGCTTTAACTTGATTAATTTGTGGTATACTATGGAATGTTATAAACTTAATGGAGGTTATTATGAATAACGGACAGGAACAATTTTTGAGTTTTATTTTAGAAAGAGTTCAAACTGAGAAGGTAGAAGAAGCAAAAGTTTTACTTGCTGAAAACTTTAAGAGACTGGCGGAAGGTAATTTAACACAGGATGATATTATGCAGTTTATTCCTAAAATGATTGCTTTGCTAAAACCGGAAAAGCTGGAGGAAGTACAAACAGTTGCAATGCAGTTTGCTGAAAATTTTAAGGATTCATTGCCTAACAACAAACTCGGATAGTACATAAGAAAGAGCAGCGTCTAATATCTTACAAAAAACTAAGGGGTATCGCCTTGCGATACCTCTTAGTTTTTTGTAAACTCTTTCGCCAGATATGTAACGAAACAACCGGTCGGCTGATTGGTGACAATGTATTTCAGGTTAATTTCAGTTTAGTAGACTATAGTGAAGATGTCGACTAATTTGTGAAGATATGTAAGTTGTAACACTTAATTGAAAGGTGTATTTTCCATACCTTGATTTTGAGTTATGATGATTATACGTTAAGAACCATGAAGGTACCATTGAGATTCAAAGTGAGCGGGGAAAAGGTACCTGTGTAACTATTTGGTTGCCTTGCGCTCAGCATTTGTAATCATGGTGTACTTGATCACAAGTCCATCATCCAGCCTAAAGGAACATAATGTTCACTTAAACAAAAACTTAGCTTCTTTTAACAGTCGCTTCATATTCAGGAGTTATACTATTAATAAACAAAGAGATTGTTCACTAATCAGGCAGTATGCCAATGTATTGGAGGAAGACTTAAAAACTATGACAGCGCAGGAAATTAAAACACTTGAAACTATTCTAGCTGAGATTGGTCTTGAGCATTTACAACCTAAAAGTAATGAACGTAAAGAAAGTATGCAAAAAGTAAAAAAGTATAAGATTAAAAAGCAAATACTAAATAATTAAGTATTTGCTTTTTAATCTTATATACGCTTTCCTCCGGTTAAGAAGCCTATAGGTTTGCTATGATTTTAGATGAGCTTTTGGCAAAGAGAACGCATTCTGTGACAGTAAAGTTTTAGCTGCCGATATATCAGATAAAGTATTAAATATCGCCAGAAAAGGAATATATACTTGAGAAGGAATAGCTAGATTTGCTGCCAGCAAATTGGCGAATGAGCTATTATTCTGACGGGTATGGGTTACGAAAAATAGCGAACCGTTGTAAACTATATAAGGAGCAGATTGGATTGGCCAAATAATCTAGAAAATGTGCGATAAATTAGGAGGAGTATTAAATTGATTATCATGAAAACCCCGCAGCAAATTGAGCTGATGGCTCAGGCGGGTAAAATATTGACTGCCTGCCACAGGGAACTCCGGGAGATTATTCATCCGGGTGTAACCACTATGGAAATCGATCACTTCGCAGATCACTTTATTAATTCTCACGGGGCGAAGGCTGAGCAAAAAGGGTATAAAGGATATCCTTTCGCGACTTGTGCTTCAGTCAACGATGAAATTTGCCACGGATTTCCAACTCAAACTCCTCTCCAGGATGGCGATATTGTCACCATTGATATGGTTGTTAATCTCAATGGATGGTTAGCTGATTCCGCTTGGTCTTATCCGGTGGGGCAAATTTCTGAAGAAGCTGACAAGCTTCTTAAAGCGACGAAAGAGTGCCTTTACATCGGTATAGAGAAAGCAATTATTGGGAATCGGCTTGGCGATATTTCACATGCTGTTCAAACTCATGCCGAGTCCCATGGCTTTTCTGTTGTACGTGATTTTACAGGACATGGTATAGGCCAGAAAATGCATGAAGACCCGCAAGTTCTCCATTACGGCAACCCTAACAGGGGGGTTAAGCTTTCAGAAGGGATGGTTTTCACCATCGAACCAATGATCAATATTGGCGCTTACAACCTGACAATCGACGAGAATGGATGGACAGCAAGGACAGCTGACGGCAGTTTATCGGCTCAGTATGAGCATACAATTGCTATTACTAAAAATGGTCCTTTGGTTTTAACTGAACAGAATTAAAACTGTTGTCTAATTGTCTATCATAACTGTTTTACGACAGATGTGGGTTGAATCTTCTAAAGGCAAATCTTGAGGATATGTTGCCTACAGGGTGCCTAATTGACCTTAAGGAAACTTATTGGTCAATTAGGTTTTCCAAGGTTTTAAGTTGCTTAGCAGTAGTCATACTTCTTTGTTTGCTGCCGCTAAGTGTCAAATACTTAACAGGTATTTCTGATGCTGATATAGCAGAAGATAGAGTAGTTGTTGATCTTTTGAGAGCAAGTAGGGATGGAACAGAAATTTATTTTGAAAGAAGAGTGAGCAAAAATGACTATCTACGTCGCACTATTGCGCGGTATTAACGTAGGTGGGAAAAATAGAATAAAGATGGCCGATTTGAAACTTGCTTTTGAGAATATTGGCCTTAAAAAGGTACAGACTTATATTCAAAGTGGGAATGTCTTATTTGAGTCTAATCAAGGAGAAGAACAGTTACGTCAGCTAATTGAAAACAAACTTGAAGATGCATTTGGTTTTTCTATTCCGGTTATTTTAAGAACGTCAATAGAATTAGAAGAGATTATCAATAACTGTCCCTTCTCGGAGGAAGAAGTGAGGGAAGCTCAGTCTGCATCAAAGGCTGAGAGCCTTTATGTCGGGTTGCTAGTTCAACCTCCTTCGGAAGAAGGAATTCTGCAATTGAATGATTATAAAAGCCAAACCGATCAATTTAAGATTATTGGTCGAGATGTATATCTTCTATTTCATAATAGTATCCGTAACTCTAAGCTTGCTAATAATCTGTATAAACTTAATGTCTTGACTACTACGCGGAACTGGAAGACGATAACTAAACTCGCCCAATTGGCAAAGTTAATAGAGCGTTAAGGTATTATGCCAATTAAAATTTTCCGCCGGAAGCATTGGGATGAATGATTTAAGTATTTATTCTAGTTTCTTGACATTAGTTTGATATCAAACTATAATATGCGTATGAATACAAACGATGTTGTATCTTTAATCTCAAAAATCAGGGAAAAGGCAAATAGGTTTATCGTATTAGCAATGACAAAATATGGGATTGAGGGTATCGTAACTTCTCATGGTGATATCATTAACGCCCTTTTTAATAACCCTAGATTAACTATGGCAGAGATCGCGGGGAAGATTGGCAGGGATAAGTCCACAGTTACGACACTTGTTGATAAGCTAGTCAGATTTGGCTATGTGGCAAAAGAAAGAGACACTGAAGATACAAGGGTTGTTTATGTGACTTTGACACCAAAAGGGAGCGAATTAAAACCCATATTTAATACAATATCAAGGGAGGTTTTAAACGCCTTATATTTTGACATCTCAGAAAACGAAAAGGAGGAGCTGATAAGAATTTTAAATAAGATTTATAAGAACTTATAATTTTTTAAAAAAATAGTTTGATATCAAACTAAATTGGAGTGATGAATGATGATAGATTTTACGAAAGCATTACCTAATCATAGCGAAAAATATGTTGGGGAAAACGACTTATTCTTAGAGATTTATGAAGATGAAGCAGATTCATTAACAACAAAAAGACCCCCTCTGCTTTTTGTTCACGGTGCATATACTGGAAGCTGGATGTGGAGCAAATATATTCCTCACTTTGTTAGAGAAGGGTGGAAATGTTATGCGATGAACATGAGAAGTCACTATAAGAGCAGGGTGCTGGATATGACTAAGGTAACCTACAAGGATTATATGGATGATATTAAAGAGATAACAACCCAGTGTGCTGAACCTCCAATAATCATAGGATTCAGCATGGGGGGAATCCTTTGTCAAAAGTTAGCCGAAACAGTAACATTTGCCGGTTTAGTGCTAATAGATACAAGTATAAGTAAAGAAGTCTATGAAATAGCCCCCTACACAGAATCGTTTAGTAGTATATCGGAAATTGTTGAACCTGCCCCAGCCCGTGAAGAGTATTTTAGTATTGATGAATCAGCAGATGACATTGCCTTTCAAAAAAAATATCTGACAATGGAATCCTCAAAGGCGAGAAATGCTATATTTCCTTTCACTGCGAATGGAGGAATTTCGATAAACGGCGGTTTGATTTCTTGCCCCAGCTTGGTGATTAAAGCAGTGAATAGTGATGCTGATGATAAAAGAGGCAGGGCGACTGCTGAGCAGATCAAGGCTGAGTATATAGGCCTTTGTAATAAAACTCACACAGGTTTATTGATCGGCCAAAGATATATGGAGACAGTCGATAGGATTATAGAATGGTTAAAAAGGTTTTAAGAAGGATGGTCAAAAAATGTTCACCGAACGACAAACAATTCAATACAACGGTATTAACATTCCCAGTATCATAAATATCCCATCCAATCCCTATGGCGCAGCAGTAATTGTTCACGGTTATGGCGGATGTAAGGAAGAACAATTAGGACTTGCCTGGCGAGCCGCAGAACTGGGGTTAGCGACTTGTGCTATAGATCTGCATGGACATGGAGAGAATATGCTCAATTTAGAGCAGGGAATTTTTTCGGATGTAGAAGCAGCAGTCGATTATTGCCGTCGCTTTGCATGTCAAAAACTTTCTCATGCAGACACGAGACTTAATTTTATTGAAGGAGTACTACATAGCGATATATTTTTTCTTGAGGCTACACTCTTGATTGTAATTAATCAATTGAAAGAGTGGTTTTGCTTACAATAACGTTCTGGCGTATTTAAAAAGTCGGTTTAGTATAAATTGGGATTTCCATTAGCAATTGTCGAAAGAAGGAGAAAGTGTATGGAATGTAAGCTGGATAAAATAACAGTTAATTATAAAATTTGCGGTGAGGGTCGTCCATTGCTTATGATTCATGGATATTATCCAGATCATCGATTAATGGAAGGGTGTATGGAACCTATATTTGCGCAACGGAGTGGGTGGCAAAGAATTTATATAGATTTGCCTGGAATGGGAGAAACAAAGGGCGAAAGCTGGATTAACAACTCCGACGATATGCTTAAAGTAGTAGCGGGTTTTGTAGAAAAAGTAATCCCTAAGCGGCACTTTTCCGTCGCAGGTGAATCTTACGGCGGATATTTAGCCCAAGGATTAACAGCGATCAAAGGTGAGCAAATTGATGGGATGGTTTTAATCTGTCCGGTAGTTGTTGCTGACAACTCAAAAAGGAATTTACCAAAACATCATATTTTGGTAAATGACCCAGAATTAATGGCTTCCTTGACTAAGGAAGCTGCGGATGAATTTGGATCGATGGCTGTTGTTCAAAACCAATGGAATTGGGTGCGCTATAGAGATGAAATTATGCCGGGACTTATGACTGCAGATAAGATGTTTTTGCAGAGGATTCAAAATCATGGCTATGAGTTTTCCATGAATATCCTGAAGCAGATGAAACCTTTCTACAAACCTGTCTTAATTTTAACCGGACGTCAGGATTCAAGTGTTGGCTATCGTGATGCCTGGAACATTGTTGAAAATTATCCAAGAGGAACATATACAGTATTAGATATGGCAGGACATAACTTGCAAATTGAGCAGGAGACTCTATTTAATGCTTTAGTCAGCGATTGGTTAAATAGGATAGAGATGGAGGACGATAAGCCCTTGACGAGGAGAAAAGATCTTCATATAAAAAAATAATGGGGGCCCTATCTGGGCTTCCATTTTTTTTGAGTTAACTCAACTATTATCAGAGAAATATTTTCTTACAGTTCGTGATACTTTACTTTGGCTAATTTTTAAGGCATTTGCAACTTTATAAGAACTTTTAAGTTCGCAATAGAGTTTAATTATTAAATCCTTTTCGGTTTCTTTCAGAGGGTAATTGCGAGGAAACTGCTCTTGTTTCGGGTTTTCATTAATTATGTCTTTGTTGTGAGTATGAGTATTGATCTCAGGTGATTTACTGCATAAAAGTTTAGGAGGCAAATGTTCAGGAAGTATTATTTGATCAGAAATAGTAATAACTAAACGTTCAACTAAGTGTTCCATTTCTCTTATAAGTGTTCCATTTCTCTTATGTTTCCCGGCCATGAGTAATTCTGAAGACATTCTAAGCTTTTTTGATCAAATTGATGCACGACGCCATACTTCGTATTAAATTTGTTTAAGAAAAAATATAACAGAGAGATAATGTCCTCGGTTCTTTCCCGTAAGCAAGGGATTTCGATTTCGACAACATTTAATCTGTAATAAAGGTCGCTTCGGAACTTTCCTTTTTCGATGAGCTCCGGCAAGTTACAGTTTGTAGCTGCGAGAATTTTAATATCAACGGTTTTGTGTTCTTTCTCTTTTTATTATGTATCTATTTTGCTTTCGGGCCATACGGTAAAAAACGGTTAGGAGAAGAAAAACCTGAGTTCAGCACGATGTCCTGGTTAGGAATGATATTTACTTCTTTTACTATATCCAGACTCCGCCTTTCGGAATTGCAGCAAACAGCAAGGAGTCTTATCAATGGGCAGCAACTTATCCTCTATTTCACTGGGGATTTACAGCTTGAGCTATGAATACAATTTTTGGTTTGGTCTTTGCGTATCTGTTCTTTGTCAAGAAAAAAGATATTGTCAGGCCTAGTACTGCCTGTGAGACATTATTTGGAGAGCGTTTAATTAACGGTTGGTTAGGTAAATTAATTGACGTTTTATTTATTGTCGGCTTTGTCTGTGGAGTAACTACCTGTATAGGGGTTAATTTTCCAACGATTATAGGACTTGTGACAAAACTATTTGGTTTTAAACAAAGTCTCGGTTTGAGTGCGGTAGTCATTATGTCCTGGCCTATTTTATGGCACTTTTATTGTATACAGGCCTGAAAAAAGGTGTGAAATTTCTCAGCGATTTCCGGGTATATTTTGGTTTTGGTATTCTTGCAGTGATCTTACTATTTGGGCCGACATCATATAACCTCAACTCGTTTACCGATAGTTTTGGACTATTAATGCAAAATTTTGTACACATGAGTTTGTACACTGACCCATATTATAAATCGGGTATGCCTCAAGGGTGGGCGATTTTTTATTGGGCTTGGTATTTTGTTCTGCAAAAGGGAATTGTTCCTATTGCTGATATTTTAGCGAAAAGCGGCCAGGGCGATGCGATAGTTGCCATATGGTCCCAGCTTTCCTTTGCCGGCATAATGCTTGTAATTCTTTTAGTTTACGGTTATATAGTTATGCAGACGCTTCTTAATGGAGCTACTGTTAAACATAGCGATTACAATTTGTAGTTCAATAAGATGATGTTTGGCACCAAATTTGCAAAGTAATTAATGAAAGATTTAACATTAGATTCTGTTTTTCTGAACAAAGAAATGAGGAGGAACGATTAAATGAGTGACTTTGCTCAATTAGCTCAAACAGTATTTAAGGGAAATGCTGATGCAGTGAAAGAAATGCCCCATAATTTGGTTGATCAAGGTGTTAACCCAATGGATATTATTTCGCAAGGCCTTTTGGCTGGGATGGATATCGTGTCTCCGAAATTTAAAGCGGGCGAGATGTTTGTACCGGAAAGTTTGGCTATGGTTATTGAAGAGCATAGAACTATTAAAAAAGTTGGCCGAAGCTTGTCTTATTTGTACGGTCATCGTCTCAATATTTAATAATTCAACTTCAATAATACTGAAGTCAACCCTGATTAACGAGTGACCATGGTATTGACCATTTTAGCTTTAAAGAAGGAGATAAGATGACTCGTCTTACAGAGAACGATCTTGCTGGTATTGATCAAAGCTTGCAAGAGCATGATTTGGAGCTTCTTCAGATCACAGGGTTAACGCTGCGCAGAATTGCCTGTCAGGCTGCTGGGGCGTCTGAAGATCAATTTGATTTGCTCCGAATGAAGACAGCAGTAATTCCTATTACTGCCGGCGAAGGGATTATTTCAAATTTTGCAAACTCAGTCCGAAGTATTATTAGTTACCTGGGGTATCCTGCTTATGTTACTGCTCATCGTGATATTTCTGGAATCCATGAAGCCATAACCGGAGGAGCAGAACTCTTGTTTATGGCCGATGACCAGCGCTTTATCGCCTTTAACGTTGTAACAAAGAGTGTTGTCGATAATGGGGCGGCAACGGCACGCGGCTATGTGACAGCTTTAAACAACATGTGCGGAGGTTTGTGCGGGCAAAACGTTTTGGTCATTGGAGCAGGGGAAGTTGGCAGCGTGGCCATCTCAACCCTCAAAGAGATTGGTGCTAAGGCTGCGGTGCATGACATTGATCCCTTGAAGGTCAGAAATTTAGAAAAAACAGATGTTCAAGTCTTAACGGACCTCAGAAACGAATTACCTAAGTTTAAATATATTGTAGACGCATCACCTCAAGCAGCTTTTTTAGACCTGGCTGACCTGCATCCTGAGGTAATGATTGCCGCCCCAGGTATTCCGCTGGGTTTAACGACCAATACCTATGCGGCTTTGCAAGGACGGGTGGTTCATGATCCTTTGGAAATTGGTGTTGCAGTGATGTTAGCCATGGCAATTATCTAGATTTTTGTTTTTACACGGGGGGTGGTAAGGATCGCATAGATTCCGGAAGACTATTTTAACTGGCTTAATTATCCAAAAAGTGCCATGTGCAAGCAGCAGGTGAGATGAATGAAAATCGTTGTTGTTGGAGGAAAACTTCAGGGTTTAGAGGCTGCCTACTTAGCGAACCAGGCAGGCTGGGAGGTTGCCTTAGTTGACAAGGATTGTTTTGTACCGGCCCAGGGATTCTGTCATGAATTTCATTGCCTGGATGTTATACGTGACGTTGACAAACTAAAACATATTGTCCACAGTGCCGATTTTATAATTCCCGCACTTGAAAATTGGTCAGCTCTTCATTCCTTACAGGGAATCTCTCTTGCTGCGGATGTTCCTTTGGCTTTTGATTGTCAGGCCTATGAAATTAGTTCATCAAAAATCAGTTCGGATAAACTATTTCGTGAAAATAACATTCCTGCGCCGGCCTACTGGCCGGAAGCCAAACTGCCTCTCATTGTGAAGCCGTCAGGAAAAAGCGGCAGCGAGGGCGTAAAAAAGATATCCTCCAGTATGGAGCTGGCAGCTTTTTGTCAAGCAACCGATCTGATAGAGAATTGGGTAGTTCAAGAGCATCTGTCCGGTCCCTCTTACTCCCTGGAAGTTATGGGCTTTAAAGGTAGCGTAATAAGTTATCAAGTGACGACGTTGGAAATGGATGCTTTGTTTGACTGTAAACGTGTTTTGGCTCCTGCGGACTTACTTCCTGATCTACAAGAAGAATTAAAGATTATGGCTTCAAAGGTTGCGGGTTTAGTTAACCTGACGGGTGTCATGGACATCGAAGTCATCAATGACAACGGGATACTTAAGGTTCTGGAAATTGATGCGCGCTTGCCAAGTCAAACCCCAATTACTGTTTGGCATTCTACCGGTGTTAATATGTTGGAAGATTTACATACGGTATTTGTGAAGGGCCAGCTGCCTGTTGCAAGGAGTAGTAGCGTTCCCAAACAGGTGATTTTCGAGCATATCAGAGTCGGAGCGGAAAAACTTGAAGTCCTCGGTGAACACATTATGGCAGTAACAGAACCTTTGCAGCTAATTTCGGATTTTTGGGGAGCTGATCAGGCCATAACGAATTATCATTACGGACGTTCCCAATGGGTCGCAACGTTAATTTTTAAGGGGGAAAATTGGGCGGAAGTCTCAGGCAAGCGGCTGGAAACGATGAATTGTCTTTGCCGCTATTTTCAAATATCAGAATATCGTTGATTCCATACCTTTGGAGGGATGATGATGGCTGATCACGTATCAGGCAAACGATTTTATCGTAAGAGAGTTGATTTTTTCAGACTTCTCAATAAATTAAAGCTTTGGCCGTCCCAGGCGGGGATTTTACATGGGGTCAAAGCTATTGTGGAAAAGGGCGGTTATGCTGAAGTGACAACCCACTGTAATCACGTTATGATAGTGCGCAATTCCAAACGCAGTCGAGCTGCACGCTGGCTGCGCAACAAATGGTATTTCGCTGTTTGTTCAGATTGTAAAATCCCAGAATGGAAACTGCGAAAATATTCCCAGAGTTTTTTCACCCAACATTATGGTTCAAATCTTTTAAAAAGTACTGAAAACGAAAGTTCATTTGAAAGGGGGGGCTTATAACCGATTTTCGGTCATATTTAAGTGTCCTAAATAAAATTTTGGAGGTGAAGAGATTGAGAACTATGGTTCAAGCGGGTCCTCCAAAATCGACGGATTTGGACTTAATGGTTTCTCTGAGGAAGAATTATATGCCATTCACCGTTCAACTCTGGAGGTTTTAGAACATACGGGCCTTAAAGTTCAGTGTAAAGAGGCCTCGGAGATCTTCGCCGAAGGTATGTCTTGGAAAAGCCTTCTGAAACAGTAAGGGCTACAGCTATTGGTACGGGTACCCAGTCCGTCAATTTAAGCGGAAGCACAATCCATGTAAGGGAGCAGACACTGCCTTTAAGAAATGTGCTGGTGGTTGCACCCTTCGCTGCTTCTCAGAAATATTGGAGGACATGCGCAGCTATCTTGATGATGGCAGACCGCTTATTTTGACCTTAGCGGATGATTACGGCAAGGTACTGGGGCAATCGCTTGAAGCCCAATCTCTTGGCACTCTGGAAGTGATTTGTATTGATCAGGTTGAGGTTGGCGAATGTGATTATATCGATATTGGCAAACCCTTAATGGGGGGACGTGTTGTACCGGTAATTATGAAGACTTTGGTATTTAATCAGTGATTACCAAACCTTGCGTATTTAGTCTTTAAATGCACATCTTTATAGACTCGCCGAAAGCAAAGCAACTTTTGGCGTTTTATCAACTAGATGGCCTGAAGATTAGGGGTTGTCGGACTATTAATTATGAGTTACAAGTAGTAAAATGATGGTAAATTTCCTTTTGTATCTCGAAATATATTCTCTTGTAGAAAAGGACCAAGCAATATTTAACAGTGGAGCCTTGCCTTGAAGTATCAGTGCCCTGGAGTTAGGAGATTGAAGGATGTTCTTGAGAAAATTAACGTTCTTAAATGATCGGATATCAGATGAACGGTCCTATCCATTTTCCATACCTGCATTTAGAGGATTAGAATCTATTGATTTTAAAAGCAATGTGACGTTTTTTGTTGGTGAGAATGGTACGGGCAAATCAACGTTAATGGAAGCCATCGCTTATAAATGTGAATTTAACACAGCTGGGGGAGGCAGGAATAACGTTTATGAGATGGCGGCATCGGAAACGGCCTTAGGTGACTTTATCAGGCTTTCCTGGGCACCTAAAATCGCAAATGGCTTTTTTCTCAGAGCAGAAAGTTTGTATAATTTTGCCTCACATATTGATAGTCTTGGCCCAGAGGCATATCAATCCTATGGAGGTAAATCTCTTCATGCCCAATCACATGGGGAGTCATTCCTTTCTGTTTTTGCCAATAGGTTTGGAAAAAGAGGTATATATCTATTGGATGAACCTGAGGCAGCTCTTTCCCCGATTCGTCAACTGAGTTTGCTGAGTATCATTAAAGAATTGGAACGAGACGGCCAATCTCAGTTTATCATTGCTACCCATTCTCCAATAATCTTAGCTTACCCGGGAGCACGGATTCTCAATTTTGACACCTCACCGATCACCGAGATAGACTATGAAAATACTTCTCATTATCAAATTACGAAAGGTTTTATGACTAATCGAGAACTTTATTTGCGGAAACTATTTGAAGAGTAGAGTGACCGACCAAATCTGAGGCGGATGAATTCTCACTGGGGTTTTAGATATCCCAAGAAAAAGCTGCGGAGACAGCTATCGATGAAGTTTAACGTTTTCTGAAGAATAATGACACAATTACTAAGGTACTGTTTGTTTGCTATAATAGTACAATACATGAGCTTTATTTGAAGCTGCTGAAAGAAAAGGTCTAACTTCCAGATATGCAATTCCTATATTCAGTTCCTCAAAAATCAGCTTCTAACTTGCCGCGAGAAGGTTTTGTGCTGCTGGACAGTCTGGGAAATCGCCCAATAGCCTCACGGCTAAAGGGGTATAAAAAATGCTTGAGAGACCTAAGAAGGTAAATTTATTAAACTGGAGAGACGAGAAGAATGAAGAAGCAACGTATTAATGGTGTTATCGAGAATATGAAAAAAGAGGGGCTTAAGCAGATCGTTGTGTCGTCGATAGCCTCCCTCTATTACTTAACAGGCTATTGGGTTGAGCCTCATGAACGTATGATTGCCCTATATTTGGATGATTCGGGCAATGCTGTTCTGTTTGGCAATGAAATTTTTGGGCTGGAAAGCATGCCCGATTTACCTTTGACTTGTCATACTGACAGCGATAATCCTGTTAAAGATCTTGCCAAAACGGTCAAACCGGGAAAATTGGGAATTGATAAGTTCTGGTACAGCAAGTTCTTAATTGAGTTAATGGAGTTGAGGAAGGATATTATACCTGTTCACGGTTCTGCACCTGTGGATCTGGCGAGAATGATGAAAGATGAACCTGAAATTGTGCTCATGCGTAATAATTCCCGCATCAATGATCAAGTTATTGGAACGATTATTTCTCAGCTCAACGATGGAGTGACAGAGAACTATCTCGCTTCGCAAGTAAACAAGTATTTTTTGCAAAATGGGGCGGATTGTGAAGGGACCCAAATCGTTTGTTTTGGCGCAAACGGTGCAGACCCTCACCATAATAGTGACAGTACGGTTCTCAAAGCAGGCGACAGTGTGATTTTTGATATATTTACCCCTTTAAACCACTATTGGTGTGATATGACAAGAACGGTTTTCTATAAAACAGTTTCCGATCAGCAACGTCAGGTTTATGATCTTGTGAGACTTGCCAATGAAACTGCTATTTCCAGAATAAAGCCAGGAGTATTGCTCTCAGAAATCGATAAAACAGCGAGAGATATTATTATTAAGGGCGGTTATGGCAAGTACTTTACCCATCGTCTGGGCCATGGGATCGGAGTTGAATGTCACGAGCCTCCTGATGTAAGTCTTGCCTCGGAGATTCCCCTTGAGGTTGGGATGATTTTTTCCGTTGAACCGGGAATTTACTTGCCTGGGGAGTTTGGCGTTAGAATCGAAGACCTGGTGATGGTTACCGAGGACGGTTGTGAGGTTCTTAACCATTATCCCAAAGAATTGCAAGTAATCGGTTGATTATTTGTGAAATTCCCAAGATAAATAAAGGAATTTCTTTCCTCCTGCCGAAATAATTATGAGGAAAGGAGGGATTTACTAATGCACTGCGAACTAGTAAATAAAGATGTCCTTATTGACGTTTGGAAAGAAATCAGAGACGAGAGGGATAAGGATAAAATATTAAAAACAGTTCATAAATGCAGCGAATGTTATGTGGAAATTCCTAATACCAATGGCAGAAAGATGTTTAATTATTGTAAACGAATGAGTGATGACAAATGTTTACTAAAACAATTTTAGAGCCTTAAGAGGCTCTTTTTTCTTCTATAAATGATAAATAACAAATGCAATCGCTCTGAAGGATGGACTCTATCCCCACCAAAGCAAGGTATGGGAACCACTCCAACTTGTAGAAGTGAAAGCCTTAGGATTAGATAAATTGGGTATTATAATTTGTTGAGATGGAGGTTATGAAATGGCGGATATCAAATTCGAAATCAAAGAGATAATTGGAGTTCTAGCGGAATCACCGAAAGGCTGGAAAAAAGAACTCAATCTTGTTAGTTGGAACGATAAGACCCCAAAGTATGATCTGCGAGAATGGTCGCCGGATCATACTAAGATGGGAAAGGGTGTTACATTGACTAAAGAGGAACTTGAAAAGCTCAAAGAGATTTTGACCGAAATTAATTTCTAAATAACATAAGCTTTGGTTCACTGTATGACTAATGGCTTATGGGTTGTTTGCTTTTGTTCTGTCATAAACCTGATATCATACGGTCTGGATGTATAGATGGATAATACTGGATGGTGCTGAACCAATTTTAGCGGATGTTGCGGGAGAACACTCGCTAACGTCTATCAATGCCGGAAATAATTCATCCTTTTACCCTGTAGTAGATATTGCTAAGAAGGTGGGTCCCTCAGTTGTAACAATCTGTAACACCAGGGTTCTGTCAGCCATAGGTAAAATGCATGATTTGACAATACAATTCTGTAAGCGATACAATTATAATAATGGTTCTATGATGATTTGATCGGGTGGTAAGCTCGATTAATTTTTTCTTTTAGCCTGCTTTTATCCCCACCGAAGCCCCGATGTTCAGCTTTAGCTGAACGAGTTCACTGTTGGTCTGTAATTATAGTTATGACAGTTACGGAAAATGAAATTCAATTCGTAGATGTACCATGGTTACACGTCTTTCTTCCGCAAAAAGCATAATAAGTTAGAGTACTGAAAGAAGGAATTTAAGTGCAATTTCGCTCTGTTCTGTCCGGATTGGACGATATATACAAGAAACTGAATGAGGGAAAACGTTTGGATCGCGCTGATGGCGTAAGTTTATTGCAAACAAACAACCTCACAGGGTTAGGCTACTTAGCCAATGAGGTACGTCATGCTAAAGTTGGTGATCAAGTTTATTTCAATAACAACGCCCATATTAACTATAGCAATGTTTGTAAAGTGCGCTGTGGTTTCTGTGCCTTTGGTAAAGATTTAGATGAACAAGGTGCTTATACCATGAGCATTGAACAGGTTGTGGAGCGTGCTAAACATTTTGCTGCCTTGGGTGCTAATGAAATTCATATGGTAGGAGGAATTCATCCTGAACTGCCTTTCTCTTTCTATGTAGAAATGCTGAAAAAAGTCCAGGAAAGCGTACCTCAAGTCAGCATTAAGGCATTTACTGCCGCCGAATATGATTACTTCGCTCAATTAGAGGGAGTTCCCGTAGAAACTATTCTTAAAACCTTAGCACAGGTTGGTCTCCGTTTTGTTACCGGCGGGGGAGCTGAAAACTTTAGTCAGCGTGTGCGTGATATCATCTGCCCGGGTAAATTAAGCGCTGAGCGTTGGTTAGAGATTCATCGGATTGCTCATCAATTAGGGATACCCACAAATGCGAATATGCTCTTTGGAATAATTGAAACGGATGAAGAGTTAATTGATCACCTTCTGGCTCTACGTGAGCTGCAGGATGAAACCGGCGGCTTTTACGCCTTAATTCCTACGGCCTTCCATCCCAAAAATACAAAGTTTGACTATTTGCCCCAGGCCAGTGCTGTGCGGACGTTAAAGGTTATTGCCGCAGCACGCCTAATCCTGGATAACTTTAAATACATTAAAGCCTATTGGGTATCTTCCGGCTTACAGCTTGCGCAGATGTGCCTCAATTTTGGCGCCAATGACCTGGACGGAGTAGTCCGGGAGGAAAAGATTTACCATACTGCCGGTTCCTCAAGTCCGCAAGAACAAACTGAACAAGAACTGATTCGTATGATTAATGAAGTTGGCTTAACAGCCGTTGAACGAGATACCTTTTATAACGTTCGGAAAGTCTATGAACCCTAAAGATCGAAACGAATCTCCTAACGATTGTCCTGAGATGATGATTATCATCTCAGGGACAGATTTTAGGCACTCTTGAAGAGACATGAACTCTGGAAAAATAAGGAATTTAAATAAAGCCAAATTAATGTATAGTTATTTTGGAATTGAGCACTATAGTATCAAGGGTATACAGTGGTCGAGCCAAGATTCATATAGGTTCTCTACGGATTTATATGGGTCGGCCAAAGATGATTCTCAGGTGATAAAACGCTTGTCTATTGTCGGCGGGAAGATCTTTTATGGTGGGGAAAGGCTTTATTGCAGTCGATTTTAATTGTTTATTATTGATTGTTATAGGGTTCCAACTTATTATAAAAGGTCGAGCTAAGATTATACCGGGTGTTGATTTTTTTCATAGATATACAAGGAAACTTGCGTGGCTATGAATTGATCGGTCATATACAGCCGTGAGGTTGTATATGGTTGGGTAGATATCTTGTATAGTCGAACGAACCATTTTTATAGGTTGTGACCTGCTTGATAATGGTCGCAAGATCATTTTCAGGTATTAAGCTATCTATAACGGTGCAAGGTAGATCACTGTATGCTCTTTATAAGCCTCTGTCTTCGGACAGGGCTTATATTTTTTTGTCCGCGCTACTTGTGGTGATTGTGATTCAGGACTAGAAATGATTTATCATGATGATTCAAAAAATTCAATATCTTCATCGCAGGAAGAGAGGGTTCATTTGCCGAATTATATCTTTAAGAACCGTTTGGAAAAAGTGTGCGAATAGCATCGGGGCCACGGTGACGAAAGTGTCCTATGGACACTTTCGCCGAAAGCACCTAGCCCATAACAAATTCTATCGCGCTGAAGGATGAACTCTACCCCCACCGAAGCAAGGTATGCGATTTACTCCCACTTATTGAAGTAGGAGTCTTGCGATTGGATAAAAATGAATTAAAAACACTTAGTATATTTAGTATATGTTTAAAGGTGGTTGTGATGTCAATGAACCAAAACAGCAAAGGGCCGAACCCCGACGTGATTATAATTGGTGCCGGAATTATCGGCTTAAGTATTGCTTATCACATTTTAGAGCTTGATCCTCAATGTTCGATTCTTGTTTTAGAAAAAGAGAAATTACTGGGCTTGGGTTCAACCGGTACCTGTACTGGTGGCATTCGCTATCAATTCACTAGCCCGCTTCTCCGGCAACTGAGTCTCCAAAGCCGGGATTTTTTCCTTAATTTCGAAACGGTATTTGATGTCCCCTGTTGGTACCGGGAACGAGGATACTTAATGTTGGCTTCTCAGGAATCGAGATGGAACGATCTGAAAGGAACAACAGAACAAGCTAACATTGAGGGGATTCCTGTTAACCTGCTTTCTCAAGCAGACTTGGAGAAAAATTTCCCTTATTTGCAGCGAGGTCACTATCTGGGGGGAACTCTTGGCAAGTGGGACGCCTATGCAGATCCCTATGCTGTCCTGGCCGCTCTTTATGCCTGGGTGCGCCGCAGAGGAGTTGCCGTCAATTTTGAACAGGAAGTTACCAAAATTATGACTCAAGGGGATTCTATTCAAGGTGTTGAAACCACAAAAGGCACGATTTGGAGTACCAGGGTTGTGAATGCTTCCGGTCCTTTTGCAGCTGGGCTGGCAGCGACTGCGGGAATAAAGATTCCCGTTCAGCCCTTTCGCCGCCAGGTATATGTTTGTACAAACCCTAAGGATGTGCCGGCAGCGGCTCCATTGATCGTTGATTTGGCCACCGGTTTTTATCTCCATCAGGAAGCCAGCGGGAAGACAATATTACTGGGGGGAACCGATAAAGATACACGGCCTGGTATGAAGGAGACCGTTGACAAATCCTTGGCGGAAGACTTTTTTTTGGCGGCTATGGAGGCAATTCCTTCTGCCCTGAATATTAAGTGGCTTCGTACTTATACAGGAATCCGCGAACAAACTTGCGATTTTCATCCTATTCTCGGCGAAGTTCCCGAACTAAAAGGTTTTTTCGCGGCCAGTGGATTAAGTGGTCATGGGTTTATGCATGCCCCAGCGATTGGGCGTATTTTAGCAGATCTTATTCTTAAAGGAAGTTCTTCAGAGGTTAATAGTGAGCTGCTCTTTTCCAAGCGATTTTCCAGAGGCAGCTTGTCGGAAGCTCTTGTTTTTTAATCGATACTAATTAATTCGGATGATTTTTCATATAGCTCTGGAGCCAAAGACTATGGAATTCTTCATCAAGGCGATATTCCATGAGATTTCGGCGCAGAATTGAATACTTCTTATCAATACACTCATGAATAAACGCCTGATATGTTTTTATGGCTTTATTTTCCAAAGCTACACCAAGCTTACAGGTACTATGTGATCCTGTTGATCGAACGACGTCTCCGAGAAAAGTACCTGCGAGGTTAAACGCCGATCCCTTAATCACGGGCAATTCCACATTTGCCTTGTCGAGTTCCTCGGCAAAAAATGCGACATGACCGCTCTCAATTTGGGCCATCTTTTCAAAGGCATAGCAATAGTATTCATCGGTCGAGGCATTAGTTTGTTCCTGATAATAGGCAACTTGAAACGTTTCCAGGGTATAAAATTCTTTAAACCGTGCCAGTAATTTTGGGTCCATAATATCTCCTATAATTTCTTTATTTTGCTTCTTGATTTACTATCTTTGCCAAAGGCAATTACTAATTGTAATAAGAATTCATCAATTGGCGACTTTTTATGCAAATTTCATGTAAATACAGCGCAACAGCATTAACAAAACGATAAAAGAGTATTTGTAAGAGCATTACTGATACTCTTTTATCGTTGTAACCCCGGTATTTTAGTATTTTATCCTCAGGAGATTTCAAAAAGCTAAACAAATTTCTATCTTCGGTGGGGGCAGAGTCCATCCCTTCAGCGCGATAGAATTTGTTATGGGCTAAGTGCTTTCGTCACCGAAGCCCCGATGTTCAGCTTTAGCTGAACGAGTTCACTGGATAGAAATTAAGGATTTTTACTTGAGAAGAGGAAAAATTGAGCTTGCCAAAAGAAGGGATTTAAAATAGTGAGCTAGAATTCATTAATTAGATACCCCTGCCGCTGATGCGGCATCATCAGAAAGGATGAAAACAGATCCTTCGGGTCAGATGCTGTGGGCTTTGAAGGAAAGATTATAGATAGTTAGTTAGGGGGACAAGGTGAGACATTTTAATTATTTAGCAGGCGAGAGTCTGGATATGATGTTTTTTAAAGCGCCGGAGCCTTTCGATAAATACACCCCGCGTACTGCCCTTGCATTTGCCCTTGGCGGGACCCTTTATATGCCTGGGACTCGCATAACCATCGCTCAGGATATTATTATGCAAAAGTGTCTCGGTTTGGCTTCAACCGTATTTTGTTTGGAAGATTCCATTGGAGATACGGAAGTACCTCTTGCCGAAGAAAACTTAACTGCTCAAGTGCGGAGACTTGCTTTAGCGCTTGAAGAAGGGGAGTTATCCAACGAAGATCTTCCTTTGATTTTTATTCGAGTTCGTGATCCTGAGCAAATGCTTAGACTTTTTAATAGGCTGGAAGGGTTTTCAAAATTGCTAACCGGTTTTGTTTTCCCGAAGTTCTCTTCCGATAGCTTTCGTTACCTCGAAATCCTTCGAGATCTGAACTATCAATCTTCTGACCGGTTCTATGGGATGCCGATTATCGAAAGCCCTCAAGTAATGTATCGCGAAACTCGGAACCAAGAATTGGCTGAGATAAAACGGCTTCTTGATTTATATCAAGACTATATTTTAAATGTGCGGATAGGGGCAACAGACTTTTCCGGCCTTTTCGGGATTCGACGAGGGCCGGATGTAACCATATATGATATCACAGTCATTCGCGATTGTATTGCCGATATTCTCAATATTTTCGGCCGTGCAGAGAGCGGTTATGTAGTTTCCGGGCCTGTATGGGAATACTTTGCGGGTGAAGGCAGAGTTTTAAAACCTCTGCTGCGCAAAAGCCCTTTTGAAGAGTTTCAGAAGACTCATCAAGGAAGACATGGCACGAAGGTTCGCGGTCAGCTCTTAAATAAGTATGTAGACGGCTTAATGCGTGAGGTTATCTTAGATAAGGAAAACGGAATTATTGGCAAAACAATTATTCACCCCAGCCATCTGATCCCTGTTCAGGCGTTATATGCAGTAGGCCATGAAGAATATCTGGATGCCATGACTATTTTAGAACGGACCTATGGTCAACAAGGAGTTATCAGGAGTCCTTATACCAATAAAATGAATGAACCCAAGCCGCATTATCAGTGGGCACAGAGAATCTTACTTCGAGCAAAAAATTATGGAGTATTTCATGAACAACAAAATTTTGTCGGCTTACTTACCCAAGACGTATCAGTATAAGGCGGAAGACCTTAGCTTGGAAATCTGTTTTCAAAGCAACCCTTTTGATTTGGATCCTGAGTCTTTGTTTGCCTTAGCGTTAAGGAAAAATAGACGGCGAAGGTTTTTGTTTGTCAGTAAGGTTCTCGGCAAACATATTCCTGTTAATCCCTTATTGCCGCTTCTGGCGGGAGCTGCCTTGGCTGTTCAATACGCTAAGGAACTTTTAGGCATCGAACACCCTTGCTATGCGGCAATAATTCAGGCCCTGAAGACTAAACAACAGATGTCTGAGGTTTTTGAAACATTGATAAAAAAACCACTTATAGCACCTCCTGAGAAAACCTTGTTTATCGGCTTTGCGGAAACGGCAACAGCTTTGGGACATTCTGTTTTCAGCCTATTTGACAATGCTTGTTACCTTCATACGACACGGGAAGAAATTCCTTGCCTGAAACCCGAACTCGATTTCCGTGAGGAGCATTCGCATGCTGTTAATCACCGCTGTTACGTCATGAACAATGCTGACCTAAAAACTGCGCAAACTATCGTCTTTATTGATGACGAGCTGACGACAGGAAATACTGTTCTCAACATCATTCAGGCTATTCATCGTCAATACCCGAAGAAGAATTATGTGATTCTTTCTTTATTGGACTGGAGATCAGCAGAACATCGGGCAAGGTTTAAACAGGTGGAATCAGAACTAGGTACAGAAATCCAAGCTTTGTCCCTAATGGGAGGAGAATTTAAGTATAGCGATTTGGCAAAAGAACAAAATGCTAATGTTAATCCTTCTTGGGAACCTCAGATTTTTGGACAGCTGTCACAAGAAGAAGGAAAGCCATTGCCTGAACCTCACTTTATATCAAAATACTTTCCTTTTGATGAGTCGGAGCTTGTAGCTGTTTACTCACAGGATTCCAGCGGCTGGCTGAATAAAACGCCTTATCTCAGATTGACGGGAAGGTTCGGTCTGTCGTGGAGTAACCATCAGAAAAGCATCTCCTTGGCGCGAAAAATTGGCGGAAAGCTAAAACTTATGCGCCAGGGATCAAAGACACTTTGTCTGGGAACCGGAGAATTTATGTACTTTCCTATGTTGATCTCGACTTACATGGGAGAGGGCGTAAGCTTCCATTCTACGACAAGGAGCCCTATTTATACTATAGCCAGAACCGATTACGCAGTTCAAAACGGATGCAGCTTCCTGTGCCCTGAAGATCCGGGGATCATCAATTATGTCTATAATCTGCCGGAAAATTATTATGATGACGTCTATTTTTTTATGGAAAGGGAAGTCAGTCGTAAAAGGTTATACCCTCTCCAGCAAATAATTCAAGCTAAGGGTATTTTTCACGCTGTATTCGTTATTTGTAGTTCTTCGCCAGAAAGGAGATTTTTGAGTGACCCTAAGAATCCCACGGCAGCCAATCCCTGATCCTTTGCCTATGGGAAGTTATAGTCCGCAGGATGTCATTTTCCTCTTAAAAAACCTCAATGGTCTGATTCGGGAAACAGATTTAAAAACCAGGGAGCGTTTGATTCAATCTGGGGGACATTATTCGGAAATGCTTCCTGTTGAATACCAACCCGGTGAAGAATATCTCCGGCTTTTCCATCAATCATTGCGCGAGAGTTCCTCTAAAGTTGCTGAAGCTGTGGGGATTGCTTCTGAACAAATTCTGCACAGAAATGGACCACAAACGGTCCTTGTGTCCTTAGCCCGTGCCGGAACGCCGATTGGGGTGTTAATTAAACGTTATCTCCTTGAAAAACGCAATTTAACCCTTTCGCACTACAGTATTTCAATTATCCGCGGGAGGGGTATAGATGAGAATGCTATTCTCTATATACTCCAACAACACCCTAACCATAAACTTCAGTTCATCGACGGTTGGACCGGAAAAGGGGCCATAACCAAGACCCTTCAGGAAGCATGTCGGGACTTTGAACAAAAGTATGGATACAAACTCGACAGTGATTTAGCCGTTCTCGCAGACCCGGGACATTGCGTAAAAACTTTCGGGACTCGAGAAGACTTTCTCATTCCAAGTGCCTGCTTGAACGCTACAGTCTCAGGGCTGATCAGCAGAACAGTGTTAAGAAAGGATTTAATAGGAGAACGGGATTTCCATGGAGCAAGATATTATCAAGAACTTGAGGCCGAAAATGTTTCGAGTCTTTTTGTAGATACCGTCTCAGAACAATTTCAACGGCTCGACAGCGAAGCTTTATGGAATCTGCGTCAGGAGAACCCCGAGGTAACCTGGAAAGGTCAGAAGGATTTAGAGTTGATTCAAAGAACCTATAGAATCGGAGATATCAATCTTCTTAAACCCGGCCTTGGGGAAACAACGCGGGTGCTTTTACGACGGCTGCCTGAAAGGATCTTGGTCAACAATCCCGATAATCCAAACTTGAAACATATTCTGCTGTTGGCAAAGGATAGACAAGTTCCGGTTGAAGTATTTTCGGAATTGACCTATGCCTGCTGCGGTATCATTAAACAATTGCCATGACGAAACCTGTTTTATTTGCCAGCGATCTTGACCAAACCTTAATCTATTCTCACCGTTCCATAACCCCTTCTCTCGATGTCGATACTTTTTTATCTGTTGAACAATTAGATAATCAAGATATCTCATTTATGTCTCCAAGCGCTCTCAAGCTTTTAAAAGAACTATCCCGGAAGATTCTCTTCGTACCCGTTACTACCCGGACAAAGCTTCAATATTCTCGGGTGAATTTTCAAGGATATGGAATATATCCCCGGTATGCAGTGACGAGTAATGGCGGAACCATTATAAAAGAAGGCCGCGAAGATAACGTCTGGAAAAAACGGGTACTAACAGGATGGGGCTATTGTGCTGAGGCCCGGGATTTGCTCAGTAAGTTTCGGGAAATATCTCATCCTTCATGGGTACTCAAAGACTCAGACAAACTGGCTGATGACCTTTTCTATTATTGTGTTGTTGATCGTACTAAAATCCCTCTTCCTGAATTAGAGGATTTTGCTCTTTGGGCAGGCAAGATGCATTGGAATCTTTCAATTCAAGGGAGGAAACTTTATCTCATTCCCCACCATGTCAGTAAAAAGTCTGCCATTCAATACCTTCAGGAAAAAGAAGGCCTAAGTACACTTGTGGCAGCCGGAGATTCCCTCTTAGACCTTGATCTGCTGCAAAAGGCTGATGTTGCTTTTGCACCGTCCCACGGCGAACTGTATTTGCAATATCAAACTGGAGTGTTTGCTGCAAAAGGAATTGACCCGAAAGGAATCCAATTTACCAGGACAAGCGGTATAGGTGCTTCGGAAGAAATTTTACAAAACGTCCAGAGAATACTCGTTTAGTAGGAAGTTGTATATTGTATCCATATAAAGTACAATGAAATGTGGTAAACATTGTAAGATTAATGGCTTAAAATGTATTCTTGTGTTAAAGTAATGGTTAAAATAACATAATGGAGGAAAAATGTGAAAGTTATGTGAACATCCCAAAATCTGTGTTTTGCTCTTCTTTCTTGTGATACTATCAATCTAGAAATCTCAGGTAGAGGAAACGCTAATTATTGTATTTAAAAAAGCAGATTCGTAAACGATAAATAAACTTGTGACAATAGGAGTGGTTCGAATTGGATTCGGTTTCAACGTTTTTTCAGGGAATATCGCAAAGTTACGCTCAGTTTTTCTCACTCCATGCTTTACTGGCGACGATATCCGACCCTGTAAGCCTTGGGATTATCGGTTCCCTAATTATCTTGGAAGGACTTTTATCGGCCGATAATGCTCTCGTTTTAGCTGTTATCGTGCGGGAATTACCTAAGCGGCAGCAAAAGAAAGCCCTCTTCTATGGCATATGGGGTGCTTACCTCTTTCGCTTTTTAGCCATTGGTTTTGGAGTCTATCTGGTTCAAATCCGTTGGATTAAGATGATAGGAGCTCTTTACCTGCTCTGGATGTCGGCGAAGTATTTCTTCTTTAACAATGGGGAAGAAGATGCTCCTGTTGAAGGAAAGTCCAAAAGCTTTTGGGGTACTGTTCTCCAGGTGGAAATGATGGATATTGCTTTTAGTGTCGATAGTGTTTTAGCTGCCTTCGGAGTAAGCGGAAAAGTTTGGGTACTATTTCTCGGTGCAATTTTCGGGATTCTAATGATGCGGGGAGTTGCTCGAATCTTCCTCATTTTAATTGAGAAGTTCCCTGAACTTGAAACAACGGCCTATATTTTGATCTTCCTTATCGGTGCTAAAATGATGGCCTCTGTGTTCGGTTATATTGTCTCTGATGCTATATTTTTTGTGATTTTAGTTGTTGTATTTTTTAGCACATTTATCTTACATTTCCTTAAGTCGCTGGTTGGCAAAAATAATCCTAAAGATGATGATAAGGAAAGTAAAATATCTTAAATTTGGAATGGAGGATGAGTCATGGCTGTTATAAACCTACAAAAAGGGCAAAAAATTGATCTGACAAAAGGAAATCCAGGATTAGCGAAAATCATGGTTGGTTTAGGATGGGATGAAGTAGCCAAAACAAAATCGGGAGGCTTTTTTGGTAATCTCTTAGGAAGCAAGCCTGCGGAGATTGATTGCGACGCATCGGCCCTGATGTTGGACGCCAACGATAAGCTTACGTCTAAAGACCGCTTGATTTATTTTGGGAATCTTCAAAGTGCCGATAAAAGTGTTAAACATAGCGGCGATAATCTTACGGGTTCCGGAGAAGGGGATGATGAACAAATCCATGTGGATTTAACCAAAGTGCCTGGCGAAGTTAACAAAATTGTTTTTGTCGTTAATATCTATGATTGTGTCCGACGGAGACAGGATTTTGGACATATTGCCAATGCCTTCATCCGGGTGGTTAACCCTGGTAACGGCCAAGAACTTTGCCGTTTTAATTTAACAGAAGACTATTCAGGGAAAACTAGTTTAATCGTAGCTGAGGTTTATCGCCATTCAGGTGAATGGAAATTCGCAGCTATTGGGGAAGCGACTAGAGATGCATCGTTAAGCGAAATTATTCGCCGTTATCAATAAGTATAGTTGAAAGGGGATATTATTATGGCTATCAGTTTACAAAAGGGTCAGAAAGTAGATTTAACCAAAGGAAATCCTGGTTTAAAAAAGATTGTGGTCGGTCTTGGCTGGGACGTTAATAAGTATGATGGCGGCAATGATTTCGATCTTGATGCCTCAGCTTTTCTGTTAAATGCTGAGGGAAAAGTTGCCGAGGATAGAAATTTTATTTTCTTCAATAATACTTCAAACCCTGAAGGCTCTGTGGTACATACGGGAGATAACCGTTCCGGAGTTGGAGAGGGCGATGATGAGCAAATTAAAGTTGACCTCTCTGCAGTACCAAGCAGTGTGGCTAAAATTTCCTTTGGCATTACGATTCATGAAGCCAAGGAACGCCGCCAAAATTTCGGACAAGTTTCCAATTCTTATGTTCGTGTTCTTAACGAGGAGACAGGCGAAGAGATCATCCGCTATGATCTTGGTGAAGATTTCTCAGTTGAGACAGCCATTGTAGTAGGAGAACTTTATCGCAGCAATGGAGAGTGGAAATTTAACGCTATCGGCAGCGGATACCAAAATGGACTCGCCGGATTATGCAAAGATTTTGGATTGGATGTCTAAGCCCCTTTAAAGCAACAAGCAGGTGAATTTCAAATTTTGATAAATTAATGAGGTGTTTAGCATGATTAGTTTGCAAAAAGGACAAAAAATCGATTTAACAAAAGGAAATCCGGGGCTTTCGAAGATTATAGTGGGACTGGGCTGGGATACCAATAAATATTCAGGCAGGGCAGATTTTGACCTTGATGCCTCGGCCTTTTTGCTTGACCAAAATGGTCGTGCAGGGGGCATTGAAGACTTCATATTTTACAATAATCTCGTAGGCGGAGACGGCTCCGTACAGCACACAGGAGATAACCTTACCGGAGAAGGTGAAGGTGATGATGAACAAATTAAAATTGACTTGGCTAGTGTACCCAGTCATGTCGAGAAGATCGCCTTTACCGTAACCATTCACGAGGCGATTGCCCGTGGTCAGAATTTCGGACAAGTTTCCAACGCCTATGTTCGTGTTATTAATGAAGTCAACGACCAGGAAATCATGCGCTATGACTTAGGAGAGGATTTTTCCGTTGAGACTGCTCTAGTGGTCTGTGAACTCTACCGCCATCAGGGAGAATGGAAATTCAATGCGATTGGGAGCGGCTTTTCCGGAGGACTTGCAGCCTTGTGCGCGAACTATGGCTTGCAAGCAGGCTGATGCCATGGTCTGTTAACTTGGCTTAAATCCATACTAAAAGCCGAAGCGAGGTTAGGGAACTTCGCTTCGGCTTTTTCCTTTTCAGGCAAAGTATCGAAAGAGTAAGGAAAGCTTTGTTCTATGATCTCTGTCTAAAAAAGGCAGGTATTTCTTAGGGGTTATAATGAGAGCCCTGTCGTGGAATAGATAGACTTTAATTTCTCGGTTAAGAAATGAGGAGTCTTTGTTTTCAAAGGTTGTTAAGAATCCTTCAGTGCATTTTTTAGCAAACCCGAGTTTTGCCAAATTCTTTTCTAGGTTAGTTAGGTATTCGCGACGTTTCTCGAATTTAACTACGAAATGTACTTCCCATAAATTAAGTGTGAGAAAGAAACTGGCAATAAAGGCAAAAGCAAATCCATAAATGAGCAGTTTAGAATCCATTTGCAGAAACAAGCGACAGAACGCAAGAATCATAAAAGGGGCAGCAAGGGGCAGAAGGGTTCTTATGTAGAACTGCAGGAAGCTTTTTATCCTCATACCCAATCCTCCTTAAAGGGATGTTAAGTAATTTAGGATATTCATCCTGCCCCTGAAATGCTACAAAACAAAAGACCATCTCGTTGTTCAGCTTAAGCAGAACGATTTTACTTGCCGAAGGAGCAGCGAGGGTAGGTGCAGGTTGGGCATTCTAAACAAAGACCCCCATGACCAAGCTTAACAATATCCAGGCGGGTAAGCCGTTCTCCAGTAAGGATACGGGGAGCAACTAAATCAAATACGGTAGTTTTGGAGTACATAACGCAGCCTGGTAAGCCCATAATAGGCACATCTCCCAAATAAGCGAGTAAGAACATGGCGCCGGGCAAAACAGGAGCGCCATAGGTGATCAGCTCAGCTCCCATTTCCTTGATGGCAGTGGGGGTGACATCGTCAGGATCAACAGACATTCCTCCACTAACCAGAATCATCTCAGCCCCTTGCCTAAGTTGATCTTGGATGGCACTTTGAATCATAGAAATATCATCGCTGGCAAATGTTTGTTCAAGGGCGATTGATCCCCAGTGTTCAATTTTTCCTCGCAGCACGGGACCAAATTTATCTTTGATCCGTCCGTGAAAGACTTCACTTCCTGTTGTGACAATTCCAACCTTGAAGGTCTTCAAAGGGCGAACTTCGAGAATCGGATTAGGAAAAGTCTGGGCTATTCGTTCTGCTTCAAGGATCACTTTTTCATCGATCATCAGAGGAACAACACGGGTTCCGGCGATTTTATCTCCTTTTTTTACCGGCTGATAATTATGGATAGTGGCCAAGACTACATCTTCAAGGGTATTTAAAGCTAAAATACCATCTTCGGAAGCGTAAAGAAGTCCGTCGCAGGCAGCGGTAATGTTGATCTTTCCTTCTTTAGGTTCATCGAGATCCAGGCCCGGACCTCTAACAGATCGGGCAAGGCGTTCAGCCGCTTCGTTTTCATGGATGAGCCCTGGTGTTTGATCCCAGACGTAGATATGTTCTTTTCCCATTCCGAGAAGAACGGGGATATCTTCTTTTTGGATGACATGTCCTTTGCGAAAACGCGGACCCTTGACAACTCCGGGAATGATTTCCGTCATGTCGTGAATCAAAACTGCACCGACAGCGTCCTGAACTTTAATTTTTTCCATAGGATAGCCTCCAATACATTCGTGAAAAGTCTTTTTACTAAATATTTAATCAAGTTTGTCTCTATCCTGCATGGTATCCTATTCTTGTGAAGAGGTCAAGAATTGGAGTCTTACGATTCGCTAAAAGAGTGTAAATCAAGGGGTTTATTGATATAATAATAAAATGTTCTTAAACAAATAACATGGTGATCAGGGAGGTGAGCTAATGGAGAAAGAGGTTTTCCAGGGGTTAAAGAAGGTATTCGAACAAAATATTGAGGCGGCATTGGTTACAATTTGCAGTGTTTTAGGCTCAACTCCGCGTAAGCCTGGCGTAAAAATGTTGGTATATGCCGATGGAACAACGGTAGGAACTATTGGCGGCGGATGCGGGGAGGCTGAAGCTCGGCGGGAAGCCCTTAATGTTTTGACATCTCGTTCAACGAAAATACATACTTTGAATATGACTGCAGATATTGCCCAAGAAGAGGGGATGGTCTGCGGAGGCGTGATGGGACTCTTAATTGAATATTTGGGTCCCCAGAGTCCTGCTGAACAAATTCAGTTTTATCAGGACTATCTAAACGCCTTAGAAAAGCAAGATTTTCCGCTTCTTATGACCGTGTTGGAAGCTCCCGAAAAACAGTTGATCGGGAAAAAGCTGTTTCTAAGTAATACCGGAGAGGCTGTGGGTGATCTTGGCCAGGATGACCTTACTCGAGCAGGGCTTGTTTATGCTCGAAGCGCAATCAAATATTCCAAACCGGTACTCATTAATCTAGATTCTGAGTTTACTGGTATCGATGGATCAGGGTCAATGGCCGCTTATCGCTTGTTGCTTGAACCACCGTCTTCTTCGGTAGAATTGTTGATCTTGGGGGCCGGGCATATTGCTTTGCCTCTGGCAGCCATGGCCAAAATTCTCGGTTATGAGATAACTGTTGTTGATGATCGGCCAAGTTTTGCTAATTCAGTGCGGTTTAAGATGGCAGACCGCGTTCTTTGTGATGATTTTGCAGCAGTTTTAGATTCTCTGACGATTACTCCAGAAACCTATGTCGTTATCGTTACTCGAGGTCATCGTTATGATAAAGTATGTTTAAAAAAAGTGATTACGCAGCAGGCAGCCTATGTCGGTATGATTGGCAGCCGCAGGAGGGTCAATGCTTTGAAATCTGAATTAGAAAAGGAAGGCATACCTAAGGAGTTTCTGCAAAAACTCTATTCCCCGATTGGTTTGAATATTGGGGCGGAAACTCCTGAAGAAATTGCCGTATGCATTCTCGCTGAATTAATAAAAGTTCAAAACCGTGTTTAGAAGGCCTGAAAAGTTTTGGCGAATCAGTGGCAGTGGACGATGTTCGCAGATTAATTGGTTTACATATGATACATGTGATAAGTAGTGAATATTAGAGTAATTCGAAGGAAAACAGACATTAATTAACCTTATCCCGAGAAAATTATAGACTATTCAAGGATATCACGAATATGTATAAATTTTTATTGACAACACCAAACTTTGTGCTAAAATTTAACCTGATGGAAATTTGGGAGGACCCATTCTAAGAATGCGGTTGGCTCAGATTCCTTCATGTTTTTAGTAGAAAAGGGGGCAAAGATCACAATTGGCAAATTCTCTTGGACGTCATGTGTTGGCTGAAATTTATGGGTGTAGTTTCGACATTTTAAATGATAGGGAAAAAGTCGAAGCATTAATGGTCGACGCAGCCCTGGAGGCAGGTGCTGAGGTGCGTGAGGTAGCGTTTCATAAGTTTAGTCCTCAAGGAGTAAGTGGGGTAGTTGTTATATCGGAATCTCACTTAGCCATCCACACTTGGCCGGAACTTGGATATGCGGCAGTTGACGTCTTTACTTGCGGGGACCGTGTCAATCCCTGGGATGCATGTAATTATCTGACGGATCATTTCAAAGCGGGTCATATGACAGCAACAGAAATTAAGCGAGGAATTGTTGAGGATCCTAAGAAAGCGGTAAATATTTAGGAGGGATATTTATTTTACTCCGGACTAAAACGAGTGCGGATAAAGAAATTCTGACTTATATCAATCAAAAGTTTGACTTTCTGAAGGGTACTAGATAGACCTTGTAACTGAAGAAGTTGCAAGGTCTATTATATTTCGAGTGGTGTTTTACATACAATAAGAATAATAATGTCATATTATCTGTATAGAATAAATAACTGGGCAGGACTTTTACTAAATATCTAGAATAAGTAATAGGTTAATGTCTGAATGGAGAACAAGGAGCGATAACATGATGCCGCTAGAATTCAGTTTCGTGGAGAAGCTGAACTTGGTACAGGCGCGACTGCGTCAAGAAATAAATTTTAAACCTGCAAGTTTCGAAGAATTGGTTCATTTAGATATGGATGAATTGGATAAAACAGTTTGTCCGGCTATCGTCTTAGCTGTCAGCCGGTCCTGTGGAGATCAAGGCCAAAAATCAGATGCCTTAGCAGAGACCATCCAGTTTATTTATATGGCGAATCAAGTTCATAAGTTGATGAAAGATGATAGTGAGCTTGCTGAAGAACTTCGTCAGTTTCCGGTCTTGGTTGGGGATTTACTCTATGGAAAGTTTTTTTTGCATCTTTGCCAGGAAAAACTCCTGCAATTTCTTGCCCCCTTGGCTCAAGTGATTGGAACTATGAGTGAAGGCGGGATTTCACGCTGGCTTTCGCGTGACAAGAAACTATCAAAAGACGAATGGCTGAAAATTATTGAAAAGGAATGTGCATCACTGACGGCAAGCGCAGCCCGTTTAAGTGCTGAATTGGCCTCTGTTTCCCTTCCCCTGCAACGCCAGATTGAAGCTTTTGGTTTACAGTTGGGAATGGCTTGGGGTGCTTCAAAGCAGCACCTTGAAGAGGCTGTTATCCAATCAATTCTTCAGAAGGCAAATGATATCCTTACCGAAATTTCGGCGGAAACTCAACTTCAATTACAGCCTCTTCGTGAGCTTTATAGTTTCATGGTTAAACAGTTATCTGCAAGCAGACCTCTCCCTGAGATTTAGAGGTTTAATGCAGGGATGGAGTAAACGATGCATAAATTAAAAGTTTTTTTGGAAATGATTAAGTTTGAGCACACATTATTTGCCTTACCCTTTGCCTATTTAGGTGCTTTTTTAGCCTCCGGCGGAATTCCTTCAGGTGTTAAATTGTTTTGGATCACGTTAGCTATGGTTGGAGCGAGGACAGCGGCAATGTCCCTAAATCGTCTGATTGATCGGCACATCGATGCTCGAAATCCCAGAACTGCTCAACGTGCTATTCCTGCCGGATATCTGCAAGTTACTGAAGTGTATAGCTATACTGTGCTTTCTTTTTTATTGTTGGGGTACTCAGCCTATAAGCTTAATTTGCTGGCCTTGTGGTTAATGCCCATCGCTGTCTTTTTTTTAGTCCTGTATTCCTATACCAAACGATTTACTTGGGCCTGCCATTTCGTTCTTGGAATTTCCCTGGGATTAGCTCCTGCCGGAGCTTGGATCGGAGTAACGGGACATTGGGCTTTGACGCCAATTCTTTTAGGATTGGGAGTCGTCACTTGGGTGGCGGGCTTTGACATTGTCTATGCTTGTCAGGATGTAGAGTTTGACCGCAAGGAAGGGTTGAATTCAATACCGGCAATTTTTGGGGTTCAGAGAGGGTTGGAAATTTCAGCATTCTTACATGTTTTGGCTCCTTTGCTCTTTATAGCGGTGGGAGTTGTGATGTCCATGAGTTGGCTTTACTATTTAGGTGTAGGGATTGCGGTGTTTCTGCTCTTTCGCCAGCATCGTATCGTCTCGGCCAGCGATCTCTCTAAGGTCGGTGTAGCTTTTTTTAATTTGAATGGTTATTTGAGCGTAATGCTCTTTGTGTTTTCAGTTTTGGATTTAATTATTTTGCATTAAGAAGCGGAGGGGAAGGAACTGACCTCATTGTTTAAGCAAAGTGAATTATATGACCTGATCAAAAAGGTTGAAGAAGGTAAGCGTCTGGATTTTGAAGACGGCGTTCGCCTAATGAAAAGCCGGGACATTTTGGCTCTCGGATATATGGCCAACCTGATACGTGAGCAAAAAAATGGCAACAAAACGTATTTTATCGTCAACCGGCATATTAATCATACGAATGTCTGTACGAATCTTTGCCATTTTTGTGCTTATGGAGTTAAAAAGGAAGACCCTCAGGCCTTTACGTTATCCCTTGAGGAAATTGAAAAAGCAGCTTTAGAAGCAACTCGAGAAGGAGTTTCGGAAATTCACATCCTCGGAGGCTTAAACCCGGATCTCCCCTTTGAGTATTATTTGGAGATGCTGCAGAGGGTAAAGGGGATTTTGCCTCAGGCCTGTATCCAAGCATTTACTGCCGTAGAGGTGGATTATTTTACCCAAATCACCGGATTTTCAGTGCAGGAAGTTCTGCAGAAGCTTATGGCAGCGGGCCTTGATTCACTGCCGGGAGGGGGAGCAGAAGTCTTTGCGCCGCGGGTCCGTGCCAAAATCTGTGAGAAGAAGGTTTCCGGGCAGCGCTGGCTGGAAATTCAAGAAGCAGCTCATGGTTTAGGGATGCGGACAAACGCTACCATGCTTTACGGTCACGTTGAGACTGCCGAGGAACGAATTGATCATCTTCTCCAGCTTCGGGACCTACAGGATCGTACTCATGGCTTTCTAACCTTTATTCCAATGCCCTTTTATCCCAAGAACACAAAATTAGAAGGACAAGTGGGAGTCGAAAGCACCACTGGTTTTGAAGATCTTAAAATGTTAGCAGTTTCCAGGATCCTTCTGGACAATTTTGATCATATTAAGTCATTTTGGATTATGCTGGGACCTAAGTTGGCCCAAGTTTCCCTGGCTTTTGGGGTCGACGATCTTGACGGAACAGTTGTTGAAGAGCGAATCATTCATTCAGCTGGAGCGGAGACAAGTCAAGTTATGAGCAAACGCGCTCTCATTACTATGATTCAAAAGGCTGGAAGAGATGCTGTGGAAAGGGATACTCTTTATCGTGTCCTAAAGACCAACTAGGATAGAGAGGGTGAGAAGGCATGAATTTAGAGACTTTAAAGATCATTGAGAAACGTATAGCCGGAGAACGGTTATCCCTTTCTGATGGCGTTCGATTGTTACAAGACGCCGATCTTCTATCCTTGGGGCAGGGAGCCGATCTCATTCGCAAGCAGATGCATCCGGATAAAGTTGTTACCTTTGTTATCGATCGAAATATTAATTATACCAATATCTGTTCCTGCCAATGCAAGTTTTGTGCTTATTATTGTAAACCGGGTGATCCTAAAGGATTTATTTTGTCAAGAGACGATTTACATGCTAAGATTGAAGAAACAGTTGCAGTCGGAGGAACACAACTCTTAATACAGGGAGGATTACATCCTGATTTAGGCCTGGAATACTTTGAAGAGATGCTGAGGGATATTAAAGCTCATTTTAACATCCATATTCATTCCTTCAGCCCGCCTGAAATCTGGGATCTGGCCGAAAAATCCAAATTGAGCCTGGAAGAGGTTATTGCCCGTCTCAAAAATGCGGGATTGGACTCGATTCCCGGAGGAGGGGCGGAAATTCTCGAAGATCGAGTCAGACATCTTATCAGTCCGAACAAAATAAAATGGCAGCAGTGGATGGAGGTTATGACCAAGGCTCATCGCCTGGGAATGAAATCTACTGCAACTATGATGTTTGGTCATGTAGAGACCTTTGAAGAACGCATCTTGCATATGATTCATGTCCGGGAAGCCCAGGATCAGACAAATGGGTTTACCGCCTTTATACCTTGGAGTTTTGCGCCCAGCAATACAGAACTGGGCGGAGAAGGAAGTACTGGTGTGGAGTATTTGCGAACTCTTGCAGTTGCGCGCTTGATGCTGGACAATGTCCCTAATATTCAAGCCTCCTGGGTTACTCAAGGTGCTAAAATGGCTCAAGTAGCCTTGCGTTTTGGAGCTAACGATTTTGGCAGTACCATGCTCGAAGAAAATGTTGTACGTGCTGCTGGAGTGCAGACTCGTGTTCCTTTACAGGAAATTGTCCGCTGCATTGAAGATGCCGGATATCAAGCAATTCAGCGAAATACATATTATGAGCGGTTAAAGGTCTACGGGAAGGAAGTGTAGCCGGATGCGCAGGCGACCACGTGGAGATGGCAATATGCCGCTCTTGGAACATGTTCTCGCTCTTCGTAAAGTACTCGTTATTGCCGCATATGCTGTAGCTATAGGAACTGTTCTGGGATGGTTTTTCAGTGATCAGGCGTTTGCCTATTTAGCTTACCCCGTCACCCGACTGAAAAATATCATGTTTATTACCACCACGCCGATGGAACCTATGTTGGTCAAGCTGAAAGTTTCTCTCTTGATAGGGGTTGCATTAGCTCTTCCGGTTATTTTATGGCAGGTTTGGGCGTTTATACTGCCGGCCTTAAAGCAAAAAGAAAAAAAATATCTTTATATGGTTGTTCCCAGTTCTCTCCTGCTCTTTATTTGTGGTGCGGCACTGTGCTTCTTTGTCGTTTTGCCGGTGGGGATTAAGTTCTTGCTTTATGCCGGCGGTGGTGCAGTTCAATCGACACCTTTTGTGACGAAAACTTCCTACTTGGGTTTTCTTATAACCTTTCTCGGGACCTTCGGACTTGTCTTTCAGCTCCCGATCGTTCTCTTAATTTTAATCCGCATAGGCTTGTTATCACCTAGAACTTTAGCTAAGAAAAGACGCTGGGCTCTTTTAATCATTATCATTTTGGCTGCCATTGTATCCCCGACGCCGGATTTATTTACGCAGTTTTTGATGGCGGCCCCCATGTATCTACTCTTTGAAATTAGTATTTGGCTGGGGTACATTGTTGCCCGGAACAGAGCAAAAGCCCTCGCAGCCAGTGAAAATTTAACAAAACGTGAAATTCAATGATGATGAGAAAGTCAGTTTATGGGATAAAGGGGGCAGAAAAATGGGCTTTACAGAAATCCTCCTAATTATGGGTATTGCATTGATTTTGTTTGGGCCAGAGGACCTACCGGAAATTGCCCGAACAATCGGCAAAATAGTCTATGAGGTTCGCAAAGCGACTCAAGATGTCACCAAGGAAATTCAGAATACAATTGATACCCCCAGCAATACGTTTAACAAAGCGTTGAATTTGGCGGACT
Source organism: Desulfosporosinus sp. FKB (assembly GCF_002196705.1). Taxonomy (GTDB): domain Bacteria; phylum Bacillota; class Desulfitobacteriia; order Desulfitobacteriales; family Desulfitobacteriaceae; genus Desulfosporosinus. The sequence continues at coordinate 258,689 of NZ_NADJ01000033.1, forward strand.
ATAAACCTGGGGATAAACCACCTCAGGCACAAATGGAAAAGGAAAAAGAAAAGCCTGAAACTGATGAAGAATTGTTGACGTTTGAGGATGAAAATCCAGCAGATCCGCTGGCGGATCTGCCATCAGATATGGTATCTTATGAAGAAAAGGGTGCGAGCAGGTGAATCGGTTTTGAAACAACTCTGGCTCTTTAATCAGATAAATTCAGATCTTCAACGGGTTGAAAAGGAACTTACCAAATTTGTGGAGACGGACTATCCGATTCTCCAGGATTCCGGTATTCATTTGTTAACTGCCGGAGGCAAACGCTTACGTCCGGCTTTTACTCTCTTAGCCGGAAAATTTTATGCTTATTCTTTAGATAAGCTCATCCCAGTGGCTATGGCTTTAGAGCTTATTCACATGGCGACCTTAGTCCATGACGATGTTGTGGATGCTTCCCTGACAAGAAGAGGCAGACCGACGGTTAAAGCCAATTGGGGAAATATAGTTTCTGTGGAAACAGGGGACTATTTGCTGGCCAAAGCTTTAATTCTCATCTCCCAAATAAATCATCCTGAGGTTTCTCGTATTTTGGCAGAGGTAAGCGTGGAAATGTGTCAAGGGGAGATCCAACAGATTAAAGCCTCTTTTGATGTGGAGCAAAACGTAAAGCAGTATTATTTCCGGATTAAAAGGAAAACAGCCTTGTTGATTTCTGCTTGCTGCAAATTGGGGGCTCTGGTTTCCGAGGCCCCGAGACACCAGGTCTGGGCTTTAGGAGCTTACGGACATTCTTTGGGCATGGCTTTTCAAATTGTTGATGATGTATTGGACATCACGGCTAAACCGTCTGAGTTTGGAAAACCCATCGGCGGGGATCTTCGCCAGGGAATAATGACCTTACCCATGATTCTGGCTTTGCAGTCGTTTCCCAGCGGTTCACATCTTCATGAGTTATTGAGGAAGGTTGATAAAACTGACGCTGAAGTCGCAGAGACGATTGAGCTGATTAAAGGGACAGGGGCAATTGATCAGTCCATGCAGATTGTCGATGCCTATATCAGCAAAGCCAAAAAACGCCTCCAAGATCTCCCGAAGGCTTCATCTCGCAAGGCTTTGGAAGATTTAGCTGACTTCATTGCCATTCGAAAATTTTAAGATATTACAGGAAAATTAGCCTTCCGTATGTTTGCTGCGGAAGGTTTTATATTCCATAAGACACATTATTTAAGTCCGATGTTAAGGCTGCATTCTCTCAAGATCGCTGGAGGCTGCGCTTGCTTGAATTCCGGTTTTGGAAATGATAAACTAGTACAAATGAGGGTTACATTGGATCTATGGCCTCGTAAGTGGAGAGCTAATAAGTCGGGTTTATAAAGCCTTTCATTTAAGGTTCGATAGACCCGGCTTTTGTGTGATACTCATCCTATTGCTGGCTTTATCGGCAGTAGCAGAGAGGCTTGGTAAGGAGGCAATCAAATGAAGGAACATCAAGAGAGTGCCGTGGACAAATTATGGCGCATCTTCAGTTCCATGAAATTAGGACTGGTTTTGCTGGGAGTTATTGCTTTTTTTGCAGGTGTAGGGACCTTATTTCCTCAGGCAGATGTTGATCCTGATAAAGCTCAGGCGGTGGGGAAGATATGGCAGGAGTTGGGATTTACCCATCTTTATAGTACATATTGGTTTCGTTTGTTATTAGGCGTCTTGTGTATTAACCTGATCATTTGCAGTATCCAAAGGTTTCAAGGGATTTATAATCGTACCTTTAAACTTCACCCCCCTGAAAACCGTACTAACATACCCAAGAAGGTTCAAGGGACTTGGAAGGGGGATAGGGAATCCCTTCGGAGTTCCGTTCAAAAAGTTTTACAGAGCAGGGGATTTAAAGTCGTCTTTGAGGAAAAAGATAAGCAATGGAGTTTTATCGCTATAAAGCGACGCTGGGGAAATTGGGGGTCTTTTATTACTCACTTGTCCTTTGTCGTTTTAGTGATTGGAGCCGTTATCGGCTCTTCAATGGGCTTTAAAGGATACTTAATGGCTGGAACTGGGACAACAGTTCCTATTCAATCTATACAAGTATCCCGAGGAACGGTGAAAGAAACGTTTGATGTCTTGATTAATTCAGCTGAAGACCGTTTCTTGGCCAATGGTCAGAGAGATAATTGGTATACTGATCTGAGTATTTTGGAAAATGGCAGGGTCATGGCCCGCCATACTATATCCGTGAATCACCCTTTTACCTATCAAGGGGTAACCTTCTATCAATCCAGTTTTATAAATGGCGTTCATTTGACCGCCGATGTCAAAGGACAAAAGGTTCCTGTTATCCTGGAAGACCGAGGCGGGAACTATTTCCAGGCCCCGGGGACGGACCTTTATCTCGTCGCTTCAGCTATAACCAGTGATCCTCAAAAACCTTCCATGCTTTTCGAAGTTTTTAAAGGTATGTCGGAGAATGCGGTGCAATCCGGACAACTTGATTTTGGACAAACTATTGACATTCAAGGTGCCTATAAGCTCACCCTCGATGGAAACTCTGGATTTACCGGCTTACAAGTTAAGCAGGATCCTGGGGTCATGGTTATCTGGTTAGGCTGTGCTTTATTGCTTCTGGGTCTAATATTGTCCTTTTATTGGCGCTCAATCCTTGTGGCGGGGATTTTTCAGGCTGAACAAGGTAATCAGGGTGAGATAACCATGGGAGTTTCAACAGGAAAGGTCGCCGGAGGCCTTAAAGAGTTATTCGACCGTTTAGTTCGGGAAATTCAAGCGAAATAGTGGATATATTGTCCGTGGAAGGGGAGGATTAAATCTTGAATCTGGGCTTACAAAATCTCGAATCGTCTGCTTTTTATGTTATGGTAATGGCTTATATTCTTTGTATGATGTTATACTGGGTTTGGATGGGCTTAAAAAGAGACCTGATTGGTACTTTGGCAACCTACGTTGCGGGCCTTGGCTTAATTGCCAATACCGCAGCGATTATTATTCGCATGGTGATTTCGGGGCATCCGCCGTTGTCCAATGGCTATGAGTTCCTTTTGACATTTGTCTGGGGGATTATGGCAGTCTATTTGTATATTGAGTATCGTTATAAGTTAAGGTCTTTGGGCGCTTTCGTACTGCCTATTCCCGTTTTGCTCCTGCTGTTTATTATCATGAGCATGGGTCCTGAAGAACGGGTAGCCCAGGCAATTCCTCCCGCTTTAAAGAGTCAATGGCTTACCTTCCATGTTGTGACAGCTATGTTGGCCTATGGAGCTTTTGCTATTTCCTTTGGTCTAGGGGTAATGTACCTTCTTAAGTTGAAAGAAGAAGGCAAGGGATGGGAAGCAAAACCTCAGGGAATCATAGCCCGTTTTCCTGATTTAGAGACTCTTGATGAATTGTCCTATAAAGTTGTTGGGTTTGCTTTCCCGCTTTTGTCCCTGTGCATTATTACCGGAGCTATCTGGGCAAATTATGCGTGGGGCACTTATTGGTCCTGGGACCCTAAAGAAACTTGGTCCTTAATTACTTGGATTATTTATGCAGCTTATTTACATGCCCGCTTGATGTATGGCTGGAAGGGCAAACGTGCGGCTTGGATGGCGGTTTTAGGTTTTGTAGCCGTACTCTTTACTTTTTTTGGCGTTAACTACTTCTTACCTGGATTACACTCTTATGCCCAATAGGAAATGTATTTATAGTAAGAAATCTTAAGGTTGGGCAGGGGAAATGTCTGAATAAGGCGAATTATATCTAGGAGAAAGTTGGAGAAGGTGACAGTGTTTTATGCCGCAGTTTTATCCGATTTTTATGGATTTGAAAGATCAGTCTGTTTTGGTCGTCGGAGGAGGCAACGTTGCACTGCGGAAGGTTCAAACCCTTTTGAGTAATGGTGCCGTTGTTCGGATTGTTTCCCCAAAAGTTTTGCCGGAACTGAGGACTTTAATTGATGACAGAGCATGTTATTGGCTGGAAAAAGAGTATTCTTCAGAAGATATTGGAGAAGCTTGCCTTGTTTTTTCCTGTACAGAGAATGAAGAGGTTAATCAACAAGTGTCACTTGATGCCAAAACACATCATCGTCCTGTAAATGTTGTGGACGATCCTGAAAAATGCAGCTTTATTGTTCCTTCCATTATGGAACAGGGCGATTTAAGAATTGCCGTTTCTACAGGTGGAAGCAGCCCCATTGTAGCTCGGCAAATTCGTCAGGAATTGGAAATGCTTTATGGTTCTGAAATGAAAGAGTATCTGTCCTTATTGAAAACCTGGCGTATCAAAGTAAAAACAAGTTTACCTCCCGAAAAACGGGGCGTTTTTTGGGATCGTATAACGGACGGCGAAGTAAGAAAACTTATTCAAGGGGATCGTCTATCCGAAGCGGAAGGAGTGATTAAACAGTGTTTCCTGTCGCTGTTGGATTAAACCACCAAAGTACACCTGTGGAAATCAGAGAAAAGATGAGTTTTCATTCCTCCCAGATTCAGGAGGCCTTAAAAACCCTCAGGAGTTATCCGGGGCTTGAAGGAGTATTAATCCTCAGTACCTGTAATCGTACTGAGATATACGCTGCAACGACAGACGTTGAGGTGGGTACCGCCTCGATCAAAAAATTTTTGTCGGTTCATCACGGTATTGAAGAAAAACTTCTAAGCCAATATCTCTATGTGCATACCCTTTACGATGCTATACGCCATCTCTTTCGGGTGACGGCAGGCTTAGACTCAATGGTTCGCGGAGAAACTCAGATCATTGGCCAGGTTGCCAATGCCTATCAGCAAGCTAATGACGCTGAGGTTACGAACAAGGCCATTAATGTCTTCTTTCAAACTGCTCTTTCTGTAGGCAAACGAATACGTACGGAGACTCAAATTGATCAACATCCTGTATCCATCAGCTATACGGCGGTTGAGCTTGCCAAGCAGCAGTACGGAGAGCTGCAAGGCAAAGGGATTTTAATTTTAGGTGCCGGCGAAATGAGCACCTTGACTATTAGAAATTTAGTAGCAGCCGGAGCCTCGACAGTCATGGTTTCCAATCGATCTTATGAGAAAGCAGTCTCCCTAGCTAAGGAATTTGCGGGACAAGCTGTACGCTTTGATGAAATGGATAAGTATCTGGAGACAGTTGATATTGTAATTTCGGCCACAGCAGCGACTCATTTTGTGATTCAACCTGAGCGCCTGGAGACGATCATGAAAAAACGTCAGGGCCGTCCCTTATTGCTCATTGATATAGCTGTTCCGCGCGATATTCACCCTGGGGTCAGAGAGCTTAAGAATATTACCTTGTTTGATATCGATGATTTGCGGGGAGTGATTGACCGGCATCATCAGGAACGCGAACTTGCTGCTCTCAAAGCAGAAAAGATCATTGATGAAGAAATGAATCGTTTCGTAAAATGGCATAATTCATTGTTTGTTGTTCCAACCATTGTTGCCTTGCAGCAAAAAGGTCAACAAATAAAAGATGTCCAACTCGAACGTGCCTTAGATCGGTTAGGCGGATTAACACCGAAACAAGAGAAGATTGTCAGGTCAATGGCTAACTCAATTGTTAATCAGCTTTTGCATTTACCAATCACCAATCTTAAAGAGTATGCATCCACATCCCAAGGGCATCTGTATACAGAGATTTTACAAAACCTTTTTGACTTAGACGTTGAAGAGGAAACGAAACGGCAAATGACCCTTGTGAATCAGCATCTTGGGCCTGTGCGTCATGGGAGGGCAGAATGAAGAACATTCGAATCGGAACTCGGGACAGTCAATTAGCCATGTGGCAAGCGGAGTGGGTGAAACACCAACTTGAGCTCCTCTATCCTCACCTTGGTTTTGAGCTCGTGCCGATGAAGACCAAAGGTGATAAAATTTTAGATGTGCCCCTGGCAAAAATCGGAGATAAGGGGTTATTCACAAAAGAATTGGAATACGGATTGTTAAATAATCAATTGGATATGGCGATTCACAGCCTTAAGGACCTACCGACAATTTTGCCGCAAGGTTTGCATATTTGTGCTTTTTGCGAACGAGAAGAACCAAGAGATGTTTTTTTAAGCAAGAATGGAAGACTCCTGAAAGAACTGCCTGAGGGAGCTTTGGTAGGAACAAGCAGTTTGCGCCGGAAGTCTCAGCTTAAACATTTCCGACCTGATCTGCGCTTTATGGATTTGCGAGGAAACCTGCAAACACGCTGGCGCAAACTGCAGGAGTCTGAAATGGATGGGATTGTATTGGCTGCAGCAGGGGTAAAACGATTAGGCTGGGAAGAGAGGATTACCCAAATTTTATCTGAGGATATAATGCTTTCAGCAGTGGGTCAAGGATCTATTGCTGTTGAAATTGCTGAACATAGGGACGATATTCGTGAATTGTCAGCTCAGCTTAATCACCCTGAGACCGAAAAAGCCGTTTGCGCGGAACGAGCGTTAATGCGCAGGCTTGAAGGCGGCTGTCAGGTTCCCATCGGCGCTTTGGGACAGATTAAGGCCGGAGAGATTCATCTTAAAGCAATGGTTTCCAGTCTCGATGGTAATCGCTTGCTTAAAGTGCAGGGGAAAGGGATTGATCCTGAGAAGGTTGGGGTCGAAGCTGCCGATCAATTGCTTAGCTTAGGAGCCGCAGAAATTTTAGCGGAAATTCGTTAGGAACTGAATTTAGTCTGTAGTCCTGGTGTTATGGCCTAAACTTGAGATTAAGTGCTTCAGATCACAATATATGGTTGAGGATTTGATATAATTAATGATAATCCCATGGTTTTAAACTCAAGGAACATGGGACGGTTCTAGATAATTAGAACCGTCCCCCTTTTCTTAATGGCATTTTCAGCATAGATAGGAGTGTTCTGTTTTGAATAAAGGATATGTATATTTAGTTGGTGCCGGTCCGGGAGATCCAAAACTAATTACCCTTAAAGGTTCTGAATGTATTGCCAATGCGGATGTTTTAGTTTATGACCGTTTGGCCTCCCGGAGGCTTTTGAATCTGGCACGTCCGGAGTGTGAACTTATCTATGTTGGAAAATCGCCGGATCGTCATACCCTTAAGCAGGATGAGATTAACCAGCTTCTCGTAACTAAAGGACTTGAAGGAAAAATTGTTACACGTCTTAAAGGCGGGGATCCTTTTGTATTTGGGAGAGGCGGAGAAGAGGCCGAAGCTTTGTTGGAAGCAGGAATTCCCTTTGAAGTGGTTCCGGGGATTACATCGGCTATTTCAGTTCCGGCTTATGCAGGAATTCCCGTTACTCATCGTGACTTAACCTCATCCTTTGCTGTCATAACAGGTCACGAAGATCCGACCAAAAATGAAACCGCAATTCAGTGGAATCATATTGCCCAATCCCACGGGACGCTTGTATTTCTCATGGGTATGGAGAATCTCCCTTTGATTGCCCAAAAACTTATGGAAAATGGAAAAGAACCGACTACCCCTGTCGGTATTATTCAATGGGGAACAAGGCCGGAACAGCGCACCCTGGTGGGATCGTTAAGTAACATTGCCGAAAAGGTCAAAGAAGAAGGATTTACCAATCCTTCGATTATCATTGTTGGCGAGGTCGTTTCTTTGCGGGAAAAACTTCAATGGTTTGAAAAGAAGCCTCTATTTGGCCAGAGAATTATTGTCACCCGTGCACGTCACCAGGCAAGTGAATTATCTCAAGTCATTGAGGCGCTTGGCGGGGAGGCATGGGAATTTCCGACGATTGAGATTGCTCCGCCAACAGATGGGTCTTTGTTATTGAAAGCTCTGAAAGACTTGAAGAGTTTTCAATGGCTCATTTTCACAAGTGTCAACGGAGTTGAAACGTTTTTTGCCGAACTACTGGAACAACAAGGAGACGTCCGCGATTTAGCGGGCATAGAGCTTGTCGCTATCGGTCCGGCCACAAAAGCAGCCCTGGAGAAACGAGGACTGCGAGTGGCTTTTGTACCTGAAGAGTATCGGGCCGAAAGGGTTGTCGAAGGTTTGAGGCACCGCGTTAAGGCAGGGGATAAGGTACTACTGGCCAGGGCTGAAGAAGCCAGAAATATTCTTCCTGATTCCCTTAAAGCCATGGGCGTTGAAGTTTGGGATGTTCCTGCCTATAAAACAATTCTCGGCAGTGCAAATCGGGCAGATCTGCAAAGGATGCTGCAAAATAAGGAAATTGATAGGGTGACGTTTACAAGTTCATCAACGGTGAAGAACTTTATTAAATTACTGGACGGAAAAACAGAGCTATTGCAGAATGTTTTGCTTTATTCAATTGGACCGATAACGAGTGCTACCGCCCGGGAAATGGGCCTGACAATCCACCGAGAAGCTTTAGAATATACCATTCAAGGACTTGTTGAAGCCTTACTGGAGGGAAAAAAATATGATTAGTATTACTAAGCTTCTATTTGATACTGAGTATTTCGGAGATTCCCTGCGCTACAGTCAGAATTCCCAGGGAGCAAAACATGGCACAACGACGGACTCCGGTCCTGTCGTTGTTTGGAACACGACACGTACGTGCAATTTGAAATGTGCTCACTGCTATATGGAATCTGATGCTCAAAAATATACAGGAGAATTAACGACTGAAGAAGGCAAGCATTTTATCGATGACTTGGCGGACTTTAAATCGCCTGTTATTCTTTTTTCAGGCGGAGAACCCTTAATTCGCCCCGATTTTTTCGAGTTGGCAGAGTATGCGATTTCCAAAGGATTACGGGCAACCTTATCAACCAATGGTACCCTAATTACTCCTGAGGTTGCCAAACGGCTGAAAGAAATTGGCGTGTCCTATGTGGGGATCTCCTTAGATGGCCTTCAAGATGTGAACGATAAATTTCGGGGTAAAGAAGGCGCGTTTAAGGCAGCTATGGAGGGCATTCAAAACTGTGTTGCCGTTGGCCAGCGAGTAGGGCTTCGTTTTACAATTAATCATCATAATCTGCAGGAATTAGATAAAATTTTTGATTTTATCGAAGCCGAAAATATTGACAGAGTCTGCTTTTACCATTTGGTTTATTCAGGCCGCGGCAGCAAAATGATCAGTGATGATGTCACTCCGGAAGAATCTCGCCGGGCAATGGAGACGATCATTCGTCGTACGCGGGATTTTGAAGAACGAGGATTAAAAAAGGAAATTTTAACCGTTGACAATCACTGCGATGGGGTTTATATGTACGTTCAAGCGCTTAAAGACGACCCGGAGAAGGCTGAAAGGATTAAGGGTCTGATTGGTCTTAACGGAGGGAACCGCTCAGGAATTGCCTTCGGCGAAGTTGACCCTATGGGGTATGTGCATCCTGACCAATTTACTCAACACATTACCTTCGGCAATGTTCGAGAACGTAAATTCGGCGATATTTGGACAGATGTTTCGCAGCCGATTCTGGCCGGGCTTAAAGATAGGAAGCCCTTGCTGAAAGGTCGCTGTGCTGCCTGCAAGTACTTGGCTATGTGTAACGGTAACTTCCGGACTCGTGCGGAGGCTGTGACAGGAGACTTCTGGGAATCTGACCCTGCTTGCTATTTGACAGACGAGGAAATTGGGGCAAGAGAATGAAATGGCTCGTGAGACTCCCACTTCTACAAGTGGGAGTGGCCCCGATGTTCAGCTGTAGCTGAACGCGTTCACTGGAGGATAGAAAGACTGCCTCTTCATGCGATGAGTTTACTCTTGTGGGCGAGGCAATTTCCCTTTGAGGTCGATAAAGTTTTGGAGCAGCAAAAATGCCTTGTGTTAGGATAAAGTATTTTTAGGAGGTAAGTGGCATGGATCTGAAAAGACGCCCGCGGCGCTTACGGGCAAGTGAGACAATTCGGAAGATGGTCAGGGAAAATCATCTTCGTATTGATGATTTAATTTATCCAATGTTTGTCATGCCGGGTGAGAAGAAGAGAGTGGAAATTTCTGCAATGCCGGGGGTATATAACTTTTCTCTGGACGAATTTGTAAAAGCTTTGGATGAAGTGGTAAAATTAGGGATACCTGCGATTTTGTTGTATGGAATTCCCGAGAGCAAAGACAGTGTTGGTTCAGGGGCCTATGCGGAGCATGGTATTGTCCAGGAAGCTGTGCGCATCGCCAAAAAATATTATCCTGATCTGTATGTTATTACGGATGTATGTCTTTGTGAATATACCGACCATGGACATTGCGGCCTGATTGAACAAGGACAGATTTTGAACGATCCGACGTTAGACCTTTTAGCTCAAACTGCGCTTTCTCATGCCCGGGCCGGGGCGGATATGGTAGCCCCTTCCGACATGATGGATGGAAGAGTTGCCGCTATTCGTGATTTGCTGGATAAGGAAGGTTATGCCCATATACCTATCATGGCTTATTCGGCAAAATTTGCATCAGGGTTCTATGGGCCCTTCCGCGAAGCGGCAGGTTCAGCGCCTCAATTTGGGGATCGCCGTACCTATCAAATGGATCCGCCTAACGGAAATGAAGCCATGCTGGAGACTTCGTTAGATGTTGAAGAAGGTGCAGATCTAATTATTGTTAAGCCCGCATTGGCCTATGGCGATATCATTTATCGCACCAAAGAAAGATTTGGACTGCCTATCGCAGCTTATAACGTCAGCGGGGAGTATTCCATGGTAAAAGCTGCAGCTGCCAACGGGTGGATTGATGAAAAACGTATCGTGATGGAAGCATTGGTCAGTATGAAACGTGCGGGAGCCGATTTATTGATTACGTATCATGCCCTTGATGTTGCACGTTGGTTAAACGAGGAGGGGCGTTTGTGATAGTATCCTGGCATACAACAAATGCTTGCAATAATGAAGGGGGCTACATGGCTGAGGAGCCGTGGTGCTTGTATCAAGGAAGGAAGGGGGTTTAGTATGGATTCTGCCGATCGTGCTTTACTTAACGAGATCCAGAAACAATTTCCTATCGACATTCATCCCTACAAAATTCTTGGCCAAATTGTAGGTACGACAGAAGAAGATGCCTTCTCGCGGATTCAAGAACTCCGCCATGAAGGAATTATCCGTCGCCTGGGCGGAGTTTTTGATTCGCGGAAGTTAGGTTATTTTAGTACCTTGTGTGCAGCAAAAGTTCCGGAAGAGAAAATTCCGGCTCTAGCCAAATTGATTAATAAAATCCCAGGTATAACTCATAATTATGTACGCAATCATGACTATAATGTCTGGTTTACATTGATAGCCCGTTCAGAAGAAGCTGCAGAGCATATCATTCACAAAATTCGCACGGATTTAGGTATTTCTGAGGTCTATAACCTTCCGGCAACGCACTTATTCAAAATTAATGTAAACTTTGATTTTAGCGACGAAGAAGATACTCAGGAAGAACCGTTAATTTCTCCGGAAAACGGAGAAAAGGCTATAACCCATAGTGCAAGCAGTCAACCTTATGATTTAACGAATGATGATATAGCTGTAATTCAAATAATTCAAGGCGATTTACCGGACTCACCAACCCCGTTTAGTGTATTGGCCGAAAGGCTCAACTGGCCGGCTGAGAAGTTGATTTCCCGTGCCAGGAACCTATTGGAAGCTAATGTTTTGCGTCGCTTTGGTGCAGTATTGCGGCACCAAAAAGCTGGTTTTGTCGCCAATTCAATGGGCGTTTGGCAGGTTGAGCCTGCTCGCGCAGAGGAGGTCGGCAAAATAATGGCTCAATTTAAAGAGGTGAGTCATTGTTATGAAAGACCAACCTTGCCTGATTGGCCGTATAACATATTCACAATGATCCATGGGAGAACCAATGAAGATTGCGAAGAAATCATGAAGAGAATTTCTCAGGCTACAGGTATTACAGAGTTTTCCATGATTTTTAGTACAGCTGAATTGAAAAAGAGCAGCATGCAGTATTTTCTTGAAGAAGAGTCGTTTTAGATTCGTTAAAGGGGGTCATTCACTTGCCGTTTGTTGATAAAAAAAGCAGCCAAGCCTTTGCTAAAGCCAAAAGAGTTATTCCTGGCGGTGTTAATTCTCCGGTAAGAGCCTTTAAATCGGTAGGCAGAGATCCTGTATTTATTGATCGGGCTGAGGGTGCTTATATCTGGGATATTGACGGCAATCGCTATCTGGATTATGTGGGTTCCTGGGGGCCGCTCATTGTCGGTCATGCTCATCCTGAGGTCGTGGCAGCGATTAAACGAGTGGCAGAACGAGGAACAAGCTACGGTGCGCCGACGGAAGTCGAAACTGACCTGGCTGAGGAAGTGCTTAAAGCATATCCCTCAATGGAAATGATTCGCATGGTCAACTCCGGGACGGAAGCTACGATGAGCGCCTTGCGTCTGGCCAGAGGCGTTACAGGCAGAACAAAGATTGTCAAATTTGAAGGCTGTTATCATGGGCATGCCGATCAGCTTTTAATTAAGGCCGGAAGTGGTGCTCTGACCTTTGGTGTGCCGACATCCCCCGGTGTCCCTCCGCAAACTGCAGCGACAACTATTTCGGCAAAGTATAATGATCTGGAAGGACTTCGGGAAATTTTCCAACGTGAAGGGGAAGAGATTGCCGCGGTAATTCTCGAACCGGTTACAGGCAATATGGGTGTGGTCTTGCCGGAAGAAGGTTTCCTGCAGGGTGTCCGCCGTTTGACGGAAGAGTACGGTTCATTGCTGATCTTTGACGAAGTGATGACGGGTTTTCGCATCAGCTATGGCGGCGCCCAAGCATATTTCGGAATTGATCCGGATTTGACCTGTTTGGGCAAGGTGATCGGCGGAGGCCTGCCTGTAGGGGCTTACGGCGGGAAAAAACGTTATATGGAGCAAATAGCGCCCAGTGGTCCTATTTATCAAGCAGGGACCTTATCAGGAAATCCCTTGGCCATGAATGCCGGATTGACTACTCTCAAATTATTACAACAACCCGGTGTTTATGAGGAGCTTAATCGCAAGACAACTCGCCTGGCGGAAGGTTTAAAACGTATTGCTCAAGAGGTTGGGCTCCCCGTATGGGTCAATGCTCTCGGGGCCATGTTTTCCGTCTTTTTTACCGAGGGTCCTGTTAAAGATTATGCAAGCGCCTGTACATCAGACGTCGAACGGTTTGCCAAGTACTTCAGTGGCATGCTTGAAAAGGGTATTTACTTTGCGCCGAGCCAGTTTGAGGCAGTTTTCTTATCGACGGCACACACTGATGCCGATATCGATAATACTCTTGAGCAAGCCCGTTTAGTCATAAAAACCTTCTAGAAAGGCCAAAGTGTCGGTGCCAACTGGCTGCCAGAGCAACGACACTATGATAAATACCGGCAAGTGTGATTCGACAGGGGTGCTTTAAATCTATGGACAGAAAACGTTTATTAAGAACTTTCATTACCGTGGCTTTGTTTGGAGCTTTAGTTGCCGTTATCATTATTTCGCAAAATCATGATCCTTCTAATCCACACGCTTCAATTCCTAAAGATGTTTGGATTAACGGGCCACATGGCCATGGCTATGCGGTCAATAATAATCAGCAGCCTTGGAAACAATGTTATCCTTGTCATGAAAAAAAAGGTCTTGGCGGGGAAGAATTTTGCCAGAGCTGTCATGAAAAATCAAAGGTCAATGTAACCTTGCCCAAGAAACCCTCCTAATTGTCATTTTTGACGTTCTTTGCTATTCCTGATCTCGGGACATTCACGATCAAACAATTAATGGAATAATATGGTACGTGAGGATGGCTGGGAGGGGACTTGGTGTGAACGAAGAAGAACGTGTTAATTTGCTCGAACGTTTAGAAGGATTGAGAAATTCCAAAGTCTTAGTCTATTTTTCATATTCTCCGCTGGATGATTCCATTTTAGTACCTCTGTATAAACAACTGAAGAAGATTGGACCGACTCCAAAAATTGATTTGATCTTGCATAGTTATGGCGGAACTGTAGATACTCCTTATAAAGTGGTTATGTTAATTCGCGAGTTTTGCCAGGAGTTTTCTATTATTGTCCCTTTTGCGGCTAAGTCCGCCGCATCGATGTTGGTCCTCGGAGCTGATGAGGTCATCATGGGGCCTCTTTCTGAATTGGGACCTATTGATCCTCTCGTTAAACATCCTGTGTATAAGGATATTCTTGTACCAGTTCAAGCCGTTTGGCATTGTTTTGATTACTTGCAGCGATCAATAACTACCAGCGGTGACCCTGAAGTTGTTTCGTTTTTGGCAACTCCAATGCTCAATAAGCTTGACCCTTGGCTTATTGGTGATTATGAAAAAACAATTAAGGCTTCACGTCAATATGCGGAAATATTGATGTCAAACTACATGTTCAAGGATTCTCCGGAACGTATTGAAAGGGTGGCTCGGGCATTAACTGAGGGCTATTTTTCCCATGGATATCCTATAGGGCATCAAGAAGCCAAGGAGCTTGGTTTGAATGTTACTGTGGCTCAGGGTGAATTATGGGAGGTCATTTGGAACTTATATCTCGCTTACGAAGAAATCTTTAACGAAAAGTAAATCATCTTAAAAAGCAAGTTATATCTCGAAGAGATATCATATCGAAGGAGCTGAAGAAAAAGACTTGCTTTCATGCAGTCTTTTTCTAACTTTCCACAAAAAACATATTGCTTGTTGTTTCGCAATACGATAGGATTAACTTGTACTATATTCTAATTTCAAGACGTTATAGTTTTCTACTGTATTATAGTCAAAATTTTATGGAGGTGGATCAGATGTTGACAACGTTTGGTTTTGTGTCCCCTTTGGAGGCAGGTATCTTTCTGGTTATTGCCTTAGTTATTTTTGGTCCGGGAAAATTGCCGGATGTGGGGAAAGCTTTAGGTAAGGGGATCAAAGAATTTAAGACAGCGAGTCAAGGTGACGAGACCGGGCCAAATCCTCCGGAAAATAAAGCAGTTAATCTGGATAAAGCCGAGTGAACTCGTTCAGTTAAAGCTGAACATCGGGGCTATAAAAAGACGGGGTTAACTGCACCCCGTCTTTTTTGTACTTTTAGAAAGGGTAACTTAAAGTATAACTTTAAGTTACCCTTTCGGTTATAGTTGCATACATAAGTATAGCCAACGGCTACCGCTCTTGCCGAGACTCGGAGTAAACATGGTTCTCAAAGCGTCTTATTGAAGTGGTTTAAATTTATCCTTTGCTTTTTGAACCTCTTGGGCTTCAGCATCAGTCGTTGGATACCAGCCTTTTGAATTCATGATGTTGTAAAGATTTTCATGAATATTATGCTCTTCATCGAGAATCGTCTTCAGGTTTTGTCTTAAATTGGCACAGGTAGATTCGGTGATGAAGGTATTTACAGTTGATGTAACATGTTTTTCACTTGTCAGCAGGTCAGTGATGATTTCTTGTTCTGACAATGTGGTCTGTGTGGCCAATTAAATCACCCCTTTCTGGTAAGGTTTCTGCTCTCGTCAATTTGTTAGATGTTGTTTTCATTTATTGATGAGAATTAAGATAATTGAGCAAGGTATCATAGTGTTTCCGATGCAGCTCAGAAATTGAAGATAGTTGCGAGCTGACTGCCGGGTCTTGAACAGTTTGGGATGCTTGAGCGAACTTGTGGACAAGTAATGCTTCAGCACCAAGTTGATCATTTAAGATGGCCAGGTTTTTGGCTGTCAGTTCAGGTTTTGTTGTGTTCATGGTAAACCTCCCCTCTGTCATAATGATTTTAGTATTCCCCTTCCGTTTAAGAATATGTTTTCTAAATATTGGACGGAGTTAAGTACCAAGGGGTAGGTGTTGAAAAAGGTTGAGGAATGCAGATATTTGGCAAGACTATATCTGAAGTCCAACGCCTTAAACAAAACAAGGAGAACAAGGAATGAGCATAGTTAAAAAGAGGTCTGTCAATCGGGCAACATTAATCTATAATTTTGTGACTAAGGTTTTTCCCATGGTTAAAGAAGAACTTATGATCTGGCAGCAGCGGGCTGAATTAATCCCTGATTCCCGTCTTAGCAGGCAGGCCCAGGAAAGTATTCGTCTCAAAGCGTTTCACTGCCAAGGAGGCAGCATCTATGCTTTATATCCCGGTGCGAACCTAAGAGAGACAGTGCGATTTATAGTCGCTTATCAGACTATAAGCGACTATCTGGATAATTTAGTGGATAGCTTAGACGTAGAGAATGAAATGGCCTTTGCTCAATTACATCTGGCGATGGAGGAAGCGTTGCTGCCAAAGGTCGATCTGTCAGATTATTACAAGTATTATCCTTATCAGCAGGATGGAGGGTATCTCGAGCAACTAGTTCGGACATGTCAAGCAAGCCTTAAAGACTTACCATCCTATGATCTTGTTCAAGAAACAGTTTTAGATTTGGCTCGGCTTTATTCAAAGCTACAAACCTATAAACATTTAGCCGCCGCCCAACGAGAGTCCGTTATGCTTCAATGGATTGAGCCTTACACGAAACTCTACCCGGCAATTACAGCCTGGGAGTTTGCGGCTGCAACAGGATCAACCTTAGGAATTTTCCGTTTGTATGCAGCTTCTCACGATGTCCATTTAAGGGAAGATGACATTGCCAAAACACGTCAAGCTTACTTTCCTTGGATCTGCGGTTTGCATATTTTGTTAGACTATTTCATTGATCTTCGTGAAGATCGTGAAACGGACCAGTTGAATTTCGTAGCATACTATTCCAGTTCGGAGAGAGTATCTGTTCGCTTGAAACTTTTTGTCAGAAAGTCTCTTGAACAGGCAGCTTCACTTCGGTTTGTAAAATTCGAACGAGCTGTCGTTCAAGGCCTTCTCGCTATGTACTTATCGGACGGCAAAAGTCAGGATCGGGAAATACGCTTAATAACCAGGCAATTGCTCAATGGTAATGGTGTAGGCGTAAAGGTGCTCTTTTGGCTGTGCAGTCAGTTACGAAAGCATAAGCGCCTTTAAGATGTTCGCAGCAAAATGGAGTCTGAAAGATTTGTGAGAGCTGTTCGGTAAGGACTCGCAGGAATTTTGCCTAAGCAGTTTTTTGCTTTGTCAATACACTGAGTAGCCGTGAGATAAGCTTGCTCCAGGGAGCGGGAACTTATTAAGGCTTCATTAATACTTTGGAGTCCTTGACGGTTAATTTTATGAGAACTCAAGATCTCTCGCAGCCATTCGCCATAAACTGGGTTATCCATAAGATAGAGAAGGGGCAGTGTTATGTTGCCATTAAGCAGATCGCTTCCTACAGGTTTACCTAATGATTCCGAGCTGCCGCTCAGATCGAGAATATCATCAGTGATTTGATACGCATACCCAATATTTAGTCCGAATTCGCGAAAGGCTTCGATTTCTTCGGTCCCGCCGTCTGCCAATAGGGCACCTGATTGGCAGCAGGCAGCCAGAAGAATTCCTGTTTTTTGGGCAATTCTCTTAAAATATTGCTCCTTTTCAATAGTATCGGAGAATTGTGCTTCGGCTTGATTCACTTCTCCGGCACACATGGCTTGAATTGCCTCGATAAAATAGCGCATAGTTTTTAATAACTGTTCTGTAGAGAGTATATTGAACGCTTCGGCAAAGAGGTAATCTCCCGTGAGAATGGCCGCATGATCACCATAGATTGAATTCATTGTCGGTTTACCACGTCTTGTCGCAGATTCATCAATGACATCGTCATGAATTAAAGAGGCCATGTGAATCATTTCGGCGGCAACTGAAGCTTTAATCATTAAAGAGTTTAAAGGGCCAAAGCACATTCCACTGTAAAGCGTCAGGAAAGGACGCACTCTTTTACCGCCTGATTTTAATAAAGTAACACAAGCTTTTTGAATTAAACCATCAGCTTTCTTAAGTATTTCATGAAGTTGATCTTCTACAAATAGTAATTCAGGAAATCTTAAAGCGTCTAACGTTGCTTTTGGGGAGTTATACAGTTGTTGAATACTCATTGCATCAGCCTCAGCCCTCTATTTAGAATACAAATCGCCTTTATATTATGTCTGAAAGGACATTCTTGGATACTATAAATCCACGAGATATCTAAAATCATAAAAAAAGTGACTAATTTTGAATTATGGGGGAAATCTTAAATTGACAGTTCATTTTAGGTTCAACTTGAAATAGGGACGCTGAGGAGGTATAGCAGTGGGCAATGAAAATGACAAAGAGCATGCTTCTCAATTAAATCGTCAACCATGGGAGCCTGCAGGTGTAGTCAGTGTTGTCGATGATGATCAGACACCGAAATACGGGACAAATGGTCGAAAAAATGCAAAAGGAGGCCAGCTTACACTCGAAGTCGATGAGGTATTTCATAATCGAGGAATTATGGAAGGGACTCAGTTAAATAGTAATAAAGAATAAATTTCACTCACAAAATTACAAATTACAAATTAAAACAGGCTCCTAATCAGCGAGCCTGTTTTCTACAAAGGATTGAGTGAAGAGAAGCAGCAGAAGAATTACCGGAGAAAAAATAAGGAGTACGTCGTAATGAGACAGAAGACTATTTGGGAGGAACTTATTAAACCTACCATTGTGGCTTACCTTTTGGCAATTACAATCCCAGCAAGTATTGCACTTGTTTATTATGTGTACAATATTTACTTTTAAAAGTTTACTATATAATTTAACGGTTTAGTCAGGGGTCAAATCAAAGAAAGCGCCGTCCAATATACCTGATATAGGACTTGGATGAACTAAGATACCTTTTCCGAAACATAAATAGTGCATATAAAATAGTACATAGTTATGTTAGAAAATACACTTTTAAAGATATTATTTTCTTGATACAATATAGTAACATGGTAATTGAAAGGTTAAGGATGATTTGATGAATGTTATAATTTTTACGAGTAGTCCTAATCAAGATGGATTAACGGCAGCCTGTGGGAATGCTGCCAAAGAAGGTGTTCTCGCAGCAGGAGGAAATGTGAAGTTAGTCAATCTAAATCGGCAAAAGATCGGTCATTGTCATGCTTGTGGCAGTGGATGGGGTCCCTGTCGAAATGACCATGAATGTCAAGTTCAAGATGAATTTCAAGCACTGCACGCTTCTTTAGCAGGTTTTGATGCTTTTGTTTTCGTGACCCCCGTTTATTTTGGCGAGATGAGCGAATCAGCTAAAACGTTCACGGATCGTCTTCGCCGCTGCGAAGCCTTTAGAGAGAAGTCTTACTTGGAAGGCAAGCCGATCATAGAAATAGCAGCTGCAGGGGGAAGTGGAAATGGACTCACCTCATGCCTTACTTCCCTGGAAAGACTTTTTCTGGCAGTGAAAGCAGAAAAATTTGACTTAATTGGAGTTACTCAAAAAAATAAAAGCTATAAACTTGAGACCATCAAAGCTGCGGCCAAAGAAATGGCGACTTCGTATAAACCTAAAAATTAATGACAAATTTATACATGCTTTCTGAAGCCAGCGACAAGTTTGTCGTTGGTTTTTCTATTAGTACTCTCATTAATGGATTTTTTAATCATGAATTTACAACCTCCTGCTTAAAAATAGGTTTGTTTTAAGCAGGGCATTCTTTCGGGAGCTGTAACAATGGTGCTAATATAAAAATACCTGATCATTACCATTTTGCTTTATAATATCTGAGATTGACTAATAACAACTTGAATGCTAATCTGCAGTTGTGATGAAGAATTGAAGCCTTGAAATTAGGGAGGTGCTAATATGAATAAATTGATTGCCGGTTTAGTAAAATTTCGAACTCAAGATTATGAGGAGCATAAAAACTTATTTTGTCGCTTAAAGCGAGGTCAACAGCCTCACACTTTATTTATTGGCTGCTCTGATTCTCGAGTTGTTCCTGAACTAATTACCAAGTCTTTACCGGGCGAATTATTTGTGGTAAGGAATATCGCCAATATCGTTCCTCAGTATCACCAAGTCCTGGAACAGGAGGCTCCAATGTCAGCCACTACCGCTTGTATCGAGTATGCGGTGAATGTTTTAAAGGTCGAACAGATCATCATTTGCGGTCATTCGAATTGCGGAGGATGCAGCTCGATCTATCTTTCAGATGAGGAACTTAACCATTTGCCTGTTACTAAAAAATGGCTTGAACTTGCTCAAACGGTTAAAACGAGAGTTTTAGATGAATTAGGCGATCCAGACGATATAATGAAGAGAGAATGGTTAACAGAGCAAATCAATATTGTAGAACAAATTAAACATTTATTAACCTATCCTTTTATAGTTGAAAAATATAATAAGCGGGAAATTGATATCATTGGTATGTACTACACTATTGAAACTGGGGAGGTTTTCATATATAATGCCTCTAAAGGAGTTTTCGAATTGGCAAATTAAGCCATCTCCGACAATGGTTTGTTCATATGGATAAAATAATTATGCTAAAGGATCCTAGGTTGTAACAAACCCATGAAAATGGTTGTTGCAGCCTTTTGTTTTTTATTTTAATTGGAACCCAAAGAAGAGGGTTGCAGAGGAATGGGAAGATGAGAGCAAAACTCTGATTACCGGTGATGCCCTAAATGAATTGAGCGCTTATCCTTATCAGAAGGAAAGCGCTCGACTCATTTAGGGTGAGTATTAGAATAAAACAAACGAAGTTGACAGAATCTAAAAAGATAAGAAACGACTCCAAACTACTTCAGAGAAGGAATATTTCGAAACAATGTTGAAGTTATCTATAAACACTTCGATTTTGTGGTTCTGTCTTAGAAAAAAACTGATTTGGATACATTTTTAGATGCACTTTTAATTTTAGAAATAATTCTACAAGGATTAGGTGAGAATTATGCCGCTTCCAGAAAATAATCTATTGTTTGGCCTGGCCCCGAGATTAACGCCTGAACAGCGTGAATATGTGGATGCCATCTTTGATTATCAATTAGTAATGGTCAATGCGAAAGCAGGAACTGGGAAAACGACCTTGGCTGTTGCTTGTGCTAAGATTTTAAAAAAACCGCTTACTTATATTTTTAATCCGGTTCAAGAGGCTATTATGGGTTTTAGACCGGGAACTCAATCGGAAAAGGAGAGCATCTATCATCAGCCCCTAATTGATGCTCTTTTGGAAATCAATGAAAATCCTGTTCAGTGTATTTATAATGAAGAAGTTTTAGCTAATGAGGCTATTCGCAGAAAAGTCAGCGTAAAACGTGTTATGGATGGCATATGGTGTTATCCTAAAAGTCCCTTGTTTTTACGTGGGACCAACCTTAAAGATATGACAATTATCATTGATGAATGCCAGAATTTCACAGCCATCGAACTGCGAAAAATATTTACTCGAGTACACGATTCCTGTAAGGTAATTTGCATTGGTCATTCCGGTCAAACCGATATTCCCAGCTCAAAGAGCGGTTTTGTTCCCTATATGGAACATTTTAAAGGGCAACCCTATTGTAAGATAGTAAGCCTAACAAAGAACTTCCGAGGAGAACTCGCTAATTGGGCAGATACTTTTGAAATGGCCTAACTAGTGAATAAATTTAGCGCTTTATGATAAAACAGATCCCCGGCCTAAAGCTAAGGATCTGTTTTGGTATTCGTACTAATTAATTAAAATAAAATCATTTACCAGTCCACATATCTAAAACATTTTCATCGAAATAGCCGTAGGGAAGAAGGAAATAGCCATTATCTCCCCAATTTTCCCCCCAGGAATTACGGCAGATAACTACCCCTGAGTTATTATTATCGTCTTTGTATCCCACAGCTAATACTGCATGCCCACCAAGGTATTGTTCATCTTTTTGGGGGAGTGGTACAATTCCATTTTGGGCAACCTCTTGTGATTCAAAACTTTCATAGATTTTGATTCCGATGACAACGGGGTACCCTTTTGCTAAAGCTGTTTTGAGGTCCGATAAGTTCAGTACCCTGTGATATTCACTTATTCTAAAATGAAGAGCATCAATAAATGAAACAATGGGCGGGGTTTCTTTGAATTTTGTAATATCATAGGGCCAATCACTTTCCGGAGAACAGCCGAACTTATGCAGAACCTTCATACCATCCCGAATACTAGCTCCGGAATCTTCATCCACTGTTCCTTCCAGTTTGCGCTCTCCCCAATAAAGCCATAAACGGCTTAGAGGTGTCAATTTTCCGCTGCGAAGTTCCAGGTATTCGCGTAATCCAGAGGCAATTGCGTTAGCAGTACAACTGCCTAATTCACCTTGATCAACGACAGGGGAACATCCGCTCCGCAGATCTATGACGTGGGGGAGGGGCATTTGCTTATAGAGGGAGGAGTAAAATAGTTTATCCCTCTCGTCCGCCTTATCTTGTTTAAGCTTATACACTTTTTTTGCCATAGGTTTTCCTCACTTGCTAAATTTTCTGTAACGAATTCCCTTTGGAATCCGTTTCAAATTATAGTACGTGCGATTGTCCTAAAATGTGAATAAGCTGTTCGATGACCGAAATTATCTGGTTATATTTTGCATTGCGTTTTGAAATAAAATATTTTAATTCTTAACACATTCTTCATATAAAGATCACGGAAGAGTAACAATTATATTTTATGATAGTTACAACAAAACAAACGAAAAACAAACGAAAACTCCTCGCTCTTAAGCGGTTAACATAAAGGTTTTTTCATTTTTCTTTCCTCCTCCTTATTCCCCCCCTTGAAGAGGGGAATTTTTTTTGACGATCTATCAATGGGGAATGAAGTTTTAATTATCTCTTGGATTATCTCTCCGAGTTGTTGTATGATAATTTGATAGAGGGATATAAAGTCATAAACGAAAATGTATAGTTATAAGGGGGAATAGTGATTGTTGACCTTATCCTCTAAAATAGAATTTGTAAAATTTCTTAAGCAAAAATTTTTGGGTAAGAACTTAAAGTGTTTAGAGGTTTTATGTGTTGTAGAATGTACCATGGATTTCGGAATAGTGACCAACATTGATTTCGCCGATGATAAAGTTTCTGTATGGGGATCTGATTCAAATGTTTTTTGGATAAGACTCGATGATATCATCAATATAAATTATAATCCCAGGCAGGAAGACGTCTGCTTAGAACTTGAAGCTAAAAATGAAGTAAAAGTATTATTTTATCTTTAAGTTTTGTTGGCTAGCCTTCTCCGTTAAATTTCAGTACCCGAGCATTTAATTCTGCAGTTTGGTTAAAGTAAAAAGGGTTCAAAATTCAAGGAGGGGTTAACCATGGAGAACTTAGATAAAATACTTCAGGCTCAGGAGAAGGCCGAGCAAAATAAGAAACATCAGGGAAAAGGAAATCCCGATCGAAAGCTGCCCAATAAGCAGCACAGTACCAATAAATAACCATTAAGAGAATCTGAACAATTACGATCTTTTGCCAAACAGCATTAGATATTATATGCATGGAAAATTAGCCTGAGAGGACGTGCTGACGCCTTTCAGGTCTTTTCTTTTTATCCAATCGTGAGACTCCTTATGAAGAAAAGACAATAGAAAAAAGAAAAGCTCTCGTCTGAGAGCTTAGGTATAAATTAAGTCCTATTTAACGTGGTCTAATATTAACCTTGTAACGCATTCCTCGCAGTTAAGTATTTCTTCAGAATTGGGTAATTTGTTTCTGGTAGAGCAATCAGGGTGAATTTGCTCGCAAAGTCCACCGATGACGTTACCTTTGAACGATTGCATTAAAGTAATTCCCCGAAACAATACTTCGCACCCCGCAATAGTTTCAGTATCATCTGTCCAATCGTCAAAATCGGATAGTGCCTCTGCAACTTCGTTATATTGGGTATATTCAGGATTATTCGCTTGGAATGGTTTGGCAACGACCCATATTTTATTAGGATTATCTTTCAACATAGTATGGCCCTCCATATTCTGACGTACATAATGCAGCAAACTGACTCCAACGATATTTTACCTTATATTCTGAACTGAGTCCATGTATTTTCTTACTTGATCTTTTGGTGGGTGAATACTCCCGTTCAGCTGCTAACTATTACAGGTATAATTAGTTTATTTGTTAGGGATATTGTCAAATATTGAGTAAACAAGTATTATACTAAGAGCTCCCCGTGAGAAAAGCTTAAATTTTATGGATCAAATAATGCAGGAACAAGGGGAGGAGCAATAAAATTACGGGAAAATGATAGAATAATTGTTTAAATGCCTTAGGAATCTTTATATTTTCTTTATGCTTTGCAGGATGATATTTAGACAATTTTTATGGAGTTTTAGGCTATAATAAGTCAGCATTTGAATTTTGCTATTCTTTTTATAATTTGCCTTTGACGCTAAAGTTTTGTGTGCAGGTGATTCAATCATGAAAGACCAAGGAAAACTGACTGTATTTCTGGGTGCGGCTGCAGGAGTGGGCAAGACGTATGCCATGTTAGAAGCAGCAAGGGAACGATTAACCGAAGGTGTGGATGTGGTTATTGGTTTCGCTGAAACTCATGGGCAGGCGGAAACTGAGGCTTTGCTTAAAGGCATTCCTATTATCGCTAAAACCCAAGACTATCTAGGCAACCACTCTGAAGAAGTTGATTTAGACGTCCTTTTAGCGCATCGACCTCAACTGGTAGTCGTTGATGAATTAGCCCACACAAATATCCCTGGATTGCGTCATAAGAAACGCTATCAGGATGTCGAAGAGTTATTGGTTTCAGGAATTGATGTTTATACCACATTGAATATTCAGCATCTAGAGAGTCTTAACGATGTTGTAGCTCAAATAACAGGAGTTACAGTAAAGGAGACCGTGCCTGATCGTATTCTGGAAATGGCTTCGCAAATTCAGATGGTGGACATTACACCTGATGAGCTGATACAGAGGCTTAAAGAGGGCAAAGTTTATGTCCCCGGAGAAGCCGCCGAAGCGATTCAGAAATTCTTTCGTCCTGGAAATATTAATGCTCTGCGGGAAATGTCTTTGCGCTATACCGCCAAGCGGGTGGATTGCCAGATGGAATCCTATATGCGGAATCATGGCATTGCAGGTCCCTGGCCATCGGGAGAAAAGGTTATGGTATGTGTAAGCGGCAATCCTTTTTCTGTCAAGCTGATTCGGACTGCGAAAAGAATGGCAGCACGGCAAAACTCAGAATGGTTGGCTGTCCATGTAGTTCTTCCAGGTGGGCCGCCCCAGAATGAAGCTGAAAAGGACAGTATTGAACAAAACCTGCGTATAGCTGAAAAATTAGGCGCAGAAATTGTTACTCCCCATGGAGATGACATCGTTGAAGAACTCTTGACATTGGCTCGTAAGCGTAATGTTTCTCAAGTTATTATCGGGAAACCGGAGCGAACTCGTTTTCAGGAATTATTGCATGGTTCTATTGTTGATAAAGTGATCCGCAAGAATCATGGTATCAGTGTACACGTTATATCAGGGCGGAAGGAAGTATCAGAACGAGAACTAAAGCTGAAAACAATTGAAACGGATGAAAGTTCTTCTAAAAGACACATCTCTCCTCGATGGCCTTGGGCAACAGCACCTTATTTGATGTCCATTGTAATGATGACAGCTTTGACAGTTGCAGTAGCACCTATTGAGTCTTTTCTGGGTCCGGTTAATATTCCTATGCTTTATTTGCTGCCTGTTCTTCTCATCGCTGCCCGCTGGGGTAAGTTACCTGCTGTAATTACAGCTGGGATAGGTGTTGTTATCTTCGATTATTTTTTTGTACCGCCTTTCTATACCTTTACGGTCTATGATTTTCGTTATGTAATAAGTTTTGTTATTTTAATATTTGCCGGTTTTGTAACTGGAACTCTTTCCGGTCGTTTAACAGACCAGATCAATTATTCCCGGCAGCGTGAGCAGCAGGCTTCCGCGTTATATTCTCTTAGCCGTGATCTAACGGCAGTTGATAAGCTGGAGAGAGTTTTGGATAGTATTGCCCGTAAGATTGGCGAAACGTTAGATGGTCAGGTTGTTATTTTGCTGCCTGATGAACGAAATAATTTAGTTATGCGGCAAAGTTCAACAACAGATCACTTTATGACTGAAAGCGAAATGACGGCAGCCAATTGGGTCTATGAGAGAGGACAAAAGGCAGGAAAAGGAACTGAGACTTTAGGGTCAGCCAAAGGGCTGTATCTCCCTTTAGTTACAGAGCAAGGCACCCAAGGAGTATTGGGGATTTGCTTTTTTCAGGAAAAAGAAATCGTCAATCCTCAACAAATCCGTTTTTTAGATGCCTTTGCCGGTTTGGCTGCCCTGGCAATCAATCGCATAAAATTAGCTGACGAGGCAAGACAAGCTCATGCTTTAGCTGAATCGGAACGCCTGCGTACGGCTTTATTCAATTCTTTATCTCATGACTTAAGAACACCGCTATCCTCAATTATCGGGGCAGCCACAGGACTCTTGGAGGACCATGATTCTGTCTATTCGCCGGATGCAAGAAATGATTTATTACAGACGATTTTGCAAGGTGCTGAAAGAATGAATCGCTTTGTCAATAATCTCTTGGATATGGCCCGACTGGAAAGCGGAATGCTCAAACTGCATAAAGATTGGTGCGATATTCAGGATATTATTGGCGTGGCTATTAACCGTTTAGATATCGTTCTGGCCAAACGATTTCTTGATATAAAGATTCCGGCGGGGCTGCCTTTAGTCCAAGCGGATTATGCATTGATAGAGCAAGTCTTAGTTAACTTGCTGGACAATGCAGTTAAGTATTCGGATCCGGCAAGTAAAATCCTCATTTATGTCAAGCAAGTTGGAAAAACCTTAGAAATTGCTGTAGCCAATCGGGGAAATCCTATTCCTGAAACCGATTTGAGTAAGGTATTTGACAAGTTCTATCGACTGAGCTCTCCGCTTCAAGTCAGTGGCTCAGGTTTGGGTTTGTCGATTTGCAAAGGGATTATTGAAGCTCATAACGGGGATATCTGGGCGGAAAATAATGAACTCGGCGGCGTAACCATTATCTTTAATTTACCCTTAGATTATGATCTCTCCGATCAAGTTCAAGTCGAAGGAGGAGATTAACATAGATACGAAAGGACATCGAATCTTAATCATTGATGATGAAACACAGATTCGCAGGTTTCTGAGGGTCAGTTTAACCAGCCATGGGTATGAGGTGAGAGAAGCAGGAACGGGCCAAGCCGGTTTAGACGAAGTTGCCTTAAACAGTACAGATCTTGTGATTTTGGATTTAGGGCTGCCAGATATAAACGGAATGGACGTTCTCAATAAAATAAGGGAGTGGTCAAAGGTTCCAATCATCATTTTATCCGTTAAAGAACAGGAGGCGGATAAGATTACTGCCCTGGATAATGGAGCAGATGATTATGTGACAAAGCCTTTTAGTATGGGTGAATTGCTGGCCCGAATGCGGGCAGCCTTACGTCATTCGGAAAGAGTTGAAGAAGAACCGATCTTAAAATTCAATGACTTAGTGCTCGATTTATCTCATCGCCAGGTTAGAGTATCTGAGAGCGAAATTAAACTGACTCCGACGGAATATGAGCTTATGAAAAATCTGGGATTAAATGCAGGTAAAGTTTTGACCCATAAATTTCTCCTGCGAACTGTCTGGGGGCCGGCGTACGAAAATGATACTCAGTATTTAAGGGTGTTTATGGGGCAAATTCGCCGCAAAATTGAAATTGACCCCTCACGCCCCCGCCATATTATCACCGAACCTGGGGTAGGTTACCGATTATTATAACTAGTTATTTTTCTAGCAGCTGCATGGGTAAAAAAGAAAAAAGAGAGACACTATATAAGGAAAAGATCGGAGGAGAATAGTATGGCTTCTGCCAGTAAAAAGTTATTTTGGTTAAAGCTAAGAACATTAATATTCGGACATCCTCTTGAAACACAGAGTGCGGAAAGTCATAAAATTGGAGTTTTCGGCGGGATTCCGGTCTTCGGATCTGATGTCATTTCTTCTCAGGGCTATGCTCCGGATGCAATATTATACGTGCTAATCTTAGCTGGAACTGCCGGTTATGCAGCGTCCATGAAGGTCACAGGTGCCATTGTATTGCTTCTTGCAAGCATTTTAATGCTCTACCGGCGTACTATTCAAAAATATGCTCAAGGAGGAGGCTCCTATACTGTTGCCAATGCCTATTTGGGGGAAAAAGCAGGTTTGCTGGCCGGTGCGAGTCTGAGCATTGATTATATTCTTACAGTTGCAGTTAGCGTTAGTTCGGCCGTTGAGAATTTGACCGGAATCTTCCGTTGGTTGGAACCGACCCCCCATAAAGTTTTAGCCGATTGTATTATTATCATTTTTATGACCGTGGTCAACTTACGGGGCCTCAAAGAATCAGCGAAACTTTTTGCTATACCCGTATATATGTATATCATCAGCATTTTTAGCCTAGTTGGGTTTGGTTTAATAAAGTATTTAATTTATGGAATTACCCCCATACCCTATTCTCATGCTATCATTGCGGCAAATACTCAGAGTCTGACCTTATTTCTCTTTCTTAAAGCCATGGCAGCCGGTACAACGGCTTTAACGGGGACAGAGGCAGTAAGTAATGGTGTAACCGCTTTCAAAGCTCCTGCCCAGAAACGAGCCATTCATACCTTATTTATCCTTGGTTCTATTGTCGCAGTCGGCCTTATAGGCTTGGTATTTCTGGCGAGTAAATATCATTTAGTCCCCAGTGATGACAATACAATCATTAATCAACTCGGACTGTTAATTTTCGGCAGAACAATTATGTATTATATTTTAATGGCAGGTATTGGAATTATTTTGGTCATCGCAGCAAATACGCCTTTCGTGGGTTTGCCAATTCTCTTAAGTCTCATGGCTCGTGACGGGTATGCTCCTCGTTATTTCAAAAACTTAGGCGATCGCTTGGTTTATAGTGCAGGAATCTGGACCTTGAGTATTATTGGAATCATTTTAATCGTTATCTTTGATGGTGATACCCACAGCATGCTGCCCTTATATGCAATTGGTGTTTTTATCAGCTTTTCTCTGACAGGTTTTGGCTTAGCTAAACATTGTATTGAGACTAGACCAAAGGGTTACTACAAAGATTTAATAATCTTTTTATTTGGCGGACTAATATCATTTTTGGTCTTTATTATCTTTTTGATTACTAAATTTATGGAAGGTGCATGGTTAGTTGCCATAATCATTCCTTTACTCATGTTCTTCTTCCATGTTGTCTCGAAAGTTTACAAACGTGAAATCACCCTTATTAAACCGACTAAAGAAGACATCGAAGCATTTAATAAGGAGATTGCCAGAATTGCCAATCGTCGTTCTAATGTTGAGCTTTCTGAATATCGGAGCAAGATCGTTATTCCTGTATTTGATTTGAACAGAATTGTTCTTAAGGCTCTTCAATACGGCTATGAGCTAACGCCCTTAATATCGGCCGTACACATAGCTTCGGATAAGGAAAGGACTGAGAAACTCCAAAGACATTGGAAACAAAACAATATCCAAATCGATTTGGATATTGTAGATTCTCCATATAGAGCTACGGTTCATGATTTGTTAGGTTACTTGGACACTCTCGAAAAAGACCCTAACTTTACAACAGTAACATTGGTCATTCCGGAATTTGTCCCGCCTAAGATATGGCAGAATTTCTTGCACAATCAGACGGGACAACTGATGAAGCTATTGCTTTTATTGCACAAGAATATTTTAGTAACAAGTGTTCCTTATCATACACCTGAGGAAGAATAAGTGGAAAGACATTATTTTAAGAGTTATTTACCTGGGGCTGTCTTTGGGACAGTCCCTTTTTGGGGCGTAGGTATGAAAATAGCAATAATCTAGCACAGTAAATCGGGAAATGCATGAGAATTAATGAGATGGAGCGGAGTATAGAAGCCGGCTGGGTGATTGACACCTTTGCTGGCTTTTCTTTTGAAAAATACATTATAAATTTATGGGAATAATAAATATTGCTTTCCGGTTTGTTCAAATCTAAAATAGGGGAGAAAATTATGGAGAATAAAAATAAAGGTATGTCTGCGGGGCATCTGACCATGATGGCTTTAGGAAGCGTTATCGGGGGTTCGTTTTTCTTGGGAACATCGGTTGCAATGAATGCCGCAGGGCCTTCTATTTTAATATCCTTTATTTTCGCCGGAATACTAGTTTATTTTATCCTCTTTGCTTTGTCGGAAATGACGGTGGCTAATCCTTACGGTGGCTCCTTTAGTACCTTTGCAGCAGAAGAGCTGGGTGAGGGGACAGGCTTTGTTGTGGGGTGGGTATACTGGACCGGTACAATTTTCTCCATGTCCAGTGAGGCTACGGCTATCCCAATTCTTCTGCGGCAATGGATTCCTAATCTGCCCATAGGTCTAATAGGGACCTTTCTAATCGTAGGCGTTACACTCTTAAATCTCCTTGGTTCACATTGGCTAAGTAGGCTTGAAAGTGGTCTCTCTTCAATAAAATTAATGGCTATTGTGTTTTTCATTATCTTAGGGGTTGTTCTTATTTTTGGCATTATCCCAGGAACACGACCCATTGGAGCTGGAGAATTAGTTCATGAGCCATTAATGCCCGGGGGATTGAAAGGAATCGCCGGAAGTATGCTAATTGTTATTTTTGCTTATGCCGGTTTTGAGATTATAGGTTTAGCTGCCTCAGAAGCCAAGAATCCACAAAAAACGATCCCGAAAGCGATTGCTTATACTGTCTTATCCCTTGTTGGGTTATATATTCTCTATGCGGCTGTTCTCTTGCCCTTGGTTCCTACAGCCGTACTTAGTGATAATATGAGTCCAATGGTTATGTCTCTTAATCGGAGAGGAATACTGTGGGCTGGTACCGTCCTTAATGGGGTGCTGATTTCAGCGAGCCTTTCTGCTATGTTAGCTGCAGTTTTTGGCTTAGGCCGCATGATCAGGTCTTTAGGCGATGAAGGACATGCTCCTAAGTGGCTGAAGGATAAGACTGAAGTTCCTTATCGCGGAATCTTATTTTCCGGTATGGCTATGCTCTTAGGATTAGGTTTTGGCCACTTGTTTCCGAGTGTTTACCTTGTCTTAATCACTTCCGGCGGCTTTGCTCTTCTATTTACTTATGCAGTTATAATGGCTTGCCACATTCGTTTTCGGACAAAGAAAGGATGCCCTCCCCATGGAAAATGCCAGATGCCTGGCTTTCCCTATACCTCCTGGTTTGCTTTAATCAGCATGATTTTGGTCTTTATTAGTATGCCGTTTATTCCGGGACAGAGCTCCGGATTAGTAACAGGTATTGTTATGGTCATACTCTATTCCCTCATTTATTTGGGGATGAGAATATTTAGACCTCAAATATCGGCAAAAAGCATCTTAAAAACACGAGACTTGGTGATAGATCACTACCATAGAAATTTGTCCACTGAATTCTCTGAGGAATTGGCAGCTAAAATACATAGTAAAACCAAGTGTAACCAAGGAAAAGAGAGGTAGATTATATTCTCCTCTCTTTTCCTTATATCCCGGTAATCTTAGAAGCAATGAACTCCCAGGGCACTCCATGTTTTGCTGCCAACAATTCCATCTTGAACTAATCCCATGCTTGATTGAAACGAGAGTACTGCTGTTTTAGTTATTGGCCCAAAAACCCCATCAATCATTCCTGTGTAAAATCCTCTTTGTTTTAATATCCCTTGAAGATTAATGACAGCCGGTCCAGTTGTCCATTCATAAAGAGTTGGACAGTGATCGCTTGGCGATGAACCACAGTGCACCCCGAGAGCGCTCCATGTATTCTTTCCCACAATTCCATCCTGAACTAAGTTATTTTTCGCTTGAAACGATAACACTGCTGTTTTAGTCATGGGCCCAAAAATCCCATCAATTTTTCCGGGGGAATTTCCACTAGCTCGTAGAAGTTCCTGTAATTTCATAACTTCGTGACCAGTCGAGCCTTCCCTCAAGACGGAGCATATAGGATAATCGTGAGAATGATCATGACCATGGTGGCGATTCAAAATTCCATCCCTCCTTTTTTGCATTGTATGTTAACTTAACCATCTATGTTAAGGAGGACAATGTAATTTATAGTGTTTTTTATCTTAAGGTTATTATCCTTTTGTTCAGGTCAGAGGTGCCAAAAATAAGCGTTTTTCAGCTTCCTGAAAGATAATAAAAAGTAATATTTACATGCATGATATACCATGTTATAATGCTACTGTAATTTTTACCAATTGAGAACAAAGGCGTTCCCAAAGGAGCGTTTTTCTATTTTTAAGAATTTCCGAAAGAAAATGACCCCAATTTTATAATGTAAGATTTGTCCTATAGACAAAAAAACAAAAAAGGCTATGGGACATTGCGCAATAAGATCTCCGGACGCGGAGATCTTATATTTTATTTTGCCATAGGAGACAAAAGGACACCCAGTGGGTAAGATGAGTTCAGTATGCCTTAATACTAATGAGAGAAGCCTAGGAATGATGCCTAGGCAGTGAAACTAGAAATGGTATTGGTCCTTTGGAGGACGTGTTATGAGCAATCTTCGGAGCCCTCTTAATTCCTGGATAATTATTGACAATAAAAAAATTATAATGAGTAAAGCCGTAATAATCATCTCGTCCGCTCCTTTGCTACGGATGTTCATAATCAAATAATGCTTGATATAGATTATTCAGCATGTCCAAGGAAAGTTCCTTATCAGAATACTTGTCATATTGCGATGTAAAGATAATCTTATAAAAAAATAGAGCAGCCAAAACTGCTCAGTAAATGATGAAATCCCTTAATTATGACTTGGATCTGTATTCTCATTTGTGGGAATATCCGTCTTTTGGGCTATTATTTTTGTTTTTGGACTAACAATTCCGGGTTTGGGAGAATTTTTTTCTGGTAAGAAATTTGTATTGTTACTTTTACCTAAGGTTGCCATGTCTTTATCTCCTTTACATAAACTTATTTTAGTTTTTGCAAAAGAGTTTATTCTACAACAGCAATTTATTCCAGTTATGACGAAATCAGGGCCATTAGTCGGCAATTACATACCGTCTCCAGGGAATTCTTTGAGGATCTATTTGAGAGATATAATCTACAATATCTTTTTGCCCGTAATAAGTAGATTTTCCCTGCCAATCACGGCCTAATAGGATGATAGGCATACCGGGGAAGAGATGGCGATATGCATTTATAGCTTCTTCGTTTTGGCTAATATTCTGCACAACATCATGATCGACCAAAACTATAGCATATTTAACACCCTGATCATTTACAACAGAACCTGTAATTTGATAACTCATAATTTCTCTCCTTTAATAAATGATAATGTCTATTTCTTTTTGATCATCTAACTAAATTCGACATAAAAAGAGAAACACCTGTTTATGTGACATTTAAACATCATTGTAACTTAGATCAAGTTTGTAATTATGTAAATCAGGTCCTAGTATACCCCATTTAATTAATTCCATTAAAACAAATGTAGAGGGAGAATAAAAAGGATCTTAACCTGAGAATAGGGGAATTAAGTACTGGCAGAAGGGCGGTTATTAACTATCACTTATTCTCATAATCAAGTTAACAATAATGAATTTGCCTTTTATAGAATAAAGACTTAGAATTAGTATAACAAAAGATTACTTCGCTTTAGTAGCGATTGACATAGAGCGTAGTCTAACCCTTAACCACCTTTCATTACTATACCCCTCCCTGAGAGGGGATTTTTTTTTGTGATATTTCCTCAAAGGGTTACTTTTTATAAATTCTTCACATAATGATCAAAGAAGCATCACAAGTCTGCTTTACCATTATTATCAGCATGCAGCTAGTTCTATCCATAAGATCTATTCCTTCTTACAGTACCTCTCCAAGTGAGGGGTATTTCTTTTTAAGTATGCTGCTGTGATGTTTGCAGAGAGGTCACCAATATTAGTGTCATTATAATGTAATGGGACGTGAGGTAAGGTGAAACTAATTTTATTTCTTATACTAATTTTCGTTGACTGTGGTATCCTTATCAAGAATTTGCGCTGAATTAGCTTGAGTCAGAAATAGGTGGTACTATTCTTCTCATTTTAATATGGTCTCGTTCAGTAGTTAGCAGAAAAAATATAGCGGAAAACCCTAACACCAACATTTAATTAAGGTTGGTGTTATTTATTATGATATCCGAATTGCGAAAGGCACTGCCAGAGGGAGGTTCAAACAACCCAATAGCAGGAAAGATCTATTTCTTCATACGAAGATCTCCGAACGACACGATTCGACTAAGAAATTGTCGAAGGTATGTTATAATTGATGACAAATTTGGAAACTAGAAAAAGATTTTAGTTATAAGATTTGTTCCATTTTCTTGCAAACACAAACCTCCTCATGACAACAATTGAAACCAAAAATGGCTGGTTCGAGTAAGATAACTTTACCTAATCCTGCGCTAACATTTTAAGAGTTGCTCTGTGTACAATGAGAGCTTTGTCTGTGTATAGTACTTTGGTCCTAGGTGATTCACTAAAGTTTTATACAATATTTACCGATGTGAATAGATAGGAGCTATCCTGAATCGATCAAGTCATATTTAACAATTATTTATACTGATTCCAGCTGTTTCTGGTTATAAAGGAGGTATTCGTTTAGTGTAAAACATCACAAGTAACTCTATTTAAGAGGAACCCCTTTAATTTTCTTTACGCTAGAAAGGAGAGAAAGCGTTGTTTTTAATGAAAGATATATTTAGATCTCGTATGTATAATCGTAGGAGAAAATGGATATCCTGTCTGGCTATTTTGATATTGTTAATCTCGATGTTTCCAGCGACAGTTTTAGGAGTTTCTCCCTTTAGCATCACTACGACTCCATCGACCGTGACTGAAAGTGATGTAGAATCAATCGGCGGCTTTACGGCTACCTTTACCTTACCAACTGGGATAAAATGGGGAACAAGTATTGATTCTGTTACTTCGGGCACCATTAATTCCCTGTTGATTCCTAACTTAAAAAATGCCTTTCAATCTTCGTCCGATCAAGATCTATGGAACAAATTAATAAATAATGCACCCAATAGTAATTTCACAGTCAGTTCTGACCATACCAGCATCAGCATAGCATTCCCGGCATATACAAATTACGATATTCAACAGGACCAAACGATCACCTTTACCCCTCCTGCCTCCCTCTTGGAAGATTCGGCATCATCAAATATACCTGCGTCGAGCACCCTTACTATCACTGCAACTCCTAAAGCTATTCTCGCAGGTTCACTAATCGAGGGGGCCACCGAGGCAGATATCGTTTCTGGTGGTCGGACACTCAGTATAAAATTGGTCAATTGTCAATGGCCTAGCGATATTGCTACTAATGCCACTAAACGCATAACGCTTTTTAACGAATTAACTGCAACTGGTAACCAGCCAGAACAATGGAATACTAATGTTCGTAACGCTCTCATCAGTGCTCCGAATCCAAGCAGTGTTATTAATCGGCTCGATGATCATACAGTCATTATTACTTTGCCTGCAACGCCTTCATATAGTTATACCGGCCCGCAAACAGTAACATTGTCCGGACTTGACAAATCATTAATTCTAGATATGAGCGGAACGCCGTATGCTTCAGATTTAACCTTTATAGACAAGAATATTTTTACAATTAATGGCAACACAGTTGAAATGGTTTCTACCCCAACGTCTTTACAGGAAAATTCAATGAGTGGAGCAATTCTCACACTCATATTGAGCGGTAACTCTTGGGCTTCAGATTTGCCCTCAGATTACGGAAAAAAATCTGCACTTTTGAACGGTTTTACTGCGGCTTCAGATCAAGCCGCTTGGAATAATATCAAGACTGAAATTTTAGCTTCTGGTACATTTAGTCTGGCAACAGACAAATCTACAGATGATACTCTTAACATAAAGCTTCCGTCGGGAATTGATACAACTGTTTACAATATATCGGCTGACCAAACCGTAACTGTTCAAGTACCATCTACGGTACTTACTAACAATATTCCACTTTCAAATCAGTTATCATTTACGATCACCGCCAACCCTGCTGTTGCTGTCAGCGGAACTTTGACGCAAAAGTGCAATGAATTGGATATTGTTAATGGAGGCAAAACCATCATAGCCACCCTTACAAATGCTACTTGGGACTCGGATGTAACTATCAGTAAAACTAAGAGGGAAAAACTTATTGATGATCTGTTAAATACATCTTTAACATGGCCTGCCAATGCCCTCGATACCATTAAAGCAGGGGCAACTTATTCTTTAGATAATCCCCAACAAGTTACTATTACCCTTCCCCCGGTACCTGATTTCAATCTTTCAAGCGAATTAACAATATCACCTTCAATCCCATCTAGTGACGTAGCAATTTCAACCTCATCTACATCACTAATTCTTACCTCCGGTGTCCTTGAGTCTATTCCTTCATCATCGTATTTCTCCATTTCTCCAGTCAGTAATCAGACTGCAACCATTACTGGAACCATAAACTCGGCATCAGAGTCTGATATGGTTACCGGAGGGAAAACTCTGGTAATCACTTTAAGTAATGATGTCTGGGCTCCCGATATTGTCAGTAATAGCAATAAATTAAAAGCATTAATTGAAAATGGGCTTACGTCAACTACTACCGCTACTGATCCAGCCAATATTTTATCTTATTTAAGACAAGCCATTGAAAATAATCCTTCTAGTGTTGTCCGAACTGGTGACAAGATATTAACAATTACCCTTCCGCCAATTGCTAATTATCACCTCGATCAGGATCAAACTATCAATGTTAACATTCCAAATGGCACCACTGTTTCGGG
This sequence comes from Desulfosporosinus sp. FKB, assembly GCF_002196705.1. Taxonomy (GTDB): domain Bacteria; phylum Bacillota; class Desulfitobacteriia; order Desulfitobacteriales; family Desulfitobacteriaceae; genus Desulfosporosinus. The sequence goes on from NZ_NADJ01000033.1 coordinate 295,165, forward strand.
TGTCCCTTACTATTTTACAACATCGATTGCAACCCCTATTAACGCCGGTTCAATAACGATCAAAGCTGTCACCGTTACCTTAAGTGGTACAGCAGTAACCGCTCCGCTGGATAGCAAGGCAGTAACTACAGGCGGCAAGACCATTATCCTTACCCTAAAAAATGCTACTTGGGCATCTGATGTAACGACCGAAGCAAAAGTCGCTAAACTTTTAGATTCTTTTACTTCAACCGGTTCTAACTGGAGCACAATTAAAGCTGCAATCAAACCTCAAAATATCACACGAAGCAATAGTGCTCTGACTATCAAGCTTCCGCCCATTTCAACTACTTTAACGAACTCTGAAACGGTTACGTTTGAAATCAACGGATCCGGTGATCCACTTCCTTTCCCGATGTTGATTAATGAGGCTTTAAGTTCCTCAAAGAATTTAACGGATACTGTTAATAAACTTCAAATTGGACAGGTAATTAGTTCGTATTCCGTCAATCTGACTACCTCAATTACTTCGGCTACCGACATAGTGTCAGGAGGCCAGACAATTAAAATTATACTTCTTGGAGGAATACAATGGGATCCAAGTTTGCCCACCACCAGCGCGAAGAAAAGTTCGCTGGTAAAAAGTTTTACTGCTGACACTAGTAGTGCAAGTTGGGCATTGGTTCAAGCTGCCCTAACTAGTAATTCTTCGAGCAAATATGTGATTTCCCAAACTTCTTATTCCAACGATACTCTTACTATAACGCTACCACCAGTGTCTAGTTACAATATTATTAAAAATCAGACAATCAGCTTGGCAAAGATCCCCAAAACGGTACTCTATCAAGCGACCGCTGATGTTCCTGTTAGTGCGCAAATAGTTATCAATATGCCCTCAACTACTGACCGGGGATACTTAGATTCTCTAATGAAGGATGGAAGCCTTGTAAATTATATTAATCAAATACCTTTAACTGATATTTATCTCGACGTACCAACGAAATATATCACCTCTATTGTATATCAACAGGCTACAGTTTCGAATACTGGCACTACTTCCTCTGGCGGCTCATCGTCGGTTACGGATACAATCAATTCGTTTGATATTTATACGGATCCCCATGTTGATTCCGTAAAAGTTGTAATAAATTCCACACCCTACACAAGTAGTACGCCTATTGATAGTACTACTGGACGGAAATTTAATATTGCATTTGCTACAGATAATTCCTCTTCCGCAACAACATCCACAACGAGTTCCACCTCTTCTTCTACATCCTTTGATATGACTATAACCGCAATGGAGGGCGGCAATGTTGTTCAAACTTGTTATGAAAAAATTAGTAGCCCAAAGACGTATAGCTTGGCTCCATCGACCGATCTGAGTGGCTATTACAGCTTGTACAGCTTGGTAAATAACTCAAGTCTGTTGTCAAATATTCTAAAATACTATTTACCGAGCGATTTAAAGGTTAGGACCCATTAATTTGATAAAGCTGGAGGTGTATATGGTGAAAAAATACTTTTCTCTTCTTTTAATAATAGTTTCCTTGTTAATTTGGGTAGCTCCGGCTCAAGCCGCAACTGTACCGGCAGGGTATACTACTTGGCAAATGCAGACAACTACAGATACCCATAAAGTTTGGACAGTAAAACTTAGTGCCCCGATGGACAGCGCTGGCGTTAATAAAGCTAATATTTATGTTACCGATGATAACGACAAGCTGGTAAGCACCACCTTAAGTCTCTCCTCTGACGGTCTTACGGTTCAAGTTAAACCTGTTTCCGCATACCTTGCGGGGAACAAATATTGGCTTTATATTAACGGAGATATCACTTTCAATGGGGGAAAGCAACACTTAGCTCAGTCTATTGTAATGCCGTTTATGATAACTACAGCGGGCACAGAGATCTATTCTGTATCAGATAGCTATTCGAGTTTGTTTTCGAATTTCTCTGTGGTTACAGGTCCGGATGTTTTTAGTGTCAAGATCAACTCGACCAATATGATATATCAAGGCAATAATAGCTACAGTGTGGGAATGGTTGGCCTGAAGCAGGGCAGTAAAGTGACAGTCTATGCATACGATAGCTCAGGGAAACTGCTGCAAAGTCAAGTCTATATTGTTAATTAACTCTTCTCTTACAGAAGACAACGTATATTTGATTAATAATAAACAGGCCAGTCGAAAAAAACGACTGGCCTGTTTTGATTGCTATTGAAGGCGGTGGCTAAAAACAAAGTTTGAAAATGGCGATGATAAATTTTGGATCACCAAGATCATGAACTGCTTGCCGCAGAATACAGAGTCAGTGGAATGACTGCAAGGCCTGGTGCAGATTAGGGATTATTAAAATACATGCATTACATAATCATAATAGTTAAATTACTAAGCTAAAACCTTTAGAAAATTAAAAGTTTTTAAGGTAAAGAGGCTTTATTTATGAATGACTTTTGTCTCCTTGAAAGAAAAAATTACTAAATTTATATATACCCACAAAGGCAAAAATTTATAGTATAATATTTTAACTAAAGGTCATTACATTTTAAGTTGTTGAAATACTAGAGCTTATTATCTTTTTGAGTTGTTGGAATAACTATCATTTTTTATATTGGCTATTGTTTTTGTTCTGGTAAAAGATATTAAATGTAATTAAACACTAGAAATAGGAAGGGATTAATGAGAAAGTTAAGTATATCTATATTAGTTTTATTCATATTAGCATCAGCAGGTCTGGCACTTAGTTTTCGGCAAACAGTGCAGGCATCCCAAAAAAGTGAGACCGCTCCAACTGCTCCAACAGTTACTAAACTTCAGCCCTTGAAAGGCCTAAGTAAGCTGAAAAATGGTACAATTAACGCCGTGATTTTGGGAGACTCAATTTCTGTTAGTCAAGGTGCGTCCGATCCATCTACAACGGGGTGGAATTCAGATTTGAATAAATCCTTGTTTGACACCTATGGACACAAAATAGTCTGGGATAATAAAGGTTCGTCAGGAAAGCTTATTGATTATTCCTTAAATAAAGCTAAGGAAATTAGCAGCACCACAGATGCTGTATTTATTTGCTTAGGGAGAATCGACAGGAATTTTTCAACTCCAGAACAATTTAGTGAAAAATATACAGAGTTAATAACTATTATCAAAGGCCGAGCTCCTAACGCAGATATATTTTGCATTGTAGAACCACCTATGATTTCTCCGGATGAGTCCAAATTTACCGGAATTAGATCTACAATAATTGATGTCTCTGCTAAGACAGGGTCATACTTGTTAGATGCCTGGAGCGCATTTCCAAGGGATCATCATAGTTTAAGTGAACTGCTTGAAGACGTTCTTCATCCCAATGATAAGGGTAATAAGCTAATGTCAGACTTTATTTATAAACGATTAGTAACGGTGATAAACAACGAAGTAAATTCAGCAACTCATGTCCACTCCACAACAACTTAAACACGGAAATACTCCCAGCATCAACGTGGGAGTATTTCTTTTTGTTATGGTTATTCCTCAAGCCCGAACATAAATTACTATATATGGCATTTAATATAACAGTAGACAGAATCCCTCGTTGCTACGGACGACTAAGGGGGAAAGAAATGATAGTACGATGGGAACGTGAAGATTTGACGGAACTTATAAAAGAGTTATTGCCTGCCCATATTGAGCTTGAAACGTTAACAGGAAAACGTATTTATTTTTCGCCAAATTTAGAGAATTCACGTGGGTTTGTTGAGGCACTTTGTTCGATTTTAATGACCTTCTTCCTGAATAATAAATATTGTTCTTTAATTCTAATTCAAGAAGACGAAGATTCAAAAGTTGTGCTCAATTTTTTAGGTTTTCTAATAACCTCACAATCACTTGAACGGGAAATAGTTTTAGGTTATAAAATTCTTCCGGATGATTTCCTTTCACAATATTTAAAGATGTAAGTAGTTGGGGTATTTAATCGGCGTATATTTACTTCAACTCAACTACTTTAGCTGCGTTCCTAGTAGGATAAATTACAGTTCTAAAAGTTAGATTTATATAACTGCAGTGCAATTCATTGTGCAATATTATTCAATATTTGACAATATTTTCAAATATTATTATAATATTTCTAATCGAATTGCAATGATTTTTGCACTTACTTAGTAAACTATGAGCTAAAATAAGGGAGCAAGAAAACATGGCTGTAAACGAAACGATTTTAACGGCAGAAGGTTTAAAGCAACTTGAAGAAGAGTTAGAACTCTATAAGACTGTGAAACGGAAGGAAGTTGCAGGCCGCATAAAACAGGCCATTGATTTTGGGGATATTAGCGAAAATTCAGAGTATGATGATGCCAAGGATGAACAAGCCTTTATTGAAACAAGGATTATTGCCTTAGAGAAAATGCTTGGTAATGTAAAGGTTATTCACGATGTTAAAGAAACTGACGTTGTAACTCTGGGTGCTAAAGTTCTTTTGAGAGATGTCGAGTTTGATGATGAAGAAGAATATTACATAGTAGGTTCTGTCGAAGCAGATCCTGATACCAATAAAATTTCTAACGAATCTCCTGTTGGGAGAGCAGTTCTTGGCAAATCTAAGGGATCTATTGTAAATGTAGCTGCTCCCTCAGGCTTTGTGCAATATAAAATTTTGGAAATTTCCTAAGACTTAAAGGGTCATTAGAGGCTTACAAAATTGATTCGAAACATATTTTTAACTTGGGAGCTTAGTTTTAAGCTCTCATTGTTTTGATAATCGTCTTCTAAGGACTTAGGGGAAGGTGAAATAATTATTGGAAAACATTGGTTTGACAAGTGTCGAAATGTAGGATAAATTGAGCAATAATAATAAAATTATAAATATTATATCGAATTCAGTCGAACATATTGTGGATGTAAACGCTGAGATTCAAAATGTTTGAGAGATGGATACAAGGCCTCTAGCGGTTTTTTACTGGCAAACTTTAACAACACATCCTAAGAAAATGTAGAGAAGGTTTTTGTTGTTAAGATTATTTAGGGAGGAAATGAAAAATGGCACAAAAGGAAACAATAAGTAATCTGACTCTCTCTCAAAACGATCTGTCCCAAATAAAAATTTCCGATGTTATTGACCTTGATTTTCTACAACAGTTTCAGGATGACTTTGCAAAGGGATGCGGATTAGCTAGTGTAACAGTAGATTTAGAGGGAAATCCGGTTACCAATCCGAGCAGTTATACAAGATTTTGTAGTCATTATACCCATTCAACAGAACGGGGCGATAAAAGGTGTGCGGAATCCCATAGAAAAGGCGGCGAGGAAGCCGCTCGTTCCGGGAAACCTGTAGTCTACGAATGTCATGCAGGGCTTATAGATTTTGCGGCACCGATTATGCTTGAAGGGAATCAAATTGGAACCATTTTGGGCGGCCAAGTATTAACCACTGCTCCTGACGAAACTAAATACCGACGTATCGCGGGAGAGATTGGCGTTGATCCTGATGGGTACGTTGAATCTGTCCACGAAGTTACACAGTTATCACGTGAAAGGATTGAGGCGGCTGCCAACGTTCTCTTCATCGTAGCCAATACCTTGTCCAAAGCTGCGTATCAACAGCGAAAATTAAAAGCAACCGCTGCAACACTTAATGATAGTCTTCATCAGATATCTGCGACTATGGAACAATTAGCAGCTTCATCAACCGTTGTAAATGACAATCAATTAAATCTCAATTCAGAAATCAAGAATGTTAATGCTGTGACAGGGCAAATCAATAATGTCATGGATTTCATTAAGGAAATTGCCGATGAAACTCGACTGCTCGGTTTGAATGCTGCGATTGAGGCAGCAAGAGCGGGAGAAGCTGGCTTAGGGTTCGGCGTTGTAGCTCAAGAGATTAGAAAATTATCGGAGGATTCCAAACAAACTGTGGGTAAAATCAAAGAACTCACAACTTCAATCATTGATTCGGTTCATAAAACCGTTGACATGGGGAATGAAACTACTGCAACCGTAGAACAGCAAGCTGCAGCGATTCAAGAGGTTACTTCTAGTATTGAGGAAATTTCTGCGTTAACCGAACAGCTAAATGCGTTAGCTTCTGAAATGTAGAATTTATACTCTGAAAGGGGGAGGACCAAATGGCTATTAACCAGTTGGTGATTTTTGCACTTGATGGTGAAGAATATGGTGTAGATGTGACAACGGTAAATGGAATTTTACGATCGAGTAAGTTTAAAATACAAACTGTTCCCGGGCTACCTTCTGCAATCGAAGGAATCATCAATTTGCGGGGCCGAGTTAATTATATTTTTAATCTTCGCAAGAAATTCAATTTAACGCTTAACGAATATCCCGAGGATAGCAAGTTTGTTATGCTGAATCTTAACGGCACAATTGCCGGATGTATCGTAGATGAAGTAACGGACATTGTTAAATTCAATGAAGAAGACATTCAGCCAGCACCTGAGTTTGTTTCCCAAAATAATGGTTATCTAAAAGGAATCGTAAAAATTGACGACAGAATGGTTATCTTTCTTGATCCTGAAAAGTTGTTGGCAATTGAAGAATATAATTTATTAGAAGTTGCCGATTAGAGAGTTTTGACTGCAAGAATATTGTTTATAGTCCAAATGGGAGTAGAGTAAATCTACTCCTTAAAATTTGGCTAGAAATGAAAGCCAATGGGCTTAATTCTTACTTTTTAATTCCATTTCTTAATGAAGGAATATTTGCAGAATCCCGGACAGTCAGCCTCGCGGATCGGTATAAGACCTTCGTGGCACTTGGCTAATTAGTCTTTTGTGTTTAAAAAGATATAGGCTTGTTAGAAATTTAGTTAAAAAAGAGGTTTTTTTAACGGGAATCCCGAATATTTGAATTCCATAACATACACATTAATTGAAGGATTCCAAACTTCAATAAAAAAATCAGTGGAGTTTTTTATGAAAATAAGAGTTATAGATTTTGATTCGTGGAAAGAAGTTAATAGCATTCTGGAACAAACCCAAGCCAAAAAAGATATAATTAGTTTAGAACAGGTAAACGCTCTTAATAGTCTCAGTAAAAGAAAAAGTTTTTCAAAGCAATTAAGTGATTCAATATGCTTTATTAGCCTTAAAAATGATCATCTACATACCAGAATATTAATAGTCAACGATTGTTTTTTGCTCGATAAGAATAGCAATAGCAAGTTGGATAATAAGATCGAAAACTGGAAATCCAGTAAATTGGTTCATAGTTCTTACGATTTATTATGTCTCATTGGCTTTGAATCATTGGAAAAAATCCAAAACAAAATTGAAGGCGTAGAATCATCCGTTGATGAGTTAGAGGAAGAGATATTAGAACGACCTGAAAAATATCAAGAGGCGAGGATTTTTAAACTACATAGAAAAGTAATTAAATTGAAGAAACAAATCAATGAACATTTATCAGTATTTATCCGCATTAAACAGGAAACTCCATTATGGAACGATTTAGTGATGAGCATACAGTCTGAATTAGACAATGCTAGGCAGCTGGTAGAACTAATGGAGAATCTTAGAGAAGCATATCAAGCTTCAATGGATAATAAATCAAATGATATCATGAAGTTTCTAACCATTTTAGCTACGGTATTATTACCCATTAACATATTGACAAGCTTCTTTGGAATGAACTTTGATGGTATGCCATTGATTCACTATAAATATGGCATGGATGTCTTTTATGCATCAATAATTATTTTAGTGTCAATCGTTATTCTAGTATTTAAGCGAAAGAAATGGTTCTAGAACCAACCAATGCCAAAGGCCCTCAAGTAAAGGGTGCCTTTGGCGTTTTATTTAATTAAGTATGAAGATTAGTCTTTCTATGATAGTAGTTTTTGAGTTATGTATGGTGTTTTGTTAAATTACCACTAACTAAAAATAAGTTATAGCTGAAGGTTAAAATGCAAACTTAGCAACGAGAACTTGCCACTACGAACTTCGGAAAAACTGCACTTGATTTGTACAAAAAGAAGATGCTGGGAGTAGAAAAAAATCTACTCCTTAACTTATAGAAAGTACAATGAATTAATCATTTGTCCGGAGTAATTGAAGAATTACGCTTTTGGACAAAATTAATATTCATTTTTCCCCCAGATCTTGCCTAACCAAACAACGCCGGCGATACCAATCGTATGGATAATTAACGAACGAGGACTTAGTAAATTCCCTTTCCTTCTCATTAATCCCATGTCATCAATCCCTTTCTCCTTATAGATTTTAATTTAGTTTCTCATATTTCCTAAGGAATGATACTAGCCAAAATTTTCAAGTAAAAGGCTGCTGATACTTACGCGAGATCCAAATCTGATATCTCAAAGTTGCCAAAATAGAGAAAATCCTCTTAAACGTCCCACAAGTTATATCATAGCATTCATAGTAGTACGATCTGGGTATTGGTTTTTGGCAACCTGGACTTGTATGGGAGCCCAATGCACTCGATGGGCATGATGCTAACTATGAAAATCAGCCGGGATATGATGCAACGGGACGCTTTATACCATACTGGAATCGAGGAGACGGAAATATCAAGTTAGCACCACTTACGGATTATGAAAAACCGGGTGCCGGAGATTATTACTTAATTCTGAAAAAGACTCATAAAGAAACTATCCTCGATCCTATCTCATACAAAGTGAATGGCAAAGAGGTTCTTATGATTCGGGAGCAACTGAGCAAGCTAGGACCGTTGAAGAAATAAGTGAGGTTATTAAGCAACTGGCAGCACATACACAAAAGGTTGCTGAGAATGCGGAAATAGTCAGTTCAAGCGGCAATAAGGCCGCATAGCCGCAAAACAGGTGCTCAATGTCTGCTGCTCAAATTTCGACCTTGATTAGTAATATTCAACATGAAGTCAAACGTGCAGTAGGAATTATGGAAAAGGGCAAAGGAGAGGTTGCAGCGGGAGTAGAAACTGTAAATCTCGCGGGTAATTCGTTTAAAGCCATTGTGACTGAGGTCAAAACGGTAGTTGAACAGATTCATCAAGTTACTGAAGCAACAAAACAAATAGCCGAAGGGGGTTCCCAAGCAGTTAAATCCGTAGAAAATATTGGTATCATTGCTGAGGAAGCTGCAGCTAATACTCAAGAAGTTTCAGCTTCATCTGAGGAACAGTCAGCTACAATGATCTCAGTGAGTCAATCTGCAGAAGCTTTGGCAAAAATAGGGGAAACCCTCACTCAATTAGTGGGTAAATTCAAATTGTAAGAAGGTCCAATGACCATAGCCACTCAAAAAAACCTTCTGGCTTTTGGTATTCTGGTAAAAACAGTATATATTGGAAGCTAGGAGGTTTTAGCGTGGCGCTCAGGTTGCTATCCAGCAGTCGGTACCTAATTTAACGTGGATAGATAAAAGTTATAGTTAGTATTTCCACTAGTCACTACAAGGCTATCTCCTGTTTCAATAGCAGCATCAGTCCTTAAAGTATAAGTATTATTGTTTTTGTCCTTAACCGCAAGACTATATGAATCAGCATTAGTTAAGCTGTTTATTAAACTTGATACAGTAGTTCCTACTGGTATTCTCATTATGGAGTTTTTACCGATAATACCAAGTGTGCTGGGAATCCTAATTGGTTTATAATCTAAATCTTGATAAACAAGAAACTGTGCCCCACCTAAATTATAAATATTATCCGGCATTACAATCGTGCCGGTTATTTGAACATTTTTCGATATACTTAAATTTATTGGTATGTCCCATTGAACAGGTAAGTTTACAATTCCACTCGTAGTATCAATGCGTACAATGGGTAAGTTTATATTACCCTCCATTCCGGTAATAGGTACCAGTATTGGTTGAGGGGGAATTATAGATAATAACAAACTTGAATTTGACGGTGTTCCAGATATGATACTAAGATAATAAGTATGCGTGTATAGCCCATCAGAGATTTGTAATGAATCTCCATCGTCTACGATACCGTCATTTAATGTTTCGTTATATCTGTCTACGACGATTGCAGACATTTTGTCTGTATCTGTGAGAGTTGTACCGTTGTATGTTAAGTTACTTATTAATTCCGGTATAGTTGTAGCTGGAGGTATATTGATTATCTTGTTATCCATGACCGTACCTAGATTGCTTTGAAGTCCCGATCCCTTATAGACTACTTTCTGAGTTACGTCTAACTTTATATTAGCAGTATTTGAAATACTTGGAGGCAATACGGCTTTACCGCTTAGTTGAGTGGTTGAATTTATACTTACGCCGGAATAATCGGACCACTCTACTTGTACTATCATAGTCCCTTCCGTAGTTGTAACTAAGATATTCGACCTTAAGTTTAAATTGCTTACCATAGTAGGTTCATGTATTGTTATGTCATGAAGTGATCCGATAGATAATAAGTTCGAAGTTGCATTTACTGCCAGCTGATCAGCCATTATCCTATTACTTTCAAAATATAAGTTAGTATTATTTGTGCTTGTTATGCCTGTTAACGAATCTGCATAAACTGTTGAACCAAGAGTTAAAGATAATGTAAGCGCAAGAACTGTCGACATGCAAAATTTCATTTTCTTCATTTAAAATACCCTCCTTTGAAAAAGATGATTCTATTAAGAAAAACTTTAATTAATGGATTGAATTAAAGTTCTGGTAAACTATCATATAAATAATCTTTTGTTCAATTTATATTATCATACATAATTATAATAATAGTAATACAGTACATCTTCCCGTTTTTTACAACCCTACGTAATTCTTAAAGATTACTTTTCCTGATTTATATTTTTAATAGTTACTTCGCCATATCCTAACATTTTGACTTAATCACTTCTAATTATATCGCTTAAATACAATTTATTCCAGCAATTCAATTGAATGTTTTCATATAATCGTTTCACTGCATTATTCAATTATCAAAGAGCATTGTTCGTATTTTCAACTTCAATAGTTACGTCGCTCTTGACTCATTATGTGCAAAGAACGCCATAACCAAAGGGCGTTCTTTGTAGTGCAGGGCTGTTCTTTAGTTGGAAGTTTAGCAAAGGGTATTTTGAATAGATAAGGACGTTCAATTGATGGCGGTGGGATCATTTTCATGCATTCGGTTATCATAATATTGTAGCTTCCAATTGACCACATTCAAAAGATCTTGATATTCCTTAATGCGATCTTCGATTATTTCTTTTTGAGAAAGAATCATTTGATGTCGTTCCGGAACTGTATTATCGCCAAGAATACACAGCCTAACGTATTTTTTTATGTATTCTAAAGACATACCCGTTATACGCATACAACAAATAATTTGAATTAATCCAAGGTCCTTATCACTGTAAACCCTTCGACCACTCTCGTCTCGCTGAATAGTCGGCAATACTCCCTCTTTCTCATAAAAACGCAACGTATGAGCAGATAATTTGAATTTCTCGGATACTTCTTTAATTGAATATTTCATCGTCTTTACTCCTTAAAACTACTAATATAATTAAATGTATAACTTAGAGTTCCTCTCATCAAGATCATTTAAACTTTTTCTCTTGACTTAGAGCCGACTTTAAGAGATAAGCTGACATTATCAATTTTTAGTAGGGAGTGGCAAAATGAATTTTACAAAACAGTCACCTATTCAGTCAGGATACGGCTCGCTGACAACGGCAAGAGAGATAGTGGCAAACTGCGACCTTTCAGGAAAAACAGCGATTGTAACAGGTGGTTACTCCGGTATCGGATTAGAGACTACGCGTGCCTTGGCAAATGTCGGTGCCACGGTAATTGTTCCTGCAAGAACGCCAGAGAAGGCTCGAGCTTCACTTGAAAAGATACCGAATGTGGAACTAGAAGAACTTGATCTCATGAACTCGAACTCTATCGACAATTTCGCACAACGCTTTCTTGCCACAGGCAGACCTTTGCACATCCTTGTCAACAGCGCAGGTGTGATGGCGCCTCCGCTTAGACGTGATGCGCGTGGTTATGAGTCACAGTTCTCAACGAATCATTTAGGCCATTTTCAGTTGACGTCAAAACTTTGCCCAGCCCTGAAGATAGCCTGTGGTGCAAGAGTTGTTGCGGTCTCCTCACGCGGCCATCGTCTCGGCGGGGTTGATTTCGAGGATCCGAATTTTAAGCATCATGAATACGAGAAGTGGAGAGCTTACGCACAATCTAAAACTGCTAACATCCTGTTTGCCCTGGAATTAGACAAGAGAGGCAGAAACTTTGATATTCGAGCCTTCTCTGTTCACCCTGGGTTAGTGCCGTATACCGGCCTAGGGCGAGATTTGACCGAAGCAGAGTTGGGACCCAAACCGATTAAAGATGAGCAGGGACAAGTTGTTAGCAATGAAAACAACGCCCAATTCAAGACAGTGGAACAAGGCGCAGCGACCAGCGTTTGGTGTGCAACCAGCAATCAACTTGATGGAATGGGTGGTGTCTATTGTGAGGATTGTGACATATCAACCGCAGAATCAGCCGATAGCCTCAGTGCCACAGGCGTTCGCCCATGGGCAATTGATCCTGAATCAGCCAGGCGACTGTGGGATCTAAGCGAAAGGCTCACAGGTGTCGAATATATAATTTGATTGAGTAATTGTACAAAACGAACGAATGGGGAAACCCCTTCATCCACAAAATATTTCAATCCAACAACAAAATAGTTCAAAGGAGAAAAAATGGGGAGCATCACTCACCACTAAAAGAAGTGGTTTTGCGACACCCCCTGGTCTTTAAATTTTAGCTATTTAAACCAGTTATTTTTAGTTTTGAGCTATTGCTATATTTAATATAAAAATAATATCAAGTCAATAGTTTAGTGCATTATTAACTCTTCTCGGTTTACGGTCTGAGGTATCCTTTCTAACCATCCACTTTCTATCATTAGTTCTGCACCTCTTTTAGCGATTTGAAGAAGGTCAGTTGTTATTCCTGCCATAGCTAATACAACATCTTTTCTTGATATATCTGGCATTACAAGCCCAACTGCTGTAATCTGAAATGCTGTAGTGGCGGTAAAATGGCTTAGGATTAGCTTATCGCTATAAGGTGATTGTCTTGAATCAGTCACTAAAACTTCAGAAATAACTGGTACTGGAATTTCTTCTTTTTCAAGAATTTCAGTTAGTTTTCTCATATGACTTTCTAGTTTTTCCTTGCACCAAAGCAGATAATTTAGAACTTCTCTCGATTTTACAACCTGTGCATAAGCAGTTTTTAGTGTTCTTATAAGTTGGTCTGTTTCTATAATGGTATAAATCTGACCTATTTCTAAAGCATTTAACGGACGTTGGTCAGTAAATACACTTCCGAGGAAGTTTCCAAAATATTTTTTGGTGTGAACAGTATCCACACGGTCAGGTATTACAATACTTGGTGCTTTGGGAAGTACCCCTTTTCCTAAGAGGATGTCTGTAAATTTCTGAAAAATACCTTTTGAGTCTTCAAGAGCCTGGGAATAAAAGTTCCTTAAATCCAAACGATAGGCAGTGGTTAATGCTTTCGCGTAATTAATTAAATCATATTTATGCATAAGCCTAGTATAAAGCATTCGGAAAGTATCAGAGAATAAAGGTTGAACATTTGCATCCACATCTTTTTCAGTAAAGCCTTGAGGAATAGGAAGGTTAATTGAGTTAAAAATATTATCCATGGTTTGAACTCTTTGAGTTGATACATCAAGTGCTCGTTGTAATAATGGTTTAATTTCAGGTGGTTAAAAATGAGGCTTGAAAGCCTCTAAAGAAACAGTTAAACCCGCATGAAATGCGGGTTTTCAGACAAATTATGAAACGATCATCAACACGGTAATTCAAGTCGCTCAAGCTGGCGTCAAAGCTGCTGAACAAAAATGTAACTCCAGCCAGATCACCAAGGACCATCGAGACCAAAATGCTTATGATGCTGCCATGAATATGCTCAAGATTGCCGGGTACGAGCCGACGCCGGAAATACAGAAAGCCGCTAAGGATATGATCGAAACCGGTGTGTTTGATATGAATAAAGATGGAGTTACTAAAGATACTTTAGTAACCTCTCCGGATCAAGCCGTCCAGGAGGCAACCTCTAGCGCTGTAAAGCAAGTTGTAACGCCAATTGCTCAACAGGCGGCATCTACGGCGGTAAACCAAGCAATAAGTCAAGCCGCTACTGCTGTCCAGGGAGTACTGGCACCTCAATCTACTCAGGCAACCCAAGTTACTCCTGATACTCAACTAGCCCAGCTGGACCCGCAAGCCCAAACCTCCCAAAACGCATAATAAAAGCGTGGTGCCAGCCGTAGTAGCGAGCTAAGAGCAAAGCCCTCTCTCACCATCAATGGTGGGAGAGGTTTTTTTGTTTATGGACATATTTCGCGCGAATTCGTCAATAGCAATGTGTAATAATCGATTTGGTAAGGACAAACCACATTTTAATTTTGTCTATAACTGGAAGTTAGAACAAACTTACGCTAAGTTATAGTTTGTAGGATTAGTAGAAGTTCAATAAAGATACATTTCAAAACCAAATATTAGAGTATATTAAAAAATGTTCTATTATCTTGGTAATAATGGTAAAATCATCAAAGGAGACAATAGATTGATAAAGAGGAATGGGGTCACGTAGTTTGAATGACTATAAATCCGACCTAATAAAAATTATAGTAGGCATCGTAGTCTCAATAATTATTTTCCCTATAATTTGGTTTTACTCCGTCTATAAATTAAACGCTATACTTATGTTTTTTATCGTCACGATAAATATACAAATTTTTATTTTTATCCTCTCACGAATACAATCAAAATTTAAAAACACCTACAAGCTGACATTTAGCATTATATTAATTCTAATAATTTGGTTATTCTTAAGACCTAAAACACCACAAGAGCAAGTAATAGCTAAATACATTAAAGAAAACGGCAACTCATGTATATTAACAATGATGGTAAGAGATTCACATACATATGACCCAGAGTACGGTGAGTTATTTCTTGTTAATGGAGTTATAGGCGACTTTGCAGATATTCACTTTTTTTATTTAATAAAAGATAGTGACGAATGGAAAGTTAAAAGTGCTGGAACAGGACCTTAATACAACAATATAAAATATGGGAAAGATTTATGGTGTGGCCTGAAATACGGATCTTTACCATATTCTACAAGACTCAAAAAGTAAGGCATCTTATGTTCGCTAAAGACCAATAAACGAATACGTATCTGAACACCTTAAAGCTGCTAGTTATTCTTATTTTACGACGTATTATGTGAATATAAAAGCTTACCGGACCCTGAGTTGCCAAAAGGCCACGGCGCTGGCTGCAGCAACGTTCAGAGAGTCCACGTTATGGGACATGGGGATGCACGCGGTGTAATCGCAGTCAGCAATCGTGCAGGGCGCCAGTCCATTACCTTCTGAACCCAATACGATAGCAAGCTTTTCCTCTGCCATGAGCTGCGGATCGTCTATGCTGACAGCGTTATCATTTAAAGCCATGGCAACGGTCTTAAAGCCCAGCTTGCGCAGACTCTTCATGCCCTGCTGCGGCCACTGCGAGGGTTCGCTGCCAATACGGGCCCATGGCACTTGGAAGATGGTACCCATGCTCACCCTCACCGCACGCCGGCACAGTGGGTCACAGCATGAGGGGGTAAGCAACACGGTATCGATGCCTAGCGCCGCAGCCGAGCGAAAAATGGCACCGACGTTGGTAGAGTCCGCAATACCTTCAAGCACAGCCACTCGACTTGCACCGGCACACGCCTCCTTAACGCTGGGTAGATGAGGACGCCGCATGGCACACAGCACACCGCGGGTCAGCTGAAAACCTGTCAGCCCTGCTAGCAGGTTGCTATCGGCAGTATAGACGGGGACATCTCCGCAGCGGGTGATTATACCGTGCGCCTGCCCTGCAATGTATTTGCGCTCCATCAAAAGTGAAATAGGCTCGCATCCAGTCCAATTACCTTGGTACTCTCCGCAATAAAGATGCCCATCTCCGGCTCCAACCGGTTGCGCAGCTGGTTTCCGTCAGGCGAGCAAAGACATCCAAATTGGACGATGAAAAATCGCTTATCTCAATGATATTTGACATCTTATCTCCTTTTATGTTCGAGGTTAGTGAACATATCAACCTTGATTTTCTTGCAACATAAAATCCCTTTTTACCATAAGTAAGAATTACACCACCATCAATATACTATAATATTAACTACACTATATTGCATAGCTGAAACGGTTTGAGATTAAGTATGAATTGAATAGTTGTAAGTGGATGCTTTGGAAGATATAGAGGCTCCCGCGATGGGAGCCTTTTTAATTTTATATAACTTTTGTTCATGCCTAACATGACTATTATATATTTGTCATTAGCTATAGATGGATATTATTATATAGAAGTAATTATAAAGGTCATAATGATAAAGCTTAGGAGTGTTCTTATTGACTCTTGATGAACAAATCGAAAACACTAGAGCCCATATGATAAAAATTGCTGCCGATAAAGGCCTAAGAGATCCGAGGGTAATTCAAGTTAGCATGAAACTTGATGAATTGATTAACGAATTCTTATATCGTTCATGGAAAAAGAGCCAGGTGATTAATATTATTGTGTCCCATTAGAAAAGAGAGCTTAATCGCTCTCTTTTTATGTTAGCATAGTTAATACCTGGTAATATTATTTGCTGGAAGGATCCAGGCAACATGGGTCCATATCCTTAGTTAACCGGAATCTCTACAGTTGCAGTACCATTACTAAATAGGTCATTTTTTATTTCTAATTCAAAAGATTTGGATGCTTTTGGTACCTCATATCCTAACTCACCGGTCATTTTTTTGCCGGGTGGGATTGACCCATCCAATTTACCGTTTGCTTCGCTTAAAGCTTCAATGCTTATGTCTTGGCTCCTGCCGTCTTTATCTGTTAGTTTAAATGATAACATACTACTAATAGAAGCGTCTTGACTTCCGTTGTTCACAATGGTCATATCAATAAGCAAAAATACGTTTCCATCCTTAGGTTTCATATATTGATTTTTACCGCCTGAAGTTCTTATGCCATTTACCTTGTATTGTAAATCGCCTAACTTAAACGTGTCTCCTACCTTGAATGTTTCATTTTTTGGAGCCGATGATTGGTCTGTGGTCGGAGTGCTGGATGTAACTTTTGTTGGAACATTAGTTGTTCCGCACCCGGTTAATGTAAATATGATTCCTACTATTAAAAGATAAACAAGCTTTTTCATCCTCTTCTCTCCCTATATAAATTTGATTTTTCTTGGTTTTCCTCTTGTTTTCATAGAATTGCTAATTCACCAAAAGAACTTATCAAGGATAGAACTTGCATTGAATGCTTAATTCAGAGAAATTGAGTATGGC
>NZ_NADJ01000034.1 GCF_002196705.1 Desulfosporosinus sp. FKB
TGCCATACTCAATTTCTCTGAATTAAGCATTCAATGCAAGTTCTATCCTTGATAAGTTCTTTTGGTGAATTAGCAATTCTATGAAAACAAGAGGAAAACCAAGAAAAATCAAATTTATATAGGGAGGGTTAGTAATGTTAGTTGAAGCAAAAAATCTGGTTAAACGCTACAAAGATGTGCTAGCTGTTGATAATGTCAGCTTTACCATCGAAGAGGGTGAGATCTTTGGCCTCTTAGGTCCAAACGGGGCGGGGAAAACCACTGCCATCAATGCTTTGATTGGGATAAAAAGGTTGGACAGTGGTGAAATAACAATTTTTGGCAAAAATCCCAAGGACCATGAGTTGGAAATCAAGAGAGATTTAGGTGTTGTACCTCAGGATTTGGCCATATTTGAAGACCTCACCGCCTATGAAAACCTTTGCTATTTTGGAAAGCTTTATGGCTTAAAAGGATCACTTCTAAAGGAGCGGGTGGAGGAAGCGCTGAAGTTGACCGGTCTGATGGAGAAAAAGAAAGAATATCCCAGAAAGTATTCCAATGGGATGAAAAGACGGCTAAACATAGCCTGCGCCATTGTCCATCATCCCAAGCTGATCATTATGGATGAACCGACGGTTGGAATAGACCCTCAGTCCAGAAGGCACATTCTTCAATCAGTTCAACAATTAAACAAAAAAGGTGCCACCATCATTTATATCTCTCATTATATGGAGGAGGTGGAAGAGATCTGTACGAGAGTCGTCATCATGGATCAAGGGCGGGTTATCGCTAAGGGAAGCAAAGATGAACTTAAGGCCCTGATGACAAGTGATCAAAGGGTAGTCATAGTGCTTTCCACTCTGAACTATACCTTGGTTGACAATATTAAGAAACTTGCTGGAGTGAAAGAGGTCTACGTTAATGGCAATGAGTTGACGGTTATCTCCCGGAAGAACAGCAAGAACCTTAACGGGATTATTAACTATGTAGCCGAAAGCAGTGAAATTTTAGCACTCAATGTAGAACAACCAAGCCTGGAAACAGTGTTTTTGACCTTAACAGGCAGGTCATTGAAGGATTAAGGGAGTGAATTTAGTGAGTGTTTTCCCAATCGCCTATTATACACTTCTCAGAAATATCAAGAACTGGAAATTGATCCTTTTGCTTATCGGGGTGCCCTTACTGGCCTACATAACTACTGCAAATGTCATAACGAATGTGAATTACGGCCCAAAGGTTGAAAAGACTAAGGTCGCTTATTTTGATGATGATGGTGGGGCAATCGCCGAACGGCTTAATCAGTTTCTCCATACAAAGGAGATATTGACTTCTTTTGAAGTTCAGAAGGTAACCTCTGTGGATGAAGGAACCCGGCTAATTACAACTGGGATAACAGATGATTTTATTTATTTTAAAAATGATTTTTCCCCAAGCTACAAAGAGGGCAAAAAATTCAGCATCGCGATATTGAGTAATAGAGACAATTCACCAACCCGACTGATTGTCGAAAGTTTTATCAATTCGGTTAACGCTTTTACTGCTATTCATAGCAACGGCTTGGATAGCAAAGTATGGGAAGTTTCCAGTGGCATCAAGCAAATTGCGGTTTCGCCAAGCGGGAAAATATTAAGAGATGCTGACAAATATTCGTTTCTCGGCATGCTGGAGATGCTCTCTTATGGAGCTTTATTGGGTTGCTTTTCTGTCGTCAACAGTATTAAAAAGAATACCCTGATCAGATTTGAAATCTCTCCGATCAATAGCTTGGCCTATGTCAGTGGAAAATTTATGGGGAACTTTTTAACGTTGTGCCCCACGATCGCCTTGTTCATTGTCTACTTGTATCAGCAATGGGGATTATCTATGCAAAAAAATATCTTAACAATCATTATGGCATTTTTGTTGTTTACGGTTATTATTACAGCTTTAGGTATGATTGTCGGTTATCTAACGAAAAAAACAGGCTTGGGTGTCTTGATTACCGTATGTTTAGTTGGCTTCCTTTCAGCTGCGGCCTTTGTCCAGGCGCTCGGTACAGCTCAGGGATTCTTGAAATGGATTCTCTTCCTTAGCCCGCAAAATCACATCTATACAATTTTTACGGATACGCTATTTGAAGGTTTGTCCAGGATACATGGATCCTTAATTTCTCTGGCCATACTTGCTACAGTTTTAACAACGCTGACACTTCTCTTGGGCGGGAGGAAAGCAGTATGACAATATTTTTCAGTAATCTAAGGAGGATATTCAAAAGAAAGCTCAGGGTTTTTGTTATTGTATTTTTACCTGCAATTATGTTATTGCTTTTTAGTTCGTCCGTTATTGACAAGAGTCAAACCTTAAATATTGGCATTATAGATCTGGACAAAACAGATTACACGACATTGCTCGAGAACAATCTTGCTTTACAAGTTAAAATCGCAACTATTTCTCAAGACCAAATTAATAATGAATTAATCAATTCCAAGGTTGACTACGTTGTCGTTATTGAAAAGGGCTTTACTGCGAGATTGCTTAAAGGTGAAGACATGGAGGCTACAGGCTATTATCTCAAGAACTCTATTCAATCCCTGCCTGTTCAGAATTATGTAGAAAGTTATATCAGTTCTGGAGAGAGAATCGCCAAGGCAACCGGTGGCAATGACCAAAAGTTTTATGAATTCTTGAAGAATAGCAATCATGCGAACATTCAATTGGATTACAGAGTGCTTACGGAAATTGAAAGGCATAAATCCTATGCTTTAGTCGGAATATTTGTTGAAATTATGCTGTTGACATCTGTAATGTTCATAATGGTGATCCTGACAGACAAAGAAAATAAGACCTTTTATAGAACCCTTACTGCGCCGATCTCGTTAAAAAATTACATGTACCAGAACATATTAAGTTTTTTACTTGTTTCCATTATTCAGGTGATTTTGGGATTTATTGTGCTTAAGAGCTTATTTGGAATCTATATGGGAGATTCCATCTTAAGCATGTTTTTGCTTCTCCTTACAGTATCAGTTTTAGCTGTTTCCATAGGAGTAGCAGTATGTTCGATTTCCAAAAGTGTTCTCCAAGCATCTTTTCTAGGCTTATTTAGCACCTTTTTCATGGGAATGTTAGGCGGTTGCCTATGGGAACATGACATGGCAACAAATCTATTGAGAACGATTGGTAAGTTTACACCCGTCTATTGGGTAATGGATGGGGTTAGCAAAGTACTGCAGGAACAGGGTGTATTGGCCATAAGCGGGGATATTTTGCTTACGCTCCTGTTTGCGATGGTGTTCTTTTTCTTAGGGACGTGGCGAAAAGAAGATATCAAGTAGCAACTGGTCGTTTATTTAGCAGAACTAAAAATCCATATTCCAATTACAACGATTGGAGGGTTTATTTTGGCTAAAATATCGTCAATTTACGTTAATCCAGAGAACAGGGAAAAGATATTGTCTATTTACGACAAACACCTTTCTCAGTGGCCCGTACCATACGAGTCTCTCGATGTGCCAACGAGATACGGGAGTACACATTTCATTGTAAGCGGTCCTAAAGATGCTCCTCCGATTGTGTTGATGCACGGTAGGGGTGGCACTGCCACAATGTGGCTGCCGAATGTTTTTGCCCTAAGCCGTGATTATAGGGTTTATGCAATTGACACGATAGGTGATTTTGGCAAGAGCGAATTAGATGATATAGATAATTATCCGAAAAATGGTCAGGCCTGCAGCGATTGGCTTGTAGATGTATTCAATGAACTTGGTCTTAACCAGGCTTTTGTTATCGGGGAATCAATGGGAGGTTGGATAACAATGAACCTCTCTATATATGCTCCAGAAAGAGTAAAGGGAATCGCCCTTTTAGCTCCCGTTGGAATTTCTTCCGCTGTCCTAGGTATGGTATTTCGAATACTTTTAGTATCATTTCATCCAACAGAGTCAAACAGGAAAAAATTTTTCCGCTCATATGTGGGAAACAGCCCTTTAGTCTCGGATACAATGGTCGAATTAATGACGGCAAACTGGGATTGCCGTACTAAATCTGCTTGGCCTTCAAAGTTTTCAAATGACAAACTTAAACAGATCAAGGTCCCAACATTGTTATTTATCGGGGGAAAAGACCCTACATTTAACAAGCAAAGAGACATCGACCGGGCTGTTAAAATGATTCCGAATATCCAATTAGAGGTTATGACTGAGATAGGACATGCGATGAGTATAGAGAATGCCGATTTTGTAAACAACCGCATACTTGATTTTCTGAAAGGAATTGAATGGGCCAGAGGAAAATTTCAGGTGATGAAAAGCAACCAAAGTGCAGGAACTAATCTGGAAAGGAATGTGAAGTTTTCAATTATCATACCAGCCTATAACGAAGAAAAATTCATAGGGAGATGTCTGGATTCCATCGTAGCCGCGTCTCCACCTTATCCAGATCAGGTGGAGGTTATCGTAGTCTTGAACCGTTGTACAGATCGAAGCGAAGAAATAGCCAGATCCTACAATTGCGTTATCGTAAAGGAAGACAGAAAGAATATGTCCATTATCAGGAATGCCGGCGCTAAAGTTTCAAGGGGAGAGATCATCGCAACCATCGATGCGGATAGTCGGATGACAGATAACATGCTTACTGAGATCGAAGAAAAACTACTGACAGGGATGTATATTGGCGGTGGAGTTAAAATGAAATTCGAGAGGTTGCCGTTGGGAGTGCTTTTACAAGGACTAATCCTTATTCCTTCGATAATTAAGTATAAAGGTGTAACCGCAGGTATCCTATGGTGTTACAAGAAGGACTTTGATGCCATAAACGGTTTTAATGAAAACCAACGGATGCTGGAAGATGTTGATTTTGGTCTGCGTTTAAAAAATTGGGGACGAAAATGTGGTAAAAAATATGGGACGATAACAAAAGCACAGATGATAGTTTCCTTAAGGAAAGCGGATAAATGTGGAAATTGGATTTTATTTAAACATCCAAAATGGCTATTGGCCTATTTAAAAGGAAATGTAGAGAAATATGCGGACGAATCATTTTATGACTTTGATAAAAGGTAGATTAAATACTTCTCGAGATATATTGGTTACTACCGGAGCATTTCTTTTGATGCTCTGGCCTTTTTGTTAAAGATTTCGCTAATATTCTCCAATGGGAGGAATATTTGGGAAAGACGTGGAATGTAAGATGATAAGCAGTTTGGGTTTGTATTACCCTAAATTAGATGAGGTGGCAGTGAAACAGATAATCAAACTTCTTTTTCTTATCTACATAATTGTTTTATTCGCTATACATGGTGATGTGCCGGATAGGGCAGTGCTGGTTTTTACTCTCATAATAGGTATTAATGTATTTAAAGAAAGATTTTATGATACTGTCTATACCACGGTAGCTTCGTTTATCCTGATCTGTATAGCTATCTGGTTGGACAGAAATTTTACTTTCCTGCTCTGTATTCCTATATTTGATTTCGTATACCAAAAGAGATATCTTGGTGTTTTTCCGGTGGCTATTTTGGGCCTATATTTCACCCTGAAATCTAGAATTCCCTCATTGATACTGATCATGAGTCTATGTGGAATCCTGGCCTTGGTAATGGAAAAAGCAAAAGCTAAGGAATCGGATTATAAGAATAAGTATGATGAGGAAAGACGCTTAAGGTACGAGCTTGAGCTGACAAAAATTAAACTGCTTAATTCGGCAAAAGATATTGCCCATCTTACTGAAGTCAGTGAAAGAAATCGGATCGCTAGGGAAATCCATGACAATGTTGGTCATGGTATCGCCGGTATTCTTATTCAATTACAGGCAGCTGATAAGCTCTTTGACCGGAATGAGAAAAAGTCTCAAGAAATCCTGAAAAAATCCATTGAAAACCTTTCTGATGCTTTGACCCTGCTGCGAAATACAGTGCACAATATTAAACCCCAAGAAACCCTAGGGGTAGAATATATTAAAAGCGTTATTAATAACTTTGGTTTTTGCCCAATTGAGCTTAAGTTTTATGGAGATTTTGGTCTTCTTGCTTCAAGTCAATTAGAAATCTTAGGATTGATTGTTAAAGAGGCTCTAACCAACGCCGCTAAGCACTCTAAGGCAACTAAAGTAGATATCACAATTGATATCAATGAAAAATACACAAGGTTATATATTAAAGACAATGGGGTTGGCTGTGTCAAATTAGAGGAGGGGTTAGGTATAAGCGGGATGAGGGAAAGAGTCCTGAATTTAGGGGGGACTATTTCTATTAGTTCGAATGATGGCTTCTTGATAGTATGCCTTTTACCGCTGGCTAATCAGGAAGGGTGTGATGTAGTTGAAAGTTCTCATTGTAGATGATGATGCTTTAATCAGGGAAGGATTAAAGATACTCTTGGAGATTGAAGATGATTTCCAAGTCGTAGGCACAGCAAGTAACGGGCAGGAAGCATTGGAAATGTGCCGTTGGGAAAAACCTGAGCTTGTTCTAATGGACATCAGGATGCCAGTAATGGATGGGGTTTTAGGGACCAAGCTAATTAAAAGTCAATTGCGGGAAATCAAAATTGTGATTCTTACAACCTTTAAGGATGATGAATATATAAAAGAAGCCTTAAAAAGCGGAGCGGAAGGATACATCCTTAAAAATCAACCGGCAGACAGTATAATCGAAAGCCTACGGGCTGTTAGTAAAGGCAATATTGTTTTAGAGCGAGAAGTAGCCAATACTCTTTCTTCCATGCTTAAGGAAAATAAAAGGGCTACTCCCGAACGCCTTAATATTTCGCAACGTGAATTTGAGATATTAAAACTGGTGGGAGAGGGCCTATCAAATAGGGAAATTGCTGAAAGCCTTAACTTAAGTGAAGGCACAACGAGAAATTATGTCACGGGTTTGCTGGAGAAACTTGGTTTTAGGGACAGAACCCAGCTTGCAATTTTCTTTATCAGAAATTGTGAATAGTATTTTCGGTTTAAGCAGTTTATGGTATAGATTCCAGATCAGGTTAAACAATTATAGAATATTTAACTTATAAACTTATAGATAGATGGACTCCTTGTCCCAGCAGGAACAGTACTGTTCCTGAATTAGAAAGCTAAACTATAGATACCAACAATAACTAAATTAAACAACGCACCTGTTTCAGCTGGTGCGTTGTTTAATTAAAGTTCTTTACTATTATCTACGATTTTAGGGTTTCTGTTCCCGTTAGTATATACTTATACAGCCTGCTTTTTGAAGGCTAGGAAGTCGTCCTCGATTCGGGGATGAATTGTTTGTTCCAGCGGAAACAGTACTGTGGGGCAGATGCATGCTAAGACAAGATCAATCCAGGCCTATAGCGGTAAAAAAATAAAAACAAAGTAAATTATGTAGTGTGTTAAGCTGAGGTTTGGGAGCGGTTTTTAATTTAACTGGTTAAATAAGACGATAACACTGTATATAGTCGCTTTATGCCAGCATCAATTGATAAAATATTTGTATTTCCATAGCCAAAAATCAGAGAATCATTATAAGGATGTTTAAGCACCTTATTAGTTTCATCAAGCAGATAATGTTTACTGATCGGGACAATTTGAATATCACTGTCTTCAATTTTATGCATTGCTATAGTATCAAAATTTATGGTTTTAAAAGTTGCTACTAAGTGCATTCCTGCTTCTGCTCCAGAAATTGAAACTGTATCTCCGAACGTATTTTTAAGGCATTTGATTAAATGATTTCTTCTTTTTAAATAAATACTTCTCATCTTTTTGATATGCAAATCTAAAAAACCTGCTTCAATAAATTTGGCCATAGTAAGCTGTTCAAGGATGGGTGAATGTAAATCGGCTACATACTTAGTTTCTTCCATTTGAGCACACAAAGCATCAGGCAATACCAAGTATCCCATGCGCAATGACGGCATAAGTGTTTTGGAAAATGTTCCTACATAAATAACGCATGTTGGGTCAAGTGATTGCATGGACTGTATTGGACTTCCATCAAATCGAAATTCACTATCATAGTCATCCTCAACAATGTAGGAGTTATGTTTTCTTGCGTACTGGATCATTTGAATCCTGCGTTTGATTGGCAGAATTACTCCAGTTGGAAACTGATGACTTGGAGTTGTAAATATTAATACAGGTGGAATATTAGGCAGTTTTGCTGTCACCATTCCAAATTCATCAACGGGAATCGTTTGCATTTTTACCTTTTTACTTTCCAAAGTATGAAGAATGCCATAACTAAGTGGATTTTCCACCAATGCGTATCCATCGTCTGAGACAAGCTGACACAATAAGCTAAACGCTTGAGCGGCCCCATTTGTTATGAGAATGTTCTCTGGATGGGTATTTACTCCGCGTACTCGCCTTAAATAAATTGAAAGCTGACGTCTTAGCTCGTACTCACCCTTCGAGCTTTGATAATCCATGTGCAGCGGTGATACTGACAGGGTAATGGATTTATATAGCTGCCCCCATTTTTTTATAGGAATAGAAGCCAAATCGGGAATTCCTGTGCGAAAACTAATAGCATTTTTATTAGACCGGTTATCTATTGCCTTTCGATTATTTAAGGAAGAAATGGTGGCTGTTCGTTCAAAATAGATACCATCGCTTACATATGTTCCTGCCCCATTTTTAGTGTATATATAGCCTTCAGCGGTAAGCTGTTCATAGCTTTCAATAACAACATTTCTTGCCACATTAAAATACTTGGCCATTTCTCGTGTCGATGGAAGTTTCTCATATTGCTGCAGTGTTCCGTTCAAGATGGCCTCTCGTATATGATTATAGATTTGTCTAGTGAGGGAAATAGTGCTGCTTCGATCTAAATTAATGTACATCATATTTTTTCCTCAGAGTGGTTCCATAAAAAATGATATTAAGTGGTACTTTTATGAACCGCTTTTTTAGATTACAGTATATCATAAAATGGAATTAAGCTCACGGAGGAGGAAATAAATGAGCATATACACATTCATAGTAACGTCATTAATCATAATTCTGCTTCCTGGAACCGGGGTTATTTATACAATCTCCACCGGCATAACAAAAGGAAAAAAAGCAAGTTCCATTGCTGCTCTAGGATGTACAGCTGGTATACTTCCCCATCTAATTATAAGTATAGGATTTTCATCACTATTGCTAAGGATGAGTGAGCAGGCCTTCTTTGTAGTTAAGACGGCTGGTGTCTTGTATCTACTTTATCTTGGAGGCGGGATGCTCCTGTCAAAAACTAAATTAGATTTTGGTGAAACAATTAAAGAAGATAACGCAGTGACCATTGTACGTAAAGCAGTTCTAATTAACCTATTAAATCCAAAACTTACGCTGTTCTTTTTCTCGTTTTTGCCCCAATACCTTAGCAGCAACGGCCAGAGCTATATAAGAGAGAGTTTTCTGTTTGGCGTAGTATTTATGCTGTTGACCTTTATTGTTTTTGTGGGCTACGGAATTCTGGCAGGATCAATGAAAACATTTGTTGCAAAGTCTCCCAAACGACTGCAAGGTATTAATCAGCTCTTTGGAATAATTTTTATTGTCTTTGCAATTAAACTGGCAGCTAGCTCTCTATAAATCTCACGATATAGGAAGTGTTATATTTAATATTAGGAATTATCAATGCTTTCAAAAGACAAGGTTATTGAAGCCATGCCGAAATGCCTTAATGAGAAAGAAAAGGAGATTCTTTCAGAAAGATGGGGCTTAAACAATGGTATCCCTAAAAGAATAGAAGAACTGAAAGAGATTTACGGAATAACTATAGAGCAATTGAGAAATATCGAGAGAAAGATTATTTTGTACATGAAGGAAACTTGAATTTTTTTATATAGGGTCTCTAATAGAACCGTTGATTCGAATTAATAAGAATCTGTCTGTGTGTACCGCGGGTAGGCTACGATACTCACAATTATCCTTGGAGGGATGAAATGAGGAAAAGAATAATAGTAGCTCTTATTCTCAGCGTTATAGTCTTAGCTGTTGGAACTGTTGGATGTAATAATAAACCAAGTTCAAACGAAGGAACATCGGAACTTTTGAGGGTTTCCATGTTTGCCGAAAAAAGCCAGTATCCTTCTAATGTCAGTGAGATAAATGTAGTTTGGAAAAATGACACAGATGAAATCCTGACTTTTGGTAATCCTTTCACCATTCAGAAGTTGGTCGGCAATGAATGGAAGGCAATCGGAAACAAAGGAGCAGCATTTACTACTATTGGATATAGGGTAGCCCCTCATTCTGAGATGAAACACAGTTACAACATCCGACTATATAGTGATCATAAGTTGGAGAAAGGGACATATCGAATCATAACGGATTTTTTAAATGTTCTGAGTTCTGGTAATTACAATAATTATCAGTTGACCGCAAATTTTACAGTGAAATAACCCTTAACCCTATAAAGTTAATACATATCATTTCGGAGAAGTTAAAGGAAAGTGGAATCTAGTTTCATAATTGACTAATCTAGTACAAAGAGCAAAAGTTGTGTGTCTCTGGTAATTTGTTTTTGCGCCCAATACTGGTTTCAGGGTAAACCAATTAATTTTACTATTGAGTTAGAAAAAGATGTTGATAATTTACATTTACTGCTTCTGTCATACCAATCAACTCCAAATTTTCCTCAAGTGACTGGACTAGCAGTATTAAACGTCTGCCAGATAATAAATACAAATATGATATCTTTTTTCAAGGGTCTACTTTGAGTCAAAGTTCCCAAACGGTATTTAGCTACAAGTCCCCAAGGTGGGATTGGGCATACAGAAATTATATTGATCTATAAAAGCACAAGTAAACAATCCGAATGAACGGGTTGGTTGCTTGTGCTTATTTATTGAAGAGTGATGAAATCAATTGATGCCTTCCTTCTGTTATTCATTCAAAAGCAGGAGAAGGCTTATCTTTATTTTGGAATCATTCACAGCTTTCTATCTTCCCCAATACACTATTAAAGAAGTTAAGACTGGGGGGAGTGACATTGAAGGCCGTCGAGGTACATAACATCAGCATGAAATATCAATCCCTGAACGGGGAAATTACGGCTCTTAAAGACATCGGATTTTCTGTTCAGGATGGGGAATTTGTGAGCATTGTCGGCCCTAGCGGGTGTGGAAAATCTACACTTTTATCGATTATATCCGGCTTGCTTTCTCCTAGCTCAGGGACAGTGTGGCTTAGTGGAGAAAAGGTCACGGGGACCTCGGGAAAAATCGGTTATATGCTGCAAAAGGATCATCTTTTTAATTGGCGAACTATTTGGCAAAATGTCATGCTCGGACTGGAAATCCGCAAGGCTGTGACCCAGGAGGCCAAAGAGCGGGCCCGGATTCTTCTTAAAACCTACGGGCTCTATGAATTCAAAAATAGATACCCGGATCAGCTTTCCGGTGGGATGAGGCAGCGGGCGGCGCTGATCAGAACTCTAGTAACGGATCCGCAGATTCTGTTATTGGATGAAGCGTTTTCCGCCCTGGATTATCAGACTCGGCTCGCCGTCAATGATGATATTTATTCAATTATCAAAAAGGAAAATAGAACCGCTATTTTGGTTACCCATGATATTTCTGAAAGTATCAGCATGGCCGATCGGATTATTGTTCTCTCAAAAAGACCTGGAATGGTTAAGAATATCCATGAGATTAAGTTAAGCTGCAGCAACAGAACTCCATTAAATTGCCGGGAAGCCCCTGAATTTCGGCACTATTTTCAGGAGATATGGAAGGAGCTGGATGTTCATGTTTGAAGATGAAGAAGAAAACATTCCTGCCATTTCCCAAGCCCTGAACATTTCTTTGGAACGTCAGGAATACTTACGTAGGGAGAGGTTTGGTAAAATCTCTGTTCGCATGACTCAGATTCTCCTTTTAGTTTTAGCTCTTGTCCTATGGGAAATTATGGCGGATGCTAAAATTATTGATCCTTTTATCACCAGCCAACCTTCAAGGATTGTAAAAACAATTGTCCAGTTATATAAGGAGGGGGTGCTTTTTTATCATATCGGAATTACCTGTCTGGAAACTATAGTCGGTTTTACTTTAGGCACACTCCTGGGAACATTTCTAGCTGTCATTTTGTGGTGGTCAAAATTTATATCCAAAGTAGCTGAACCGTATCTGGTTATCCTTAACAGTTTACCTAAGATTGCTCTTGGTCCGGTATTCCTCGTCTGGATCGGAGCGGGCCCGGCTTCCATTATTGTCATGACTCTGGCGATTTCCCTTATTGTAACAATTTTAGAGGTTCTAAACGGTTTTTGGGGGATTGATCAGGAAAAGATCAAACTGGTTCAAACCTTTGGCGGGAACAAATTTCAAGTCCTGACAAAAGTAGTGCTCCCTGCTTCCTTCCCCACCATAATTAATGCTTTAAAGATTAACGTCGGGTTGTCATGGGTCGGGGTGATAGTGGGAGAATTCCTGGTTTCCAAAGCTGGATTAGGTTACCTTATCATTTACGGCGGACAGGTTTTTAAGTTAGACCTGGTAATGACCAGTGTAATAATTCTGGGAGTAGCAGCAGCTATCATGTATCAGGGGGTGGTTTATCTTGAAAGACTGCTTGTAAAAAATAATGATCTCAAATATTAGTCCCTGTTGGGATCTAATTCTATGTTTACCTCTGACAGGAATGTCATCATTTTAACCAAGCTTAAATAACAAGTTCTACTATGAGAATAGATATTGGTACATAAGTTTCTTTATAAAAAGGGAGGAGCCATTATGAAACGATTAATTACAGTATTTAGTGTATTGCTTTTAGGACTTTCTTTAGTGATCTCCGGCTGTGGCACTCAAACGGGGCTTACAAAGGTCAAACTTTCTGAGGTGACCCATTCTGTTTTCTATGCTCCCCAATATGTTGCTATAACTCAGGGCTTTTTTAAGGAAGAAGGGTTGGATGTCGAACTGTCAAACGGTCAGGGAGCAGATAAGGTTATGACAGGGGTTCTATCTGGGGAAGAGGACATCGGTTTTGCCGGACCTGAGGCTAGTGTATATGTTTATAACGAAGGCAAAGAAGATAATAGTGTTGTGTTTGCTCAACTTACCAATGGAGATGGGACGTTCCTGATGGGCAGAAAGCCTGATCCCGGTTTCAAATGGAGTGATCTGAAAGGAAAAACCATTATCGGCGGACGTAAGGGCGGAATGCCAGCCATTGTTCTCCAGTATGTTTTGGGTAAAACCGGTCTTACCACAGGTCGAGATGTGACAATTGATACAACTATACAATTTGCGGCTATGCCAGGGGCCTTTCTGGGAGGTAAAGGGGATTATGTGATTATTTTTGAGCCCACAGCATCAGTAATGGAGAAAGAAGGCAAATCCTTTATTGTAGCTTCTTTAGGCAAGGAGAGTGGCGAAGTTCCGTATACAGCCTATTTTTCCAGGAAGAGTTATATTGAGAAAAATCCGAATGTCATTCAAAAATTCACAAACGCGATCTATAAGGGCCAGATCTGGGTTGAAAACCATTCTCCCGAAGAGATCGCCAAGGCAATTAAGCCCCAATTCCCGGATGAGAATGAGGAGATTTTGACCAGTTCTATTAAACGATATAAAGAACAGAACACCTATAAGACAAATCCTGTTCTTCAGGAAAAAGATTTTTACCTCCTTCAGCAGATTATTAAGGATGCGGGAGAGCTTAAGCAGATTGCCCCTTATGAAAAGGTGGTCAACACAAAATTCGCCGAGACTGCAATCAAGAATATCAAGTAAGTTTACCAGTATGTATGAATAATCTCTTGATTATAGCTATAATTAAGATTCCAATTTGTTTTGGATCTTTACATTGAAATATAAATGGTTCAGTATTAATTAGCTGAACCATTTATATTGTAGAAATGGATGCCGCCAGTTTTTAAATATCCAGCTCATTTCTCAAAGTTTTTCAAGTTAAAGACTGGTATGTCACCTATGGCATTTAGAAAATGAATGAAATATCGAAAGCGAGGTGATCTTATTGATAAAATTAGATACGAGTTGCAACGAGAATGATCAATTCACACGGACAACCATTTTTTACTTTACCGGTACCGGAAATTCCTTGTGGTTAGCGCGTACTCTTGCATGCAAGATAGGCAATACCGAGCTAATCTCCATGGTTGACTGGAATATACAAAAACAAGCCATCAATTCATCGGCAATAGGTTTGATTTTTCCAGTACATATTTGGGGTGTGCCCCGACGGGTTTTATCCTTTTTGGATAAGTTGAAGGCTATTTCACCTGACTATATTTTTGCTATTGCTAATAATGCCGGTCAAGTCTCTAATACGTTGGTACAGTTAAAAAAGGTAATGGAATCTAAGGATTTAACATTATCCAGCGGATGGTCCATCATCATGCCTTCAAATTACATACCTTGGGGAGGCCCAGGTCCCCTGGATAAACAAAATGAGCGTTTTCAAGCAGCTCAATTAAAGTTATCCTCAATTGCAGAGAAAGTTCAGAGCAGAGTCAATATGCCGGTTGAAAAAGGTCCTTTGTGGCAACGAATTGTATTTACTGGTTTATACAAATTAACCTTTCCATACGTTCATAAAATGGACGTAAAGTTCTGGGCCGACAACCGCTGTAATCAATGCTCTGTTTGCATTAATATTTGTCCAGCTCAAAACATTGATATTCGTAACGAGAAACTAACTTGGCATCATCATTGTGAGCAGTGTTTAGCATGTATACAGTGGTGTCCGAAAGAATCGCTGCAGTATGGCAAAAAGACATCTGCTTATCCGAGGTATCATAACCCTGAAGTTAAGTTGAAAGATTTAATGAATGGACGTATTTTGCAAACTTGATGAATATTCTGTGAAAAATTATTGATAGTATCGAATAAAGGAGTTTATATTTTGAGAAAATTCAAAGCGATAAAGGAAAATTATGAATTTTGGAGTATTCTTGATATTTGTAAAAACAATTGCCTTTATTTCACTTTAACCGAAATAGATCAACTTGATTACAAAAAAGAGAATCCAGTTTATAATCAGTTTTTAAAAGAACTGTCGCCAAATTTTATTAAGCAGGTTTATAACATCGATTTGGTTTGATGGTTATTCCGACCCTAGGAACCCAAAGAAGATTTCTATATTCAAATTGAACGAAAAGACAAAAGCAATTTTATCTTCTTACATAGATTGTTTGTTTTTTTTAGATAATAATGGCCGAGTGTTAGATTTACCTGAAGATATCTGTTTTTTTCGAGAGGATGATACGCTTTTCCTTGGAACAAATACACATTGCAGATTTGCTGTATTTTACCTTACTGATCAGGAAACTCAAACTATAACTTTACCAAATGGCTTTGAAGAAAAGCCCGAGATACATTTTACTGCAATTTTACCTATTTAATATTTTTTACAGTAACCGCTCAACAAGCAATTTTCCAAGAAGGGCTTGCCCTTCCTTATCGGCCTGCCACTTGCGCTTAGCTAAGGTTAAGCAGAAACAGCCGTTATAATTGATTGTTATTTGAATTAGTGCTGGGGGGCTGCCATAGATGGCGGCCCCTTGAAAATGCACCCAATTTACAAGCTATTAAATCCCTGCTTCATATTGAAATAAATGCAAGTTCGTGTTAGACTCATAATTAGTAATATTTTGTCGATTTACTAAGATTTTCTGGTTTGTGAATTATTTAATTAATTCCGATTCTATAAAAAGGTGGTAGATGAATATAGCTAGTGACGTAAAAGTTAGTCTAATGCAAAAAAAACAAGGCTTAGCGACTATTGAACGCATTGCCAAAGAAATTGAAGGTATTTTAGACCAATATGATGATTGGAAAAGTGCTGTCAAGCCGCTAAGAGAAGCGATCGATCGAAACCTTGGCGACAACGAATTTCTTAGTCTATTTGATTTAGACGGGTTGGCTCTGGTTCACTCAAATCGTTTGAGAGAGGGTATTTACTTTAACAACGAGACGGAACTTCGGGGCGCGCGATGTACAGAACCGATTACTCAGATTTATCATCGTAACACTGGCGAAGTCCTGTTTGAAGTTGCAAGTCCAATCTTTGTTAAAGGCAAACATGCCTATGCTGTTCGCTTGGACATCCCTCTCAATAAGGGACAACTCACGAAACAAGTGTATATCGGCATGATTCCCTCACTTTTTCTTGCAATTGCCTGGATAATTTACAGTTCCTTTTCACCAGTATCCATTATTTTTTCTCTAATCGCTTTAGGGATTCACGCTTTTTACAGTTTTTGGTTCAAAAACAAACTGGCAACTGCTCTTCAAGAAACATTCAAGGTAACAAAAGCGATTGCCAAAGGAAATTTGAAATCCAGAGCTAAAGCCCATTCGAATGATGAATTAGGAAACTTATCTTACGAGGTAAACAAAGTTTCTATTGGGATGACATCTATCATTACAGACCTCGCTTCTATTACCGAGAAAGCTCAGGCTATGAGTCAAACTCAAGCAACTCATGTTAACGCGCTAGTTGAAAACCAAGAAACGTTTGCTGCCACATTAGAAGAGTTTAGCGCAGGAGCTACTGAACAAATTCAGAGTATAAAGAAGTCTCAAGATGAAGTCGATGAAATTGAAGCTGCTGCCCAAAGTATCTTGGAGAGCACTCAGAAGGTTCTATCTTTAACGACCTCTGCCAAAGCTACAAGCCAACAAGGAACCTTAGCTGTTAAAGAAGCCGTTCAGGAGATGGAAGCTATTTATCAAGTCACTGAGCAAGCTAATGAATCGATCTTGAGTTTAGCTGATCAGGCGCAAAAGATCGGGGATATTATCTCAGTAATCAACGGGATCACAGCTCAGACAAATTTATTAGCTCTTAATGCTGCCATCGAAGCAGCCAGAGCTGGGGAACATGGTCGAGGTTTTGCCGTTGTCGCTGAGGAAGTCAGAAAACTCGCGGATAGTTCGGCTCAGTCTTCGCAACAGATTATGCAGCTTATTTCCAATGTTCAGGAAATGGTCAACACAACGGTGACGAATATTAATCAAGGAATGGAGGTCGTGAATCACGGCAAAACTGTGATTGAACAAGCAGGAGATGCGATCGACTCACTTGATGAAGTGATTAACTCCACCTCTATAAAGGTAGAAGAAAATCTTTCAAATGCCGATCATTTATTAAATCGAAGTCAACTGTTAGCAGAAGCCCAGAGGTTGGCTACCTCAATCGCCTCTCAATTTGCTGAGGGAGCAACTCAATCAGCGACTTCAGCTGAGCAGCAGATGATTTCAACACAAGAACTAGTTGCGATTGCTGCAGAATTGGCCAAAACCTCAGAACATTTATATCAAGTAATTCAAAGGTTTGAAATTTAGATTTTCAGAAACACTTCTGTACCTGCTTCCTTCATATAAATTTACCATTCAGGCGTCGAAATGTTCACCCAAACAAGATGGTTCTTTTACCAAATAGCCCATTAGCATAATATGGAGACAATACAGTTGATTCTGTACATTTTCAGGTCGAACTAACGAAAAAAGATGACGGCTGACCCTTATCCTTAAGGATAAGTTGGTTAGTCCGTCTTTTTTGTTACAGAAATAGGATTGCAATTAATGGCATGCATCCTTTATTTTATAATTTAAACATCTTTACAATAATTTCAGGCTTGCTTTTATATACTAGTTAAAGTATTTGATTTTTGAAGATAAATCATGATTTATTCCGAACTCTACGGAGCGTTGATTTAAATAATCACATTTATTGTTTACAATTGAGACATGGAGGTAGTCGTTATGCAAAACGTTAAGGTCGGCAGCATCATTCGTACGCTGCGAATAGAAAAAGGAATGAGCCAAAAGCAGCTTGCAGACAAAATGAATATCAGTGACAAAACAATTTCTAAATGGGAACGTGGCCTTGGTTGCCCAGATATTTCACTGCTTGCAGAACTGTCTGACCTACTTGAGGTTGACATTGGAACGTTATTAAGTGGCGATTTAGTTGCGAATAATTTCGTTGGAGGCAATATGAAAAAATCAAAGTATTACATCTGCCCTGTGTGTAACAATATTTCGCTTTGTACAGGCAATGCTGAGTTATCTTGCTGTGGCAGGAAATTGGAAGAACAAATCATGCACAAGGCTGATGAAAGCGACAAACTTTCTATCGAAGTCATTGAAGACAATTGGTTCATCACAAGTAATCACCCAATGAAAAAAGAGCATTACATTTCGTTTGTTGCCTTTGCAACAGGCGACCGTGTGCAAATTATCAAACAATATCCCGAATGGGATATGCAACTACGAGTTCCCAAACTAGGGCACGGAATGTTTATTTGGTATTGTATACAGCATGGATTATTTTATCAGTTGGTATAAAGGAGATTTGAGCATGAAAGTAGTTGTTTTTAATGGTAGCCCTGCGGCGGCAGGGAGTAATACAAATGTAATTGCCGAAGTTTTTTTAAACGGCGCAAGACGGGCAGGTGCCGATACTGAAAATATATTTTTGATAGAGAAAAATATAGGGCATTGTCAAGGTTGTTTTTCCTGCTGGTTTAAAACACCAGGAAAATGTGTCTTGCAAGATGATATGCAGGAATTGCTTGACTTATATAACTCTGCCGATCTTGTATGTTTTGCTTCACCTGTTTACACATGGAATATGACAGCTGCTCAAAAGAATTTTGTTGACCGCTTAGCGCCTTTAAAATGCCCTGTAATTGTAAGTAAACATGATAACTTTGATTTAGCTGACTCTGCCGCTAAAACTCAGCGGTTTATGGTCATCTCAAACTGCGGTTTTCCGGGCAACAATAATTTTGAAACAATGAAGGTTGTATTTGCATCGTGTAATCCTGTTTTGGAGATTTATAGAAACTGCGGAAAGCTACTGAAAAGTAAGGATGAGAAAATTAGAAGTGTAGTAGATAATTATTTAAAATTTGTCGAACAAGCCGGCTATGAAATGGTAAAGTATAATAACGTCTTAGAAGATACAAAAGCAGGACTTAAAAAAGAGCTGATGTCTATTCCGGAATATGTGAAGTATATAGGAATGTTAGGCAACCGAATATAAACGGTTGCTTTCTTTTGTTTTACCGTTGCATAATGAATATTTATAGTTTTTATAAAAATAAAACCCTGCATATAAGTGGATGATTTGAACCACTATTTATGCAGGGTTTCATTTAATGAGGAGCGCTTATGCAGTTTGAGACAGGCACTTCAGTATTGCTTATGCTTCGGCTGGGGTTTCTTTAGCTACAATTTGTTGATTATTTTGATGGTATTTAAAATATCCGCTGATACCAATTAGCTCAAAGTAATTAGATAAATTCATAACAATGATGTTTGTCCAAATATAACCGAAGTTATTAGCGGAACCTGCAGTAATAAACTGTATATTAAGGAAGAGTCCCAGTATGGCAACCCAAAAAAGTCTGAAGCCGATAATCATTCCTATACCAACGACAATTTCGCAAATAGGTACTAAGAAATCCGTTAGACCGGGCATTCCGTTAAAAATATGAACGGCAACCCATGCCCATAATTTGTTCAGATAGAGAGGGTCATAACCATGGGCTTTCGGTGGAAGCATATTAACTGCCATTCCTGCTATCAGTCCTTTAGCGTGACCTCCAGCAAAGTTAAGCCAACCTGAAGTTGCTTTTTCCCAACCAGCTTGAACCCAAGCATAACCATAAACAATTCTTGCTATGGTGAAAACAGTTACTAAAAGAGCCTTTTTCCAATCCTTTAATTCAGCTTTAACACCATTAATATAAGAATTCATTTTTCAAAACCTCCTTGTATGTTTTAGTTAGGCCTTAAAAAGCCCATGTGAAAGTGTTGTTCTATGTTATGGATATTTTAACATAATGCTATAAAATAAATAACACTAAATAGTAATGATTTTAATTAAAACGCAAGAATTTGATGTCTTCAGCTTCAAGTCTGCTGAAGTACTCATTAATAAGATCGAAGACATGGATAGTATTCAGGAAGAACAACTGAAAAAACGCAGTTGGATGCTATAGATTATATCTTATTCATGGTATCATTGATCAAGATGTTTGGGATAGCTAACTATTCCTCTTATCATGTATCATAGTAAATTCCATTTGCATAGTTGAGTAAAATGAGCAGAGCCTAAAGCTAAGTTGATTCGAATTCTTTTGATCTGACGTATCAGTAGAAGTTATGCTTTAAGATTATATTTAAAGGAGATGGGTAACAAAAAATGAGTATCGATAGTATCATTTTTGATTTGGATGGCACTCTTTGGAATGCAATAGAAGGAATTTGTGAAGCATGGAAAACAGTATTAGCAAACTACCCAAACATTACAAAGGTCATAACTCCTGAAGATATGGAGGGATGCATGGGGCTTCCAATGGATGAAATAAGCAAAAGGTTATTTCCAGATTTAGATAGGGATTTTCAAATCAAATTATTGGAAGAATTTTGTGAAACAGAACAAGCTTATTTAGGTGAACATGGTGGAATTTTATTTCCTAACTTAGAAGAAACACTTAAAAAGTTATCAAAAAAATACAAGTTATTCATAGTTAGTAATTGTCAGGATGGCTACATACAATGTTTCTTTAAGGCACATAACTTAAGTAAATATTTCGATGATTTTGAGTGTTGGGGGGTAACAGGACTATCAAAAGGAGAAAGTAATAAAATTATAATGAAAAGAAATATGCTGAAAAAACCAATTTATGTAGGAGATACTAATGGAGATGCAGAGTCAGCAAAAGTAGCAGAAATTCCATTTGTATATGCAAGATACGGCTTTGGTAATGTTGAAGAATATGATTATGCTATTGATAGTTTTGAAGAGTTATTAACTTTATTCTAATTTTACAGCATAGAAATTGGTTCCAATTAACGCGATAATTGGAATGGATTTTAATTAAACTACCGGTCTGGGTTGTGGAGACTTCGAACGGTAGTTTTGCTAAATGGATGCACGTAGCATCTGCTTTTTTTATCTTAGCACCAATTATAAAAAATCTTACGTTTGTTTAATATAAGTGTAGTGGTATAGCGGTTAATGATATACCATGACAGTCGTAGTAATGCGGCGTATATTGTTTTTACGTAAAACAGCATGAGACATTATTCTACCTATAACGGGTTCGGCCATAAAAAGCTGAATCCGTTTTCTTCAATTTGGTCTAAGTAACAGACATAACACCATGGCAAGTCGATAAACTACACTACGAATATCCAATAGATAAGAAGACCGGCTTATTCTCTGTTTTCGCCTTTGGAAAAGCCTCTTCACCCCAAGGGAACCAATCTACAGGTCTGAAATTGAATAGATTACTGATATGCCGGTTGAGGCGGAGAGTCCCCATGGACGGTGTTTTTGTTTGGATTAAAAGGGTCTATGCTTCCTATCGGCCAAGCATAAAGGAACGTAACTATAAATAAACGAATAAAAACAGATATAAATGAACTGGACACAGACTCAATTAACGTATAAATTTAATATATGTAACAAACTGACACTACAAGATCAGACATAACTAATCGATAGAAACGGGTAGGAGGTTGTTATGAAGCTGATAACAGTTGCCGGTCCGCCATCTTCAGGCAAGACATCCGTCATACTTAAGCTGATCGAATGTATGAATTGTGCCAAAGGCAGCATCGGTGTTGTGAAATTTGACTGCTTGACTTCTTTTGATAATCTCAGCTATGAAGAGGCCGGAATTCCCGTGCAAACCGGATTTTCCGGAAAAATATGCCCGGACCATTATTTTGTGAGCAATATTGAGGATGCAGTACAATGGGGAGTTGAGTCCGGTTTTGAGCTGCTCATCACCGAAAGCGCCGGCCTTTGTAACCGCTGTTCCCCTTATATCCGGGGGATTTTGGCAGTTTGTGTGATAGACAATCTGTCCGGAGTCAATACCCCCCGCAAAATAGGACCCATGCTCAAATTTGCGGATATTGTGGTTGTGACTAAAGGGGATATAGTTTCTCAGGCTGAGCGGGAAGTATTTGCTTTTAATATACGGCAAGTGAATTCAGCGGCCAAGGTGATATTTGTCAATGGGATAACCGGGCAAGGAGCTTTCATTCTGGCTAAATATTTGCAGCAGGCCGTGGAGATTCAGAGCCTCACAGATACGAAGCTGCGCTTTACTACACCTGCTGCTGTCTGCTCTTACTGCACCGGGGAAACTAAAATAGGAGCGCCTTATCAGATGGGAATGATGAAGAAAATGGAGTTTAAGAACCTATGACAGTAAAT
Organism: Desulfosporosinus sp. FKB; assembly: GCF_002196705.1. Taxonomy (GTDB): domain Bacteria; phylum Bacillota; class Desulfitobacteriia; order Desulfitobacteriales; family Desulfitobacteriaceae; genus Desulfosporosinus. The sequence continues at coordinate 22,126 of NZ_NADJ01000034.1, forward strand.
GAATTTATGATGATCTTGGACAGCAAACCTCTGGCCGAGGTTTTGAAGGAATATCCAATTGGCTGGGATTTCTTGGCTAATTTTCGTTTAAACAATTTAGCAAATGAACTCCCTTTCTCCCAGGCCCTGCTGAAGGTGGATGACGAAGCTCTTGCCGAATTCGGTTTAGACCGGTTCGGAGCTTTAAAGAGTTTTGGTGCGTTTCTTGAGCAATTCACCCCCAAGGAGAATCCTCTGGAAGAGGTTAAGTCGATTACGATTAGCGGTGGTTGGAATAAATCCAGGACGCCGGAAAATATCAGCCTGACCATTTCCGCCGGGGAAATCATCAGCATTGTCGGTCCGACAGGCTCAGGGAAAAGCAGGCTTCTCAATGATATTGAGTGCTTGGCTCAGGGAGACACTCTCACCGGTAGGAGAATCCTGGTCAATGGGGCTGAGTTGGACGATCTTCAGCGCTTCGAGATGGAAGGGAAATTGGTTGCCCAGCTTTCCCAGAATATGAATTTTGTCATGGACCTGACAGTTCGTGAATTCCTGGAGATGCATGCCAAATGCCGGCTTACTCCCAATGTCGGCGAAGTGGTGGCCATCTGTTTTCAACGTGCCAATCAGCTGGCCGGGGAGAAATTCTCCGAAGACACGCTGGTAACTCAGCTCAGCGGCGGGCAGTCTCGGGCTCTGATGATCGCCGACACCGCTTATATGAGTGACTCTCCTATCATCTTGATTGATGAAATCGAAAATGCCGGGATTAACCGGCGCCAGGCTATTGGGCTGCTGGCCAAAAGAGAAAAGATTATTTTTGTTTCCACTCATGATCCTCTTTTGGCACTGAGCGCCCATAAGCGGATCATTATTAAAAACGGGGGGATTGCCAAAGTCATCAGCATTTCCGAGGAAGAAAAGGAAAGTCTGGGGGTGATTGAAAATCTCGATAATACCATGCAAAGGCTGCGCACTGCCCTGCGGGCCGGGGAGTTAATTCATATGAAGGATTTGAGTGAGCCAAGCTCATAACTTTTGAATGTTATATTAAATAAGGATTACAGACACCATTAAGGGAGGGACTAAAATGTGGGAATTGTATGATGCTTTAATCGAAGGGATACCTGAAGATTATCTGATTGACGAGCTGGTTTGTGGCTATCACTATGCCTATGTCCGCAGCGGAGAGGGTTCCGGGGTGGCTGTGGGGCGGCTTTATGATCAGCGAATGCCCATGTTCAGTAAAAACCTCTTGGGTGCGCCTCTGCGCGAGGTGGCAGCCTGTGTAAAATCATGGAACTTAATAGAGGCGGCCTTAGGTGCCGCAGCCCTGAACGCTTACTATAACAATCCTCAAGTGGCCAGAGACAATGGGGTGGAATTCTCCGATGCCCAGCGCGTGGAAGACCGGCGCTATGACCCATTTATCATGTCCCAGAATGTTGTGAAAGGGAAAAGGGTTGTGGTAGTCGGACATTTTCCTTACCTGGAGAATCTGCTGGAACCAGTTTGCGACTTTTCTATCATTGAATGGGACCCCTTAGAAGGTGACTACCCTATGCCGGCATGTGAGTATCTGCTTCCCGAAGCAGATTACGCCTACCTTACCTGCACAGCCCTAGTGGATAAAACCCTGCCCCGGCTTTTAGAATTGACCGAAAACGCTGTTCGGGTCAGCCTGGTGGGACCTGCTACCCCTTTAGCTCCTGTGCTTTTTGATTACGGAGTTGATGAATTGTCCGGTTTTCTCATTAAAGACAATCAGCGGGCGTTCCGGGTTGCTGCCGGAGCAGAACATGTCAAGATCTTCGCCACAGGGCAAAAAGTCGCGTTTAAGGCTGAAAGACAGCAGAATCATGAATTTTGAATGGAATGGGGTATTCGAGATTAAAGGCGGTTGTGAGCAGTGCATATCTTTTTGAGCGGCGAAATCCAAATAGGCAAAAGCACAGTCATTAACAAAACCCTGAATTTATTAAAGATAACTCCTCAGGGCTTCCGGACTTACTTCGGACCTGACCGGGCCATGGAGGACAGGCTGCTTTATCTGAATTCGGCAGCGTTGCCCCAGGTTTGCCGTGAAGAAAAGGCTATTGTGCGTTTTAGGGCAGGGCGGCCGCCGGAGGTTCTGACCGAAAGGTTCGATAGCTATGGTGCTCAGCTGATTCGTTCAGCCAGGGCTGATTCGGATTCGGCCCTGATTTTAATGGACGAATGCGGCAGCCTGGAGAGCGGGGCTCTGGTATTTCAGCAGGCGATTTTAGCTGCCCTCGCAGGCCCCAAGCCTATACTCGGGGTCATCAAACTGGTCAGCACCGGCTGGACGGACCAAATCAGAGAGCACGCCATGGTGACTCTGCTTACTGTAACCCGGGAAAACAGAGACCGGCTGCCGCAGCTGCTGGCTTATTTACTCAGCGGTGTTCTTTAATTTTCAGATCGGGATTATGTTTAGCCGTCACAGGTGTGGCGGCTTATTTAATTTAGCAGGAGTAGTAATTTTGTTTGTCCTGATATTTGCATTATAGATTTAATTGTATCCGAATTCCAAAAAGAGTAATTTTCTTTGATAAACACAGCAAAACATAACTAAACTGTATTAAAACAAATATAAACAAACATGAAAGAACTGGACATACCGCTAATTAATGTATAAATTGAATATAACAGATAATACAACACAATAAAAACAAGCATAAGCAAATTGAATTTTTAACAACTTCAGAGGAAGGCCCTACAAATCCCTGCCAATGGGGGCGCCTCATGGCTATTAGCCGCTTTTATGCCAGTGAGCAAACTGAGCTTGTGGCATCAGAAAATAGCGGTGTCTATAGCAACTTTTTCAGTTTGAGCGGAGCAAATGCTTTCTTTAACTTTGGCCAAAAGCCAAGCTGAAGCTTTTTAGCTATTTAGACTTTTGGCTAAAGTTAAATATAATTGCGGGCTAACCGCTCGTGTAGATAAAAAAATAAAGATTGAGGAGAGTCGAGAAATGAAAAATAAACGGTTTAAATTTGTCGCCTGGGCTATATGTGCTGTTATTCTGACCTTTTCTATTGCAGGTTGTTCAACTACTTCCGCCACACAGCCTGCCTCGCAGTCAGTTTCAGCCGCAGCGTCGGATAAGCGGGAAATAACCGACATGCTGGGCAATAAAGTTAAGATCCCGGCTAAAGTCAACAAAGTATTTTGCACGAGCCCGATAGGGACCTACATTGTCTATACTTTAGCCCCGGACAAGCTGCTGGGCTGGAACTCCAAGATGTCCTATGACGAGCTTAAATACATAAGCCCTAAATACAAAAACCTTCAGGTTCTGGGCGGAACAATGGGCGGTCAAAACACGTTCAATACGGAAGCAATCACCGCTCTTTCTCCCGACATCATTTTGGACTTTGCTTACAATGGTCAAACCAGCGACATGGTAACTGAGCTTGGCAAGCAAACCGGAATCCCTGTTGTACTAATGGACAGTGCCTTGAAATCGACCGCTGCTTCTTACCGCTTGCTGGGGAAAATACTTGGCGTGGAAGACAGAGGAAACATGCTGGCCGATTATGTCCAGAAATCCCTTGACCAAACTGCCGCTATGGTCGCCAAAATCCCTGCCAATAAAAAGGTCAAGATTTATTACGCTGAAAGCGCGGACGGTCTCAAAACGGATGGTAACGATTCAATGCATACCGAGGTCATTAATTTCGTCAATGCAACCAATGTCGTCACTATGGATACATCAACGTCAGGCAAAGGTGCTTCCGTTTCCATGGAGCAGGTCTTGAAATGGAACCCTGATGTTATTCTGGTCAACTCTCAGATGGGCGGGAGCAATTTCCTTAAAACTGTCTATACGGACAAAACCTGGGCCGACGTTAAAGCCGTTCAGGCCAAGAGAATTTATGTACCCGCTTCGCTGCCTTTCGGTTGGTTTGACCGTCCTCCCTGCATTGCGAGAGTTATAGGCGTAGAATGGCTGGCAGCCAAATTGTATCCGGATTATGTCAAAGTAGATTTGAAGAGTGATGTTAAAAATTTCTATAAGACCTTCTACGGAGTGGAGATCACGGATGCCCAGGCAGATTCTCTGATCAATGGTTAAATGGGCAGCATGAAAAAATTAGAGAACAAATTAAAAACTTCCCCACAGCTCCCGCTGATTTCAGTGATGACCGCTTTAGCCCTTTTACCCCTTGCTGCTTTTTTAGTATCCCTTAGCTTTGGAAGATACGGTATTCCGCTGCTGCAGCTTATGCAGATTCTTTTCGGCAAACTATTCGGACTGACCCCGACCTGGCCGGATACGCTGGAGAAGGTTTTATTCAACGTACGGATTCCCCGCATCCTGTGCGCCATGATGGTAGGGGCGGCTTTGGCAGGCTCCGGCGCTGCTTATCAGGGAGTTTTCAAGAACCCTATGGTTTCTCCGGATATCCTGGGAGCATCGGCCGGAGCGGGCTTCGGAGCAGCCTTCGCCATCCTGAATAATTACAACATTATAGGCATTGAACTAACCGCTTTCCTCTTCGGAATAGCGGCCGTTGCTGCAACTTATTTTCTAGGACAGGCTATAGGACGAAATATGAATACTGTGCTTATTCTCGTACTTACGGGCATGGTAGTACAAAGCCTTTTCGCCGCTTTCACCTCGGTAATCAAGTATGAGGCTGACCCGAACAACAAACTGCCCGAAATCACTTTCTGGTTAATGGGCGGACTTACATCGTCGACACAGAAACAGGTTTGGATGATGATTTTCCCCTTTCTGGCCGGATTAGCGATACTTTTTCTGCTGCGCTGGAAAATAAACATTCTCTCTTTCGGTGATGAGGAAGCCAAGGCCTTGGGAATAGATACTCTGAAAATCCGGGTTATTATAATAATGGCCTCAACTCTGCTTACCTCAGCATCAATAGCCATCTCCGGTATGATAGGCTGGGTGGGCCTGATCATCCCTCACTTAGCGCGTCTTATCGTCGGACCGAACTATAAGGTTTTGCTGCCCGCTTCCGTCTTGATGGGAGCAGCATTTCTTCTGCTTGTTGACGACGTGGCCCGGACGGTGCTTGTAACAGAAATACCCTTGAGCATCTTAACGGCAATTATCGGTGCCCCATTTTTCATTTATTTATTGTTTAAAGGAAGGAGCTCCTGGGAATGAAGCTGGAGGTGTGTTCCGCTGTTTGCGGATACGGCAGGAGAGATGTGATAAAGGGAATTTCTTTCAGCGTTTCATCCAAGGAAATTTTTTGCCTGCTCGGTCCTAATGGGGTGGGCAAGACCACATTGTTTAAGACAGTGCTCGGTTTTTTGAAGCTGCGGGGAGGCTCAATTAACGTGGACGGAGAAGATATCAGCCAATGGTCAAGGAAAAAATATGCTCAGGTCATAGGTTATGTTCCCCAAACCCATACTCCTCCCTTTCCTTTCGCTGTTTCAGATGTGGTTATTATGGGACGGACGGCTCACCTGGGTTCTTTCTCAACTCCTGCCCTGGAGGACAGGATCATTGTCAGGGACGTAATGGAAGAGTTGGGTATAATGCATCTCAAAGACAGGATATATACGGAGATAAGCGGTGGTGAACGGCAGATGGTCTTAATAGCCAGAGCCCTTGCTCAGCAGCCTCAGTTTCTTGTCATGGACGAACCGACTTCCAATCTTGATTTTGGCAACCAAATGCTGGTGCTTCGGCAGATCAGAAAGCTAAGCGCTAGGGGAATAGGAGTCATAATGACATCTCATTTCCCGGATCACGCCTTTTTATGCTCCTCAAAGGTAGCCCTGCTCCGTAAAGAAGGTTTTGAAATAGGCAGGCCCGACGAAATAGTGACGGAAGAAAACCTTCAGGAAGTATATGGCGTACGCGTAAAAATAACCAGCACGCCGGTGGCCGGTGGTTTGGTCAAGGCCTGCGTTCCACTGATTTAAGGGAGGAAGATTTGGAATCACCCAGGGGTAAATGCTCTTGGGTTTTCTTACCAGGCTGCGACGCAACCGTCCGTACGCGGCTCTGTGGCACCGGCTAAAACGCCATGTTCATCACGCCATATTATCTCTCCGCGGCCAAAGCCACCTGAACCCAAAGCCCATTTAATATCGTGACCTCTCCGAGCAAGGTCTTGAGCAATATGCTCAGGCAATTGATGCTCAATTTCTACTGTTTTTCCTTCGACCCATTGCCAGCGCGGAGCATCTAAAGCCGCTTGGGGGTTTAAAGCAAAATCCAGGCAATTCATGATAACCTGCACATGGCCTTGGGGTTGCATAAAGCCTCCCATCACTCCGAAAGGCCCTACAGCCTGTGAATCCTTGGTAAGAAAGCCGGGAATTATTGTGTGATATGGCTTTTTTCCTGGCCCCAGACAATTTGGATGTAAAGGATCAAGGGAGAAATTATGGCCTCGGTTATGTAAGGCGATACCCGTTCCGGGAACAACCAATCCGGACCCAAATCCCATATAGTTACTTTGTATATAGGAGACCATATTTCCTTTTGAATCAGCTGTTGCCAGATAAACAGTACCACCTCGATCAGGTGAACCTGGGGAGGGTAAAGCGGCTTTCTGGCTTATGAGTTGACGTCGTTTCGCCGCATAGGGTTCGGATAGCAGGTCTTCAACCCGCAAAGTCATATTTTTGGGGTCAGCGATAAATTTCTTTCCATCTGCAAAAGCAAGTTTAATTGCTTCAATTTGTGTATGATAGGCTTCATTTCGATCCATTGTTGAAAAATCAAAGCCTTTAAGGATATTAAGAGCTAATAAAGCTACCAAGCCATGTCCATTTGGCGGCATCTCCCAAACATCATAACCGCGATAATTAACTTTAATTGGCTCGACCCATTCCGGTTGGAAAGAGGAGAGATCTTCCTGACGTAAAAAACCACCGGTTGTTCGTGAAAATTGGTCAATTTTTCTGGCCAGATCACCTTGATAGAAGGCTTGGGCCTTTGTATCGGCGATTATCTGCAGTGTCTGAGCATGGTCAGGTGATTGCCACATTTCGCCTATCTCAGGGGCTCTTCCTCGTGGGGCAAACGTTTCAAACCAATAACGGAATTTCTCACCCTTTAGTTCGTTGCTATATTCTTTAAACGCCGAATTCCAATAATACCCTAAAGTAGGAGAGATCGGATAACCACGTTCAGCATATTCTATCGCCGGACGTAAGACTTTGGTCAATGGCAACTCACCGAAGCGCTCGGAAAGTGCAGCCCATGCAGCAGGTATGCCTGGAACGACAACAGGAAGCCAGCCATATTTAGGAATTTCATGATGGCCTGCTTTGGATAGTTCTGATAGGGTTAAACTTTGAGGAGAGGGTCCGCTGGAATTGAGACCATAAATTTGATTGTTTACCCAAACCAGTGCAAAGGCGTCACCGCCAATGCCATTTGAGGTTGGCTCGACGACTGTAAGGCAGGCAGCTGTGGCTATTGCAGCATCTATAGCGTTACCGCCGCGTTTTAATATTTCCAAACCTGCTTGAGCTGCTAAAGGCTGCGAGGTAGCTACCATACCGTTACGAGCATAGACGGTCTGGCGTTTTGACGAGAAGGGATGGTATAACGGATCGTATTGCATTGTGTATTCCTCCATTCAAAGTTTGCAATTAGGACATGGTGAAAGAAGGCTTCACTGGGTTGATAGTAATCCTACATTAATTATACAGGAAAAGTCGGATAGATAATTATAACTCCTGATATTCTATTGATAAGAGAGGAGGTCATTACGTGGATTCTTTAAAAACGATGAATGACGCATTAAATTATATTGAGGAGAACCTTACCAATGATATTGATTTTAATGAAGTTTCGAGATTAGCTTTCTGCTCGGCGTATCATTTTCAAAGAATGTTTTCTTTCCTTGCTGGTATCACGCTTACAGAGTACATTCGCCGCAGGCGACTTACCATTGCAGCCTTTGAACTTAATAATAGCAATATTAAAGTAATTGATGTGGCGATTAAATACGGATACAACTCCGCCGATTCATTTACAAGAGCATTTCAAAACTTGCATGGGATAACTCCATCAGAAGCAAGGTTTAATGGTCAATTACTAAAAGCATATCCAAGAATGACCTTTCAATTAGCAATAAAAGGAGGAAATGAATTGAACTATCGAATAGTAGAAAAAGAAGCATTTAGAATCATTGGTATCAAGAAAAGAGTTCCGATAATCTTTAATGGGGTTAATCCAGAGATTGCCTCTATGTGGAAAGGTCTAAATAAGGACATGATTTATAAACTTAATGAGCTTTCTAATGAGGAGCCATTGGGGATAATAAGTGCATCTATAAACTTTTCAGATGAACGCATGGAGGAAAAGGGAGAACTTGACCATTATATTGGCGTGGCGACAACAAGAGAATGCCCAGATAACCTTACAAAACTTGAAGTTTCTGCTTCAACATGGGCTGTTTTTCAATCTGAAGGGCTATTTCCAGATACTTTGCAAAATGTTTGGGGCCGTATTTATGCTGAATGGTTTCCGTCTTCAAATTATGAGCGTGCAGAGGGACCATCAATCTTATGGACCGAGCAAAAAAGAGATATGACATCATCAGCTTTCAGAAGTGAAATATGGATACCGATTAGGAAAAACAATACTATTTAGTCTCATTATTCGTATTTGCTGCCCTAGTATGCGTCAATTACAAAATCAATCGATCGGGCGTTCGCCTCTTTGCCGAAAACCAGCCGGTAGGCAATGGAATTATGGATCGCTCTTGCATAGTGCTAATACAAATGCCGTCCACTTTATGTAGTTGGACGGCATTTCCTTTTAGAATTGAAAACTTTTTTGTATTGTCCATAACTATGAAGGTAACCGATTGTAGTATAGAGAATCTCTAAATATTGGTATGTCATCGAGTATGTTTTAATTTCATACAGATATTCTGAGGAATGGAGGACTGAAAGATGGAAAAATACCCTTTACCCGAGGCTGATACCTGCAAGACATGGCAGAAACGACTTAAAGTAATATGTTTCATAGGGCTCGTTCTAATCATTTTTACCAGCCTTGGAATTAGTCTTGTATGCAATAGAGCAGGAAGTGCGGTTGAAAAAGATATTCTCTCAGTAGCAGAAGTTAGGCGCACCGTTGTGAATCCGGTTTGTCATTAACTTCAAATTCAATGGTGAACCCAGCTGACTACAAAATGGGTCAAGTTGAACCCCAAATTTATGAAATCAAGAATTTTGATGGAATGCTATTTATCTATAAGTTTACTTCTATCGGGGAGCGGGACACAATCTATGATCAATGGCAAGACAATAATAAGAAAATCAGTAATAGTTTATACTTAAATATGTTTTCGTCAAAATGGCAATATAATCGAGCCTACGCCGCCAAAAATACAATCATAGTTGTTTCTTTGAGTCAGTTTCCCGGCGAAGAGTATGCGCAGAAAATTTCACCGAGACTAAGGAACTTAGGTAAGGCAATTTTTTATAATTTAAATGAAGGACAACAAATCGTGTATCAAGGAGAAGGAAATAATTGGCGTGGAAAAGTCATAATAAATTACTACAATCACTTTTGGACAGATGATAAAGGGGTTCTCCGAGATGATTGCTGGAATCATAGGCAACCCGTAATAGAGTTTAAAGGGGACCCAGGTAATATTCAGGGAGATTTTAGTTATGAATTTAAGTCTGCCATAGATGAATTTGGGGGAACGGACTCTAAGGGGTTTGATGCAAGCCGATTCACTAAAAATGATAGTGCTGCGAACTATGGTGGTGTAATACTTGGTTTTGGAGGGATAGGTGGGAGCGGGGCGATGCCTCCAAAAGATAATGTTTATAGGCTTACGGTTAAATGGAATAACAAGCAGGAGACTTTTGATTTAAAGGATTCTGAATAAGTAAGACAATATGTGTTTATCTTTAGCTGAGCGAGTTCGCTTACCATGTGATTCACTGTTATTTACACTAGAACCTGACTGCAAAGAAACCCTCATCATTCGTGATGGGGGTTTCTTTTACGTAAACGATCAGTATGTACATTATTTCAACGGTGGTTATTGTAGTAGACTTGGTGAACGCGGATAGAAAAATGACATTAACCTGTAGCAGAAATGCCAATCCATAAAGTTAGTTTTTAGTATTAAAATTCTTATTCTGTTCTAATACTATTAAACGTTCTTTGATAGTGGACAACAACACAAAAAGTCCGCCATAGAGAGACAATGCTGTTTTTGTCTATTTTGAAACAATATGTATTAAGTTCTTAAAAGCTTTAAATCATTAAAGACTTGTATAAAAACGGTGTTGCATAATTATTTTGATATTTGAATGCAAAATGCAGAATACTATAGAATGATGTCGAAATATTTAAATTTAAATTCAGGAGGTAAATTTAATGGAAAAGAGAGGTCTGGATCATTCGGCTTACGGTGGAGTCAATGGAGAAGATTATATTCCATACATACCTGCCAGCGAAGCCATGCCTGAAGTCACAGTAGTTTCGTTAGTCATGGGGGTTTTATTTGCCGCACTATTTGCTGCCGCCAATACATATCTCGGACTTAAGGTAGGAATGACAATTGCCGCTGGGATTCCATCGGCGGTCCTGGCTACCGGAATACTTAAAGGACTTTTCAAACACAACAATGTCTTAGAAGCTAACATGATTCAATCCATTGCCGCTATGGGTGAAGCTTTGGCGGGCGGGATAATTTTTACGTTACCGGCTATTATTATTTGGGGGTTAGAGTTAAAATTATCAACGATCATAGTCGCTACATTGCTCGGGGGATTGATAGGTATTTTCTTCGTCGTTCCCTTGCGTAAATATCTGACGGTTGAAGAACACGGGAAACTTATTTTTCCTGAAAGTATGGCAGCTGCCGAAATCCTGGCTACCGGCAGTTCCGGCGGCACCGGATTTAAGACGGTACTTACAGGTTTGTTGTATGGCGGCGGTTATAAACTGTTATCCGGTGGTTTTGCACTCTGGATGGAGGAACCGGAATGGACAATCAAACCCTTGCAGAGTACTGTCTTTGGTGTTGATACATTGGCATCGCTTGCCGGAGTCGGTTTTATCATCGGTATCGAAGCTGCTCTATACATGTTTGCCGGTGCACTGGTGGCCTGGTTCGGGTTAATCCCTTTAATTAAATACGTAGGTGCAGGGCTTACTACACCATTGTTCCCTTCCACGACCTTAATCTCGAAAATGAGTGCTTCAGCGATCTGGAGCAGTTATATACGGTACGTGGGAGCAGGAGCTGTGGCTGCAGGTGGATTTATCAGTTTAGGCAGATCATTGCCCACGATTGGCCGCTCATTCAAATCAGCGATGGGGGGACTGGGAAAAGGAACTGTCAGCGATAAACGTACAGATATAGATGCGCCGATAATTTGGGTTATTGGGGCGGCAGTTTTTGTATTCCTTCTTGCTTGGTTATTGCCTATGATTTCTATCGGACCGATTGGGTCGCTTCTGGTGGTTATTTTTGCCTTCTTCTTTGCCGTGGTTTCTGCTCGGATGTGCGGAATTGTCGGGGCTTCCAATAATCCGGTGTCGGGAATGACCATCGCTTCCTTGCTGTTTATCACGGCTGTGTTAAAAGCTACAGGGTTAACTGGTCAGCAGGGGATGGTCGCTGCTATCCTGGCAGGTTCTATTGTCTGTATTGCCATTGCGGTGTCCGGTGATGCAGCCCAAGCTCTTAAGACTACCCATATCATTGGGGGCACGCCGAAACGAGTGGAATTCAGCATGTATGCAGGTGTAGCTTTCGCCTCTGTTTTTTCCGGTTTGGTTTTGCTCATGCTAAATCATACTTACGGGATTGGTTCCGATGCTGTTGCTGCACCTCAGGCGACTTTGATGTCCATGGTTGTTAAAGGTGTTATGACAGGTCAGATACCCTGGATTCTTGTTATTATCGGTGTTACGTTCGGAGTGATGTGCGCCTTAATGAGATTACCGGTTTTGCCGGTGGCACTTGGTCTCTATTTGCCGATTCATCTCAGTGCTGGTATCTTAGTAGGAGGTTTGATCAGAGTTTTTGTTGACCGGAAATTCCGTAACAATAGTGATCAATTAAAGGAAAAGGTGGAAAAAGGAATTCTGCTGGCCTCCGGGCTTGTCGCCGGGGATGCGATTATGGGCATCGTGATTGCGGTATTTGCTACGTTGAGTATTAATATCGGCTTTGGAGCTAATATTTTACCGGGAATTACCGGCAGCCCATATACGGCAATGCTTCTTTATATTCTGTTAGCTGTCTGGATGTACCGGGTTACTGTCAAGAAAGATACGAAACAGAATGGGTGAGAATATATCTATGATTAAGAAGAAAAACAGAGAAGATAATTATCTATGTTACATCCCATGGAAACAACACCAAAAATGGGAATCAAGAAACGGAAAAGTGTTTCTCTTCTTTGAACATGATAAACTGATTGAGAAGTTTGCTCGTTGGTTAGTGAAAAAGCCGAACATTAGTGATGTTGAATTGGATGAAGTAGGCTCGCAGGTTTGGTCCTATATTGATGGCAAGTGTACGGTGTTCGAGATCGGACAAAAACTGCAGAAACTCTTTGGGACTGAGTTTGATCCCAAGTATCAAAGACTAATTTCCTATTTGAACTATCTTAACAAAAAAGGCTGGATCTTGTTTAGGAGAGGTCCGCAGCTACAGGGGGATTAAAGATGGAACTAAACAAACAAATAGAACAAGATAAAAATGATCTGATTCAATCTGTTCAGGAACTTGTTCGAATCAGAAGTATCCAGGGTGAGGCACAGGAAGGTAAACCCTTCGGTGCTGACGTAGACGAAGCTCTTAATAAGGCGCTGGCAATTGCTGAGAAAATGGGATTCAGAACCGTTAATTTGGATGGCTTCATTGGATATGCCGAGTACGGTGAAGGGGAAGATTATGTAGGTATTCTCGGGCATCTTGATGTGGTGCCTGAAGGCGATGGCTGGCTTTATCCTCCTTATGCCGCGGAGATTCATGACGGGAAAATTTATGGACGAGGAACTATGGATGATAAAGCGCCGATTATAGCTGCCCTTTATGGCCTTAAAGCTATCAAGGATCTCCAGCTTCCACTGAAGCATAGGGTTAGAGTAATATTTGGCACGAATGAAGAAAGCGGTTGTCAGGAAATGGAGTATTATCTCTCCAAGGAAAAAGCACCGGTCTCCGGTTTTACCCCTGATGCTGAATATCCAATAATCTATGCCGAAAAAGGGATTACTTTTTTTGATTTGGTGAGAAAGCTGGAGGCAAACCACGAGGGTGACATTGTAATCAAGACTATTAAGGGCGGACAACGAGCGAATATGGTGCCTGATTATTGTGAGGCACAAGTTGTGGCGAAGGATTCAGCAAAACTTATTAAAACCATTGAAGAATTTGCAGGCAGTACTGGTTATGCTGTCTTTGCAGAACCACAAGATAGGGGAGTAGTTATTAAGTCGAAGGGTGTTTCGGCTCATGGCAGCCTGCCTCATCTGGGCAAAAACGCCATCATGCAAATGATGCAATTGTTAGAGCAATTGCCGCTGGGTGACGATGACACAGCCAAATTTATTGCCTTCTTAAATAAGTATGTCGGGATGGAGACGGACGGAAAATCATTTGGGGTTGACCTTGAGGACAAGGAGTCCGGAAAGCTGTCTTTCAATGTTGGGATTATTTCTTTAGAGGATAAAGAAGTGCGTTTGGGTTTAAATTTGCGTTATCCGGTGACCTTTTGCTTAGAGGATATGATGGATCTAATCTATAAACGCCTTGAGGGGACAGGGATCCAGGTTGAACTAAATCTGCATCAAAAGCCTTTGTATTTTTCAGTTGATCACCCCTTAATTAAATCTTTGCAAAAAGTTTATACAGAACAGACCGGAAAGGAGGCCACGTTATTAGCCATTGGCGGCGGTACTTATGCCAAAGAAATGCCTAATATTGTTGCCTTTGGGCCAATAATGCCTGGTGAGGAAGATCTTGACCATCAAGCTAATGAATATATTAAGATAGAACATTTAGTACTTAATGCCAAGATCTACGCTCACGCCATATATGAATTAGCTAAGTAACATAAGACAATAATGTAATAATGCCTTGCAAACTGATCCCGGTTTAACTTAAAGAAAGTTGAACCGGGATTTGATATGCTTTTTTACCCGAATTTCAAACTATAAAAGAGATGAACGAGTGGGAATGCCACGGCGGAAGGTGAAGAACAAAAAGGAATTAACATTAAAAAAGTAAATGATTTTAACGGGATGCTTTTTGATAAATTGTAGAGTAGTATGTTATGGAAGGTGTATCTCTGATGAAAGATATCATAAATGCTAATTTGATATTTAATCTTAATATATCTTGAAAGTTGGTGATAAAGTGAAGGATTGTATTGTGATTACTGGAATAGTTAAATAAAGATCAAGGCTAAGGAGGATTTTATGACTATTCCAGATGAAAAAATATACCCGCGGACTAATGACTTTAAAACAGTTTATTTAAAAAGTGTAATCACAAATCCCAATATCATCGTTGGCGATTATACAATGTATAATGATTTTGCTTCTGCCCCCACGCAATTTGAAAGAAATAATGTGCTATATCACTATCCTATTAATACAGACAGATTGATTATTGGCAAATTTTGTTCTATAGCTTGTGGAGCAAAGTTTCTTTTTACCAGTGCCAATCACACTCTTAAATCACTTTCCACGTATCCATTTCCATTATTCTTTGAAGAATGGAATCTGGATAAAAAACATGTTACATCTGCATGGGATAATAAGGGTGATATTGTAATTGGTAATGATGTTTGGATAGGATACGAAGCAGTCATCTTATCCGGGGTTCATATAGGTGATGGTGCAATCATCGGAACAAGAGCGGTTGTAACAAAGGATATACCTCCATATACAATTGTCGGCGGTATTCCCGCAAAAGAAATCAAAAAACGTTTTGATATAGAAACAATTAAAAAACTGCAGCAGATAAAATGGTGGAATTGGTCTTTTGAAAAGATACAGAAATTTTTGCCTTATATTATGGATGGAGAAGTTGATAAGTTAACTCATTGAAATTTCCCATCCCATAATGGCATGATGTGTGATGATTTGTGTAATAGTCATTTCATCTTTTATAGGGTATGCGTTAAATAACAAAAAGCTGGTTTCTTCAAAGTGGAGGAACTGGCTTTTTGTATTTTTGCGAGGGTATTTATTTTTAAGCTCAATAGGGAATGCTCTTGACCGAATCGGTTTAGAGAGGTATACTTGCATCAACCGATTCGGTCGAAAAACTTTGGAGGTGAGATTTTGGAGAAATTTTTAAGTTTACCTCGAGAGAAACAAAATGTCATCATTGATGCAGCTCTTAGAATGTTTGGCTCAAATGGCTATAAAAAAGCCTCTGTTAGTGATATTGCTGTTGCAGCTGGAATTTCCAAGGCTATGGTATTTCATTACTTTGGCACCAAAAAAGCGTTATATCTCTATCTGATTAATTTGTGCGGCTCCATCATGATGAATGAAATTAATGAAAAGTTCGATAATAGCATTACTGATTTTTTTGACAGAATTAAAATGTCATCACAAATTGAAATTTCCGTTATGAAAAAGCACGCTGCGATACCCTCTTTTTTAACGAGTATGTACTTTGAAAATGATGAAGAAGTTAAAGATGATATAAAAGCTATTTTAGCTGGCGGAGACGATTTTAGAAATAAAATAGCTTTTGAAGGTGTGGATACTTCTAAGTTTAAAGACGAGGTTGATCTTAAACTTGTAATGAAAATGCTTTCCTGGATAGCTGATGGATATACCAAACAACTATCCAATCAGTCAGAGTTTGATTTTGATGTTATGTTGAATGAATTTAATGAATGCTTAGACATGCTTAAAAACAACTTATATAAAGAGGACTACGTGCAAAATCGGTAAGTGAAAATTGTCTGTTGGTCAGTTTTTGGATAGTTATTTCTAAAAGTAGTAAATGGGAGGGAATAGCTATGAATTCATGGTTACTAAGTTTTGAGGAGATCGATAAAACACAGATTACGATAGTTGGAGGCAAAGGGGCAAATCTGGGAGAACTGTCAAGAATTGAAGGAATTCAGGTTCCTGAGGGTTTTTGTCTTACAACGGAAGCCTATAGAAGAATCGTGGAGAATAATGCGGAGTTTATCAGCCTAGTTGAAGAATTATCTGTTCTTAAAGCGGAGGATCGGGGAAAGGTGAGCGAAATCAGTGGGAAAATCCGCAATTTAATTGAAGGAATAATAATTCCCCAGGATATAGACGAAGAGATTATGGTTTACCTTAAAAGGTTGGGGGAAAAGAATGCTTATGCCGTTCGCTCAAGTGCGACTGCCGAAGATTTACCGCTGGCTTCTTTTGCGGGACAGCAGGATACCTATTTAAATATCATAGGAAAAGATGCCATTCTTCGCCACGTAAGCAAGTGCTGGGCCTCGCTTTTTACGGACAGAGCGGTTATTTACCGACTGCAAAACCACTTTGACCATCGCAAGGTCTATCTTTCTGTGGTTATTCAAAAGATGGTTTTTCCACAGGCTTCAGGGGTTATGTTTACGGCAGACCCTGTAACCGCCAATCGAAGAATCACTTCCATTGACGCCAGTTTCGGCCTAGGTGAGGCACTAGTGTCAGGGTTAGTGAATGCTGATATTTACAAAATTAAAGAAGGCGTGATCATTGATAAGAAGATTTCAAGCAAGAAATTAGCCATCTATGGGTTAGAACAAGGGGGAACTGAAAAGAGGGAAATTGATATTGGCCGACAGAATACGCCAACACTGACAGAAGGGCAGATATTACAGCTGGAACAAATGGGCAGGAAAATTGAAAAGCATTTTGGCCGTCCTCAGGATATTGAATGGTGTATAAATGAAGATAAGATCTATATTGTCCAAAGCCGTCCGATTACAACGTTGTATCCTGTGCCGGAAGTGAATAATGATAAGAACCATGTCTTCTTTTCTTTTGGTCACCGACAGATGATGACAGAGGCCATGTCTCCCCTAAGCATAACGTTTTTTCAGGTATTATTTAAACTGATGACTGACTCACCAATGTATGAAGCCGGCGGAAGAATATATGTCGATGTCTCTAACGAAATGAGATCACCGTTTATGAGAAAGTCTTTTGTTAAAGGGCTCTCAGCCATCGATGTGCTTATGCAGAAAGCCTTTTACAATGTGATCAAACGAGAAGATTTTATGAAACATCTCGCTAAAAGTAAGAAGCCAATGGTGGGAGGCAAAGTGATTGCCCGCTGGCTTTTTAAGACAATAGAATGCTATAGAAAAAATGATCCTGCTATAGTGGAAGGTTTTATGGCCCGTAATAGAGCAGCCTTAATGGACTTGGAGCAGCAGGCTCAGACGATTTCCGGAAAGGAACTTTTTGATTTCATTGATAAGAGCATGGTTCAATTAAAGGATATAATCTTTGACACTTATGGAGTTGTTTTTGCCGGAGCCTATGCAACGAACTGGCTAAATAAGCATATGGAGAAATGGTTAGGAGAAAAGAATGCCGCGGATACTCTTGCCCAATCTGTAGCCAATAATGTTACCTCAGAAATGGGCCTTGAACTTTTGGATGTCTCCGATGTCGTTAGAAAGTACCCGGACGTCATGAGCTATTTGGAAAACCCGAGTGATGAAAGCCTATTTGAGGATCTAGCAAATTTAGAGGGAGGGTCTGAGGTTAGTGAGGCCATAAGAGCGTATCTGAAAAAATATGGTATGCGCTGCTCTGCGGAAATAGATATTAGCAGAATTCGCTGGAATGAGAAGCCTACTATATTGGCTCCTCTGATCCTTGGCAATATTAAAGTTTATCCGCCGAATGAGCATATTGCCAAATTCGAGCAAGGCTTGAAGGAAGCTAAGCAGAAAGAGCAGGATATTATTGACAGGCTTCAGCAGCTGCCAGGTGGCAGCTGGAAAGTTAAAAGGACCAAGAAAGCAATCAGCGTTCTTCGCAATTATGCCGGATATCGTGAGTTCAATAAATATGTCCTAGTTTGGTATGAATGGATTGTGAAGCAAGTTCTTATGAAAGAGGCGGAAGCTTTAGTTCGGCGGGGGCGCTTAGAAGAAACTGAGGATATCTATTATCTTAGATATGAGGAATTGAAACAAGTCATAGAAACGAACGAAATAGATTATCAAATGATCAAGAACAGAAAAGAAGACTATAAGATCTATAAGAAGCTTACCCCTCCACGTGTTATTACTTCTGATGGAGAAGTTATTTCCGGTGAATATGATACAAGTAATATCCCAGAAGGTGCTTTGGCTGGGGTGCCTGTTTCGGCGGGAATTATTGAGGGAAGGGCAAGAGTAATACTCAGAATAGAGGATGCCCAAATCGAGGAAGGAGATATTCTAGTTACTATTTTCACCGATCCCAGCTGGACGCCGGTATTTGTTTCAATCAAAGGATTGGTTACGGAGGTTGGAGGGATGATGACTCATGGAGCAGTCGTTGCCAGGGAGTATGGCCTTCCGGCAGTGGTAAGTGTTGAAAATGCAACTACGCTGATAAAGGACGGACAGAAGATTCGGGTAAACGGTAGTGAAGGATATGTGGAAATACTCTCGGAGAAGGAGTGCTAGAGTAGTATTTCTTGTAATTTTAGAAAGCTATAGCAGAGGAAAATAATTTCTTTGCAAATGACCAAAGGCGTTCTCGCTTCAGTTTAGTGGAGTGAGAACGCCTTTATTTAATGTCAGAGCTCATTGAGTCATTGCGCCATTTGTATACTATAAGGAAAAATGACTTGCAATTAAAGCGAATTAATCTTTTTGTTCGATTTCAGTAACACATTCGCATTTAATCTTTTCAACGAGGGATTGCAGGGCGTCAACGACATGTGGTCTGATGTCACCGCCAATCAGCACATACATTATGTCGTCGCCAAGTTCTAGCAGCCCTTCGTTAAGCCAAACCCTGACATGGAAGATGCCGTCCATTTTATAGGTTTCGGCAATCGCTGCATCAACCTTTGCTGCATCATAACTAAAGATCATTCCCGTCACCATTGAACCATCGTCAATTCCATGGCGTACCTTGGCTTTGGGAGTTTGGCGCACAACGCCATTATGAACTAAAAACATTCCTTCCTGTGAAGACGCTCGATCAGCTTTTGCCTCTTTTAGCCATTCATCAATTGATGGCGAGAGCTTTTTAATTTTTCCTTTAATCATAATTTAAAAACCCCTAATTTTTTCAGAAGATTAAATACCAATACATGCTATCAAAAATAGAGCAAAGTTTCAATCTATAGGATTCAAAACTTTCAGATCTAATGTCAAAGTCATACCTTTTTGCGTAATGTAATTTTAGTAAAATGATTAGGGAGGCATAATTATGATTAAACCTACAATGCTTGCCCCCGATTTTTCAGCCGATGCCTATTTCCTAGGTAATAGAACTACAGTTACATTAAGCAGTTATAGAAAAGATTGGGTTGTTTTGTTCTTTTATTCCAGCGATTTTACCTTTGTTTGACCGACAGAGTTGGGAGCCGTGGCTGCCCATCACCACTTCTTTGAGCAATTAGGAGTTAAGGTGCTCGCAATTAGTACTGATAGTGTATTTTCTCATAAAGTTTTTGCTGAAGTTTCTCCGTCTGCCAGAACTATACAGTATCCATTACTCTCTGATAGAACCCACCGCATCTCTCTTGAGTATGGAGTTCTGAGAGAAGAATTAGGATTTACATTTAGAGCAACATTCATTATAGCTCCTGGTGGGGAAGTGAAATATTCCTGTCTGTATCCCCCGGAAGTTGGGCGCAATGTATTAGAAATAATCCGAGTAATTCAGGGACTACAGTACGAGGAAGCGACTGGGTTAGGTGTTCAGGCCGGCTGGCGTCCAGGACAACAAGGGCTGAGGAAAGATTTTAACTTGGTAGGTAAAATATAGCACTTATCCTCATGCTCCCATTTTAAAGAGAATTTTTCCAATTTCCGTTAAAAGGCGTTCTCATTTCACTACGAGTGAAGCGAGAACGCCTTTGGCTATTAATCCGCTTTGTTTTTTTAGAGTTAAGTTTTTAAGCACTCCCATTGATGCCCGTTTCTAATTTGACTTTAATGATTTCTTAGGCTTGAAGGTCAATCTTAGCTCCTAAATTTGGTTGAACGGACAACTCCATGGATTTGGTTGCCTCACTTAACATAGAAACAAGGGAATTGCCATTAGAAGCTGCAACGCCCATAGCCATTTTCAGGACTGATATTCCTGCCTGTTGCTGCACATTGCTTTGACTCAGCATTGATGATATTGCTGCAATATCCAATGTATCTCCTCCTTTGTTTTAGATATCGACAGAAATTAAATATAACTTTAGAAGTGCAGCAACAATTCACATGCAATCAGAACTTATTTGTGGATATTTTTCTATGAATGAGAGAATGGCTAAATGACGTAGAATTCACAAATCCCTATGGATGCAGAAAGCTCTCTTTGGGCACAGACTTAACCAATAAGTAGAGATTAGTCAATTGATAATCTGTTTGGCTTTATATCGTATTTCTGCATACGACGTAAAAGTGTAGCGTGGCTGATTCCTAAGAATTTAGCCGCTGAACGAATACTTGAACTTGTCTCTAAAGCTTCTCTAATAATTTTTTTTTCACTAGCTTCCAATTTGGACTGGAGGTTACCACTCTCGCTCTTATATATAGGCGAGCTTTCAGGCGAGCTTAAACCCTGCTGCAAGCGATTTAGAACTTCATCTTTTGAAATGAGCTCTAATTCTGAAGCTACACAAAGCCCTTCAACTAAGTTACGCAGTTCGCGTACATTGCCAGGATAATTGTGGTACAAAAGTAAACCGAGTGCTTCATTACAGAACCGCCTGCTAATCCTGAATTCTTCAGTAATTTCATGAAGATAGTGGTTCAATAGCGGTAGAATGTCTTCTTTTCTCTCGCGTAATGGGGGAACATATAAATATACAACATTTAGGCGATAGTAAAGATCCTCACGAAACAATCGTTGATCAACCATTGATCTTAGATTTTTATTTGTGCTTGCGATCACTCGAACATCAATTGTACGAGACCAACTCCCGCCGACACGACGAATTTCCCGATCATGCAAAACTCTCAGCAATTTGACTTGCATCGCCAGAGATAGCTCACCAATCTCATCAAGGAGAAGAGTACCTTTATCGGCTAACTCAAATAGACCGGGATTTCCATCGGTTTTCGCTCCGGTGAAAGCACCTTTCTCATAGCCAAAAAGCTCTGATTCCAAGAGAGTTTCGGGAATCGCCCCACAGTTAATTTTTATAAATGGAAATGAGGCACGTTCGCTATTGCGGTGAATCCAATTGGCAACAACTTCTTTGCCTACTCCGGTTTCCCCCTCTAACAGGACTGTGGAAGGAAACAGAGCAATTCTCTTTGCACGAGCAAGAAGGGCAACGAAATTTGGACTCTGAGCAATCAATTCCTGGTTCAACATTAAGCATCACCCGGTTCTATTTTAAACCGTAATTATAGAATTGTCTACGAGACACATACATCTGTTGTATAATTCCACTGTTTTGTTCACCTGGTATGTACTATTACTGTGGCATCAATTTTGCATATTACTATAACACATATCCAAAAATTTCTTTGCCATGAATTTATCCAATTTTTTAGATCCTCACTTCTGTAAGTGGGGGAGGGTCCTTCGTAATCTTCAGGTGGGGTAGAGTCCTCCTTCGCCGCTAAGTATTCCTATTGGGAAGGCGGCTCGGCAATAATGCCCACTGGACATTATTGTATCTGGAGTCCCGATGTTCAGCTTTAGCTGAACGGGTTCACTTAAAGTTGTTTAAATGCTAGACTAAATTCCTAAATGTTCTATATAGAATTACCTTAAATTCTTGTGAAAGACGGTGAAATCTTGACTACTTCTGATTTAAGCAACCATATCACCCAACTTATGCGGGAAAAGCAAATTCATACAGTACGAGTTACTTTACATGATCCTGCCAATATACAACGTGCCCGTTATGTTCCTATAAGGTATTTTATGGAACATGTTATGAACGGCTCTTTATCTTATCCTTCTGCGCTATTTTCCATGGACACCTCAGCCAAACTCCTGCCGGAAGCAGGAGAAGGCTTCAATGGTGGATATCCTAGTTGGTTACTGAAACCTGATTTAGCTACGTTTGGAATTATTCCCTCTTCACCTGGCATGGCACACGTTATTTCCGATATTTTTTTGCCGGACGGACAACCCGTCCCTACTTCGCCCCGACATGTTTTGCGGAGGGTTTTAGACGATTTTGCACAAGAAGGGTATCGGATATACGGGGCTTTTGAATACGAATTTTATGTTTTTCTATCCGATGAAGGACGAACAAATTTACCCTTAGAGCCGGCTTGGAGAGGATTACAGTGTTTTTCGGAGATAACTCAAGCCAAAGTGGAAGATATTATTACGTCTGTGATGTTTGCATTGACGGAAATGGGGGCAGGACCCGAAGTTGCTAATACAGAATACGGATCAGGTCAATTCGAAGTAACCAATTCGCCGTTTTGGGGATTAGAGATTGCTGATATGGCTTTTTATTATAGGACGGTTATTAAAGAACTCTTGCAACGAAAGGGTTATACGGCAACATTTATGAGTAAACCTGTTACCTCTTCAAGTGGAAGTGGAGCACATACCCACCTTTCTTTGTTTAATAAAGATGGCCAAAATCTGTTTTCTGATCCTACTATGCCGGATGGTTTATCACAATTTTGTCGATGGTTCATTGGCGGATTGATAAAACATGCGCGAGCGTTATGTGCTTTGTGCAATCCGACTATTAATAGTTACAAACGCCTTCAGCCGTATACCTTTGCTCCTACTACCGTTACATGGGGCTATGAGCATCGCGGTGCAATGATCCGAATACCCAATCATCGAGGAGAAAACACTCGTTTAGAAAACCGCCTGCCGGGAGCGGACACTAATCCATACATTGCTTTAGCGGCAATGCTGGCAGCTGGGATGGATGGTATTAGACTGAAGCTTGACCCGCCGCCAGCGTTAGATAAACAGGATGCTTATGGGCAAGATTTTATTCAGTTACCCCGTTCACAAGCTGAAGCAATAAACGCGTTAAAGGAAGATGATTTTTTTCGTAAAGCACTGGGAGAAGAGTACTACAGTCATTATATTCTCATGCGAACTTCTGAATGGAAACGATATGAAACGACAGTGACCGACTGGGAGTATAGAGAATATCTGGATCTTTATTAATATTAAATAGTTACTGATAATTTTTGGCATTTGGTTTCCCTGGAGTTAGGCGCCAGCTCTAAGCGGAGAATCAGACAGCCAATTTGGTTATTTGTTCTTTACCACGATTTAGACTAAAAAACCACTTAATATAGAGTTTAGTGGAGGAGATTATTATGTATCGAATTAAACGCGATCAAATTGTTTATGAAATGTCTGCATTAAACAAACCTGTATTACATGTCGAAGAAGGAGCGACTGTGATCTTTGAAACGTGTGACTGCTTTGAAGATCAGATTAAATCAGCTGATACGCAATTTGAAGCCCTTGACTGGAATAGGATTAATCCGGCTACCGGCCCTGTCTATGTAGAAAATGCCGAACCAGGCGACGTTTTAGAGGTTAACATCAAACAAATTAAAATTGCCGAGCAAGGCGTTATGTTGACCGGGCCGCAGCTCGGAATGCTTGGAGACAGACTAACGCAAAATGTTATTCGACAAATACCTATTCGAAACAATAAAGCTGTTTATAACGATAGAGTTGAAATCCCTCTGAAACCAATGATTGGAGTTATTGGGACTGCTCCGATGGGTGATGCCGTTGCCTGTGGTACCCCGGGGGAACACGGCGGAAACATGGATTGCACTATCATCGGTGAAGGTACAATTCTTTATTTACCAGTTAACGTTCCAGGTGCTTTGTTGGCGATGGGTGATTTACATGCAGTCATGGGGGATGGCGAAGTTTCTGTTTGTGGTTTGGAGGTCTCCGGAGAAGTTACAGTTACAATTTCTGTAATTAAAGATCGTCAATTGCCGGTACCTTTTGCCAAAACTGCATCTTCTGTGTATGTAATTTCGTCCGCAAAAACGTTGGATGAAGCAGTTTTGAATGCTACTCGTAAACTTGTGGGTCTATTGACAACTTTGACGAATCATAGGGTAAACGATTACGATGCGGTTAATCTTCTCAGCCTTACTGGCAATTTGCAAATTTGTCAGGTCGTCGATCCCTTAAAGACAGTTCGTTTTGAATTAAAATCAGCTTATTTGGATCAATTAGGGATTACTATTTGATAGTTTTTCTGTAGTTAAGTTTAGATCATGCAAGTAATTAATAACTAATTACAGACGAGACTTTGCGAAATAGTGTCTTTCCACACGAAATGAGCTCAATTTAGCTTATATAGGGAGGTAGAAGGTATGTCCATTGAACAATTTGGTTATAAGCAAGAACTTAAGAGAGCCTTAAGTTTTTGGGATTTAGTTATTTATGGAATGATATTTATGGTACCGATTGCTCCATTTGGGGTTTATGGTTATGTTTCCGATGGTTCTAAGGGAATGGTTGCCCTTGCTTACATGATCGGAATGTTTGGCATGATTTTTACGGCTTTTAGTTATGCGCGAATGTCAGAGGCTTTTCCTATCGCAGGATCTGTATATGCTTATGCTCAAAGAGGAATAAATGAATATATTGGTTTTATGGCAGGATGGTCAATCCTACTCGATTATATTTTGATTCCATCGCTGCTTTACCTGGTTAGCGCAGCCGCCTTGGGGGCTTTAGTTCCTTCGGTTCCCATATGGGTATGGTTGATTCTCTTTATTGGGTTTAATACAATTATTAATGTTAGAGGAATTGAATTTACTGCGGGAGCTAACCGCATAATTTTAATTGCAGAATTTATCGTTTTGGCTATTTTTATTGTTGTTGGTCTTATCGCTTTGAAGAATGGTGTGGGTGATGGTGGTTTAACTCTAAAACCCATCTATGACCCGGCGAGTTTCAGTATGAGTACAGTAATGAGTGCAGTTTCAATTGCTGTACTTTCTTTCCTGGGGTTTGACGGGATCTCTACCCTTTCTGAAGAGGTTAAAGGCGGAGAAAAAGCAGGAAATAAGTTAGTTGGAAAAGCAACGGTTTTGGCCCTTTTAACTGTCGGATTTCTGTTTATTATCCAAACATGGGTTGCTAGTGATCTAGGCAGGGGTATGAAACTTGATAATCTCGATACAGCGTTCTATCAAATTGCTGGAGCCGCCGGGGGGGCGTGGCTGAAGAATCTAACGATTATTGCTACCGCCTTTTCATGGGGAATTGCTAATGCTCTTGCAGCTCAAGCTGCCATATCACGTGTCCTTTTTTCCATGGCCAGAGACAAAAAATTGCCGCAGATTCTCTCGAAGGTTCATCCGAAATACCAAACGCCTTATGTTAGCACTGTTTTGGTGGCAGTAATTTCTCTGGGTGTTGGCCTTTTCTTCCAAAGTCAGATCGCCAATCTAACTGTTTTAGTTAACTTTGGGGCATTGATATCTTTCTTGCTTCTGCATATCTCCGTTATTAACCACTACATTATTCGTGGTAAGTCAAAAAATTATTTTAAACATCTGGTTTTACCAATCATTGGTTTTATTGTTATCGCTTATGTGTTATACGGCATGGACATAGCCGCTATCAAGCTTGGAGGCATTTGGATTATTCTTGGTATTATATATCTGGCGGTTCTTTCTATGGTACTAAAACAAAAACCAACTTCAATTGAACTTTAATAATTGCATCGAAATCTTTTTGAAGAACCCTCATCGTTCGCGATGAGGGTTTCTGTTACTACTGCCCGTTAGTAACTAAGCTTTAACATTAATATCTCCAGACAAAAGGAAAATTTTCATCTTTTAACATAACTTTTATTTAGAGGGTTCTGTTTTCTACATTTATGTTGAATTATAATAAAGTGAGTCCTTAAATTTAGGAAGGGGGGGTTCATGGAAGAGGAGACTAGGTGATTACCTTTTAAAGGAAGAACTAAGTGTCCTTAGTAGAAAGTAGTTGATTGATTTGAAGGCTAGTAAGAGTATCCTGAGATTCGTACATTCATTTGATAAAGATTTTATAAAGTATTGGGAACGACAACGTCAAAGGGGAATGTTTAATTTCACCGTTAAATACGGAATCTTAATGGCTTTGTTCACCCTGGCCATAAATATTGTTTTCCCTGTGGCATATGAACATAGAATAGCAATAGATTTAGGCACTTTAATTCCTGGTCTTATCTCATCAATTATCCTTCCATTTCTTCTCTGGTTTTCAAATAATCAAAGATATTTTAATTTAAGAGAGAAGGGAAGGGGAAAAATTAATTGTAAAAGTGGTAAGAAGGAATTTACAAGTAAAAAGTAGAAATTTACAAATTGAAATGAAACCGGAGAAGGAGAATAGGACAAAGCAATACGCAGAGTATTAATATAGTTGTATAAATAAAATAAGGGTGATTGTGAATGAACGAAGCACTATTTGATCATGTTGCTGCACATTATGATTCCTGGTATGATACTGAGTTAGGATCAGTCTCTGATCAAGCCGAACGTAATCTGGCCCAATCTATGTTTAAGGCGCCTGGCCCGAAGGTTCTGGAGATTGGCTGTGGCACTGGACAATATACGAGTTGGCTTGTACAAGAGGGTTATGAGGTTACTGCCGTTGATGTTTCCGGTGAAATGATGGCTTTGGCCCAAAAGAAAATAGCGATGCTTGAGGAGAGTACCTCAAAAGCTGATCGTGTTCACTGGTGGCATGCTGATGTTACAGAAATTCTTGATCAACTTGAAACCTACGATGGGATTTTCTCCATGACTGCTTTTGAGTTTGTTCCTGAACCGGAAAACGTCTTAAAAAAACTATTTAGTCATTTAAACCCCGGGGGCTGTTTAATGATCGGAGTTATCGCCGGTATGAGTGCCTGGAGTGAATACTATGCAGAGGCTGCTCGTAAAAAACCAACGTCTGTCTTCAACCGTGCAGCTCTTTATACCCAAGGGGAAATACGTTCCTGGCAGATCGGTGTATCCGCCGAAATCGGAGAATGTCTATTCTTCCCACCGAATGTCAAAACTAAATCTGAGGCCCTTTCTCTTGAGGCCAAAAGGGAAGGAAATCCTGGATTTGTGGTGGTAAAGTGGGTAAAACGCTAAGATATGCAGAACAGTCCAGTAAGCACTGGGCTGTTTGTTATTTTGAAAAGATGTACTAATAAGAAAATAATGACAGAAGGAAACCGAACATTATGGAAGAAACAAAGCTATTTGAGTTGCTGCAGAATAATCCCAATGCCATAGCCTATATAAATAATCCTACAGATGAGATGAAGCTCTTGGCTGTTAAAAGGAATGGGCTTATCTTAGAATATATCGACAATCCCTCTAGAGAGATGCAAGAATTAGCAATAGATAATAATCCGCGAGCAATTCAATTTATAAATAACCCTACAGAAGATATGATGATAAAAGCTATCGATGATGGCTGGGTTAACTTAGAATATATTGAAAATCCAACCGCTAAACTCATAAAACTAGCTTTAAAGCAAGCCGGATGGGCTATTAAATATGTCCATAATCCAAGCGAGGCATTGCAGTTATTAGCTGTTAGGAAAAATTACGATGCCATAAAGTTTATTAAAGAGCCTTATGAAAGTGTACAAGAGGAAGCTGTTAAAATAAGTTATGATGCCTTACGCTATATTAATTCACCGACACACAATGTAGAGCTGATAGCTATTAAAAATAATGAAAAGGCTATTACATTTGTAAATGATTTGGATAAAAATAAACTGCTCGAGTTTTTAAAAGTAAATATCTTAGTGATTAAATATGTTACGATAGAAATTACTAGTGATGAAGTAGAACAAGTGTTAAAAGAAGCATTAGCAAATGAAGATGTAGAAGAAAAATATGTTAGGGATTATTTGAATTGTAGTACCTTAGGTAAAAATAGCGCTATTTTGCCCATGGACAAGCTCATGTTTATTTATAAATATGGCAGCAAAAAGGCGAAAAAAATAACTGTAGATGAAAAATTGAAGCTGATATAGGTGGGAGACATAATGAATTTTTCAGACACGCTAAAAAGTGTTTACTTAGTCTTATCTATTGGAGAAGTACCTCTGATAGTGGGTGAAAGCGGAATAGGAAAAACAGCGTTAGCCAAGGAAATTGCGAAAGAAAATAATTGGAGTTTAATTGTTATTAATGGAAATCTTCTTAAAGAGGGCGAAATAGGTGGCCTTCCCACAATAGAATCTTATACAGGTGTTAAAGATGATCATGAAAAGAAAACTACAGTCTATGCCGTCCACCATAAGCTAAGAGAAATTGATGAAGAAATAGCTCAAGGGAAAACTGTTCTTTTATTTATCGATGAGATAAATCGTTGTGAACATACTGTGCAGCAGGAACTTATGAATTTGATTTTAAATCGAGAAATTAATGGCTATGAATTACCTGAAGGCGTAAAAATATTGGCTGCCATGAATCCTTCAAGTAAATATGGTTCGGATTTTGATTATCAAGTCGTCGATATGGATGCCGCACAAGAAAATAGATTTGTCTGGTTGAATATGGAACCTGATTATAACCAATGGATCGATTGGGCATTAGAAGCTGGAATTGAGCAAAAGGTTATAGAGTTTATTTCAACCTTCCCCGATTATCTGCATAAGGTAAACGAAGATGATATACGGGCAACTCCGAGAAGTTATGAAAGAATTTCAGGTATTTTTAAAATTTACAAGGAGAGTAAAGATTCAATACCCAGATCTGTGTTTTTAAATGTCATAAGAGGGAATGTGGGCAAGTTAATTGCTGAAGAGTTTGTGACCTTTATTGAATCGGATTATAGTTCATTGATATCTTTTAAGGATGTTTTTTCAGGAGATTCTCTTTCTGAAATAATTATCGAAAAAATCAAAAAGGAAAGCCATATAAGACTTTATCTTACTGCTAAGAATATTCTTAAAACCTTAGAATCCAATATGAAAAGTCATGATTCTAATTCGACTTATTATATTGAAAGATTTATTGAGTTTTTAAAAGCTTATCCAGTTGATTTAATGATTGGAATTATGAAGGATATTAAAAATAGCTATCATGAAGTTTACAAATATGCCATAGATGATGAAGCCTTTGTTAATTTATATTTTGAATCTTATAGTTTAATTAGGTGATGACTGTGGGAACTAATTTTGATAATCAAGTAAACGAGCTGGATGAAAAAGCTAAAGAAATTGTCGATATATATTTAAACGCAAAACGTATAGATAATAAAGTAAAAATCTATATCCCGAAAGATTTCAAAGAGAAATTTTTCGGACTTGTAGATAATGTTAATTTAAGTCTTATGGAAAACAAAGACAACTTTTATGGATATTTTTTACTGCAAATGGGAAGAGAGATAAGATTTGATATAAGTAGTCCTACTGCTCTCAATTTTAGGGGAGCTAACTATGTCATATCTTTTAATCCTTTAATATTTTTAAATCTGAGTATAAAACAAATGGAAAGTACTATTAAACATGAAATACTTCATATAATATCTCTTCATTTAATAAGGGCAAAGAAACTTAAAGCTGGTTATAGCAAATTAGCGATTAATATGGCAATGAATATAGTGGTGAATACATTTTTAGATAATTTGCCGCCATATGCTATTACTTTAGAATGGGTAAATTTAAATTATTCCTTAGAACTCTTACCCTTTAAACCATTTGAGTATTATGCGGAAAAGCTCCAAGCTGCGATAGAACTATTAGAAGCAGATGAGGACGATGAAGATGAGTCTGCGGATGAAAGTAATCAAGATGATAAAATCGAAACAGACTATAATCCGGAAAAGGCCCATGATGTATGGGAAGAATCTAGTGATATCGATGAAAAAACGCTTAAAGAATTTACTGAGAAGATCATTAATGATTCTCTAAAAGGTAATCTGCCCAATTATTTGGAAGGCATGATATCATTACATAGAAATAACAAAGGCGAATTGCCTTGGAATTTATATCTCAAGAGGTTAATGGGAACTGTTGAAAGTAATAAAAAGAAGACTATAACCAGAAGAAATAGAAGACAGCCTAATAGACTGGACTTAAGAGGTGAACTCAGAAGTCATAAAGCAAAAATTGTTGTTGCCCTGGACATAAGCGGAAGTATTAGTGATGGAGAATTTTATCAAGCAATTAAAGAAGTACTGGATATCGTAAAAAATTATAACCATGAAATAACCATTATCGAATGTGATAATGAAATTAGACGTGTTTATAATGTCAAATCTATTAAGGATGTAAGAGATAGGATTAATATCAGAGGAGGTACAAAATTTAGCCCGGTTTTTGAATATGCTAATCATAATAAGGCTAATTTGTTAGTTTATTTTACTGATGGAAAAGGTGAAGATAAGCTTCTCACGATACCTAGGGGATATAAAACGTTATGGGTTATTTCTGGAAGAGGAGATAAGCTTTCTCTAAAAGAAGCTTATGGACCTATTAAAAAACTTAAAACGATTGAAGAAAAAGATAACTCAGTTAATATGAGTGATGTTAAAAGAGATGGGTTTTCAATGAACGACCAAGAAGAAATGCATATTTAAGTTAATCTTGGAAAGGGGTATCGGTCACAAATATGGCTATCAAAATCAATATTACTAAAAGAATTCTTTTAGTTTTTATCACACTTTCTTTTCTTTTAACAGGATGTGGAAATACAGAAAAATCATCTACTGCGTCTCTAAGTGATGCCTCAGCGAAATCTTCAGCAGCAACTGTAACAAGTGATTCCGTTGACTATAATCAGTATGTTAAAAAGGTATGGAAGCTAAAAAATGATAGTGATATATCATTCGTGATTTCAAGAATTGAAGATAGTAAGGCGATGGGCAAATTAACTGTCCTAAACTTTACTGCTACAGATAAAAATTTGCTAAGTTTTGAGGCCGATTTTGAGGGGGGAATTAACAAAGATACTGCTGCCTGTCAGTATAATGACTCCAAAGGTAATAAGGGATCCTTGAAATTAGTCTTCAAATCTAATCATGAAATTGAAGCAACTATTACTATTGCAGATAAATCAAAGACAACAGTTCAACCGTCACAAGGAACTTTTAATTTTGTCCCGGAAAATATTAACGATATAAAGGGTTTTAGCTCGATTGAAAAACAATCGTTTATGGTCAACCTAAATTCTTGGGGCAACGTAAAATTTGTATCAGGTAAACTTACGGGCGGCAGTCACGTACCTGTGGAATTTTATTTAACGGACAAAGAGGGAGACATCTTTTATGATTTTGCTGCAACACTCCCCTATAGAGTCGATGTCAAAGCCGTTTCCTTTGAGGATGTAAACAAAGATGGGCTAAAAGATATAATCATTATTGTTAATGATGAAGATGATACAAGTAATTGTTTGGCTACAGTCTATTTTCAAAAGGCAGATGGTTCCTTCGCAAATGATCTGAAGTTGGATCAAGAAATAAATGAATCAGGAAATAATAAAGAAGTTAAAATCGTACGGACCTTTTTAGCACCAAAATTCTAATGTTTAGTAATGCCCTCGTGACTTATGTGCAATTGCGATAAACTGCTGCATCTTTGATTAACAATGCTTATCGGGGTTTAATAGGGCAATTAATGAGAAAATGCTGATTCCCTTCCACTAAGAACAGCGAATCAGCATTTTCTTCAAGTATATCCAATCGTAAGACTTCCACTTCTACAAGTGGGAGTGGTTCTCATACCATTCTTCGGTGGGGGTAGAGTCCATCCTTCAGCGCGATAGCATTTGTTATGGGCTAGGCGCCTTCGGTGAAAGTGTCCACAGGACACTTTCGTCACCGCAGCCCCGACGTTCAGCTTTAGCTGAACGAGTTCACTGATTAAAAATTCTAACATTTTAATTGTCATATGACGTTATTCTTATCCCTGCAATTGGGAAAAAGAGATAGCGTTATCCCCTGCCGCCGTAAAGTGTTTTTAATTGCTCATCGTTCATCGTAAAACTATGTTGATCATCGGGGAAAAGTTCACTTCGTACTTCTTTTACGTATGTCTGTATGCCGTCAACAATTTGTTTATTTATAGCTGCATAGGGTTTAACAAACTTGGAGACGCGTTCTACACCATAGGTGAGAAGGTCATGGTAGACAAGGACTTGTCCGTCTGTATGCACTCCTGCACCAATCCCGATAGTGGGAATCGCCACAGATGATGAAATTTCCTCGGCAAGCTGTTTGGGAACGCATTCGAGGACGATAGCGAATGCTCCTGCATCCTGACATCGTTTTGCATCATCGAGTAGTTTCCTGGCGCTTTCAACATCTTTCCCTTGTACTTTAAATCCGCCAAGGACTCCTACTGATTGCGGAGTAAGTCCCAGATGAGCAACAACAGGAATACCGGCTTTAACAAGTGCTTCGATGTGTAAAAGTACTCCATCAGCACCTTCCACTTTCACCGCCTGGGCACCGGTTTCCTGAATAAGCCTTGCTCCATTTATAAGTGTATCCCTAACAGATAGATGATAGCTCATAAACGGCATATCCACGACTATGAACGTGTTACAAGCACCGCGTTTAACGGCTTTTGCATGATGGGTCATATCCTCCATGGTCACATAAACTGTTGAATCATAACCAAGAACAACATTGCCCAGGGAATCACCAACAAGAATCATGTCCACATCTGCCAGCTCAGCTTGTTTAGCAGATGGATAATCGTAGGCCGTTATCATGACAATTTTTTTTCGTTGCCTTTTCATTTCCAAGAAGTCTGTTGTTGATTTCATAATTCTTCCTCCTTTTTTCAGGAGAGGCGAGAAAACAAGTTAACATAAAAAAGTTCCTAAGCCAGAAGGAACTTTTTACATAACAGTTTTATCCCTCTGTCCTTGCCTGTAGCAGGTCTAGGCAGAACCATTTAAATTGTTTAAGATCCATAATAGGTGCAGCTCAAATGATACCGCCCAAAATGAGTATATCAGGTTATATTTCTCTTGACTATGTTAATTGGCTATTTTTTTTAAGGTTTCTCAACCCATTATGTTGATCCTAGTATATAATAGGGCTTATCACATTTAATTTGAAAAGAGAATCATCCATGTAAAGGGAAACTAATAATTTCAAAGCATTAATACATCGAAATTAATTTTGTGTTACTATAGATCATAGTGTTGCTGATTTGCTCTGTTCAAGAGCAGTAAATAATGTTAGCGAGTGAAAAATAACGTATAATAATTAAGTGCTTGTTAATAAAGATAAATGCACTGCATAAACTCGCTGTGAACTGCTTCGATAAGGTCTAATATAACTAACATAGATGGAGGAAAACATTCATGGGTAATTTTAAAAGAGTGATGGTCGCCAATAGGGGTGAAATTGCCATTAGGGTATTTAGGGCTTGCAATGAACTGGGAATAAGAACTGTAGCAATTTACTCCAACGAAGATAAATATTCTCTCTTCAGAAGCAAAGCCGATGAGGCTTATCTCATTGGCGAAGGCAGAAGCCCTGTTGATGCTTATTTGAATATTGAGGAGATTATCAGTTTGGCAATTAAGAAGGGTGTGGATGCTATCCATCCAGGATACGGCTTCTTGTCGGAAAACCCTGAATTTGCCAAACGATGTGAGCAGGAAGGTATTGAATTCATTGGACCAACTGCGGAGATGATGGAGCAGTTAGGGGACAAGATTACGTCAAAGATTGTTGCCAAGAAAGTCGGTGTCCCGATCATTCCCGGTTATGAGAAAGACATTAAAACTGTGAATGAGGCAAGAGTTCATACGGCAGAATGTGGTTACCCCTTGATGCTTAAGGCAGCTGCCGGAGGCGGCGGAAGGGGAATGCGTATTGTCAGAAATGAGAGCGAGTTGGAGTCTGCCTTCTTAAGTGCCAAAAGTGAAGCCAAAAAAGCCTTTGGTATTGATCATATCTTTATGGAAAAATTCATCGAGAAACCGAAGCATGTCGAAGTGCAGGTTCTTGGCGATAAATACGGTAACATAGTTCATATGTTTGAACGGGATTGTTCAATCCAGAGAAGGCATCAGAAGGTCGTGGAATTCACGCCTGCTTTTTCTATCCCTCAGGAAATCCGAAATAATATTTACCAGGATGCCTTGAAGATTGCCAGATCTGTAAATTATAGGAGCGCAGGAACCTTGGAATTTCTGGTAGATAATCAGGGGAATTATTATTTCATTGAAATGAATCCGCGGATTCAGGTTGAACACACGGTTACGGAGATGGTCACGGGGATAGATATTGTTCAAGCTCAGATCAAAATCGCCCAAGGATATGCTCTGAATTCTCCAGAGATCGGGATAAATGCCCAGGAGGATATAAAACTTAACGGGTATTCCATTCAATGCAGAATCACAACTGAAGACCCTACGAATAATTTCGCTCCCGATACAGGGAAGATCGAATCGTACAGAACCGGTTCGGGATTTGGGATCAGGCTGGATGGCGGCAACGGATTTACCGGGGCTGAAATCAGCCCTTATTATGATAGTCTTCTCGTTAAGAATATCTCTTGGTCCAGGAGCTTTCAGGATGCCATTAAGAAATCCATTCGTTCTATTACTGAGACCCAGATTACAGGCGTTAAGACGAATATCGGCTTTCTGATTAACGTACTTAACCACCCGCAGTTTTTGCATGGTGAGTGCCATACTGGTTTCATCGAGGAAAATCCTGACCTAATCTCTTTCACGCATAAGACTGATGACGAAAGCCGACTCCTGAAATTTCTTGGCAATGTCGTAGTTAATGAGACGATGGGGATAAAGCTGCAATACGATGTCCCTAAGGTACCACAAATTCAAGCTGTCGGTCCGAACGATCTGAGCGGGACCAGACAGATCCTTGATGCTCAAGGCGCTGAAGGACTTGTTAACTGGGTAAACGCACAGAAGAAGGTGCTGCTTACCGACACGACCATGCGGGATGCGCATCAGTCGCTGATGGCGACAAGGGTTAGAACTAAAGATATGATCAAGATTGCCAAGGCAACCTCCGTCTTTGGCAAGGATTTGTTTTCTCTGGAAATGTGGGGAGGAGCGACGTTTGATGTGGCCTACAGGTTCCTCAAGGAATCTCCGTGGGAAAGGCTGGAGCAACTGAGAAAAAGAATTCCAAACGTTCTGTTCCAGATGCTCATAAGAGGTGCGAATGGGGTAGGCTATAAGAATTATCCGGACAATGTTATCAGAGAATTTATTAAAGAGTCTGCACTCGAGGGTATAGATGTTTTTAGGATCTTTGACTCTCTAAACGAATTAAGAGGCATGGAGATTTCCATTGACGAAGTGTTAAAGAATGGGAAGGTTGCTGAAGCCTGTATTTGTTACACAGGTGATATCCTCGATAGCAGGAAAGAAAAATATAACTTGGATTATTATATTAAGCTGGCGAAAGAGATCGAGAAAACCGGTGCCCATATCCTATGCATCAAAGACATGTCAGCTCTTCTGAAGCCCCATGCAGCCCATAAGCTGGTTAGTGCTTTAAAAAATGAAATCGGAATTCCTATCCATCTTCATACTCACGACACTACAGGCAACGGGGTAGCAACGGTTCTGATGGCCGTGGAAGCAGGGGTAGATATTGTAGATACCGCCTTTAACAGCATGTCAGGTTTGACGAGCCAACCGGCCATGAATTCAATTGCTGCGGCACTTAAAAATACGGAAAGGGACCCTGGGATTGACCTGAAAGGAATTCAAAAGGTATCTGACTACTGGGAAGCGGTGCGGCCGGTATACGGCAAGTTTGAATCAGGATTGAAGTCTGGATCAGCCGAGATCTATAAGTATGAGATTCCTGGAGGCCAGTACTCCAACCTTAAGCCTCAAGTTGAGAGCTTCGGTCTCGGCCATAAGTTCAATGAGATCAAAGACATGTACAAAAAAGTGAACGAGATGTTAGGAGATATTGTCAAGGTTACTCCTTCATCGAAAGTTGTAGGGGACTTCGCCATATTTATGGTCCAAAATCACCTCACCCCAGAGAATATTTATGAAAAAGCAAAGAATATGACATTTCCCGATTCCGTCGTAGCCTATTTCAGAGGCATGATAGGCCAGCCTATGGGGGGATTCCCGGAAAAACTTCAAGAGTTGGTCTTGAAGGGAGAAAGACCGATAACAGAACGTCCCGGTGAACTCCTTCCGGCTGAGGACTTTGACGAGATCTTTAAGTATTTAAGAGATAAGTTTGGTTTTGAACCGACGAAGAAGGATGTTTTGAGTTATGCTTTATACCCCGAAGTTTTTGAAGGATTCTTGAAAGTTATAGCTGAATACGGAGATTTGAGCAGGCTTGGAAGCGATGTCTTTTTCCATGGCCTTAGTGAAGGGGAAATCATCGAGGCTGAGGTTGCCGAAGGAAGAAGCTTGATGATTAAGCTTCGTTCCCTTGAGAAACCGGATCTGGAAGGATATAGAACTCTTGTGTTTGAAGTCAACAGAAATCGACGGGAAATTAAAATCAAGGATAAGAACTGGAGCAACAGTAACCCTCTCGTCCAATCGGGCGAATATAGTTTGACAGAAATGGCAGACCCTGATAATAAGAATGAAATAGGTTCCCCTATTCCAGGAACTGTCGTGACGTTGATGGTTAAAGAAGGAGACAAGGTTACGGAAAACCAAACTCTTGTGGTCATCGAAGCCATGAAAATGGAAACAAGAATAACCAGTTCCGCCGCAGGGATCGTCAGCTCAGTCAATATTAAAGAAGGACAGCAGGTCAAAGCCGGCGAACTCCTTATCGCCATTAAATAATTGGTAGGGAAAGCTTATTCTGCCACTGCAACACTGCAATTACCGTATAGCAACGTATGCTATACGGTTTTTCTTTTCAGTATAGTAATTTCGTGATTCAACCATATTACAATGCGGAAGTAGCAATTTTTATCCAATCGTACCAGGGGCCTGCAACATGTTAAGCGCCCTCACCGAAGCACCGATGTTCAGCTATTAGCTGAACGAGTTTACTCTTTATTATTCTTAACTCATGAATGCCGATTGTAATCGAAAATTATCTTTAAAGATTGACAAGTATCGTTCACAGATGTAATATAATCATCAATTACACATGTAAACTTAATTGAACTCTCAAATATGTAACGCAAAGAAAGGAAGTTATTTAAGTGATTAAAATCCCTAATATATCAGATGCCGAATGGGAAGTTATGAAAATCTGTTGGTTATCAGCGCCATGCAGTGCCAATGAGATCGTTAAGGCCTTAGAACAATCGACACATTGGAAACCAAACACAATTAAGACTTTAATCGGGAGGCTTGTCAAAAAGGGAGTCCTTGGTTTTAAAGAAGAAGGGAGATCTTATAGCTACTATCCGCTGATAACTGAGGAAGAATGTATTAAAGCTGAGAGTAAGTCTTTCCTTACACGTGTTTTTGGCGGTGCCTTAAAGCCTATGTTGGTCACTTTTCTTAAGGACGAAAAACTCTCTCCAGCAGAAATTGAAGAGCTAAAGCTACTCCTTGAAAAAAGGGAGGATTGAAGATGCTGATGCAACTACTGGTGAATTATCTCAACCTTTTTAACTGGGTTATGATGATATCTGCC
Source organism: Desulfosporosinus sp. FKB (assembly GCF_002196705.1). GTDB lineage: Bacteria > Bacillota > Desulfitobacteriia > Desulfitobacteriales > Desulfitobacteriaceae > Desulfosporosinus. The sequence goes on from NZ_NADJ01000034.1 coordinate 59,786, forward strand.
AAAGCGAGCATCTTTGTAATTCTTTTGTTAGGAGTAAAGTTTGCACTCAGAAGCAAACTAGGAGTTCGCTTTCACTATCTGCTTTGGGTAGTTTTACTCATTGGTTTGTTGTTGCCTTGGACCCCCACTAGTTCCGTTAGTGTTTACAATTTCCTTGAGTTTCCCAAACTACAACAAAGTGCTGCAACGTTCTTTAAGAGCCCATATCAACCCTATTTTGAAATGCAAAAAACTCAAACTCATTTGGACAAAACTCTTGGTGTCATAAATACAGACAGCAAGGCCATGCCGACAGCGGCGACGCAAATATCAAGTAATAGCCTACCCATTATTATTCAATTAATCTACCTAGATTGGTTCTTCGGAGTTTTGTTTGTGTCAATCCTTACAATTATTAGTAACAAACAATTTGCGGCAAAAATTGGAAATGATTTAATAACCGACGATAGGATTCTCTCGAATTTCAATAGCCTTAAATTAAAATTGAAGATAAAGGCGGAAATTCCCTTAATTACAACAAGACATGTCAAGAGTCCCTCCTTATTTGGCTTATTTCATCCCCGCATATTATTACCCCTTGGCTTTGAACAAACATTTAATTTGGAACAAATCAACTATATTTTGTTCCATGAATTAGTACATTTTAAACGCAAAGACCTTTGGATTAATTGGCTAGCGCAGATATTAGTCACAATTCACTGGTTTAACCCCTTACTATGGTATGCGTTTTTCCGAATGAAAGAGGACCAGGAGATAGCCTGTGATGCCATAGTAATATCTCGCTTTGCCCCAGAGCAGTCCAACGACTATGCTCATACTTTGATCAAGCTGGCTGAGACATACTCTTCAGTTCCGGCGCTGACCTGTATGGCAAGTTCAGGCGGCTCAAAATCCCAGATTAAGAAAAGACTTATTCTGATCTCTAAGCCTAAAAAGACTTCAGTCAGCTGGTTATTACTGAGTGTCGTGGTTATAGGCTTAATAGCCTTTTCAACATTTACTAGTCCCAAAGTAAGTGCGGAGCCGTTATACAATCAAAACACCAATAATAATGAGCAAATAGAGGAGCCTTCAAAGGCTATCACTTTAAGTTCGGGGATTATCATAGAGGATATTACCGGTCCAACATATAAAGGCAAAGTGATGCTGATTAAAGACCCCAAACGAGTCAATTTAGCAATGACTAAAAATATTGGTATTAGTGGAGAAAGAGTCAGTGATCTGGTCAAAGATACGGGAGCGATCGCCGGAATTAATGCCGGAGGGTTCTCTGACCCCGATGGCAAAGGTAACGGTGCTTTTCCCGAAGGTTTAGTTATGCATGAGGGGAAAGTAGTATATAACAATGTGGGAGACAAGAATGTTAACGCTGCCGGTTTTGATGAGCAGGGGAAACTTGTTATTGGCAGCATGACTGAAAAACAGCTGCAGGAAAATAACATGCGTGAAGCGGTTACCTTTAGCCCCAATCTTATTGTTAAGGGCAAAGTAGTCATTGATGGAGACGGTGGCTGGGGAATTGCTCCTAGGACAGGTATTGGGCAAAGGGCCGACGGCACGGTTATTCTTGTTGTAATTGATGGCCGTCAAGCCACCTGGAGTCTTGGGGCTTCCTTACGTGACCTGGCAGAAGTCTTTGCCGATTATCACGCACTCACTGCGGTTAACCTGGACGGCGGTTCCTCTTCAGAAATGTTCTTTCAGGGTAAGGTCCAGAATCGGCTGGGAAACGTTTTTGGTGAACGCTATCTTCCCACAGCCTTTGTCGTCAACTAAAGGAGGCATTATGAGGAAGAAAAGAAAAATACACCTTACTAAGGTTGTTGGCTTTATTATTTTCAATGTCCTTTTTACTGTGCTCCTTGCCCCTTTTATTACGTTCTGGGGGCCTTTTGAAGCCACTAAAACAATAGCCGTTGGGTCTGTTCTAACGTCACGACATCCCCAGGTTGTTAAGGCATTTCTCTCAGATCAAGAGATAAGCGACATTGTTAACAATTATAATGATTCAAATGCAACCTCTGATCGGACAATACAGACTACTGTGACCGATGCCTCTGCTGGAATCACAATAGAAACAATTAATGGCAAGACTTTCAAAGGCAAGGTAATGCTCATCAAGGACCCTAAACGGATAAAAGTTGCTGTGACTAAAGACTTAGGGGTTAAAGGAGAACGGGTGAGTGACTTTGTGCAAGATACAGGAGCTGTCGCCGGAATCAATGGCGGAGCGTTTTGTGATCCTAACGGTGCGGGAAACGGTGGGTTTCCCGACGGGTTAACTGTGCATAAAGGAGAGATTGTCCAAAATAATATCGGTAGTAATAGCACGGACATCGTAGCTCTGGATAAGGAAGGCAAACTGATTGTAGGACAAATTACGGCAGATGACGTTAAAAAGAAAAATATTCAGGAAGCGGTATTTTTCTGGCCCCCTTTAATCCAGGACGGAAAACGCTGTGAATTTAAGGACTCAGAATGGGGAATAGGACCTCGCACAGCTATCGGGCAGAAAGAAGATGGCACGATTATCCTGGCTGTCATTGACGGACGTCAGCCACTTTGGAGTTTGGGGGCCAAAATGAGTGACCTCTACAACCTTTTCAGGGATTATGGGGCAGTCAATGCGGCTAATCTGGATGGCGGCTCCTCTTCGGAGCTCTTCTATAACGGAAAAGTACTTAATAAACTCTGGGATTGGGCCGGTGAGCGGTATCTGCCAACCGCCTTTGTGGTTATGCCGGAGGAAAGCAAATCATGACCTTGAATTTTAAATACTGACACCAAAGGAGAAATATGGCATGAAGAAGAAAATGCGTACCCTCTTGGTGTGGATACTAGTTTCAATCATCCTGCAATTTGGAGGGTACTCTCTTTTAAACAAGCAGATGGAACGAGTTCTGGGAAATTCGGGGACAGATAGTCAACCACCCATTACTACCGAGCTTCAAGCAACGATCCCAGGTTCAGGGTTATCCAATATCCAAGTTTCCTATGCTAAAGATTATGCCGCGTATATGGACAATAATGTACTGAAGGTTTTTAATCTTAAAAAAGGAAATGTTGTGTTTGAGAAAAATCCTTCCACAGCTAACGATCAAACATTAGGGGTACTTGATTACCAATGGCTGCCGGATCGAAATATTTTGCTCTATTTTTATGCTCAGAAAAACCCAAATGCTGTGACGACTGTAAAAGTCTACCCAGCCAAGCCTGAAGTCTCGACGCCTTCAATTTCCTTTAATTCCGAAGACCCTAAGCAAGAAAAAACCGTTATCAAGACCTCTCCCCAGCCCAAGCTTGAAAAACGCTATGGCAATTCTCAGCTCACGGAACTATATTCTTTGGAACTTCCGAATAGTGACGAAGATGCAATCCCGGATGATCGCCTGAATCCCTTTGAGAGTGGTAGTAAAGAGTTTCCAGCAGGCGGAAAAATTGAAAAATTTGTTGTCTCACCTGTTACGAATTTGATGTATCTAACTGTGAAGACCCGTTCCGGGCAGCAGCTTATGAAGATCGATGTTATGAAAAAGGTTAGCGTTCTCAGCGAATCACAGGAGGAAATCGATAATATGGCCGCTTCTGACCAATATGGAACCCTTTATATTGATAGTAAGCTAGGCGCTCTTCAACAGATTACAGCAATTCAGTATGATACTGCTTCGCAAAAGAACAAACGTTATATCATCACTAAAAATACCTCAGATCGAATCCTCGGCGTTAAAAAGGGAAAAGTCTATATCGGAGAAGTGAAGAACAATCAACTTGTAACGATAAAAACTACGAATGACCTTTCGGACGTTAAAGAAAACCCTTCTTTGAAAACTGAATGGGAAGGTTCAATTCCCTTCAACCCAACTACACGTGCGATTATAGGTGCTGATGGACAAATAATTGTCTGTGATAATCAGAAAGCCTATATCGTTAGAGATGAACATCTTAAAGAGGTCGTTTTGCAGGGGGATGAAAATTATTGTTCCGAGGATGGAGCTGAGCTTATCCAGCTGAGAAAGGAAGGTACCTCCACTTTAGTTAAATTGCAGCCATTAGAGCAATTGACTCAGGTAGGCTTCTAAAATCAAATGAAGGAGAGCAAATACCTGACGCATCAAATATTTAAGCAAGTTCATTGTATAGGGATGAAGCTCTGATGTTTAGCTTTAGCTGAACGAGTTCACTACTTCGTGTTGTCTTGAACGAAATTTAAATGCCCCAAAGTCAATTCATTAAAATGATTATTTTCTCACATACTACCAGGAAAAGAAAACTGTCGGAGATTAAAAATATGTGGAAAAAAATTATTTTAAGTGTTGCCTTAACTTTTGTTGGCTTTTATGCTTTGTTTCAAGTCGGTTATTATGCTACCTCAACTCCACCCTTTTGTGGTTCATGTCATGAGGTGAATAAATATTTAATATCATGGCAAACCTCTGCCCACAAAGATGTAAACTGTCTGGATTGCCATCAACCACGAGGTGAGCTGGGAAAATTTCAGGCTAAGGCACGGGGGCTAAATTATGTATTTCAACATTTCAGCGGTGATTATACGATTCCAACCAAGGCAATTGTATCCGATCAGAACTGTCTTCAATGTCATCTAGGGGATGATAAATCCTTTCCCAATGCAGCTAAACTTAAAAACACTCCACAAGTAGATCATTATCAGACGATTAAAAAAGCCCAATCCTGTTTAGATTGCCATAGAGCAACGGGGCATGATATCGATATCTATTTGACTCGGGATTTGAAAGGTAGAAAGCAATTATAGCCTAGCATGGCTTTATTCTTAAGGGGAGTGTTGCTCTACGAACTTGAGCAGTTCGTAGAGCAACGTTTCTTTTTTATGCTTCAAAATAATTAGTTTTACTATTTAAGTTTGAGGTGTTAATACCAGAGTATGACTCCGTTCGACTGTCAAGGCATATTCTTCGAGGGATTAAATTAGAAGCGTTCACAGGGCCTTTGCTTTGAAATGATAGTAAAGCTCGCTTTACATTACATAGGAATCATGCTACCATATTATATGGAAAGTATCCTTTACAATTCGTGTTTGGAGGAATGTCCTTGAAGAATAAGCTTGAAGAAATTAGAAAACAACGCGGGATTACACAGGAAGAACTTGCTGACAGGTTGGAAGTATCAAGGCAGACGATTAGTTCTTTGGAAAATGGTCGTTATAACCCGTCTATTATGCTGGCATTTAAGATTGCTCGTTTCTTTAATCTGAGTATCGAACAGATATTTATCTATGAGGGGGAGTAGAAAGTGAAGAAGCGTAAATTATGGTTATACGCTATTTTAACAGTCGCGGGAGCCGTGCTGTTTTATCTGGGAGAATTTGTATTGGTCAGTGAAGCAGTAAAACAAATTTCAGGGCTGGGCATTGGGCTTGGTGCAGCTTTGTTTTGTCTTGGATTAGGGAAGTTTTTTGATGATCTTTTGGTATCAAAGACTGAAGGTGAAACAATGAAACGCAGAATAGCAATTGAACGTAATGATGAACGGAATATACGATTAAAAGAAAAGGTTGGTGCTAAAGTTAATCAAGTATTGATTTATCTCTTAAGTATTTTGGTTTTGACCTTGAGTTTTATGGGAGCAAAGAGTGTCATTATACTAATGGTTGCAGCTATAATATTTATTCAATTGTTCTTAACCATTTTTCTTTTTAATTATTATGGGAAGAGAATGTAAGGATAGGTTCATAAATTATCATAGGTTGGCGACTTGTCTCATAGTCATAACTAATATACACTTCTTCATTTGCAGAATGATTAGAAAGTGGGAGGGCGTTATGACTAAAGAGCAAGAGATTCTCGATTTTCTGGAAGTCAATTTATTTAACCCCATTTTGCAATCACCAAGTACTTCAGAACGGTTCAAGAAGGCGACTCGTGGTTTACATTTGCGAATGAAACAGAGAGATGCTCAAGGGATGATACAGTACTTCTGGAATACAGTTGTCGATACTAAGACGAAGCAGGCAAATTACGGGCGTTTGCTTGAGAATGAAGGGTTTTCTGAGTTTGAGGAGGTTGTTGCCAACTTTCGGGTTCGTTTTAAGGAATTGTAGGCAACAAATAGAAGTAAGTAAAAGTGATTTCTCTAATAGGGTCAGCAGATTAAGCTGAACCTTTTTTTATCACACATTTGATCCAATCGTAAGACATCCGCTTCTAAAGTGGGAGTGATTCCCATAGTTAATTCCGGTTAATTTCCATTTTGGAATAATATACCAAATTCGTTTAAATAGGACACGTTCGTTGTTTAAAAGCGCATCATCAGCATGCTCTCTTCGACAGTCTTCATTTCTTCAGCATGAGATAATTATCTCGATAATTGAAGGAGTGAGTTTTGATGAGCAAAAAAATGATCGCGTCAATCATTATTGTTTGTAACACAATGATGGCAGGGTTGCCGGTTTACGCTGCAACGAATAATTCAAGTTCAGATATTAGTACGTCACAAAGTGTTAAGATGAATCGTTTAGCTGGGAAGACAAAATATGAGACGGCCAAGGCCATTTCAGAGTATTATAGCAGTGGTAAAGTTAATAATGTAATTCTGGCAACTGGAAATAACTTTGCTGACGGAATTTCAGCAAGTGTATTGGCTCATACCAAAGAAGCTCCTATTCTCTTAGTTAATTCAACCGTTGAGGATTCTCAAGATGCCTTTGACTATATTCGCCAACATCTTGATCCCCTTGGCACAGTTTATATTATTGGGGGGACAGGAATTATTGGAAATGAGTTCGAAGCTGAACTTAACGAACTAGGATTTGCCAAAATTGAACGAATTGCTGGTTTAGATCGCTATGATACATCTTACCAAATAGCTGAATCTCTTCACACTGCGATGGGATCATCCGTTGTAATTTCATCAGGAGAGGACTATTCCGATGCGTTAAGTATTTCGAGCTTTGCTGCTAATAAAAACTGGCCAATTCTGTTGTCACCTGCCAAGGAACTCCCTGAAGAATTGAAAAATTATTTGCAAGAACTAAAACCAGCGAAAGTTTTTGTTACTGGCGGAGAAGTTTTAATCTCGAACAATGTAATCTCCGAAATCCGCGATCTTTTGCCTGAGGCCAGTATCGAGCGGTTAATGGGGCAATCACGATTTGATACCAATGTAATTATTGCCAAGACATTTGTGACCAATCCGGCAATGGTCTATCTTGCCAACGGTTATGGCTTTGCAGATGCTTTGGCAGGAAGTGCGGTAGCTGCTCGAAAAGGAGAACCCATAATTATGGTCGATCCTTCCATCCCTACGTTACCTAAATCAACAGCTGGCTATTTTGAGAATTTTTTCATGAATAACTTAAGTCCCGATTTAGTTGCCTTTGGCGGAAGCGGAGTGGTATCCGATGAAATAATGGCAAACTCAAAACGTTTAATTTCGGGAGCAGTGAAAGGTACGAGTATCTATTCCATAGATGACCTTAATCAAACGGTAACCCAAAATGAAAGTTATTCTTTGCCCACAACAGTCCCCGCAAAACTCTATAATAGTGATATAGAGAATCTGTCTGTCCAGTGGAATCCCCAGACGGTTGATACCAGTAAAGTAGGTACAACAGTTTACATCGGGGTCATTGATGGTTTTGCTAATCCTATAAAGCTTAACCTTACTGTCCGAGAACCGTTGCCAATCGCCCAATATACGACTTACTTTGATCCTGGCTTGGCCAATAGAACTGAGAACATTCGCCTTGCAGCGAAAGCACTTGATGGAAAACTTTTAGCGCCTGGAGAACGCTTTTCCTTCAATAAAAGTGTCGGGGAACGAACTGCTGAAGCGGGTTATAAGGAAGCCCTGATTATAGAAGGAGACTCTTTTACCCCTGGACTTGGAGGAGGGGTATGTCAAGTTTCCTCCACGCTATATAATGCGGTAAGTCTTGCAGGCTTAGAAATTATTGAACGACATCCCCATACGCTGCCTATCAGTTACGTACCGCCTGGGCAAGATGCAACCGTTGCTTATCCAGAACTTGATTTTAAGTTTAAAAATAACACCGCGGCTTCTATCTTAATTCGTAGTTTTGTTGGGGATAATTCTTTAACATTTAAGCTTTATAAGAAGTAAACCTCTCTTGCCTACACTTATAATTTCCTTAGGTTCTGGAAAACCCTTTTATACCACTTCCAGTGACCACAAAAATGATAAACAGAGACAACGATTAGAATAATGGAAGCCCATTTATGGATGGTTTCAAAGAACATGGCTAATTCGTCATTTCCTGAATCAAAAGGAAAGATAAACCAGACGAGAAGACCTGTAATTGACACTATCAACAATAACAAGATGAGCGCAGTATCAACCAGAAAATAATTTTTTGCTTTATTCAAGCTACACCTCCCAAGAGATAGTTCAGATCGTCGGCCACGTCATAAAGAGTTCCTTACTTTGTTTAATACGACCAATGCTTTCAAGTTATAATCTGTGGAAGGAAGATTTGGTGAGGTTATTTGTTTGAGAAGCAAGCTTTTTCTTAGAGCTTGCTTTATCTTGCTTACCGTTCTTCTTGAAGCTATACTCTAGCTATAACAATTTTCTCGAGCTAAATTCTCCCAATAAGAGAGGTGCGAGCGTCATTAACAACTTTACAACCTTAAGGAATAAATCATTAGCTTTATTAATGACCTCCCGTGTAGCTAATACGTTAGCAATTCAGATGCTGACGGTCGCTGTCGGATGGCAAATGTATTCCTTGACACACTCAGCATTTTATTTAGGGCTTGTCGGATTAGTTCAGTTTATGCCTATGATTTTTTTAACCCTTGTCGTTGGACATGTTGCTGATCGCTATGACCGAAAATTAATTATCTCGATAAGCCAGATGGTTGGAGCTATGTCCGTTTTCTTACTCGCGTTTGGGAATTTTCATGGCTGGATTAGTGAAGAAAGAATCCTGATCTTAATCTTTATTATAGGAATCGCCAATTCCTTTCAGGGCCCGCCGATGCAAGCGTTGCTTCCCAACATCGTCAGCGACGAAGTTTTTCCCAGGGCGGCGGCTCTTGTGGCTTCAGCCTCTCAATTTGCAGTAATTATTGGCCCTGGTTTAGGAGGTATAATCTATTCCTTCGGCCCTGGAGCAGTGTATACTATCACCGGACTTTTAATATTCACCTCAAGTGTACTGATACTTTTTGTTTCAGTAAGAAAAGACCAAGTTAAAACAGAATCTAAAAATTTAAAAACCTTGTTTGCAGGTATATCCTTTATCAGAAGCAGGCCTGTGATCCTTGGTGCTATTTCTCTTGATTTATTTGCCGTATTATTTGGCGGTGCCACGGCCTTGCTCCCCATTTATGCCAGCAAAATACTCTTTATTGGTTCCTTTGGACTGGGAGTACTCCGCTCAGCTCCGGCTGTTGGAGCACTGTTAATGTCAGCTTTTCTGGCCAGATATCCGCTTAAGAAAAATGTCGGGCGAACTATGTTTCTAGCTGTAATTTTCTTTGGCGTCGCCACTATCATTTTTTCGTTATCGACTTCCTTTATTGTATCTATTTTGGCACTTATTTTATTAGGAGCTTCTGATGTCATAAGTGTTGTTATCCGTTCGACCTTTGTTCAAATGGAAACTCCTGACACAATGAGGGGCAGAGTTAGCTCCGTAAATATGCTCTTCATAGGTACTTCCAATCAGCTTGGCGAGTTTGAATCCGGTCTGACAGCTTCTTGGTTGGGTACAGTTCCGGCAGTTTTCATTGGAGGAATCGGAACCATAGCCGTCGCTCTTCTTTGGATGAAACTGTTTCCTGAACTTCTGCACATTGATAAGTTAGAAGTTAGAAGGTGAATTATTAACCCAATAATCATGAACTTAGCTGTCCACCCAGTAACAAAATTACTGGGTGGATTTTTAATACAATTGTTCGAAGGTATCACATTTTTCGAGATGAATTTTATCCGTCATATGACCGAAGAATGTATTTTGTTTCCGAAAATTGGGTTAACGTTTATCGTGAAATATGTTGTAGAATATAGATATTTAAGGTATCGTGTTTTCTCCAAGAGAATGGAGGTAAAATGAGTAATACAGGAATTTCTCGGTCATCTGACCCAATGGGGAACCAGAGGCTACAGCGAAAACCTGCCGGAATTTATTATTACAGCCGTAGAAAAAAACGGCTAAAGCAGGCTTTTATAGGGATGTTTGCAAGTTTCTCGATTTTCGTCTTGTGCTTTTTAGGATTTTTGTTTGCACCTGTTGAACCTTTTGAGTCCCTTCGCGATTTATGGGTAACTAGTGCCATGACTACGCTGCATCATCAATATTTGGCAACCTTTTTATTTAGTGAAGCGGAAATCAAAAAAATAATGGATAGTAATAAAATAGCCGATTTGGGGAATTCTCATCCTGATAATATTCGAACTCAAGGAACGGTCAATAACAGTGGAACGGAACTAATTGACATTAGTCAAAAGGGATTTAAGGGTTATTTGCTTAAGATTAATGATCCGGCCCGTGTTCAAGTCGCTGCGACGCGTTATCTGGGTAAGGTAGGAGAAAAAGCTGAGGATATTGCCAAGGAGAACGGAGCAAGTGCTGTAATCAACGGCGGGGTGTTTGATGATCCACAAGGAACCGGTAATGGCGGGCAGCCCCTCGGCATTCTTATTTCTGACGGTCAGATTCTGCATAAAGATCCCGTTTCATCCTTTGATATCATTGGGTTAAATCGCGATAATGTATTAGTTCTTGGACATTATACTTTAACCCAAATTAAACAAATGGATATCCGGGATGCAGTTACCTTTAGTCCGTTTCTTGTCGTCGATGGCAAGCCTTCAATTACATATGGAGACGGGGGATGGGGGATTGCTCCCAGAACAGCCATCGGACAGACTAAGGACGGCACAATCTTAATGCTGGTTATTGATGGGCGGCAAGTCGGCTCTTTGGGTGCAACCCTTAAAGATGTACAGGATATTATGCTTCAGTATGGCGCCTATAATGTTGCTAATCTTGATGGCGGTGCATCTTCAGTTCTTTATTATAACGGCAAGATAATTAATCATCCGTCAAGCCGTTATGGCGAACGATCTATACCATCGTTCTTTATTGTAAAATAGTTTTTAACGAGAAGTTAAAGTAATGATTTGCTTGCGGTCTTATAGAGCCGCTTATTAGTGCCGTCAGCGACAGTGGCGGAATGGAGGTAATTATGGTTATTACTAAGGAAAAGTCCTTTTTCGTCTATGGCCAAAAGGAGATAGACTATCTTCGAAGAAAAGATAAAAAACTGGGCGCAGCTATTGAGAGAATCGGTATAATCTGGCGTGAAATTACTCCAGATCCCTTCACTGCTTTGATCTCCAGTATTGTCAGTCAACAGATTTCCAGCAAGGCGGCAGAAACGGTTTGGAACAGATTAAATTTTCTATTTCCAGAATTGACGCCTGGAAGCATTGCTCAGGTTGATCTTGCTGAAATAAAAGCCTGTGGAATGTCGGAAAGAAAAGCAAGCTATATTAAAGGAATTGCAGAGGCAGCCATAACTGGAGTTATCGATTTCCAAAACCTAAATAAATTAACGGACGCGGAAATCACTTCCAAGCTTACTTCCTTACGAGGCGTGGGCCTTTGGACTGCGGAAATGCTTCTTATATTTTCTTTGAACCGTCCCGATGTCTTAAGCTTCAAAGATTTAGCCATTTGCAGAGGTATGATGAATCTATACAATCTTAAGGAACTTCCTAAAGAGAAATTTGAACGTTATCGAAAACGATATTCTCCCTATGGTTCGGTAGCCTCACTATATTTATGGGCTTTATCGTGATAGCAATGTCATTTCGATTTCGATCTTCAAAACAATGTTTTATTTTATCTCTAAAATAACCTCTAAAGAATTGAATTCTTTTGCTGATTAGAGTAATATGTTGACAGGAAATAAGGAATTATGATTGGGGAGGGGAGATTATGAATCAGGATGAAGTTTTAGGTCTAATTGAGAGTCTAAGATCTCAACTCGTCATGTTAGCCCAACGTAAGTCCTTGATTGATCCTGAAGTGATCAAGCTTAGCCAGCGTTTGGATTCGTATTTGACGCTCTATCATAACATTATGTCTAATTTTGTTAGTTAAGAAAATAACTATTGGGCAACTACCTGGCTGCTGATGGAATAGGATTTTTGTAACGTTAAACTATTATGAATCTAGGGGTTTTCCAGATGATGAGAAGAGCAGTAGTTGAAGATGTTCCGCAAATTATGGACATGGTCCAAAAGACAATTTTGGAAATGCATTCATATGGGAATTATCAATGGGATGAGAATTATCCACAAGCCGATGATTTTACGATGGATATTAAGGCAGGAAACTTATACGTACGAGAAGAGAAGGGTAATCTTGCGGCGTTTATCTGTGTAAATAGGGTTGAACCTGAGGAATATTCTCATCTTCAGTGGTTCTCCAGGGAAGGGATGGTAATCCACAGAATGTCTGTCCATCCCGATTATCGAAGGCGTGGTTTAGCTGTCGAATTGCTTCAATTTGCTGAGACCTTGGCGCGAAGCAATGATTTACCCTATTTGAAAACTGATACAAATTCAAAAAATGAAAAAATGAAGTCTCTCTTTATGAAATGCGGTTTTAAATTTATTGGTCAAATTAATTTTATGTCTAAAGAAGCCCCCTTTTTTTGTTACGATAAAGTTCTTGAGTAAAAGCGCTGAACATCAACTTTCGATGTTCAGCGCTTCTTAATTAGAGGATTCAATTGGCTGCCAATCTTTAATCCCATCATCTTCAATAATGCCTAATGTTACATCTGTGACATCTTCGTATGCCAATAAATTGTCTCGGATTTTGGCTTTGATTTTATCTGCTTCTGCTAAGGTAAACCCTCTGCGCAGTTCAATGTAGCTTTCAACGTGATAAAAACGTCCTTCCTGGAGGATACGCATTTTATTTATATCTGTCACAGCAGGATCGACCAAAATAATCTGAGATACTTTATCTTCCACCTCTTTGGGGGCGGAAACTCCAATAAGCCCGACCATATTGTCATACCCCACTCGAAAGGCAACTCCGACCATAAGCAGCCCGATTATGATCGCGGCAAATCCGTCAAGAGCCTTGAGAGGAGTAAAGCGTGTGAGTAGGATCGCTCCTAAAGCCAGAACTGCTCCGGAGGTGGCTACAAGGTCTTCATAAAAGACCAAACGGGTTGGGGGAGAAGCCTGTCTGACGTTTTTGAGTGCAAAAGGGATTAGATTTAGCCCTTTTTTATCACTGTGAGTCTCTTTGCCAATTTCACGGATTGCTTTAAGGAGAACGTAACCATCCGTTGCCATAGAAGCAACAAGACTAAAAATAGTAAATCCCAAAGTTTGAAACGACGAGGGATGCTTAATGAGATGGATTCCTTCGAGTACCGTTTCATAAGCCATAATTGTTACAACGATTACAGCCCCCATACAAAAGACATTAATGAGTCTGCCAAACCCCGTGGGGAAACGAGATGTTGGTTTTCGTTCCGCAAGGATGCTGCCGACAAAGACAAAGATCTGGTTAACCGTATCGGCCCCAGTATGCATAGCTTCAGCAAACATAGCCCCGCTTCCGCTGGTGAAAGCGGCAATGCCTTTAATCACAACCAGTATGAGATTCCCTATGGAAGCATATAAGGATGAGGAATTCCCCTTCTTAATTAATTGCCAGAGATTATTCACGAATATCCACACCAATCAATCATGTTTCTTCTTAGCTTCTCTGAAATAAGGGTGTTTATTCGTCAGGCGTGACAGAAATGAATTGGAAATCATACCCTATTAGAAAAGAAAGATCTTTGGAAAGTAGGTGTGAATTTGTCGTTGTATCTGGCATTGGGAGATTCTATCACTGCTGGGTATGGGGTTGGAACGATTTTCTCGTTTCCGTCGATATATGCCCAATTTCTAAGAAGGCGTGAGCCGAATTTGCTGCTGCGTAACGTTGGGGTTAATGGTTTGACAACCGGCGGACTTTTAGTTTTGTTACGGCAAAACGCAGCAATACGTCGCTATGTTTGTCAGGCTTCGTTAATAACGATTACGATTGGTTCGAATGATCTTCTTCAATTTTTGAGGAATTCCTTGAGAAGTTCTGCCTGTATCTTTAGTCCCGCTCAGTTGTCTTTGACCCTCGTTTCTATGGGGAAAACCGTATCCCAAATAGGGGAAGAAATCAGAAGGATAAATCCAAAGGCGACACTAAAAATAGGTACTCTGTATAATCCTTTACCAGCAGGACCCTATGCGCGGTTCACTTGTCAAGCACAGCAAATAATTGACCAGGCCAATATGATGATTGCTGCCTGGGCAAACCGTTATGGGGGAAATGTTGCCTATATTAATCGAGAATTCCGCGGTAAGGAGCAACAATTAATAGGCCCGGATTTTGCTCACCCAAACGTAACAGGATATCAGAGGATTGCCAGAGCCTTTAGCCGAGCTTAAGATTTGCTGAGACAGCCTTCATTAATCATTGCATGAAGGCTTCTTATAGTTTGTGATGAAGTTCTCTATTAAGTATTAGGAAGAGAAGATGGAAAGGGAACTAGAGTGGTTTCTTGGTTTTAATGCTGGGGATCTGTTCTATTAGTTATGTACCAATAATAAATTACTAAGCCAAAGAGGATTATTCCTATACTTAAAGAAATAAGAAGACGGCCTGGATGGTGGGAAGCTCGCCAGAAATCATGGCCAACCCAAGATTCCCAAATAATCATTGGGAATTTTCCGCAAAGAGTAGCCAGAATAAAAGAGGGAAAAGGCATTTGAGATAATCCGGCCGAATAGTTGACGGCCGCAGAGGGAAGTATGGGAATGAGCCTGGAGAGAAAAACAATCGAAAAGCTGTTGCCCTCGATGAGCTTTCCCCATTTTCCCGATTGAGCGATTTTAGGTTGGGCCCAAGCTTGGCCTAGGGACCGAGAGAGCCAAAAGCCAAGAGCAGCGCCTAAAAGGCTCCCTGCCAGAGAAAGCGAAAAACCGCCAAGCCCGCCAAAGAGGATAGTGTTCACTCCGGCAACCAATACGAAGGGAACTACCGGAAAAAGCATTAATAGTGCAATTATTAAAATATCAATAAAAAGGCTTAGGTTTCCCCATTGTTTAATAAAGGTTTGAAGTACAAAAGGGTGTTGAAGCTTGGGATAGAGGATAATCACCAGAGAAAGGGAGAGCAACAAGGTGAGAAGGGAAAAATGTTTTTTTTTCAAGAGATACCCCCCCAATGAAGAGTTTAACAGCGCACCTATTGTTTATCCTAACATATTATGTACTCTTTTGAATAGAAGTGATATTCAATCTTGAAAAGACTTTTTCTTTTCTTGGTTTATGATAAAATATGGTTATGACATGAGAATGAAAGGGTGATAAACCCATGCCGGCCCAATCTAATATGTATCGTCTCAAACCCGAGGACATCTTTGGTCTTCTTCAAGAAATTAATCACCAAGAGAATTTAGAAGACGCCCTAAAATTACTGACAAAACGAGGGCTTGATTTTTTTAATTCGACGATGGCTGGTATTTGGCTATTTGAAGAACAAAAATTTCATTCTCTGACCATTAGTGCTCTTACAGAACAACAAGAAAGATTTTTAAAGCGTAGCTTTCTTTCTTCAGATTTGAGGGATTTTTTTAAAGGCATAATAGAAAGCGATACTTTTTTTGAGCCTAAAATTACGCTCCATGAAATTGACGAGCAAGGGTATGAACATGATTTCGGAGCATTAAAGAAGGGGTATTCTTTCACAGAATGGAGCGAACATCTACAGGAATTTGAAATACGGCGAATTTTATGTGTTCCTTTGGTTCATTATGGCCAGTTTTTTGGCTTGCTGGCTCTATTTAGTCCTAATCTTTTCGCCTTTGATGAAAATAGCGTCTATTGGCTGGAACAACTGATGCCCTTGATTTCTTCGAATGTCTATGAGCAGCAGCTGCGTTTGGCGGCTTTAGACCGTGAACAAGCTTTGTCACTGCTTTTACGGGGAACTGAAATTTTAGTAAAGGCTGTTTCTGAGGATCAATTGTTAGCTGAAGCCGGGGAAATGGCTATGGAAATTTTATATCTCGAAGCAGGCTTTTTTCATATGGAGCAAGATGGGGATTGGATCATACGGTCACCCTTTGGGCGGTTAAAGCACTTAGAAAAAGTTTGGCAAGAGTGGATGAATTCCGATAAGCAAATCCATTTTCCGTTGGGGTATGTACCACGTTCGACACCAACATTAAGGATTTTAGAAAAATCGGATCAAAGAGATATGCCATATCCTGTGAAGCGGATTTATGTCCATCCGATTATAGCCCATCGCGGGATTGTCGGGGAACTCTGGCTTATGGACTCAGGAGTCAGGAATCTTGAACAAACTCAAGAAATACTATCGGCTTTTGTCAGGATTTTAAGTATGTCTCTAGAAACGATACGCCAAAGGCAGGAACTTAGACGTTTGGCAACAACAGATTGCTTAACAGGGATTTTAAATCGTCAAGGTTTTGAACAGCGGATGTTGGGAGAAATGGCGAATACCTTGAGGCGCGGAACGACCTTTCAATTTTTGCTTCTTGACTTAGACGGTTTTAAAAATTTGAATGACACCCAAGGACATCCCGCGGGAGATCTTGCCCTCGTTCATGTTGCCCAAAACCTGCAAAAATCTGTTCGGTTAGGCGATATTGTTGCTCGAACAGGCGGTGATGAATTTGCTGTGGTCTTTACGGATTTAAAGGCAGGTACAGACGCCATTAAAATTATTGAACGGTTAAAGAAAAATTTAGACCTCGAAAAATTTGGTTTGGGTATAACCATTGGGGTTGCAGAATTTCCTACGGAATCTCAGGACTATGAAACATTATATAAAGTTTCCGATCGTCGGCTCTATATCGGAAAACAAAATGGGAAAGGACAAATCATTGTCAGAGACTAATCCTAGAATTATCTTGAACTGAAAAGCGAATTCTAAAATTCGGCCGGCCGTATGGCGGCCGTTTTTTTATACGGAAAAAATTTGTCTATATTTAGAAAAAAACCAATTATTAGCAGGATTTTCATTGAATCTTGGAGAATGGATTTCTAAGGAGGAGATCCATTATGATGGTTAACCTGAAATGGGACAATTTAAAACGAATTACCCCATGGCGCTTAACGAGCCTATATGCTTTAATTGGTGGCTTTTGGATACTTTTTTCTGATCGTATTTTGGGCTTTTTTATTCAGGATCAGAAGTTATATGTTCAGTTATCAACCCTAAAGGGGTGGGCCTATGTTTTTGTTACTTCGGTTTTTCTTTATCTGTTCTTTTACTGGGGATTAAAGTCACTTCAGGATTCTGAAGAAGCGCTTCAGGACAGTTATCAACGACTACAGTCAAAGCATAAGGAACTTGAAATTGCCCATGAAGAAATGGAGGCGACTCATGAAGAGCTTGTGGCCGCCGAGGAAGAGCTGAAGCAGCAATTTTATGAAGTTCAAGAACAAGAGGCGTATTATCGAAGGGTATATGAGGGAATTTCCAGCGGAATTATAGTGCAGAATCGCCATGGACAGCTTATTCATGCCAATGATGCTGCCTGTCGTTTGTTGAGGCGTGGCCGCTCTCAATTGAGATTGCCTTCTCCTATTGATGGTTCTTGGCGAGCTTATTTTTCAGACGGGACACCCTTTAAATGGGAGGGATTACCTAAGGATGCTTTAGCTCACAATGAAAAATCACCTCTTTATCGTGAACTGGTAGTTTCAGAGGGAAGTCAACAGAAATCCTGGCTATCGATCCATTCTGACATTATTCAAAATCTAAATTCTGATCATGATCAGGAGATCATAACAACCCTCGTAGATATTACAGAGGAGAAAACGTTAGAAATCTATGAACATCTTTTAAATGAAATCAATCAAATGGTGTTATCTGAAAAGACCCTGCCTGAAATTAAACGATATCTCTGCGAACAGCTTGTCAAGCAAATGGAATTTCCTTGGGTTTGGATCGGGGTAAAAAAGGACGATGGAATGGTTGAATTTCGGGCCCAAGCTGGTCTGAAGTATTTGGACTCTAATCCGATCCGTTGGGATGAATCCTTATATGGGCAAGGAGCAGTAGGACGGGCAATTCAAACCGGCTATAAACATGTGGAAGTGTTAGAGGGAAACCCCATTTTCGATGCTTGGAAAGATTTTATTGAGAAAAATGAACTTCGTTCAGTGGCAGTTTTTCCTCTGATCCATCAGGGAGAAACCTTTGGAGTTTTGACGTTATACTCGCGAATAATTGACTATTTTAATGAAAAGCGGCTAGCTTTTTTGGAACATTTCTCGTTTCAATTAGCCGTTATGTTTAATTCAGCAAGCGATCGGGAACATATGGAACGCTATCGCCTCTTAGCTGAGGATTCATTGGAAATGATTCTTTTTGTCCAATCGGACGGACGGATCATAGATGCTAATGAGGCTGCTATAAATCGTTATGGATATACCCGGGAAGAGTTAACGAGTATGTATATCCAGGATATACGCTTAAATGCTGACCGTGATAAACTTATCGAACAACTCAGGCTAGCACAAACCGGGATTCAGTTTGAGTGCATGCACCACTGCAAAGACGGCAGCATTTTTCCGGTCGATGTCAGCTCTAAGGGGGCTGTTTTTCGTGGCCAGTCAATAATCGTAAGTATCATCCGTGACGCCACAGAACGAAAAAATACAGAGGCTATCATCTGGCTGGAAAAAGAACGTGCGCAAGTTACTTTGGATTCAATTGGGGATGCGGTTATTACTACGGACGTTCAGGGTAATGTCGAATATCTTAACCCTATAGCTGAAGCCCTGACCGGTTGGAGTAATGCTGAAGCAGTGGGCCGTCCATTGGAACAAGTTTTTCGGATAGTCAATGAAAATACCAGCGCCCCCGTTGAGAGTCCCATTGTTCGCTGCCTAAGAGAAGGGCGTATCGTTGGCTTAGCAAACCATACTGTCTTAATCCATCAAAATGGACAGAGAATAGCCATCGAAGACTCTGCTGCACCAATTCGCGATCGGCAAGGTGCCGTTATTGGAGGAGTTTTGGTCTTCCATGACGTTAGTGACAAGCGAAATTTAATGAAGGAACTTGCACATCAAGCCCACCATGATTCTCTTACTGGCCTGCCAAATCGTCTTCTGTTCAATGAACTCCTGAACCAGGCGTTGGCACAAGCTCGGCGTAAGAAGAGTATGCTGGCAGTTTTGTTCCTTGATTTAGACCATTTCAAGCTAATCAATGATACTATGGGACATAATATGGGTGATCTTCTCCTTCAGCTGTGTTCGGAGCGACTTCAACAAGCGATACGTGAAGGAGATACTATTGCTCGTCAAGGCGGAGACGAATTTTTGATTCTTCTTCCCGAAATTAGGCGGGGAGAAGAAGCCGCCTATGTCACTGACAGGATCTTAAAAGTTTTTTTAGAGCCCTTTATGCTCAGTGGGAACGAAGTATTCATTAGTACAAGTGTCGGAATAAGCCTTTATCCTAATGATGGCAGTGATTTAGAATCTTTAGTCAAACAAGCAGATACAGCAATGTATTATGCCAAGGAGCAAGGCCGAAAAAACTATCAATTTTTTACACCGGAACTCAACAGCCGGGCACAGGAACGTCTCACGCTTGAGAATAATCTGCGTAAAGCCTTAGAACGGGAAGAGTTTGTTCTTAACTATCAACCACAAGTGGATTTTAGTACAGGACGGATTGTTGGCATGGAGGCCCTGATTCGTTGGAATTCTGCCGAGAGAGGAATCGTTTCCCCGGACGTATTTATTCCTATTGCTGAAGAAACAGGTTTAATTGTTCCTATTGGGGAATGGGTATTGCGAAATGCCTGTGCCCAAAATGTTGCCTGGCAAAAACAAGGACATCAGCCCTGGCGCATTGCTGTAAATATTTCGGCGCGACAGTTCCAGGAAGCCAATTTTATTGAATTACTGTCTAAAGTAATAAACGATACCGAAATGGATCCTCAGTGGCTGGAAATTGAAATCACAGAGAGCATTGCCATGAAAAAGGGGGAATCTTCCGTTAATTTATTACATCGTATTAAAGAATTGGGAGTTCGGATTTCCATTGATGATTTTGGAACGGGATTTTCGTCACTAAATTACTTACAACGATTGCCGGTAGATACTTTAAAAATTGATCAGTCTTTTGTTCGAGATATTACTGAAGATAATAATGGGGAAGAAGTGATTACTACAATTATTTTATTGGCTCGAAGTCTTCACCTTAGAGTAATCGCTGAAGGAGTAGAAACGAAAATCCAATGGCATTTCCTCAAAGAAAAACAATGCGATGAAATGCAAGGGTATTTCTTTAGTAAACCGCTCTTGGCAGAGGACATTGAACGAAGGTTCTTATTGTCCGATTAATACATAATGATTACAACAACTTGATCTCTGGCAGGAAATTATTTCAGAAAGTAGAATAATATATTAGCCAACTATATAAAAGAGAGAAGAATATCAAAATGTGACATATATCAGGTGAACTGAGGAGGATTTAAGATGCGGTATGCAAAATGGATGGCTAATATAGGTGAAAGCTTTATAGGGGAAATGCTAAAAGCTGCCCAGAATCCAGATATGATATCATTTGCCGGCGGTTTGCCGGCCCATGAACTTTTTCCGGATCAGGTCTTGCAGCGCAGTTTTCAGCGCGTTTTCGAGGAACAGGGAAAACCTGCTCTTCAATATGCTCAAACTGCCGGACATCCGCCCTTAAGAGAATGGCTTGCGAAAGAGCATCTGAGAAATGGTAAACCGGCTGAGATGGAAAACATCGTTGTGACAACAGGAAGTCAACAGGGCTTAAGTTTATTGGGTCAAACCTTTTTAGATCCGGGTGACGTTGTGTTTTTGGAAATGCCGACTTATCTGGGAGCGATTCAGGCCTTTCAGGCTTTTGGTGCTCGATTCAGGATGATTCCCTGCGATGATCAGGGGATCATTCCCGAGGAACTGGAGAAAATGCTTGGCGAAGTAACTCCCAAATTCTTATATCTTATTCCTAATTACCAAAATCCTACCGGTAAGGTGATGGGCCTTGCGCGCAGACTGCAGCTTTTGCGGGTAGCTCAAATTTATGATTTGCTGATCGTTGAGGATAATCCTTACGGGGAACTGCGTTTTGAAGGGGAAGCTTTGCCCAATTTAGTGGAATTGGGTGAAAATGTCATCTATTTGGGAACCTTTTCAAAAGTTTTAGCCCCTGGACTAAGGGTCGGATACGTTGTTGCAGATGCAGACATTGTAGATCACCTTTGCCAAACGAAAGAGGGGGTAGACTTACACAGCAATAATCTGACTCAGCGTGCGGTGTTAGAGTTTTTAAAAGAAGGTGTGCTCCCGGAACATATTCAAACCTTGCGAAGGGTCTATAAGGAACGAAGACAATCTATGGTTGAGGCTATTGAAAAGTATCTCGGTGACCAGGTGGAAATGATTGTGCCTTCAGGAGGTCTCTTTCTTTGGGCTCGTTTCAAAAATATAGCCAGCAGTTTTGATTATGTTGAGGAGACTATTCGTCAGAATGTTCTCTATGTTCCGGGCGCGGTCTTTTACACAGATCAGCGAGTCACTCCAGAGGTACGTTTGAACTATTCCTGCTCGACACCGGAAGTAATTGATGAGGGAATTAAGCGCTTAGCACGGGCGATCGTAGGCTAGATAATTATAGTCTAGATCAACGAAGATGATTTGCCAGGATAGCTACTAGGATGATTAAATAGGACTGTGAGAACTAATCAATAAGAAATTGGGGCCGTAACGAAGATTAATTCGTTACGGCCTCTTCCACAAATAATGAGCCTATTTAAAGATGTATTTTTATTTTAATGGAGAAAAGGAAAAGCTGCAAAAAGGCAAAGTACTTCAGAAAGCTCGATAATGGCTCCATAGAGATCGCCGGTCAAGCCCCCGATAAGGGAAGTGATTTTATGTGCCCAAAGGGTTACAGCAATAATACAAACGAAGAAGGAGATTATGCCTGCGAAGCCTGATAATAAATAGGAGATTCCACAGACTAGGGCTCCCGAAATAAGAAGTGTAATCCATTGAGTCGCCTCGTGAAATCCCTTGCCTAATCCTTGAGCTCGAGCATATGGAAAGGCTATGACGCCTATTTGAAAAACCCAACGCGAAAGCATAGGCATAATAAGAAGAAGAGAAAATTTTGCCGGAGTTAGACTTGCAAGTAAAGAAAATTTAAAGAGCAGTAAACCAAAGAGTGCCATGGAAGCATGGGCTCCAACTCGGCTGTCCTTCATGATTTCTAAGATCCGTTCCGGGCTGCGGGCGGACAGCAATCCGTCCATGCTGTCCATGAAACCATCAAGATGGAGCCCGCCGGTGAGCATTAGTTCGGCAGCTAAGAGGAGAGCACCTAACACCAACGGCGGAAAAAATGGAAACAACCCTTTGGCCAGAAGCCAAAGAATAAAGCCTATTAAAAGCCCTACTAATGGATAATAACGATAACTTCCAGTAAACTCTTCCGAGGTTACCTCCACCTTAGGTGAGGGTAAAGGAAGTCTGGTCAGGAAAGTGAGAGCGATGAGAAATCCGCGCATTGGCTATCTCTCCTTGCGCAGGGATGAGAGCAAGGCCTCGCCTGAATGCTTGATTTCCACGGGGAGACCCGCAGTGACCCAATAAACCTTATCTGCGCTTTGGGCGAGAATTTGATTACTTCGTCCTGCTAAATCGCGGTAAGCACGGGATAAGGAATTTTCCGGAACAATTCCCTGACCGACTTCATTGGTAACGAAAATAACAGACGGCTGAATTTCTTGCGCCAGGAGCCCTACTTCTTGTACGAGGGATAAGATTTTAGGTTCGATCATCTCATAAATGGTTTGGGTAATATGAGCTGATTGCGAAGCTTGTGCATTTTTCTCTGTCTCAGAAAGAAGAAGATTCGTGAGCCAAAGGGTGACACAATCGAGGAGAATAACCCCATTAGTCTCTTTTAGTTTCTGCAAGGTATCGGGAATATTTAATGGTTCTTCGATCAATTGCCAAGTTGCGGGCCTTTGTAGTTGGTGCTTTTTGACCCGGTGCGCCATTTCTTCGTCCAAGATTTGAGCCGTTGCAATATAAATGACAGGTCGACTGGGGTACGCCGTATGGGCAGCTAATAGTTCCGCAAAACTACTTTTGCCGCTTCGTGACCCTCCCGTTATAAGGGTGAATTGTGACATCGTTTTCAATGACTCCCCTCATTGTCTTAATAAACCCAATCACGTGGCCCTAATTTGCTTTTTCACTGACGCCTGCATCTTCAAAGGTCGCCATTTCGTTTAAAATGTGCAGGGCAGCTTCAACGAGGTGAAAGGTCAAGGCTGCTCCCGTGCCCTCACCTAATCTCATATCAAGATTTAGCACCGGTTCCAGTTTTAGTTCAGCTAGTGCTTTACGGTGCCCAATTTCGACGGATCCATGGGATGGGAGCATATAAGCCACGCTCTTGGGAGCAAGTTTAGCAGCAATTAAAGCTCCTGCTGTAGAGATAAATCCATCAATAACGATGGGAACATGACTGGCAGCGGCTTGAATGATGCTGCCTGCAATGGCGGCTATTTCTAGACCTCCAACTTTCATGAGGACATCAAGTGCATCCGTTACGTCCGGCCGGTTCACTTCGATGGCTTTTTTAATGGCTTGGCATTTTCTTAAGAGGCCTTTGTCATCAATTCCAGTTCCTCGTCCCACAACGGACTCAACGGAAGAATTCGTCAGGAGGGCTACAATAGCTGAACTGGGAGTGGTATTGCCGATACCAAGTTCTCCGGTAGCAAAAAGGTTATAGCTGTTTTGAATTTTTTCTTGGGCAACTTCAGCCCCGGTGAGCAACGCTTGGAGCGCTTCCTTCTTCGTCATGGCCGGCCCTTTCGTCATATTCCGAGTTCCGTCGGCTACACGCTTATGAAGGCAGTTACCTTCGAGAGGAAAAGCAACTCCAACATCGGTTAAAACGACATCAGCTTGGGCTTGGCGAGCCAAGACGTTAATAGCTGCACCGCCGTTTATTATATTATACGCCATTTGGGGAGTTACTTCCTGAGGAAAGGCACTGACCCCTTCTTCTACGACTCCATGGTCTCCAGCCATTAAGAGGACGGCTCTTTTTAAGAGTTTGGGCTGAGAAGTGCGTTGAATTCCGCCAAGCTGTTTCGCAAAGTGTTCTAACTGTCCTAAGCTTCCTTGTGGTTTAGTCAGGGAATCTAAACGTACTTGAATTTTGGCCATAGCCGCTTCATCAAGGTCGGAAACTGAGGTAATGAGATGTTGAAGTTGATCATGGAGTTGTGTTTCGGATAAATTTTTCATGACATAATCCTCCTTAATTTTCAGATGAAAAAAAGTAAAGTCCCGCCACAAATAATGTGGTCGGGACTTTGCCGTCGTCACCGACGCTTCCCAATATAGGGAAGCCGTCAACATTTTAGGCAGGTCTCCTGGCTCTCGAATCATTGCCGGTTCGCAGCCTTCCCAGCATAAGCCAGTGGTCAGCGAGGCTCATCGAATACAGTGGTGGGTCCGCGTCGTTTTTTATTCCGAACTTCCCTATTCTCCCCAAAGGGCACCTAAAATGGATTGATTTTCTATAGCATATCACAACGGTTACTAATTCTCAAGACGGGAAAAGCTTATTGGTTGAAAATAACAACAATTTAATGAATTAAAAAGTTTGAGTTTCCGTAAAGCTAAACTATTTAATAAGCTAATCTAAACTATAACTATATTAAAAGCAAAAATCACGCGTTATGTATGATGGTAAAAAAGCTTACCCTAGAATTTGCAAGAACAATTTTAGCGAAGAAAGTTCAAATACAGCACCTACTCCAACACCGCCATCATCGACACCAACTTCCACGGGAAAAGATATTTATGACAAGAATTGTGCCGCTTGTCATGGTCCCGCTGGAGCAGGTGGTTCAGCGCGAGCCCAAAATACGGAAACAAGGTCCCAGAATGAAGTTGCTAATATCACACGAAATGGAAAAGGATCAATGCCTGGTTTTGGAAGTTCTTTGAGCGTTGCTGATATTCAAGCAGTTTCGGAATATGTCGCCGGTTTAAAAAAGTGAACAGCCTAAGATGGACATCTTATTTTTAGCAGAGATGTCCTTTTTTACAAGTCATAATCTATCATATATAATTGTTATAATCACTAAGTTGAGTGAACTCGGATGGACCCTACCCCACCGAAGCAAGGTATGGGAACCGCCCCCACTTGAAGAAGTGAGAGTCTTCTTATGATTGGATAAATGTCGTAAAAAATTATGGAGTTCTCTATAGAAATATTAGGAAAGGAAAAGGTTAGGCTGTGTTCGAGAGAACATCGCTTAATCAGGGGAGTGTCATAGAAGGTCTGCTTTGGAGCCTTTTTAAGGTTTTATTTGCTTTTCTCTTAGTTTTAATAAATGGTATTTTTGTAGCTGCCGAGTTCTCGATGGTTAAAGTCCGAAAAACCCGTTTGGCCGAGCTGGCTGAAAACGGTTCCCATCGTGCTCAGACGGCTTTAGAAGTTACCTCAAAGCTTGATGCTTATCTTTCGGCGAGTCAGCTGGGTATTACCCTGGCTTCTCTGGGCCTGGGCTGGTTGGGCGAACCGGCTGTTTCGGCACTTATCGAACCTTTGTTCAGCGGGCTGGGAAGATGGGAGAGGCTTTATACTGAAACCATCTCCGTAATTATTGCCTTTTTATTGATTACTTGTGTGCATATTGTTCTTGGCGAACTTGTTCCAAAGTCAATGGCCATACAGAAAGATGAAGGAACGGCTCTGGCAACGGCCGGTTTATTAAAAGGATTTTATCGAGTTTTTTATCCGGTGATTTGGACTCTTAACAGTCTTGCGAACTTTGTCCTGCGACTCTTGGGTATTCAACCGGCTAATGAACAGGATCTTGTCCACAGTGAAGAAGAACTGCGCATGTTAGTAGATGCCAGTCAACGATATGGCTATTTGGATAAAATGGAAGGAAAGCTTCTCGATAATGTCTTCGAATTTTCAGACCGCATTGCCAGTGAAGTCATGATTCCCCGCCAGGACATGGTCTGTATTTTTCTCCAGGATACCTTTGCCGAGTGTCTTGAACTTATAAAGAAATATGGGCATACTCGGTATTTGCTCTGCGATGGGGACAAAGATCATGTTCTGGGGTTAGTACACATGAGAGATATCTTCTGGCTTCAGGAACAATCTGAAGAGAAGGATATTACTAAGATTAAACGAGACATACTTGTTGTTCCGGAAGGAATGCCAATTTCACATTTAGTTCAAGCCATGCGAAGTCAAAGAACTCATATGGCTGTGGTCGTTGATGAATTTGGCGGTACTGCGGGACTTGTAACCATTGAAGATATGCTGGAGGAACTCGTTGGCGAAATTTACGATGAATTTGAATTAGAGCAGCCTCCTGTTGAAAAGCTTAATGATCAGGAATATATTCTTAACGGTCGTGTTCTTATGGAAGAAGTATCAGAATTGCTGGAAATTCAACTTGAAGAAGAAACTGTATCTACCATCGGCGGCTACGTCTTTTCCCGCTTAGGCCGTAAGCCTTTAAAAGGCGACGTGGTATATTTTGATGGCTTCCTTTTTGAAGTTATTGAAGTCAATGGTTTCCGTATAACGAAAGTTAAGGTCACCAAAAAGCAACCTCAGGAACCCAAAGAGGAAGAAATAAACAATTTTGATGATATAAAATGAGGCCTGCAATTGTGCTGCAGGCCTTTCTAATCGTGAGACTTCCCACTTCTACAAGTGGGAGCGGCCCCCGTTCTCGAGTTCACTAAAGAATTTGGATCTCTTTTTCCCTTAGCCAAAAATCGACTTGAATCAAAAAGGCGAAAAGTTGTGGAATGTCCATTAACTGACCAAACCACGGGCGCCCTGAAGGCAGTGTATCTGAAAGTTTCATTAAGTCTTCAAGAGCAGGAAGATTAATAAGAGGCAGCAGAGGAGAAGAAGAGTCGGCGACAATTTCTTTTAGCCAACTGCGCACGGCCTGCAGATATGCGGGGTGATGTGTTTTTGGATACGGACTTTTGCGGCGCCAGAGGACATCTTCAGGAAGAACGCCGGTTAGAGCATGACGCAGAAGCCCTTTTTCCCGACCTTCCAAGGCCTTCATCTCCCAAGGAATATTCCAAGCATATTCAACGATGCGATGATCACAGAAAGGCACCCTTACTTCTAGGCCTGTAGCCATGGTCATTCGATCTTTACGATCAAGGAGAGTGGGCATAAAACGAGTGAGAGTTAAATAGGAGATTTCTCGGATGCGAGCCTCGCGTTGACGTTCTTTGACAGTTCTGCTGTCTTGGTGAACCGGTGCGTTGCCCGGAAGTTTAGAAATCTCAGCTAAAGCTTCTTCATATCGTTCGCGAATATAGTCATAGGGTTGAAGAAATTCTATTAATTCGGGTGAAAGGACCTGCAATCGATTTTCAACATGAAGTGCCCAGGGAAAGGTTTCTGCAGCAAGGGAGTCAGGACGATGAAACCAGGGGTAGCCTCCGAACACTTCATCCGCGCATTCCCCTGAGAGCCCGACAGTTACATGCTTTTTGATTTCTTGGGAGAAGAGAAAGAGTGAAGAATCAACATCTGCCATGCCTGGAAAGTCACGTGCCGATGCGGCTATTTTAAGAGCTTCAACGAGGTCAGGAATCGAGAATGTACAATTTGTGTGTTGAGTGGAGAAGGCTTCCGACATTCGTTTTATCCATGGACCGTCGGCTCCGGGCTGAAAATCATTGGGCTTGAAATATTTATCATTATCTGCGTAATCCACTGAAAAGGTAGGTAAGGGGCCTTTGCCTTGATATGCTATCGTATTAGCGGCAATGGCGGTAATAGCGCTGGAGTCCAGCCCGCCCGAAAGCAGAGTGCCGATCGGTACATCCGATACCAGTTGCCGCTGGACAGTATCGAGAAAGAGGTTTCGGATTTTCGTTGAGGTCTGGCTAAGATCATCAGTATGAATGTTATTTGGCAGAGCCCAATATTGATAAATTTTTAAACCGTTGTTGGAATAAATCATGCTATGTCCGGGTCTTAATTCAGAAATCCCTTCAAAGACACCGTTGCCTGGAGTACGGGCAGGACCGATAAGAAAAACTTCCGCTAACCCATTTTTCCCAATTAACGGGGAGATTTCCGGGTGTTTGAGTATGGCTTTAATTTCTGAAGCAAACAGCAAATAACCGTTTTGTTCACTGTAGAAGAGAGGTTTTACTCCCATTCTGTCCCTTGCCGCAAACAAATGTTGAGATTTACTGTCCCAAATGCCAAAGGCAAAAATTCCATTGAGACGCTCAACACAGGAGGGACCCCATTCTAAGTAAGAGACAAGGACAACTTCTGTATCCGAGTGGCCTTCAAAATGATAGCCGAGACTCTGAAGTTCTGAGCGAACATCTTGCGTATTGTAGAGCTCACCATTATAAATGAGGGTATAAGTATGTTCTCCGCGCTGGCGACTCATCGGCTGCAGTCCGCCTTCAGGATCAACAACAATCAGACGTCGATGTCCGAAGGCAGCTCGTGGTGAGAACCAGTACCCTTCTGCATCAGGTCCTCGGGGTGTTAGAGTCTGAGTCATACTTCCAAGAACTTCTTGCTGAGATGATAAATCACGTTTCCAATCAATCCAACCAATAATGCCACACATTATAATTTCTGCCTCCTTGTTTAAAGGATAATCATTATCAATTAACCTCCTACACTTTATGTTCCAAACGCATAATAGTTTACGTATTTGTTGTATACTTGGTGAAAAATTTTTTGAACCTTTATCGTCAAATCTCGAGTATGTAGTTCACTCATGATTTATTAATTCCCTAATGCCTCTACGCTTTGACGCTATTTAAATATTAAGGGAGCCATGCTCTTTATGGAATAAACTGGAATATTCTATAGGTAAGCGGATCAATAGTTGGGAGGCTATGGTTATGACTGAAAATGAAGCGAGTTGTTCATGCCACTGTAAAAAGGAATCGAATAACATGCCTATATTAATTGGGGGCATTATTGTCTATGAATTGGCTGTTGCAGTGATCCTATTGACATTTATCTTTTGGGAACTTGAAAAACCATGTGGGTGCGATTCCCGCGAATCTTGCTGTCAAGATGAATCAAAAGGCGGTGTTGTCGAACTCTCAACGGAAGAATAGCAAAACAAGAGTTGCGCAGATAATTTATCCAATCCTAAGGCTTCACTTCTACAAGTGGGAGTGGTTCCCATACCTTTCTTCGGTGGGGCTAGAGTCCATCCTTCAGTGCGATTGCATTTGTTATGGGCTAGGCGCTTGCGGCGAAAGTGTCCACAGGACACTTTCGTCATCGAAGTCTCGATATTCAGCTTTGCTGAACGAGTTCGCACCTTTGGGTTAAAAAGAAACTATTGAATCAAACAGGAGCTTCTATTAAACATTTTGCTGTCAATGATATGTTCTATGAATACAATAAAAGGAGCGGGAACATACAAAGAACATATTATTAATCTGCTTGAGCATTGTATACTTAACTAATAGAGTTGCAAAATTTCCAATCAATAAATATAATTTGTAACAAGTACGAGGAATAAATAAAGGAGTTTGAATACATATGGCACTTGTCAATGAAAATTATTTGAAGTTACCTGGGAGTTATCTGTTTTCTGAAATCGCCCGCAGAATTAATCAATTCAAAGCCACCAATCCGGAAGCGGATATTATTCGTTTAGGCATTGGTGATGTAACCCGTCCTTTGCCGCCTGCCGTTATTGAGGCAATGCACAAGGGCGTTGATGAGATGGGAAAGGCAGAAACTTTTCGGGGTTATGGACCAGAGCAAGGTTATGAGTTCTTGATTGAGAAAATTATAGAACATGACTTTACTCCTCGCGGAGTGGGACTTTCCGTTGATGAAGTTTTTATCAGCGATGGAGCCAAAAGCGATACAGCAAATTTCCAAGAACTTTTTGGAGTTAATAATATTATGGCTGTGACCGATCCCGTTTACCCTGTTTACGTGGACAGCAATGTCATGGCTGGGCGGACAGGAATGTATGACAGTGATAAGGGACAGTATGGTAAAATTGTCTATCTTCCCTGTACGGAAGCAAACGGCATGAAACCTTCCCTTCCCAAGACAAGAGTAGATATGATATATCTTTGTTTCCCTAATAACCCCACCGGAATGACTCTGTCTAAAGACGAACTGAAACAATGGGTGAACTACGCGCGCGAAAATCGTTCGATCCTTTTATTTGATGCTGCCTATGAAGGTTATATCCGAGAAGAAGGAGTTCCCCACAGTATTTTCGAGATCGAAGGCGCACGAGAAGTTGCCGTTGAGTTTCGCAGTTTTTCCAAGACGGCTGGTTTTACAGGTACTCGCTGTGCCTATACCATTGTCCCGAAGGACGTAAAAGTTTATGATTCCAAAGGTGAAGCGCACAGTCTTAATCAACTTTGGCTAAGGAGACAAACAACCAAGTTCAATGGTGTTTCCTATCCGGTCCAAATGGCTGCGGCTGCTGTTTTCTCGGAAGAAGGCCAGCGGCAGATTAAGGAGACGATTAATTACTATATGGAAAATGCCCGGATTATTCGTGAAGGATTACAAGCTGCCGGCTATACTGTTTTCGGAGGCGTCAATGCTCCCTATATCTGGATGAAGACCCCCAATACTATGGGTTCGTGGGAGTTCTTCGATAAACTTATGACGAATGCCCATGTCATTGGAACGCCGGGAGCAGGCTTTGGAGCAAACGGTGAAGGATATTTTCGCTTAACTGCTTTCGGTACACGTGAAAATACTTTGCAAGCGATTGAAAGAATAAAGACGAGAATGTAGGCGAAAAATTAATAGAAATAGTTGGGTGTATAAAAACAAGGGATAATTCAAAGAATTACCCTTGTTTTCTTTATTTTTCGAGATTGTTATTGCTAAATTGACGCTGTTTAGGTATAATTTGCATTGCTGTAAAAGTGATAGGAGGTTGTTGACATGGGGAAGGCTTTGATTATCGGTGCTGGCGGTGTTGCCAGTGTTGCAATTCATAAATGTTGTCAGAATCCGGATGTTTTTGAGGAAATATGTATTGCCAGCAGAACTTTAGAGAAATGTGAAGCAATTAAAAGCAAGCTATCCGGAAGCCGAACAAAAATCCAAACGGCACAGCTTGATGCTGATTATACCGACGAGGTTATTGAACTAATCAAGAGCTTTAAGCCGGATATTGTCATGAACCTTGCACTTCCTTATCAGGATTTGACTATTATGGATGCTTGTTTAGCAGCAGGTGTTGACTATATGGATACGGCAAATTATGAACCACCGGACATTGCAAAATTCGAATATAAATGGCAGTGGGCTTACCGAGAAAAGTTTGCTCAGGCTGGGTTAACAGCGTTGTTAGGAAGCGGTTTTGATCCCGGAGTTACCGGAGTCTTTTGTGCCTATGCCCAAAAGCATTATTTTGATGAAATCCATTCCATTGATATTGTTGATGCCAACGGTGGTGATCATGGTTATCCCTTTGCCACGAATTTTAACCCTGAAATAAATATTCGGGAAGTCACAGCAAATGGAAGGTACTTCGAAAACGGCTCTTGGATAGAAACGCCTCCTCTTTCTATGAAGCAAGTTTATGATCTTCCCGAGATCGGTCCCAAAAACATTTATCTTATGTACCATGAAGAATTAGAGTCCCTGGCAGTAAATATTAAGGGAGTAAAACGAATCAGATTCTGGATGACCTTTTCGGATAATTATCTTAATCATTTACGAGTCCTCGAAAATGTTGGTATGACGTCCATTGAGCCTATTGAATTTGAAGGACGACAAATCATCCCCTTGCAATTCTTGAAAGCAGTTCTTCCCGACCCTGCATCTCTGGGGCCAAGAACGAAAGGGAAAACGAATATCGGTTGTATTATCCAAGGGCTTAAGGACGGAAAACCCAGAACCTATTACGTTTACAATGTTTGTGACCATCAGGAATGTTATGCAGAGGTCGGTTCGCAAGCTATATCCTATACGACTGGTGTTCCGGCCATGATTGGCGCCATGTTAATGCTCAAAGGTGTTTGGAAAAAGCCCGGTGTCTTTAATGTTGAAGAATTCGATCCGGATCCTTTTATGGAAGCCCTTAATAAATCTGGTCTGCCCTGGCAGGAATCGTTCATGCCAACACTCCTTGATTGAGGTATTGCCATGGACTTTGATATTAATACCTTGCCATCTCCCTGTTACTTAGTGGATGAGCGGCTGATTTTAAAAAATTTGGAAATTCTGAATTCTGTGCAAGAACGTACGGGATGCCGTATTCTTCTTGCTTTAAAGGGCTTTTCTATGTTTTCTGTCTTTCCTCTTGTGGCTAAATATCTTAAAGGGGTCACAGCAAGTTCTTTGTACGAAGCGAAACTGGGGCGGGAAGAAATGGGCAAAGAAGTTCATATATATGCACCTGCCTACATTGAAGAGGAATTTGACGGTATCCTTGAGAACTGTGACCATATCGTTTTTAACTCGTTTTCTCAATGGAATCGATATAAAGGAAAAGTGCAGCAATATGGAAACAAGAAGATTAGCTGCGGTCTTCGCATTAACCCGGAATATTCGGAGATTGAGACCCCTATTTATAATCCTTGTTATCAAAACTCCAGGCTGGGTGTGACACTGTCGAATTTTAGACCTGATGAACTGGAAGGAATTGAAGGCCTCCATTTTCATACAATGTGTGAGCAGAATTCTGACACCCTGGAACGAACACTTCCGGTGGTCGACAGGAAATTTGGGCAATATATTAAAACTATGAAATGGCTTAATCTTGGCGGAGGCCATCACATTACCAGACCTGATTACGATATCGAAAGGTTGATTCAAGCGATCAAGTGGCTTCAAGATAAATATTGCGTGGATATTTATCTTGAACCGGGGGAAGCGGTTGCCTTAAATACAGGATTTCTTATTGCCAGCGTTCTTGACATTGTTGAAAACGGCATGAAGATTGCTATTTTAGATACCTCTGCGGCCTGTCATATGCCGGATGTTCTTGAAATGCCCTACAGACCTAATGTAATTGATGCCGGGAAGCCTGGTGAATATTCTTATACCTATAGGCTGGGAAGTCATACTTGTTTAGCGGGAGATGTCATTGGAGATTATTCCTTTAAACAACCCTTAAAAATTGGTCAGAGACTTGTTTTCTGTGACATGGCCCATTATACTATGGTAAAGAACAATATGTTTAATGGCGTTAATCTTCCTGCCATTGCACTTTTCAACGAAGAACAAGGAATTAAAGTCATCAGACAGTTTGGTTATGAAGATTTTAAACATCGTTTGTCCTGAAATTTGTGCTATAATAAGTTCAAGACGATCAACTTATGAGGTATTTTATGTATGATTTAGCGGACTACCGCAGTTTGAAAAATCGAAAGCATGTTCAGGATTCTCCCGTGGGAATATTAGATGTGATTGAATCAGATTATCCGAGTCAATATTCACTGCTTCTTGATAATCAATCCCTTATGGCGACTCTGTTTTCCAAAGAGGAATGGATTGACATATTAACGAAGTCGCGAAATTCTTACAAAGATCATATTCAACGACCGAATTTATCAAGGAAAATTTTAGTTCATAAAATTTGATCTTACTTTTAAAAAAAAGGTTTAGTTTGTGTTCCGGCACAATCTAGACCCTTTTTTAGGTTGCGAGTCTAACTTTCCTCCTCAAACAATATCATAACATTAGGATGTTCTATGAAGGAGGTAGGATTTTAACTTGACTGCTGAATCATCTGAAAGTGTTTTATTTGAGCACCGTTTTTGGTTACAAGTTCTTGGTGACCATAGCCGATTCTTTTTAAAAGCTTTGGGACCTTCTGAAAAAGATGAGATTAGTCGTGCACTTTATTTTATTCACGAGTTTGACAGTCTTCTTGCTTTAGTCCGTAAGGGAACAGGTATGGGGGAATTACATAACTTTCACAACCACATTTGGCAGAAGGTACAGCAATTAAAGGATTTTAAGTTACATTTAATCAGCCGCCAGCTGGAAGGTCAAATACGAATCAATTTAGAACCCTCGCTGATAAGCCATATGGTTAATGAACTGGAAGAATACCAAACATTACTGAGTTATATAGTCAAGGGGGAAACTGTTCCCTTGCTTCATCCGACCCATTACCATTTACTGTGGTTGTTAGATGCGATTGGACATGCCGATACAATTACCATTTCACTTGATGTTGTAGAAGCATCCCTCAGAAACGAAAGTCAACGCTTTACCAAAGATTTCGAAGACAGCTATCGCAAAGCTCATGAAATCAGAGGCTTAACAAGAGCAATGCGGGATTTTTCAGTTCTAACGACATTTAATCATGAGGCAGCAAATCAAATTCAGCAATTTATTCATTTTCTGACTCAACTATTAGAACGTCTTCTCAATAAATCAATTTTAGGGATGTTAGACCCTCTAATGCCGGACCATATGCTGCGGGAAGAGTGCTACTATTTGACAAAGCTATCACTCGTTACAGATGCGAGCAGTCCCTCTTGTGACCCAGGGAGAGCTAGAATTATGGAAAAGCTTTAACCAGATGATGAATATAGGATAATCCTGCTAAACATTGGTTATGTGTTTAGAGATAATCCCCTAATTAAGATTAAACCAGTCGTTTTCAAAATTAAACTGATTAATGAATAATTGTATTAATCCTGCACAACACTCTTAATATAAAAAAAGCTTGTTAGGAGTGTTGACATGGCAGGTTCTTGGATATCGTTATTACCTTTTTTGGTTGTTATTCCTGTTTCGATTATTACGAAACAAGTTCAACCCGGATTATTTGTCGGATTAATCTTGGGATGTTACTTAAAGACTCCTGATGTCCTAGGGGGCATGAAGACATTGATTGGTTATATTGTCGCTAATATTATAAAAGAGAATAATATTCGCATTATTATTTTCCTCTATGTATTTGCAGGATTGATCAGTTTAACGAAAATGACCGGCGGAATTAAAGGTTTTGTCAATCTCGTCGGAAATAAGGTTAAAACAAAAGGTTCCGCCATGTTATTAACTTGGCTTTCAACCATTGGAACCTTTTCTGATCCGGATTTTAGGATTGTGACGATTGCTCCGATCATGAAAGCATTAAGGCAGCGCTTAAAGATGACGAAACAAGAAATTGGTTTTGTCATCGAAGCAACGTCTAATCCTGTTGTTGCTCTCGTTCCCGTTGCTACAGCATTTGTCGGCTATATGGTTTCCTTGACAGGGACAGCTCTTAAACATGTGGGAAGTAAGGAAGCGCCTTATGTCATCTATATCAAGAGTATCCCCTTTAATTTCTTTTCTTTTGTTATTATAGCCTTCGGGATTTATTACAGTTTCTTTCATGATTTTGGGGCAGGGAAGCTGGAAAACGGAAAGAGTTCCGTAAGTAATCAAACAAGTGGCCAAACAAACAATCAGGCGAATAGCCAAGACCCAAATGAGAAACAGGGCGAAGAAGACCTTCAACAGTGTTATCGGTCTTTCGAAAAAGAAACTCCCACGAAACCTTGGAATTTGATTCTGCCCCTCATCTGTGTCGTATTTGGTACGGTCTTTTTGAGTTGGTGGGATGGGCATACAAAATCCAGCAGTTTTATTGGTGCCTTTTTGAAAGTTGATGCTCTGGGTGTTATGCTTGAGGCGGTGTTTCTTACCTTGGTCCTTGCCATAATCTTTTATTTAGTTCAGCATTTCAGTGTTGCAAAACTCGTAACGCATTTTGTAAAAGGCGGCAACGAATTAATGTCCGTGATCATTATGTTGACTTTGATCTGGGCGCTGTCCGCTGTATCGGAAGATTTAGGATTCTCTAAATATATTGCAGCCCAAGTGGCCGGCCGAATTCCCCATAATTTTATCGCTCCCGCTATGTTCCTTCTTGGCGGTTTAATTTCGTATTTTATTGGCTCGTCATGGGGGACATGGGGATTACTCATGCCCTTAGGAATAACTCTTGCTCATCAATCGGGAGCCAATCTTTTAATTGTTATTGGTGCTGTTTTTTCCAGCGGAACTTTTGGGGCTTTTGCGTCGCCTCTCAGTGATAATACCGTGACTCTGTGTACAATTCTCGACCTTCCAGTAATGGAATATGCGCGTTTAAAACTGAAACCCGCCTTACTTGCGGCAGCGATTACAACCATAATGTTTGGGGCGGCAGCTTTTCTGTTCCACTAGAAAGCCTATTGATTTCTGAGATTCAATTTGGGCTGTATTTTTGGAATTTTCGCAGGTGATTTTATTCTAAATTCGTTTACAAGATTATTCCTGCCAATAATAAATTAGTTTTCAAATAGCTCAGTTTTTCAGCGTTTTCCCCTTTTTAAGAGGATATTAATTGGGATGGTTTAACAATTTATCCTTTTCAGTGGTATAATGAGACATTAGATAAAAGGGACAAATTACAATTGTTAAAGGAAGGTTGAAGGCAATGATATCTAATAAAATGAAAGAGCAGGTTCAAAGCAGCTCGATTATTCGTGCAATGTTTGAGGAAGGAAAGCGATTGGCGGAAATTCACGGTGCAGAAAATGTTTTTGACTTCAGCCTCGGAAATCCAAGTGTTGAGCCTCCGGAGGATGTTAGGCAAGCAATCTTAGAAATATTAAATACGGAAAACACCACTAAAATTCATGGATACATGAATAATTCAGGATTTGAGGACGTTAGGGCAATAATCGCCGATTCGATAAATGATAAATTTGGCACTGTTTTTGGACAGAGGAACATACTGATGACCGTCGGTGCTGCCGGCGGCATAAACGTTATTCTTAAAACATTACTAAACCCAGGAGATGAAGTCATTACCTTTGCCCCTTTTTTCGGAGAGTACCGAAATTATGTTAATAATTTTGAGGGCCAGCTGCTCGTAGTCTCCCCTAATACTCTTGATTTTCAACCAAATCTTGAAGAATTTAAGCAAAAAATTACTCCTCAAACCAAAGTGATTATTATAAATTCACCGAATAATCCTACCGGTGTGGTTTATTCCGAAGAAACTATCCTTAAAATGACAGACATTTTAAGAGAAAAACAAAAAGAATTTGGCACCGATATTTATCTCTTTTCTGATGAACCCTACCGAGAATTGGCCTATGACAATGTAAAAGTTCCTTATGTAACTAAGTATTATGAAAACACAATTATCGGCTATTCATTTAGTAAGTCTCTTTCTTTGCCAGGCGAACGAATTGGCTATTTAGTAATTCCCGATCAGGCAGCAGATTTCGAAAATATACTGATAGCGGCGAATATCGCAAATCGTACCTTAGGTTATGTTAATGCGCCATCTCTATTTCAAAGAGTTGTGGCTAAATGCTTGAATGCCAAAGTGGATGTTGAGACCTATAATAAGAATCGTGAACTTTTCTATAACGGACTCTTATCCTACGGCTATCAATGTATTAAGCCTGAAGGCGCATTCTACTTGTTTATTAAAACCCCCCTTGATAACGACGTGGAATTCTGCAATTTGGCCAAGCAGAAGAATATTCTTATTGTACCCGGAACTGCTTTTGGTTGTCCCGGCTATGCGCGTATTGCTTATTGTGTTGCTTATAAAACCATCGAGAACGCTTTGCCGGGATTCAAGGCGTTAATTGAAGAACTTCAATAAGATATAAGTATCCTATTTATCCTTCGATGATGAAAGATGACATCTTAATTACATGTTAATTGCGGGCTTTTTAGCCCGCAGTTTATTTTTGTAGAGGAAAAAGCCGTAGGCTAACGGACTTTCTGTTCTTTATCCACTCTTCGGTTTTTTGCTTTTTATATAAAAATTAACCTCATGACTAGGAAATAAACTCTAGAATTTTTTGGTAGGTTTCTTTTGTGTCCAGATACCCGTTTTGCAATAGTCCATGAAGCTTTTGAGGATTCTTTTCAATTCGACCAACCTCTAAGGCTTTAGATGGCCTGACGACAAGAGCCTGACCGTTACTCTCAAGCTGCTCAATATAATCTAAGGTATCGTTGTAAATTTTATAGCGATTCAACATCGTTTCTACTAAGGAAGGGTACTTTCTGTAAGCTACTTTGAGGAATCCGGTGAACTTAGCCGGACTTTTCCTGTAGCCGCGATTTCTTGTTAAGACGATGACATTTTTAGAGTTGCCGTCCTCAATGGATTTGCGGATAGGTATGGAATCTGAGATTCCACCATCTAATAATTCGTACCCTTTATAATGCACAATAGGAGATATAAGAGGCAGAGAAGCTGAGGCTCTTAAAGCCTGAAACTTTTCACCAATTTCTTCTTTAGTTAAATAAACAGGTTTACCGGTTTTACAATCTGTGGCACCTACTAAAAAATTACAAGGAGAATTATAAAAAGTCTTAAAATCAAAAGCGACATGCTTATTAGGAACTTCGTCAAAGATAAAATCCATTCCAAAATATGATTTGCTGAGCAGAAGATTTCTTAAACTCATGTACCGCCAATCTTGCGCATAATTGATAATAACCTTCTCGTTACGTCCACGCTGCTTCGAAATATAGGAAACAGCATTGCATGCGCCGGCGGATACGCCAATGATATAGTTGAAATAGAGATCATTCTCCATAAAATATTCCAGAACTCCACAGGTATAGAGTCCTCTCATGCCTCCGCCCTCTAACACTAAGCCTATTTTTTCCATAGCCTTCACCTCTGCAATATTAATTATTCATATAGCAATTTCATAATGCTGTAAAACTGAATTAGCGTTAGTTAACAAACCTATAAGACATTTGAATAAAACTCTAATTGGCAACAGTATCCAAATTCATAGAAGAATATCCCATCTTGTACTATAATTAATACTAGACTATTAAGTAAGAAACATAGAGGAGAAGTATTCATGGCACATAGAACGTTGAAATCAGGATATGAGCAATTAAGTGAGCGCTTAAATCGATTTCCGCAAGGGGCACCGCCTACCGAGTATTTGTTTAAAATACTTAAGGTTCTCATGAGCGAAAAAGAAGCTAGGATTATGTCCAAGCTGCCTATAAAGCCATTCACGGTTCAAGCTGCTAGCGCGGCCTTATCTATGGATTTAAAAGATACAGAAAAAACACTAATAGAACTTGCCTCCAGAGCCCTATTGTTGGATATTGAGGATCCCACAGGCGTAAGAACCTTTGTACTGCCGCCGCCGATGGCCGGTTTTTTCGAATTTTCTTTAATGCGGCTTAATGGGAACAGTAATCAAAGACTCCTTGCCGAACTATTTTATCAGTACTTAAATGTTGAGGAGAATTTTGTTCGCGATTTATTTGTTACCGAAACGAAATTAGGCCGGATTTTTGTCAATGAACAAGCGTTAAGCACCGTAAATGATCTTCATATCTTGGATTATGAACGAAGTAGTGAAATAATTAAAAAAGCCTCCCATATAGGAGTTGGCACTTGTTATTGCAGACATAAGATGAGTCATCTTGGCAAGGCATGTGATGCTCCTCTGGAGATTTGTATGACATTTGGAGGAACTGCAGCCAGCCTGATTAAATATGGTTATGCCAGAGAAATCACCGTTTCCGAATGTATGAGTTTAATTGAAAAGGCTTATGAGCATAACTTAGTCCAAATTGGTGAAAACGAACAAGAAGGATTACCTTTTTTATGCAATTGCTGCGGCTGTTGCTGTGAAGCTCTCTTGGCCATAAAACGGTTCGGAACCTTAAACACTATAAATACAACAAATTTCCTGCCAGAGGTAGACGAAGCCCGGTGCAAAGGCTGTGGAAGGTGTGTTCAAGCCTGCCCCGTGGGGGCCTTGTCCATTGAATCTCAAACGATAGGCGATAGCACAGTCCTAAAAAAAGTCAAATTAGATGAGAATGTCTGCCTGGGATGCGGTGTTTGTGTGAGAAATTGTAATCATGGGGCCTTAAAGCTTAATCACCGGGATAAACGGGTAATAACACCTGTCAACTCTGTTCATCGCATCGTTTTGCAAAGTATTGAGAAAGGGCAGCTTCATAATCTCATCTTTGATAATCAGGCTTTGTTTAGTCACCGCGCCATGGCAGCAATTTTGGGAGCAATCTTAAAAATGCCTCCCCTTAAACAAATGATGGCAAGTGAACAGGTCAAGTCCAAGTATTTGTTAGCTCTTATTAAAAATTATAAGGTATGAAAAGAATTAGATAATCGTTCTTTATGCCAGCAAAGGAAGAGACTTTTTAAAAAAAGTCCTTCCTTTGTCTATATTGATTAGTTTTAGATTTTTGGGAAGCATGCAGCAGGCAATGATAACATTATACTTCTTTAAGGATTAGTTGGTCTAAATCAATTCTCGGGCGTGGCTTAGGGTTTTGATCAGGATAGCCGACAGGGATTAAGGCTACGACACGATAATTATCACTCAAATCGAGGATTTTCTTAACCTTTTCTTGATCGAACATCATGATCCAGCATGTGCCAAGACCAAGATCAACAGCTCGTAATGTAAGATGATCAACAGCAATGGCGGCATTTAACCGTAGATAGCCTTCGGCGACTGCTGGATCCAAGGGTATGCGTTTGGCATAGGCATCGGGGTCCATTTTTTCAAGAGGAGTATCATTAAAAGCTCCTGCTTCTTTAAGTTCTCGGGCTCTTGTTCCCATGCCTCCGAAGGACTCCATGTCCACACAGCAGGCAATGACAACAGGTGCGTGGCTGACAAAGGGCAACGGCGAAGCTTCTGTCAGTCTGGCACGTGCTGCTTCACTTTTGATAACTACAAAGCGAGTAGGCTGAAGGTTACTGCCTGAGGGGGCAAGCCGAGCTGCTTCGATCAACTCTCTGATCGCCGTCTCAGGGACTGAATCTGCTTTGAATCGTCGAATACTCCGTCTGGTTTTCAGAGCATCAAGTAATTCCATAGAATTCATCTTCTTTCTTTAAAACTAAAATTGCTTTTTAAGTATTTTTATCAGGCAAGGCATACGTTCTTAATCTTATCTACTTACATTTTAGGGGATTACCCCCTTATTTGCAAATTCTGCACTGACTATAAAAAATTGTAAGTTGCTAGTCTTTTTAAAGAGAAAGTTTTAAGTAATTGGCAGTAATTAGAAGGTTATTGCTCTTAGTTGTCGAAATAGAAAAATACAATGATTATAATATAGCCTTGAGTAAAGCTGTTGCAAGAGATTAACTATTGAAATGGAGTGTCTGCCTATGAAAAATAAAACGAAGAATTCAAAATCGGTTATCAACTACGGGATTAGGTTTAAATTACAAGCTAGCTTTTTAGCCGTAATTATAATGACACTTTTTGTGGGGATAGTGGGGTATTATGGTATTTACCGGCTTAATCAGAGCGCACAAGATCTGGGTGATCATTGGCTAAAGGCCACTAATGCCTTAGGACTGGTCGTTGAGGATACGGAAGATATGCAGAGGACGCTCCTATTGGGCTTTTCGGAACGAGGCGATGCGACGGCTTATCAAGGTATTAAGTTCAGCTTTCTTAATAATAAAACGAAATGGGAAAATGATTTCACGACCTATAGCAGATATGTAACGAGCTCCGAAGGGAAAACCAGAAATGAATCTATGAAAAAGGCATTCGATGCTTACATAACAGATGCTGATCAGGTTTGGAAGTTGATTGAAGACAATAACGACAAAGAGGCCCGAGCTCTTTTAATCGATAAGAGCAAGGAAAGTTTTGATCAAGTAATTAATGCAATGGAAGCTCAGATGTATTTTATGGATAAAGGAGGAGAACAAGCGGTTGCTGACGCCCAGCTTACAAATGCTACTGGCTTAAAGTTTCTGATTATTTTTATCGGCGCCGCTTTTCTCCTCGGAATAGTGCTGACAATATTGTTGGCGAGAAACATCAGTCGGCCCCTTAATAAGGTCACGATGATTGCTCAATCCGTAGCTAATGGTGATTTAAAGGTTAGTATTCCGGAGATAAAAAATCGAGATGAAATAGGTATTTTAGCACAAGCGGTGGGGGATATGGTTCGATCGCTAAGAGAAATTATCGGTGAAGTATTAAATCAATCCGAGAGTGTAGCGGCAACGAGTGAAGAATTGTCGGCAGCTGCCGAAGAAGCAACCACTGCGAGTGAACAAGTTTCCACCACTTTGGTTCAACTTACGACTGGCGCATCGAGTCAAGCATTATCGGTGAAGGATACGAGTGTTGTCATCGAACAGATGTCTTCGAGTGCTCAACAGGTGGCAGCCAATACGGAGATTGTTAATCAAAGTAGTGAGAAAGCAGCACAAGCAGCTGATGTGGGATTTCTGCAGGTGGAAAATGCAGTGCAAAAAATCGAACAAATTCGTGAAGTTTCGGTCCAAACCGCTGAGGCCGTATTTCATTTGGGCGAGCAATCGAAAGAGATTGGACAAATTGTTGATGTGATTAAGGGCATTTCGGAACAAACGAATTTATTAGCTTTAAATGCTGCCATTGAGGCGGCTCGAGCAGGTGAACATGGAAGGGGTTTTGCGGTGGTAGCTGACGAGGTTAGAAAGTTAGCGGAACAATCTTCTTTATCTGCTACTCAAATCGCATTCTTGATTGAAACGATACAACGTGACACGGAACGGGTTGTTGAGGGGATGGAGAAAGGCAAAGATGAGGTCGCTGCCGGTGTTGAAGCTGTAAATTTGGCAGGAAATTCCTTTAGAACTATCGTCGAAGAGGTTAATACTGTCGTCAAACAAATCCAGGAAGTTATTTCTGTTGCTCAGCAAATGGCCAGCGGAGCTGTTCATGCTGTGGAATCTGTTAAAAGTATTGGAGATATTGCCGAACAAACAGCGGCTAATGTGGAAGAAGTTTCAGCAACTTCTGAGGAGCAAGCGGCAACAATGAGTTCTGTAAGTCAATCTGCCGAGGCCTTGGCGAAGCTAGGTGAAAGTCTAGCTTTACTGGTGAGCAAATTTGACGTTTAAACTTTAGTGAAGATGTGTGTGATCAGAGTTCTGCGCAAAAGAAGTCTTCGGAGGAAGAGATTGGTCTCAGGTTGGAATTCACTGTTAAAATAAAGGAGGAAGCATATGGGAACAATGATTGCGGGATTTACTCTGAATAAACTATTGACGTTGGGCCTAGGTGTTATTGCTGTGGGCTTTATACTTAAAAAGTTATTTAAGTTGGCAATTGCAGTACTTATAATTGCTGCACTTGTTTATTATGGCTTGCCTATAATTCATACTACATTGGCTCAATTTCCTAAATTCTCTGATATCTTGTTCGTGAATCTTTAAAAAGCTCAGTATAGATTACTTTTCAGCGCGGGATATTATAACAATAGCCTACGTTGAAAAGGGGTATTTAAATGCATGGAACTGTATGGTCTTTGGTACCGTTTCTTGTGGTAATTCCACTGGCTCTGTTCACTAGACAGGTCTTGCCGGGCTTAGTTGCTGGTTTGTTAATAGGAGCCTACATGATTAATCCTACACCGTTAGGCGGGGTGGATACAGCACTTCAATACATTTTAAAAGAATTAGCTGTTTCGGACAATTTGCGTTTGATCGTCTTCATGTATGGTTTCGGAGCTTTCGTTGGCTTAGTTCGCATTACCGGAGGAGTCAGCGGTTTTGCTCAAATTATGGAAACAAAGATTCATTCCGGACGAGGCGCCTTTATCGTAACTTGGTTATCGTCCTTCC
The DNA here is from genome assembly GCF_002196705.1 of Desulfosporosinus sp. FKB. Lineage (GTDB taxonomy): Bacteria > Bacillota > Desulfitobacteriia > Desulfitobacteriales > Desulfitobacteriaceae > Desulfosporosinus. Next base: position 103,498 of record NZ_NADJ01000034.1, read on the forward strand.
TTACCTTCATGGCGCCTGATTTTCGGATCATTACGGTGGGCCCGGTCATGAAACAAGTATTCTCGCGTCTTCAAGTGCCTGTCAATAAGGTAGCATTTGTGATTGATGCTACAGCGACACCTTTATGTGCGATTATGCCTCTAGGAACAGTCTTTATTGGTTATAGTATCGGATTGCTGGGGGTGGCGAGCCGGCATCAAGGAATTCCTATGGCTCCTTATAATTTGTTTTTACTCAGCATCCCTTTTAACTTTTTTTCCTTGGCGATGCTCGCTTTTGCTTTGGGCTATACGTTTCTCAAAAGTGATAAAGTACAAGAAAAAAATTCCAGTGCTCAACCTGTTGAATCCATAGAGAAAATGAGGTCGATTGGTTCGGCGAAATTAGCTTATGCGGAAACTGCGCTGGAATTGTCAATCCCTTCACCTATCTCCAAAGAGAGGAAAAAGAGGGGTCATGACCATGGTGATGAACTATTTCCTGATCCGATAGAACTTGTCGCTCAAAAGGTTAAACCAGATGCTCTTAACCTTATAGTACCCTTAGCTCTTTTACTAACCTTAACATTATTTTTTACCTGGTGGGATGGCCATCTTCATTCTTCAAACATATTAGGTGCCTTTATCCAAGCTAATGCAGCAAAAGCGATGTTGGAAGCCTTGCTATCGACGCTGTTGTTCTCCTTTATTTGGTATGCCTTTCGCAAGGAACCTATCCAACGAACTCTTTTTGGTTTCATGCAAGGCGGCAATGAAATGATGGCTGTGAATGTTCTTTTAGTTTTTGTCTGGGCTGTTTCGGCAATCTCTACAGACCTTGGGTTTGTCACTTATACGGAACAGACAGTGGGACGGTTAGTCCCGGCTGCTTTTATTGCACCAGCTTTTTTCGCATTGGGGTGTATGCTCTCCTATGTAATTGGCTCATCCTTCGGTACTTGGGGGATTTTATTGCCGCTGGGGTTTTCGCTGGCGACGACTGAACACGCAGCTTTGCCCTTAATTGCAGGAGCCGTATTTGCCAGCGGTACGTTTGGCGGATTTGTATCTCCACTAAGTGATAATACTGTGGCAATGGCAACTGTCATGAGAATTCCGGTTATGGACTACGCAAAGTTAAAACTGCGTCTGGGACTTCTGGTTGCAGCTGCCTGCATGATCTTATATGGTCTCGTCGGCTGGTTTTATCGTGGGACATAATTACAGTTATTTTGAGATGATTAAGGGGACGGTTCAAACAACACATTTTACAAGATGTTGTTTGAACCGTCCCTAAATTATCTCATACCTTGCTTCTGTTGGGTAGAGTCTATCCTTCAGCGCGATAGCATTTGTTATGGGCTTGGCGCTTTCGTCACCGAAGTCCCAATGTTCAGCTTTAGCTGAACGTGTTCACTGTAGGCTGCATGGGTGTTTCCAATAAATTGATGGCCGCTGTAGATATGATTGTTTTAATCAAGTTAGGAGGATCTCATACCATGGGCCAGATAAATGTCCGAGATGAAATAATCCCTTATGAAGAACGACGGAGCGTTCGCTATCGAAGAATAACATTAAGCATCCTGAATGATCGAGTTCGAATTTCAGCGCCCCCAAATGTGTCGAAAAGGCAAATAAAGGAGTTATTAAAGGCTAAAGAGGACTGGATTTTAAAATACTGGCTGATAAAACGCCAAAAGCAAGATCATTCGGTAAAGAACTTTACTGATGGTGAACAATTTCCCTTTCGCGGTGAACAATTAAAACTATGTTTCCGAAGCCACAATTATCGTCGGATTCGGGTAAATTCAGATGGACAAATGCTTATTGTGTCATTGCCTCAGGACGGTCTTGATTCTCAATCTGCGGAAACTCTGCGCAAGTTTATTATAACCTGGTATAAAGTTCAAGCACGCAATCTTTTCAAGCAAAAACTTGATGATCAGGCAAAGCGAATGCAGGTTACATACCGAGACTTTCGCTTAAAAGATCAAAGAACAAGGTGGGGAAGCTGCTCCAGTCGCGGAAACTTGAATCTTAATTGGCGAATTATTATGGCTCCCGATAAAGTGATTGATTACCTTATTATTCACGAACTGGCTCATTTGACGCATCTGAACCATTCGCCGGAATTCTGGCAGCGAGTTAAAACCTTTATGCCGGAATATATGACCTGGAGAAAGTGGCTGAAAGACCATGGACATGAATTAGTGCTCTAGGATAACGGGATGTCCGAAACTGCGAACTACGAAATAATGAAGTTAGCAAGAGGATGTTCATCCAATCGTGAGACTCCCACTTCTACAAGTGGGAGTGGTTCCCATACCTTGCTTCGGTGGGGGTAGAGTCCCCCACCGAAGCCCCGATGGTCAGCTTTAGCTGAACGAGTTCACTAGATCTGAAAAATTCTTCGGCAAATTTCAGCCACAAATTTGCGGCATGTGGCAAGGAACGTCCTCTTTTCCAAATGATAGACATGCTATGAATGATTTGTGGTTCAGTTAATTGGACAGAGACTATACGATTAGGGTCTAATTCGGAACAAACTGCGCTTGGTAAGAAAGCAATACCTAAATTTGCTGCTACCATTTGAGTCATTAGCTCAAGCTGAGACGTTTCAAAAATGATGTTTGGAGAAAAACCAACATTCCTGCACTGGTTAATAATTTCATCGTGAAGACTAAAATCTTTACTATACAAAACAAAAGATTCATTAGCTAAGGCTGAGAGTTCAATGGATGGCAGCTTGCTTATGGGATTCTGTGAGGAGACGATAACAAAAAGAGGGTCCTTGGAAATAGAAATCGAGTCATAGTAGTGATGATCTGGGACTATGCATACGACCCCAGCGTCCAGAGTACCGTCTTTTATAGCAATTGCCACTTTTTTGGAGCCATATTCAGACAAGCTAATCTCAATTAAAGGATACTTTTGTTTAAACTCTCCTAATAATTCGGCAAATATGGTTGAGCTAGTTATTGGCAATAAACCAATTGAAATTTTCCCTTTTTCCATTTTGATTTTGTTTTCAAAATCGGTCGTTAAATTATGAAACATAACAACAACCTGTTGAGCTTGCTCTAAAAAAATAATTCCTGTATCTGTCAACTGGACGTACTTTGAGTTCCTATTAAATAGGGAAGTGCTAAGTTCAGTTTCCAAATCTTTAATCATTTTACTAATGGCGGATTGTGAGACATGGCAAACCAGAGCCGCTTTACTAAAGCTTTTTTGGCGAGCAACTTCGATAAAATATTCTAAATGTCGAATATCCATTAGTAACACCTCCAAATACAGTCTAATATGAATTTCGATCATAGTAAAGATTACAATTATATATTTTTTTTATGTTTTGCTGCGATTAGAATAAAGTCAGAACTAACAACAAAGGATAAAAAATGATTAACAAATAATTTCTCAAACGCGTTTGAATTATCTGGGAAAGGCTGTGATTTTTAAATGAAAAAAGGTAGCAACCCAACGGTTAAAGATCATGAGGACAAGAGAAAGGAACCGTCAGATATTACCCAAACAAAAGAATTTTGGTCGACTCTAGGAGTCATTAGTTAAAGCTATTAAGTTTCTGGTTAGCTTCTGTTGTAACGATGAAACTCGTGCAGTTAAGCTGAACATCGGGGCTTCAGATGGGGAATCTACCTCACCTGAAGTTAACGAAGGACCACCCACACTTATAGAAGTGGGGGGTCTTAAAAAATGGATAAAATTCTCATATAAAGAAAATGAGCAGCTAAATCTCATACTTAATCTCAAAAGAGTTTAAGCAACTCATTTTCCATGAATTAATCAACCTTGGAAAACTGAAGTGAATCGGCACTTCGGTTTTCAATTTAACCACGTTAGCAAGAAGTCCCCTCCCTCAAATCGTCGCAACGATTAGGGAGGGGATGAATTTGCGGCCGAACATCTAATTCTTCTAATCATATGCTTATACGTTGCCCGCTCTATACCTCACCGGAAAACTGGAATTAACCTCTTTGATCCAATCGTAAGACTCTCCTTGAAATGTGCATTAGAGAAAACCTAATAAGTTAGAGTTGTTTTGTAAACAATCATAAAGAAGGTAAAATAGATATAAGCATCATAGAATGAAAAAACTGTTGTCAAATGATTAGGCAAAATTTTATAAAGGGGGACTATTGATTATGAAAGATTTGCTTCGAAAAGGGCTGGCATTTGGTTTGGGATTAGCAGTTGTCAGCAGAGAACAAATTGAAAAGTTTGTAGATGAGATGGTAAAAAGAGGAGAAGTAACCTCCTCAGAATCGAAGGATTTAATTCAGGAATTGCTCGAAAAAGGTGAAGCTCAAAGGAAGGAAATGAATAGCTCTATTCACAATCAATTAGAAAAAATGCTGAAAGAGCTGAATGTAGCCACAAAGGCAGATATTGAACGATTGGAAAAGCGCATTTCGGAATTAGAGGCTATCATTAAGAACCAGGAATAGCTGATTTCGGGAATTGCTGAATCAAAACTAATCTGCGAAGGGGTTAATTTTTTTCGACAAAGTAATGACTTTGATAGAGGGGACATTAGGACATTATGATGATCGGGAAGAGAATTCGGCATTTAAAACGATATCGAGATGTTGCAAAGGTTCTCGCTCGCCATGGATTTGGCTTTTTTGTTGAGGAAATCGGACTTATTCACATGCTTTCTCTTCCCAAACGCCTTTTTACAGATTGGGAGGACATTGATCCCATGTCTATGGGAGAACGAGTACGTCAAGTTCTTGAAGAATTAGGTCCTGCCTACATTAAAATTGGTCAGATTGCCAGTACCCGCGCAGATATATTCCCGGAGGAGATCATTGAGGAACTAGAAAAATTGCAGGATAATGTTCCTCCCTTTTCCTTTCAGGAAGTGCACCGGATTATTGAAGATGAATTGGGATCTCCGCTTGAAGAGATTTTTTCGATGTTTGAAGAAACAGCTATTGCCGCAGCTTCAATCGGGCAGGTGCATCTTGCCCAATTACGCAGCGGAGAGAAGGTCGCAGTAAAAGTTCAGCGTCCAAACATTAAGGATCTTATTGAAACGGATTTGGAAATTCTGCTTGATCTGGCGACTTTAGCAGAACATCGGATGGTTCGAATGGAACGCCTGCAATTGCGAGATGTTGTTGAAGAATTTGCCAAATCCTTGCGCAATGAACTGGATTATACTATTGAAGCACGTAATGCCGAAAAAATTGCTAAACAATTTAAAGATGATTCAAGTATTCATATCCCCGGGATATTCTGGGATTATTCAACCGGTAAAGTATTAACCATGGAATACGTGGAAGGTCTCAAGCTTAATTTGTATGACGAGATTGATGCCAAGGGCTATGAACGCAAAGACATTGCTGACCGCCTGGTGAAAGCACTCTTTCATCAGGTATTAATTGAAGGATTCTTTCATGGAGATCCTCATCCCGGAAATATCTTCATCTTAGAAGGAGGAGTAATCTCCTTTATTGATTTTGGTATGGTGGGCAGACTTACTCAGGAAATGAAAAACAATTTTGCATCTATGGTCATTGCCATGATGCGTCAGAATACGGAAAGCATGATCCAGGCAATTTTAAGGATTGGCATAATTCCGGATGACGTAAATTTGCCGCTTCTCTCCAAGGATGTGGATGATTTGCGGGAAAAGTACATGGATGTTCCCATGAGTCGGATAAGTCTAGGCTTAGCCATTGGAGATCTTTTGGGGGTGGCCTATCGGCATCAGATTAGAATTCCTGCCGATTTTACCCTATTAGCAAAATGTTTATTGCTTTTAGAGGGGATTGTAGAGAAACTTGATCCACAGCTGAGTATCATGGATATGGCTAAACCCTTTGGACTTCGTTTGCTCAAGGAGCGCTATCATCCGAAAACTGTTGCAGGACGAGTGTGGCATAACATCTCGGATTTTAGTGATCTTTTAGTTGATTTGCCAAAACAGATGAAGGCCTTAATGCGAGATGTTTTAAGAGGAAGAATTCATTTAGATGTAGGTATCCCCGAGCTCGATGTATTTTTGCGCAGAATGGATCGGATTTCTAATCAGATTACCTTTAGTATTGTGTTATTGTCTTTTAGTATCGTAATGATGGGCTTAATCATTGCTTCAGCTTTAGGTCGGCAGCCAATCATGCTCTGGAAAATGCCAGCTATAGAAATAGGGTTTATTGCCGCGGCCTTGATGTTAGTCGGGCTGTTTATTTCCATATTCCGATCCAGAAAGTTCTAATATTACTTGTTTTTTGGTGCAATGAGTCCTGGAGTTGAAACTTCTGCTCATGGGTAACCTAAGTATGAGGTGAAAGACTGTGACAGAAGAATTTGTTCCGCACCGTGTCTTTTTCGAACCATCAGCACTTGAATATCCTTTAGGGAGGCTTTTAGTAGAGGACTTTCGCAGAATGGGTGTTTCCGTGACCCCGACACCTTCTCACAACAGAGTCACAGGAATACCCGGAAATAATCCACCTCAGGCTTACCGTGAAGCAAAACGAACCTTGGTTATAGGCGTAAGGCGGGGTGGAAAATTTCAAACTTGTAAACCATCGGCACATTACCAACTGCCCTTAGTGACCAGCTGCCCTGGGATGTGCGAATATTGCTATTTGTCGACGACCTTGGGGAAGAAACCTTATGTGCGAGTTTATGTGAATATAGAAGAGATCTTGGAAATTGCCTCTAAGCTAATTCAAGAGCGTTCACCCGTAATCACTTTTTTTGAAGGAGCTGCGACATCTGATCCCATTCCTGTAGAGAGATATACAGGCGCTCTAAAACAGACCATTAATTTCTTTGGTTTAAATCAATATGGGCGTTTTCGTTTCGTAACGAAATTTACTGATGTGGATTCCTTGCTTTCAGCTCGTCACGAAGGGCATACACGCTTTCGCTTCAGCCTGAATTGCGATTATGTTGTGAGCAGGTTTGAACATTTGACACCTTCTCCCGAACAACGAATTATTGCTTCCGGTAAGGTACTTAAGGCAGGTTATCCCTTAGGTTTTATTATTGCGCCTATTTTCAAGTTTTCCGGCTGGAAAGAGGAATATGAACATTTATTGGAGAGAACAGCGGAGGAATTAACACGTCTGGCTCCTAAGGGATGGTCTCCAGAGCAGCTGACCTTTGAGTTTATTTCCCATCGGTACACTTTGAAAGCGAAAGCAACAATTCTTGAGATTTACCCCAATTCTTCATTGCCTATGACAGAGGAGGAACGTAAGTTTAAATATGGCCAGTTTGGCTATGGAAAATATATTTATCCTAATGAAGATCTCGAAGAGTTAAAAGAATTCTTCAGAGAACAAGCAGATACCTATTTTCCTATGGCTAGAGTGGAATATTTTATCTAACCCTTAACGAGGTTGTTATAGAATGAACCCGCAATAGCAATTTACTCAAGCATTTTGTATAAAGTGATTCCGGAATAAAGTAAAAAGGCCTGAAAGACATTAATTAAACTGCTCCCGGTCAAGAAGGGGAGCATACCATTAGGCGTCTTTCAGGCTAATTTATCTGGTCACAAGACTCCCGCTTCTACAAGTAGGAGTAGTTCCCTTATCTTGCTTCGGTGGAGGTAGAGCCCATCCTTCAGCGCGATAGCATTTGTTATGGGCTAGGCGCTTATGGCGAAAGTGTCCACAGGACACTTTCGTCACCGAAGCCCCGATGTTCAGCTTTAGCTGAACGAGCTCACTTATAAAAACGTATAAATATTCATTATGCAACGGTCACTTGGTTCCAAGAAGTTAACTTTAGAGATCAGTCACTTGAATTTGAAGCCGTGTCCTCAGAATCGTCAATGAGAAGAACGTAAACTTCTATCGGGCCATGTACACCAATGGACAGATCCATTTCAATATCCGAGGTCCGGCTGGGCCCAGTAATAAACTCCAGCGCTGCCGGTGGGTTCTCCAGGGCAGAAACTTCAGAGAGGATTTCAGCGATGGTATTTCTGATTTTTGACGTTTCCATAACCGTCAGGTGACGGGGAGGAAGCAAGCTAACGGCCCGACCCCGCTGAGGATTGCTGCTGGTTACGATGGTGCCGGAGAGAGCAACCCCCCAGTCCGCTCCTGTCACGCCAAGTTCAGCCTGAGCAGCTAATTGGTGTCGGTCTTGAGGGGAGGGGGCCGCTTGTGAATAGCGGGCCAGTGGCCAGTTTAAGGTTGTAAACGCGGATTCGGCAAATGCTGGGAGCAGGTTCCAGCTAACTATCGTTCCTTGATTGGTGGTTTGAGCAAAGGAAAGATCGCCGAACCATTCTTGGAGACATTGGATCGCTTCATCCGGTGATTTAACAATGGCTCCTTTACCGCCTAAAGCTTGCCAATTATCAAGAAAGGTTCTTACCCGCTCTTGACTTGAGACTTGGAAAGAAGGAACATCGAACGCTGCTGGTTCTGGAGCTGATTGGGGAGTGGAGCGCCCAAGTTTTGATGCCAGGAGACTAATAAAATCGTTAGTGTTGGTCATTATTGATCTCACCTCGTCTTACTCTTTGGAGTTGGGAGTAGGGATGGTCCCTTTGTGTTTTGCTTCGGCCCAGAGGTACATAAAGGATTTTGAAGCAACTTTAGGCAAGGTCTTGCTTTTGGTCCAATTGGAGAGAGGAGGCGGACCGCTGACAATCCGGTCATGCTGCACAAAGGGAAACTGAAACCTCGCACCTAGACGCAGAGCCTGACGCAAGGTTTTTTCATGAGTAAACATATAACGATAGGCTTGGAATATTCGTTTTTCAATTTGAGGAGTGTGGCCTGTCATGGTCTTGCGGGCTCTAAGTTTAACCAGAAGGTCATGAAGAGGAATACGCACAGGACAGGCTTCGGTACAAGCACCGCAAAGAGAAGAAAAGTAGGGCAGATGCCCCCATTTTTCCCAATCGTTTTCCAGGAGGGGTGTGATGACGGAGCCTATCGGTCCGGCATAAACAGATCCGTAAGCATGTCCTCCAATTTGGCGGTAAACAGGGCAGACGTTAAAGCAAGCTCCGCAGCGAATACATTTTAAGGACTGACGGAAGGTGGGATCACCAAGGATTTCAGAACGGTTATGATCTAAAATGACAAGATGAAATTCTTCTGGTCCATCAGCATCGGTTGATTGTTTGGGAGGCGTAAGAATTGTTGTATAACTGGAAAGACGCTGTCCCGTCGCACTTCGGCCGAGGAGATTGAGTAAGACGCTGAGTTCACGGAAGGAGGGTACAATGCGCTCCATCCCCATAAGAGTAATCTGGACACGGGGCAGGGTGCTTACCATGCGCCCGTTTCCTTCATTGGTAACCATTGTGATACTGCCTGTCTCTGCGACGGCAAAGTTACACCCAGTAATTCCAATATCACCCTGTAGAAATTTCTGACGCATTTGCTGGCGCACAAACTTTGTGAGGGTGGGTGTATCTGAACTAAGAGGGTGGCCTGCGAGAGGTTCAAAGATTTCGGCAACTTGTTGGCGGGTTTTATGCATAGCAGGAACGATAATATGAGAAGGTACTTCTCCGGCAACTTGTAGTATGTATTCTCCCAAGTCTGTCTCAACAACACTGATGCCGTCCTTTTCCAAGACTTTGTTAAGATGAATTTCTTCCGAAACCATTGATTTCGATTTAATAATCGTTTTGGCGCCATGGTCGCGGGCAATCTTACTCACAATGTCAACGGCTTCAGAAGGAGTTTGGGCAAGATGGACGTGGCCCCCGTTTTTTTCAACTTGTGTTATGAGTTGTTTGAGATAATAGTCCAAATTGGCAATAACATGGGAACGAATAGTATCCCCGGCTAAGCGCCACTTCTCCCAATCTCCCAGCTCATCCGCTGCATTGTATTTGTTATGGCGCAAACGGTCTGTGGCTCGCCGAGTCGCTTTGCGCAAAAAGTCGTTGGTGAGAGCATTATCGACTCTTTTTTCAACGATAGGTTTATATGTGGACATTCTTCATTCCCTCCCCAAGTAACTGAATAATATGCATAGTTTTAATCGGTTTATTGATTTTCTCCAGATAACCAGAGATATTCATGAGGCAGCCCATATCCAGACCGAGCAGCAGATCGGCTCCCGATTCTAAAACGTGTTCCGCCTTTTCGGCGACCATCGCTTCAGAAATTTTTGGCATCTTGACCGAAAAGGTTCCGCCAAAACCACAACACAATTGGGATTCGGGCAAGGGAAGAAGTTCAAGATCTTGAACATGTTCAATCAGGGTAAGGGGAGCATCTTTAATTCCTAGAAGCCTGGTGGCATGACAGGAAGGATGATAGGTGGCTTTGGCCTTATATTTGGCCCCTAAATCAGGTTTATGCAAGACATCAACAATGAATTGAGTAAATTCATAGCTTTTGTGAATCAAGTCTTCGGCCTTAGCAAGATAAACTGGATCATTTTCAAAAAGAAACGGATAGTAATGATGGATCATAGCTATGCATGATCCACTCGGTCCGACGACAACTTCGCTCTTCTCAAAGGCATCAATAAGTGTACGAGCTACCTCCCGGGCATCATCGAAATAACCGGAATTAAAGGCAATTTGGCCGCAGCAGGCTTGTCCATCGGGCACATCAACGGTATGCCCCAAGTATGTAAGAATTTTTGCCATCGTCAGATCAACGTCCGGATAAAGAGCATTCGCCAGACAGGTGGCAAAGAGGGAAACTTTCATAACTGACCATCCCTTCGTTAAAACTATTCACGCATAGTATAAAGTTAGTATTTCCTAAAACTATGAGTTTTGATGCGGTAGGAATGGCTTTTTGATGGATTTGTCTGCGGGAATGACTTTAAATGCAAAGGAGAAGCTTAGGCAAAATAAGCCTAAACTTCTCCTTTGTATTACTGGAATTAATGGCAAAAGAATCAACTCTCATAACATAGATCGAGTACATAGCTCTTTATGAGCAAGAATGAACCTTTAAGATAAAAGACTTCATTAGCCAAGGATAGGAACATTGGGTTCATTATACCAAATTGAAATTACAGTTGTTGATCCTGTACTTTGAGTAATATTAACAACTTTAACCCAACTGTTATCCTCGAACCATTGATTAATTTCTTTTTCCAGAATTCTTGGATCGGGGGAAGTGAAAATCTTTACATTCATAGGGGTTAGTTCGTCCTTTCGATGAAATATTAACGTTCTTTTGGTAGTAAACTCGTTCAGCTAAAGCTTTAAACTTATCATAGCTGCTATGTGAAGAATGTCAAGGAAGGACATTTGAAAGATAAATCATTTCAGAAAAAACTATTTATCTTTCCAAGAGCATTATGTTAAACGTGACGTCCTATGGATGTAGCCCTCTAAAAGTAAAAATTCCTGCGGTCTTTAAGTATAGCTTAAAAACCGCAGGGTTTATCCAGTTTTTAAGACCCCCACTTCTATAAGTGGGGGTGGGTCCTTCGTTAACTTCAGGTGGGGTAGAGTCCTCCTTCGCCGCTAAGTATTCCTATTGGAAAAGGCGGCTCGGCAATAATGTCCACTGGACATTATTGTATCTGAAGCAACGATGTTCAGCTTTAGCTGAACGAGTTCACTGGCCACTTTTATTTCGCTGCAATATTGGCTAATGTTTCATTTGATTCCTTAACTTCAACATATACAGGGCAACCCATAACGTACATTAAAAGTTGTTTTTTCATTATATATACCCTCCTTTTTTATAGATACTAAACGTGAAATGTTTAATAATCTTGTTTGTAAATTATAGTAAAGTAATACTTGTTTTGCCTTATCTATCATCTCCTGGTTTATGTAATTATTTTAAATCGTTTTCATACATAAGTGAAATACATAGTTGGAATATAATTTATTGCCAAAACGAATAAATACATATAGCATATAAATAAATCCGTTTGACTATCTAAACAAAATCAAGAGGAGGATATTTCGATGGATATTCGCCAATTAGTTTATTTCGCTGAGGTTGTAAAGCGCAAGGGCTTTTCTAAGGCAGGAGAATCCCTTCATATTACTCAGCCTACTATTAGTAAGATGATCAAAAGTATGGAAGACGAGTTGGGAGTCACTTTGTTAGAACGGACAACTAAAAAAGTTGAACTAACTGACATAGGAGAAGTCGTCTACAGGCATGCGCTAAACGTTGTTCAATCCATGGAAAGTCTCGAAGCCGAATTAGACGACGTACGGCAAGTTCGAAAAGGATATATACGAATGGGTCTTCTCCCTATGATTGGTTATAACTTTATTTCAAGGATTATAGCCGAATTTCAGAAACTTCATCCGCACATAACGATTCAGATTTTGGAAAACGGTGCTCGAGAAGTGGAACATTCTATTTCCGAAGGTGATATCGATCTGGGAATCGTCGTCTTGCCCGTTAGCGAAGACGTTTTTGAATGTCTTCCAGTCGTCGAAGAGTATTTGAAGTTACTGGTCCATCCGAAACACCGCCTGGCAAGCAGTAATGAAGTATGCTTAGAAGAATTGAAAGAGGAAACGTTTATTTTTTATCCGGAAAACTTTGCTCTTTACTATCACATAAAGGAAGCCTGCCAAAAAGCAGGCTTTAATCCCAACGTGCTTTATGAAAGTTCGCAATGGGATTTTATTAGTGAAATGGTAGCAGACAACCTGGGAATCGCTTTTCTGCCGGATAGTATATGCAAGAATTTGGATTCTTCGCGTATTAAGGTTATCCCTTTGGCACCGCCTGGTATTCCTCGTTACTTGGCATTCATTTGGCGGAGGAATACTTACCTGAAGTTTGCTGCAAGGGAATTTATTAGTTTTGTCAGATCTCAACTAGAGCCAGTGCTCTAGAAATTCTTCTAGTAACCATAAGCCGTTCAAATTCAAGGAAATAAAGAGCACAGAATATTATAAGTTAATTTTGTACCATAAAATAGAGTAACAGCACAAAGAAAAATAGTGGGTAACAGTAAAACGAACTTGAGTCAAACTACTCAAGTTCGTTTTGCGACACGCCTTATTTTAACGTTAATGACTATTACTGAAGATGTGCGCATCGATCACATAGTACGTAAGTCTTTTGATCAGTTACTCCAGAAAAAAAGATGGTTTTATTACATTCCTTACAAACGATGTGATAGGGATAGAGTATAGTCTTAGGTTCGCCCAAATCAGCGTTCAAGTCTGAAGTGGATTTACTGATTTCCTTTGAAGTGTACATTTTGTTCACGATATTCCTCCCATTCAAGTCACAGTGAATTACAAAAGTAGCTAAGGTAAGTTACTGAAAAATAAAAGTCATTTTAGGGGTAAAATTTGTGTAAACATATTATTGGCTATAATATTTACGGGAAATTCTGCTGGAGATAATTAACTTATAGCATAATTGGAGTTTAAAGACAAGAAAAGGCATAAATCAAATAAATTAACTGAAGTAAATCGAAACCGAATATTAGAGACTTAAGATGAGATTGATAGCATAAAAACTCAACATGAGAATTAAAAATGGGTTGGGTAATGTGAATGAGGTAATATTTTCCAAAAACAAATAGTTGTAAGATCAAGCAGGGATACAAAAATAATTGAAATTAATATTGTCGATATTACGTTTCTCAGCTATGATAGAAGTAGGGTTAGCTTATGAAAAAAAGCTAATAGAGTTGAGAGAATTAATCTATTTAGAGAGTGTGTCGAGAGTTATGATGGAACAATGTTCATCTTTGGGAAAAGCAGCTTTATTAATAGCTATGGCTGAAGGGGATCTTAGCGATAGTTATATTGACTATGCCCGAGAAAAAGGGTTTGCGGTGACCTCTGGAAAAGTGGGATCTATGGATATACAGAAGATTATTGCGGCTATAGAAACTGCTGGCCGACGAGAAGGACTTGTTGATGAACGATATCGTTCTCAACATGCGCTCTATCATGCTATCTTAGATGCTTTACAAGGACTTGGACGCGGACAAATTCAATTAGGTAATGTTCTGCGTACGGCCGGTCTGCGTTTTGCCATTGTCATAGGCCCCCGGACTCTTCAAGAAAAAGATGATTTATGGATAGCTGTCGGATTATATGGGATGATCGGAGCTCCGATTAAAGGACATGAACATGAAGTTTGTGGATTGGGAATTAATCATTTATAAGTGTTGATTTATTCACTAAACAGCAGTATGAAATTATGAAAATTGCAAGAGAATAGGGTATGCTCAAAGATGTTAGATGACAGAGGGCTAAACTGTAAACAAGGGTTTGCAGTTTAATCCTCTTTTTCATTGCGCTGAATTTTGGGAGGAATTAGGATGAACGAGATTGTCGAAAAACCATTGGAAGTTGCCTTGGATGGGGAATCCCTGACCTTAGAGCAAGTGATCGCAGTCGCGAGGCATGGGGCAAAAGCGCATTTAACATTGAACGCTAAAAATAAGGTTCTCAAATCCAGAGAATTTGTGGAACAATTGATTAAAGATAATAAATCAGTTTATGGAATTACAACAGGTTTTGGGATGTTCAGCAATGTGGTGATTTCCACGGATGATGCTAAAAAGCTGCAAAGAAACCTTATTATGAGTCATTCCACGGGAGTGGGAGACCCTCTTCCGGCAGAAGTTGTCAGGGCAATCTTAGTTTTGCGTGCAAATGCTCTTGCCAAAGGGTATTCCGGGATTCGACCGGAAACGTTAGAGACATTGCTTGAGGTTTTAAATGCCGGAATTGTTCCGGTTATTCCGGAAAAAGGTTCCTTGGGGGCCAGCGGTGACCTCGCTCCGTTGTCCCATATGGTTTTAGTTTTACTTGGTGAGGGGGAAGCGTTTTATCAGGGACGGCAAATGAAAGGGAGTGAGGCCTTAGCCTTAGCCGGAATTAAGCCGGTTGCTTTAGAAGGGAAAGAAGGTCTTGCCCTAATTAATGGTACTCAAATAATGACAGCCATAGCCGCCTTAGCCGTTTGGGATGCAGAATTGCTTTGCAAATCGGCCAATATAACTGCAGCCTTGTCAATGGAGGCCCTCGAAGGAATTCTAGATGCTTTTGATCCTAAAATACATGCTGTTCGCCCTCACCATGGTCAAATGGAGGTAGCAGAGAAAATTCGTCAGCTTACCTTCGGGAGCAGCTATTTAGCCGGAGAACCGCGGCCGCGTGTTCAAGATGCTTATGCTTTACGCTGCATCGCTCAAGTTCATGGCCCTTCAAAAGATGCATTGGAGTATGTCAAAAAGGTTGTCGAAACTGAAATAAATTCTGCCACAGACAATCCTTTAATTTTTCCCGAGCAGGGGGAAGTTTTTTCGGGCGGAAATTTCCATGGTCAGCCAATTGCCTTAGCCATGGATTTTTTGGGAATTGCCGTTGCAGAACTGGCAAACATTGCAGAGAGACGCTTAGAACGTTTAGTGAATCCCAATTTAAGTGGTTTGCCGGCGTTCTTAACGCCGGATGGCGGGCTGAATTCGGGATTTATGATTGTACAGTATGCTGCAGCTTCTTTAGTTTCGGAAAATAAAATACTGGCCCATCCGGCAAGTGTTGATTCCATACCCTCTTCGGCAAATCAGGAAGATCATGTCAGTATGGGGACGATTGCTGCCCGTAAAGCTCGGAGTATTATAGAAAATACAGCCAATGTTTTGGCCATGGAACTATTAGCTGCTTGTCAAGGTATTGATTTGAGAGAGGGATCGGTAGAGCGGCAGTTAGGTAAGGGAACCATCGGAGCTTATAAGCTTGTTCGCTCCCACATTAACAAGCTTCAAGAGGATCGGATTATGTATCCGGATGTACAAAGGGCTAAGGAATTAGTCACTTCGGGAAAACTCGTGTCATCAGTTCAGGCTTGTTACGCTAAATAATAGAACACGAGAGTGAACTCGTTTACGCTAAAGCTGAACATCGTTGCTTCAGATACAATAATGTCCAGTGGACATTATTGCCGAGCCGCCTTTTCCAATAGGAATACTTAGCGGCGAAGGAGGACTCTACCCCACCTGAAGTTAACGAAGGTCCCACCCCCACTTATAGAAGTGGGGGCTTAAAAACTGGATAAATAATCAATAGAGGAATTCGAGCTGAAAGGTAGAATTCAGTAGTGAACCAGAATATTTGAGGAGGAGATTACATGATTGTTGCCCAGGAAAAAGATGCTTTCAGAATTAAACTTGAAGGTGATACCGTAAAAAATGTCTATAAAAAAGTTCTTGTATCCCCGCGTGAAGGATGGGAAGGGTATGTTATGCGGCTTTTTGATCTGGAAGCAGAAGGATATACACCTAAACACAGTCACCCTTGGCCTCATATCAACTATGTTGTCCGGGGGAAGGGAATTCTTCATCTCGATGGGGTAGATCATGAAGTGGAGGCAGGTTCTTACGCTTATGTTCCGGAAAATGCTCTTCACCAATTCACCAATCGCGGTAAGGAATTGTTTTCAATGATTTGTATTGTCCCGGAAGAAGGGGACCAGTAGAATACTTTTATTCACTAAAGGATATTTCACTAGAATAAGGTTATGATAATATTGCTCCTTAATGAAAAGATTCATGGGTAAGACCATGAATCTTTTTTCTTTCTTGACAGATAGAATAGGGGGGTATACTATAATCACGAGAGGTGATTTTATGAAAATTAATGAGGAGCTTGAGCATACATGTACGGAATGTCAAAAGGATGAAGATACTTCCGGAGAACGTTTGAGCCATCACGATGATAAAACAATTAAAGAGCTTGTCACCCGGATGAATCGGATTGAAGGGCAGCTTCGGGGAATTAAAGGTATGATCGAACGGCATGTGTATTGTGATGATGTTCTTAACCAAATTTCTTCAGCCCAATCTGCCTTAGATGGAGTAGCTCGCTTGCTTTTAGAAAAGCATATGAAATCTTGTGTTAAAGAACAGCTTCAAAATGGAGAAATTGAGGTTGTAGATGAAGTCTTGAAAACAATTTTTCGCATGAGACGCTGAGGGGTTTGTTAGGCGAAAGGAGGGATTACTATGACAGAAAACATTATGCGAGAGGAAAAAACAATCGGTGTTTATGGTATGTCCTGCCAACACTGTGTCAATCATGTCACCAAACTGTTAGAGTCCATACCGAGTGTTGAGCAGGTAAAGGTCTCCTTAGAGGATTCGCAGGCCAGTTTTACCTGTGACCCATCTCAACTAGACATGGGTGCTTTGCGGCAGGAAATCGAAGACGCCGGATATTCCTTAGATAAGCCTGTTGATGATCAACAATCAGGGGAAAATTTAGGAGATAACAAAGAATCAACAATAATTCCGTTACAGTCAATTTCCATGAGTCCTGAGGAGAAAAAACAGCAGTTTAAGATTAGCGGCATGACCTGTGCCAATTGTGCTTTAACTATTGAAAAAGGGCTCAAAAACATGCCGGGCGTTAATTATGCTGCTGTTAATTTCGCCTCAGAAAAACTAACAGTGGCCCTTGATCCTAATAAGATCCAAGAGGAAACTCTTTTAGCTAAGATTAAGGACCTTGGGTATGCTGCTCAAAGCGTTGATGCGGGGAAACATCAATTTAAAGTTGGCGGTATGTCCTGTGCGAACTGTGCGCTGGCCATTGAGAAAAAACTTAACGGGACTGAGGGAGTTCAAAAGGCGGCCGTTAACTTTGCCAATGAAACGGTCATGGTTGAGTTCGATCCCAATGTTGTTTCTATAGGAAAAATCTTCGAACAGGTTCGTGAAGCCGGATATACGCCTATTGAATCGAAGGATGAAAACGATGAGGATCGGATAGCAATTCAACAAAGGAATTGGCTTATCTTTAGTGCGGTTCTTTCGCTGCCAATTATGCCTCTGATGTATCTTCCGATGAGCAGACCTTTGATGTATTTAATTCTTGCTCTGGCAACGATCGTTCAATTTACTGCCGGATGGACCTTTTACCGGGGAGCCTACCATGCCTTGAAAAACCGCTCGGCTAATATGGATGTTCTAGTGGCCCTGGGGATTACAGCCTCCTACGGTTATAGTCTGATGACAACTCTGCATATGTTTGTCCCTTCGTTGTTTTTTAAGGGCCCCAATTTCTTTGATACCTCTGCTCTTTTAATTACCTTTGTGCGTTTTGGCAAATATCTGGAAGCAAAAGCAAAAGGCCGCGCCGGACAAGCTTTGAAGCGACTGCTGGAGCTGCAGGCAGATCGAGCCCGTTTGATAATCAATGGAGAAGAAAAAGAAGTGGCCGCGTCTGATTTAAAAATCGGCGATCTCGTTTTTGTGAAAGCGGGAGAACGAATTCCCGTTGACGGCGAAATTGTGGAAGGACAAGCAAGTATCGATGAGTCTATGCTGACCGGTGAGTCGATTCCAGTCGATAAGGGAGCAGGCGATGCTGTTATCGGAGCGACGATCAACCGTTCGGGGAGTATCAAAGTAAAAACGACAAAAACGGGGCAAGATACTGTTCTTTCCGGGATTATCAAAATGGTAGAGGATGCCCAAGGGGTTAAACCACCCATTCAACGTTTAGCAGATACGATCTCTAATTATTTTGTCCCTACTGTGGTCTCCATTTCTGTCCTTACTTTTTTGATTTGGTATTTAGGTCTCCATAGGTCGTTTGTTTTCGCGTTTACAGCAGCAATTGCAGTTTTGGTCATCGCGTGTCCTTGTGCTTTAGGTCTGGCAACACCGACAGCCATCATGGTAGGCAGCGGGGTTGGGCTAAACCGAGGGATATTGTTTAAATCTGCGGCTGTTCTCGAAGGAATTGCTCATTTGCAAGCCATTGGCTTTGACAAAACAGGAACCTTGACCAAAGGAACTCCTGAAGTAACGGATGTCATCCCTTTTGCCAATTATACAAAACAAGAGGTCTTAAAGGTTGCCGCTGCCGGCGAACACCCCTCAATCCATCCTTTGGCGCAAGCCGTGGTTGCAGCAGCGAAGCAGGAGCAGCTGGATATTCAAGAGGTCTCTGATTATCGAGAGGAGCCCGGGTATGGCGTTACTTGCTTGTACGGCGGACAGCAGTTATTAATTGGCAACCTGAAACTAATGAATAGCTATAAGATTGATGTTCAGGAAGCCCAAAGCGATTTTCAAAACTTGGCAGAATTAGGACGGACTACAAGTTTTATTGCTTTGGATGGTCGGGTAATTGGTATTATCGCCCTGGCAGATGTGGTTAAGGAGAGCACAAAAGAAGCCATCGATCGACTCCATCATTTAGGCTTGAAGACATTCATGATTACAGGTGACAATGATCGGGTCGCTCAAGTCGTTGGCCGGCAGGTTGGAATTGATGAAGTTATTTCTGAAATCCTGCCTCAGGATAAAATTAGTGTTATTAGACGCTATCAAGACCAAGGCTACAAGGTAGCGATGGTTGGAGACGGTATTAATGATGCTCCGGCCTTAGCCCAAGCCGACGTAGGAATTGCTATCGGTTCGGGAACTGATGTCGCTAAGGAAACCGGTGATGTGGTGTTAGTACGCAATGACCTCCTGGATGTGGAACGGGCAATTCGTCTAGGCAGGAGAACCCTTGGCAAGATTAAACAAAATCTGTTTTGGGCCTTGATTTATAATACTATCGGAATACCCGTCGCTGCAGGAATTCTTTATCCCTTAACGGGACAGCTCCTGCCCCCCGAGTGGGCCGGTTTGGCCATGGCTTTTTCATCAGTCTCTGTTGTGACCAATTCCCTGTTGCTGCGGCGGTATGATAAAAGCTTAATGACCTAGGGGGTAGAGTCTCCCACCGAAGCCCCGATGTTCAGCTTTAGCTGAACGAGTTCACTTGGTTTCTTTAAAACTATAAAGGCCAATTTTTCTCACAAGGCATATTAACTTACTTTTGTGAGAAGGTATAAAAGAAATTCTGTGGGAACGGAGGTGAATAAATTGAGCCAGACAATCCTGAAAGTTGAAGGTATGACTTGCAATCATTGCAAAATGAGAACCGAAAAAGCTCTGCAAGCAGTCAGTGGGGTTGAAAGTGTTAAAGTCGATCTTGATGCTAAAGAAGCTGTTGTTTCAGGAAATGCAGATCGTGCTAGTCTTGTTAAAGCCGTTCAAGATGCCGGGTATACCGTAGTTGAGTAAATAAATTATTTCATAAATAAAACCATGCATTTAAGTGAGTTTAACCACTATTTATGCATGGTTTTGTTTTATGAGGGGCGCTTATGCATTTTGAATCAAAAGGTCTCAGAAATTATGAGCTGTGCGTGATATATACGTGATATATAATAATCCTAAAGTTGTCCTTTTAAGCCAATAGCTTCTGCCGCACTTTGCATCCCCTTGATAGTCTCTCCGATAATATAGTCTAGTTCCATGCCTAACATTTTTGCGCCTTGTTCAATGACTTCGCGGTTTACTCCGGCGGCAAAGCTTTTTTGCTTCCATTTCTTTTTAACCGATTTAACTTCAAGATCAAGAATGCTTTTGCTTGGCCGCAAGAGGGCCGTGGCAGCGATAAGGCCAGTTAATTCATCAATAGTGAATAATACTTTTTCCATTGTGTGAATAGGTTCGATGTCACAGCATAGCCCCCAACCATGACTTTGTACTGCATGAATATAGTCTTCGGGCATGTTGTGTTCTGTTAGCAGCTCTTTGGCTTTTAGGCAGTGCTGCTCAGGATACATTTCATAATCAACATCATGCAATAATCCGATAATGCCCCACTTTTCTTTTTCAGGTTCGCCAAGAATATTGGCAAAATGAAGCATTACAGCTTCCACAGAGAGCGCATGGGTAATCAGGCTGTCACTCTTATTATATTTCGTTAAAATATCATAGGCTTGTTCCCTGGTTGGTATTGGCTGTTCCACTATATATGCCTCTTTTCCTTAATTGTTATAAAAAATACTAAACGTTTATTCTTTCCATGTCAACCTCGGCTCAAAGCACTTTTCCGTTGATGTTTTAATTGCGCATGGTTATAATTAGAACATAAGTTCTATTGGCAGCAAATAAATGTGCTGTCAATGTTAGACTCTAAATTAACGGGTGGTGTTAAACAATGGCCAAAAACTGTGTTTTTCATATTGATGCAAATTCTGCCTACCTATCTTGGGAGGCTTCGTTTCGTCTTCAACAGGGTGATTCACTCGATTTACGGACAGTTCCAGCAGTTGTCGGCGGTGATCCAAGTACCCGTCATGGGATCGTACTTGCAAAATCAATATCCGCCAAAAAGTTTAATATTCAAACGGGCGAAACTCTTTACTCGGCATGTCAAAAATGTCCAGGGCTAATTATTGTCCCACCGAATTATACCCTTTATCGCCAGTGCAGTGATGCTATGGTTGAGATCCTTCAAGAGTATAGTCCATTGGTCCAACGTTTTTCTGTCGATGAATGCTTTTTGGATTTTTCCGGAATGGAATTGTGCTTCAAGGACCCTATAAAAACTGCTTATGAAGTCAAGGATCGAATAAAAAACGAACTGGGCTTTACCGTGAATATTGGAATTTCTACGAATAAGTTATTGGCTAAGATGGCAGGAGAGTTGAAAAAGCCGGATATGGTCCATACTATTTTCCCTGAAGAAGTTCCCGCAAAAATGTGGCCTCTGCCGATTGAGGAACTTTTCATGGTTGGAAGAGCAACTTCTAAAAAGCTTAGATCCCGAGGAATTCGAACGATTGGGGAATTAGCTAATTTTGACTTGAAACTGATTAAGCTATTTCTTAAATCCCATGGAGTTCTAATTTGGAATTATGCCAACGGTCTTGATTATTCACCTGTCCGAAAGGGCGGTTCCCTTGAAGTAAAGGGTATGGGCAACTCAACTACAATTCCCTTCGATGTAGAGGATCGAAGGAATGCTCATCTTGTTATACTTTCTCTTGTTGAATCCGTAAGTGCCCGGCTGCGTCAGGCCAGTCTTTTAGCCCGATTGGTATCCATATCCTTTCGAACCAATGAATTTTATAGTAGTTCGCATCAGCGCAAGCTTTTTAATGCTACCGATTGCACCGATGAAATTTGGGAAATAGCTTGTAAGCTCTTCGATGGATTATGGGATAATCAGCCTCTCAGACATATGGGACTGCGTGTATCCGAACTCTGTCAAAACGATTTTTACCAAACATCTTTATTCGGCAAGAATTTTGCTAAACGACGTAAGGTTGATAATACTATCGATGTAATTAGGGATAAATTCGGGTCTTCTGCTATTTTTAGATCGGCATTTCTCTACAGCGGGCTTCATTCAATAACCGGTGGTGTCATTGAAAACGAAGATTACCCAATGATGACAAGCCTTTTATAGGGACAGGAAAAATTTGTGCTTAACCACAAAGAGGGATTTAGCAATCTTCCATTGAATATCAGGATAAGGAATTCCCTTAATTGATATCAGCAAATCGGGAAAACAGAGGTGAGAAATACATGAGTTTGAAAGTTCAGTACAACTGTTCAAATATTAAATGGGATAATGTAGCACAGACTTTAAAATTAGTTGGAATGGCAAGTTACGCACCAGAAATTCATAAGAAAGCCTTTGAGAATAGTCATACAGTAGTATTTGTATTTGATGGCGAAAAACTCGTTGGCTTTGGTCGGGCAATCTCCGATGGGACATATCAGGCCGCCCTGTATGACTTGGCAATATTGCCTGAATATCAAGGCCGAAGGATAGGAAGGATGATTGTGAGCACCATAAAAAATTCGCTTCCCAACTGTAACATTATCTTATATGCAGCACCGGGGAAAGAAGGGTTCTATGAAAAACTTGATTTTAGGAAAATGAAGACTGGGATGGGTTTGTTTTGTAACGCAGCTAATATGAGAAACAGGGGCTTCATTGAATAAAAAACTGCACTAGCATTTGTACCTTGAGCGAAGCGAAAGGAATGTTTAGCGTAATGAAGAAGGTATTTTTAATAATATTCATGGTAGGAATCTTGTTATCTGTTGGAATTTATTCATGGCAGTCACAAATGTTTCAAAAAGACCAGATGACAGAGATTAGTCCGGATCAATTACAACAGAAAATTGATAATGGTGATAATTTTTACGTTTATTTTTACTCTCCGACTTGTGAACAGTGTATTAAAACGGAACCTTACCTTAAAGAAGCCGTTAAAAAACTTGCAGTTAAAAATATAGTAAAAGTCGATGTTCAAAAATATGATGCCTTGCGAAAACAATATCAAATACAAGGGACACCCACAATTTACGTCTATAATAATCATAAGTTAGTTAAAGGTATTACTGGGGGCTTTGAAAATCTTGAGGATTATGTAAAGTTTTTTCAAGAAACGGGAGGAACAACGTGATTTTTTTAAGATTGTTGCTTGCAGGAATTTATATATATGCCGGGGGATCAAAGCTTTTGAATTTATATCTTTTTAAAGCTACTATTCTAGCTTATTATCCCTTTTTGCCTGGTGTGGCGGCTTTACTAATTGCTATCGTCTTTCCTTGGCTGGAAATTTTGTCCGGTTTATCTCTAGGGGTCAATTGGCAAGGAAAGTATTCGAGCGCTTTCTTATTGCTGCTGTCCTTATTTTTCTTAATCCAAACCCTTCTTAACTATAGTAATGTTTTGCCCTATGGGTGTGGATGTTTTGGTTTCAGCGGACCTGAAACGATTACCGTATATTATATCGTGAGAGATTCTTTGATTATGCTATTATCCGGCATTGTTTGTTTTAGACAATGGAAGACAAACAAACTTCCTGCTGAGATTTAAAGTTAGGGAAGGTGATGATAGTGACAAGCGCAATTGGCGATAAGCCTTTAAATCATAGTGATACCTGTAAAGATTGGACAGGCTTACGTAAACTAATCCATGTCGATATGGATGCCTTTTATGCCTCAGTAGAGCAGCGGGATGATCCCACCTTATTAGGAAAACCGGTAGTTGTCGGCGGTAAGCCCAATAGTCGGAGCGTTGTTTCAACAGCATCTTATGAAGCCCGAAAATTCGGCATACATTCTGCTATGCCCATGGCAGAAGCCTATCGTCGTTGTCCTCAGGCCATATTTTTGCCAGTAAATATGCCAAACTATAAAAAAGTCTCTTTACAGATCCGAGAAATTTTTTTGACCTATACGCCATTAGTAGAGCCTCTATCCGTGGACGAGGCCTTTTTAGACGTAACAGGATCTACAAGCTTATTTGGATCAGTAGATTCTATTGCTCTGCAAATTAAACAACGCATTAAAGAGGAACTCGGTTTAACCGCTTCTGTAGGCATTGCTTGGAATAAATTTCTGGCTAAATTAGCTTCCGATTTACAAAAGCCTGATGGTTTTGTCTTTGTTCAACCGGATAAAATCCAGGAATTTCTGGATCCTCTGTCGATAGAACGACTTTGGGGAGTGGGGCAAAGAACTTCTGAACAATTACATAAATTGAATATTAAAACGATTAAAGATTTGCGTTATTTAGAGCTGGGATATTTAATTCAGCAATTCGGAGTATTGGGAAATCAGCTGCATCAGTTAGCCCGAGGTATTGATGAACGGCCCGTTGAACCTGAGAGGGCTATTAAATCTATCGGTCGAGAAACTACTTTTTCAGTCGATGTAACTGATACAGACGCTTTGGAGACCACTTTATTAGAGCTTGCTGTTGATGTTGGGCGGCGACTGCGAAAAGAGGGTTTAAAAGGTAAAACCGTAACCCTAAAACTTCGCTATGACGATTTTAAAACGGTATCGCGTTCCCAAACGTTAGATCAAGCCACGGATCTTGATGAAAAAATCTTCCAAGAAGCTCGGATTCTGTTAAGGAATGTTTCTCTAAAAAGTTCAATACGCTTGCTTGGAGTTACGATCAATAACTTATCTTCAAAATGTGAAAATCAACTCTCATTGTTTTCTGAGTCGGACGAGAAATTGGAGACCTTAGCTAAGGTAATTGATGCCGTTAACCAAAAATTTGGCGAAAAGGGCATTAAAAGGGCTAGACTCTTGTAATTACTATCTCATTAGCTGCTTTTCTGGCATGAATCCTTTTGTTTTGGATAAAATAGTTTCGAGGTGAAGAGCATGCCAAGAAATGATGGCAATAAAAATAAATTTGAGGATTTGAAAAAGCTGGAATTGACCTTGAAAAATATCCATAAAAATGAAGAATTTCTGGAGGAAAATGCTGAAGAACTTTCTGCACATCAAATTAAAGATGTTAAGTCAAAATTGGCTTCGAAGAAAAAACATTTAGAAGAAACGGATGGAACCATTAAATAGGAGCATAAAGCTCCTTTTTAATGGTCCTCTTTAAATACTTCGTGCGATGGGTACTATAATGAGGTGAGTGTTGAATTCTAAGCCAAATTAATAAGAAGGATATCTTACGATATCCTTCTTATGTTAGAAGCTATTCAACTGATTAACGTTAGATTTTTGCTCCGCCTTTGAGATGCTCTTCAGCGAATTGAATCATACGTTTGGTCATTTGACCGCCAACAGAGCCATTTTCGCGGCTGGTACGGTCACCACCGAGTTGGAGTCCCATTTCATTTGCAACTTCATACTTGAACTGATCCAATTGTTGTGAAGCACCTTGAGCTGCTGGTGTGTTCGTGTTTCTTTCTCCTGCCATGATAGGAACCCTCCTTTTAAAATGTGTTTGTGTACTGGAACATTCTTATTATGTCTTAGTTGGCTTTAAATACTCAGGTAATTATTGCTACAATATATATTGCTTCCCTTTTTATCGGCAGGATCATGATAATGGACATATGAGAATAACGCGTTTTTATTATAATTGATTTTGTTTTTCATAAGGTTTAAAATTAGGTTAGAAAGAAATACCAAGAGAAAGAAATGTTCAGGAGGCTTTCATAATGAGTTTCAAGATGAAAGAACCGGTTAATACTTGGACACATTTTGTTCCATTTGTAGCCGCAATTATTGGTTTAGTTTGCTTGATCATTAACTGTAAAGACAGTATCTCAAAGTTGATCACGATGACAATATATGGCTTGAGTGTGATAGCCCTTTATGGAGCAAGTTCGGTGTATCATTGGGTCAGAACAACACCACAAAAGGAGCTTCTCTTAAAAAAGATTGATCATATTGCTATCTACTTCCTTATTGCAGGTTCATACACACCGGTTTTTTATTTCGGACTAGACGGCGCCTGGCGGTGGGCCATGCTTATATCAGTATGGACTTTGGCGTTAATTGGAATGATCTTGAAATTATGGCTTATTCACGCCCCGCGTTATGTTTCAACAGCATTTTACGTATCTCTTGGTTGGATTGCCTTGGTACCTTTTTTACAGCTTATTCGCCATCTTCCGGAAGGGGCAATCATCCTAATGGCTGTGGGCGGCGTTGTCTATACCATAGGTGCAGTGATTTATGCGACAAAAATTTTTGACTTTTTTCCTAAACGATTTGGATTCCATGAAATTTTCCATCTTTTTATTGCAGTAGGTAGCTTAGTTCATTTTATTATGATGCTTGTTTATATTGTGCCTTTGGCGGCATAAAGTAAAGAGAGTGGCAAAATTGCCACTCTCTTTTTTAAAATGTTGTTCTTCATGGAGATAAAGTCAGTCTTCTGTGCGATGATTTTCATCGCTGCAATAGGCTGTGGCTTCTTCGGCACTATAATTTCCATAAACGAGTTTCATTAAGCCTGGATAATAGGTATCAAAACCGAGAACTCCATTCCAGACTATATTCAGTATTTGATCCTTAGAGGGTTCGGCATCAGCAAGATCCAAGAAGGTTCTAAAACGGATTTCACCGTTATCCATATCCATTTCAAAATTACCGTTCGCGAGTTCATAATTGACACGGCTCATAAAATCACATACTTCGAGACGTTTGGCATAAGGGATTTTTTGATTAATATGTGTGTTGCAAAGTAAAGATTCCTGCTCTTCATCAACGAGGAGGAAAGCATGAAAATTAGCGTTAACCCCTCGAATCTCAAGTTTAATAATTTCGTTCTTAGTGTCAGAGTCAAAATCCCAGCCATTTTGATTAAGAACTTCATAGAGTACTTGAAATAAAGACACGGTTAGCACCCTCCTTATTATGCCGTTTGTTATCTAACAATTCCACATGAAGGTCTTTAATTCCTGCACCGATAAAATAAGGGAAGCAAAAAAATACTTACTTGGAAAAGAAGGGCATATGTGGAAATATCTCGAAGAATATAGGAATTGATATCTCCCTAAGGAGGGATTGACTGATATGCGTTCTCTAAAACATCAAATTTTATTACTTATGTTAGGTTCCTTAGTTCTGTTAGCAGCGAGTTTCATTTTCATTTTTGGTTGGTATATGAGGGAACGGGCCGTTGATGCAGCTATTGTCAAAGCAGAGACGGATCTGAAAACATGTATGGAAATTATTAATGACAGCGTTCCGGGACCTTGGGAAATAAAATCTGGGATTCTCTACAAAGGAGATGTTCAACTATCTTACCGAACAGAGCTTGTGGATCATTTATCTAAGTTAACAGGTGATACGGTTACTTTATTTTTAGGCGATACTCGTACAGCTACAACAGTTCGTGATGGCAATGGAGAAAGAGCTATTGGAACGAAAGTCTCCGATGCTGTTGCCCAAAAAGTTTTAAAAAATGGTCAAATGTATCTTGGAGAAGCAAATGTAGTCGGACAGTTATTTCAGACTGCCTATGAGCCGATTCGCGATAGTAACGGAGAAATCATTGGCATGTTTTATGTCGGAATATCTAAAAACTACACACAATCATTTATTGTGAATTCCTTAATACGTCTGAGTCTGCTAGGGTTAGGTTTAGCTTTCTTCGTAATCATCTTAACTTGGTTCTTCATTCAGAGGGTAATTATCCGGCCCTTAAAAGAAATTACATTGGGAACAAGAGATGTTGCTACCGGTCATGCTACAGAAAAAGTTAATGTGACGGGACCCAAGGAAATTGGAGATTTAGCAGTTGCCTTTAATCAAATGGTAGAACGATTAAGTAATATAGCTGATGAAATGAGCAAAGTGACTGTTGCCCGGGAAGGCAAAGAAGAACGGTTTCGCGAGAATGAAGAGATAAGACCTGCTGATGACAGTGGTTTCGCTGATGAGTTTAGGGAGCCTGACTCTGAAGATGGTAATCATAAAGGGGAACAAAAGATTGATAAAAAAAACGTGGAATTAAAGACTTACAATATGGAGCAAGAGGGATTACCCAAAGGTTTGAATGTTATGACCTTAAAACAAATTCTTGTGTTTTTATCGGAAACCGCAGAACCGGTTTCAGCTGAAACTGTTGCAGAAGGTGTAAGACTAACTAGGGTTACTGTGCGACGATATTTAGATTATCTCGAATTACGAAAAATTTTAGATACAGAGTTGAAGTATGGGACAGTTGGAAGACCAGTAAAACTATTTCAACTGAACCAATGATTAATTATTTAGCGTCTAGTCTGCCAAACCAACAAACTACTGCGAGCATTTTGGGGCTGCGCAGTTAAATTGCTAAAAAGGGTTGTAAAACGAATTAGTAGATGCGTTGACAACGCCTTTTTTAGGTTACGAAATCTTTTTTTATTTACATAATGTTCATAATGAAGACATCGGAGAAAAAGAGAGTTAAGCTAAAGGATAGAATATTTAGAATATTCTATATTAAAAAATATAACATAATCTTTAAACTAAAAGTATTAGGCATTTCCTATTGCTGAAATTTTGTGGAGAGCTGTAGGTATGTTTAATAAAAAGATTAATCAGAGGAGGAAAGAAGGTATGGATGTTTCTCGCCGTGGTTTCCTTAAGCTTTCAGGGCTCTCTATTGCTGCCTTGGCTTCGGGTTTGGGTTTTGATCCGACGATAGCCGAAGCTAAGGGATTTGTCCTGAAACTTGAGGGAAGTAAAAAAATTCCGAGCATATGCCATTTTTGCTCGGGTGGATGTGGGATGCTCTTATATGTTAAAGAGGGAAAGTTAATTCATCTTGAAGGAGATCCGGATCATCCGACTAATGAAGGAGCTCTTTGTCCTAAAGCTGCGAGCTTACTGAGTGTTGCTTATTCGCCAAATCGGGTCACGAAACCGAGACGTCGGGCCCCAGGGTCTGATCACTGGGAAGAAATTTCTTGGGAAGATGCCTTAAACCTGGTGGCTCAAAAGACAAAAGAAATCAGGGAGGCTACTTGGAAAGCCAATGATGAGATTGTTAACGCTAAAACGGGACAGCGCGATCTGCTGCCTGTTAACCGTGCTGAAGGAATTGCCTTCTTAGGTTCGGCCGAAGTGGATAACGAAGAGTCATATCTCATTTCCAAGTTTTGCCGAATTATTGGTACTCCTTATAATGAGCATCAGGCCAGAATATGACACGCTCCCACGGTGGCAAGTTTGTCACCTTCATTTGGCAGGGGTGCGATGACAAATTCCTGGTCTGATTTGCAAAACGCTGAGGTTTTTTTAATTGCCGGCAGTAACTGTGCGGAAAATCATCCGATTGCTATGAAGTGGATTAACCGGGCGAAGGAAAAGGGAGCGAAAATGATTGTTGTTGATCCGCGCTTTACTCGGACTGCATCCAAGGCAGATCTCTTTGCTCAAATCAGACCCGGAACAGATATCGCCTATTTAGGTGCAATTATTAATTATATTATTGAAAATCAATTATTCGATCGGAATTATGTTTTAAATTATACTAATGCCTTACTTAAAGTAGCGAAGGATTATAGATTTGAGGACGGTGTTTTCTCGGGTTATGACGCGAAGAATCGGAAATATGCCGTAACAAGTTGGGGGTATCAACTTGGTTCAGATAATAAGCCTCTTAAAGCAGATTCCCTTGAGGACCCGGAAAGTGTCTTTTCTAAGCTGAAAACTCATTATTCCCGTTATACCTTTGAAGTTGCTGAAAAAATCACCGGAATTCCGGCGGCAAAAATTAAAGAAATTGCAGACACGTTCTGCAAAGGAAAACCCGGGACAATTCTTTATGCTTTAGGTATGACCCAACACACTACCGGTACTCAAGGAATACGTGCCTACGCTGTGATTCAATTACTGTTAGGCAATATAGGCAAAGCTGGCGGAGGAATTAATGCTCTGCGTGGTGAGCCTAATGTCCAAGGATCAACCGATATGGCAAACCTTGTAAGCAACTTGCCCGGTTATTTGCCGTATCCTATAAACAGCGACAAGACTCTTCGTGATTACCTGGTACGCAGTGGTTCCTTTTATGAAAAACATATAGTTGCGCTCCTTAAAGCTTGGTTTGGGGAAAATGCAACCAAAGAGAATGACTATGGATTTAGCTACTTACCTAAAACAAGTCCTTCAGTAAATGCCACAATGGTGAAAATATTTGAGATGATGGAGAAGGGACAGTTTAAATTACTTTTTAACGTTGGCTCTAACTCCTTGGTATCAATTCCGAATAGAAAGCTTGTTCGTACAGCTTTGCCCAAACTCGATATGATGGTTGTATCAGATTTATTCGAAATTGAAACTGCCCAATTCTGGCGTGAGCCCGGAGTTAATCCTGCAGATATTAAAACAGAAGTCATTATGTTTCCGGCGGCATTTGTCTATGAAAAGGCTGGTAGTTTAACAAATTCATCGCGTTGGATTCAATGGAAAGAGGCTGCGCTTAAGCCCTTGGGTGATGCGAAACCGGACCTTGAAATGCTGGATTCTTTATTTAAAAGGATTAGAAAGTTATATGAAGGAAGCACTGATGTAAAAGATGCTCCCATTTTAAAGGCTCGTTGGGATTATGGTGAGGAGGTAAGCGCATTAAAAGTACTTCAAGAGTTAAGTGGGTATGACGAAACATCCGGCAAGCTTCTCCCAACAATAGGCGATTATTTAAAAGCTCCCATTGGGTCTGCATCAACAGGAAATTGGATTTATGCAGGAGCGACGGGAAACGGAAATCTTGCAGCACGCCGCAAAAATGACGATCCGTCAGGTCTAGGGCTATTTAAAGACTGGAGTTTCGCTTGGCCCGGAAATATTCGTATTCTCTATAATCGAGCTTCTTGTGACTTTTCAGGGCAACCAGTTGACGATAAACGCAAACTCGTTTGGTGGGATGCTTCAGCAAAGGTTTGGGCCGGAAATGACGGGGCCGATGTGGCAGACAAGACCAAAGGTCCTGATACTCCCGAAGGTAGGCAGAGTTTCCGAATGAATCCAGAGGGCTTGGGCCGATTATTTGCAGCTCCCTATATGAGCGGTTTACCTGCGGAACCACCCGCCGATGGTCTTACGGCTGTTGGTGTCCGAGCTGCCGGAGTATGTACTGATGGCCCAATGCCGGAATTCTATGAACCGACGGAAAGCCCGACCGATAACCTATTACATCCAGAGGTATCTAAGAGCCCTGTAGCTTTAATTCTTTCATCGTCTCCTGAAATACAAAAAATGGGTAAGGCCAATGATTTCCCGCACGTTTTAACAACGTATGGAGTTGTGGAGCATTTCTGTGCCGGAGGAATCACCCGCAATATACCCTGGCTCAATGAACTTATGCCGGAACCTTTTGCCGAGCTTAGTAAAAATTTGGCCCAAAAAATAGGTATTAAAGAAGGAGATATGGTCGAAGTCTCTTCTGCTCGGGGTAAGGTCACAGTACGAGCTCTTGTCACAGATCGCTTACAGACTTATAAGGTGAACGGCAAAGAAACTGAGACCATTGGCATGCCTTGGAGTTGGGGATTTGCAAGCTTAAGTCCTGGACCAAGCACTAATGAGTTGACAATTGCTGCCCTGGATCCCGGAGCGGGAACTCCAGAGTACAAGGTTTGCTTAGTTAATGTAAGGAGGGCTTAGCAATGACCAGAAAAATGGTTTTCGTTGATACTTCGAAATGTACGGGATGCAAAGCCTGTACTGTTGCTTGCAAGGAATGGAATGAGCTTCCTGCCGAGAAGACTCAGCTGGTCACAAGCTATCAATCTCAAAAGGACTTTAGTCCGAAGACTTGGACTTATGTAACCTTTACGGAGAAATATGAAGAGCAAACCATGAACTTCTTAATGCGCAAAGCACAATGTTTTCATTGTGGAGATCCGGCTTGTCTTAAGGCTTGTTCCTCCAAAGCAATTACGCAGACAGAATCGGGGTTTGTAGTTATAGATCATACAAAGTGTATTGGCTGCGGATATTGCTCTGAAAACTGTCCCTTTGGTGTTCCGAAGGTTGACCAAACTCTGCAGAAATCATTTAAATGTAATGGATGTATTGACCGAGTTGAAAACAATTTAAAACCCTCTTGTGTGCAAACGTGCCAAACGGGTGCGTTGATGTTTGGGGATTATTCAGACGTCCTTGGGCAGGCGAAAAACCGTCTCAGCGAAGTCCAAAAAACTCATTCGAAGGCTCAACTCTATGGAGAAAAGGAAATGGGCGGTACAACTTACCTCTATCTTCTCATGGATCGCCCAGAAATCTATGGCCTTCCTGTTAATCCGACGATTCCGCTTTCCCTGACGCTTTGGAAAGATGTTGTTCGTCCCGTAGGTGGAATCGCGGTGGGAGGAGCGGCGGCTGCGGTTGTAATCGGCGTTTTTGCCAATATTGTAAAAGGTTCATATCGCTCAAGAGACGACTGAGCTCAATATAATCTTCGTGTTGAAGTGAGTATAAAATGGGGGGGAGACTAATGGGCATTAATACTCAAACAAAGAAGAAGGAAAGCCAATCACATAAAATACTGCGATTTACTAAGGGTGAGCGAATCAGCCACTGGGTACATGCCATTGCCTTTTTTCTTTTACTTTTCACGGGTCTCGGAATTTTGAACCCATCATTTCAACCCATCATGAATGTATTCGGAGGCATACAAATTGCCCGTTTGATACATCGGGGGGCTGCAATCGTATTTGTTGTGATTGTAGGTTTAATGTTTGTTGTGGGAAATCCCAGTCACCATTGGGAATGGCTAAAATCCGTCTTTAAATTTACGAAATCGGACTGGCAGCATGTTCGCGCATTTCCTAAAGAGTTCTTTGGTGGACATGGTGATTATCCTCCGCAGGATAAGTATAATGGGGGAGAAAAAATTAACTCCTTGATTACGATCTTTGGCTCCTTTTTTATTACCTTAAGCGGAGCTGTGATATGGATGGCTCCTTGGTTTCCTTCCGGGTTAGTCCGCTGGGCATACCCTGTTCATGATTTATCAATGTTTATGATGGTGGCAGCATCACTCGGGCACATTTATTTGGGAGTATTGCATCCTGATTCACGGGCCGCTTTGCCGGGGATGTTTAGCGGGTATGTGTCTGCCAAGTTTGCACGAGCTCATCATGCTTTGTGGTATGAACGGGTTCAAAACCAACAGCAAAAATTATAACAACTAGCTTAAACTTTAGCATTGGAGAGAACCGTCAATGAATAAGCCAAAAGAGACACTAGACACAGCAGAGGAAAATAACCTTGAGGAAGCTTATCAAACTTATCGTTTACTTAAGGGAGAAATCAAAGTATGGCAAGAAGAACGAGGAGCATTTTGGGCGAAAAAGCTAAATCCTGAGAAGTCTCCTCCGTACTATCCTTTGGTAAATTTGCCGGGAGCAGCGATATTAGAACTTTGGGCGAGGTTAAATCGGGTTATGGAAGAGGACGTACCAGAGTCGTTCTTGAAGTACGTCTGGCAAAATTTCAAAGAAGGACGAGGGATTCAAGAACCTTGGCTGCAAAGTACCCTTCAGTTAGCTCTGAGTGGTTTAGCTCAGCTAGCTCGACTGAAGGTAATTTCTCAGGCAGAAGATCAGAATTTTATGAAAGAAAATGAGGAAAAGCAAGGTATTGACACTTGTTGCCCTATCTGTGGAGAGAAAGCAGTACTTTCTGTGTTAGTACCTCCTCATGGAAAGCGCTTATTGCACTGCATCTTCTGCGGCCAGGAGTGGCCAACGATGAGAGTCGGATGTATTTTATGCGGAAGGGAAGAAGCGAGTTCACAAAACTATTTGCTGTCTAAAGAATATCCAGGAGTTGAATTAGTAACTTGTGATCTTTGTGGACAGTTCTTTAAAGAATTTGATTTAAGGCTGCTTAGTGCTGTAGATCTAGTTTGGGAAGACGTCAGAACGTTACCTTTAAATTATGCTGGTCAACAATGGATAACGGAGCATATGCAATTTACCAATAGTCAATAGAAACTAGACTGTTTCTCGAAATTTAGTAGTAAATCAGTAGTGTCCTCATCCACACGGTAAAAGTGGATTGAGGACACCTTTTATTGTATTCTTAAATTGAAGATGAGAATTTGAAAACGGCAAAGATAATTTTAGATTGTTCCTTGTTTTTTAGGTAATATGATTGGCTGGAACCCTATGGTACAGAAGTAATTATAGGTACAGTGAATAGAAATATAATTTTGTCCGAAGTAAGTTTTATTTGAGGATTATTGATAAATCATGATATAATATCAATTTGAGATGATTTTCATATAATTGGTTACAGTACCCTTAAGAGGGATAAAAAGCCCAGATATAATTATTGATAATTGCAATTCAAAAAAGGTAGAACAGATTAAGGAGCTAAAGACATTGAATCAAGCGAATTTAAGAGAGGAAATTGGTTCTCGAAAGACCTTTGCCATTATATCTCACCCTGATGCCGGTAAGACTACATTAACTGAAAAACTGCTTCTCTTCGGAGGTGCAATTCATGAGGCCGGCTCGGTTAAAGCCCGCAAAGCGGAACGTTATGCTACTTCAGATTGGATGGAACTCGAGCGGCAAAGGGGAATTTCCATTACTTCAAGTGCCCTCCAATTCAAGTATCAGGGTTATGTTATTAATATTTTAGATACCCCTGGGCACCAAGATTTCAGCGAAGACACATACCGTACGTTAACAGCTGCAGATAGTGCAGTTATGTTAATCGATGCGGCTAAAGGAATTGAGGCCCAAACTAAAAAGCTGTTTCATGTCTGCCGGCAAAGAGGCATTCCGATTTTTACCTTTGTCAATAAATTTGATCGCGAGGCCAAAGACCCTCTTGATTTAATGGATGAAGTGGAAAAAGTTTTAGGCATTGAATCCTATGCTATGAATTGGCCTATTGGGATGGGCCAGGATTTTAAAGGGATTTATGATCGGCAAACTGGTATGGTTGAACGTTTTGCAACAGGAAGCGGCAAGAAAAGTTCCCAACCACCTGTTTCTGGGGACATTAACGATCCGCTTGTGCGAGAAGGTATTGGGGAAGACCTGCTTAAACAATTGCACGATGAAATTGATCTTTTAGACTTAGCAGGGAATACGTTTTCTCAAGAACGCGTGGATCGCGGAGAGGTTACTCCTGTATTTTTCGGAAGTGCACTTAATAACTTTGGAGTTCCGAATTTTCTCCATAGTTTTTTAAAACTAGCGCCGGCACCTCAACCTCGGAGCACCAATCAGGGAATATTGGCACCGGAGACCGAAACTTTTTCTGGATATATCTTTAAAATCCAAGCAAATATGAATGCGCAGCATCGAGACCGGATTGCTTTTATTCGGATCTGTTCGGGGCGCTATGAACGAGGGATGAATGTTATCCATACACGATCTCATCGCCGCCTTAGACTTGCTCAGCCCCAGCAATTATTTGCTCAAGAACGGACAATTCTTGATGAGGCCTATGCTGGGGATATTATTGGAGTTCATGATAGTGGTCTTTTGCGGATAGGTGACGTCTTGACTGAAAAAGATGGACTTCAGTTTGAGGCAATGCCCTTCTTCAGCCCTGAAAATTTTGCACGTATTAATATTGCTAATGCTTTGAAACGCAAACAATTCATTAAAGGAATTCAGGAATTGCAAGAAGAAGGGGCAATTCACGTCTTTCGGGATCTCCATGTAGGGGTTGAGGCTCCTATTATTGGAGTGGTAGGACAATTACAATTCGAAGTCCTGGAATACCGTCTGCGGGAGGAGTATGGTGTTAAGGTTAATATCCAACACCTTCCATACGAAATTGTACGCTGGATTGATAAAAACGAAAAAACAGTTAAACTATTATCCGAATCAAGTATGAGTACAGTTGTATTAGATAAAGACGAAAATTATGCCGTTTTATTATTAGATGATTGGAAGGCAAAATGGTTAAGTGAGCGTTATGAAATTGAGTTTTATACTCAGCCACAAGAACTGACGGTGAACTGATCCATTTAATCTAATTTAAATCCTGGTTAAGCAACGGACTATGCCGATTAAAAATGGCAAAATTGTTAGGCCAGTTCATGACCTACTTTTGAAGAGAAGTATTCGGAAGCTCGGGAGAAGACTTAAGAACTTAGATCCCGGGCTTTTCTGTTGTTTTGAATTAACTAAAAAAAGCCAGTAAAACTGGCTAAACAAAGAAGGGGTATAAAAAGTGGAGTTAAGCTTAACGTATTAACGACAAAATCAAAAAGCAATGCATTGGCTGCAGTTGCCACGATCAGGACATTGTGAACAGGTAGGAGGGTACAAAATAGGTTTATTCGATGGAGTACTATCATTTGATAGAATCAACGGCATGATTCAGCCTCCTCTTATACAGAACTGATTTACTAATATTATTATACTACAGATGTTTGAAAAGGCAATATCTGTTTTGAAAATATTCTACATATTTACAATATTATATAACAGATTCTGTTTGATCTTTAGAGTAAACTTGTTGAATCGAAACTATTGTTACAATGATAGACTTAACGGGCTTTTGCTGATCAAAGTGAATCTAAGTAAATTACGAGCGGGGATTCAAAATATGATCAAAGATAACGTGGCCACCAATCGAATCACCATAATTCCCCTCGATTAAAATAGTCACTCCTTTAACTCCGGGCAATTGGGTCATAGACCATACTATAGATTTAACGGCAATGTCCTCCTCTAAAGCACTGCCCGAAAAGTTCTCGCGTATTTCCTTGCTGAAATTTAAGGTGATGATATTATTATTTAAAGAGATTGAAAGTACCTTAGTTTTTGGTGAAAGCGCCGAAAGATGATCGGGTGAAGTCGGACCTTTAATCAGGTCTTTCAAGATGAGATCTGCTTTATGAGTCAGGGTTAGCTTGTTCCAAACTGAAGGATTAAAGATCCTATCTTCAGGGCTTAAACCGTCCAGACCGGCGTTTGAAAAATAGACCTTATATGTATCCTTACCTATTGGAGCGGGACCTTCCTGACTTGTGACACTTTGAATCCCTTCGCGAATTTCACGGATTTCTTTAGGTGTTTCAAAATAGCTTTTTATGCCGTCGCCAATCGCTTTGGCAATTGAGTCACGGTAGTTGCTGGTTAATAAGAGCTTTCGTTCCCTTGGATTAGAAATGAATCCCACTTCCACGATAACAGCGGGCATCTTTGTTTGATTAAGCAGGTAATAATCGCCTGCTTTTGCTTTTCGTTTATTGTCAAGCTGCAATTGAGTGAGATGTTCCTGAATATTCTCAGCTAAGATTTTTCCGGCTGGCGATTTTTGATGATAATAGGTTTCCATTCCATAAGTGTTTCGCCTTGGAAAACTATTAGCATGGATGCTGACGAACAAGTCTGCATTATTCAAGGAAGCCAGACTAATTCTACGATTTAAATCTATCCGTTTAGCTGCACGTCCTTCATATTGACCGGGATTATAAAAGTCTTTATCAACATCACGAGTTAGAATGACAGTACAACCTTCAGATTCTAATGCTTTGCGCAGTCGAAGTGATATATCTAAATTGACGTCTTTTTCTTTTACTCCTGAATTTTGGGCGCCTGGATCAGCGCCTCCGTGGCCGGGATCAATTACAATGACTTTGTTTTTAAGGCTTTGCGAAAGTGCCGTCTTAAACCTTAAAGTGCCGGTACCAATTATGATTAACATTGTAACTATAATCATACTAAAAAGGACAGGCCTGCGTATTAATAATATTATAGGACGGTGATACATTCGTCAGCACACTCCTCCTGTTAATCCTTTTTGAGTCATAATTTATGTATATTGTAAGAAGTTATCTCGTAAACATAATTTATAAAAAAGATTATTAAAAGCTGTCAATTTACAAAGGAGCAGATTTATGATTTGGCTGTTTGTCTTGATATCTGTGATTTTATTAAATATACCATTTGGTTATTGGCGAAAGGACGTCAGGAAGTTTTCGCTGCCATGGTTTTTGTCCGTTCATCTTCCCGTTCCGGTAATAATTTTTCTTCGTATTCATTTTGGACTAGGATGGGCCCTTTCAACATTCCCTCTGCTTATAGGTTCATATTTTACAGGTCAATTATTAGGGGCCAAGTTGTATGCTTTTTGGAGTAAAACCATGCGTGTTAGTGGCTGCCTTTTTTATGATCTTATTCGAGCCAGATGGGTTATTATTATTTCCCGTTAAGCCTAGTAGAACCGACTATTGAAGCTAGTATCAAAAACGTTACTGTATTAACCGCAAAGAGATGGCATAAATTGGATCGTATATATTTTAAAATTACGTGAAATAATAGTTGACAGTACATCACTAATAATGGTACTATAACTGAGCGCCACAAAAGTGGCACAGAACATCTCGAAGTTGCTAACTGCTTTAGAAAAGCATAAAAGCATCGATGGTCTTTGAAAACTAAACAACAAGGACAGCCAATGAGAGAAACTCGCAAGAGTTTCAAAAGAATCATGAAATCATGAGCAGTAATCATCTTCTTTAAAGAAGTGAGATAACTTTTTTGGAGAGTTTGATCCTGGCTCAGGACGAACGCTGGCGGCGTGCCTAACACATGCAAGTCGAACGGTCTAATGCTTAACACTGAGTGTTCAGTGAAGTTGGGACAGCGAGAGCG
>NZ_NADJ01000035.1 GCF_002196705.1 Desulfosporosinus sp. FKB
AAACTCTCCAAAAAAGTTATCTCACTTCTTTAAAGAAGATGATATCTGCTCATGATTTCATGATTCTTTTGAAACTCTTGCGAGTTTCTCTCATTGGCTGTCCTTGTTGTTTAGTTTTCAAAGACCACGGAATTTCATCCTAACATTCTCTCTTAATACTGTCAACAACTATTTTCTTCAAGCAACAGGTTTGAGAGGATTTAAAAGGCGCTGTTCTCGAGCGCTTTGTTATAATACCACTTCTTCCTTAACTATGTCAACACTTTTTNGAGGATTTAAAAGGCGCTGTTCTCGAGCGCTTTGTTATAATACCACTTCTTCCTTAACTATGTCAACACTTTTTATTACTCTTTTTTCTTTTATCCAATCGTAAGACTCCCATTTCTACAAGTCAGATTGGTTCCCATCCCTTGCTTCGGTGGGGGTAAAGTCCATCCTTCAGCGCGATAACATTTGTTATGGGCCAGCACTTTCGTCACCGAAGCCCCGATGTTCAGCTTTTGCCGAACGAGTTCACTTTGTTATTTTGTATAAAGGCGGCTGACGCATGCTTATCATAGCCGATACGTATTTCACATATGATGCTGCTAACTGTATTCCATTGCCTTAGTCAAGGTAGCCGTGGACAATAGTATTTGTTCATCAGTCGGCTCAACGGTTACGATATATTTTTGGATCATCCCAGCAACAAACTTTACTGGCCTTAGACGAAATTTACGAAAACCCCGGTTAAATATCTCGTAACTGATTGCTAATGCTATCATTATTAACGGCAATGCTAAATTTGTAAAGGACAGCAAGAGGACAATTGGAATTGCAAGGACAGCCAAATTGGTTCCGCAATGTTCACTAATTCGACTGGCTCCTCGCACAGATTTTAATGAGAGTTCGCCACCGCTTACATAAATATTATAAGCTTTATGTTCTGCTCCATGGAACTGCCACAACCGTCTCAAGGAAACTACCAAAATAAGAAAAACAAAACAATAAGCAGCAATATTTTTCCATCCCGAATTAAAACCCCAAAAATCAGTTACCGGAAAGAGCCAATCCCATGGTATAACAAGAAATAAAATAACACACAGGAATAGCTTTATATCTAATTTTAGCAAAGAAGAAATACCGCGTACGAAAGAAATTTTGTCCATTAGCATAAAAATTCGAATTCCAGGTAATCGACGTACACGTATGGAAATCATTCCTTTTGACAATCTTCCGCGAACAACATGCGTATTTGTGGCAAAAGTGACTCCATTTATATGTGCCCGACCTCCTATAACCCCCAAAATCTCACCCTCATTTTACAACTCTCAGTGTGCTCAGAGAACTACTAAGATGATTTACATAGAATTAGCCGGAGCTATACTTT
Organism: Desulfosporosinus sp. FKB; assembly: GCF_002196705.1. Taxonomy (GTDB): domain Bacteria; phylum Bacillota; class Desulfitobacteriia; order Desulfitobacteriales; family Desulfitobacteriaceae; genus Desulfosporosinus. The sequence continues at coordinate 1,370 of NZ_NADJ01000035.1, forward strand.
TTTAAAACTTCCGTCCATAATGTTGGATCTTCAATGCCTAATCGCCAAATAGCGACACCGTGCAGTTGGCTTTTTTGAGCAAGTCCAAGTTTCGCTGTAAGACTGCGAACATCTTCTAAATAAACTTCATGGCGTACATTACCAATTGTATAAGCAAAATGCGGAACCTGTTGATACTTATCGTACAAAATATTTACGTTTTGATTTTTAGCCAGACTAATGGCCTTATCATATGTTAAATAACTAGGTATAGTTGGTCTGTTAGAAGCCCAATCACTGGCATATACCGGTAATCCCATAATAATTTTTTCATTGGGGATTTTACCGGTTGCAAAGTCAACTACCCTATTAACCCATCCTTGAGAAGCTATCGGGCCTTGCGTTGTTCCTATACCATGTTCTTCATAGGTCATGAGTACAACTTGATCAGCTGCTTGACCAATTGAAGCGTAGTCAAATGCCCCTGACCATAAGTCGTTTGGAATATCTTGATATTTGGCAGGAATTGAGACATTAAGAATTTTATTTTTGGCTTTAAGGGAAGTATGTAACTCATCTAAAAATGCAGAGTAATTTTTCCGATCAGTAGCCAGAATCTTTTCGATATCAATGGCTACTCCGTCCCAATTATCATTAGTCGTGAGAAGGATAAGATTATTTATAAATTTTGAGCGAGTTGCTTTATTCGCCAAAACTTGATGGGCCAATTGGGAATTGAAGCCGTTAGCATCCATATTATGCACTAAAGCAAAGACTTTCGCTCCACCTTTTTGTGCTCTTTCTTTGAGATTTAAATCGACATTGCCCGCAGGTTTAACTAAACCTGATCCAGCAAAAGTATACCAAAAAAAAGCTACTTCATCGAGATGATTAATCTCGTTAACCAACGATTCTTTTGCTCGCTGCGAATCTGTATAAAAGCCTAAAACCACATGGCTGCCCGAATCTGACGTCTCCTGACGTGAAGCTTCAGCCTTCGGAGGTTGGTCCTCTCTAACCTCTGAGGACGGCGATATTTGAGGCACATTCTTAGAGCCTGTGCAACCAATGAGTGTCTGACAGAGAATTAAAATACTTATCATTATTAAAGCCAGGTACCTTTTCATCTGTTTGCTCCTTTGTCATATTTCGATATCTGGCTTTATCTTTCCCTCTCTCATATTTCATATGTAATTATTCGAGAGATTAAGAAAACAGGCTAAATACAATTTCTGGCCAATCGTAAGACTCCCACTTGTAGAAGTGAGAGTAGTTCCCATACCTTGTTTCGGTGGAGGTAGAGTCCATCCTTCAGCGCGATGGCATTTGTTATGGGCTAGGCGCTTTCGGCGAAAGTGTCCACGGCACTTTCGTCAGCGAATCCCCGAGTTCACTGATGTCAAAAAGCTCTCTCATGGAGAAGTTTCATATCTGTCGATAAGAGAAGGGGAATCTATATCATGACGCTGCTTTTGTCCTGATTTTATAGTTCCGGCATAGCAGTATGCACAGTCATAGAGACATGTATCGTAAATTCCTATGTCTTTACTTGGAATACAACCACATTCCGAGCGTTGAGATTTGTCCTTGATATTAGTTATCGCAAGGCCAAATACACGTCGAATATATTGATCATCAACACATTTTCCAGGTAAAATATTGTAGGGTTCCAAGTCAACAGTTTCGGCACAGCTGTATATTTCCATGCCGTTATCCCGGGCGAGCTCTGAGAATGCCTTCATTAATTCACCAATTTTAAAGTAATTTAATTCGTTACTTGGGATGACATTTATATTTTGGCCCTTAAGTTTCTTAAATTTGTATGTCGCCTTCCGATATTCATCAACAAGACTAATTACGACTCTCTTTGTTTTTCCTTTTAATAAGGCAGCGATTTGGGTAAATCGTTTTAAATGATAATTATAATCGGTAATATTGCTGATGAGAACAGGGTCATACCTCCAAATTACTTTTTCAGCCCCGATCATTGAAGCCAACTCTGAAAATGTCTCAATGGAAGTTTTTAATTGAGGAATATTAGGTTCAAGCTGAGGAGGGTATCCGTTAACGGTATATTGAAAATAATACTTAAATCCTCTTGCGTCTAATTCCACTATATGCTTCATTAGGGGACGAGGATTTTTGGTCCAGAATACGATTACATCAACATCTTGAGGCAGCAAAGATACTCTGCTTACTTGGCGGCGATTAAAAGGATTAAACACTGTGCAATATCCTTTTCGAATCCTATTCACAAACCATTGCGTATAAAATGCCGGGATATCTGTCCTTCGGCTAGCACTGATAATAATAGTCATCACTCCTATCCTGAAAAAACTGTAGATGTCAGAGGAAGAGAGCTTCACCCACAAAAGTAAACTTATCGCTTGTTTTTATATCTTCTCTTATGCTTATTATTCTTAAGGTAATAACCAATAATATGGTATTATTGATTGCAAAGATTCTCTATGATTGTGAATTAACGGTTTTCCCTAATCTATCAACAATTCATTCTTTTGATTTTCAAATAATTATTACGGATTGGAACTGGTGATATGAAAACGTATCTTTCCTACACGGTAACCGATGTTCATCAAGGCCTTACAGTTGAAGCTTATTTAAAACAAGTTCTGAACTATTCGGGCAGAACAATTCAGAAATTAACCCGAAAAAAGGGCATTTTATTGAATAAAAAAAACGCCTTTCTACAAAAGAACGTTAACTCAGGAGATGTCTTAAACATTCTCTCCCTCGAAGATACAACCTTCGGAGTAGAACCTGAGCAAGGTCCAATCGAAATATTGTATGAGGACAACTATTTAATTGTCTTGAATAAACCCTCCGGCCTATTGGTTCATCCAACTGGGCAAACTTCTCACGGTACCTTAAGCAACCACCTTGCTTATCATTATCAGCAGCATGGAACAGTTTGCACTATTCGCCCAATACATCGCTTAGATCGAGAAACCTCAGGCTGTGTCCTTTTTGCCAAAGATAGACGTACCCAAGCATACTTAGAGAAGCTTCTAAAAGAAGGAAAAATCAAACGAACTTACCATGCTGTAGTAATCGGAATTATTGATCCTCCAAATGGTACAATCAACCTGCCGATCGGTACTCATCCTGCCAAGCCAAACCGACGGGTTGTAACGGAAGCCGGAGATCCGGCGATTACCCATTATCATGAGATTTGCACCTCTTCAGGAGTCTCTCATTTAGAACTAGCACTCGAAACCGGCAGGACTCATCAAATAAGGGTTCATCTGAGCTATTTAGGTCACCCAATTGTCGGGGACAGAATGTACGGAAAACGTTCAGACCTCATATCCGGACAAGCATTACATGCCGTTTCGTTATCCTTCCCCCATCCCTTTGAACAGCGGGTTATCTCCCTGGAGGCTCCTTACCCCTCAAGTTATTTGCGAGTCCTTAAAGCTTATTCTTTAGGCTCGGAACACAATGATCATTAACCGATTTAGTAGTTAAATCCGCGCAAGAAATCTATTCTCCATTTTATAGATATGCCTGCTGAGTTTTCCGGTAATGTTGTTTATTCGCATTCCATATTTATAATTATTTTGATCTTTTATTATCCATAAAATCATAGCCGAAATTGATTTATATACTTTGTCCTCCAGAGTGATATCAAATTCGAGAAAAGCACCTTCTTTAAATTCTACTTCGGTCGTAATACACAAGCCTTCTCTGGAAATATTCGCAACCTTTATTTCTAAAGCTAATTCATAAACAGTTATTTTTCCTTCAGAGATATATTTTGAGCAATAAATTTCCGTACTGTACGGCAACCTTGAACTATTGCGCAACTCAGGTTTAGCAGACATTATCGGAAAACTCCCCTACACTTTATACCATTAAAAGGCAGACTTCTCTCTAATACACCATTTATTTATTCTTTGAACCTATACTTGACTAACTACCAATATTTGCCGAATGATCTCCGCCTTCCAGATAATCTTCTTCAATTATAATTATACCGAAAACGAGTAAACTGGGATACTCCGTTATTTAAGAGTATTCGTGGAATAGAAATCACTTAGAGCGAGACACCCGCCCAAAATCATATCTAGGCGGGTGTCTCTATATGACAGCAGTTTGTTTAAAGCTTTTCCTGAGGATTATTGGTAGCACTCGTGGGAACTTTCTTCTTATCGTTATCTGAATTGGGACGATTATCATTTAAATTAGCAGCATGAGTTCTCGATTTATCTGTTTTCTTATTTCCCATAAATATATTTCCCCTTTCCGCATCGAAATCCTGCGTGATTTAGGGTTCCCAATTTGAAAAACATGATGCACATCAGAGCAACAATTATTTTAGAACTGTTTATTAGCAGCTACTTTTTGCAAAAGCCTTTGCTCTATGTACCTGAAAACTTGCAGAGTATCCTGAGTAGTCGGAATAAATTCCTTAAGTCTTTCAAAATATTGTTTGCGTCGAGCGGTTTTCAAAGCAATTGGGAATGTTAGATCCAAGAGCCAGGACAATCGAACCAGCTTAATATCTAGGGGGTATTTTACAATCGAATAGGAAATTTGTTCTCCACTTAAAATGCCTTTAATGATATCTAAAGAATATCGTTGATCTTCATGGTCCTTCTCTATGGCTAGATATGGGGTTTTCCCCGGATTCTCGTAAAAATTAATGATCTGATCAAAAATGTCCAATTTGTCAGCATCTCGAATCATTTGGCAGAACTTCAAAGTAGTTCCGCAAATAGTTCCTCGAATTACTCTCTGATTATGGTTGACTATGGATTCATTAATAATTTTTATTTCCGATTCGTTTACTCTGCCAGTTAATATCTGTTCCCGTTCTAAAATAGACACACCCAAAATCGCATGATCTTCACTTAAATGATCCTTAAACGTATGATATCTCGCGTATTGTTCAAAACGACCGACATCATGAAAAAGTCCAATCACTTCAGCTAACTTCATTTGATCGGTATCATGCCGAAGATCTGCCCCTATCATTAACATATTTTCCCTAACTCTTTGGGAATGATCTTTTTTATATTGAAGATTAGCTTGGATTTCTAAGTCCCTTGAAGTATAACGATTTGTAAAGTTCTCAAACCAGGAAGTTAAATACAAGACCTCACTTTGAGTCATCGCAAATACTCCTTTAATACTCTTTTGGATTTTTCTAAAGCCATTAATTCAGTGAACTCGTTCAGCTAAAGCTGAACACCGGAGCTTCGGTGACGAAAGTGTCCTGTGGATACTTTCGTCGAAAGCGCCTAGCCCATAACAAATGCTATCGCGCTGAAGGTTGGACTCTACCCCCACCGAAGCAAGGTATGGGAACCACTCCCACTTGAAGAAGTGGGAGTCTTACGATTGGATAAATTTATATCTTGATATGACTTATTCTTTTCTTATTGGCTCCTGAATCTGCAAATCTTTTTGCAGTCCGACCCATTTAATCGACCACTTTTGCAACTCGTTAAACACAGGGATAAGGTCTTCACCTTTAGAGCTTAAGCTATACTCAATACGAACTGGCATTTCAGGATAAACCTCTCGACAAATGATTCCTTCACTCTCTAATTCCTTTAAACGTTCCGTTAACACTTTTCCGCTGACATTGGGTATTAGTTCAGTCAAATCTTTGAAGCGTTTCGGCCCTGTTTGTAAAACTCGAATAATTAATCCTGTCCACCGTTTTCCGATTAATTCAAAGGCAGATTCAAATTTTGGGCAAAGATGACAATCTTCCATGGTAGGGTACCCTCCGTTTCTGCTTTGATTATAGTTTAGCACATTCACTTACTTGACGGTAGTCATTGACTTATAGTATCATGCTTACATAAGGTAATTAATTGTTCTTTCGTTATAAAATTCCTTACCTTATCGGAACCTTAACAAATTATAATAAGCAGGTGAGGTGCAAATCTGGATTAATCTACCGTTTAAATTAAGAAATGATTCAATTAAAATCCAGGCATATTAAAAAGGGAAATGAAAATTAGATGAGGAGTTGATCGTCTTATGATTACTGGAGATATGTCAATCACTGAAATTGTTGAAAAGTACCCAAAAACTGCAGATATACTTCTAAGCTATGGCATGCATTGTTTTGGGTGCATGGCTGCACGTTTTGAAAATCTAGAGCAAGGTGCCTTGGCACACGGCATTGATGTTCCCCGTTTACTCAAAGACCTTAACGAAGCAGTTAAAAATTAAATACTTTTGCTATTGTTTTTCTTAGGAATTTTAATTATTAGAGCCTTCCGCTGCATAGCTGGAAGGCTCTTTTGCATAACTCTATCTTTGTTTTAAGCTCCAATAAGCATATCCTTTTTTAATATATGTTCGAGCACCCAGTCGAAGACGAAGGTTAGAATTCCTCTAATATGTTTGTCTTGGTCTCTATCGAGACTCTCGAGATCTATTTCTTCAATTTTTTTAATAAAGTCGTCATGCTCAACTTTTTGGCTAAAATATCTTGGATACTTTAGCTCAATCATGTAATCTTCTTCCGCTTGAAAATGATATTTTGTATAATCCTTTAATTCTCGGATAATGGCAACAATTCTATCATACTTGTCAACATATAGATAATTTTCGAGTAAATCATATATTTTATTTCCTATCTCAAATAGATGCCTATGTTGCTCATCAATCTGTTCAACTCCGATAGAATACTCCTCTTTCCATTCCAACATTTGAAATCAAACCTTTCTTAAACTAATTCTTAAATTGAAGGATCTTTTTATACCTAATTATACCATAAAGTGCGATCAGTCATATTGTTATTACAAATTATTTTTAGTTTTAGTAAAAAATACACAAATAAGAAAACTAAGTGAGTGAACTAGTTCAGCTAAAGCTGAACATCGGGCTTCGGTAACGAAAGTGTCCAGTGGACACTTTCGCCGAAAGCGCCTAGCCCATAACAAATACTATCGCGCTGAAGGATGGACTCTCCCCTTACCTGAAGCAAGGTATGGGAACCACTCCCACTTGTACAAGCGGACAAAAAAATACCGGCTGCTGCCGGCTAAACAAATATCGAAATTCTGTCAACGATTTTTCAAGGTAATATAGAGGGGCTCGAAGTGTTCTTTTTCTCCGACCGCTTCTTCATTTTCTCCTTGTTTTTAGGACTTTTATCCCCCATTTTAAAACCTCCCATCCTATATTTACCATAGTATTACTATTACAACCATTTTCCATACATCATGCAGGTTATAGATAAAAAATTATAGGAACAATTATCCATTTGACTTATCCTTCCTACAAGTGTAATCTTACTTTGGACTACATCTGTAGGAAGGAGCCTCATGATGAAACATACTGCATGTAAAATATCTGAAGCAGAATGGCAAGTAATGAAAGTACTCTGGGAAAAATCACCGTTAACCGCGACTCAAATTATCGGCTGCCTGAAACCGGAGACCCAATGGAACCCGAAAACTATTCATACCCTGATTGCTCGATTAGTAAAAAAAGAAGCCCTGGCTGTAAATAAAGATAGGAATTTATTTCAATACTATCCCTTAGTATCGAAGGAAGAATGCATGCGCGAAGAAACGAAGTCCTTTCTTCACAAAGTCTACGACGGTTCAATCCATCTACTGGTTGCAAACTTCGTCAAAAATGAGAGCCTATCTCCTCAAGAAATTGATAGGCTTCGCAAACTGCTTGATGAAAAAATCAATTAAGAGATGGGAGTGAGAACGTGCTTATAGCTGAACTTTTTCGTTTACTTGTCACCTTGTCTCTAAGCGGCAGTATTATGGCTTTAGGTCTGTTGTTAATCAAGTTTTTATTCAGGCAAAAGCTAAATGCTAACGTCCATTATTTACTCTGGTTTGTTTTAGTTCTAAGGCTTATTGTACCTTTCTCACCTCAAAGCTCTCTAAGTATCTTAAATTATATTCCCCACTCCACATCAACATCTGATTTAAGCCAAACATTTAGTCAAACGATTCACACACTCGCTCCGCCGCCGAAAGAGAACAGTTCCCCCCCTAAATCTTCATTAACAACTCCTTTGACAAGTAATAATAACCTCAATTCCACAGTTTCTTCGCCAGGCAAAACTGAAGTTGCCAATTCGCCCCTAGCTTATCTGTGGCTAACCGGTGCTGTCCTCATATTATTCTATATCTTTGTGATAAATCGATGGTTATTAGTCAAAATCAAAAAACTACCTGCCTGCGAGAATCAGGAGATCCTTAACATTCTTAAAGAATGCAATACACGCCTCAATATAACATCGAAAATAACGGTTGTTTGCGATACTGGTTTTAAATCACCGGCACTTTTCGGCTGGAGAAACCCTAAAATTATTATTTCTCAGCACATTATTGACAAATTATCTTCAGAAGAACTAAACTTTGTCTTTTTACATGAACTGAGTCATCTAAAAAGACGTGACCTTTTAGTCAATACCTTTGTTACTCTGCTTCAAGTTGTTTACTGGTTTAACCCTCTGATTTGGTACGCACTGCATCAAATGAAACGGGATTGCGAAATTGCTTGTGATGCCACTGCTCTTGCCGCTATTAAACCAGAGGAACATAAAAAATATGCCCAAACAATTATCGAACTGATACAACTCATGTCTGAGCCCTTCTGGATTCCTGGTACGATTGGATTTGTCAATAAATTCAACACAAGGAGGATTATCATGATTTCGTCATTTAGAAAAAGCAGTCTAAAATGGACCGCTGCCGCTCTGGCCATGACACTTATCGTAGGATGTTCAAGCCTGACCACTCCCTTAAAGCCAGCAGGAAACACTCAGAGTCAAGGCACTACCTCTGCAACGAACAATCAGCAAAATACCAGTACTGAAACTCAAACTTCAACTCCGACTCCGAATACTTCAACACCACCTGCTTCTTCCCAAACCACTCCTTCTCTTAATGCCGATTTGTCAAGTAAGGCCCTATTGCTCAATATGATGCAGCTGGCTCGCCAAGGAAAAATCCTTAATAGTGATTTCCCTGTAAAAACCACGACCATTGAAGATATCGAGAAAGTATTGGGACCCGCTGACTCAACTAATTATGTAGGTGCTGCTAAAGGACGCTACGCTACCTTCTCAAGTCATAAACTTGTTTTTGGCATTAACAAAGGTGAGCAAATTTTTGAGGCAAGATCCTTTGACAATCGATTATCAAGTCTATCTCTCAAAAGTGTCAAAGCAGTTTTAGGAACACCCGCCTATGATACAAACTACAATAGCCAAGAAATTATCGGCTATACAGCTAGTTCTGATTTCAAAATTGAAATGGTATTTCCGCAGCCGACGGCAAGCAACCCTAACCCCATAATGGATCACTATTCTGTTCTTTATCCACGAGGAACTGTAAACTATATGGCCGACGACCCCGGCAGGCAATGGTAATATAATATCGAAAATACTAAGAGGGGGCCAATGCAAAACGAGCTGAATGGTTCGCAAGCATTGGCCTCTTATTTTTATTCAATCTCTTTGCTTTCTTCCACCTGCTCAGATTCACTGGCGTAATTTAATCCCCATTTACAGAGGGTATCAAGAATGGGCAGAAGACTTTTTCCTGCATCCGTAAGGGAATATTCAACTTTTGGAGGTATTTGAGTATAAATAAATCTCTTGACTAATCCACAGTCTTCTAATTCTCTAAGCTGCTGCGTCAGCATCTTGGGTGTAATATTAGGTAATATTTTTCTCATTTCATTATATCTTAAGGTTTTATCGCCTAAATGCCAAAGTATTAATGCTTTCCATTTTCCTCCAATAAGCGCTAGTGTCAATTCCATAGAACATTGATACTCATTATTCTTGAACTTAATCATATTTCAAACTCCCCTTAGAAATTACTTCTGACCTAAGTTTGACTTCATTGAGCCTGTTTTTACATTAACAAAACCTATATACCAATTTAAGTATATAATCAGATACTATAACACATAAAAGTACGTACTTGTTAACCGAGTACATATTGTTTATTATTATACCAGTTTAGATTTTAAAAATATAGAATGGGAGCGTTAGATTATGAAAGTTGTTGCATTTAATGGCAGCCCTCGAGTTAATGGCAATACTGCACAAAGCCTTAAAATGGTCTTGGCTGAATTAGAGAAAGAGGGAATCGAGACTGAAATCGTTCAATTAGGGGGACGTAAGGTCTTTGGTTGTCTGGCCTGTGGCCAATGTGGAAATAATCAAGATAACCGCTGTGCCCGTAAGGACGATGAGATGAATACATTTATCGAAAAAATAGAACAAGCAGATGGGGTAATTATTGGTTCACCCACCTACTTTAGTAATGTGAGTACAGAAGTAAAAGCTCTTATCGACCGCTGCGGATATGTCGCGAAAGCCAATGGAGGGGCATTGTTAAGAGGAAAAGTCGGAACTGCAGTGGTTTCCGTCCGCAGAGCAGGATCGACCTTTACATACTCTGCCATTAACTTCTTTTTCGGTATAGCTGAAATGATTATCTGTTCTTCCAGCTACTGGAATATGACGTTATCTCGTGATCCGGGGGATGTCCAAAAGGACGAGGAAGGGATTCAGACTTTCCAAGTTCTTGGTCAGAATATGGCGAAGCTTTTAAAACAAGTTCGTTAAGAAACCTAGTACTCCCTAAGTGAACTCGTTCGGCTAAAGCGGAACACCGGGACTTCGCTGACGAAAGTGTCCTGTGGACGCTTTCGCCGAAAGCGCCTAGCCCATAACGAGCGCTAATCGCGCTGAAGGATGGAATCTACCCCGAAGCATGATATGGGAATTATTCCCATTTTTAGAAGTGGAAGTCCTACGATTGGATAAGGAGCTGTGTGAAAACTCAAGTCTAAAAATCCGAAGTGAGTAGCAGATAGCTAAAGGCGTTCTCGCTTAACTAGTATGACAGTGGAGCGAGAACGCCTTTATTGATTGATTAGGCAAGCGAAAGTGGGACTCAATGAGGTTGTCTTATATTGCAGATATTTATCGATGATAATTAAAATGTTCTTTAGCCATTACCATAGAAACAATAACTTCATTAACTGGAACAGGTATACCTGACTCTCGAGCGAGTTTTACCACGGCACCACTCAGGTATTCAATTTCTGTCCGGCGGCCACTTTGAATGTCTTGTAGCATTGAGGCATGATGAGCGGATGTCGGTGGTATCAAATTAGCATAGAAGTTTTCTAAGTAGCTTTGGGCATCAGGCCAAAAGGTTTCAATATGTCTAGCAGCCAAGACGTCAAAAATTTCTCGAATAATCTTATTTATAAGATCCCGAGTAAAGGGTTCATCAGCCAATTGACCATAACTCACTTCAAAAATGGCACCAAGAGAGTTAAGGGCTGAGTTATAAATAATTTTCCCCCAAATATATTTCATAATTTCATGAGAGGCCTTAGTGGGGATACCCGCTTTGTTAAAAATTACTGCATACTCTTCTAATAGCTCGTAAGATATAAGATTTTTCGGTGACCCCAAAACTACATCATCAGCTATTACTGTAACCATAGATTCTCCCGCGGCAACCAGCTCTGCCCCAAAAATTACTCGGCCCAAGAGAATTTTATCTTCAGAAATATAATTTGCTGCGGATTCAAAATTTCCATAACCGTTTTGGAGGAGAAACACATGAGTCTTTTCACCTACAAAACGAGAAATATCTTGAGCAATTTCTTCTGTAGAAAAAGATTTTACAGTAACAATAATCATGTCAAATTGATCACTAACGAGTTCTGAGATCTCGGAGACAACACAATTAAGTTCTGCCCTATGTTCTCCCCAAATGCCTGTAACCATAACACCGTCACGTCTAATCCTATTTATAGCTGCAGGTCTTCCTACTCCTGTCACTTCGTGTCCTGCCAGACTTAAAAAACAAGAATAAACAGTTCCTAACGCACCCAAACCAATCACTAATACCTTCACACTTGTTCCCCCCTGAAAAACAATTGTCCATATCGTTTCTCCTATAACGTATCATACTCTGTCTTATATGGAAAGCAATCGAGCAAAAAGCATGTAGAGGGGCGTAGTATGAGGGGGAGTGGAATAATTAAAAGGCTTGACCATATTGAAGGTCAAGCCTTTATTATCAGGGAAGGATTTTTACTTCGCCAGATCAGGTAATGCTTTCTTAATCATGTTAAGCACGGTAGGATCTGTGATTTCTACGTTCTTAGTCGTTGGATTGACTTTTGTAGCAGACTCGGGAACAGCAGTAAAGCTGTGGTCAGCAGTTATATGGCCGTGAGGGTCAGATTTGTTTTGCCACATAATCGTGTTAACGTCATAATTTTTACCCGCATGGCAAGTGGCGCAAATTTCATTTGGATTTGGATTCTTTAATAATCCGCCCTTGGCGTCTGGAGCGTGTGGTATGTGACAAGTCAGACATCCGTTAATCATGCCGGTCGTGTTATGCTTACTGAAAGTATAGTCACGTGTACCATAGTGGTTTGTTGTAATGATAGCCCCTGGGGTAGCTCCGGCTGTGGTATCCTTAGTCGGATCGCTCTGATGACACTTCAGGCAAGTTTGAGATGTTGGCAGCGGCATCGTTGCTTTCCTCTGATCATCTGATGTAGCAGCAATATGCGCACTACCGGGACCATGACATGATTCGCAGGTAATTGTTAAATCTGGTGAACCGGCTTTCCCCATGCCGGGACTATGGCATTCGAGGCAACTGTAATCTTCAGCAGACCAGTTCTGAGTTCCTTTTACTAAACCTGCACTTTGGATCTTATACGTTCCGTCCGGGTTTTTCGAAACACGTCCAACTCGATAGAACTGTTTAGCAAAACCAGCTGTTTTAGGAATTTCAGCAATTACGTAAGTATCCATTTGTACTCCGATGGCTTTGCTTAAATCAATTGAGGTAGATTTTGCATCATTGGCTGCACCATCATAAACAGTAACTGTCCCATACGTTTTGTCGAATTTGTAGGCCGACAGTGGTTTAAAGGATTGATGATGGGGCGTCTTATCATAATTTGCCTTCTTATGACATGATTGACAAGTTTGTTCGCCCACATAGGTTAGATTGGTACTCGCCGTTTGTGTTACATTGGGTGTCGAAGTTTGTGGTGTTGGCGCGGGTGCAGGTGTCTGGGTATTGCAGGCTGCTACGAGAGTGATAATGACTAATGTCAAAATTGATAAAACAAAAATTCTAAGCCGACGCACTAAAAATTACCTCCTTCACTGGTTCCTTAAACATCCATAGTTTACCGAAAAAAGATTCTTTTATACTCCACCGAAACGAATGTTTCCTTCAATTGCATTACATATTTTTCGAGAGTTTCTGCAACAATAAGACCGAATAATGAAGTAACAAAGGCAAACAAAAAGGTTTTCAAAAAGGGGATGATGACGATGGCACCGAACGAAGGGCAACCAGCCAAAGCCAGCAAGGCCCAAAGAACTGTGCTTATTGGATTACTTGTACTTGTAGTATTACTCGTTGGAGCATATGCAGGGATGCATTATACATCCCGTCCACAATTTTGTACTTCTTGCCATGAAATCGCCCCTCAAGTTGCTTCTTGGGAAAAGGGGCCTCACAAAACTGTAGAGTGCCTGAATTGTCATGCTGCACCAGGAAATATAGGCTACATAGTTCGTAAGGTGAGTAGTTACAAAGAACTGTATCTCCATTTTACTCATCAGGTTCCGTCTCAAATTCAATGGACCCCCCATATCGACGCTTGCTTATATTGTCATAGCGGAAAAGATAGCGCCTACCCAAATGCAAAAAACATAACTCTAGCCCCTGGTTCTGCACCGAATGCCCCGCCAATCAGCCACCAGCCCATGATTTCGGGTAATGTTAACTGTATATCGTGTCACGGAAATGTTGGTCATGGACCATCATCAGCCTCAACATCTTCTACTCCATCTCAGTAACTGAAACTATTGAATCCCTCTGGTTCACTTTACCCAGGCCAGAGGGATTCTTATTTAGAGAAACCATACTTAAATACCTAAAAAATTTCAAATATAAAAGCCTTCTTGTTTATTTAAGAAGGCTTTGTCCGTATCTCGTTATTCTTTTATAAAAGAATCATTAGTGAAAGAGATCATTAGTGCTATGCAACTTATCTTTCTATTATTCAATCACTTTTACTTGGCATTAAGTCCTAATTTATTATTGTCCTCTAACTCATTATAATCTTTACTTAATATTTCTGATAGTAATTCGCGATCATGAAGCAAATCAGTTAAGCGGCGTTCATCTTTTGTTTGGGTTGAATGAGCATTGGTCAAAATGCTTAGAGGACGATAAACTGGGGCATCCTGGATTTTCAAGGTCTTAAAAATTCTTTGATCATAATCTTTTCGAACGGTCAAGGACGAAATGATTGTAATACCTAATCCTGCGGCAACGACTTGTTTGATAGCCATAGTACTTCCTAACTCCATGGTGATATTTAACTGAGCAGGATCAAGCCCTCTCTCTTTAATTGCATTTTCCATGACTTTCCGTGTCCCAGAACCAACCTCTCTGGCAACCAACCGCTCATAGGGCAGTTCTGAGAGAGCAATACTTTTTCTTGTTGCCCAGGGGTGAAAATATGGTAAAACGACAACCAGTTCATCTTCCCAAAAGCTCTCCACGTTAAGATCCTTATGATGCGGAGCAGGCCCTTCAATTAAGCCAATATGAATTTTCTTTTCCAAAACATCTTGAGTTATAGAGCCGGTATTTGCAATTTTTACTTTAAAATCAACTCCAGGGTGAGTTCTAAACAAAAAGGCTAAGATATTGGGAAGAATATATTCCCCAATAGTTAAAGTTGCACCGAGAGTAATGAGTCTTCTTTGGTCTTTAGCCAAAGCACAAATCTGTTCCCTGGCATTTGCTAAAATCCCTAAGACACTCCGTACATGTTTATAAAATATTTCACCTTCTTTGGTTAAGGTAACGCCTTTATTAGTTCGATCAAAAAAACGAGCCCCATAATGGTTTTCTAGATTTTGAATCTGCAAACTAATACTAGGCTGACTCATATGAAGGTTTTTAGAGGACAAAGTTATATTTTTTGTTTCGGCCACTTCTTTAAATACAAGAAAGTGTTGTTCCATGGTGCAGTATCTCCCTTCATGATCCCTGAGTTCATTATATCAATTCATTTCGCTGAACTTCTTATTTTTCCTTCCCTCAATCCCGAAATATTAGGAGGAATTATCTTTAAACGTAAAAAGAGACAATCAAAACCTTGGTTTAGACTGTCTCTTTTGAGATTCTTCAGCAAATAAATGGCGAAGACTTTCATTTTATTTGTAAAACTTGACGTTATGAATTATATCTGATCTTTCTAAAGTACCTTAGCTCCTATAGTGAACTCGTTCAGATAAAGCTGAATATCGGGGCTTCAGATACAATAATGTCCAGTGGACATTATTGCCGAGCCGCCTTTCCCAATAGGAATACTTAGCGGCGAAGGAGGACTCTACCCCACCTGAAGTTAACGAAGGACTCACCCCCACTTATAGAAGTGGGGGTCTTAAAAACTGGATAAAGCTTCAATCACAAATAATTTTCAAATTATACTATATAGCAATAGAAGACGCTGCTGCAGGAGTTCTTTTAACTAAAGCATTAATATAGGCTTTGGCACTAGCTTCTATTACGTCTGTGGAAAATCCTTTGCCGACGACTGAATGCCCATCCTCGTAACGCAATTTGATAGTAGCCTCACCAAGCGCTTCGCTGCTTCGCGTAACTGATTTAACGTCATAGTATTCGAGTGTTGCTTTATTGCCTGTTATCCTGTCTATGGTATTAAAAAGAGCGTTAACAGGGCCATTGCCGCAGGCAGCATCAGTGGTTACTTTTCCTGCAAACTCCAAAGTTACTGTAGCCGTTGCCATTCCGACACCTGAGGTCGCAATAGACATACTATGAAAAACAATGCTGTTCTCCTTGTCATCTGAATCACCCATTAAAACATAGAGATCTTGATCAAAAATTTCTTTTTTCTGATCCGCTAAAAGTAAGAACCTCTGATAAACATCATCTAATTGTGCCCCTTCCACTTTATAGCCTAGTTCCTCAAGCCGAAATTGCAAAGCATGTCTTCCAGACCGGGCTGTCAGATTAATATTATTCTTAGGAACCCCAATAGTTTCAGGTTGGATAATTTCATAGGTTTCCCTGTCTTTCAAGACTCCATCTTGGTGAATACCTGAAGCATGATTAAAAGCATTTGCCCCAACTATTGCTTTATGGTCTGGAATCGTCACTCCGGTTATCCGAGAAACCAATCTGCTCGTCGCGGAAATTTCGCGGTGATTAATGCTGCTTTCTACACCGTATCCATCGCGCTGAGTAAAAATAGCCATTATAACTTCTTCTAATGAGGTATTCCCGGCTCGTTCTCCAATTCCATTTATGGTTCCTTCAACTTGACGTGCACCTGCTTTGATTCCTGCCAGAGAATTAGCTGTAGCCATTCCTAAATCATTATGACAATGGACACTAACGATTGCTTGATCAATATTTTTAACATTTTGGATGACAAAACTTATGAGGTCGCCATATTCCCAAGGACTTGCATACCCCACAGTATCTGGCAGGTTGACCACAGTTGCTCCTGCAGAAATTACAGCTTCAATAACTTTGGCCAAAAATGCCGGTTCACCGCGAAAAGCATCTTCAGCATAAAATTCGACATCACTGACATATTTTTTGGCGTATTTAACCGCGGAAACCGCCTGCTCAATGACTCGATCAGGGGTTAGGTTTAACTTTTTGGCCATATGAACAGGAGAAACTCCGATTCCGGTATGAATTCTCGGATATTCCGCTTTGCGCAAGGCATCGGCGCAGATGTCAATATCCTGGGCTACCGCTCGAGTTAAACCACAGATTGTAACTCCTTTTATCTCTTGAGCCATTGTTTGAACAGATTCAAAGTCTCCCGGAGAAGAGGCCGGAAAACCGGCTTCAATAATATCAACACCAAGTTTTACTAACTGGTGCCCAATTTCAAGTTTTTCCTTTACATTAAGGGTTATTCCTAGAGATTGCTCTCCATCACGAAGCGTCGTATCAAAAACATATAATTTTTTCATTAACAAAGACCTCCTTAAAATAATCAAACCCTTCGTCTCTAATTGAGACGAAGGGTTAATTCGCGGTACCACTCAAGTTGACAACATAAGTTGCCTTCTCTGCCAGATACGGGACCTTTTCGAGGTTTTTAACATGACTTCGATGATCCGATATCCTCTTCCTTGTAACGGTGGAAGATCCGTCCGAGCCTACTTTAACAATCAATTTCGGTCGGCTACTCGAGGAAGAGTTCTAATTCTATCCCAAAACTGCCTTGCACCATCCGGCAGCTCGCTGACATGGAAATCTGAATTGTAATAGTTCCTCTCATCGTCGTTTTAGCATTTTTTATTATATTGACACTACTTCATATAAATGTCAAGACTTTTTTAGAATTCTACTCAAAAAAATCGTCTGATCTATAACAATTCTCTTTGCTTTAAGGCCAAGATTCCTTAATTTAAGCTTTTAAAATGTTTCCAATTCAAAGAGAAGTGAACTCATTCAGCAAGGTATGGGAACCACTAACCCTTCTGCCAAAATATCAGCCATTAAAGCGATATCCCGCACCCCATAAAGTTTCTATATATTCAGGATTAGACGGGTCTCTTTCTATCTTTTTTCTGATCTTCTGTATGTGAACAGAAACGGTGGCAGTATCTCCAAAGTATGTATCCCCCCAAATCGTAGCGAGGATATGTTCTTTACTGAAAACAATGTTGGGATTCGCGGCAAAAAAAACCAAAAGCTCATATTCTGTGGTCGTTAGCAAAACCTCTTTGCCATTAACAAAAACTTTATGGGAAGCCGTATTTATTTCCAATCCTCGATGGTTTATCACTTCAGGAGCAACTATTTTACCCTTGAGCCGTTCATATCTTGCTATATGCGATTTAACCCTTGCCGCCAGTTCGGCAGGACTAAAAGGTTTCGTTAAATAATCATCGGCTCCAAACCCCAGCCCTCTGATTTTATCGATATCTTCATTTTTCGCAGATACAATAATTACCGGGATCTCATACTTTTCGCGTATTTCCTTGGTAATCTGGTAGCCATCTTTACTGGGCAGCATTAGATCAACGATAATTACATCGTATCGCCCGGTTAGAGCATTTTTTAAGCCCTGAATGCCATCTTGAACGATTTCAGCGTCATAACCATTTAAGAGAAGATAATCTCGTTCAAGTTCCGCAATATTCAAATCATCTTCAATAATTAATATCCGTTTCATTCTTTGCCTCCTTCTTTCGTTTTCTTCATTATCGGAAATTCTAGCGAAAAACAGGTGCCTTTCTGTTCAATGCTGGAAACGGTAATCGAACCTCCATGAGCCTGGATAAGCTCCTTGGCAATGGCGAGGCCAAGCCCAGTACTCATTAAGTCTTTCGTACGCTCGTTATCTATTCTGTAAAATCGATTAAAGATATAGGGAAGTTTATCTCCAGGAATTCCCGGTCCATTATCTTCAATGTCGATTGCAATAACGTTATCATTTCTTTTCATAGTAATACCAATGGCTAAATCTTTTTTCGAACCATATTTAACGGCATTTCCGATGATGTTTTTAAAGGCCTGATTTATTCGTTTCCTATCGAGATTAAGATCACAGTCATCTTCCATCTTGTTCTGATAGTAAAAATCGATGTTTCTTTCTTCTATCTCGAATTTAAATTCTTCCATTAGATCTTCCATAAATGCCCGAATTGGAATAACTTCAAAGTTAAACTCTAATTTTTGCATATCCAATTTGGAAAACAAAAAGAGATCATCGATCAGCTTATCGATATAAACGGTGTTTTGATATATCGTCCTAAGATATTTATCGACTTTCTCCGGTGAATTGCCAAAGCCATCCAATATTGCTTCGAGATATCCTTGGACAGAGGTAATAGGAGTCTTAAGGTCATGGGATATATTGGCGATTAAAGTCTTACGGTTCTCTTCATACTCCTGCTTCATTTTCTCACCGGCTTGCAGTTTGAGAGCCATGTCATTAAATGAATCCACTAATAACCCGATAAAACCTAGATCACAAGTCTTATCGCTCTCAACTTGAACATTATAATTTCCTTGAGCAATTTCTTCTACTCCGTTTTGCAGTTTACGAATAGGTCTAAAAATTCTCTGTTCTAATCTCCTAAGGAAAGAGAACTGTAAAATTTCCTTCACGACGATAAATACTGCAAAAAAAAGACTAATTGAACGTATTCCCAGCCATTTAAAAAGCAAATAGAGGATGATCAAGTTAAAGATGATACTCATAGGCCGAAAAAAGCGCAGAGACCTATGATCTTGAATGAATTGCCGGTGTTTTTTCTGGAATTCCTGCTGCTGCAGCAGCCCTCCATGCTGCTTATAAAAATCCATATGACGTTGCTGAAATTCCTGATGCTTTTTTAGATGTACTATCTTATGCTTCTTAATAATTAACGACATACGTTTCAGTAGGCTCCTAAGCACTTAAATCACCGTTTTCTTCCGTTTTGTAACAGGATACCTCAGATTCGTGTCCATGATACTGAGAATCAGGGCCCAAAACAATTCAATTGTTCTGTGCCCTGAATGTTCGCAGCTTGATTGGAGTATTAAGACAGCAGCAATTCTGCTGTAAGCTGAAGATTATGCAGCTCATCCGTTTCTTGAATTTGCTTACCCTTGACGGTTAACAAAGTTCGTTCTATTTCTTTTGCATTATTGATCCAGAGGTTAAATTGAAAGTCAGAGTCTTGAAGAGCAAAAAACTCGTTCATTAAAGCATGATGCTGATGATGCTCAGAGTGCCTGTGTTGACTTATTCTTTCTTGAAAAACCTTTTTCATTTCTTCAGGAAGCTCTTTTAAGCTTAGAGAAAGCTTAAAAGATTGATCCTCGTTCTCTTCCACCTTAATCTGATTAATAACATTAAGGATATAGGCTAACCTAGTTAACTTTCCACGAATTCCTATGCTTCTGAGGCCCTCCTGATCTTCAATACCACATCCGCCTTGATGATAAAAATGGTGATGATGATGTTTCATAAAACCATGACGCATATGTCCATGACACTCCGGAATCGTGAACTCCGTTTGGCTTTCATGTTTGAACTTCTTGCCATTATAGTCCAGTTCCGAATTAATTTTTACTTTTGTCTCTCCGCTGGATAAGTTTTTTTCAAACTCATTCTTAAAATCGACTATTTTTGTTTGATCTTTTGTCCCTACCACTTTTAACGTCCCGTTTATAACCTCCTTATCTTTCATGGTATTAATTACATCGTACAAAAGTTTAAATCCGCTCATCAAAATGACCTCCTTGTTTCTTAACTACAGTGGTCATTATAATTGAAGGCTTTAAACTCCCCTTTAAGCAATTATAAAAATTCTATAAAAACCCCAGAAATTTTCTAAGAAGAAAATACACATCTAAAGCAATAAGAAACTATAATCGGTGATTTTCAACAAAACCAACTATATTCATCAAACAATCTGTCCATGCTATTGGGTTCCAATTCAAAAGAATGCAAAAAGAGGCTTTTGGGAACAACTATTTGGGAACTACTAGTAAGATAACTATTTTTAAGATTAATTAAAGGGATCGAGGCGTTTTTAACAGTGACAATCATGAACATGTTATTAAACACCGAAGCGTTAATCATCGTTTCCCAATTAGGGTCTAATAATTTATTCATTACAAAAGTCTATGAACAGGATCACTTCTTTCATAATCCCAATCCTGCCCTGAATCAAAATCAAATTGCAGAGTATTTATCCTGCTCTAAGTGTTTTCCGCAACGAGTTAAAGAAATACGCGAGATGTTTATAGGCTGGGCAAGAATTAACAGAGAAGAAACTATTAAACTTATAGGGATCCATAATCAAGATCCTAAAATTTTGTTCATACAGTTTTCCCACGGCCAGCGATATTTTGTTTATCGGCGCGATCTTGAAGTGTTTCGGGAGACGGTGCTTGAGGAATTATTCAGCAAAAAAGATCGATTCAGATTGCGCCCATTAAATCAGAAGGATCAAGAGTACCTAATTACTAACCTTAAATTTAATGACAAAGCTAAGAAAGCGATTAGCTTCTACCCCCAGAAACGACTGGGTTATTCTTTAGTAAGAAAATCAAGGAAACCCTTGTTTTGCTCTTAGATCTTACTGGCATGGCATAGTTTGCTTTTTGAATCTAGTGGATCTACTAGATTGACTGTAAGTTTATTACTTACTGAATACGTTTAAGAACATCATTATCCCCCAGATAGCGAGGAATAACGTGAAGATGCATGTGAAAAACAGACTGACCGGCTACAGCTTCAATATTCACCATTATGTTATAACCATCAGGATGATACTCCCCATCCAGTTTCCCCTTCACCTGTTTTAACAGTTCCCCCATTGCTGCCATTTCCTCAGCACTGGCTTCAAAAATATTCCTCATATGACGCTTGGAAATAATTAAAGTATGTCCTTTGCTAACCGGATTTCTGTCGTAAATAACTCTAAAGTAATTGTTTTCCATAATTGTGGCTTCCGAAGGCAATCCACAGAATACACAATCCATCATAACTCTCCCCCTTACCATCTATCTCTATTTTACATCTTCATTCTTTCATAGAATTGCTGTCTGAATCCATTTAGCAATATTTTAGTATAAAATGCAGGCTTCGATAAGCTTCTATAAATGAACTCCATAAGTATTTGAATATACATTTTCATAATTAATATCTT
Source organism: Desulfosporosinus sp. FKB (assembly GCF_002196705.1). GTDB lineage: Bacteria > Bacillota > Desulfitobacteriia > Desulfitobacteriales > Desulfitobacteriaceae > Desulfosporosinus. Next base: position 23,085 of record NZ_NADJ01000035.1, read on the forward strand.
CCTCTTTATAGGGAGATTTTGACTCTGCAGGGTATCCAAGAGCCATAATGATGGGCACCTTTAACTTTTCGGGAATTGCCAATATCCCACGCACATAGTCTTCTGCCGCTTCAGTGTCCGTACGTTGTCGTTTCCTAAGTTGAATCCAACATGATCCTAAGCCTAAAGATTCCGCCGTTAAATGGAGAATAGTGGCAGCAATAGCAGCGTCTTCGACCCAGACATCGCTTCGTTCAGGATCAGCCAGTATCACCACGGCTAAAGCCGCGCCCTTTAAATGCCCGGCCCCTTTCTTAGCTGATGCTAATTGGGACAATAACTTCGGATCGTCGACCACCAAGAATTGACAAGGTTTAAAGCCCCGGGAGGAGGGGCTAAGTAAAGCCGCTTGTAACAGGATTTTAACAGTTTCCGAATCTATCTTTGTTTCTGTATATTTTCTAATACTGCGCCGCTTATATAATAGATCTAACATCTTAATTACCCCTTTCTTATTTTCAAGCATTTGTAAAAATTTCATGACCCAATAATTAAGAATACCCTTATTAAGGGGAAAAAATCAATATTTAAAGGAAAAGAGACCTTCTCACCTTAACGGCGAAGAAGATCTCCATAACCTTTACTTGCCTCCTATCGGACAGAGGGATTCCAGTTGATCATCCCCAGTAAGTTTAGTCTTGATTTGGGATTGTACCGAAAACTCAAACACATAGGAATATATCCTTTTTACAAATTCGGGAGAAAGCTGCAATTCTTCTGCCAGAGGAACTAAGCGTTGGAGGATATCTCTTTCACGGCCAACATCCTTAACTTTATCCAGTCGTTTTTGGTCACCAATCTTTCTGACGATCTGCATTCGTTTAGAAAGACGTTCCACAATCGTATGATCGATGAGATCAATTTCAGAGCGCAAGGTTTCTAAAGTTTCCCTCGTTTCTCTACCAACAAAATTTCTTCCTACAGATTGAGCAACGAGCTCCAAGTCTTGAGCTAAGGTCATAAATTGCTCTGGGGTAAGAGACTGAGGTCCATCACTCATGGCCTCCTCCGGATTAGGATGCATTTCGATAAGCAAACCATCGGCACCGCTTGCCACTGCCGCTTTGGACAAGGAGGCGATTAAATCACGTCTTCCTGCTGCATGGCTGGGATCGACGATTACGGGGAGATGGGACAGTTCTTTGGCAGCTCCAACAGCGCTTAAATCCAGAGTATTTCTTGTACTAGGTTCAAACGTTCGGATTCCGCGCTCACATAGGATGACTTGAGAATTACCCGCCGCCATGATATATTCGGCAGCCAACAGCCATTCTTCTATAGTCGCAGACAATCCGCGTTTAAGAATAATCGGCTTATTTACTTTGCCTGCTAATTTTAAGAGTTCGAAATTTTGCATGTTACGAGCGCCAATTTGCAACAAATCAACTTTATCGGCGACCATTTCCAAACTTCTGAGATCAATAACTTCGGTAACACATAAAAGGCCTTCTTCTCTTGCGGCCTGTACCAGATAGTTGACTCCTTCAAGCCCCAGCCCCTGAAAACTATAGGGAGATGTGCGCGGTTTGAATACGCCGCCACGCAAAATTTTTCCTCCCGAACGTCGGACTGAGGCAGCGGCTTTCCCCATTTGGATACTCGATTCTACAGCACAAGGACCGCCTATGAGAACAATTTCTTTGCCGCCTAGACAAACGTCACCAACCTTAATAACACTTTTCTTGGACTTATCACCAGCTAATTTTAAGTCTTTCATATTAATTCCTCCTTGCAGTTTAAATAAAAAAAGTCCACGGTTCATCCCACTAGGGACGAAAGCCGTGGACTTCCGCGTTACCACCCAATTTGACCAAAATGGTCCTCTCAAAAAGGTACTGTCTTCAAACGCGACTTTGTTGAGTTCTGGGGGTTCAGCAAAATAAAAAGTTTCTCATCCCTGACGGGACGAGAAACATTATCTCGTGTTACCACCCAACTTTTGGCTATAAAGCCACTCGACAAGGTACGGGAATGATATCCGATACCCTCTTCCAGTTAACGGGGAAGAACCGTCCTAGCCTACTTTTTTTGTTCAGCCGGAAGCTCAGGAGGGAACTTCAGCTATTATCACACATAGAAGAGCTTGCAGTCATGACCCTTCCTCCCTGAACGATAATATATAGCCTACTTTTCTCCGTCTTTGCTTTTAAGGATTTAATTAATAGTATTATAACAGAAGCGTGATGTTTGTCAACTGTGTATATTAGAAAATTATTCGTTATTGACCTTTGTATAGCATGATCCCTTAAAGGAAAAAATAAAGAAATCTTAAGTCTATTTTAAGGTTAATGTTGTAAATTTACAGTGTACCACCGCAAATCTCTTTATAAATACCATACTGCCGTTAGTGGAAAGGAGTTTTGAATATGCGTTTTTCAATAGGGTTATTGGATTCACTTTTTGGAGAGAAGATTATTCTCCAAGGACCTGATGAAAAAGGAAATATCGTTAAATGCAAGGTTTCTAAAAAATGGCTTGAAAGAGCACAATTAGGGGACAGCTCGCTTTCGACGCAGGATTCACCGAACGATGACAATTGTTCAGCGTCAATGATTTAATTCCTTAAACACTGGTATGATTATTATCTTTTAAGAGTTCACGAAAGATTCCTCGAAATGCCACGGGAAGAGGAATAGCACTTATCTTATTAAGTGAAACCCAACACCTGTTTTCTCCAAGCAGGTGTTGTTTGTGTTCAGTTTCGTGTTGTTCACGTACCAACATCGGCAAAGATGGGTGCTGAGTCCCGGGAGTTTCGTTTATATCAAAAACAATCCAGAAAATTTTCCAACGCCGATGACTGAAATTATACCATAAGGGGCCCTGAAGAGAGACAGCTTGGGCCAACCTTTTGGCAACATCTTTATCAAAGGAGCGATCGTTGACCGCTTCATAATAAAGATGAAACAATTCATTTTGAGAAAAGGACAGCAAAAAATCCTTTTGGCGGTTTTCCTGCAAAATTTCCACACCAGGAAGTTCCCAGAGACTCGCCAGTAAACCATCAGACGGACGCTTTTGCAGGTATACCTCATCCCCTCTCCTCATTACAAACGTTAAACGTGTCACCTCTTGACGCTGAGCTTTAGGCCTTTTTACAGGGTAAAGAAGAACATTTTCCCCTTTTCTTCCAAGGCATAGTTTAAATAAGGGGCATTCACCGCAGCTTGGCCTTTTGGAAGTACATACCATAGCCCCAAGTTCCATCAAAGCTTGATTAAAATCCCCCGGATCAGATGTTGCTTGCCAAAGAGTAATAGACCGATCAAATCGGCGATAACTTTTGACGGATTCTATGGACTCTGGCCAAGCCAATAAACGGGACATTACTCTCAACACATTACCATCAATAGCTGAAACCTTCTCACCAAAGGCAATACTGGCTACAGCTCCGGCAGTATACTTTCCAATGCCAGGCACTTTCAAAAGTTGTTCATAATTGTCGGGCATTTCACCCTCTCTTTGAGTGAGGAGATATTGAGCTCCCTCCCACATCCGTTTAGCTCTTGAATAATAGCCTAATCCTCTCCATTCCGTCAGGACCTCTTCAAAGCTGGCCTCACCCAGTTTTTTCAAATTAGGAAAGCGTTGGAGAAATCGTTCGAAATAAGGAATTACTGTTTTTACCTGCGTTTGCTGCAGCATCACTTCAGACACCCAGATCACATAAGGATCTTTTGTCTTACGCCAAGGCAAATCTCTTTTTGTTGTATAAAACCAAGGCAATAAATACTCGGCTATACTAAAATCTGTTAAATTATCTTGCATCATAGTTCTTTCTGCTTCCATTTCTAATGTTCCTAGATGTTAATCAGGATTAATCCGGCGATGCACAAAAAAGCTCCCAAAAGTTTATACAACGAAAACCCTTCCTGAAAGAACAGTATACCAATAGGGATAAGGATAACGGCCAGAATAATGTTGGCAACTAATGAGCCAAGCCCAATATCCCAACCGACACGATAAGCAATCAAATACCCTACCTCTAGCCCAACAATCGCAATTCCTAATGCAAAGCTCGTCCAATTCAATTTTGAAAACGACTCCAGAAATCCCTTATCGGATTTATAGATGAAGCCTGCTGCGACCGTTAATAAAACAGCAGTTGTATAGGTGATCAGCAGCGCTGAAAAAGGGTTGACATTCTGAGGGGTAGTTTTTTGAGCTAAATTATAAACGACATTTGATAGGACAATAAGAACTATAGGAAATATATATTCCAACATAACTAAGCCTCATTTCCATACTAAAATGTTAATTTACGGTACATCCCTTAATTAGCGTTCTTTAAGGAGTGAACTCGTTCAGCTACAGCTGAACATCGGGGCCACTCCCACTTGTAGAAGTGGGAGTCTCACGATTAGATAAACCTTTAATCCTACAACTTATCTCAAATCCTAACAATTGATTTCAATTATAACGTTTCATTGTCCTTTTCAGGAACCATTGGAGGCCAAAAGTTCTCGATTGATTGTTGAATAGCCTGAATATCGGTCATGTATCGAATATTCTTCCATTCGGATGGGAGCAATCTTTTGTACTTCAGCTGAGCAAAACGTTCATCAATCAATACGACGACGCCTCTATCCTCTTCCGTACGGATAACTCGGCCGACTGCCTGCAGCACTTTGTTGATTCCGGGATATATATAAGAAAATTCAAAGCCTTCATGACTTACTTTTTCATAATAGTCGCGTATTATCTCTCGTTCAAATCCAACCTGGGGCAGGCCAACTCCCACTACTATGGCGCCAGAGAGACGGTCACCCATTAAATCTATACCTTCGCCGAAGATTCCGCCCATCAAGGCAAAGCCTATCAGTGTTTCTTGGGGATGTTCACTAAAATTTGCCAAAAATTCCTCCCGTTCCTCCTCCGGCATTCCTAACCTTTGCTGAATTACCTTAACTAAAGGATTTTGCGCTTGAAATCTCAGATAGACCTCTTGCAAATAGTCATAAGAAGGAAAGAAAACAAGATAGTTCCCCTCTTTAGGCAAGGTGACAGCGGCGATGGTTTCAGCAATTTGTTCATAACTAAAAGCTCGCTGCCGATACTTGGTAGAGATGCTTTTATGAATCATTACGTGCAAATTCTCAGCAGGAAAGGGTGACGATAATCTCAATTTGAACGAGGTCTCCTCTCCGCCCAAAACATTCATAAAATAATCCATCGGGCTCAGAGTGGCTGAAAATAAAATTGAGGTCCTTCCTCTTTCTAAGGCTTCTCTCAAACGAACAGATGGGTCGAGGCAAAACAGCTTAATTCTTAAATCTCCCTGAGATTGCAGACAGGTGACGTAATGTGAGTCAAAACTTTCTGCAGTTCTAAGGAAGGTCAGGGCCTGAAAATAAAGATCCAAAAGCTGTTCCTGCCATCCATGCGTTTGATCTTTATATTTCAGAAATAGTTCAACCGCTTTGACAAAATGCCGTAAAACCTTAATTAAATCACTAGGCAGCTCCTTTTCAACGCTCTCACCTTTCGAATTATCAGCCAAGCAAGCTTTTTTTTCTTTAATTAAAGCCATGTTAACTCGTGCTAAACTTTTGGACAGTTTCGGATCATCCACTTTGGTAAGTCGTTTAAGCTCGAGCCAATTTTCCTTCCTTATCTCTGCCGAGAACATCTCCCGAGCACGCTCCACTAAATTATGGGCCTCATCGACTAAAAAGGTATAATCCCCTCCGTCAAGAAAAAATCGTTTCAAATAAACCCGAGGATCGAACACATAGTTATAGTCTCCTATAACCACATCAGCCCAAGTTGCCATTTCTAAAGAAAATTCGAAAGGACAGATGGAATGCTTACGGGCATAATCCTCAAGCACTTGGCGAGACCAGGATTCTTCAGCAAAAATATCTTCCGCCGCCCCACGAAGGCGGTCGTAGTAGCCTTTGGCAAAAGGGCATTCCTCCGGCAGACACGAAGATTCCGGCAGAAAACACACCTTCTTTTTAGCAGTGAGCGTAAGCCGTTTAATTTTTAATCCTCGGGCCTGTAAATCCGTCAAAGCCTTTTCCGCCACAGTTCGTGTAATTGTTTTGGCAGTCAGATAAAAAATCCGAACCGTTAAACCTTCCCCCATCGCTTTGATGGCAGGGAATAAAGTACCCATAGTTTTGCCGATGCCGGTGGGAGCTTGGGCAAAAAGTATCTTGCCGGATTTAATCGTCTGATAAACGCCCACGGCCAACTCCCTCTGTCCCTTCCGATAGGCACTAAAAGGAAATTGCAGTTCCTGAATACTTAAATTCCGAAGACTATACCAATCTTGGAGCCGGCAAGCCCAAACAAGATATTTCTCTCCCAAATTAATAAAGAACTCCGATAGTTGTTCAAAAGCAAAGGATCTGTTAAATTTTCTTATTTCAGCAGTGTCAAGCTGATAATAAGTAAGCTGGACTTCCATCGTTTCTAAGCCTTCCTTGGCAGCGTACATAAAGGCATAACACTGCGCTTGAGCCCAATGCATGTCGCTTATTGATTCATCAATTAAGGTTAAATCCATAGCCGTTGTTTTTATTTCGTCGACGCAAACTCCAGATTCCTTTTTCAGGATCCCATCCGCTCTCCCCTTTACTTCCAGGCAGATATCTTCTTCGACACCTCTGATGATCTGCTTCACCTTAGGAACATAAAGATAGGACAGCGTTACTTCTGGCTGGTAGTCCGTGCCGCTTTGCCTTTGAACGAACTGATGTGCTTTTATGCCATCTTGAGTCCGAGCAGCCCCAATCGCAGCCGGCTTCAAGTCTCCCTTCTTAAGTACGAATTCAACTAATTCTCGTACAGATACTTTTACAATCTTCAATCTAATAATCCTTCCAAATAAATAAAACTACTGCCACACCCTAAGGTTATTATAATCCTCAGCCCTAAATATAACCTTCTCCTCTGAAATTCGACGAAGGCTTTTTGAATCCTTTAAAGAGCAAAAGTTCCCAGTTCTCAAAAGCATTTTATCTTCACCAATTCTTGATAACTTGTTCATTGTTTACGTAAATTTTCAATTTTATTGGGTAGTATAATTGATAGCCGGAGGCCTTGAGGAAAAACGAAATGAGATGATAATTATGAGGCTACGGTTTTTAGATCGCACACGCGGCTTAATTATGCTTTTTATGGCCCTAGATCATGCTTTATATTTTTGGAGCAGTGGACGAGTAAATAATGAAGGATTGCCACTCCTCATGAACGGGATTGTAACATTTAATCCCATAGGAAGTGCAAGTCTTCTTGGATTACTCGTAATGTTCTTATCCAGCCTATGTGCTCCCGGGTTTCTTTTTATAGCCGGATATGTTTTAGCCCTTTCTGTAAAAAAGCGACAAACCTTGGGCGCTTCAAATTGGAGTATTGACAAATATCTGCTGAAACGGGGACTTGTTCTTATAGGACTACAGCTTTTTATTGCTTCCCCGGCTTTCAATCTTCCTCTATTTGTTCAAGCACAATCGTTATTCTCCGTCCTTACGCCGGGAACCTTTTTCTCCTTTAGTGTCTTATCCGCCATCGGTCTGGGGTTTATTGTTCTTGTGGCGGGTCGCAGAATTTCACCTTGGAAACTCTTTAGCTTAACCGGCTTGCTCTATATATTGAGTCAGCTATTTTTGCCAGCAGTTGTAAGAAACTTTCCTTTCCATCAAACGCTCTATAAAGCCCTTCAGACTATTTTGCTTCTTCCCGTACCATTCTCTTCAACCTTATTAGTGAATAATAATTTCCCCTTGATTCCTTGGCTTCTGCCAATGATCCTGGGATGGTTGTACGGACAGACTTATCAAGAAGAACGAGGCCTGACTTATGAGGCAAAAAGGTTTGCGTTGTCGGGTTTATGCAGTTTAACTCTTTTCTTTGTTTTACGCTTTCTGGGAGTGGGTGATTATCTTCGTCCCGACGGGACTTTGCAGGGCTTCTTCGGACTTTCCAAATACCCGCCAAGTATCACCTTTTTCCTTCTCTACCTTGGGCTTGTCTTCTTGTTGGGTTATTTCTTTTTCAGATTGTCTCAGACTTCTAAGTTAGGTCAGGTATTGGAAAAGTTCGGACAATCACCACTTTTCTTTTATAACGCTCACCTCTGGCTTTATGCCGCAATACCGACAGCTCTGGCCCGTTTTAATTGCCTTTCTCTCTTAGCGGGAGTTGTGATCTGGATTCTGGGTATTGTAATCCTTTACCCGCTCAATCTTAAATACCAAGCATGGAGAGTAGCGCATAAATCTCATTATTTAACCAAAACTTATTCAGTCGGAACCCGACTGCACTGGTAAACTTGGCAATTTCACCATAAGTTTGGGAAAGGACTGATTCATACCCATGATTTCTTCAATGGATCTAAGAACAACGCGTTGGGTTAACTGGTCAAAAAAAAACCTTTTGCGTTTCTGTTTAGTGGCTGTCATACTGTTCGTTTTCATTGCCCCCAATCGTCCTGCCCATTATTCCTATCTTTTGTTAGTCGGAGCTTTCTGGAATATTGAACCTGATCGTTTGTCTGTTTCTTGGCAGCGGTTTTTGGTTATCGGTATACCTTTAGTGTTGTTCCCGATTCTGATGTGGCAATATTTCCCTCCTGTTTGGAATGACATTGTCTATTGGCAACTGGGAACTCGCGTACATCTGTTGGACTTAGATGCTTTCTTTAAGTCGATTCCCGGAAATAACGGCTGGATTTTTCGAGTTCTTAAAACCCCATGGCTGACAAGCTATTTCCGCTGGATTTACGCTAATGGTTTCACGCTTCCTGTACTCATTCCAATTTATCGCTCCTTTTGGGCTAAAGACTCTTTAAAAATGATTCGCTACAGCTTGTCGGCCCATGTTTTACAGTTTCTCTTAATTTTTCCTTTCTATTTAACAATTCACGTTAATGAAGTTTGGTATGTCTTAGGACAGCCTGACGGCATGGCCCGTAACCTTTCAGCAGCAGACGCCGCCGTCGTGGTAGTAAATTGTTTTCCTTCAATGCACACCTCAATAGCGTTTGCCATGCTGCTCTTAGCTTGGAGAGAAAAGGATAAACTCTTTCGTTGGATTTGGACGTTGTTTTGCCTTTCGATCATCTACTCAACACTCTATCTGGAAATTCATTGGATTACTGATGTCATTGCAGGCATTCTTTTAGCTCTAAGTACGGTTAAATTAGGAGATTGGCTTATCCTAAAAGTCGGCCTGCGGTGGAAGAAGAATGCATGAAAACCTCTCAATCGTCACAACCTTAAAGAGATAAGGTTTAAGGCGAAAGGAGAGATACGATGAGCGAACTCATAGGAAATCATCAACAACGGCGAGAAACCCTCAAGCAAATCATCCGTGACATTCACCAGAATAAAAATCCCCAGGAACTGAAAGAGAGGTTTCGTGAGCTCCTATCTGACGTTGGCGCAACAGAGATCGCTGCTTTAGAACAGGAGCTTATCCAGGAAGGCTTACCGGAAAAGGAAATTCAAAGCCTCTGTGATGTTCATGTATCTGTCTTTGAGGACAGTCTTGACCAACAACCGAAATCTCAAGAACAAGGCGGCCATCCCATTCAAACCTTTCGCCAAGAAAACCATGCTATTGCAGGCGTAATTCAAGAGCTGCGGCCCCTTCTGGAACAACTTCTTGATTCAACCCAAGGAACTATTCCCGAAGAAGGTCTGAATAAATGGCAAGTCCTTCACCGCCAATTGCTTGAACTTGAAAAGCATTACAGTCGTAAAGAGAATATTCTTTTTGCTTATCTCGAAAAGCATGGGGTAAGCGGGCCCCCTAAAGTAATGTGGGGAATCCATGACGAAATCAGGGCTCAACTTAAACAGATTTCCCAAAATCTTTTAGACCGTTTGCCCGATAAACAGTCTTTGCTGGAATTAATTCAGACTACCGCTTTGCCTGTTTTAAAAGCTATCGAAGATATGATCTACAAGGAAGAGAATATTTTATTTCCGATGAGTATGGAAACCTTAACTGAGTCGGAATGGGCTGCAGTAGCAGAACAGAGCGGGGAGATCGGCTATACGCTGATTCAGCCGGACAAAGGTTGGGTTTCATCCGCTCCTCCTGAACCAACCGTTGCGTCCCATCAGCTTCTTTCGTTTCCAACTGGCGGGTTGTCTTTAGAACAAATAAGTCTTATTTTTAACCACCTGCCGGTAGATATCACCTTTGTGGATGAATTTGATATCGTTCGCTATTTCTCCTTGGGGAAAGAACGTATTTTTCAACGCAGTAAAGCGATTATTGGCCGAAATGTTAAAGATTGTCATCCGCCGGATAGTGTGCACATTGTTAACAAAATTGTTCAAGATTTTAAAAGCGGCCAGCGCGATACCGCTGAATTCTGGATACATATGAATAACAAGTATGTTTACATACAATATTTCGCTTTACGGGATGAAAAAGGCGCCTACCGTGGTACTATTGAAGTCACCCAAGATATCCAGAAGTTACAACATATCCAGGGAGAAAAACGGATTTATTCCGAGGAATAACGCCCAAACAACGGACGAGGAATGCTCTTTACGTGCTTTCCTGTCCGTTGTTTAAAGCTTAACTCGTCACCGCCGTTTGCAGTTTAGCTGTTTCTTCCTCGACAAGCTGACGCCGTAATACTTTTCCTACGATACTTCTGGGCAATTCCGTTCTAAACTCGATAAGGCGCGGTACCTTGTAGGACGCCATCTTGTTTCTGCAAAACGAGATAAATTCCTCTTCAGTTCCTTCAATGTCTTCGTGCAGCACTATATAGGCTTTGGTAGTTTCCCCTCGGTAGGAGTCCGGAATTCCTGCAACAACGACTTCTTTCACCTTGGGATGCTCATAAAGCACTTCTTCAATGTCACGGGGGTAAATATTAAACCCTCCCGCAATAATCATATCCTTCTTCCGATCAATTATATAGAAATAACCATCTTCGTCCATTTTAGCAATATCACCGGTATACAACCAGCCTTCCCGCAGGGTCTCTTTTGTTTCCTCAGGTTTATTCCAGTATCCGCTCATAACCTGAGGGCCTCTAACACATAGTTCACCGATCTCCCCCACCGGAAGTGGTCTTGTTCCAGTTTCCAGATCCATAATAACGCAATCTGTGTCAGGAAAGGGGATTCCTATAGAGCCTTTGCGTGTAGGACGGTCCAATGGATTGCTATGGGTTACCGGTGAGGCTTCGGAGAGTCCATACCCTTCAATAAGATTTCCAGCTCCCTGGGTTACTTTGCTGAATTTTTGAGCAACTTCTAAAGGCAGAGGAGCTGAACCGCTGTTACAGACTTTGATTGCCGCTAAGTTTTCCCGATAATCAGCAATTCGAGGATGATTGTTTATAGCCATAAAAATCGTTGGTGCCCCAGGGAAAAGGGTCGGTTTATGATTTTTAATAACTTCCAGAACTTTATCTATTTCAAAGCGAGGCAATAGTATTTGTGTCGATGCACTCGCCACAGCATAATTTACACAGTTAGTCATTCCATAAACATGAAACACAGGTAAAATGGTTAATATTCGTTCCTCCCCGTATTTTAAATCGAAAGACCAAGCTATGTTTTGAATAGTATTGCAGATTAAATTGCGATGGGTAAGCATGACGCCTTTAGATATGCCTGTTGTTCCGCCTGTATATTGTAAAACTGCCAGATCCTTAACCGGATTTATTTCGATAACGTCCGAAATCAAGTCATTCCTAATCAGTACATCATAAGAATATATGTCTTGTGTCTGTTTAACAGAAGCGAGAAAATTAAAGGCTATGACTCGTTGTAATGTTGTTTCGTGGTAAATGTTTTGGACTCTTGGATACAGAGGTTCAAACACGATAATTGTTGTGGCTCCAGAATCATTAATTTGATAGGCCAGTTCACGTTCCACGTACATCGGATTTGTTTGTACGACTATCGCACCTAGTTTAAGCAACGCATAAAAACTAACAACCCATTGCGGACAATTAGGGCCCATCAGAGCAACTCGTTCACCTTTTCTTACCCCCAGATCGAATAATCCTTTAGCTAAACGGTTTACTTGATCTCCAAACTCTCTATAAGTTATCTTTTGATCCTCAAAAATCATAGCTAAAGTATCAGGGCTTTTGCTCACTGCATCATCAAGTAATTGGCCAAGTGTTATTTCAGGGTACTCAAGGCTTCGCTTTGTATAAGAAGGATAGCTTTTAAACCAAGGCTTTTCATGTAGCATGATTACTTAACCTCCTTTATAACCAATCCGAGGCTATTTACAATCTCAAAGGATCTCCCCTCAACAACTAAAAACAGTCCTGTTCTTTTCAGAACATTCACAATTATTCGTCTATTGTTTTGCTTTGCAATAACCGTGCCAGTTATTAAACAATTATTCTATCCTTCTTCTCATCTTTTCTCAGCCGAATAATCAGAAGATCTACTTCTAAAGAATCCAACCTTTACGGAGTAGTTAAAAATTCACAAGTAATTGTTACAATATCGCAACATATCGACCAACTAATTGTATACATAATATACAGATCTTAATTCTGAACCGAGTTACAAAAATCCCAAACCTGAATTGCTAAAAAAAGAGCCCGAAAGGCATTGATAACGTCCTTTCGGGCTCTTTTGCACTAACAGCTCCTCTATCGTTAGGTAACACTATTAGATGTTCACTAATTATTTCACAAAGTATTACTCAATAGACCAATCAGAAAGCTGATAATTCGCGTCGTTTTTGTAACGATCCATTAAATAATGGCGAAAGCGAACATATTCCTTATACTCACATTCAATTCCTTCTCGGGCAAGAGTATCAACAAATTTATTAAGATCAGGCGGGCATCCCCAAAGCGGAATTACCTTATTAATATTCGGATTATCTTTATTCAGGTGACAAGCACATTTGCCGAAAAGGATAGACTTTTCAAATCCCGGTGATGCCAATTGCTTCTTTCCGGAAACCACTTCAACATTAGGAAACGGCCGACCTTTATAGGCTGAAGAAAAGAGAATCAACATCGGATTGTATTGCACGGAACATCCTGTACACAACGTGCTGTCGTATTTGCGAATTGCTAAACCTGTAATACCTCGTTTTTTAAATCCTGCCGGTCCGGTATCTTCTTGTGACCACTCCCAATCATACTCTACATATTCCCGATGATTTTCAAGGGCTTCTCCTTTTATATCGTAATCAGCTAGATCCATGCTGTACCCATGGCGGTTCGCATAAATACTTAAATGTTCAACTTCATTTACGGGATAACCGAGAATAGCCGCACCCACCAGATCACAGGCAAAGGGATCACGCGAAGATATGAGCAAATTTTTGCGGAAGGCTCTTCCTGTAGGGCCTGGTCCTTTCTCAAGAGTGTATAGACCGTCAATAACCGTCAGAGCTACAGGAAGTTTTTCTATGATACGGGGAAACATGAGGCTGAGTTCCTGATTATCAATACCATGGCATAGCTGTTTTGACTTTCTATGAAGACATCCTTTTAAATTTTTAATCCCCAGAGAAACTTTAGCTTGATTGTGCGTTTTTAATACAGGTACGTTAATAATTTTATCTGCTTCTAAAGCTTGTTTAGCTATATCCAGCTTTAAGCCTTCTCCATAGTCAATCGTTTCAAAAGCTTCTAGATTAAAATCTGCAAGCTTTACCCCATATCTTTGCACCAACTTTTGATAGCCCAAGGCTTCGAAAACAGCTTCACTCTTAGGATTAAATACGGGCAGAGCACCTTCGCCAATTGTCAGTTTACTGAACCCGTGCTCAACAAGAACACGAACTAAAGCTTCGATCACAATACTTGTCGTTACGACACCGAAAGGAGGAAATGGCAAGTCAAAATCCCAGCTGACAATATTAGGCTTAATTAAAATCACATCATTGGTATCCAAGTCCGCTAGGCCATCACACAAATTTATACTTTCAAGAAGTGACTCATAAACATCCTTTACTTTGACAATCGATACGGTGGGTTTATCTTGTTTATCCATTTAACTCCCTCAATTCATAATAGAGTAAAATCCTCAGGCATAGGCCTTATATTTACCATTAGGATTCATAATAACCCTTCCTTGCTTGGCTAAACGCTGCAGATGCTTTTCTAACATTGTCTGCTCAAAAAATCGATATACTTTTTGGGGTTCAGGGTAGCGTTTAAAAATAATCTTCTTGTCCAGAAGATCTGTCATTCCTCTTGGAACTTGTAGATGTTTAAGAATAGTTTCGTCTCGTTGATTAATCATTTCAGCATAACTCTTTAGTCTCTCAGTAATATTGTCGGAAATAATTCCTTCATGACTGGTTACTATCACTTTAGGTTTTAAGTCGATTAGTCGATTAATGGAATCAACAAATTCCTCGAGATCAGAGAGCACATTGCCATACCAAGGGCCAAAAGGTGAAAGATCTATGTCCCCTGAAAATAAAAGGCTTGAGTGAGGCTCAAGGAGTGCAATATGCCCCTGGGTGTGGCCCGGCGTATGAATAACCTTTAAGGAAATCTCTCCAAACCTCAAGACCTCACCGTCTTTAAGTTCTCTATGCACAATTTGATTTGCCGGCCCGCCTGGAAAGTAATCAGGATTGGGAAAAGCGGAAAGTTCGCCATAACCCGAATAAGCCATAAATTTATTGAGAGAACGAATTGGTGGAGCATCGTAAGCATGTGCCCAAATCTCGGCCTCTGGAAAATACTTATTTCCATAAGCATGATCCAAATGAAAATGAGTGTTTATGATGATATCGATCCTGCCTTTTTCCAAAATCTTTTTACGCCGGCTTGGTCCAAAGCCAGTATCAACCAGAACCCTTTTGTCCCCATCAATCAAGAGACCATTACTGTATGGAAACCGTCCCCCTTGCTCACCTGAAACAAAATATAACTGGGGCAGTAAATTAACAAACATCACTTCATTCATACTAATCGCAGTTCTCGCCTTTAGCAGCAGCATTAATACTCTCTGCCGAAGAAAAAGTGCCTGCTTATCCTCCTTAAAAATAGTATCGTTTTTCGTTGCCTCACAAGGGGATACTTTATTTACTAAATATTGCAAGATACGTGCCAATTGCGACTCAAGCAAAAATCTATAAAGAAACCAAACTCTTTAATATCGAGTTTGGATTGTGTATGAATTTTATACAGTTTTCGAAGTACAAAGGTATTGAAAGCGCACATTCTAAAGCTAAAGCGTAAAACTTTGAGGCCACTCCTATAGCTATTCCTCAATACCATACCTGCGTAATTTGTCATAAAAGGCCCGTCTCGAAATTCCTAAGACTTCCATAGTCTTCGTTCGATTATTGTTATTGTTAGCCAGAGCAGAGGCTATAAGTTCCTTTTCCACTCTCGCTACAATTTCTTTTAAGTTATAAGTCTTATCTTTTAAATCAGCGGGTTGATTATTCATAGGGATAATATTGGCAGGTAAGTGGTGAATTTCAATGGTAGACCCATTGCACACAATGCTTGCATGTTCCAGAACATTTTGAAGTTCGCGAATATTGCCAGGCCAGTTATAATTTTGAAAGATTCTTAATACCTGAGGAGCCAAGCTTAACTCATGCCCAGCCTCCCGCGAAAACTGATCAAGGAATGTTTGGGTCAACGCTATTAAATCATCTTTTCGTTCACGCAGTGGGTTAAGATTCAGAGGAACAATATTTAAGCGGTAATAAAGATCTTTCCGAAAAGTTTTTTCGGCAATCATCGTTTCTAAGTCACGATTAGTTGCTGCTATTACTCGTATGTCAACCTTAATCGTCGCTGATCCGCCGACTCTTTCGAATTCCTTTTCTTGTAGAACTCTAAGCAATTTGGCTTGCATTGTTAAGCTCATATCTCCAATTTCATCCAAAAAAATTGTCCCGCTGTGAGCTAGTTCAAATTTCCCGAGTTTGCCCCCCTTTTTGGCACCCGTATATGCTCCTTCTTCATATCCAAACAATTCGCTTTCTATTAAGCTCTCCGGTATTGCTGCGCAATTTACTTTTATTAGAGGTTTGTTTTTACGACGGCTAGCGTTATGAACTGCTTTGGCCAGTACTTCCTTTCCCACACCGCTCTCCCCGCGAATCAAGACCGTACTGTCCGTTCGAGCTACCTTCGCTGCCAATATTAAGGTTTCTTTCACATTACGGTTTTGCCCAACATATTCCTTAAACGACAACGGCAGTTGTTCCCATTGGTCCAACTGCTCTTTTAAATAATCTGCAACGCCCTTTGTTTGCTGCAATTCACGGTTAAGCTCAAGTTCTTCGGTAACATTTTTGAACGTTGAAATGCATCCGATAATTTGTTTCCCCTTATACAAGGGAAACGCGCTGCCTATAACATCGATGCCTAGAGATTTCAAATGCTCTGAGCCTTTTATAGATTTTCCACTGTGAAGAGCTTTAATAGCTGCAGAATCGGGTTCAATTTTGTCCAGTCTGCGGCCCAGGACTTTTTCCACAGGAACCCCTAGGATTCTGGCATAGGCTTCATTGACATAGACAATTGTTGTGTGGGAATCAATAACCAATACCACGTCATGAATATTATCGAGGATTTTGAACAACAGTTCTTGATCCCAACGTGGAAAATCGATTGTAGTGACAGCATGAATTCCTGCACTCATGAAATTCCCCCATTTTTGTATCATTTGTAAACATTATACTAAAGGTAAGCAAGCGAAGTAAAGACTAATACCAAAATATTTTAAACATTCTAACTATTGTGGGCTAGCTGCCCGTGCCTCTCCAAATAGGATATATGTATTCTATTCCTGATAACAGGATAGAGCGAAGACTGAGATTATCAGTATTACTATCTCAGACTAAAATTCGAAAGTTAAGAGTTTTGATTTAGAAATGGCTTTGGATTTCTTGGATTTATTTGACAAATTAGAATAGATATTGTTTACTCCAAAAACTGATCCATTAATCTGGAAATGCCGATATTAGAATTGACACCTATTTCTTTAGGAGGAAAAGTATATGTCTATCGATAGTTTGCAATCTTATCCACCACTTTCTTATGACCAAACAAGTACTTTGTTACAGCGCAACAAACTTGATACTACTTCAACGATTGATCAAAGTGATATCTCTCACGAAAAATTCTTAGAAGGTTTTCATATTAACCCAGACAAGGTCGACTTATCCTTGTCAGCCAAAAGCTCAAATGGGATAACCTTAAATTTGCTGGATGACAGCCCTAACATCATTGATAGTAGTAATTTCGAATCTTTTTTAAACAATATGCAGAGTTTAAGTAAGGATCAAATTTCTCAACTTCAAAGCGCATTAAGTGCTGCATCTGAAACGATGGACAACAGCCAAACGGTTGGCGGTACTTATGGTATGCGCATCAGTCAAACGAATTTGGAATTCAAATACATATCAGAAAACCTAATACCGGAACAATATCAACAACAATTTAATTCATTCGTAGATAATTACACGAATCAATTGTCAACGAATTACGTAAACCTTTTAAAAGGTTTCGCAGATCAACTTGCCAATACAACCGACCCCGTACTTATTAATACTGGTTGGAAGGATAAAGGAACAAAGATGCAAGATGATTTGGAGAATGGTTCCTATTCTTTCCAAACGTCGGAAAATCAGTATCAAAGTCTATTTAATAGCGTTAATGTCACAGATTCCGACACCTTAAAAGATCAATTAGATTCTGTGTATAAAACCATATTATCAAATTACATACCTGATTCTGACGGTGCTTCTCGATCAGATCTTGTAAATGAGATAAAATATCTTTCTAATAGTTGGAATACATTTATGAATGCTGTCGGTGACCAAAAAAATAAACTTACTACATCTGTCGATCTTCACGCTTAGCTTAGCCTAGCCTAGCTTAGCTTAGCTTTACTTTACTTTACTTCGCTTTGCTCGGTTTGGCTATCTCAGCTCAACTCAACTCAACTTAAACTTAACCTAACCAATCTGAATTAACATAACATATCTAAAAAGAATCTTGGATCGATGAATCGCCCAAAGATTCTTTTTATTTTGCCGCAATTTGTAATCATAGTCTTCTTCTTTTAAAAAACTTAACTTAGACAACTAATGCACTGTTGTGACGAATAATGTACATCGACCAGTGAAATGATAAAGATCAGTTACCTGTGAAACTGGGTTTTCTTTTATCGAAAAATGCAGAGATTGCCTCTTTAATATCCTTTGTCCCGCAGCAATAGGTTGATTGGGCTTGTTCAAATAAGAGACCTGCAGCCACACTGCTTTCTTCAGCAAGATTAATGCCTTTTTTGGCAAAAGCAATACTGGAAGGAGGAAATCCAGACATTTTCTCAGCAAGGCGGATGGTAACCTCACGCAGTTTTTCAACAGGAACAACTTTCTCCACAAGCCCAATTTGCAGCGCCTCATGAGCCCCTATCTCCTCACAAGCCATTATAAGTCTCTTAGCCTGCCCTGTTCCAACAAGTTTTGTTAAGCGCGTTGTCCCTCCCATATCGGGGGATAACCCCAGTTTGACCTCTGGTAAACTTAATTTAAGGTTTTCTGCTGCAATTCTAATGTCACATCCTAACATTAATTCTACTGCCGAACCAAAACAAAATCCTTGCACCCCAATCACTACCGGTATTGAAAGGGTTTGCCAGAAACCATATAGTCCTTGTAACCATGTTAAAGCTGCTTTCACTTTTTCCGAACTAACTTCCTGAAGAAAATTCAGATCGATCCCCGCGGAAAAGTTGTCACCATTGGCAACAATGGCTAAAGCCCGCAAGTCCTCCATAGTTAGAATTTCCTGTTGCAGGGCTCCCAGTTCCTTAAGAAAATCATCTCCTACGACATTTAGTTTTTCCGCATTATCTAAAATAATAGCTCCACAATAATCTTGTCTTTCAAATTTAATTATCTCTCCATATTTTCTCCCCATTATGCGTCCGGTATTATAACCAGACTTTCACCTCTTATTCTTTTATAGTTGAAAGAATTAACAACTTTTATACTCTTAAATTCTCAAGAAAATTCCGGATTGCCGCGTTGACTTCAGTTGCTTTTTCTTGCATACACATATGTCCTGCTTCCTTGATAATTCTTAAGTTCGTATTGGTCAGCTTATCGGCCAAAAATTGAGAGTATTTCACCGGGGTCATCACGTCTTCCTCTCCGACGAGAATTAAAGTGGGAACTTGAATTTTTTCTACGTCATCTATTCGATTAAAGGTATTGCAAGCCTGAAAATCAGCCCAAAATACGTTTGCCGGAATCTTCTGCAGTTCTTTCATCTCCTTAGCTTTTTCCTCATCTGACGTTGCGGAACCATATAAATGATCGACATTCTTAAACGGAAACATTCCCGAAGCAGCAGCATCTAAGATCCCTTGGCCTACTCTCAGCCTTGCTCCGGTTCCAAGGAGAATAAGCCCAGTCACTTTTCCCGGATAGCGTAAAGTAAACTCCTGAGCAATTGCTCCCCCCATGGAATGCCCCGCTAAGGAAAATTTTTCAATACCTAAAGTTTGGACAAAATCATTTAGAAAATCAGCCATTGATGAAATATCTGCCAGCAAACTGCCGCCGGACTTCCCATGCCCGGGCAGATCCAGGGCAATCAGGTTTCCTTGCTTTTGTAATCCAGAGATTTGCTTTGACCAGCTTTGGCTTGAGCCTCCAGCACCGTGAATTACAATGAGAGGCAAAAAATCTCCGCCGGTAGACTCATAGAAGATATTTATTCCTTTAACTGATGCATAAGGCATTTAATCAACTCCTCTCAATTGGATATTGTCTATTTTTAACAATTGTAACAAATATTTTAGCTAAAACAAGAGATTCTCCCCTAACTTTTCGCCAGGGGAGCTCTTCTTTGCCTTTATTTCTTCCTCGGTGACATTCCGGCGATCTCACGAACAATGTCCTTCTTAGACTCCAAATCGTATTGAGTGGTAATGGCGATCTGCTCCATGATAGGAGACCCTCCTCCGTGATAAGCACCATATTGCGAAGTGCCTGCATAACCCGAAAGCCCAAAATCGATGAAATTAAGCCAGAATTTAATTTGATCCTCAATAGGAATTTTCGGGTTGCGATTTAAGTATTTCTCCAGTAGAGCCTTTGTTTCCGGATTCATCAAATCTTTTTCAAACGGGAAGGTTGCCGGCATTCCACCTGCTATATTACATAAGATTTCCTGTTCATGAAACACCGCCTCACCAGTTAGACAGCGGCCAACATTGGCATAGATTGAATTTGGGATGTAACTCCCTGGTCCATAAGGAACCATTCCCATACCGGGCATGTAAACCTCTGGTTTAGCCAAAGCCGAAGCCGTGTACCCGGCTGCATAGCCAAGTTCACCTGTCATGATTAATCTGGAAAGCATTTCGCGTACGTGATGCGTCTTGCCAATACCATTAATGTCTGCTGCCAGGCCTGCCATGCCAATAACGTAATCTAATGCTGCCGGTTTACAGCCTGAATAAGAATGACGATGAAATAGGGCAAAAAGCAAGGCCGCAATACCCCCGTGTTGAATCTCTCCGCACAGAAAAACCCGCTCCCAAGGAATAAAACAATCATCAAAAATAATGTAGGAGTCTGTATACCCTGTTTCAATTCCTTTTTGAAAAAAATCTCGTTTACGATTCAGATGATAATGAACAACTTGCTTAATCCCCTCATAATCTGAAGGCACCGCAAAACACACGGCATAAGATTCTTCACCTTTTTGCAGAGCTCTGTTCGGAACAACTAAGATTTCATCCGAAATTGAGGCTTCTGAAATATGAACCTTTGAGCCGCGAACTATGATCCCATCACTGCGTTCTTCCACAACATGAACATACATGTCGGGATCGATTTGTTCCGCTGGGCGCTTGAGCCGTTCTCCTTTGACATCAGTCTGCGCGCAGCTTGCCACAAGGTCTTCACTCTGGAACATTTCCAGCCACTTGAGGAAATTATCATGATAGGCTGTTTTCGCTTTAGGTGATTTTTGAGCCTCATAAGAAACAGCGTTGATGGCGTTGGCTGCATCAATTCCCATACAACGTTGAATACATCCTCCAACCTTATTGCATAACAAACGAGTCATATCTTGTTTTTTATGCAGATCTTCGGTATTTTGATGAATATGGTTAAAACGGTTAATAGTTTCCCCAGTAATATGGGAGGTTGCCGTACAAAGGTCTTTGCTGACAGGATCCCAAGCAGCATCAAAGGTCAACCCCATTACATTCAGAGCGCCTTCTTGGCGCGGATCAAGCCTGTCAATTTTTTCTCCGTTCGAATAGAGATTTCTGTCCATTTTGCTTAGCCTTTCTAAATACTGAGCTCTTGTTCTCATCTGGTTTTCCTCCTTCAAATCAAAATCAGGAATTTTAACGAAAATCTCTTATATCAATATCTATTTGCAAAATACATGCCAGCATATATTTTTATAAAAACGCCCCCTTAAGGGTGGTTAACACTCTTAGGGGGGATATAAAATGTATGGAATTCATACACCAGACAATTATCAACCAGTAACTGTAAAAATAACTTTCTCCAGTTACTGCTTCCTTTTAGAATTACTCTAGACTCTGTTTTAATTAATTTACTGTTATATGTGCTAAGCCCGACAATACTCTTTCGTCACGCTCATTAAAGGCCGCTAAATCACAGACTAAAACCTTTTCCGAACGTGCCCTTATAAAACCGGAGCACAAGATAGTATCTCTTGGACGCACCATTTGTTCAAAACGAACATCGATTTTCGAAATTATTCCTTCATCTCCAATCCAATCCGTCAGCATTGCCGCCATTTGGGCCATTAATAGCATGCCATGGGCGATGACCCCTCCAAGACCGGCTTGACGAGCATAATTGTCATCTAAGTGGATAGGATTAAAATCCCCGGAAGCTTCGGCATACTGACGGATTTGCATGGGAGTGGGTATCCACTTACGCACAGGCAGCCTTTCTGATACCTGACGATCAGACAAACGTTTCATTGAGCTTCCTCCTTTACCGGTGCAATAATTATAGAACTACTGGAAAAGACTAATTCTCCGGTTAAGTCATACCCAATCGTCTCAAGCACAATAAACGTCATTTTCCCGAGTTTACCGCTTCGATCATAAATATCTTTAACTCGTTTTTTATAGGAAATAGCTTCGCCAATTCGAAGTTGACGATAATAGGTTATTTTTTGTTCACCGTGAATCATCCCGACAATGGGCAATTCAACTCCAGCGATGGAAGCGTGCAACAGTGTACCTACGAATGTTGGCGGAACTCGATCATTATAAGGAACTCCCGTAGCCTCGGCAAAACGGCGCACTTCTTCGGGCTTAATCTTTACTACAACCGACTCACTCTCTCTGCCAATTAATTCTTTTCTTAGCAAAAGCCTTCTACCTTCCTTCTTACGATCGATACTCCCGGCAATTTAAAGACTTAATTTTTGTCTCAAGTCAATCAGTTTGTTCTGAACCGCCATTAACTTGGGATCTAATACATTTGCCATCAGATACTCATTTAAGGCCTCTGAGAAATTCCCCAATGACTCTTGATAAATCCCCTCTCCGTAATGCCTCAAAGCTAAACTTTCCGGATCAATGTCATCGTGGTTATGCCCAATATGCAACTTGAATACCCCCCTTTATTCACTGCGGCAGATAGGTAAACTCACAAATCCCCATATTGTCATTAGTGCAAGTTATATCTAATGTTATTCCGGTTTTTTCGGCTGCAGTTTTACTTGCAGCCAAACAAAACAGGCCACAATTTTTAACTCCTTTCTCAGCAAGAAGTTTGCTTAAACTGCAGTCGTAACTGCGCACTTTCAATGTCCTGGTGGTTGCCTCCGTGACCGTCCAGGCATCTCGGGGACGCAGCGTAAGTATTCCCAATTCAATGTACCTCTCAAATACATGGGGAAAACGTATACCGGTTTGTTGGGCAACTTTTTCAATCATCGCAGCAGTCCGATCCTGAAATCTTTCAGAATCGGCTTCTCTGATTAAAATAGTCATAAATTTTGTTCCTTGAATAGACAAGGACTCTTCTCCGGCGTTAGTTATTTGATTAAGCATATTTTCCATCGAAAAATCTTTATTAACTTTATAAATCAATTCCTTAGGCATATCATAAACATAGTCTTGTCCCGGGTTTATCTTCAAACGTCGATTAGGTGCCACCTCGAAACTGGGGTTACCCTTGATTTTTTGCAAGGCCTTAAAATCCAAAGCCATACCATACTCCCTCCATCCTGAAATAGCTTAATGTACAACTAACGTTCTTTTAATTGAGCTGCTCGTTCTTCCCGAAACTTACGGGCTAATTGTTCACGAGGGACAAAGTTAAGCTGAACAGCATTTGCAGGGCATACCTTTACACAATCACCGCAACCAGAACACTTGTCATAATAGCGGCCAAAAATTTTATACTCCCGAGAATCGCTTTCCTGACCTTTCCATACTTTTGTAGGCCCACAGACAAAAACAACAGAAGGGCAGACACTTAAACACTTGCGACAATTTAAGGGATCTCGACATAAGGCATAGTCAATATTTATTTGAGCAATCATTTAACTCCCTCCATTACCAATTTTCTGCTAATCCGGGCATACTTTGCCGATCAAGCAATTGTATAGCACCGCTTGGGCAGGCAGTCACACAAAGCCCGCATCCAAAACATTGGTCCAAATCGATATAAGCTTTACTTGTATAAACTTCCAGGTTTAGAGCTTTAAATTGGCAACGCCCTAAACAGCTTTTACATCCCGTGCATTTTTCCCGATCAACCTTGGCTACAAAATGCCCCTTTAATAAAAACTTAAAGTCGTAGTCTATTCTATTCCGAACTGCTACACAACCCGGATATTCACATTGGCATAATCCGCCAATGTAGGGCGTACCAAAAACGTCAACAGTTTGAACACGTCCTTCTTTGTGATTCATCATTGCCCATTCTTTTGCTTCAGCGGGAGTAACAAATTCTACACCACCTCGATAGGTTTCAGGCCAGCGCTCCCATTTATACATACCGGGGCCTATCCCCATACAGGTAAAGTTTTCTTCATCAGGCATACCTCGTTGTACACGGCGACACCCACAAGTCATTTTAGCCAAAGGGTAGGCCGTATCTAAAATCTGCAAATATTCGTCCAAGGTAACTACCTGTCCAAAATGTGTTTGATAAGCCTGCTCCAAAGCTTCCCGCTTAATTTCATTTTCCCATTCTCTGTCTCCACTGATCCTCGCTTTCACTAATTCAGCCACCACACCTGCTCCCATTCCCGCAGCTTGGGGGTCTGCATCTGCCCCTGCAGCCTCTTTACCTTCTTTGCGAATTTTATAAAGGCGGCGAGCGAAATTTTCTGGATTAAGATACCACTTCCCGCCCTTACCATATTTTTCACATACCCAACACATTTAGAAATCCTCCTTTTCGCTTAAACTACACATTTCCTCCCCAGTCAATCGAATTAACCATCTACAATGGGATTGTTTGCAATTTATATGCCAACAGTTTAGCTTCACCAAATGACTTAAACTCTTTATTGGCAAGGCCATAAACATCTGTTCGAGAATTATTTGTTTTATTCAGGTACACTATGTTTACTTGCTAAACACATTTCGTTTAAATCATACCCCTATCACTTCTGGTCACGGGCTGTCCGTTCTTTTAAAATTTTTTTCTGATTGTTGACGTATATCTGAGCTTTAGAACGTCTAATCAGTAGTAAGGCGGTGATAAATATTTGCAGGATAACGAATTAATTACCGGCATTCTGAACGGAAATGCAGGGCTATTTGCAGATCTCGTTGAACGTTATCAAACAGGAGTATACCGGACCGCTTATTACTACACTCAAAGCGTTGAGGAGGCCCAGGACATCACTCAGGAAATTTTCCTCAAAGCCTTTAACAGCCTTCCCAGATTCAAACAAAGCTCGGCTTTTTCTACATGGCTTTACCGAATCGCCGTTAACCATTGCCTTGATTGGTCTCGAAAAAAAAAGCCGCTCTTTATAGAGCCAGCTTCTTTAGAAAGTCGCTTTGATAAAAGTGTAGGTCCGGAAGAAATACTTCTTCGCCAGGAATCTTCCGTAGAGATTCAGGCAGCGGTTAGAAGTTTACAGGAGATCTACAGAACTGTACTTATTCTATACTACTTCCAAGACTTTAGTCCCCAGCAGATCGCAGATATATTGGATACCTCAAAAAGAACTATTGAAACCCGCTTGTTCCGAGCCCGCAAAATGCTGAAAGAAAAATTAAGGCTCTCAGTATTAGGAGGTGATGGTCATGACTTGTTATCTGAACAAGGATGATTGGCACAGTTATTATCAGAAAAGTTTAGATAGGCAAACGCTTGATGAGATGAACAGCCACCTGGCCCAGTGCTCTGAATGTCAAAATACTCTTTGGCAAATTCAAGAAACTGCCAAACTTTTAGCAAAGGGAAGAATCAATCTCAACCCTCCACCGGACCTCAAGCTCAACATCATGGAGGCCATTAATAGAAGCAGATATCAAGCAGACTCTAACAAAGAACCTCCTCAAAAAGAAACGGCCTCATCCCATCATTTTGAACTAAGAAATTGGGGCTTCAGTATGATGGCAGCTGGATTTCTTCTTTTCGCCTTGAACCTATCGTCCTTATCTCCCAATTTGATGACCACTCAAGTTACTCAATTAGATAGTGGATTTAGTAAGCAAATAATACTTCCTTTTACCAGAATGAATCAGCTGGCCCACACTCTTCTTATAAAAATAGATGTTTTAACAGACTCTCAAATTAAAAGAAACCAATAACCCGAAGGAGGCCTAATCTTAATGAAATGTAAATATCACCCTACTGCAGAAGCCCAAGCTCTTTGTGAAAAATGCAGAAACCCCATATGTTCAGAGTGTACTCTTCAAATAGATGGCAAAAACCTCTGCTATCACTGTATTCAAACAAATCTCTTCTCCGAATTGCCGCAAGAACACAAGTCATCCTTTACCGAGAAATTTTTATTTTTCTGTACAAGTCTGATTCCTGGTGCGGCGCATATGCAAATGGGGCTCATGCGGCGCGGTTTGCAGCTAATGATCCTCGCCTTGGGAGTAATCGTCATAGCAACTTATATTGATTTAGAGCTTTTTATCCCCTTGATTCTCATACCTACTTGGTTCTTTAGTTTCTTTGAAAGTCATAGTCTAAAACGAAGAAGAGCGGAAGGTCAATTACTGCTTGATCAAGATCTCTTTGAGCAGCAGATGTTTGATTACTCGCTGCTGTTTAAGAACCGCCGCATCTTAGGAATCATTATCACAGTCCTTGGGTTTCTTAGTCTCTTGCAAATTATAGAAAGATCTGATTTTGTACGTTTATTATTTAGGAATTGGAGTTATTACTATATGTTTAAAAGCAGCCTAATCCCCATTTTGCTTATCCTCTCCGGTATCTATCTCATTGTTAAAGCAAGGCAAAGCCATAAGACAAGTACTAATAACATCTCTAACGATCAATGACCATAGAGCCACATTCATGTCTTCACACTCTTACCCTATTTTTTGGCAATTCAGGATGGCCTAAAAATTGGACCTGGTTAACTATCTATCCCAAGAAAGTTAGCCAGGTCCCTCATTTTATTTACTAATATATTTCACCCTAATTTTGAGCTTAATTTAGGGTACAATCGTTTAGTACACTCTGGACAAATATCATGGGTAAACTCTGCTTCAGAGTGAGCTTCGATGTAAGTTTCAACGCGGTTCCAATAACCTTTATCATCCCGAATCTTTTTACAAGAGGCACAAATCGGGATTAAACCTTGCAATTCGCTGATCAAAGAGATGTCTTCGATAATAATCACAACGAAAGACTGATGCTTGTATTTGAATGGTGAAGCGCTTACAAATACTGAAGTTATTTCCCCCGAAAGAAACTCTAATTTACCCTTTGAACGCAGGGTTTTTCCCACCTTAACGGCTTCTAAGGCGATATTTCGGGTAAGGCACGATTGACAGAAGGGACCAAATCCACATCCTTTTTGATCATCTAGATGATGAATACATCCCAAAACCTCACCACAGCGTTGGCCCTGATAATCTCTTTGCTCTAACGTACAATTGGACAATGCCGCTTGGTTCATCGCATGTACTTCTAAATTTGAATCTAATACTAAGGCCAACTGAGGAATTGCATCAAAGAAGACTCGAGAAAACCCTTTATTCGCCAACAAATTTACCACAATGCATCTCTCCTTTCACAGCCCTTAAACTACTTCCAACCAACATTGAGAGATAATTTTAAAATATTCGACTAATTATCATATTTTCCTATTGATATTTCACGATAACAGAAAAAATTATCCACTTATTCTCTTCAAGCCTCATTTGCTTTAAGCCATTAGGATGAGCGCTGTCAGAAGTGAACCCGTTCAGCTAAAGCTGAACATCGGGGCTTCCCACTTGTAGAAGCGAAAACCTTACGATTGAATAAAAAAAACTCCGTTTCAGGAGTTATAGGCTAAAGTTCGCCGGAACTCTGCAACAGAGAGATTTAGAGCTGTCTTATTTAATTCTGCGCAATTTTGTTTGTCTTTTCAAAGGATATATTTTTGCGGCTTTCTTGACCTTTTTTCTTTCTGCTCGACGACGCGAATATCTCGACCAACAAGCAAAAAGCAAAACAATTCCTATCGCGATTGCCAACTCTATATACTTCATAGTCATCACCTTTAAGATGAAATCTTCATCAGTATTAATGCCTAATTCTTGACTAATCAAACTGAACAGCCGCACCTATTGTTCCCGGTCCGGTATGGACACCGACAACAGATCCAACCTGTGTGAAAACCGTTGTTTGAAGTTGACATACATTTTCTAAGGCTTCTTTTAGGTAATGGCCAGCTTGTTCAGCCGCTCCATGCGCAACAGCCAGTCGGATTTGTTTTCTCCCCTTCGCTAAATCCTGAAAAGCTTGGACAACACACTCAAGAGATTTTTTCTGGCTGTGGGCCTTAGCATAAGTATGATAGACTCCATCGTCTCCCACTCGAATAATCGGCTTTAGGTTTAAAAGAGATCCCATAAAGCCTTGGACTCTGCCAATTCTACCACCTTTTTGCAGATATTCTAAGGTATTTAACGTAAAAAGTGTTTCGATATTTTTCCTGACTTTCTCCAGATTATTAACAATCCACCCAGTATCATATCCATCTTTGATGTTTCGTGCAGCCTCGATTAACATTAAACCCATACCGAGACTAATGGTTTTGGAGTCTACGAGATGTATCTTTTCTCTGAACTTTTCTTTAGCCAGGTTCGCCACGTTAAATGTCCCGCTTAAAGCAGAAGAGATGTGTATGGAAATAATCTCTTGATATTCTTCCAGTAACCTACTATACATTCGTCGAAATACTTCGGGTGACGGTTGAGAGGTTTGGGGAAGCTTTTCTTCTATAGTTAAGCGCCGATAAAACTCATCGCTGGAAAGTTCATCATCTAAAAACTCCTGATCACCAAAGTTAACCTTCAAGGGGATGACGTGAATGTCATACTCTTTAGTTAGTTCCTCGGTCAGGTCGGCCGTACTGTCAGTGACCAGTGCGATCCTCTTCATTTAAAATCCTCCGTCTATTTTATTATTATTCTTTTCAAGATATCACTTAATTCGCCTTATCGTCACTATTCTCCTTCAACGGGATATGCATTTTATTTAATTATTTAATACTGTTTTCCGCAAACAAGAACGTTTTTGGCCTTCTTAGCTTAGGAGTGAGAGGCAAACACTATGGTTATAACTAACTTGGTTAATTTAACGAACTAATAATGTTTAGAGAGAGCTTAATTTTGAGAGGTTTTTGGCCCGATGTCCCTTTTTGAGCTTACCTAATTGCCTAAATAAAGTCCTTGACTACTCAGAATAGAGAACACTATAATAGACTTAAGAAATTAAATTTACTAAGTCAATTTTGTGAAAAAACTAATTAAAGGGAGGATTCTAATGAAAAAACTTCTTCCAGCGATGCTCGCCGGAGCCATGCTCTTTTTAGCCGGCTGCGGTGCAGGCTCAACCCCAACGACAAGTTCAAGTTCATCAGGCACCTCAGACAAACAGCCCACGATCGGTGTCGCTATCTACAAGTTTGATGACACGTTCATGACTGGTGTCCGGAATGCCATTTCCAATGCTGCTCAAGGGAAAGCCACTGTTGACATCGTAGATAGTCAAAACTCCCAGCCAACGCAAAATGATAAAGTAGACCTCTTTATAAATAAGAAAGTCAATGCTCTAGCAATAAATCCTGTGGACCTCACCGCTGCCGGGGTTATTATCGATAAGGCTAAAGCCGCAAACACACCTGTTGTCTTTTTTAATCGCGAACCTCAGACTAATGATATGAACAAATGGGACAAAGTATATTATGTTGGTGCCAAAGCCGAAGAATCCGGCATCATGCAAGGACAAATTCTCGTAGATTATTGGAAGGCCCATCCGGAAATGGACAAAAACAAGGACGGAGTGATGGATATTGTTATGCTCCAGGGTGAACCTGGACACCAAGATGCCATTGCCCGTAGCAAATATTCGGTAAAAGCGATCGAAGATGCCGGAATCAAAGTGAACATACTTGCTCAGGACACCGCAATGTGGGATCGTTCTAAAGCTCAGGACAAAATGGCTGCTTTCTTAGGTTCTCAAGGAGATAAAATCGAAGCCGTTCTTGCTAATAACGATGACATGGCTTTAGGTGCTATTGAAGCATTGAAAGCCAAAGGTTACTTCACAAATAATAAATATATGCCGGTCGTCGGTGTCGATGCAACAGCTCCCGGCCTGCAGGCACTGAAAGATGGAACTCTTTTAGGAACTGTTTTAAATGATGCCAAGAATCAAGGCGCGGCGACCCTTAACCTGGCAGCTGCCCTCGCTAAAGGATTGACTCCCAGCAAAGAAAATACAGGATACGATATTACTGACGGCAAATATGTGTGGGTTCCTTACAAAAAAATTACCAAGGCTAATATGGCAGACGCCCAATAATGCTCTTCTCCGAAAACCATTGGGCTCAATTATTCCATTGTATAAAGCAAGGGGGCAATGTTTCACGATTCCCCCTTGCTTCTTTAGATTTTCCATCTACAAAACTACGTTATATATCCATATATCTTTGGGAAGGACGGATCACAGGAGGGTAAAAATGCCTGAAAATGAATTCTTACTGCAAATGAAAAATATTTCCAAAGAGTTTCCCGGCGTTAAGGCGCTCGACAATGTCACCCTGCAAGTTCGCCCCGGAACGGTACACTCCCTAATGGGTGAAAACGGTGCCGGAAAATCAACTCTGATGAAATGTTTGTTTGGGATCTATAAGCCGGACGCAGGAGAAATCCTCTTAAACGGAAAAACCATTGAAATTGAAAATTCCAGAGTTGCTCTCGATCATGGAATCTCGATGATTCATCAAGAACTTCATCCTGTACCCCGCAGAAGTGTGATGGAGAATCTCTGGCTCGGCCGTTTTCCCCTCACCAAGATAGGACCCCTGAAGTTAATAGATGATAAGCGAATGTACGAAGACTCAATGGCCATATTTAAAGACCTGGAAATGGATTTGGACCCCCACGTGCTTGTGGGCTCTTTATCCGTCTCCAAAATTCAATCAATTGAGATCGCTAAAGCAGTATCCAATCAAGCAAAAGTGATTGTCATGGATGAACCCACTTCCTCATTAACCGGAAATGAGGTAGAACAACTCTTTAAGATTATCCGTTCTTTGAAGAAAAGAGGAGTTTCTATCATCTACATTTCTCATAAAATCGAAGAAATCCTGGAGATTTCTGATGAAGTAACGATTATGCGTGATGGTCAGCGTATTGGCTCTTGGCCTGCCTCCGAGTTAACGACTAATCTTATTATTTCCAAAATGGTGGGACGGGATTTAGCTCAGCGATATCCTGAACGTCATCATGCCCCGGGAGAAACAGTACTGCGTGTTGAAGGCCTAACATCACCCTTTCCCAAAGGATTCAAAGATGTGTCCTTCGATTTACGTCAAGGAGAAATCTTAGGCATTGGAGGGCTTGTCGGAGCTCAACGCACAGAATTGATCGAAGCCCTATTTGGCTTAAGAACGGTCTCTTCCGGAAAGATCTTTGTCAAAGGAAAACACATAAAAATAAAATCACCTATCGATGCCAAAAAACACAAAATTGCCTTACTTACGGAAGAGCGGCGGTCAACTGGAATTTTCCCCGTTCTTCCAATTGTAGAAAATACAGTGATGGCCAACATGAATCGGTATATCAGTCCCTATTTTTTGCTAAAGCAACAAGCGATGAGCCAGGACGTCCAGCATAGTATTGACCAGATGCGCATAAAAACTCCCTCTGCGAAGACGCAAATCAAGAACCTCTCAGGAGGAAATCAGCAAAAAGTATTGATCGCAAGATGGCTCCTAACTGAACCGGAAATTCTCATGCTTGACGAACCGACACGGGGAATTGACGTTGGTGCTAAGTTCGAAATCTATTCTATTATTACTGAATTAGTCCAACAAGGGAAAAGCATCATCATGATTTCTTCAGAGATGCCTGAACTTATCGGCATGTCAGACAGAATTATGGTCATGTGCGAAGGCCGAATGTCCGGTATTTTGGAAGGAGAAAACAAAACTGAAGAAGACATCATGCACCTCGCAACAAAGTTTATGGTTTGACTGGAGGTCTGTAAATGACGACAAAGGATGTCAGTTCAAAGAAAATTGGTAGTTTCTTTTTTCAGTATGCAATTTATTTTGTCCTTGTGATTCTTATTCTAGGTATTACGGTCATTGATCCAAGCTTCCTGTCCCTCAGCAGCTTTAGAGATATTTTATTACAGTCCTCCACCCGTGCAATTATTGCTTTAGGTGCGGCTTTTGTTCTAATCACAGGGGGAGTTGATCTTTCAGCCGGGCGCATGGTGGGATTTGCTGCTGTTTTGTCCGCTTCGATGCTGCAAATCCAAGAATATTCTCACCGCTTTTACCCCGGGATGCCTAATCTGCCTTTATTAGTACCTGTTTTAATTGCTATCTTTGCCGGACTTCTTGTTGGTATAATTAACGGCGCTATTATTGCATGGTTTAGCGTCCCTCCCTTCATTGCCACCTTAGGTTCAATGGTTGCTGTGTATGGACTAAACTCCCTTTACTTTGATATGAAACCCAACCAATCCCAGCCCATCGGTGGTTTAAGACAGGATTTTACCACCAACTTGGGAAGCGGTTATATTGGAACCGGCGTTTACTCGATCCCCTACATTGTTATCATAGCCCTCATCGTTGCCTTAATTGTGTGGATCATCTTCAACAAAACTCGTCTTGGCAAAAGCATGTATGCCATAGGCGGAAATATTCAAGCTGCTATTGTTTCCGGCATTAACGTCAAACGAGTCTTGCTCTATGTTTATGCCATCGCCGGAGCCCTTTATGGCTTGGCTGGAGTCATGGAAGCCGCCAGAACAGGCGGCGCCACGAATAATTACGGAAATATGTATGAGTTAGATGCCATTGCTGCCTGTGTTGTGGGCGGAGTATCTACTGCCGGCGGGATAGGTACTGTACCTGGAGTCCTCGTAGGAGTTCTTATTTTTGGAGTCATCAACTACGGGCTTACCTATATCGGAGTTAGCCCCTACTGGCAGCTCATTATTAAAGGCTTGATCATCATAGCTGCTGTTGCCTTTGACATACGAAAGTATCTAACAAAAAAATAATACTTAAGGTTCTTAGTGACAAGCTGGTTAATTAAGTTGGTAAACTCGTTCAGCTAAAGCCGCACATCGGGACTTCGGTGACGGAAGTGTCCTGTGGACACTTCCGCCGAAAGCGCCTAGCCCATAACAAATGCTACCGCGCTGAAGGATGGACTCTTACCCACCAAAACAAGGTATAGAACCACTCCTACTTGTAGAAGTGAGAGTCTTACGATTGGATAAAGAGAGTAAAATTGATAAGAGGCCGTTGCACACGAATTATTAGTCCGTGAAGCAATGGCCTCTTGTGATAATTCCATATTTATTTCCCATCAACATATTAGCTATTAACCTAGTAATTCACAGCATCTCCCAGACCTGTAGGCGTAAACAGTTTGTATAAGACCAGAGTGAAAGCCCCTATTGGAATCGAGTTGCTCCCTAACTCTGAGATAGCAATCTTCACGGTATTGGCTGGTTTGGTCAAAGCTCTTTTTTCAAGAGTATCAATCAAAGGATTAAGCAGATAATGTTCCGCTCTGGATACCCCTCCGCTCAGTATGATCAATGCAGGATTTAATAAATTAATAAGATTGGCAAGCCCAATACCCAAATAACGTCCAGTATCCCCTAACACTTCGGCAGCTACAAGATCACCATATCGGGCCGCCTTGCAGAGCATTTCACCACTAATCTCATCTAAATCCCCCTGAACCCACTCTTCCAGAATTGACTCTTTTCCTAAGCGAATGGCTTGCTGAGCTCTTCGAGCCAAGGCAGCACCGCCAACCAAAGTTTCCAAACAACCATAATTTCCACAGCTGCATTTCGGCCCGTTACTGTCAATAGTGGTATGCCCAATTTCTCCAGCCGTAAAGGAGGAACCCCGATAAAGCTTATTATCAATAATAATACCCGCTCCAACTCCAGTTCCAATATGCACACAAATAAAATTCTGAATACCCAGGCCCTTGCCGAACCAGCTTTCTCCTAAAGCTTGAGCCCGCACATCGTTTTCCACTTCTACCGGCAGCTGAAATCGATTTTCCAAGAATGATTTAATCGGGAGATTGCGTAAATTCAGATGAGGGGCAAACAAAGAAAGACCCTGCTCAGGATCTACCAATCCGTGCATACCAACCCCGATACCCAAGAATGATTCTTTCTGCCGATGAGTATTGTCCATAACATTCTGCACCGCTTTTTCCAGGGTCTGAAGAAACTGTTCGCGAGTTTGATTTGCCGCATACCTGGTTTCAAACTCTTCGATAATATGACCATCAAGGTTTGCTGTCACTGCCTTTAAACGTTTTGCTCCAGCGTAAACTCCGATAACATAAAAGGCAGAGGAATTTATCCTAAGCAAAATAGGTTTCCGCCCTCCCGTAGATTCACCTAGAGTCCCCTCAATAACGAGCTTAGACTCAATTAACTCACTCACGAGATTGGTCACTGTCGGGGGAGTTAACTTTGTCAGCTTGGCAATTCTGGCTCGAGAGATAGGACCATACTGCCTGACAACATTGAGAATCGTTGATTTATTCAGGGACTTCATTCCTTGAAAACTTCCAACAGGAATTGATTTACTCACTTTATCCTCCCCTCCTTTTCTCAATCTGTTTTCTAGCGAATGAGGATATCCGGCCGTTCATAGAGTTTTCCGTTTTTTTCAATCTGGAGATAATTCCATGTTCCTGTATGAGTTAAAAACTCGTTCCCATGGTCAGTAACCAGGAGAGTATCTTCGGACTTCAAACCCTTTAGCGATGGATTCCAGGCAAACGCTTGATCACAATGTACTACCCCCGGGGACTCTAAGTTTGCTAAAAACTCCCGAGAAGCATATCCCGTCGGCCCGCCTTGATGAAGATAACGCCAATCACCCGCATAACCCCATTGTTCATAGGCTTCAATGCCCTGTCGAAATACTTCTCTGATCGGCACTCCCGGCCTCGTAGCCAGATTAAAGGCCAGATCAATTTCCGCTAAGACCTTTCTTGTCTTCTGCAAGTCCTGCCCAAGAGCTCCAAAATGAACAAAGCGAGTTGCATTAGCGACTAAGCCCCATTTTTCTCCGCAAAGGACGAGCATGGCATATCGTTCCAGCTTTTTCTCTGTTGGAAGGGGATGGCGATAGGAAAAAATACGCTGATCGGCAGCCACTAGTAGAACGGGAGTCTGGATACCAAAGCCGGCAACTTTGGCAATAAGCGCTGAATAAATTTCAAATTCAGTCATACCCGGCATAATCTCTCGGCAAGTTTCTTCCAGCGCTTTAGCAACTCTCAAGGATAACCAACGGTAACGATCGATCTCATCCGACTCTAAAACAAAGCTTAGTTCAGCTAGTTCCCTGGCGATATTCCGGCCCTGGATATTAGCCAAAGATTCAGCGGGAACATCCATACCTATTGCCTTTCCCTGGCACAACTTGCCGATCGTCTCTTCCGTTCCCTCATACCACTCCGAAGTGATCCACTCCCAAGGGAACTCGGCTAATTCTTCTTCCAGCAAACGAGCGTGCTCCATCTTAGTAGTTATACAATAAACCGTATCTTTAAATATCAGGACATCGGCTGCACCAAGTTCCGTAGAGGTAACAATGAAGTTTCTTTTCCCATTCGTCAGCCAGGAAAAGCTTCGGCGCTGACGAAGAAGAACTCCATCTAAGTTCATTGCCGACATAAGAGTGCGGATTTTTGCCAACTTCCGGGCAACCCTTTTCATTTTCCATACCCCTTCGGATGATTTTTATGCCAATTCCAAGCGGTTTGTAAAATATGCTCCAAACTATTGAATTGCGGTTTCCACTCCAGCTCTTGTTGAGCCTTTTTTGATGAAGCAATGAGTACGGCAGGGTCTCCTGCCCGCCGCGGTGCGATTTTTAGGGGAATCGGATGTCCCGTTACCTCTCGGGCTTTTTCTACGACCTGCTTGACGGAAAAGCCCTCCCCATTGCCTAAATTATAAATAGCGCTTTCGTCAGTTCGTCTGAGCTTTTGCAGCGCTAACCAGTGAGCATTGGCCAGGTCAGAAACGTGGATATAATCGCGAATACAGGTTCCATCAGCTGTAGGATAATCATCGCCAAAAACAGCCAGTTGTTCTCGCTGCCCTAGAGCCACCTGTAAAATAATCGGGATCAAATGGCTTTCCGGTTGATGATCTTCCCCAATATGCCCGTTGGGATGAGCGCCTGCCGCATTAAAATATCTTAAGGCGACAAACTCAACCCCATAGGCTTGGTCACACCATTTCAACATCTTTTCAATAGCTAATTTGGTCTCACCATAGGGATTGGTGGGTTCTTTGCGGTCTGTTTCGCGAATAGGGATCGATTCCGGCTCTCCATAGGTGGCTGCAGTAGAAGAAAAGACAATCCTTTTAACTCCATGTTTAACCATTCCTGCCAAAAGATTTTGAGCAGTAATCACATTATTATCATAATATTTCAGGGGATCTTGAACGCTTTCCCCAACTAAGGAATCAGCCGCAAAGTGAATTACAGCCTCAACCTTATTCTCGGAAAATACCCGATCAAGGAGTTGCTGATCACGAATGTCCCCTTCATAAAACTTACCGGTCATGACAGCCTCACGGTGCCCCTTCTGAAGATTATCAAGGACAATGACCTCTTCACCTTTTGCCAAAAATTCCACAACGGTATGGCTTCCAATATAGCCAGCCCCGCCGGTTACTAATATTGACATCTTTCAACCTCCTTTAAAGTTCCCGTGCGCCATCACCGCAATCACAGACATAAAACTCCGGTATCAAACCTGTTCTGGCGCTATAGTTCTTGGTAACCTGAAATTTGAAATCCTTAACAGCACCCTGATGAACCAAGCTTACAGTGCACCCGCCAAAGCCGGCCCCAGTCATTCTCGTCCCGATACACCCCGGAACTTTTCTTGCCTCTTCAAACAGAGCGTCCAATTCCGCTCCCGTCACTTCAAAAAAATCTCGCAGTGATACGTGAGACTGAATCATAAGCTTGCCGAATTCTGTGAGGTCCCCCATTTGCAGAGCTTGGGCGGAAGCTATCGTTCTAGCATTTTCTCGGACAATATGTTCCAGACGTTTTTTAACTTTGAAAGATTCTATTGCTTCCCGAACAGCTTTCCATTGTTCCGTTGTCAGATTTCCTAAGGAACTAAATTCAGGAAGAAGCATTTGAAGTTTCTTAATTCCTTCCTCACATTCCAGCCTTCTTTGATTATAGTTCGATTCGGTCAGGCTGCGTTGTTTCTTGGAATTCGTGATCACCAGCTGATAATCTCCTAAGGACAAAGGAACATATCGATACTCTAAGGTATCGCATTTTAAGAGAATAGCCTGTCCGGCTTTCCCCATGCCCGAAGCAAACTGATCCATAATGCCGCAATTTACTCCCACGAATTGATTCTCGGCACGTTGTGCCAGCTGAGTCAAATCAATTAAAGCACATTCCAAGCCTTCAACAGCTTTTACCGCTATGGCCGTTGCCATTTCAAGGGATGCCGAGGAGGATAATCCGGCTCCTTTAGGTATATTCCCTGCAAATAAAATATCGCAGCCGGATAATTTGATCCCCAATTTCTTGAATTCTGCCAAAACACCTTTAGGATAGTTTGCCCAGCTATCTTGCCGATTAATAATCTCGTCGGCATTGAATTCGACCTTTTCCGGAAAGCTCGTCGAGGCCAGACGAAACATTCCATCTTGTCTGTGCCGTACTACCGCCCAAGTACCATAGGCCAAAGCAGCAGGCAAGACATAACCGCCCGTAAAATCCGTGTGTTCTCCGATCAAGTTCACTCGGCCCGGTGCAAAGAATATCCGGCAATCATTACCGGCACTGCCAAACTGGTGACTAAAGTTTTGGAGTAAGGTACTTAAGGACATTTGCCGGCACACCCTTCTTTTTGCAGATACGCTTGAAAGACCCTACGCAAATGTTCTGACGTTTCCTCAACAGATTGAGGATTCGCCGGGGCCCAAGCCCCCATTTCTGAAGAGGCATAATATTTTATTTTTCCTGCATCTCTCAAGGGTGTATAAAACTCAATATGAAAGTGATAAAATTCCCGAGCGGCGGAATCATGTACAGGGCGCTGATGAATTACCATCATATAGGGGAATAGGCGATTGAACAATGTATCCATAGCCCCGGTCATATATTTTAGCATCTCGGCCAGACTTCGCTTTTCCCCTCGGGAAAAATCGCTCAAAGCAGTTTTATGGCTTTTGCTGACAATAAATAAACCGTAGGGATAATCGGTAAAGAAGGGAATATAGGCGAGGAAATGTTCATTTTCATAGATAATACGCTTTTTAAAAGCTAATTCAGCGTTATTCAGATCGCAAATCAAACATGATCCCTTCGCAGTATGATACCTGCGGCAGTTTTCCAATTCCGTTCGAATCTTAAGTGGAATCCATGAATAAGCATAGATCTGTCCATGCGGGTGAGGCATCGTCACACCACATTCTTCACCCCGGTTTTCAAAGATCATAATATATTGATGGTTTGCTTCTTGGCTTAAAGCTACGAATCGCTCTGTCCATAAATCAATCAGCTTTTCGATATGTTCCAATGAAAGCTCCGGCAATGTTGTTGTATGATTAGGCGAATAGAGAATTACCTCACATTTTCCTAAGGCTTTTTCTGTCCGAAACAGGGAAGTCGCCACCGGATCCGGCTCCGGCGGGTCTGCCATTAAAGCAGGAAAATCGTTATCATATTTCAAAACATCATAGTGTTCCGGAACTCTACCTGACCCCGGACAAAAGGGACATTCCCCCCTCGGCATGTTCGGCCTGTTTTGTCTGTTTGACGCTACCATTGTCCAGTCCCCTAACAAGGGATTATAACGCAATTCAGTCATTACCAAACTCCCTTATTCACAAAAACTAAAACTATCTTCTGCCAGCCATTTCTTTTATTATAATATATTAAATTAAATTAATTAAGTAATTTGTCCAAAATATAACGCCAAAAGTCAATAAATTAAAAGGATACCAGATTAATCCCGTTAATCCGCGAAAACTTTCTTTTACTTCCAGTTATTGCTACGCGATCAAAAAATAAGCGAGAGAGCCTGAGGAAGATACTCCCCGAAGCTTCTCGCTAATCACAATAGCCCTTATGCCGCAGCTTCATGATATGCTCTTGCAAAATAGTCTCCAAATTGATTCCATATTGTTCCTCAAGAACAAACATCATGGTAACAGCAGTTTGAGCCACATCAACCAACTCACGAGCTACTCGTTGCATGGCTTCCTCTTCTTCGAGACGTTGTCGTTCACCGCTTAGTCCTCTGAATTTACCAATTGCTTGGGCAAGTTCTCCAGATTCCTCCATAATCTTTAACGCCGTACTCTCCAAAGAGGGGCTCAAGCGATTCAAGCGCGGCAGGGTCACAGTTTTGGTGGCACATTGTTCTTTCCCCGATTTATGATCCATTTCACTCTCGCACCTCCCCGCCATCAATCCCTTTGTTAATTATTATACCATTCTTCTGGAATGAACGCATTAGCTCTACCTAAGGTTCTTTGTCGACAGCAAATTATCATGTCATTTGCTGTCGAAGCAAAGCAATTTCAGACATAATTACTCTTACTGCTGTTTCAGCATTTCTAAAAAGACCTTCTCCGGAGTAACAGGCAAATGATGAACTTGAACTCCGACTGCATTATATACTGCATTGACGATCGCTGGAGACGGTGTATTAGCCACAACCTCTCCAATAGACTTCGCTCCGAAGGGACCTGACGGTTCATAACTTTCTTCAAAAGCAATGCGAACGTTTCCGACGTCTTGGCGGCAGGGAATCTTATATTGCATAAAGGTATTCGTCTCCATTTTGCCCAAGTTACTGTATCGAACTTCTTCGAAAAGAGCCATACCTATTCCTTGGACAATTCCTCCCTCAGCTTGAATTCGAGCCAAGTTAGGATTAATCATCGTCCCGCAATCCACAACGGCAACATAGTCGATTAAATCAACTTTGCCTGTTTCCACATCTACTTCCACTTCTGCAAATCCTGCCACATAAGGAGGCGGAGAAATTTGACTGCCATGGGTTGCCATTGCTGCCAACTGAAGATTTCCCATCCCTAAAATCGTTTGTTCGGCAATTTTAGCGAGACTGATCTCTCCCTCTCCGCCAATCCTGCGCACAGAAAGTTCTTCAAAAATAACGTCCTCTTTAGAAACTCCCAAAAACTTAGCGCCTTGAGCTAAAATTTTACCTTTTAACTCTTCCGCAGCTTTAATAACCGCAGTGCCGGCTAAATAGGTTGTGCTTGAGGCATAGGAACCGGGATCAAAAGGAGAAGTGTCCGTATCCCCCGCACTGACGTAAATCTTGTCCAGAGGGACTTCTAAAACTTCAGCTGCCATTTGACTCAAGATCGTATCGCAGCCAGTTCCCATATCCGTTGCCCCAATAAGCAGGGCGAAGTTTCCATCATCAGTTAGGCGTATCTCAGCGGAAGCCGTGCCGATATTGGCTATTCCTGAGCCCTGCATAGTGATAGCCATACCAACTCCCCTGATCTTTGCTCCGCTCATCGTTTGGCGCGGAAATTTTTCCTTCCAGCCGACCATCTCTCGACCTTTTTTAATACAGCGGTCTAAGGCCGTGCTGCCAAGCTGAACCCCATGACCAGTCAGAAAGGTCTCGCCCTTTTGGCTGATATTCTTCAGGCGAATCTCCGTCGGATCTATGGCTAGACGTTCCGCGAGCTTATTAACCGCTGATTCTAAAGCGAAGGTTCCCTGTGTAGCACCATATCCCCGGAAAGCTCCGGCCGGCATTTTATTGGTGTAGACAGCGTTTCCCCGAATCCGAACAGCTTTCGTTTTATTGTACAGCGGCAGCGTATATTCCCCCACACAGCTTAAAACAGTAGAAGCATGCTCTCCATAAGCTCCAGTATCCGATAAAACTTCAAGATCAATTGCTCGAATAAATCCATCAGCATCAGCTCCCAGTCTTACTTTAATTCTCATGGCATGACGGCTGGTCGTACAACTAAAGGTTTCCTGGCGATCATAGATAATCATGGCCGGTTTGCCCGTTCTTAAAGTAACTAAAGCAGCAAAAACATCTCCGGCTCCCGTCTGCTTGCCCCCGAACCCGCCTCCGATTCTCGGCTTAATAACCCGAATCTTAGCTGCCGGAATCTGCAGGGCTCGTGCCAATTGTCTCTTTATATGAAAAGGTACCTGGGTGGAGCTGACCACCACTAACCTCCCCATATGATCCTGATAGGTAAAGGATCGATAGGTTTCCATCATGGCGTGGGCCTGGGCCTGAGGATAATAGACATCTTCTACAATGAACTCACAGTCTTTTAGGACTTTTTCGACATCTCCCACGGCTTGTTCATGGGAAGAAACGATATTCTGTTCTTTATGCAAACCGATATCAAAATTACAGGTTAAATCCTCTTCGAAGTGAACCACTGAAGGATGGCCTATGGCCTTCTCAAAATCCAAAACCGGCTCCAGCACCTCATACTCAACGTTGATCAGCTTCATTGCTTTCAGAGCTGTTTTTTCATCCACCGCAGCAATAATGGCAACTTCATCGCCGACATAACGAACAACATTCTCCAGAATCAAGCGGTCATAGGGTGAAGGTTCAGGGTAAGACTGTCCGGCTAAAGTGAAGCGCTCCTTGGGTACATCTTTATAAGTAAGAATGCACTCTACGCCCTCAACCAACTCTGCTTTCGACGTATCAATACTTATAATCTTGGCAAAAGCATGGGGACTCCTGAGAATTTTCAGGACCAGGGCCTGGGGCATGGCTAGATCCTCTGTATAAGCAGGTTTGCCCATAGCTATTGACAGACCATCAATTTTCGGAATACTGTGACCGACGTTCCTCAAACTTACCTCTTGCACTTACGCCACCCCCAGATAGGTTTTGACTGCTCGGAGCTGCCCCATATAGCCGGTACAGCGGCACAAGTTTCCGGTTAAATAGTGAATAATTTCATCTTCCGTAGGGTTGTCCAGCTCATTTTTCATAGCCAAAACATTCATAATAAACCCGGGACTGCAAAATCCGCATTGTTCTGCCCCTTCAGCGGTGAGTATATGGGCAAACTCCTCTGCAGCCTGAGCAACTCCTTCAATAGTTGTGATCTTTTTACCATGCGCCCGCATTGATAAAATAGAACAAGATAAAACCGGTTTGCCGTCCATCCAGACCGTACATAATCCGCAGCAGCTTGTATCACAAGCTTTCTTGACACTAAGAAACCCGTGTGCACGAAGAGTATCCGCTAAAAACTCGTCTTTTTCAATATCCCAAGTTACCGATTTATCATTAACGATTAATTCGATTTGCATTGTAAAACCTCCATAATCCCTCGTTTAACCAACACTTGGCAAAGAGCTTTACGATAACCGGCTGTTCCTCGGGTATTGGTTCCAAAGGATAACTCATCTGCAGCGATTTTTGCGGCCGCTTCTAATTCCTCAGCGCTTAAATGTCCTTGGCTTAAGGCTCTCGAAGCAGTTTCTGCAATCACTGCTCTTCCCGGTCTTGCCCCAACTGCAATGGTCCATTGATGATCAAGACTTGAAACGGCCACATTCAAAACTGCAAAATCACTGGCTGATTTTCTGAAACTGGAAAAAGCGGCTGATCTTTGGCTTTTCTCAATTCTGAGTTGAACTAAAATATCTTTTTCATAAGGCTTTTGTAAAAAATCTTGCAGGGGCATTCTGCCGCCATTATATAATTCGACCTCGGTGTCCAAGACTAACAAGGCTGTAAGGAGGTCGGAGAAACCGTATCTCGAATAGACCGAAGCCCCCACAGTAACACCATTTCTGAACTGTACGCCAATAATATTCCTTACCGATTGGGAAAGGATGCCGCCAAAGGCGTCTCTTGAAAGGGCATTTGTTTCCAGATCTCTGAGGGTCGCCATAGCTCCGATTGCAATAAACCCATTGTCTTCCCTTATATAATCAAGGTTCAGTCTTGAAAGATCGATGCCGGTTCCAATCCGCTTTTTACTCATCTTTAAAAAGGCACAACCGCCAAGAATCGTATTATTTTTTCTCTTCGCAAGAATCTCAAAGGCTTCCTCTAACTTATCTGGTTGTGCCATATCAAGTACTGTAAACACCTTGTCAGTCCCCCCTCGATCATTTACCATCTAACAATTTGCAAAACAAAACTCAGGTGAGCGATTTCAACTCAAATTCACTGAGAGAAACCTCGCCCGCCTGAGCTTAAAGCCAACGACTAATAACACTTGCCCTTCATCAAGACAATGCATCCGTTTGCCAGGTATTTCGCTCATAGTCGGACCATTTACGGCAGTCCGGTAGAAACTTGCAGACCCTATCTCTGCGACTATATGAACATATTTAATTATCACAAGGGCTATTCTACTAAAATTTTCGCAGCAGGTCAATATGTATTTCGAACGATCCCACAAAATCAGCAAGAATCGTTCGATCTTTGTTGGCGCTCATTGTAACTAGGCCACCGTAATGTTTCACTGTCTCAACCAACTATTTTAGTTATGAATACCTAACCTATGATAGACTAAATAAGAGTATCCAATGGGTACTAAAGCAATAATAGCTAAAATAAGAATAAAACCACGCCCATTGAAGGTTATCCCGGCAAGAGCCAAAAGGATGTTCAGAATTCCGCCAAAAACCCACAGTGGTGCCGCCAATCTATGTGTTTTTCGCCATACTTCTTCGTTGGCGAGAGTCCAAGGAGTTCTGATACCTACAAAATAATTATGCTTAAATCTGCCCATAACATTCCCTAATAAGATGAAGAGCAGTGATACCATAACCTGAATCAAAACCGGTTGATTCATAACCCTACCTGAGGCGATTAATAAGGTAATTAATTGCATCCCCAGAAAAAAAACAACAAGTAAATATTTGAGAAACTGATAGGTCGATTCAAAGGCACGATAATTTTTTCGTTTGGGGTCTATAAAAGGCAAGGCCACAAACATAATGTACAACGCTAAAATAATTACAGGAATTCCAAAGGTCCCAAACAATTTGCTGCCATAACCATTAACCTGGCCTTGGGCATTCCAGTGGATTGGAACTCTGTTCGGAAGTGATGGATAGAAATAAATACCCATAGCAAAGCCCAAAACAATCAGGATCAGGATCGGCCAATCTTTTTTTAACAAACTGCTAACGTTCTTCATCGTTGTTTCCTCCTTCATTGACATGACCGGCATTAAAAAACCAATTAACAACTTCTTGAAAAACTGTCGTATTTAATGAATAGTAAATGTTTTGCCCCTTACGTTCATCCGTCACTAACTGGGCCTGTTTTAAAGTACTAAGATGATGTGAAATGCTGGGTTTCGTCATATTAAATTGGTCCGCGATTTCACCTGCAGTCATATCATGTTCTTTGAGCAGCAAAATTATCTTCCGCCTTGTGGGATCTGCCAGTGCTTTAAATGGTAGGTTAAGCATTCCATCGCGCTCCTTCAATAAACCCCTTAGATATTTAGATAATTATCTAACTGTTGAA
This sequence comes from Desulfosporosinus sp. FKB, assembly GCF_002196705.1. Classification (GTDB taxonomy): domain Bacteria; phylum Bacillota; class Desulfitobacteriia; order Desulfitobacteriales; family Desulfitobacteriaceae; genus Desulfosporosinus. Next base: position 67,301 of record NZ_NADJ01000035.1, read on the forward strand.
ATGTATTATACTCTTTTATAAAAAAATGAAAAGGCTTTTTTCCCAATTACAAAAAAATAACGATATTGCTTGCATCACCCCGGATACAAGCAATATCGTTAGTCACTTCCCTGCGCAACTTTGTCAGCTTAACCGCCTTTTCAAGGGATAAATCACTCTGCTGGGTGAGAGTTAGAGCAAGCAGCCGAGTAAAAGCCGCTGAATCTTTAAATATTTCGCCTCAGCCTCATCCTCATCGCTAAACCATTCAATCCCCTTTTCAGCCGACTTAATGTTGTAAGTATGTATTAAACCATCAGCAAGTACCTCTTTACCCCAGGCCACGAAAAACTGGGCCGGTGAATTTACCGGATTCACACCTGTGCCAAAATATACAGACATCCCGTCTATTTCTGTGCTTTCCAAAATATTCGCCTTTGTTGTGCCACAAGGATTTCCCATAATTCTCCCTCCCCATATATTAGATTTGGACAAACGACTTAAATCTAAATACCCTTAAATACTGTTTAAAGAATGCTTAGCTGCCGCTTGAAGACACTGTCTTCTTACTTATCAGTATCTGGCGAAAAGCGGCAGATTAGTTGCACATAAGCATCTTTTTTATGATAGAATTTAGAGAAAAACTAGGCCTGTACTTGATTCTAAACGAGAGTGTTTATTCTCTAGCCTTAACCGCTTAATTAAGTAGGAATAATATGCTCTCGCATTTATTATAAGGGGGATTTAAATGTTTACTCAGGCTTACACACCTGAACAATCTGCCTTTGGCAAACTCGAAAACGGCCGCGATGTCTTAATTCTCTACGTTAAAGAATTCAAGGAAACGATTAGAGCCATAAATAAAGCCGGTTTATCAAATTATACATATCATTGGTTTGCGACAGAACACCAAGACTCTTACGTTCTTCAAATGGTATATACTGATGACTTACACATTGCCATACGTTTTAATACCCAACATTTTAAATTAGTTGCCCAGCTGATGGAACCTAAGGATGTAATTCTGACCGCCACCCCCCTATCCGAACTCATGGAAAATGCTCAAAAAAATTCCTATAACTTTCTGGAATTCAAGGATGTTCTGACATTCAGCCGGTTATCCTTTACGGTCCCCACTCCCGAGCATCCCAATTAAGCTTTGACGCTGCTATTTACGAAGAAGCCATATTTCTTTTTTAGATTGACATATTGTACTCTTGTAAATTCGCCAATAACTCCTGATGGGTTTCCAGCAGACCTTGGATTTTTTCTGCAGATATATTTTCTAAAGCTGACTGCATCGCTTTATAAGATGAAGCATTCTGACAAGATTTCTGTGCTAAATTTAACCCTTCCGGCGTAAGGGTTAAATTAATCTCCCGACGATCATTTTCACTTGTTTTTCTCGTAATAAGTTCAGCCTTAACAAGTTCTTCGACATTGACACTGACTGTGCTTTTAGACATTTGCAATTTTTCAGTGACCGCTTTAAGAGTGGCACTAGGCGTGGTATAGATCGTATTGATAATTCCCATTTGCTGGATCGTTAAACCCAAGCTCGAAGCATTTTGCTGAGTGAAGCTGACGAGTTTTTTACTGATTACCATAAACGATTGAACAACCTCGGCAGCGAGTTTAACCTTGCTACTAGAATTATCCATAAGGCACCTCCGTATAAAATAGTTCATCTGAAAATAGTCCTTTGCTGAACCATTTTATACAGAGGCTTTTTATTTGTCAATGATTCTTCCTCACCTCAATTAACTTTAACAAGTGTCTTATGCTAAAACATCAACTCACTAAATATTATTAATCTCAATAGTTAAAAGAAATGCTTTGCAAAATTTCTCATCTGTCATATAATAAATTTTAACGTGGCAACGAAGCCTACCTGATTCTTTCCAGGTAGGCTATTTTTTTTGTGAGGTGTTTCAGCATGTCCAGCAACAATCTAAGTATCGATACTTCTGTTTTACTTAACGAACTGAAAGAAGCCAACCTGGAAATGAGCCAAGTTATTGATTCCATACGCCAAATCGCCCAACACACGAACCTTCTGTCTCTTAATTCGGCAATCGAAGCGGCACGAGCAGGCGAAGCCGGACGAGGGTTTAGCGTCGTTGCCGATGAAATTAAAAAACTTGCCACCCGAAGCTTAACATCTACGAAAGAAAGTACGACGATTATCCAAAACATTCAATCCAAAGCCAATGAAGTCATGGCTGTCCGAACGGCGGATGTAGCTTATGATACAATCGATAAAATTGATCGAAACCTTTTTGAACGCAATTGTGATGCTCAGGCATGGGCCACATTTGACAAGGTAAAAAACTGCTTGAGTTCCACCGGGACCGACCAGACAACCGTAACTAATGATCTTTTAAAAAAACTTGTTGATATCTATGAAGTCTATCTCGATTTATATGTGCTTAATACAGAAGGTAAAGTCGTTGCAGCCGGTGTTCATCATGAACTTATCGGAGAAGATATGTCCGATAAAGACTGGTTTAAAGACGCTAGATCCGCAGACGCCATCTCAGTAAGTGATCTTTATTTTTCTCAAGTCAGCAAGCTGCATACTGTCGCTTATACCTGTCCTATTCGCAGTGAGGAAAATCAATTGTTAGGCTATTTCTCCACAAGATTTAATTGGAATTTCATCTACGACATTATCGATTCTGCCCGTATCGGTAAGAACGGGGATATTTTCATTATCAACAAAGATGGTTATGTCATCGCCTGCCGGAGCCGCAAAGGAATCCTTACCGATAATTTAAAACAACTTAAGGCGGCCCAGTTTGCCATAAAAGGAGAAACCTACGGCTACATTTTTGATCAGGATGCAAGAGGAACAAAAATTTATGGTTACGCTCATACTCGCGGTTATAACGCCTATAAAGGCAAAAATTGGTCAGCCATCGTTAGTGAAACCTTATAGTACATCCATAGAGGAATTAAGTCGGCTTTCCAATTTCTTTCTAACGCTCGGATAGCGGTCTAGCTCCGTATGGGGAAGAAATTTGCTGCTTACGAATTTTTCCATAAAGGACGAATTAGCATTTAGTTCAAAATAAGTCACCTTAGAGGCAATAGCCTCAGCCTCATTACGCTTTGTGCGAGAGATCAGGACCTGCCGGGCAGCCTCACCTGAACTGTTGCCCAAACGGATAATGGAAGTTCGGGGGAGATCCGGATAAAGACCAATCGTAACAGCTGATTCTACCGGCAAGTATTGTCCGAAGGCTCCCGCGGCATAAAAATTGCCAATATCCTGCCAAGGACAGCCTACATTTTCCAGCAAAAGATCTGTCGCCGCGTTGACAGCTCCTTTGGTTGCCACAAAGTTATTAATATCAATCTGATTAACAACAACGTCCTTACCCATAGCTGTCTCTCCGGCAGGAACAATGACAAACTCCTCTCTGCCCTCAGTAAAGCGAGCTGTCCGGTCAATTATCCCGTTTAAAAAAAGCTCTGCTAAAATATCCACTAAACCTGAACCGCAAATTCCCCGCGCCGGTTTTCCACCAATGGTTGTATAGTGAACTCTTCCGCTCTCTCCATTGATTACCACATGATCGACTGCTCCAGGCTCGGCCCGCATACCAAACGTGGTCACCCCGCCCTCTAAGGCCGGTCCGGCTGCTCCTGCACAGGCCACAAGCCATTCCTCATTGCCCATAACTATTTCTCCATTAGTACCAATATCCACAAACAGGGAAACATCAGATTTCCTGTGCATGCCGCTGACTAAAACCCCGCCAATTACATCTCCGCCTAAGTAACTGCCAATACTAGGCAGACAATAAATCGGCGCTAAGGGATGGATCTCCAGGCCAAGCTCACCCGCAGGGATTAAACCTGGATTATTAACAATAGGCGTATAGGGAGCACGGCAAATCGAAGCGGGGTCGAGGCCAAGCAAAAGATGAATCATTGTAGTATTAGCTCCAATAGCTGCTGCAGTTATCTGACAGGGCTTTAGAGAGGAAGAACAGACAGATCTAATTAAGCGATTAAGAGTATCTAATACTAGGGCTTGCAAACGTTTTATACCACCAGGCTCAGCTGCCTGACGGATGCGGCTTAAAATATCCTCACCCAGGCTTATCTGACCGTTGTAATCTGCAGCATGCCCTAAAATATCTCCGTTACATAAGTTAATTAAGTAAACAACCACTGTCGTTGTTCCAATGTCTACGGCTAAACCAAATTGCTCCTGAGTCCTATTCCCTGGTTCTATATCGATAAGCTCCCAGCCTAAACCTTTTTCGGCCAAGGTAGCCGTTATTTGCCATTCTGAACTACGGCAGAGATTTGGAATTTTACTCATTAAAGCCAAAGGGATACACACTGGGTTAAAATTGTTTTCTAATTGCTGACGTACTTGATCCACATCAGCACGGTTATTCAAAGAACTTGGAGGAACAAGCGATAAAAATACCTTCCGGGAAAGTGGTTCAAGGTAAGTAAGAGTTGTCTGAACTTGATCAGCCAGAATAACTGGGGTATCTTGTTGGTTTGACATTAGATCAAAACCTTTCTTACTAACAATTTTGAATTTTCTCCAAAATACTCTTGTTTCTCTCCTACCAGTATACCATTTTTAAATAAGGATATGGAAAATATTCCTATTATTTATCGATCTGAATACTATATTTGTGGACTTGATGACAATTACTTCAAACTACAATAATTCATAGTTGTTATGTGTCTAATTTGAACTGATAAATGACTTCACTCCAAGACTTACTATTTCCGTAAAAGCTTCTTTCTTGAAAAAACATGTTTTGTTTTCGGTCAAGAAGGAGCACAGTAGAAGATCTGGTTCCATAATCCTTTCCTGCAATAAAAATTGGCGAAAGCATCTTTTCACGATCATGACTTATCCCTGTATCGGGCAACTCTTCGTCTTGAGCCGGGTTGGTGTCGGCAAGGATTTCAAAAAGACGCTCCGAAGCAATCACTCCTTCACGGTTTAATTCCAAATAATTAACCAAGGCATCTTTACTTTTGCGAACTTTCGGCCAGGGTGTATCCAAAAAATGATTGCTGAGGCCATAATATCCAGGTTTTAGGTCTTGAACTACAGGGCCTTGGTTACTGAAATACATTAAACATGAAAGATCCCCTACAAGAAGATTAAAGGGATTATATAAAGACTGGGTATGGTTAACGTTTTCCAGATATCTCTGAGGCGGCTCCTCAGACCTCAGGAAATCCCTGACAAGAAATCCCCTGGATCTTGGATTCCTGATTTGTGAGGCAGGGTCGCGAAAATTTGTCAAAGCAGCAAAACGTCCTGCTCTGGTAATCCCCATCCAAGTCCCCATCATTTCCAGATCCTGCCCGGCCAAAATCTTGGATTCGGGTTCCCAAAAATTCGCAGCCGCTGTCGGACGATAATAGAATTCATCCCTATTGGCCGCAAGAACAAGATGATAGTCGGGAAGAATGTCATAGGCAAAAATTATAAGGCACACTGTTAGTTTACCTCCGTTCTATTCTTCCTTAAAACTCTGGTCAGCAAAACTCGGCAACTTGCTTGCGATAAAAGTCATAGGCAAGCTCTATTCGAAAACCCATCCTTTGGTAAAGCCTAAAAGCACGATCATTTTTGCTGTCTACCTCAAGAGTTACTTGCTGCTTACCCTGGTTCCACAAGTTTTCCAGAATGAGCTCCAGGAGTTCTTCGCCATAACCATTACCCCTATATTCCTGCAGAATCCCCAAACCAAAAATCGAGGCTTCTTCAACAGTCAAATGATTCACTGAAGCTATTCCCATAGGTTTATCATCAACAGTGACTAGATATTGCTCTCGGGTTTTCGAATTAAGGCGATTCTGGATTAGACTCTTCGTATCATCATAATTGTCTTCAAATATCTCTCTGCTGAGCTGAACAAGTATTTCTAAGTCCTGAAGAGTAGCTTTAGCAAGAGACAATCGCTGCTTTCCCGGATTTAATTGTCCGCCTATGGCCAAACTCATATAGTATTCTGTATGTTCATATCTAGCTTTCAAATGATTAAGAACATCGTTACCTGAGTCTGAAGGTCTTTCACAGACAAAAAGAACTCCCGGGATGTTGTGGCTGCGTAATTCTTCAACAGCCTGTTCCAACAAAGCAGTAAAATAGCCATTCTGCCGGTACTCCGGTCTCGTCATTGCTGAAATTTCGACTTCCAAATGACTTGGCATGAACATCGATAACATGCTAATTAATGTTTGGCGCTCATAAAGAAGAAAAATGCCGGGGATTGCTTGGTTAAAATTTAGAGAAGTATCTAAAAAAACACTTCCCTTCAGCTGGTCATAATCGTTGCAAATAGTTTCAAGTTCTAAAACCCGGCTCATAACTGGCTCGTTTAAACTGTGATATTTTTTGATAATCATACATTCTCCTTATAATCATTCTCTAGGTAAAGAATACAATCTTTTTCTCTAATCATTATAAGGTTTTTATAGATATATGAGCAAGAATAGATCTAGCTGCTAAATGGGATCAAAACAAAGAAGCATACCAATGTATAACGAATTGATATGCTTCTTTAGTAAAGTTATTTTTCTACGTATCTAACGTAAACCGAAACAATATGATCTTTAATTAACCAATATGGATACTAATTCCGATAATCGAAGACCCTTTTGGCCTTTCCGGCACTTCGTTCAAGAGTTCCCGGCTGAACAACTTTTAAACGTACATTAATGGAAAGCACACCGTGCAATTTCTGCCGAATGTAAGCCGAAAAATCTTCAAGTTTTGAATAAGGTTCAAGCAAATCTTCCCGAGTCAACTCAACAACGACTTCAAGTTCATCCAAAAAATTATGTTTATAAATATTAATGATATAGTGAGGACTGATGCCCTCTATAGTCATCAAGACACTTTCTATCTGAGACGGAAAAACGTTAACCCCGCGAATAATCAACATATCATCCGTTCGGCCCACAACTTTGCGCATCCGGGCAGTACTTCGGCCGCACTGACAAGGCTCTTGGATGACACGCGAAATGTCTTTTGTTCGAAAACGTATTACAGGAAAGGCTTCCTTAGTTAAAGAGGTAAAAACCAATTCCCCTTCTTGACCCGGCTCGAGAACTTCACCGGTTTTAGGGTTTATTGTCTCAACAATGAAGTGATCTTCTGCAATATGATGCCCGCATTTGAACTCACATTCTCCGGCTACTCCCGGCCCCATGACCTCACTAAGTCCATAATTGTCAGAAGCCGATATGTGAAGTCTGGTTTCAATCTCCCTGCGCATTTCCTCTGTCCATGGTTCGCCTCCGAATAGGCCTATCCTCAGCTTTAAAGCAGAGATATCAATGCCCATCTTTTCTGCCACCTCGGCAATATACAGAGAGTAACTTGGCGTGGAAATTAGAACAGTCGTGCCAAAATCCTGCATGAGCATAAGTTGACGTTCCGTATTCCCGCCCGAAACTGGAACTACAAGAGCGCCCGCCCTTTCCAAACCATAATGCAGCCCAAATCCGCCGGTGAATAGACCATAGTTAAAGGCGATCTGAGCTACATCGTCGGAGGTAACTCCCGCCATAGTGACCATTCGTGCGGTAAGGTCGGTCCAGGTCTTCAGATCATTGGCTGTATATCCTACAACAACAGGCCGTCCCGTGGTACCGGAAGAAGCATGCACACGAATGATATCCTTACGAGGAACAGCAAAAAGTCCAAAGGGATAGTTATCTCTTAAATCAACCTTAGTGGTAAAAGGTAAGTGCTTTAGGTCATCTAAGGCTTTAATAGCCTCAGGCTTAATTCCCAATTCATCAAATTTCGCCCGATAATGCGGAACATTATTGTAAACCCTATTCACTGTCCACTTCAGACGTTCCAATTGCAGTTCTTTAAGCTGACGTCGGTTCATGCATTCTTGCTCTTTGTTCCAGATCACAAAATAACCAACCTTTCTGCTTATCTTAGAGAATTCCTGTTAAAAACAAAAAAAGCTACCTCAGAAGGATAGCTTACTAACAGCGCTGAATACCCCATGTTCAACCATCCTCCAATACTAATTATCCAACATTCTCCCCTGGTTCTCTTCATGACATTCTACCTTACTACACCTGTGAAAGGATCACAGAACTTCTACATCACTATTCTACCCAACTTTGTACCTATTGTCCATCCTTCAGCGCGATAGCATTTGTTATGGGCTAGGCGCTTTCGGGGAAAGTGTCCACAAGACACTTTCGTCACCGAAATCCCGATGTTCAGCTTTAGCGTAAGCGAGTTCACTTCTATCCTTTCGCCAGCATCGACACCAAGGGTATCTAAGAGTTATGTAAGTTCATCACTCGAGTGCTTTGATAGGTATTTACAAATTGATAAACTTCAAGAACATTTTGGGGAGTTTGAGCGCTTCCAAGGATACCGGCACTGCTGCCGAAGATGTATCCCCCTCCTTTGGATGTCACCTCTAACAAATTATAGGCTCTCTCTATTCTCTTCTCCTCTTCAAACCATCCTAGATCATAACCACCCATGAGGCAGACCCGATTTTCCGTTGCCTTTCTGACCTCAGATATCTCCTCTAATGATTGAAAGTCAAGAGAATGCAGCCCATTTATTCCTAAATCTATAATATCGTGTAATACCTTTCTTAAGTCTCCATCCGCATGGAAGAAAACCGGAGCTTTTTCACGTTGTATCATTTTAACCTGTTCTCTGAGACCAGGAAAAAAATTCAGGCGCAGAGCAGCCGGTGACACAAATGTCCCTCCATTATAGGCAATATCATCCGCTATGATAATTCCATGAGCGCCGAGTGCTAAGGCATCTAATCCCAATTCGAGGTTTGTCGCTGTCACCTGTTGGACGAGTTCCGGAATTATCGGATCCCCTTGAGCAATGGCTAACAGATAATTGGTAAAGGATGAAAAAAGTTTAGCCGTTCCCTGGAACGGGCCATCAATAAGGGCAAAAATAAAAAAATCCGTTTCGTCTCTCCAACGTTTTAATTCTGCCCAAACTCGGGCTTGGTTTCCTGATTCATTTTCCAAGCCAAAAGCCACAGCATCGAGTCCACAGCGTTCACAAGCCTCCACCCTGTCTTCAAAACTCACATCATTCCTAAGGCCCAGTAACTTAGCCACAAAATTGTCATCGAGATTAAACTCTCCATTGGGAACACGATCCACGTCTGCAAAGTTTATTGCCGCCAAAATTCGTTCAACTTTTGTCACATGGTTACATCCTCTCAAGCTAAACTTCAAGGCTGCAAAAAATTCTCTTGCAGCCTCGTTTTTTCGTTGCAGCCTTTTTTGATTGTCGCTCACATCTGAACATGACAATAGGCAAATTTATAGTATTTATTCTTTGAGTTTCAAATCCAGGGAAAGCCCATCAGAGGTTAATTTTGTGCCAAAAACAAGTTTCTCCAAATCCTCGTAACTTTGAACCCCAAAAGCAGTCCCGCCTTCAGCAACAAAATACGGAACCCCAGGGATTCTCAAGTCTTGAGCTTCCTCTAAATCTTGCAAAACCGCCGGTTCATAATCCTTCGAGAGCAATGCTTTCCGAAATTGTTCCGGATCAAGTCCGGCTTCTCCGGCCAAATCTGCTAATACCTCGAGATCATTAATGTCTTTCTGTTGTTGAAATTGGGCCGCAAACACAATGTTATGATACTGATCTCCCTTCCCATGCTCTTCCGCATACTTTGCACCTTGCAAAGCCAACCGGGAATGCTTGCTTTTATCATTAAATACCATCTTTATGCCATATTTGCGTCCCATAGCTTCAATGCCCGCCTTCGCCCGTTCCAGATACTCAGGCGGTTTAGGCGGAATTTCCACTCCCTCCGGCCTTAATTCGAAGGACTTCCATTCTACTTCCAAATTTTTATCCTTGGCCAACTGGTCAAGGGGGACTTTCCCAATCATACAAAAGGGTCACAAGAAATCCGAAAAAACAGTAATTTTGTTGGCCATTATTTAATCTCCTTTTAGTTCAAGAATATTGGCAAACCATATTATCCTTTATTACTGACACTTTATAGTTCAGTATAAAAAGGCATCTGCTCTCCGGTCAATGCCGCAATTTTCCAGAGATAATCATTGCCCATATTCTCCCGCTTATCTTCTTGAAATCCTTTGCCTTTGAAGAGGGCTAAAGTACTGCGATTAGCGGCATAACCAGATAAATACCTGGCGCCTTGTTCTTTGGCAAAAACTCTTAAATTATTAAGTACTTGATCAATCAATTCATCGCTGAGAATATCAAAATCTTCATTTTTGACGAGAACAATATCATTGATAAAGACTTCTTGCTTATTGAGTTTGGAAATATGCAGAGTGATCAACTTATCTTCATAACCTAAACTATCTTCCCAAAGAATTTGTGGTAATTCTACGCCAATTAAATCACCAAGTTCAGGCTTCCCTTTATTAGACTCATAATATTCATGCAGCAGTTCAACTAATCCCAAGCTATAAGCCCTTGCTTGCACAGAGATATTATATTGAGCAGGATACTTCGTCTTGATCTCCTCATCACGAAACACCTTAAGCCCAGGATTCCTGCCAATTTCTAAGGTTATCTTATCCAGCGGAAAGATACTGTTAATCTGCTCCTGCGAAGGACTCCACTCTTCAGAATAAATATGCCTTGGTTTTAGTGACATTTAAATTTCACGCCTTTCAATTATGATAACTTACGGGATAGTTAAAACGGAGTTAGTTAAGGTCCTTAAAATTTGGCTTATTCTCAACTATTTTTGCTAAAGTAATTCGGTATTGCCCTAATAATTCCTTCCTTTTTTGCAAAAGAAGTTTAATCGCAGAAACAAACGAACTGGAGGTAGTATGTCCAGTTCGTTATCGTTTCTAAATATGCGCTAAAATTAGCAGACCAAAGATACAAGAGATTACTCTATGGCTCATTCTACAAGTTTTCATACTAATGATCTTATGCCTGTACATTATGCCCGTGAGCAATACGAGAATCATCCCTGCCAGAGCAACAATACCGCTGAAAACATTATTCATTCTTGACGGCAGATTAACCAGATAAAAAGCACTGTGCCCAAGGCCAAAGGTAAAAGCTAACCATCCCAGAGTGACATGTGCTTCTCTCAAGCCCTTTATTGTTGAGCCGTTCACCCAAACTAAACTTCCAGGTTCTCTTTGTTTCCCACGAATTATCCTCTTTTTCAAGAACCAGAGCAAAACAGAACCCATCGTGAAAAACAAGGAGAAAAATCCCATGAGATTCCAAAACCCTCTTTGCGTCCTAAATGACCAATCGGCTATCCCATGATAGGAAACCCAAAATGATATCGCCGTTAGAAATCCACATATTAATACGTAAATGATCGTAGGCGGGAATTTTGTTCGGCCATATGTAAATCCGTCCATTTTTTTGCACCTCCGGAAACCATTATACTCATGGTTTCTTAAAAGAAGTTTAAGAAGATAAGACTAACTTGTTAAGATTTTTTAATTTACTGGCTCAGAGCAACTTAATTTCATTTCAGTTCGTCCATCTTCGACAGCCACAATAATAGCATTACCCTTGTTGAGTATTTTTCATCATCAGCTGATAGTGCTGCGTAACGGCATGTGGGTCTTCCCTGGGAAATAAATTTCCCATTCATCGGTGGTGCCGCTATGCGGCATAAAAGTCTGAGAGTACAAAAAGGTGTATAAATGCCTTAGTTAGCGCGCAGAGTACCTTTAGAATCAAATAATGACCCTAATCTTTATCTGCTAAATCCACTTGGAGAATATCTATATCTAATAAACAAAAGTAAAACTTAAAGCAAAATCAAAACTAATTCTATGACAAATGGAAGGAATGATAACTATTAATAACGATCAGACCCGTCGAGAACTGGAAATCGAGTACGAAAACCTCAGTCCCTTCGAACTCAAAAACAAATTAATCGCTCTCGCCGATAAACATCACGACACAAGTTTATGGGCGATGCTTAACGCGGGAAGGGGAAACCCGAATTGGATTGCCGCTACTCCCCGGGAAGCGTTCTTTAGCTTAGGGCATTTTGCCATCGAAGAAACCCGCAATACCTGGAAAGACAAGGACCTCGCCGGTATGCCTCATAAAGAGGGAATTGCTCTGCGCTTCAAAAACTATCTTAAGAAACATCCTGAGGCACCTGGAGTTAAACTGCTGGAAAATGTCCTCACTTATGGAACTCAAACGATGGGCTTTGAGCCCGACCCTTGGATCCACGAACTGGTCGATGGTATTGTCGGAGATAATTATCCCGTACCGGATCGTATGCTCAGACACCTTGAACAGGTGGTTCACAATTACCTTATCCAGGAAATGTGTGACGGGACTCCCCCCGCCGGTCGCTATGATTTATTTGCCGTTGAGGGCGGTACGGCCGCCATGTGTTATATCTTTGACTCCTTAATAGCCAACAAACTACTGTCAAAGGGAGACAAAATTGCCCTCATGGTCCCAACATTTACCCCCTACTTAGAGATACCGCATTTATCACGTTATCAATTTGAAGTAATAAAAATAAACGCCACGGAGATGGATGAAGAAGGCAACCATCTGTGGCAGTATCCAAATTCCGAACTTGATCAGTTGAAAGATCCTCATGTTAAAGCTCTTTTTACAGTAAACCCAAGCAACCCGCCGTCAGTGGCTCTCAAGACCGAATCCAAAGACTATCTGACAGAAATTGTCCGACTGCATAATCCTAATTTGATGATTATTACCGATGATGTCTACGGCACCTTTGTTAATGGTTTTCGTTCACTGATGGCAGACTTACCCTTTAATACTCTGGGAGTTTACTCGTTTTCCAAGTATTTCGGGGCAACAGGCTGGCGTTTAGGGGTTATCGCCTTGCACCAGGACAATGTCTACGATCACCTACTGCACGAACTTCCTCACACTAAAATCGAGGAACTCGCCGAACGTTATGAGAGCGTATCATTATATCCAAGTAAAATTCGCTTTATTGATCGTATGGTCGCCGATAGCCGGCAAGTAGCACTTAACCATACAGCAGGCTTATCCACCCCGCAACAAGTTCAAATGGGCCTTTTCGCGCTGTTCTGCTTACTTGACCATGAAAATCGTTATAAAAAATTGACCCAGGAAATTTGCCGCCGTCGCCAAAAATTGTTGTTTGAGGGCTTTGATCGTTCCTTGCCCGATGATCCATACAACGCTGCCTATTACAGTCAAATTGACTTAGCAATTTGGGCTAAACAAAACTATGGCGACGAATTCGTGAAGTACCTGCAAACCATCTATGAACCCACAGACATTCTCTTCCGGCTGGCTGAAGAATCTTCAATTGTCCTCTTAAACGGCGGCGGGTTTGGCGGTCCCGAATGGTCAATCCGAACCTCTTTAGCAAATTTAAATGATGAGGCCTACTGCGAAATCGGAACAACGGTTAAAAAGACCTTTGAAAAGTACGCCAGCGCCTGGAGAGGGCAAAAAGATAAAAAGTCCTAGTACCTAGTTTTAGGTAATCCACAGTGACGTCTTCTTTCCTCTTGCCGGCTGCAGCAGCACGCTTTACTAAGGCTTAGTTCAGAAACTAAACTAAGCCTTCTCTCTTACGCTGATATAAAAATTTATCACTTTCTCAACCTAGACTACACTATTTACTCCCCAGATTATAGAAGGATGAGTCAATTTTTTCATCCTGCAATTTGCTTTTTATCTGAGTTTGAACGCCATACTCGAAAATTAAGGGGTAAATCTTCTTAATTAAGTCTGAAGGCAGATTTAGCTCTTCAGCCAAAGTCATTAAACGCTGGATTATCTCTTTTTCTCTGCTAACATCCTTCACTCGATCCAGCCGTTTCTGATCGCTTAATTTCCTGACGATTTGCATACGTTCCGCTAAACCTTCAATTATATCGCGATCAATCTTATCGATCTGGGAACGCAGCGCTTCAAGCGAATCACCTGTTCCCATGTCAAAAGCTCTCCTGACCGATCGGGCAACCCCGCCCAATTCTCGAGCCAAACCCAAAAATTGTTCCGGCGTAAGTGACTGAGGTCCATCACTTACAGCTTCATCAGGGTTAGGATGCATTTCTATCAGCAACCCATCTGCTCCCGCAGCAATAGCAGCTTTTGCTAAGGAAGAAATTAAGTCCCTTCTCCCTGCAGCATGACTCGGGTCAACAATGACCGGAAGGTGAGAGAGTTCTTTAGCCACTCCTACGGCACTTACATCTAAGGTATTCCTCGTACTGGGTTCAAAGGTCCGAATACCACGTTCACAGAGAATCACACGGGGATTACCCGCTGATAAAATATATTCCGCTGCCAGCAGCCATTCCTCAATCGTTGCCGATAAGCCCCGTTTAAGAATAATTGGTTTATCAACCTTGCCGGCTAATTTAAGAAGTTCGAAATTCTGCATATTGCGAGCGCCTATTTGCAGCAAATCAACCTTATCAACCACTAAATCCAAACTTCGTGTGTCAACGACTTCAGTGACACAGAGTAAACCATACTCTTTAGCGGCCTGGACCATGTAGTTGACGCCTTCCAAGCCTAATCCTTGGAAACTATATGGTGAGGTACGAGGTTTAAATACTCCGCCACGCAGAATTTTCCCTCCTGCTTTTTTTACAGATGCAGCAGATTCCTGCATCTGAATACTTGATTCAACGGCACACGGTCCGCCCATCAAGATAATTTCCTCTCCGCCTATTTTTACTCCGTCCACCTCAATGATGCTTCGTTCCGAGTCAAGTCCTGCTAATTTCAAGTCTTTCATCATCATTTTCCTCCCTCAAATTTAAAATTTGCGGGTAATTTCTCTGCACGTCTCAGACAGCGTATAATCTCTGAGACCGAGAGTGGACTCAAAAATAATACGCCTGCCCTAATAATAAGGACAGACGTTAATCTGCGGTACCACCTTAATTGATGCACAAATTCATGCATCCTCTTATGCAGAGTGCCATCACACCCTTCGCCTTATAACGCTGGCTTAGCGTCGGAAACTACTACGGCTAATGCCGATTCGCTTCGCCCTCAGGGGCCCATTTACTCGCTCCAATACCTGTCAAGTTTCCACCGTACTCGACTCTCTGAGAGGTTGGTGTGCGCTTTTACTTCCCCATCAACGGTTTATACAATCATAGCACTCCAATCATTAAATTTCAAATTAATTTTTTGTAAATTTCTAGATAAATTTCCCGGCTTCTTTGATGATCTTACTTTAGTTATACCACCAAAGCAAGGAAATATAAGGATACCCCAGATTAAATTATTTTCCACTTCTTCCACGTTTGGGAAGCAATTTCTCCCATAAACATATATCCCTTTTTACTTGGATGGACTTCATCAACAAAAAGTTCAGCAGCTTGACCCCTATTGATTCTAAGACGAAAAGGAGAATAAAAATCAATCACGAAGATTGATTTTTCGGCTGCATACTCAACCAACCATTTTCGATAGTCCACTAAAAAGCGTTCTTCTTCAGGTAACAATGAGGGGGTTGGCAAACCTAATATAGGGATAATGTTCTTCCTTTGACTCGATTCAATCATGCGCCTAAAATTCTCGCTTACTTGATCCAGACTTACTTCCTCATAGGCATCGTTTGCCCCCCCAAGGACAATGACATGAGTGGGCATGAACGCTAGTACATCTTGTTCAAAACGTTCGAGCATCCCTTTGGTGAAATCCCCATTAATACCCTGATTTATTACCTCGCATTTTAATTCCCCAGCCAGATATTCAACCCAGGATTCCTGACGGCTGAAAGGATAACCTTCAGTAATCGAATCGCCAATAGCAACAAGTTTCATGTCCTTATACCTCATTTCTGAACCAATCCCGCTTGTAAAAGCGGGAGTCTTACGATTGGATAAATGCAACCGCCATATCCCCCTATAATCCTTAAGAATAATTGTACTATCCAAATATGTAACTATCAATATTTTACAGAGTTCCTTTAAACCCTGCCTTAAATTCCGCGAGTTGATCAAGGATATTGAAGTGAAGCAAGAAATTCCCGTTGTCGGCTTTCTGTAAGAGATAATACTTGCTCGATTATTAATTTACTATGGAAGATATCTATGAATTAATAGTAATAGATTAATAAAGGAAAATAGTGTAAAGTAAAAGTGATACATAAGTGCTGTAAAAAGGTTTCTGAAGAAATTTCCTGATACATTGGCGACATACTAAGGGGAGTTATGATATTATGTCAAGTTCGAGAGAAAAAGGATTGTTCAATATGAAAAAAGTCAAATTACTAAGAGTCCGTCTGGCTAAATTTGTCAGCCTCTTTCTTGTCATTCTAGTGCTTTTAGGGAGCACGGCTCTGGCTGTAAACAAGTATGTCGAGAAGGTCGGCTCGAACTACATCCTTAACCTAAAAGATATTCCTTCTGTAGATGCCATTCTTGTTTTAGGCGCATATGTTGCTCCAGACGGAACTCCGTCACCTATGCTTGGTGACCGTCTAACAGAAGGATATGAACTTTACGAACAAGGCAAAGCGCCTAAGCTATTAGTCAGCGGTGACCATGGGCGGAAAAATTATGATGAAGTCAATGCTATGAAGAGCTATCTGATGAATAAAGGCGTATCAAGCCGGGACATTTTTATGGATCATGCAGGTTTTAGTACCTACGAAAGCATTTATCGCGCCCGGGATATTTTTGAAGTTCACAAGGTAATCATCGTAACCCAGGAATATCATCTCATGCGCGCAGTTTTTCTCGCTCGGGAAATGGGACTTGAAGCCTATGGAGTGGCTTCCGACAAGCACGATTACGGACAAGTTATGACCGCTTACAACCTCAGAGAAATTGCTGCTCGGAACAAAGATTTTCTTTGGGTCAAAGTATTTAAACCTAAACCAACGTTTTTAGGCGACACAATACCCGTTTTTGGCAACGGCGATGCAACGGATGATAAATAACGAAAGGAGTCTGGCGATGCAACTTAAAGGATTCATTTTTGATTTAGACGGGACCTTGCTCAATACGCTGCCCGTTTGCTATACAGGTTTCCGCAAGGTCCTTTTAAAATATTTAGGCCGCGAATATTCCGATCAGGAAATCGCCGCCCTGTTTGGGCCTTCAGAAGAAGGGGTTTTTAAAAAAGTTCTTCCTGATAGATGGAAGGAAGGCCTCCAGAATTATCTGGAAGAATACGATCAAGCCCACACTGAATTTGCCAAGCCTTTCCCCGGGATAGAGGATACCCTGGAATTGCTTTTGCAGCGGGGAATTAAGCTGGCTATCGTTTCCGGCAAAGGTCCCGGAAGTATGTCTATCTCCTTAAAACATTCAGGTCTGGGCCGATATTTCGAGTTAGTAATTACCGGATCAGAGCAGGGTGCGGATAAACCTAAACACATTCAGGAGATTCTCCAAGCCTGGGACTTTTCGCCTTTTGAAGTTGCTTATATTGGTGATACGGCTTATGATATCATCGCTGCTAAAAATGTCGGTACATTCTCGGTCGGAGCAGTCTGGGCTAATACAGCTCAGATCCAGCGAGTGATGGAGTTAAAGCCATCTATCTGTTTCACAAATGTAGACTCTTTTAGACAATGGATCGAGCAATTAACGTAGTGAACTCGTTCAGCTAAAGCTGAACATCGGGGCTTCGGTGACGAAAGCGCCTAGTCCATAACAAATGCTATCGCGCTGAAGGATGGGCTCTACCCCCACCGAAGCAAGGCATGTGAACCGCTCCCACTCGTAGAAGTGGGAGTCTGACGGCCGGATCAAACAGGAACATGCTGGAAAATCTTTTATCCAGTCATGTTCCTGTTTGATTTTATTATCGAGGCTTACCTTTGGGCATTTCTGGCTAAAGACCGAAGCCAGGTCTTCACCTCTATTGTCAGCAAATTTTTATTTAATGCCCAGTTCCAATTCCCCTCAATAGTCCCAGGGACATTCATTCTGGCTTTCGAATCAAGTCCCAAAACATCTTGCATTGGGGTGATAACCCAAGCCGCCTGACTCATATATAACTTTTCAATAAGCTTACGGCACTCTCTTTTTAGCTCTTCCTCCCGGAATTTCTCATTTTCCAATTCCTGATTGCAGACAGATTCCTCACCGTTGCTAATCATCGTTGACTTGTACCATCCCAACAAAGTATCGTTGTCGTGAGTACCAGAGTAGTAAACAATATTCATGTCACCCTCGGAGTCAATGTCCTCAAGGGAAGTGAATTGGAGCACCTTCATGCCTGGAAACCCAAAAATCCTTTTTAATATGTTGACTTCCGTTGTTATAATCCCTAAGTCCTCTGCTATCAAAGGCAGCTCTCCGAATCTCTCCGCCAGACTCTCGAAAAACCGCTTGCCAGGTCCCTTCATCCATTGGCCATGAATTGCTGTTTCTTCCTTAACGTCAATCTCCCAAGAGGATTCAAAGCCGCGGAAGTGATCAAGACGCACATAATCAAAAAGCCGAAGGGCGAGTTCTATTCTTTTTTTCCACCAAACATAATCCTGAGCTGCCAAAGCATCCCAATCATAGACGGGATTTCCCCATAATTGACCGGTCTCACTAAAATAATCGGGAGGAACGCCCGCCACTTTTGTAGGAAACCCACGCTCATCTAACTTGAAGAGTTTGCGGTTTACCCAGACATCGCAGCTATCGCCGGCAACAAATAGGGGAATATCCCCAATTAATCTTATATGCTTAGCTGCCGCATATTCCTTCAGAGACCGCCACTGGAAATAAAACGTATACTGGACAAAACGCTGAAATTCTATGTCTTCTTCGAGCAGCTGAAAATACTCCGCAAGTTTCACTGGATTGCGGCAAGCTATTTCTGGTTCCCATTCATACCATGCCGTACCTGGAAAATATGCCTTTAATGCACGGTAGAGAGCGTAATCATCCAGCCATTCCCGGTTATCCCTTAGAAACCTGACATAGTTCTGATGAGAAAGATACTTAGAGTCCAGCCCATAGTATTCCGGGGCAGTTTTTTGAACCTGAACTCTAAAGGCCTTAAAGGCTTCACGGAGACAAGATTCTTTAAACCTTCCCGGAGATTGCAGGCCTTGAGAAAAAGTTTTAAACGCTGACTCCTGCAGGAGCCCCTCCCGGATCAAAAATTCCAGACTGATCAACCTAGAGTTTCCGGCGAAAGCAGAATCACTTTGATAGGGAGAATCCCCTAAGCCTACCGGATTTAACGGCAGGACCTGCCATAACGATTGCCCTGTATCCACTAAAAAATCAATAAAGCCATAAGCCTCTGCTCCAAAATCTCCGCTTCCGCTGCCAAAATCAGAGGGCAAAGAACTTATAGACATTAAAACCCCGCAAGCACGACAAAAATCATGCTGGGGAAAAGACAACCGGTTCTGTTTCTTTAACAGAACTAACGCGGATAAAGGAGCCAGTTTTATGATCTGAGGATTTTTAGCCGCTTCTCCGTCGAGAGTCTCACCGCTGAGTAAATTGATGCAAGAAAGGTTCAATTTATAATCAGCTGAAGAATTAAGATCTAAGGCTATCTCCCTTGACTGTATAAGGCTGCGATTAACCATAACTGTAATTTCCTCGTCTCTCCAGAACCGTCGAAATCCATAAATATCCGGTTCCAGAAAGAAGGAATGAAAATCACCGGCTTGAAAAACCTCATATTCGCGGCGCAAGCCGATAACCTTTTTATACCAAGTCAAGATTTCTTTGTCTTCTTGGCCCCAAGGAAATGTCCCGCGATTGTAAGGATCGCTATATCCTTCCATTCCGGCTTCGTCTCCGTAGTAAATACAAGGAACACCCGGGAAGGTCATTTGAATTAGGGCGAGAAGTTTCAATCTCTGTACCGCCAGCCGCCGAGCTCCTGCCGCAAGCTTATAGGTGCGTTTTTGGGTTTCTGTTAATGTCTCTTCGGGAGGAGCCTCTCCTAAAAGAGTCAGGATACGTTCGCGGTCATGGCTTCCGAGAAGGTTCATCGCACCACTAAAATTCTCCCAGGGGTAGTTTTCCAACAAACTCATCACACGCTGATGCACCATGCCAGAACTGAGTTTGCCGATAATATAGTTGAGAACAATATCCCGAAAAGGATAATTCATCGTTGCATCCAACTCATAACCCCAAAAATACTGGCGCCATTGACCATAGCTCTGTTTATTTGAGGCATCTTCCCATACTTCTCCGATGAGGACTGCCTCGGGATTAATATTTCTCATCAATTGCTTAAATTCCCGGATAAATTCATCCGGCAGCTCATCCGCAACATCGAGCCTCCAACCGGCAATCCCTTTTTTCATCCACTTCTGAAGGACCCCGCTGTCGGCGTCAAAGATAAAGTTTTGATAAGAAGGTTCCAATTCATTCACTTCCGGCAGCGCGTCAACATTCCACCAGCCCTTATAGTCCTTGCTGTTGTCCTTAAATCGATACCACTTATAATAAGGGGAATCTTCAGATTGATAAGCACCCAAATTTGGGTAATTGCCATAGCGATTGAAGTAGATACTGTCACTCCCTGTATGGCTGAACACGCCATCTAAGATGAGTGAAATACCATATTTCTTTGCTTCGAGGACTAGCTGCTCAAAGAGTTCTTCATCTCCGTACATAGGATCAATCCTATGATAATCGGCTGTATCGTATTTATGATTACTCGGTGCATCAAATAGCGGATTAAAGTAAATAACGCTGATACCCAATTCCTGAAGATAAGGCAACTTTTTTATAACGCCTAACAAGCTGCCGCCAAAAAAGTCCCAATAAGTTACTCTGCCCTCTTCGTCTTTGACATAGATAGGAGGCTCATACCAATTGGCATGTATTAGGGCATTTTTTCTGGGATAGGGAGGAAAGCCTTCGTCATGGGCCTGGTAAAAACGGTCGACGTAAATCTGATACATGATGCCTTTTTGGTACCACTCAGGAACTTTCAGGGGATGATAAACCGTCACTTGATAAGAAGGGGGCTCGTGATCTTCAAGCTGACCCTCGCCTCCCAATCTTCGGGAATTGCCATAAAAGTAACAATGGCCTCCGACGAAAAACTTAAAATAATACCAAATAAGTCCAGGTACACCGGGAACCTCATATTCTGTTTCAAATACTACCCTTTGTTCAGAACTCTCTAAAGCACCGGCAGCAGGAAATAACCTTTCGCCGCCCTGTTCCAAAATCTCAACAGATTTTACATCCATCAGGATTAAGCGTTCCTGTTCCTTCTCCCAAACTCTAAAGAAACAGTCCTCAACAGGCATAACCGAACATATTTCCAGGCGTAAAAGAATTGTCTGCCCACAGGTTACAGCTCCAAAAGGGGCGCGAAAGTATAACTTATGGGAGTTGTGATAGGCGAAAAGTTCCATTTCGACTCTCCTAGGAAGATTTTTAGAATTCTTTCACCTAAGGCCTTAAATAAGTTTAGGCTTTTAACCTAATAAGAGACTCGTATAGATTAAGATAGGCAGAGGCTGAAGATTTCCAACTGAAATCACACGTCATGGCGCTTTTTTGCAATCGGGCCCAAGCAGTTCTATCGGAGTCATAGATTTTTACTGCCCGCTGGACGGCAAACAGTAATTCATGAGCATTATAATTGGCAAAACTAAAGCCGTTGCCTTCACCCGTATATTCATTAAAGGGAATCACTGTATCCTTTAATCCTCCTGTTTCACGAACGATGGGAATTGTTCCATAATGCATGGCAATCATTTGTGATATACCACAAGGTTCAAAAAGTGACGGCATTAATAAAATGTCGATTCCAGCATAGATTTTGTGAGCAAATTGATCATTGAATTCTCTTCTGAAGACAAACTTATCAGGATATTTCTCGGCAAATGTTTGCAATTTCTCTTCATAAAGTTTATCCCCCGTCCCAAGGATAACCAGTTGCACGTCAAGCATCAGGATTTCCTCCATAATAAAGCAGAGAAGATCCAGCCCTTTCTGGTCAACTAGACGGCTTACCATCCCCAGAAGCGGTAAATTTCCCCTTTCGGGGAGTCCTAAGCAATGCTGCAAATCCTTTTTATTCAGGTCCTTAGCTTTAGGAGAAGAACCATAAGGGAAGGAAATCAGAGAATCTGTGTAAGGATCATAAACCTGATAATCAATACCGTTGAGAATACCAAGCAATGAATCTTTGCGTTTTTGAATAATCCCTTCCAATCTCTCTCCATAAAAAGAATATTGAATTTCCCGTGCATAGGTCGGACTTACTGTTGTAATCCGGTCGGCATAAAGCAGTCCTGCTTTCATGAAATTAACCTTACCATTAAACTCTAACTTTTCCTCTGTAAAATACTTTTCATTAAGACCAATAATATCTGTTAAAACTTCTTTAGGGAAAACGCCTTGATATTTAAGATTGTGAATCGTAAATACCGTCTTAAGTGAATAATATAGGGGTTCTTTAACATAAAATTCCTTTTGCAGCAAGGGAATAAGAGCCGTATGCCAGTCATGACAATGAATGATATCAGGCTTAAATTCCGGCAGATGAGTCAGACTTTCCAACACAGCACGTGAAAAGAAAGCATATTGTTCTGCCTCATCGTATTCTCCATAAATGTTACTGCGCTTAAAATAATACTCATTGTCAATAAAGTAGAAACGGACTCCCTTATAGATTAATTCTTCAAGGCCGCAATATTGTCTGCGCCATGCTAAAGGAACGTAAAAATGATTAATATGCTGGAACTGTTTGCGAAAATCTTCGGGGATATTACTATACTTTGGCATAATGACACGTACGTCGGCGCCTTTTCTTTGCAAGGCACTGGGCAGCGAACCTCCTACTTCACCCAAGCCACCGGATTTGACAAAGGGATCTGCCTCAGCAATAGCAAAAACGATTTTCATAGTACCCCTCTTTTCTCAAGCCTAGACCAAAGACCCTTTAAGGACGACCAAGGGAGAATTTTTATTTCCTTTTAATATATTTCCTGGATAAACTTGAACAAATTTATCCAGGATGACATGATCTAATCTTGAACCACTGGAAACTTTACATTTCTGCATGATAATACTGTTGCTTATGCTTGCTCCGGCTTCAACAATTACTTCGCGTGATAAGATTGAATTACGGACCTCTCCTTCAATAATACATCCACTGGAAATTATTGAATTTGCTGTGATTGCTTGATTGCCATGCTTCGTAGGAGGATTGTCCACAATTTTAGTGTGAATTCGATCATGTCCCATTAGTACTTCCCGGCAAATTATCGGATCAAGTAATTCCATGCTCCGATCAAAGTAATCTTTAACCGAATTTATGACTCCGAAATAGCCGGTAAAAGGAACTCCAATAATTTTTAAGGTGCGAATATTTTCTCGTATTGCTTCGATTAGATTTATAGCTTCAATTGAGCGATATCCATCGACAATTTCCAGAAGCAGCGTTCGCCGAATAATCAACATATCTAAGAAATAGTTCTGCTTTCGCGGACAAGCTATTGTTGAGTTCGTGTCGCTCACATCCAGGATGTCAAGAACATCTTGATTATCAGAGATAACAAGACGTTCTTTTCCCTTCATAGCGGAAAGATCTGTACTCTCTTTATATATCAACGTTACATCGGCTTTCTCATTCCTATGGCTTTCCAAAGCTTCATTATAATTTATATTAAAAATATGATTACATCCGCTGATAATTATATTTTCGGACAAGTCCTTCTGCAGATATTCAATATTCAGCTGTAAGTCTTTAAGCCGAAATTTTCCGTTTTCCCCGGATAGTCCGTGAATGGCTCCAGGTAAAATAAACAATCCTCCTGACTTACGATCCAAAAACCAATCTTTTCCTGCCCCCAAATGATCCAGAATCGACCTATAATGGCGGGGGGTAATTAACCCGATTGTCCATAATCCGGAATTAACCATACTTGATAGAGCAAAATCCAAAATTCTATAACGTCCTCCGAAGGGGACCGCCGCGATCGACCTCTCGGAGGTTAACCCTCTGAGACTAAGGCTATCAGAACCATTATTTCCAAATAGGATTCCAATGGCATTTTGCATCTGCTACCCTCCCCTCGGCAAATTTTAGCGGGTTGAATACAGATTACTGCCCGCATATATGACAGAGCCTTTTCCAAGTACGTAATGATCCTCTATGACTGTAATTCCTGCCTGGCGCACAACAGAATCCTCTTCGATTCCTATTGAACAATAACTCATTATTTTGGCATTTTCACCAACAATTGTTTTATTAATTTTTGCATGACCACTGACCCTGGCATTTGGCAATAAAATAGAATTTTTTATACTGGCCCCTTCCCCGACATAGGCTCCGGGAGCTAAAACTGAATAGCTGACATCTCCTAACACCACACAACCATTACTGATAAGACTGTTATTAATTCTTGCTTTCGGGCCAATATACTGCGGCGGCAAAATATCTTCATTGGAGAAAACCCTTTGAGCAGGGTCAAAGAGATTAATGGCCTCATCTCCCTTCAGAAATTCCATATTGGCATTGTAGTAACTTTCGATGGTGCCCACATCTCTCCAATAGCCTTGAAACTTATAGGCATACAATTTTCTTCCTAATTCAATTTGTTTAGGGATAATATTTTTTCCGAAATCATTTTCGGATACTTGATCCTGTTCATCCTCAAGCAAGGCTTGCTTGAGAATTGGCCAGTTGAAAATATAGATTCCCATAGATGCCAGATTGCTATCAGGATTCGCAATTTTTTCAGTAAACTTTATGATCCTGCCTTCTTCATTAAGAGACACGATACCAAAACGCGAAACTTCCTCCCAGGGAACTTCAATCGTGGAAATTGTAATTTCCGATCCTTTTTCCTTATGATAATTGAGCATAGAGAGATAATTCATTTTATAAATATGATCTCCTGAGATAATAAGCACATAGTCCGGATCAAAAAAGTCAATAAATTTTAAATTTTGGAAAATTGCATTGGCAGTTCCTTTATACCAACTTAATTCATGCTCCCCCACGAAGGGAGGCAAGATATGGACACCACCGAAAGGGTTGTCAAGATTCCAGGCAGAACCCAGGCCGATATACGAATTAAGCAGGAAGGGCTTATATTGAGTGAGAACCCCTACAGTATTGATGTTGGAATTTGCGCAATTACTTAAACTAAAATCAATAATTCGGTACTTGCCACAAAAAGAGACTGCGGGTTTAGCAATATTACGCGTCAAACTCCCTAATCTACTCCCCTGCCCTCCAGCCAAAAGCATTGCAATACACTCTTGCTTATGCATATTTTCACCTTTCTCTCTGCTTCCTGCATTTACGAATTGTCTGTTAATGCTTATTTTTAAAATGGGAGTTGATAGGGCGAAAACTAGTTTTCCAGATCTGATCGGCGTACTCTCTGATGGTACGATCACTTGAGAAAACACCCGACTTGGCAATATTAACCAGCGACATTTCTGTCCAACGTTTGCGATCAGAGTAGGCAGATTGAAGCTGCTTATATACTTCAAGGTAATCCGCAAAATCCCTTAAAACAAAATAGTCATCATTATAAAGCAAAAGAGAATCAAAGATAACCCTAAATTCTTCGCCGGCTGTTTCAAAAAAACCGTTGACCAGTTGATCAACACAACATCTTAGATCCTGATTAGCATAATAGAGATCTAAAGACTTATAGCCGCCTTCACTGGAATAGTGTAAAACTTCGTCTGCCGATAAGCCGAAAATAAAAAGATTGTTTTCGCCTACCGCTTCCTTAATCTCTACATTTGCACCATCTAATGTGCCGATCGTAATTGCGCCATTCATCATAAATTTCATATTCCCTGTTCCTGAAGCCTCTTTGCTCGCCGTAGAAATTTGTTCACTGACATCGGCAGCAGGGTATATTAGTTCACCTAAAGAAACATTGAAATTTTCTATAAAAATGACCTTAAGTTTGTCACGAACCCTTGGCTCCTTGCGAATTTTTTCGGCCAGGGTATTTATGAGTTTAATTATAGTTTTAGCATAATGATAGCCCGGGGCCGCTTTACCTCCGAAAATAAAAGTATGGGAACCGAGCACAGAATTTGGATCTTCCTGAACCTGATTAAATAAATGCATTATTTTCAAAATGTTAAGAAGCTGCCGTTTATAGGCATGGATCCGTTTAACATGGACGTCAAACATCGAGAAGCAATCAAGTTCAATTCCTTGGGTTTTTTTAATGTATTGAAGCAACTGCATTTTATTATGATATTTTGCCTTGGCAACCTTCTCCAAGAAACCTGCATCCTTCTGATAAATCAGAAGGTTTTCCAATTCCTCAGCGTTCTTCTTCCAGGTCGGGCCAATAGCCTCAGTAATTAGATCTGACAATACCGGATTCGCTGTTAAGAGAAATCTCCGATGATTGACACCATTTGTCTTGTTATTAAACTTATAGCTGAAAATCCGATAATAGTCTTTAAATACCTGTTGTTTGAGAATTTTGGTGTGTAACGAAGCAACTCCGTTAACAGAAGAACTGCCAATAACCGCCAGGTTAGCCATCTGAATATTATCGTCCTTGATTATCTGGGTATTCTGGATAATCCTTCGATCATCGAAGAATCTTTTAGCGCTGCGTTCCTTAAATCGTCGATCAATTTCTTCGATAATCATAAAAATTCTTGGCAAAATATGTTTAAATAATGTTACCGGCCACTTTTCTAAGGCTTCCGGCATAATGGTATGGTTGGTGAAGGAGATGGAATTTACGGTAATGTTCCAAGCCTGATCCCATCCCAAACCCTCCTCATCGATCAAAATCCGCATTAATTCCGGGATACACAACACCGGATGAGTGTCATTGATGTGAATTGACACCCAGCGAGAAAATTCAGCCAAGGATAGATTTCGTTTTTTAAAGCTTCTCATAATCGACCCTAATCCCGCTGCCACAAAAAAGTATTCCTGTTTCAGTCTTAATTCTTTTCCTGAACGGCTGCTGTCATCGGGATAAAGAATATAGGAAATCGCCTCAACGCTGGATCTTAAACTAACGGCCTGATCGAAATCCCCCCGGTTAAACGAAGCAAGATCCAACTCATTGCTTAAAGGTTCAGCGCTCCATAGTCTGAGATTATTGATATTCAAAGGATTATCGTAGCTTATGACAGGAATATCATAGGGAACCGCCAAAACAGGTTCATAGTGTTCGTGGTAAAACACTAATTTCTCCTTAACAACTTCTGTACGAACATGACCTTTAAATTTAACGACAATACTCTTTTCAGCTCTGCGAATCTCCCAGGGATAATCATTTTTCAACCAATTATCCGCCACTTCTGTTTGAAAACCGTTTCTGATCTTTTGTTCAAACAACCCGTATTTATAGCGAATACCGTTGCCATGGCCTGCTATTCCCCCAAAAGCCATAGAATCTAAAAAACACGCTGCCAATCTTCCCAGACCACCGTTTCCAAGTCCGGGGTCTGCTTCCTGCTCAAGCAAATCGTCAAGATCAATGTGCAATTCGGCTAAACCTTCTCTAACCAATTCTTCGACGCCCATATTGACCAAATAATAACGGAGAAGTTTGCCGATTAGAAACTCCATGGAAAAATAATAAACTTGTTTGGTGTACAGTGTGGAATTCTTAGTTAACGCTCTATTAAAGCTTATTGTTTCTTTTAACATCAAAACCAACGTTTTGTATTTGTCCCATAAGGAACTTTCATCTAGAGTTATACCTTCTGTTTCACTGATCTTGGTAAGGTATGCCAGTTTGAAATTATCTTTGTTGGTAAACATGCAACGCCCCCCCGCCTTAATTTGTATTTATACTGAGGTTTTAATATGATAGTTGCTAACGGAGGAACTTTAATTCTTAAAGAGAAAATCCTGCCATGCCATTGAATCCTCTCAGTAACCTTTGGGGCAGTATTCAAACAGTTTGAACCGCCAAAAATTTCCTGATCTGAATTAAACAATTCTTGATAGATCCCTCTGCGGGGAACCCCTAGGCGAAAATTCCCATAGGCAACAGGCTGAAAATTGATAACTATAATAAGAAAGTCCTTGGGATCTTTCCCCCGGCGACAGAAAATCAAGATACTTTGGTTCCTGTTATCCGCATCGATCCATTCAAAGCCTGACCATTCCTGGTCATTTTCCCAGAAAGCCTTTTCACGCTGATAAAGTTTATTGAAGTGTTTAATATACTCCTGAAACTTTTTGTGCATCTCATAATCTAAAAGCAGCCAATCCAGTTCTGCATCATAGCGCCACTCTATGAACTGAGCCAACTCACCTCCCATAAACATTAACTTCTTTCCTGGATGTCCCATTTGGTAACTTATTAAATTTCTTAAACCAGCAAATTTCTGCCAATAATCACCGGACATTTTATCAAGAAGGGACTGTTTCCCATGAACTACTTCGTCATGAGAAAGAGGCAAAATAAAATTCTCGGAAAAAGCATAGGTTAAGGAAAAGTTTAACAAGTTATGGTGATCTTTACGGCAGGCGAATTCATACTGCATATAACGCAAGGTGTCGTTCATCCAACCCATATTCCATTTGAAGTTATAGCCTAAGCCATTGACATAGGTCGGATAGGACACTAAGGGCCAATCGGTCGACTCTTCGGCAGCCATGAGGACCCCGGGAAAGTTATGAAACACAACCTCATTTAACCTCTGCATAAAAGCGATTGCTTCCAGATTTTCTCGTCCCCCCTGACTGTTGCGTTCCCAGCCTTTATCCGGTTTTTCAAAATCGAGATAAAGCATACTGCTAACCCCGTCGATTCGAAGTCCATCAATATGAAACTTATCAAACCAAAAAACTGCATTCGAAATAAGAAAACTCCAGACTTCAGGTTTCGAAAAATCAAAGGTATAAGTCCCCCATTTTCCATGTTCATCTTTTTCATAAACCGAGGACCCATTAAATTTACCCAAACCATGACCGTCCTTGCAAAAATGTCCGGGCACCCAGTCCAAAATCACTCCAATCCCTGCTTGATGACAGCAATCAACAAAACGCATAAAGTCATAAGGTGTTCCAAAGCGACTTGTGCAGGAATAATATCCAGTGATTTGATAACCCCAGGAACCGTCATAGGGATGCTCCATCAATGGCATAAATTCAATGTGGGTATAGCCCATCTTCAAAATGTAACGTATCAGTTCATCAGTAAAGTCCAGCCAATGATAAAAACCACCATCCCTTTTTCGGTGCCAGGAACCGGCATGAACTTCATAGATCAGCAGAGGTTTATCCTGTGGATGACTCTTTACCCGGCGCGATATCCAATGTTGATCCCGCCAATGATATCCCTCCAGAGAGTATATTTTCGAGGCAGTTAACGGCCTGAGTTCAGAACAAAAGGCAAAAGGGTCTGATTTCAGGAACATTTCGTCATTCTTAGTCAGAATTGCGAATTTATATAACCCTGTCAGTTTCTTGGGAATAAAAAGTGTCCATACACCGGTGTCTCCGGTTTCAATCATTCTATTCTGCTTTGTCTGCCAATCGTTAAAATCCCCAACAACAGAAACTGCCTTAGCGTCCGGTACCCAAACTGCAAAGTAGGTCCCAAGCATCCCATTATCCTCAATAATATGGGCTCCGAACTTTGAATAAGCCTTATAAAACTCTCCCCGATTAAATAAATAGATTTCCTCTGAATTTAGTAAAGCTAAGTGTTTCATAGATCACAACCTATCAGTCTCATTGTCTATTATCTACATAAGATGTATTCCGTAAGTTGAAAAATAGTAGTGACTTTCTAATGTGGAAATAATCTCAAAAATCTAAATATTGCTCTTACCTTAAGCCTAATATTGTTAAAAATGGATGTCTATAGAAAGACTAAATTTTAACAATTCATTCTTTAAATCATTAGCACAACATTAAAAAGCAGGCTGAAAACCATCTCGTTTTTAGCCTGCTTTTGCTTTTTACCTCATTGTTAATACGCCTCTTCACACATTCTCAACTTAAACTCCAAAAAAACTTCACATTTTGTACCATTTTGCTTCACAACTTTGAGTTATCCTTGAGAAGTACTCAGAAGAAACTTTGTATCATCGAACCAAAATAGAGGACTATCACTTTAGGGCGATCTCAGACGATATAATTTCAATTCTAATAGGAGGCATTCAACCATGGATGAAGAAATTCGCTTAACAACGACAGATGAGACAGAACAGGCACAACCTGAGAAACAGCCTGGCGAAAGCTCAATTCTTAATCAAGATTTTAACTCGTACCAGAATTTTAATTCACAATTTACTCCACCTCCACCCAAGAAAAAATCGACCA
The DNA here is from genome assembly GCF_002196705.1 of Desulfosporosinus sp. FKB. Lineage (GTDB taxonomy): Bacteria > Bacillota > Desulfitobacteriia > Desulfitobacteriales > Desulfitobacteriaceae > Desulfosporosinus. Next base: position 97,476 of record NZ_NADJ01000035.1, read on the forward strand.
AAAAATTTGTTGCTACGGCTGGTCTTTGTGTTATGAGTGCCATCATTGGAGCTCTCTCAGCCGTAGCCGTCGTTCCGGCAATTTACCCCACAAACGCCCTATCAACTACTGCTGCCGCCAAGACAACAAGCTCTATAGCCCAAGTTTCTACTTCTTCCGCCTCTGCTTCCAGTCAAACGAATTTTCCCGTTGCTGAAATCGCCAAAGAGGTTGGTCCAGCTGTGGTCGGAGTTTCAAATTTTCAATCCACTCAAAATGTCTTCGGCGGCAGTTCGAACCTCCAGGAAGCCGGCAGCGGTTCAGGCTTCATTATCGATGCCCAAAAGGGATATATCGTTACCAATAATCACGTCATTGACGGCGCTCAGAAAATCACAGTCAGCTTAAGCGATGGCCGCAATCTTGACGCCAAGGTTGTAGGCGCTGATCCGCGCACAGACCTGGCTGTTTTACAGATATCAGATACTAAGAACTTAACGGCAGTCAAGCTTGGAGATTCCAGCAAGCTTCAAGTCGGAGAACCCGTAGTTGCCATCGGGAATCCCGGGGGCGCTGAATTTGCCCGTTCTGTAACAACAGGTGTTGTTTCGGCGACCGACCGCACCCTTGACATCCAAGGAGAATCCAGCTTCAATCTTATTCAAACAGATGCGGCGATCAACCCCGGAAACAGCGGCGGACCGCTTGTCGATTACCAAGGGAACGTTATAGGCATTAATTCTGCTAAATATGCTGAATCCGGCTTTGAAGGAATGGGCTTCTCAATCCCTATTTCAGATGCTCTGCCGACAATACAACAATTGATTAAAACTGGTGTAGCAACACATCCCGCTCTTTTAGTAACAACAAACGACCAATATCTCTCTTACGCCCAAGACAACAACCTCCCTCTTGGAGCCTATATTTCCGCTGTAACTCCCAATGGCCCTGCCGATAAAGCTGGAATCGTCAAAGGAGATGTCATTACAAAGATCAATAATGCTCAAGTTCAAAGCTCTTCTGACCTTGTTCACGATCTCTATCAATATTCTGTCGGAAGCAAAATATCAATAACTTTCGTTCGCGATGGAAAAACAAAAACTGTTCAGGCAACTCTTGGTGAAATTTCCTCAAATCAATAGTGAAATCATTCAGCTAAAGCTGAACATCGGGATAAATCAATGAGTTTACTCCGCGATAAGGCCTGGCAAGGAGCCGTGTTTCACGAACTTTTTATTCAAGAAACATCGGCTCCTTGACTTTTTGCCCTTACCCACCCCAGTGATAAAATGTTGGACTCTCTTCTTTGGAATAGTCTGACTGTCCATTAGGGCCCAAACAAAGAGCTGGAGGATTGTTCGGAGTCTTGGGCAGATTTGGGTTCTTGAAAATATTGACATTAGTATACAATGGAGTTAAGGTATAAAGGTCTTCCATTTGAGGATCATTTAAGCGAATACAACCTAAGGACACATCCTGACCAATACTTTCGGGAGAGTTTGTGCCATGAATGGCAAAGCTTGGATTTGACAATTCCATAGCCCTTGTTCCATAAACATTGTCGGCCTTAGGAACCCCTTTGTCCGGGTTGGCGATTCTTTTGGAAATCCATAAATTCCCTTCTGGTGTTAGGTTGTTTTTGCCTAGAGCTACAGTGTAGCTTCGCATTGTCTTATCTCCTGACATAACCATGAGCTCATGATTTTGCTTATTAATGTTAATCTGTATCGGCGCAAAGGGAAAATCGATACCCTTAGGAATAGCTGGCTTTAGTGCTTGGCTTACTGCGGAAATTAAATCCGTTTCAGATGAGACCCCTGAAGGTAAAAAAAGCCACCCCGCATCTCCTGACGGAGAGGTTGTGACGTCATTCTCCAAGTTATAAGGATTTAAGGGAAGTTCTGATAAATAATTTTGGGGAAAGGCCTTAGTCAACATCGTTAAATCCTTGGGCATATATCCATTGTGCTTAACAAATTGATACAAGGCACTTCTTACTACCGTAGTTGCCTGCCACAATTGATAGTTTTCCTCATCCCCTGCAGAGGAAATACTATCTATAGGATATATGTAAACTTCGATTTCTTTATCTTCACTCCCCCAATAAGCCATTCCCACATCCCGCTGATCTTCATCTTTAGCGACCACTAATTTGCCGGCAGTGGGATTTTTTTCGTAATCTTGTTTTAAAGTTTCCATCAGTTGATTTACGAGGAGCTGTTTTGTGATTGTTCCTTTAACCTGTATGGTTATTGGTATTAAGTCTGTTTGGGGAGTGGCCGCCGGTTTTTCCTCGAAAACTTCATAGGGTAACATATAAGTATAGCGATGGTTCTCCAAATACGTTGTCGAAGACCGATAACAAATTAAAAAAGCTATCAAAATTAAGAGGGCGATAATCACTGTCAAGAAAACATAAATTAGGGTTCTATTCTTTGGTATTAGTTTTTTCTTCACTGAACTTAGTCTTTTATCCGTCGAATGGATTTCTTCCTGTATTCTCAAAATCTCTGTCCGAGCCTTAAAATATCCCTTTCCCAAAGATCTCTGCATTAAATCTGAGGCCTCTTTTATCCCCTTTCGGTAGACTGCAAAGCAGCCTTCATTTCTAGTTCTTAGAAATTTTTCGAGACTTTTTTTAGCATTTCCCTCAATTTCCAGAGCTACATGATACATAGCCTCTGCATCTTCCGGTTTCCTCTTTAAGAGCTTTTGCCAAAATAATGGATCACTCTTAGCCAAAAAGTAACCATGAGAAATTGGTATCAGGTTGTCCTTTATTTTAAACTGAGAGATACTTTCCAAAAAATGCTCCCCCCTTATTCCTAAGTTATTTAAACTTATTCAGGGGCTTGTACAATAAGAACATAGTTTATTTTGAAAATAATTAGGTTACCCCTACAATATAATGTCGGATTATGTTATTGTTGAATCTAGATGAACTAAGGAGGAATAGCAATGCTTGAAATCCAGAACGTTTCTCTGGGCCTCAATGAGGACAAAGGGGTCGAGATCCTCAAAGAGATTAATTTGAAGTTTTTAGAAAAAAAGATATATGTCATAACAGGACCCAATGGTGGGGGCAAATCATCTTTAGCTAAACTAATCATGGGAGTTTATAATCCCACGGCAGGAAAAATTCTACTTGATGGACAAGATATAACGAACTTAAGTATTACGGACAGAGCCCGTTTGGGAATAGGATATGCCTTTCAAAATCCGCCTCGCTTTAAAGGAATAAAAGTAAAAGAACTTCTCAAAATGGCCGCATCCCATAACCCTGACCCGGTTAATATCTGCGATCTGCTCTATGACGTGGGGCTATGTGCACAGGATTATCTCAATCGGGATGTGGACAGCAGTCTTTCCGGCGGTGAAATGAAGCGAATCGAAATAGCTACAGTACTTGCTCGTAATCTCAAGCTGGCAGTGTTTGATGAACCGGAAGCAGGCATTGATTTGTGGAGTTTTCAAAAACTGGCAGAAACTTTCAAAAACATCCATTTAAAATACGATACTACTATTGTGATTATTTCTCATCAAGAACGCATCATGGAGTTGGCTGATGAAATTATTTTGATGTCTAATGGAATGATTAGTGACCAATCAGAACGAGACACAATTTTGGCCAGAATTCTTAATAATGATGCTTGTCTTTGCGGTTCAAACTGCGCGAAAGGAGTTAATCAAAATGCTCAATGCGCTGGATAAGATAATGCTGGAAAAAGTAGCAGACCTTCATGAAATACCACAAGGAGCTTTTAATATTCGCAAGAATGGAGCCGGGGTTCAGCGAAATACGACCGCCAATATTGATATTGTTACGAAGGCTGATAAATCAGGCATTGATGTGATTGTCAAACCTTATACTAAAGGAGAAAGTGTTCACATTCCCGTAATCGTAACGGAGGAAGCCATCAATGACGTTGTCTATAATACCTTTGAAATCGGGGAATATTCCGATGTTTTAGTCGTTGCCGGCTGTGGAATTCATAATTCCGGAAGTCACAAATCGCAGCACGACGGGATCCATAACTTTTATGTTCGCCGGGGCGCAAAACTTAAATATGTTGAAAAGCACTATGGCCAAGGGGAAGGAACAGGTGAACGGGTTCTTAATCCCAAAACCATTATTGAGGCCGAAGAAGGTGCCGTCGTCGAACTTGAAATGATTCAGATCAAAGGAATTGACCATACCAAAAGAGACACTGAGATTAGACTTATGGATAATGCCAAGCTTGTGATTACTGAACGTCTTCTAACATACAAAGATCAGGATGCGGAATCAAACATAACCGTTGAATTAATTGGAGCAGATTCTTCAGCCCAAATCATTTCCCGTTCTGTTGCCCAGGACAACTCGAAACAAGAGTTCTTTTTTGACCTGGTTGGACGGAATAAAGGCCGAGGGCACATTCAATGCGACGCCATTATTATGCATAATGCTCAAGTTCATTCCACGCCCAAAATATCTGCCCGTCACAGTGAAGCACAGCTGATTCACGAAGCAGCTATTGGGCGTATCGAATCAGAACAATTAATCAAGTTAATGTCCTTGGGATTCTCCGAATCCGAGGCTGAAGATACTATCCTCAATGGATTTTTGAAATAGTAAAGCTTTAACAAATCATCCAGCAGTTTCAGTTGTTCAAAGGTTAATACTTTGAAGAGGATTTTGGTCTACGGACTCTTCGGGGTCTGCAGTTATATTTTGAAACATAAAAAAAAGGGGGGTGCACTGCGAACTACTTAAGTTCGCAGCGCACCCCCCTTTTTTTATCCTTATATGTACGAATGAACTTAGCATATGGTTTGACGAAAATTGTATTACTACACATTAAAAAAGTATTGTCTGTTCCAAACTCAGCTGTTATAATCTTAACATGCTCTATACAATCTAAACATAATAACTTAATAATTCTTCGGATTGAATCCGAAGGACTTATAAACAGAAAGGAAGCATGGTAGAACGGCAAAAGCACTTTTTTGATTCCTGTTTGTTTCTGAAAAACAGCAACGTAAGAATGAGGATGGAGGAAATAGTATGGTTAGAATGGTAGGCAGAATCAAATCCAGCAGTTTAATGCGCATAGGATCTTTGCTTCTGACAACAGCATTATTGGTGACCGGATGTGGAAACAGTCCAACGACAACATCCGGCAAAAAAGCTATTAAAGTAGGTATCGTGGATACATATACCGGCGGTGCCGCAGTTTATGCCCAGGATTCTTTAGATGGCTTCAAATTAGCAGCCAAAGAAATTGCCGCTAAAGGCGGTCCGGAGATCGACATCGTAACCCGCGACGATGAGTTTAAACCTGACAAAGCGACAAGCTGGGCTAAAGAACTGGTCATGCGTGATCAAGTTGATTTCTTGGCCGGAACCACAAATAGCGCAGGATCTTTGGCTGTTTCTCAATACGCTAAAGAAAACAAAGTACCGTTTATTGATTGGGGCGGGATGAGTGACAAAGTCACTGGGGCAGCCGGTCACCGCTACGTCTTTAGCACCATACCCAATACCGCAATTATTGGCAAAGCCGGAGCCGTCCAGATCTCCAAAACACCTTATAAAAAGATTTGGCTCGCCGGCAGCGATTACGAATATGGTCACTCAGTTATTGATAACCTCTGGTCAAATTTGAAAAAAATTGAACCTGATGTCCAAAAAACCGGAGAAACTTGGTGGCAAGTTGGGGAAACAGATTTCACTCCCTACATCAACGCCATTCGCAGTAAGAAACCTGATCTTCTCGTAGTCGGCACCGGAGGGGCAGACATGGTAGCCTTTATGAAAGCCGTAAAGGCAACCGGTTTAGCACAGGAAATACCGGTCTGGGTTCACACCAGTATCGACCCAGCTACTTTGAGACCATTAGGAGATCAGGCTCCCACGGGAGTATTAGGAACAAATCCTTATCTCTCCAGTTATCCGGACACCGCAGCCAACAAAGCCTTTGTGAGTGCTTTCAAAAAGGAATATAATCGTGAACCTGCTGCTTTCGCATTATACGGTTATATGGCAGGTCAATTCCTGGGACAAGCCATTGAAAAAGCCGGAAGTACGGATAAAGAAAAGATCATCGACGCCTTGGAAGGTTTATCGATTGACACCCCCGTTGGTAAAGCCACGCTGCGTAAAGAAGATCACCAGGTTGCCATTCCTATGATCTATGGAGCCGTTGGCAAAACGGACGGGAAAATCGCTCCCACAGACCTCCACACGCTCAGCCCGGATGAAATAATGCCTTCTATAGATGATATTCAAAAGGCAAGAGCGAAAAAATAAACAACCAATTTCATGGGTGGTACCGCAAGGTACCGCCCATTTCTCAACCTAAAAGACAGGAGATAAACAGATGGATATAGCAACACTCTCAAGTCAATTGTTAATAGGCCTCAGCAGAGGGATGATTTTCTTTATCGTCGCTGCGGGACTAACTCTTATCTTTGGAGTCCTGAGGATTACAAATTTCGCCCACGGATCGCTTTATATGCTGGGAGCTTTTGCAGCTTACTCAGTTTCAACATCTTTAGGTCATGGCCATTATGGCTTCTGGTTGGCTTTGCTGGTCGCTCCCATTGCCGTAATGATTTTAAGTCTTATTATCGAACGCGGTTTGCTGCGTTTCATCTATAACCGAGATCACTTAACGCAAATGCTCTTAACCTACTCCCTCGTACTCATTACCGGAGATGCGGTTAAAATCATTTGGGGATCAGAATATAAATCCATAAATATCCCCGAAGGGCTCAGAGGTTCCATTTCGATCTGGGGAGCTTCTCTGCCTTTATACAATGCCTTCCTGCTCCTCATCGGACCCCTTGTAGCACTCGGATTATGGCTCTTTTTATCCAAAACTCATCTGGGCAAAATATGCCGTGCAACAGCAACTGACCGTGAAATGGTAGACATTCTAGGCATCAACAGCACTCGAGTCTTTGCTTTAGTTTTTGCCCTGGGAGGTTGGCTTGCCGGATTAGGAGGAACTTTAATCGCTCCCACAACAACAGTTTCTATGGGGATGGACGCGAATATTCTCATCTACGCCTTTTTGATTGTGGTTATCGGCGGATTGGGCAACATTTGGGGAGCCCTGATCAGTTCAATCATCATCGGAATGGGAGAAGCCATCGGTGTACTTCTCATTCCCAGCGTCTCAATTATACTGCCCTATATGATTGCAGGTATTTTGCTTATTTTTAGACCCTCAGGTTTATTAAAATCTGTCTGGTAAGAAAGGAAACCAAGTATGTCAGTAAATACTGAATCTTCATTAAAAACTACAAACAGAAAAATTCATAACTTATTGGGCTTGGGATTGGCTCTGATCGGAATCCTTATTCTCCTGATTGTTCCAACCCTCATCCCGCCCTATTATAGTTACCTCTTAGCCACTATCTTCACAACGGCCTTGCTGGCAACAAGCTTAAATCTGGTTTTAGGCTACGGGGGACTGCTTCATTTACATCATGGGGTATTTTACGGGATCGGTGCTTATACCGTTGCCATTATACTGACCAAAACCTCTTGGCCTTTTGCCTTGGCAGTCATTCTCGGGCCTATACTTTCAGCTGCTCTTGCTTTTGTGATCGGCTGGTTTTGTGTCCGTCTGCGGGGGCTGTATTTTGGCATGCTCACGTTAGCTTTAGGACAATTAGTTTGGGCTATAGTTTACCGGTGGAATGCCCTGACGAATGGTGATAATGGCATTCATGCCATTCCTGTCCCAGACTTCCTGACGTCTATCAGCTCTGTTTATTATACAACTCTTTTAGTTCTTCTCGTCTCTCTGCTCATTCTCTCCAAAATCACGAAATCTCCATTTGGCCTTACTTTACTGGCAGCTCGCGACAATCCGGTACGCTCTGAAAGTTTAGGAATCAACGTTAAACAACACCGTCTGATCGCCTTTGTTATTGCAGGCTTTTTTGCCGGTGTTGCTGGGGTACTATTTGTTCTCCTGGAACGTTCCGTAGCTCCGTCCCTCTTATTCTGGAATAAATCCGCCGAAATCTTAATTATGTGCCTAATGGGCGGCCTGACGGTCTTCTTAGGACCAACCTTAGGAGCGGCCATCTTAGTTCTTCTCTCGATGATCGTAGGACTTTACACTGAATATTGGCTTCTTGTCCTTGGCCTCCTTTTATTAATTCTCGTACTTTTCTTACCTCAGGGGATTCTAGGTTACATTTGCGAAAAGATAAAAGGGCGACGTCAGAGAGGAGGAAGTTTAGATGCTTCAAATTGAGCAGCTTAAAAAATCCTTCGAGGGATATCAGGCAATAGCGAATGCCAATCTTTCCGTTCCCCAAGGAGAAGTTGTAGCAGTCATTGGTCCCAATGGCGCGGGAAAATCCACCTTATTTAATCTTATCACCGGTCATTTAACAGCAGATTCCGGGTCAATTCGTTTTCAAAAAACTGATATTACTCAATGTACCCCCCATCAAATCTGTCACCATGGAATCGGTCGATCATTCCAGCTTATTAATATTTTTACCAGTTTAACGGTATTCGAAAATATCCAAACCGCTGTTCTTGCTAAGCACCGCCTTGAGCGGAAGTTATTTAAACCAGCCAAAAAGCTTCTCAGGGAAGAAACTTTAGAAGTCCTCAATAGTTTTGGACTTGTACGATATAAGGATCATTTATGCAGCTCCCTTTCTTACGGAGATCAAAAAGTCCTGGAAATTGCTATTGCCCTCGGAAGCAAACCAAAACTTCTCCTCTTGGATGAACCGACGGCAGGAATGTCTCCTGATGAAACGAGTCGTATCGTCCAACTTATTAAACGATTGTCACAAGATGAAGGCCTGACAATATTGCTCACGGAACATGATACTGATCTCGTCTTTGATGTAGCGCAAAAAATTATGGTTCTGCATCAAGGAGAGACAATTGCTCAAGGCCTGCCTGAAGACATTCGCAGCGACAAATCTGTGCAAAAAGCCTATTTGGGGGAAACTGAAGTATGCTAGAAATCAAGGATATTCACACCTATTACGGCATGAGCCATATCTTATTCGGTTTGTCCTTAACTGTCGCACAAGGAGAAGTAGTATCACTCCTCGGTCGAAACGGAGTAGGTAAAACTACAACCTTGAAAAGTGTTATGGGTATCGTTCCTCCCAAAAGCGGCGAAATTACGTTTCGCGGACAAACTATTACTAAAATCCCGACCAATCGTATGGTTAAATTAGGAATCAGTTATGTCCCTGACAGCCGCAGGATTTTTGCCGACCTCACAGTACGTGAAAATCTTGAAATTGCTGCCGGTATTCGCCCCGGTGACTGGACAATCGCTAAAGTTCACGCCTTGTTCCCCGTATTGAAGAAATACGAAAATCGCCGCGGAGGCAACCTCAGCGGCGGTGAACAACAAATGCTCAGCATTGGCAGGGCTTTGCTGGGTAATCCGGATCTTTTAATATTGGACGAACCAACAGAAGGGCTTGCCCCTTTGATTGTTCGTGAACTTGAAGAACAGATCTTAGAACTTTGTTCCACCGGAATCTCAATCCTCTTAGCCGAACAGAATCTCAAATCCGCCTTAAAATTAGCGAATCGCTGTTATGTCCTTGAACGCGGACAAGTCCGTTTTGAAGGAACCGTCGAATCCTTAGCCGAAAATGAAGAGGTCAGAACAAAATACTTGCTGGCTTAGTGAACTCGTTCAGCTAAACTGGCAAAGATTTCAACAAATCGAGTACTAAAAAGAGCCGTCACCCACTTCCCTTAAATAAAGAAGTGGTGACGGCTCTCCCTTTGTCTGCAGGCAGCGTTTATACTCTGACGGGTTTAACCTATTAAATCTTTATTCCCGTCTTAATTCCTTCTTTAGCTTCATAGGCCATCTCTAAGAGCTGAGCGGTGTGCATTACTCCCATTCCAGCCTCTTGACGGTGAAGTCCGTCCAAAATATGCATACGACAGGCAGAACATCCTGTAACAACTACCTCGGCCCCAGTTTGCAGGATATCCTCAACCTTATGATTATTGATCTTCGTGGAAAGCTCATAATGAGTCAAACTAAAGGAACCTCCGCTGCCGCAGCAGGTATCTGGCTTCTTCATTTCCAAAAATGCCACTCCGGGAATTTGCTTAATAATTTCTCTGGGTTGCTCTTTTACGTTTAGACCCCGTACAAGATGACAGGGATCATGATAGGTAACTTTAAGAGGTAATTCACCAATGTTCTCCTTAAAGTCACCCAGAGAAACGACCAGTTCTGTGAAATCTTTAACCATCTTCCCCAAGTGTTTAGCCCTTTCAGCATATCTCGGTTCATCCTGCAGCAACTCAGCATATTCCTCTTTCAAAGCTAAGCCGCAGGTCCCGCAAGCAACCACTACACTATCCACCTTTTCTTGCAAAAGAACGTCAATATTAGCCCGGGCCATTTCCCGAGCCGTTCCATAATCACCGTTCATCCGTACCGGAGTTCCGCAGCAATTTTGGAGTTTCGGAATGACAACGTCTATTCCCAAGCGGTTTAGAACATTAACGACTGCTCTTCCTGTATCCGTGTAAATATAATTGATCATACAACCAGTAAAAAACACCACTCGCAAACGAGGATTTGTGACTTTAACAACTTGCGGATACATTGCCTTTAAAGGTTTGGAAGCCAGAGGAGAAAGCAATCGTCTTTGATCAATCCCCAACGGCATTCTGGGCAGCATTCCTTGTCCTCCCGGACCAGGACGGAAAACAAGTTTCTGCAGGATTCGACCTGTACTCATTCCTGTGTCAAAGACCCAACGATTTTTTAATATGAAACGAAAGATTAGCTTTTTCAGCGAAGAGAGCCCTTTCTGATCCACAATTTCCTTGCGGGCAGCTTCCACAAGCTTGTCAACCTTGACACCGCTTGGACAGTTGGTTACGCATGCTTTACACATTAAACACAAGGACATCTTGGAAATAAACCCTTCGGTTAAGGATAGATCCTTAGTGATAACGCCTCGTATAAGCTTTACTCGACCCCTGGCAACGGTTGATTCAGCCTGAAGTTCTCGAAAAACAGGACAAACATTTTGACAGGAACCGCATCGAATACAGCGGATAACTTCTTTTTCCCAAGACTCAAATGAACGTTCCATTTCCTCACACTCCAAACATAACGCCGGGATTTAAAATGTTATTGGGGTCCAGAGCATGTTTAATCTTCCGCTGGATTTCCAGACCTATTTCCCCTGTCTGCAAAGTAATAAACTTAGACTTGGCTCGTCCAATGCCATGTTCTCCGCTTAAAGAGCCACCGAGTTCCACTGTTAAAACAAAAATCTCATCGATAGCCTTTTCTACTCTTGCCGCTTCCTCTCGGTCCATTTCATCGGTAAGAATGGTGGCATGCAGATTACCGTCTCCTGCATGACCAAGTATAGCGATAATAATATTATACTTCGCAGCAATTTCTTGGATTCGCCGTACTGCGACGGGAATTTGGCTGCGGGGAACCGTTGCATCTTCACCGATAATAGTCGGTTTCACCCGTGAAACCGAAGCAAAAGCTGATCGCCGGGCAAGCCATAAATCTTCCGCTTCTTCCTTTGTCGTTGCAACCCGAATTTGAACGGCACCAAGACGACGACAAATCTCTTCGACCTTGCCGATTTGTTTGGACAGTATCTCGGAATCTCCATCTACTTCGATTAGAAGTACAGCCCCAGCCTCCACGGGAAGCCCCACCTTGGCATACTCTTCAATATTTTTGATATAAATATTGTCCAGTAATTCCAGGGAACAAGGAACCAATCCGCCGGCTATGATTTCGGACACCGTCTCAGAAGCTTGTTCCATCTCAGAGAAAACGGCCATCATAGTACTCTTAGCTTCCGGCAGAGGAATGAGTTTAACAATGATTTTAGTAATCACACAAAGGGTACCTTCGGAACCGGTAAAAAGTTTTGTCATATCGTAGCCTGTGACATTTTTTATCGTTCTTCCGCCGGTCGTCATGATCTCACCCGTTGGCAGAACGACTTCCAGGCCTAAAATATAATCTCTTGTTACTCCGTATTTGACACCGCGGGGACCGCCGGCACACTCCGCCACGTTCCCTCCCATGGTTGACACAGCCAAACTTGCCGGATCAGGGGGATAAAAAAGGCCAAGTTTTTCCACTTTTCTTTGTAATTGTCCGGTAATCACTCCCGGTTCTACCACAGCAATGAGATTCTTCTTGTCAATCTCCAGGATTTTATTCATTCTCTTCAGGACAAGGACAATACAGTCTCCTATAGAAACGCTCCCTCCACTGACATTGGTTCCAGCTCCTCGAGGAACAACAGGAATTTTTTCGCGATTAGCCAGCATAAGGATCATGGAAATTTCTTCAACAGTGCCCGGATACACTGCGACACCCGCTAAATCTTTAATATCTGCCTTAAGAAATGATGCGTCATACGTATAGCAATATAAGTCTTCTAACGTTGTGTAGAGATTTTCCTCTCCAACTATTTTAGTCAGTTCTTGAATGATTTCTGGTTTCAATATCTTGCCTCCTCTGTTAGGCTCCGGCTCTGCGGCGATTATTCGGTTAATTTTGCCGCATCCTTACATATTTCGCCACACAGAGAAAATATCCTTTAAAACACCTTATTATTTAATAATCTGTTATATAGTATTTCCTTGGGTATTGCACGCCAGATTATCCTCCTTCATAATGTGTTTGATAGGAAGTTTTGTGTAAATAAGCCGTCACTATTTATGACGTTTGAGGAGGATAATTTGTGAAGTTCCTTAATTTATTTCTTTTAGCTATCCCAGTCAGCATCTTTTTTCATCTTGCAAATAGTTCACCCATCCTGACATTTCTGACAGCTTGTTTGAGCATTATTCCTCTTTCCGGCTATATGGGGAAGGCCACGGAAGAGATCGCCATTTATGTAGGTCCGAATATCGGAGGCTTATTGAATGCCACGTTTGGAAACGCCGCCGAACTCATTATCACACTCTTTGCCTTAAAGTCCGGCCTTGTCGAAGTGGTTAAGGCCTCCATAACTGGATCGATCATCGGTAATCTGCTCCTTGTTCTGGGTCTCAGCATGCTGCTCGGGGGGTTTAAATTTAAAACTCAAAAATTTAACAGAGCTGCTGCTGGCATGCACACCTCCATGCTGCTTTTAGCCGTTACCGGGCTGATTATTCCCGCGGTCTTTCTCAACAACCATTCAAATCCTGCCGCAGAACCTTTAAGTCTAGGTGTAGCCGCGGTTCTAATCCTGATCTATTTATTGAGTTTGCTCTTTTCTCTTCATACCCATAAAGATGTTTTTCGTCCCAGCCAAGAGCATTCAAGTACTCCTCAGTGGACAAGGCTTAAATCATTACTTATTCTCCTCGCCGCTACAATCTTTGTCGTCATCGAAAGTGAGTTTCTGGTGTCAGGAATTGAACCTGTCGTTAACACCCTGGGAATTAGCGAGCTTTTTATAGGAGTTATTATTATTCCCATCATCGGCAATGCTGCAGAGCACACCACAAGTGTTATGATGGCTTTAAAAAACAAAATGGAAATCAGCCTGGAAATTGCTATTGGTTCCAGCACGCAAATAGCTCTTTTTGTCGCTCCTTTGCTTGTCTTTATCGGCTATTTAAGCGGGCACCCAATTGATCTTCTCTTTACAAGTTATGAGCTTGTTGTCATTATTTTGGGTACAGTAATTACAGCCATTATTAGCATGGATGGCCGCTCAAACTGGCTGGAAGGCGCACAACTGTTAGCCTCTTACGTTATTATGGCTATAGCTTTTCTTTTTGTATGATTCACATTCACAGAGGAGGAAGATCACTATGTTAACAAAAGAAAATTCCTCTCAGAAACCCAATACTAATCGCCGTCTGCATCTCGCCAATGAACGAACGTTCTTAGCCTGGATCAGAACGAGTATCGCAATGATGGGCTTTGGTTTTGTTGTCGAGCGCTTTGCCTTGTTTCTTAAACAAATGTCCTATGTCCTTGGCAAATCAAATCTTGATGTTACCTTACCACCTTCTCATGGATACTCGACAATGATCGGCATCTTTCTGGTTGCTCTTGGCTCTCTTATGAGTATTTTAGCCTATCTGAAATATCGAAACGTTGATTTACAAATCGCTACCGATACTTATCAGCCTTCATCCTACCTTAATATCTTACTCAGTATCTCTGTTTTAGCCGTTGGCATGTTTCTGATATTCTATTTGCTCCAAAGCATTTAAAGACATTATCCAAACTTGTTACATAACTGCGAAATTGTAACAAGCTGCAAACAAAGGTGCTGAAATAAACAACAATGGGTTTATTTCAGCACCCGATAATTTATAATAAAGCTGTTAATTTAAGGGAATTAATAATATAAGAGCACGCAATGGTCTTATCTAGCACCAACATAGATAGTTTATCACCTAACAATAATCTTGCGACTAAGGCTAAGCAAGTTCCCACCTAAATTGATGGTTCGTTCGACTAAACAAGGTATCTACTGAGCCAGACATAACCTTACGGCTATATCTGACCTGCGCGTTCCTATACAGGCATATATCATTTAATATATGGTTGTATAAGTTCAACACCTTGCAAAATCTTAGCTCGACATTTCCTGATAAGTTGGAACCCTAAAGCAATCCTTAAACTGCTCTAAAGCTTTTCCCTACCAAAAAAAATCTTCCCGCCGACTATAAAACAAACACCTCTCAGCACCTGCATATAATCTTTGGCCAACTTATATACACCCGTTAAAGCATATATAAATCGTAGCTCGACCATTACGTACCCTTATGATTGTAGTATCACCTGATTACGTTTATTTATTCTGGAAATATATTCCTCGATCAAGCTGCATCCTTCTAAATAATACCTTCACTGAAGCAAGGACAAAATCTTATTCTTATTAAAGCCAACCACCGTATCATTACCGACAATGAATGCAGGAACTCCACTGATATTTTTGCTTTGCAGCTCGTTCAACGCCTCCTCATCGGTACTGATATTTCGTTCTTGAAATGAAATATTATGCTGCGAAAGAAACTCCTTCGCCATAGAGCAATAAGGTCAGGTATCGCTGGTATACATCGTTACATTTTTCATCCGAGTCCCTCCTTATTTTACTTAGATTAACTATAAGTATTGCATTAAGGATACATTTTTATCCATCGTTCTTCCTGTCTCTAATAATGTTTTAAACTCTTTATGATTCATCAGATCAGACCGCCACATCTCAGAATGAACTTGTTCAGCTAAAGCTAAACATCAGAGCTATGGTGGGGGTCTTAAATGAGGATAAAGGATAAATCACTTAACTAAACCGCCGCGTAAAGCCTTAACAACAAGTTGCGTTCGATCCTCTGCTCCAAACTTTTGCAACAGACGATGAATATGGGTTTTCACAGTTCCTTCTGTTATGAAGAGAGTTTCGGCAATTTGATCATTTTTTAAGCCAAAGGCCATCTGCTGTAAGACCTCTTTTTCCCGTTCAGTAAGGGGTTCCAGAAGCACAATTTGATTCTGACTCGCCTTAACTTCTGGAGATAAAGCCCTGACAAGAGCACCTGCGGCCAAACCTGTGCGGTATACAGCTTCTCCTCGGTAAGCAGCCCTAATGGTTTCCAGCATCACGTCCGTATCTGCGTCTTTAAGAAGATAACCAACTGCACCTGACCTAATTCCCTCATAAACATA
The DNA here is from genome assembly GCF_002196705.1 of Desulfosporosinus sp. FKB. Lineage (GTDB taxonomy): Bacteria > Bacillota > Desulfitobacteriia > Desulfitobacteriales > Desulfitobacteriaceae > Desulfosporosinus. The sequence continues at coordinate 113,123 of NZ_NADJ01000035.1, forward strand.
ATCCTGAACTTCAAATGTAGTAAGGATAACCACTTTAACCTCCGGCATATCTTTAAGAATCTCCCTTGTTGCTTTAATGCCGGAAAGTCCGGGCATTTGCACGTCCATCAAAACTACATCCGGCTTAGTTTCTAACGTTCGGCGCACCGCATCATCACCATTAGCAGCTTCACCCACAAGCTGCATATCCTTCTGCATTTTAATGATATAGCCTAAACCCTGTCTAATCATGGTCTGGTCATCAGCTAAGAGCACTCTAATCACACATTGAGCTGTCATTCTTGCGCACTACTCTCCTTCTTACTATAAATCCTGGGGAGGAATGGGTATATGAGTGATTATATTTAATCCCGACGGTTGAACTAGGTTAAACATAATACTCCCGCCAACTTCCTGTACTCGTTCCCGCATGCTTTTAATGCCATAGCCTTCCCAAGCACACCGATTCGCGCTGAAATTGCCATTATCCTTAATGGTCATGCTGCAATCCCTTCCTGTAACGGAAACATATACTTCCACTCTGGTCGCTTGAGAATGGCGAAGAATATTCGTCATGGCCTCTTGAAGAACTTTGAACAGCACGGCTCCTGACTCAGCGGGCAAATCCTCGGCCTGAGAGTTTGCGCTAAAAGTACATTCCAGCTTCGAGGTAGCGTTCGTTTTAGATACAAGGGCTTGCAGCGGAGCAATGCCTAACGCTGACCTATCAGCTGCTAAAGCATGTACAGAAACTCGTATATCTTGCAGACCTTGACGGGCCACAGTCAGCATTTCTTCCACCGATTGTTTAGCCTGAACCGGATCGTCCTCAATCATGAACCGCAGGGCTTGCAGCTGAACGATCAATGACGTCAAGCTGTGTCCGATGGCATCATGAATTTCTCGAGCAATCCTTGTCCGTTCGTCTAAGACAGCATGCTGCATGGTTGTAACCGCTGCCTGCTGAAGTTCTTTGTGAGCTTTTTCAAGTTCCTTAAGATGAAGCTGACTAAGTTTGTTGGCTTCCTGTCTGGTTACTCTGGCTCGAATTGAAACGGCAATACCAATAAAGAAAATCAGAATTGACAGCGATTGAGAATAATTATGGTGCCCAAATAACGTTAATAAAGAAAATATTTCCAACAGAATAATAAATAAGTAATAGAAATATGCTCTGTCCTTTAAACAGTACGATGCAGGAAATGTCAAGATAATCATCATATAAATACTAATCAAATTGTTTTGTAGTAACAAAGACATTACAACTAAGATGCTAACAGCAATAGTAGCCATTAAGATCCTTTTAAGGTTCCACCATTCGTGAGGCGGCAGCCAAAAACTGGTGTAAACTAAAAAAGTCAAACACCGAATTGCCACCAACAAGTAACTGCCATGAAACAATCCTGCATTAAGCATAAAAAAAAGCAGGATGAAGGTAATGGGCAGAGAGCGCCGCCAATCAAACCTAATCTTCTCATAAAACATCGTACTTCACCTTTATCCAATCGTAAGACTCCCACTTCTACAAGCGGGAGTGGTTCCCATACCCTGTTTCGGTGGGGGTAGAGTCCATCCTTCAGCGCGATAGTATTTGTTATGGGCTAGGCGCTTTCGGCAAAAGTGTACAGGACACTTTCGCCACCGAAGCCCCGATGTTCAGCTTTTGCTGAATGAATTCACTTTATCTTAGCAAACTAATACTATCATAAACTAACATTGAAGGCTTCTATCGAAAGATAGATATGCTTTTTAAAATGGTCTTCTGACAGCCTCTATCTACAGATAGAGGTTCTATTCTATCGATTTCATTCTTCAGATGGATTTATAAGTTGCGCAAATATCTTAAAATCAATAGAGTTTCAAGCGCAAAGATTTTAAACTAAAATCCATTTAGGAGGCAGGAAATAATGAATACTATTGTTCCCTTTATCGTTGCCGGAGTCATAGTAATAAGGATCATTTGGTCTTTAGCAAGACGCACTCAAAAACCTATTGGGAATAACGGATTAGCAATCTTTTATCCTCTAATTCTCTACCTTGCTCTCATAATGTTTGCAGCAAGCAAACTATTTGTCAATCGAATTGGTGTTTTGGTTTTACCCCAAGTATCACTAATTTCGGTATCTAGTACGATTATTCTCGGAGGAATATTAGCTATTCCAGTCTTATGGACTACTGATTATGAATTCAGACAAAATCAAATCTATATTAAGAAAAACAAGTTCTTCCTGTTTGTTTTCTTGGGTGTTATCATTTTACGTCTTGCCTTAAAAAATATTTTATATAATTTGATGCCTGCCATGAGTTTATTGTTTCTAACCTTAGTATTGGCTACCGTTTATATGATGATCTGGCGAGTAGGATGTTATGTGAAGTTTCGAAGGTTGGTAAAAAATGCAGGAATGAACTAGAAAATCGAAACAAAAAGGGACTGTGCCAAAACTTGTTTGTCCTCGCATTGCGTTCCCACTTTTGCTTCCCTAATCACTAAAGAAAGGCGTTGTCACTCCGCTATAGTAGCGAAATGATAACGCCTTTGGCTATTTGGCCCCACTTTGGGTTTTCTGAGTTAAGTTTTTACACAGCCCCTTTTCTGACTTTGTACTGAATTGCTTTTTTAAGAAAAATAACTCACTTTAATTTTAGCTCCGATTACTCTAACATGGATGAGCGATTACTGAATAAAGACTTAAAGTGCAAAGTAAATAAAATTTCAGCCTAGTTGCTACTTGACTGTAAACAGTTTGCAGAGCATGCTTTAATAAGGTAGTTCCGCATCTTAATCCTTTTTGACTCTGCCGCGCCTATTTTAGGGCCAGTAACTTCCCCCTTCTCCGACAAGAGTGAACTCATTGCATGGAGAAACGCTAAAACTCATTAATTACAAATCACTATTCAAATTCGATGATTGTTTGTAAGTTCTAAGGTACAAGGAACATAAACTTCGAACTCAAGCAAATAATACCTTATATTAGAAATCATAGTTAAAAACTATTAGTCTTAAAGTATAAGGTATTATTCCATAAAACTTACTTAATCGGAGGTCAGATATGCCTAAATGGAATGTTTATGTTACAAACGAAATACCCCAACCGGCTCTGGACATGCTGGCGGAACATTGCGATCTTGAAGTAAATCGCGAAGGAAAACCTCTCCCCAAGTCAACACTTTTGCAAAAAATTCAAGGACGGGATGCTGTTTTATGTTTACTGACTGATCAAATCGACGCAGAAGTGCTCAGGGCAGCAAACCAGGCTAAAATCTTCGCCAATTATGCCGTTGGTTATAACAACATCGATATTTCTGCCGCAACAGCACAGGGAATTATGATCTCCAACACTCCCGGAGTGCTGACTGATACTACAGCCGAGATGGCTTGGACGCTATTATTTTCCGTTGCTCGGAGAGTTGTCGAATCAGATAACTATACTCGAATGGGAAAATATGAAGGTTGGGGGCCGATGCTGTTTTTAGGACAAGATATCTTTAACAAAACAGTAGGCATTATAGGGCCCGGAAGAATTGGTCTATCATTTGCGAAACGAGCTAAAGCCTTTGATATGAAAGTCCTTTATACAGGGAAAAAGGCAAACCCACAGTTTGAACATGAAACCGGCGGGCAGTATGTAAGCTTGGAAAAGCTTCTCCAGGATTCAGATTATATATCCATCCATACTCCCCTTCTTCCTGAAACATTTCATCTTATCGGTGAGAAGGAATTCAAGCAAATGAAAAAAACAGCCATCTTAATTAACACGTCTCGTGGTCCGGTGGTTGATGAATTAGCCCTCGTCAAAGCTTTAGAGACCGGGGAGATCTGGGGGGCAGGTCTCGATGTATATGAATGGGAACCAAAATTGGCGGAAGGGTTAAGCAAACTCGACAATGTTACTCTCTGCCCTCATATCGCAAGCGCTACGATTGAAACCCGCACTAAAATGGGCACCATTGCAGCAGCCAACATTATAGCAGCAATGAAAGGAGAACTGCCGCCAAATTGTCTGAACCCTGAAGTGTACAAGTCCTCTACCATGCAAAAAACTTGAGCCCAAAAACAAAAACTGATGCCCTGAGGAAGTGATTTTTCATTAGATCACAGTCCTCAGGGCATCAGTTTATCCAATCATAAGACTCCCACTTCTACAAGTGGGAGTGGTTCCCATACCTTGCTCAGTGGGGCTAGAGTCCATCCTTCAGCCCGATAGCATTTGGTTATGAGCTAGGCGCTTTAGCTGAACGAGTTCACTGGCTGCAGCTATGTCTTCGCTTCTATTGCTCGGAGGCCAGCTTTTCCAAAGACTGTCCTTTTGTCTCTTCGCCTAAAATAACGACATCCAAAACGACGACGATCAAGACAATGGCAAAAAGGCCAAACACTGATCCCGTTCCGAGATGAAATTTCCCGATCATATCCCCAACGACGAGTGGTGCTAAAATGCCTCCAATCCGGCCAAAGCCTGCTGCCCAGCCTGATCCGGTAGCTCTGGCATGGGTTGGATAAAGTTCGGGAGTATAAGTGTAGATAATTCCCCAAGCTCCCAGATTAAAGAAGGACATCAGCGATCCCGAAATTAAAATTGCCGCGGCAGTGACTCCTTGTCCAAAAAAGTAAGCGGTAATTGCCGTTCCCGCAACATAGAGGGCGAGAGTCGTTTTACGTCCGATTTTGTCCACAAAATAAGCTGCGCTAAAATATCCAGGAATCTGGGCAAGAGTCATAATCATTACATAGCTAAAACTCTTAGTCAGGGAAAAGCCTTTAAGGGCTAACAGAGAGGGAAGCCAAGTAAAAATCCCGTAGTAAGAAAAGACGATCCCAAACCATAAAAGCCAAAGAAAAATTGTCCGTCGTAAGAATGCCGGGGAGAACAATTCTTTAAATTTCGCTTGATTAGACTGAGTTACTGATTCCGACAGCTGCTTTGTTTCCGTTTCAGATAAGCGCTTCTTACTTGATGAAACATTACATTCCTCTTCAATTTTAACTACGATGGCTTCAGCTTCCTGCATTCGCCCTTTGCTTAAAAGATAGCGCGGCGACTCAGGAATTGATCGCCAGAGGAATAGGACATATAAAGCCGGGAGAAAACCGATAAAGAAGGCGATTGGCCAGCCAAACTTTGGAATGATAAGGTAAGAAATTATGGAAGCCAACAGCCAGCCAAAGGCCCAGAAGCTTTCCAGTAAAACCAGAAATTTACCTCGATGTTTAACCGGTGAAAATTCGCTGACTAAGGTAACCGCAACGGGCAGCTGTCCGCCAAGTCCAAATCCAACAATAAACCGGAAAACCAGCAGAGACGTCAGATTCCAAGAAAGTCCACATAATCCTGTCGCTATGCTGTAAGCCACTAAGGTAAAGGCAAAGACTTTCTTGCGCCCGATCCTGTCTGCAATAGTCCCTGAAATTACTGCTCCTAACGCCATGCCAAGGAGTCCGATACTCCCAATGTTGCCGATTTGTTCCGGACTCAAATGCCACTCTTTCATCAAAACCGGAAGAATGAAAGACACAATTCCAGTGTCCATCGAATCGAACATCCAGCCTAAACCCGCTGTAATAAGTAAAACATAATGAAATCTCGAAACCGGCAACTGCTCTAAACGTTCACTGATCTTCATATTACTTCCTCTTTCTTCCTAAAACTATGGAACTTCTAATGTAGTGAATGAACCCTCCTTTAGCAAGAACTTGATTCATTGCTTACTTTGTTTTATCACAATATCTTTGCAGGTGTCAAGACACCATTTGACAATTTCTCAACTCCCGTATTAAAATCAACTATAAAGTAGGTGATGGAATGAGCCAAAAAGAAGGTTTATCGGGGCGAGAACGCCGGGATCACTTGTTAAAACTTTTAAAAAACACCCATGAACCTATCAAAGCTGCCTCTTTAGCCAAACTCACAGGGGTCAGCCGCCAGGTTATTGTTCAAGATATAGCCCTTCTCCGAGCTTCAGAGGAACCGGTGATTGCTACACCACAGGGGTATATCTATTCCTCGGATCTTCGCACAAAAGGCCTGCAAAAAATTATCTATAGTCGTCATTCGCCTTTAGATACGGAGAAGGAATTGAATATCTTAGTCGACCATGGCGTTAGTGTACTCGATGTCGGAGTGGAGCATTCTGTATATGGGAATATTTTTCGTCCACTCCAATTAAAGAGCCGCCTGGACGTGAAGAAATTTATGGCCCAAATGTCAGAAAACCATGCGCACTTACTGTCGTCTTTAACCGGCGGCCTGCATCTTCATACCATTGAAGCACCCACAGAGGAAGTTTTGCAGCAGGTTTGCGAGGTCCTGACACAAGAAGGGTTTTTGGTCGATATGAAAGATTAAATCAGACTCAGCGCAGCCACCTGCCTATGACTTATGCCTGGAAAGTATGCACGAAATATACGTTGTAATTGCACAAAAAGACTGTTATGGCCACCAGCTGGCTCATAACAGTCTTTTTAAATTAACCTATTTTGTTGCTGAGTACTCTCAAAATTCCTACGATATCACATCCATAAAAGCTCGAATTTAACGCGAAATTCCTTACATCCGTTTGCTTCGCAGGCGATTTTGCATGACAGCGACCTCAATAATGGACGCAAGCTGACGGCCGGGCCGAACCGGGATTGTCACTTTGGGGACGGGAATACCAAGTATGGTCGAAGTTTGAGGAGGATCAAGACCTAAGCGGTCATAATACTTCCCTTCTTTCCATTCTTCCAGCTCGACAAGAAGATGAATTTCTTTTTCTTCGCGGACAGCCCCTGCACCAAACAACTTTGTGACATCTAAAATTCCGAGACCTCTTACCTCAAGAAGATGCCGAATGGTTTGAGGTGCCCTGCCATGCAAATTCTCCTCATCAACCCGCTGCACCTCAACAGCATCATCTGCCACCAATAAGTGTCCGCTGCGAATCAATTCCAAAGCAGTTTCACTTTTCCCGATCCCGCTATCCCCCGTAATGAGTACTCCAATCCCAAAGACGTCGACCAAGACACCGTGAACCAGGGTGGATGGCGCCAACCGATTGGCAAGGAAACGAATGAGCAAATAGTAAAGCTGTGTCGTAGAGCGGTCAGATGTCAATAGGGGTATGCCCCTATCTTCAGCTAAGCGAACAAATTCTTGAGGAATCGCCAATCCCCTAGTGATGATAAGGCAGGGAACTTCCTGAACCATAACCTTCGCCAAATTCTCTTGACGCTCCTCAGGCGGAAGCTGCTCAAACAGGCCTAATTCCGTGCGCCCATAGATTTGAATTCTCTGGGGAGTCAAATAGGTCAGATAACCGACCAATTCGGCGCTGGGGCGCTTAAGACTGTAATCAGTTATTTTCTTATTCATACCCCTCTGCCCGGCTATAACTCTGAAGCCAAATTCCTCTACTAATTGATCAACAGTTACCAGTCTAAGTCTCCTCCTGAGTTCAAAATAACCTTTATGCCCTCAACTATCAGCTCGTCTTAGATGATTGAAGCACTTTAATTACCTCTGAGGTCCTGGCACAAGCAAGCACAGATTTAACCAATGTTTCTTGTTCTTCCAGCGACATCTCCATTTTTCCCAAAGCAGTTCGAACTTTAGCTAAAGAACCCGGTGCCATACTTAATTCTTTGATACCAACTGCTTTGAAAAAGGGAGCCAAAAGTGGATCTCCTCCGGCTTCGCCGCAAATTCCTGTCCAGATCCCCTTCTTGAGCGAAGCTTGACTGACTCGGGCGATCATCCCTAAAACCGCTGGGTGATAAGGCTGATTAAGCTCAGCCAATTCAGGATTTTCCCGGTCAGCAGCCAACATATATTGAGTTAAGTCGTTGGTACCGATTGAGAAAAAGTCAACCAGGGAAGCGAGCTTGTCTGCCAGCCAGGCTGCAGAGGGAATTTCAATCATCATCCCGACCTGAAGACCTCCAATCTCGTAACCGGCCTGCAATACTTCCTCACGAGCGGCCCAAAGGTTTTCCTTAGCCTCTTCAAGTTCCTCCGGAGTGGCAATCATGGGAAACATAACAGCCGTCGGCCCTGCAGCAGATGCCCGCCAAATAGCCCGCAGCTGCTGACGAAAAAGTTCAGGACGCCGCAGCGTGAACCTCAGGGCACGGACACCGAGAAAAGGATTTTTTTCTTGCGGAAGATTTAAGGCGGGGGCTTTTTTATCCCCCCCGATGTCTAAGGTCCTGATGACGGTCAAGTGGGGTGAACAGTCATCAATGACTTGACGATACGCTTCCAGCTGATCTTCTTCACTGGGGAGCTCTTCCCCCATAAATAAAAACTCCGTTCGATACAATCCAATCCCTTGAGCCTTAAATTTCCGGACAAGAGACAAATCACCCGGGCTGCCGATGTTCGCCGCTAAAATCATCCCTTGAAGTAAGGAATTCTCGCCGGAAATCACCTCATCTCCCGCATCAGTATTAGCAAAGATAACTTGATTTTCCGCTGATGACTGAACCCAGCCTTCCTCACCGTCCAATTCAAGCCATTTCTGAGCCGTTAAATCTCCCCACCCATCGGTTACCCCGACGAGAGCCGGAATGCCATAGGTTCGCGCTAAAATAGCAGCATGAGAAGTTTTCCCTCCCTGGCGAACGATAAAGCCAAGAACTCTATCCTTCGGTAAGGCAATGGTTTGAGCAGGTGTCAACTCATCAGCCAGAACGATATAATTTCCGCTTTGCGGAAAGAGATCAGAAACATCATCTTGAACATTTTGAAGGTTCTTCAGTAATTGTCCCAATACATCCTGGACATCCACAGCACGCTCTTGAAAATAGGGATCCTCTAAACTCTGCAGCATTTGCACAGCTTCTCCTGCTACCTCCCGAAGAACCTGTTCAGCGTTTAGTTGTCCCTTTTCTAAGCGCTGATAAGCTTCTCCAATAAATGAAGGATCACTGAGTAAAAGCTTGTGGGCAACAAATATTTGAGCTACTTCCTCACCTTGTTCAGCTCTTACCTTCTCTTCCAGGCCAGTTAAATTCTGCTCAGTACGAAGGACAGCTTGTTGCAAACGTACCCTTTCCTCCTCAATAGAACTTACTTGAGAAGTTTCTCCTGCCGTCTCTGCTTGGAATCCTTTCAAGTACCAAGTTGGTCCGGCGGCATGTCCCGCCGAAACCCCAAGTCCATGCCAAATCTTGTTTTCCATAAGATTTACCTACCTATCTTGGGTTTCAAGATCAATCATTAATTTTTCCAAAGCAACAATAGCTTCTGTTTCATCCTCGCCCTCGACTAAGAGTTCAAAAACGCTCCCTGTTGACAGGCCTAAAGAAAGGATGCCTAAAATGCTCTTGCCATCGACAACTGAATTGCCGTGTTTAATTTTAACGTTACTACGAAATCGGCTGGCTGTTTGCACCCACAGGGATGCCGGACGCGCATGCAGACCAGATTTGTTGTTGATCGTTAATTCACGAGTTAGCATCATTAAGCCCTCCATTTCTCAAGAAGATAGCGTTCTGCTTCAGCACACCAAAGCCCTTTATTGTTGGCAACGATATCTGCCAAACAGGCAAAATGCGTATTATTAGCACCCAGCTTGGCAAAATCCTCAATTGCCGTTAATTCCATATTAATGTGCGTATAAATCAGCTTTTTCCCTCCGGCGATGTGGGGTAAGTTTAAAACGGTTTCGGCCACGGCGTCCAAACCGCCAATATGAGTAACCATGACGGCAGGATTAATTTTCTTCTCTTCCGTCAGTTTCAGCGATTCCAGAAGATCCTCCGTATTCCCTCCGGTAGTACCCATAATATGAGTCGAACCATAGTGAACATTATACAAGTTCAAATGCGCTCCGAACTTCGGATCAGTCGGGCCGGCAAAAAAGTTAAGACAACCGTCACGTCCCAAAATCTGATCGCCCTGTTCAACGACGGGTTTTATAGGCGTAAAGACAAAAACATCATCAAAACCTGTGTCACCTGTCAAAGCTCGCAGCTTAGCGGGAACATCCTCAACATCCTTTGTATTGACAAATACCAACTCCACACCGCATTTTTTAGCTTCCTGTTCCGTAAAAATTGTGCGGGCCCGAGAAAGCTTCTCTTCATCAACATCCGTAACTACTAACAAGGAAGGACGGCGATCGACATGGAGAGCATAGTCGATGGCCCCTAGCCCCATCGGTCCGGCGGCAGCCAGTAAAGCCATTTTTCCGCCCTCAACAATCCCCATGCGATGTTCGTAACTTCCCATACTCGTATGATAGCTGGCATGGAAAGCTCCGATAATGCAGGACATGGGTTCTGCTAAAGAAGCTTCGTAGTAGGATTCTCCTTGATAGTTAAGAAAACAGCCAATTTCCATGACTTCCCGCGGAATTACATTATACGTGGCGTCTCCGCCAAAATAGCGATAAGAATAGCCGGGAGACCACATGGTGCCTTTATAGTTTAAAGCCGGCTGCAAGGCAAACTTATTTCCTTCCTTAAACTGGCCCTTTAATTTGTCTCCGACTTTGACGATATTGCCTGCGAACTCATGGCCTACGATAATCGGGTGAACATCGACATCTTGAGGCACCCGTTTGTGGTTCTTACCCAAAATAGCTGCTTTATAGGTTGACATGCAAACACTGTCGGAAATAACCTCCACTAAGATTTCTTCATCGGTTATCTCCGGTAGTTCAAACTCTTCTAAACGGAGATCATTTTCATTATATAAGCGTACTGCTCTGGTTTTCATTAATTACCCCTCCTGATGTCAAAATAGCAAATCTCAAAACTATCCGTCTGATGCGAAGCTATAACGATACCTGCTCTTAGCAATAGCTAATTCAAGCAAGTCTCTGATACCGAACCTGATCAAGATAAGTGAGTACCTTAGCTAACTCTGGCGGTTGAGTACCGGGAGTTATGACTTGCGCAGCGCTCGCGGCTATTGCCCAGCGAACCGCTCGAAGCAGATAATCCTCACCCGGCGGAACAAGGGTCAGGGCAGCGACCATAGCATCACCTGCTCCTACGGTGCTTTTGACTTCAACGGGCAATGCCTGAGCATGAATGACCTGCTCTTGATAGGCGAAAAGTGCACCTTCCGAACCCAACGATACGGCGATCACTTCCACCCCTTGACTCAGTAAATCACGGGCCGCCTTGGCAATGTCCTCCAAACCAGAGAGTTTTTGACCCAGAAAATGTTCAAGCTCATAATGATTAGGCTTTACCAGATATGGCTTTGCTTTAAGCCCTTCACGAAGCAGTTCGCCATCAGCATCTAAAAACGTTTTTCCGCCCAGGGCTTTTGCCCGTTCAAGCCAGCGCCGATAAATGGAAGAAGGCACAGAACTGGGAATACTGCCGGAAAGGACTAAGCTCGTTTCTGAATCAAAGTCTTTGAAGATCCTATCTTCAATCTCTTGAATAGCTGCCTCAGAAATCATGATTCCTGGCTCATTGATATCTGTGAAGGTTGAATTCAGCGGATCAACAATTTTTAAATTTGTACGGGTCTCCCCCTGAACAAAAAGAAAATCATGAGAGATACCTCTGTGTTCGATCTCAGCTTGGATAAACTCGCCATTGCGACCGGCTAAGACACCCAAGGCCATACTCTCGCCGTTTAAGGCTCGAATAACCTTAGAAACATTAATGCCTTTACCGCCGGCATCCATCTGAAGTTTCGTGATGCGGTTGACAGACCCCAAGCGAAAATCTTGAACTTCCACCGTCTTGTCCACCGCCGCATTCAAGGTGACAGTTTTAATCATCTATACATCACCACCAGAAAGGATTTCCAGGACCTTTTGCTTGCTTGCGGCTTGTTTAAGCTTTGTCACATTCTCTTCTTCCTGGCAAACCAAGGCGATGGTCGATAACAGTTCAAGATGTTCATCATCTTTACCGGCAATTCCAATTAAGACATAGGCGATATTGCCTTCTCCAAAATCAACACCTTCAGGGTATTGCAGCATGACAAGTCCGGACTTTTGAATATATTGAATATATTCCGGAAGCCCATGGGGAATGGCAATGCCATTTCCCACATAAGTCGTCAGACTCTCCTCTCGCTTTATCATCCCTTCCAGATATTCACTTCGAACATATCCGTTCTTCCTAAGAAGTTCTCCGGCTCTTAAAATGGCATCCCTCTTTGATTCAGATACCAGGCCAAGTTGTATATTGTCTTCGTTGAAGATCTCTTGATTCACGACTCTTCCTCCTTATTTAGGATTTCAACTAATTCACTGCGTATATCTTTCAAATCACCGAAACGTAAAACCTCAGCAAAATAATCATTCTCAACCAGAGCAACGCTGATTTTGCCAAGCAACTCAAGAATGTAATTGCTTTCGTCTTTGCGAGCCAGCATGACAAAAAACGTATCAACATTTTCGGAAGAGTATCCGATTCCTTTAATTTCAATAAAATGTTTAAGCCGAAAGGCACTGACAAAGGGTTCTGGAATTTCCTCCGCACGAAAGTGAATGAGAGCGATATGACGGCCGGGGATAATTACATTTCCTTTTTCTTCTCGTTTAGCTATCAAATTATAAATTCGAGCTTTGTCTGCGATAATATGAGCCGCGTGTATGCCTTGGACAATACCCTGAATCGTGTCTTGATAAGTTTCCGCTTGCAGAGAGTTCAAGTGAAACTTCTGCAGCATGACATTGACCGTTTCCAAATCTTTTTCCAGCTCGTCAGGTTCGCTGACGGGTAACGAGATATTCTTTTTTAGAGCACTCTCTTGGCCAGCCTTTGTTAAGGCTGCTTTCACTTTTTCAATATCCTCTTGCGGCAGAAACGGAGAAACGACCGTTAGCTCAGGCACAATTTCAGGCTCGATATTAACCGTCGAAACCACCATGGTATAGCCGTCTTTTATCTTAGCGTGCATATCCCGCAAAGAACAGATGTCAATGGTTTCTAATTCAGGGAATTCGTTGCGAATTTTATGATACAACATTTTAGCCGTGCTCATACCGTTGGGACAAATAATGAGCATCCTGTTCTTTTTTTCCAGCCTATTTTGTCTCTCAATAGCTGCACCAATATGCATGGTAATATACCCAACTTCATTACTGGGAATCGTTAAGTTATATTTCGAGAAAACATGCCGGCATGCATAAGAAACCGCATTATACAGCTGTGCGTAATAATGCCTGATCTCGTTAATGATTGGATTTCTTACTTCGAGTCCCATTGTCAAACGATATAAGGCTGGATTAAGATGCTGAGTTAACCCATTAAGAAGAGTTTCATCGCCAATGATTTTTTGATTAAGCTTTTTTTCAGTAAGATAAATCATTTCCCGAATTAAGTCTTCCAACTCGAAACCCAGCTTTTGGGCTTCATTCTCATCCTGAAACAACTTCCTATCGCCCTGTAAGTGAATTGCCAAATAAGCAAGTTCGCTCTCCGGGGGATTAATCCCGTAATCCTGAAGAATTTCCTGAACTTGAGTCATAAAGCCAAATTCCTTGGAGACGAGTATATCCTGCACCAATTGAGGAGGCAATTCAATGGGATTTTGGCTCTCAGTACGTTTAATAACCAACAGTAAGTGGATATACGCACTGAAAAACTTAATATCGTTTGCCAGAGACACATTTTCATTGATTTCATCCATGATATCTTTGGTTAAAGAAGTTAAAGCTTCTCCAAAGGTAACTTTGAAAAAGGCCAGCAACAGATAATCCTTGCTGTCTTCATAAAGAAACGTCAGTAATTCACTTAGAGGCTTATAATTGTAGATTAAATCAACAAAAGCGTTACGCTTATACCAGTCTGTGCCTGTGACTTCCAGACCATACCCTCTTTTACGAACCAGAGTCAGGTTTTTATCTTCCAGCCAGCTTTGAATCTTGTCCAGGTAGAAACTAATAGTCCCTTCAACCACGTTAAATTGATGACTAAAATAAGCTGATTTCAGAGGCTCATCAGCTAAGAGAAGCTGGGCCGTGATCAGGATTTGACGCTGCTCCTGAGTAAGCAGCCATAGAGTGGGGAATTCTTTGAAACTTTCCCTGACCTTAATTAAATCCTGTTCTGTTCCGTCAACATAGAGCTTACCTCCGCTTTCCGAGATACGTACCTTGTATTGCTTTAACCAATCATTTAGGGCAGAAGTCTCTCGGGAAATCGTCCTCTCGCTGACGTCAATTTGTTGAGAAAGGCCCTTAAGGGTTAGAGGACCTTTCTCCATCAGATTATTCATGATGAACTTTTGCCGAACAGTTAATTCTTCCACATTCTCACAACCTATTTAATTAAGCTGTTGACATACTTCACATACGTTGTTTTATCTAAAAAGTTCTTAACAGTGACGATTTCTGCCTTTGGTGCGACCTCAGCCGCACGGTTTGCCAGTCCTTCCTGGGTAAAAACAACATCAGCTTCCCCGGGAATCTGATTGACAGCCGTATGCCGCACTTCGATACTCAAACCTGCATCTTTAATTGTTTTCTTGAGAATAGACTCTCCCATTGCCGATGAACCCATACCCGCTTCACAAGCAAATATTATCAGCTTTGGCGTTTGTACGGCTTTTTGTACGTTACTTTGTCCTTTACTCTCAGCTTTCATTTGCGAAACCATTTCTTGAGCATTGACAAGGTCTTCTCCGCTGGTTTCAGTTTTATCCCGTTTTAAAATAACTGAAGCAATCAGGAAGGAAACTACTGCACCGACAGCGATCCCAAACATTACAGGCAAGAACCCGCCTTTTGGAGTCATGGCCATTTCTGCAAAAATACTGCCTGGTGACGGAGTAGCTACTAATCCGGCATGGGTCACGACGAAGGTAAAATCAGCGGCCATTCCTCCACCAATCACGGCGAGTAATAATAACGGCTTCATGAGAACATAAGGGAAATAGATTTCATGAATACCGCCTAAGAATTGAATAACGATTGCTCCAGGAGCAGATTGTTTGATCATACCCTTGCCATACAACCAATAGGCGGCTAAGATTCCCAGACCAGGCCCGGGATCCGTTTCCAGAAGGAAGAAAATGGATTTGCCCACTTCTTTAACTTGCTGAATTCCTAAAGGCGCTAGAACACCATGATTAATCGCATTATTTAAAAATAAGATCTTACCGGGTTCGATGAAAATCGATATAAGGGGAAGTAATCCTGCATTGGTAACAGCAACAGCCGCACCGCCTAAGACATTGGAAAAGCCCTGGACAACAGGCTCGATAACAAGGTAGGCTAGGATTGAAAGCAAGGCTCCTAAGATTCCGGCTGAGTAATTGTTAACCAGCATTTCGAAACCGGTTGGCACTTTACCCTCGACAAGCTGGTCAAACTTTTTAATGACCCAACCGCCCAGTGGTCCCATGATCATGCCGCCGAGAAACATTGGGATGGAAGCTCCCACAACGATACCCGTCGTGGCGATGGCACCGACAACTCCGCCTCGGGTACCATAGATGAGTTTACCGCCTGTATAACCGATTAGAAGGGGCAATAGATAAGAAATCATCGGGCTGACCACTTTCGCTAAATAAGCATTGGGCCACCATCCTGTCGGAATAACAAAAGCAGTGATCAACCCCCAGGCAATGAAGGCGCCGATATTGGGGATAACCATTCCAGCCAGGAAACCGCCGAATTTCTGGATCTTTGCTTTTGTCTTTCCACCGCCGCTGACAAGGGAACTTACATTTGCCGACATATCCATACCTCCTTTGATTTGTTAAATTCATCTTAAGCCCGGCCAGCTGATATTACAATTTAAAGAAAACCAATCTTGACACCGCATTTTACTGACAATTTTAATAATTTATTTTCTTCCAATATTCAGGAGACTTTTCGGCAAACCTTATAGAGCAACTCGAAGACACTGGCTTCCCAATTGTTCGCACCACGGCACTAAGACTCTGGTGAAAACGGCAAGTTAGTTGCTCCAATGTTCTGAAGGAAAGTATATGTCCAATAACATAAAAAAGCAGCTTGCACATAGAATGCGCAGGCTGCCTCCTTTTTAAGCGAAGGGCATCTTTCAATATTAACTTTATAATGATAATGATTCAATGCAGTCAATCAGTTCCTCGGCAACATACTGGGCGTCATCCAGAGACAACTTCGAATAAAGGGGTAAGGAAATTTCATTGGCATACTGGGCGTGGGCGTTAGGATAATCTTCAAGTCTATAGCCCAGGTTTCGATAAACAGTAAACATAGGTAAGGGCATAAAGTGTACATTGGTGGCGATGTCTTTTTCGCCCATCTTTTGGATTATACGGTCTCTCTTTTCTTCGCTGAAACCTTTGAGTCTTAAGGTATACAAGTGATGGCAGGATTCCATGACTTCGTTTCTGTCGAAGGGAAGAATCGCCCATTCCTTTTCACCGAGCACACTGCTATAAACCTGATGAAGCTCTGCTCGTTTCCTTAACATTTCATCATATCGGCGCAGTTGGACACGACCAATGGCAGCCATAATATCCGTCATATTGCACTTAAAACCATCGGTAAGGATATCATATTTCCAAGCCCCAGCTTGCATTTTGGCGAACGCATCCTTGTTCTGACCATGCAGCGATGTATACTTGAATTCTTTATATAAATTATCTTTCCCATGAAAACTATTGTCGTTATAGGTAATAGCACCGCCTTCCGCTGTTGTCAGATTTTTAATGGCATGAAAGGAGAAAACATGAAAATCCATCTGTCCTCCGACCTTTTGACCTTTATAAACGGCTCCGAAAGAGTGAGCTGAGTCAGAGATAAGGGTAATATCCCGCCGGTTTTTAGCATTTAGGACTCCCCTGATGGCTTCATAGTCAACAGGAACTCCGCCAATATCTACAGTCATGATTGCTTTAGTCTGCGGGGTAATCGCCTCATAAACCTTTTGTTCATCAATTGCGAAACTGTCTTTTTTCACATCAACAAAGGTAGGCATAATCCCCCGATGGAGGAGCACATTCGAAGTGGCTGTATAAGTGTAAGGCGTGGTGATCACTTCATCGCCCCGGCCAATGCCCAAGACTTTCAAAATAAGTTCCAAGCCTGCTGTAGCACTATTTAAGGCAACAGCATGGCCTGTCCCGCAATAATGAGCCAGTTCTTCTTCAAAAAGAGCTGAGTTTGGCCCCGTGGTGATCCATCCGGATCTTAAGACATCTGCTACGGCATTAATTTCTTCTTCCGTAATATCCGGCGGCGAAAAGGGAATTTTCTTAGTTGTCATGATCAAGTTCCTTTCAGTATTCTTTAAAACTGAGTTGAAAGTTTTATAAGTGAATAAAGGACATATCCCTATGTTGATTCTTAACGTATTTTGGTTACAGTCGATCTATAAAAGCATGATTATTTATAAAAAGATTTTATCGTCTTGCAGATAAACTCCACTTCATCTGTAGTGATTTCCGGATATATGGGAAGGGCGATAATATTTTCTGATACTCTCTCCGCGACGGGGAAATCTCCCTTTGCATAGCCCAAATAACTAAAACAAGGCTGCAGATGAAGGGGACGAGGATAGTAAATGCTATACCCTATTTCATTTTTAGCTAAGTGCTCTGCCAATTGATCTCGATTCTTAGCTAGGATGTTAAAAACATAGTAAACTTGTTTCTGATCCCCTTTTATCTTGGGCAGGGTTATTGCTTCACAATCGCTTAAGCTTTCAATATATTGCTTCGCAATCTTCTCTCGTTTGCTGATGGCATCATCAATATACTTCAATTTAACGCTTAAAATTGCGGCTTGCAGGGTATCTAAGCGTGAATTGTAACCAATATAGTCATAATGGTACTTTTTAGATGCCCCATGTACCCTATAAAACTTGGCTTTGCGCCCAAGTTCCTCATCATTGGTAACGATCATTCCGCCGTCACCATAGCCCCCCAGGGTTTTGGTCGGGAAAAAGGAAAATACACCAAAATCACCGATTGTTCCTGCATGCCGGTACTGTCCGCTTTTGCCTTTCCATCTCATGCCAAAGGCTTCCGCCGCATCTTCCAGCACTCTTAGTTGGTGATTCTGAGCAATATCCATAATTCTGTCCATGTCTGCCATTTGATCAAAGAGATGGATTGGAAGTATTCCCACGGTCTGCGGATTGATTTTTTCCTCGATCTTGTTAACGTCAAGGGCAAAGGTCTCTTCGTCAATATCAACAAATACCGGTCGTCCCTTATGCTTAGTGATGCAGGATGCCGAGGCTAGAAAGGTAAAGGGCGATGTAATAACTTCTTTACCGTCTTTAAAGCCAAGAATGTCCGACGCTATCGTCAGGGCATCCGTCCCGGAGGCAACTCCAATGGCATATCTAGCCCCTGTATATTGTTCAATCTCCCTTTCAAATTGAGCAACTTGCTCGCCCAGGATAAAGTTTCCTTTCTCGATAACAGACTGAACGGCACGATCAAACTCGTCCTTTTTAGCTAAGTACTCCCTTTGGGAGGTATAAAAACTCACCTTCACCTTCGACTACCCTCTTTCATGAACTCTTTCAAATTAATTCTCTTCATTCGCAACTAAAACTTTTACGCCGCTCTGTTGGATTTTTTCCAGTTCTTCATCAGGAGCTTCCCAATCGGTGATAAGAACATCCAAGTCTCTCAAATCAAGGGTTCGAGCAAAGAATTCCGTTCCCACCTTATCAAAATTCGCCAGGCATATTTTTCGCCGTGAGATCTCTGCCACGACTCTTTGGAAGATCGCTCCTTCCGGAGTTGAACTGCTCAAACCATGATTGGCTGAAATGCCTCCCCCAGTCAAAAACGCCTTATCAATCCGCAAGGTTCTGATAAATTCAGTTGCCATAGGATCAACGATTCCTTCTTCGCTTTTAATTTTGCCACAGACAATATAGGTTTCAATGTTGGCAAAATTTTTTAGTTTTTCAGCAATAATCAAGGCATTCGTAATGACCGTATAATCCCGATCGACAGGCAAATATTTCAAGAGTACATAATGAATACTTGCTCCGCCGATAAAGATCGTATCTCCTTGTTCGATGTAAGATGCGGCAAGCTTAGCAACAGCATTTTGATGCTCAGTTCCCTCACTAAATCTAATCTTCTCATCCATTGGAAATCTTCGAACTTTGGATAACAGCACCGCCCCTCCATGAGTCCTTTTTAAGAGGCCGTCTTCTTCCATCATCGTAAGGTCTCTGCGAATTGTATCAATGGAAACTTGAAATTCTTCCGCAAGTTCTTTGGCAAATACCCGTCTCATGGACTTGATTTTGGAGAGGATCTTTTCACGACGTTCCTCTGCAAACATATCATACCCCTTTTCCAATTGCCTAGGGACATAATATCACGTTTATGCCGTTTTGTTAAGTATTAAATACAGCTTAATGCAGTTTTTTGCCAGAAAATTAATAATAGCTGGTACCAACCGACATGCTCAGTAAATTCTTTTTACTCCGGTCACTTCAGCTGTCAAAGAATCTAAGGCAACAAGATCCTCCGGAGAAAGTTCTTTTAAGGATGATTTTCCAAGAGCGCGCATTCCTTCCTCCATTTCAAGAACCATGGAGGTTATAGTGTTCACAACACTCGTTGCTGCCTGATCGATATCAAGTTTACCCTTGGTGGGAGAGTCATAAAACACTAATGTCGTTGGAGGCTCCCAAGGTATTACTTTACCGACTTGATTATGGGTTAAAGCCAAAAGGGGAACTGTTGCCATATAAATGGCATCTGCTCCCAGAGCAATTGCTTTGAGACACTCTCCGGGCGTAAAGTACCCTCCGGCCACAATTAAACTGATCCGATTACGAACCCCAGCTTTATTTAAAAAGCGCACAGCCTGACATAAGGCAAAGAAGCTGGGGATGCCAAAATCATCTTGCTTGATGGGAGTTGTTGCATGAGAACCGCCTTGAGCTCCATCAATTATAACAGCATCAAAGCCTAATTTAACAGCAGCTTCCAGATCATTTTCAAGATGCCCCGTAGCCATGATTTTTAAGGCGATAGGCAGACCCTTGGACTGTCTTCGCAGTTGTTTCATAAACCCCGGCCAATCACTGAGCTTTTGAATCCCTGGCGGTGCAGGAAAGGCTACAGCCGGTTCGTCTGGCGCTAAGCCAGAAAGTTCCTGAGCTCTGCCCTGAAATTCTTTGGCTTCTAAACTAACACTTCCCATATCCGCGCCTTGTCCCATTTGAACTTCCAGCATATCAGCTGCGTCAATTTGCTCTTGAGTCCTGGCCCCCCAAGCCCAACGTGATATTTGTAAAGTATATTTTCCTGCTTCTTGGCGTTCTTCCGGCAAAAAAGGACCTTCTCCGGAACAGGTAGATGTTTGTAGAGTTTTTGCTGCTCTTGCCAAAGCCCTTTTGGCTTCCTCTGACAAAGCAATTCCATAAGCCATAGCTCCGATCATAATTGGAATATTGATGATCATCGACTTGGCAGCTTTAGGACCAATAGTCACCTGCATATTCATTGGAGTGTTCTCAGGCAGTGACAACCGTGTCATAATTTTGGGAGCAAACATGAGATTATCGAATCCGGGAAAATGTTTTGGCGAACCAAGGGGTCTAGTAATTATCTTACCCTGCTGGGCGCGAAAACCTATTTCCAGAATGTTAAGTACAGATACTCGTTTTCCGGCCGGCCAAACTTCCATAAGGTTCTGAGTATACTTATCCGAAAGAAGCTTGTCCATAAAATTGCTGATCTCTTTCCCTACTAAGTAACGAGTGATTGGTTTAATAATCACGATAAGCACCAAAGACAACTGCAGGACTAATAATAGAATTAGTAAAAAGAGCCAAAAAGAACTCGTTATTACGATCTGCATTATACGCCCCCATTTAAAGTTAGGTTAATGAGATGTGAAAACACTTATCGTTTCGGTAATTTTGTTTGCTTCCACGTTTTACAAATGAGCCAAAATAGAAAAAGATCGCCAAGGGCAAAAACCGCTCCCCCTAAGGCCCTTATAAACAAATAGAGATTCAACTGCAGCCGCACTTGTTCAAAATCCATACCCAAATATCGCCAGAGGTAACTCTCTTTGAGGCCGGCGGCTAATAAAGCCGAAGCCATACCCAGCAAACCAACATTTAGCAAAATGACCGCCAAAACGCCGCTTTTGTACCCTTTAAGGGTTGGTTCACTCCCTCGGCTAAGGATGTAATAACACCCAGATAAAACGAGAAAGCCAAGAGTTCCAAATAAAGCCAAATGAGCATGGCCGGAGGTAACATAGGTCCCGTGCATATATAAGTTGACCCAAGGTATAGTGATTAAGAGTCCCAAAAGAGACGCTCCCGTTATATGGTAAAAAACACTGCTTAACAACAGCCAAAGGGTCAGCTTTTCTCGGCGGCTTCTGTTTTTCTTAGATTTCAAACCCTTATAAGTCATGTGAACTAATATTCCCACCGGTATGACTTCTACGATGCTGACCAGGGAACCAATGACTAACCAAACAGCAGGAAAACCGATCCAATAATAATGATGTCCGGTCCCGTACAAGCCTCCAACAACAGCTAAAGAGGCCTCAAGATAGAGCCATTTTTCTACTTTGGCGCGATCTGCCAGACCTGAAACGACATAAAAGGTGGCGATAAAACCAGCAGAAGTAAGCTCAAAGGCCATTTCTTCCCATAAGTGAACAACCCAGAACTTAGTTGCCTCATCCGTAATAGGATTACTATAAAAAATAGTATTCGGCAGCAATAAGAGCAGCAGAAAGATTATCCCTACTGTCATAACTGCGGCCGCCGGCGTAATATTATTTTTAACCATGAATAAAGTTCTGATAAGATTGTAAGAGGCCAAAGCCAAGGAAATACAAATCCCCATATACAGGACAGGCAATCCTTCCAGGAATTCCCGTCCATTTCCAATTTTGAAGGATAAACTTGTAAAAATAGCCAAACTAAATAGAACAACAATCCAGTACTGCCATCGAGCCAGCGGGGGAGAATAGATCTCCCGATCAAGCTCTGCTGTAATGAAATAGTAGACCATACCCATAGTACCAATGAGCGGCCAAAGATCAGCCAGCCCTAAATGGATTGCCCTGCCGAACTCAAAAGGAATCGGGGACGGTAAATCAGGTATCACCAGATCTATGGCTCCGGTCACAGCCACTACACTTTGCAGGGCAAATAACGTTACTGCCGTAAAACAATATCTGCGGCTTATTTTTTGGGCTAAAAACTGCTGTTTTCGGACCACAGGTTTTTGCGTTTTTCCTAGGAAAGGTAAAAAGCTAAGCAATTTCATGATTCTTTTCCCGCCTTCTCTTTCTGAGGCGGCCAACCTAATGTTGGTATGGTACTGATAAACTCCAGATAATGTACCAGGTTTTGCGCGTCTTTTATAGCGAGGCCCGGATGATGAGTGTATTTATTCGGAGGAACCACCGGCGGCTTTATAAGATAGTTAACAATTTGGGACGGAGTCTCCTTCCGTGTGATATTTGTTAAGTCTTCTCCTACATATCCCCCATTGCCGAATAAGGTATGACAGCTTATACAGTTATGTTTTTGCCAGACAAGTTTACCCTCCACGGCCTGTTCCGGCATTGGAGAAGGAAGGCGAGATGATATCAGGATAATACCTACGAATAATGCAAAGGATAAGCTGCTGAGTAACAAAAAAGTTCGCATTTTCAAAGATTTTCCCTTCCAATTCTGTCCATTATGATTTATGGTAGTGTTAACCTTTGTTGCAAAAGTATACAGGTCCAAACTAACACACTAGTGTTAATTTACTTGAATTGAATACTGGGAAAAGGCTGCCGTAATCACGCAAAGACATAAAGCTTCTGTTAAGGGTTAAAAATATTAGAAACTTTGTTTTAAATAATGCTTCTTAGTCTTATTTTTAAATAAAATGCAAAGGAGCCACTCTATGAAACCGTTATTTGCTGAAAGAATGTCCCTGTTAGGTACAGAAACTGCCTTTGAAGTTTTGGCAAAAGCCAAAGCTCTGGAAGCCCAAGGAAAGGATATCGTTCATTTAGAGATCGGCGAACCTGATTTTGACACACCTAAAAATATTATTGATGCTGCTTGCTTTGCTCTCACAAACGGGTATACCCACTATACGCCTGCACCAGGTATTCCCGAAGTCAGAGAAACCATTGCCGAGTATATTCGCAGTCATAAACACGTCGACACATCACTGGAAAACATCGTCATAGTTCCAGGCGGAAAACCAATTATGTTTTTTTCCATTCTGGCAACTGTGAATCCCGGTGACGAAGTTATTTATCCTAACCCCGGCTTTCCTATTTATGAATCAGTTATCCGCTTTGTTGGCGGCAAGCCAGTCCCCATACCCCTGCGGGAAGAAAATCAATTTCGCCTGGACGTTAACGAACTGGCTCAGCTGATTACCCCTAGGACTAAAATGCTCATTATTAATTCTCCCGGCAATCCTACAGGCGGAGTACTCACTAATGAGGATGTCAAAGCTATTGCAGACTTAGTAAGAGGTCAAGAAATCCTTGTCCTATCCGATGAGATTTATGACCGAATCGTTTATGGGAATACACAACCCCTTTCCATTGCTTCATTACCCGGTATGCTGGATTGGACAATCATTCTCGACGGATTTTCCAAGACCTATGCCATGACAGGCTGGCGGTTAGGTTATGGAGTAATGCCTGCGGAGATTGCGGATCGGATTTCTCAGTTAATGGTTAATTCAAATTCATGTACCTCGGCTTTTACTCAAATGGCCGGTAAGGAAGCTCTCACTGGACCGCAAACAGATGTCGACAGAATGGTTGCCGAATTCAAACAACGCCGCGACCTTATGGTCAATGGCTTAAATTCAATCCCAGGAGTAAGCTGCCTCTTACCAGAAGGTTCCTTCTATGTTTTCCCTAACTTCAAATCCTTTAACAGAAACAGTAAGGAAATTGCCGACTATCTCTTGAACGATGCAGGCGTTGCCTGTCTGGGAGGCACCTCATTTGGCTCTTATGGAGAAGGTTATCTCCGTTTCTCCTATGCAAACTCCGTAGAGAATATCCAAAAGGCTTTAGAGCGAATCGAAACTGCTTTAGGCAAACTAAAATAAGATCGCCGGATAAGGGCCACCCCTTGAGAAAGAAAAAGCTCTCTGTGAACAAGGCTGGAAGCGTTAGCTTCCAGCTATAGTTTCTTTAGTACCTTTTATCCATTCGTAAGACTCCCCCAAAAGCATATAATCTCTAAAATTTTTATCCTACATTTAGTGGAGGAAACCGTCATTTTAGTGTAGAATTTAGTTACCTATATCATAACAACTCTAAATGATACTAGATTAATCTAGTTCAAATTCATACACTAATTCTAATTTCAAGCAAAATCGAAGTTTATTTCACTTTACAGCTAGAGATCGGCTTACTTAAGAAAGGGAGAAGAGTTCATGAACGAAATTGCTCAAGAGTTAAATGACCGCATAAAAAAGGAAAATCCTCATGTCTACGAATTACTGTCTGACCTTGGGAGGAATATGTATTATCCTAAAGGGATTTTAACTCAGACTGCGGAAGCGAAGCAGAAGGCCCATCGATTTGATGCCACCATAGGGATTGCAACGGAAGGGAATCAACCGATGTTCCTGCCCGTAATTCATAATACATTATCTGAGTATGATCCTAAGAATCTGTATCCTTATGCACCTCCAGCAGGCAAACCTGAACTGAGGCAGCTTTGGCGGAAGAAAATGCTTCATGAAAACCCTTCCTTAAAGGATAAATCCTTCAGCAATCCCATTGTTACAAATGCTCTGACCCATGGTTTAAGCATTGTTGCCGATCTTTTCATGAATGAAAATGATCCTTTAGTTTTACCGGAAAAATTATGGGGTAATTACAATCTCATTTTCGGAGTTCGTCGAGGAGCAAAAAACGTTACCTTTCCTTTTTATAACGAGCAGGGAGCGTTTAATGTTCAAGGTTTGAAAAAAGCTTTACTTTCTAAAAAGGAACACGGAAAAGCTGTCGTACTACTTAACTTTCCCAATAACCCTACCGGGTATACTCCAAGTGAAAAAGAGGCAACGAACATCATCGAAGTACTGAAAGAAGTTGCCCAGGAAGGTATGAACTTAGTTGTCCTTACTGATGATGCCTATTTTGGGTTATTTTACGAGGACTCCATCAAAGAATCCTTATTTGCCCGGATTGCCAATATCCATCCCAGAATACTGGCAATCAAAGTTGACGGAGCTACAAAAGAAGATTTTGTCTGGGGCTTTCGCGTCGGGTTTATTACCTTTGCCAGCGAGTCTCCGGCAGTTCTGGATGCCTTAGAAAACAAGGCCTTGGGAAGTATTCGGGGAGCAATTTCCAGTGCGTCTCATCCCGCTCAATCCTTTGTTTTAAATGCCCTTCAGTCATCTGAATTTCAAGTCCAGAGAGATCAAAAAGTTGAACTTTTAAAACGTCGTGCCACTAAAGTCAAAGAAATCCTTAGTCAAGGAAGTTATAACGATGCTTGGGATTATTATCCTTTTAATTCTGGTTACTTTATGTGTATGAAACTCAAACATGGCGTGAACGCCGAAGCCTTGCGCCTTCATCTCCTCGATCATTATGGCATAGGCGTTATTTCCCTGGGAGAGAGCGATGTGCGCGTTGCCTTCTCTTGTGTTGAAGTACAAGACCTTAAACAACTTTTTGACCTTATTTATCAAGGATTTCAAGATTTAAAGGGACAATGAATCTACATTTCATTTAGATCATAACTACTTACTTGACCAGTTTAACCAAATTAAAACAAGTTTTTAGCCAAGACAGAAAACTCCGCACCATCTTTCCATAACCTAAGTGATGCGGAGTTGTTGTTTTGCCCAAAAGAGTGACGTCATAGCATAGAGATGAAGGTCACCCAGATATTACCCGGAGAAAAGAAGAGAGAACCCTATAATTTGGGTTCTCTTTCTTCTAATGATGCCACATGTATAAGTCGCCAACTCAATGCTGTTGGAAATATATACCACGAGAGCGTTTCATAATATTACTTGCTAAAGATAGCATCTTCCTGGGCTTGAGTTATAGTTCCGTTTGTGACGAGGGCATCTATAGCGGTCTTAATTCCGTTGGAAGATCCTCCCTTAAACTCGCCTTTGGATACTCTTGTCTGCACCGCAGAGGTAACCGCGCTTTCAATAGCGGTTTCTTCATCCGAGGTTATTGTCCCAGAGGTTACAAGACCGTCTAGAGTAGTTTTAAACAGGTCGGAAGTTCCTTGTTTAAATTCACCTTTCGTAACACCCGTTTTAATCGCTGCGGTAATTGCATTTTCTATCGCTGTTTCTTGATCTGAAGTTATGGTTCCGGCCGTAACAAGGCTATCAAGGGCGGTTTTGAAGCCATTACTCTGGCCTTTCTTAAACTCACCTTGGGACCCATTTGTCTTCACTGCGGCAGTTACTGCATTTTCTATCGCAGTCTCTTGATCTGTAGTTATAGTCCCAGCCGTTACAAGACCATCCAGAACGGTTTTAAAGCCATCGCTCAAATCCTTTTTAAATTCACCTTGAGACACACTGGCCTTTACTGCGGCGGTAACTGCATTTTCTATCGCTGTTTCTTGATCTGA
The DNA here is from genome assembly GCF_002196705.1 of Desulfosporosinus sp. FKB. Classification (GTDB taxonomy): domain Bacteria; phylum Bacillota; class Desulfitobacteriia; order Desulfitobacteriales; family Desulfitobacteriaceae; genus Desulfosporosinus. The sequence continues at coordinate 139,584 of NZ_NADJ01000035.1, forward strand.
CGTTATTGTCCCGGCTGTTACAAGACCATCAAGAACGGTCTTAAAGACATTAGTCCGACCTTTCTGAAGCCCACTACTGGATTCATTTGTTTTCATAACGGCACTTACCGCGTTTTGAATGGCATCTTCTTGAGACTGCGTCAGCGTACCTGAGGATACCAAACTAGCCAAATGACTTTGGAACCCACCTCTTGCTGCACGCGCAGAATTCTGAGCATGTACGGAACTGTTGCTTGGCGTGGCTGCATAAACAGCTGTTGCTGAAAGAAGGGTGGTAATAGCCGTAGCTATTACAATAGTTTTTGTTTTTGTAGATTTCATCATAGCAGGAACCAAACACCTCCATATGTTTTTACAATAACTCTGATCTTCGAAGTGAAAATAGGTTATCGCCTGCTATTAATTTACTACTTTTTAACGTCTAAGGTATGTGTTTCCTATGAACAAACTGTGGAAGCTTTATGAAAAAGTTGTCAGGATCGGTGGGAGTAGAGTTCATCCTTCATCGCGATAGCATTTGTTATGGGCTAGGCGCTTTCGGCGAAAGTGTCCACAGGACACTTTCGTCACCGAAGCAACAATGCTCAGCTTTAGCTGAACGGGTTCACTAAAGTACCTTAGCCCCTTCTAACGTTAGCCACTTAAAGAACAACAGCTTCCTAAGTTTAATTTTGATACCTTGATGTCCTTGTGCGACCCCGATTCTTGAGGAATAATATAGTTTTAGTGTCCCAATTTCTTGGAAATTAAAATTAAAAAGTTCGTTGGTTTCCGGTTCTCTCAGATAAATTTTCGGAACGTAACTACCTGTTACGTGCTCTGCCGAACAAGCTCAGCCACCCATTGACGGATTTAATTCCAAGCCAAGGACTACAGATGACGTTCTTTCCTGAAGATAGCGAAGTGCCTTTGCATCAACAGTTATCAAGCTACTAACCTCCTTTGGAATCAAACTGCTCCGGTTCTTGCTTTACAAAAAACTGTCGACTAAATTATTCTAGGATAACAGCGATGGTAGATTATTTACAAAAAGGTTCGTCAGCTGAGGATCAAACTGGGCGCCCGCACCTCGCTGCAATTCTTGACAAGCTTCTTCATTTGTTTTCTTGCTACGATAGGGTTGATCATGAGTAATAACGTCGTACACATCAAGTATGGAAATAATACGGGAACTTTGAGGGATTTGTTCTCCTTTCAAGCCATGCGGATAACCCTTTCCATTCCAAAATTCTCGAAGAGCCAAGATGGACTGAGCCAAGAGCGGTTCTCCCATGGAATGGGCCATCCGATAGCCAACTTCGGGATATTGACGTATAATTTTAAACTCGTCTTCAGTCAGGGAGGTGTTTTTCTTCAGGAGTTCGCTGGGAATTGCAACCTTGCCAATATCATGAAAACGAGCCAGCGAGATCAGCTGATCCATTTCTTGCGAGTTTAATTCAACACCCGGCAGCTTGACAAATGAACGGGCTAGGGCTTCAACTCGAGCATTGTGCTCCAGATAGGAAGGACATTTAATCTCTAGAACTTTCTCGACGCTGGAAACAAACATCTCCCTTGTTTTCTTCCGCTCAATTAATTTGTTATTATACATTACACGGTCCGCCACACCGATTAGACTGATTATATCAGTTTCCCAATTGTTGAGTGTAACTGATCCCAGGGAAGCGCTCTGATCAACAGGATCTGCGGGCAGGGTTTTAAACATTGACTTTATGTTATTGCATATTCTTGTGCAAACCTCCTGATTTGCGCCGGGGAGTATCATTATAAATTCATCTCCGCCCCACCGAGCTACAATGTCACTCTTACGGCAGCATGAGAGGAATATCTTTGCGGCATTAACAATAAGCTTATCACCTGTTTCGTGTCCAAAGACATCATTGACAAGTTTTAAGGTGTTTAAATCGGCCATAACAATACTTAAGGGAAGATTTGACTCAATTTGAAGTTGAGGAATGATGCTTTCAACATAGGCCCTGTTATACAGAGATGTTTGCTTGTCGTGGTAACTAAGAAATAAGACCTGATCAGCTGTTTTTCGTTTTTCAGTAATATCTGTCAGAACGACCATTAAGGTTTGATTTTGATGATCTAAATCATCAGAAATCATTTTGTATTTAATATTAATATAATTTCCTTGTATCTTTAACAAATTAGGAAGTTCATTAATATAAGACAACTGAACCTCCCCGGGAGGAAGATCAAAAACCTTATGCAAAACATCAGCAATGAGTCTGTTTTGATCTTCATTTTCGCTGCGCAGAAGATCCAATATATTTTTATGCACGACCTTGCGGCCAAATATCCTGATACATTCCGAACTATGCTCTTTATGAATCAGCAAATCTTTTCCAAAGGTTAGAAACCCTTGGTCTGAATGATCCAAGATATTCTGTATCTCTCGTTCTTTCCGCTTTAAGTCTCTGCTTTGTACATCGCTGATGCTGCAGAGCCGTCGAGTTATATTGATTAAACGGCAATACTGATTAATTAAACTATCAAATTTGACCATTAGGTCGGAAAACTTTAAATTGCCTTTTTTTAAAAATTCCCTAGCCTCTTGATAAACGGCCATTTCTTCTTCAAAAATATTGTTGAACGTTTTATGATCTTTCAAAGGACATCACCACTTTCTCCAAATCCCAGAAGAACTTTTTATTGAATAGCCATTAAACTAGTACTATTTCAAAAGGAAATGTATAGTCCTCTTGGAATTCTTGAGCACATTCCTGTTCATATTCATTTTCCTCATTACAAAACCATCTAAGATCGATGGTCAATCCATTGTCAAAGGACTCTTCCAAGGCATCTAAGAGCATCATGATGCACTTTGAACTGCTGGTATTAATATACGTCAAAGTAAATTCCAGAGAAACAGTTTTCGGATTACTTGCTAAATACTCTTTAACCCACTCTATTATAGGTTTAAAAAAAGCAAAAGGGTCTTCCGGATAAGATTGTCCTTTTAAAACGAGCAAACCCCTATCCGAATCGAAATCTACAAGGGGAGTACTTTTTGATTCCTTGATGAATAGCCTCTCCATCCTTCTCCAACTCCTAACCATTCACATTGATTTGAAAATAAGATAATTCCTCATTAATCGGATAGCTTTCGTACTCAATAGGTGATCTTGATTTACGAGCCATATGGATTAGACCTAAGCCTGCACTTCGTTCAGGTTCTTCAAGTCCTCCGTTTTTCATAACTTCTTTGTATAGAGTCTTTAAATCTCCTGGTTCAAGAGAATTAAGATGATCGATCTTTTTTAGGAGCGGCTGCAAGTCATTGTTATCAATAATATTTCCGGATGTCACAAAAAAATTTTCCCCATTTTTGCCTATGGTCACAATGCTCGATTCTAGAAATTGATCATAATTTTTATGACTTTTTTTCATTTGATTGTAGTTTATAATATTTTGAGCCTGTTCGACAAAAATAGAGATTACTCTCATAGGGTTTTGCTTTGTTCCTAGACCTTCGCTCAATTGTCCTTTGATAGAATCGCAAAGCTGTTCTACAATGCCTTGGGAGAATTGGCCCGAAAAGCAGATCAAAACACGGTATTCTTCAAGTGATTTTTTTAGCTGTTGAAGGTGAATCATCCCATTTTTCCCTCTTTCCATAATCATAATTTATAATTCTATACCTAGAACAGTAATATCATCTCTCTGAGGTTCCTGACCTTGATAAGAAGTAAGTTCTTTTTCCAGCCATTCGCCTTGTTTCGTTATTGGGAGATCCAAGGTGTTAAGAAGGTTGGTTCGGAATCTGCGTTTACTAAAGGAATAATTATGAGGGCCTCCGTTTTGATCAACATAACCGTCTGTTGTCAAATATACTCGGTCGCCAGCTCTAAGATTTACTATGGTATCGGAGATTTCATCATTAAAGATCGATTTTATATAACCAATTCCATTCCTATGACCTTCATAAACCGTCACCTGCCCGGAGGAAGCTAAATACATATTCATTTTAGCTCCTGCAAACAATAATCTTCCACTGTTTTCGTAACTTACAATAGCAGCATCAAGGCCATCATCTGTTGCATAATCACCTTTTTCCTTATTAAGAGCATCTTTTAATTGATGATTAAGGTCCTTGATCATGTCGGTCGGGCTTATTACTTCATTTTTAGAAACGATATTACTAAGTATTGAGTTAACTGCCATTGTCATTAAAGCACCCGGTACGCCATGTCCTGTACAATCACCTACTACTAAAATCCAGCCAATCTTCGTCTCTCTAAGCCAATAAAAATCACCACCGACTATATCCCTAGGTCTCCAGAGAACAAAGTGGTTACCTAGAATTCTTTGCAGAACTTCCGAGGAAGGCAAGATTGATTCTTGAATTGTTTTGGCATAATAGATGCTCTCCGTAATTTTTGAATTTTGTTCACGTAGTTCAGTAGTTCTTTCTTCAATTTCTTTTTCTAATTCAAGATTTAGTTGAAGTGTTTTCTTATAAGGATTAGCGATTCTTGAAGAAACCGTATAAAAAACAAGAATCAAGAAAATAAGAACTACGGCAACACTCACTAAGGTATTGATCATAATAGAATTAAGCAGTCCTAAGGTCTCTGATCGGTTAATTTGAAAGACCAGTATCCAATTACATGATTTTAACTTTTGAAAAACCAAATCCTTTTGTCCATCTGAACCGACATAACTAACAACCTTCAAAGACTCTCCATTGGAAGCATCATTTAAAATATCAGTGAATATCTCAGCAGGTAGGTATTCAGAGAGACGCCCCCCGCTTTGCTCAACATCGTCCGAGATACTTATTTTGCCGGTCGTATCAATAAGCCACAAATTACTCCCATTTCCTATTTTATAATTGCCAAATTCTTTGGAGATATCTTGCAAATCCACTCCTACTCCAGCAACCCCCGCCGGATCATGAGGATCACCCATCAGGGTATTAATCCATAAATTCGTTTGGTTAAGCACTATGTTATGATCTATATTCAGGTTAATTTTTTGGCCAGAGGACAGAGTATCATAAAACCAACGATCCGAAGTTTTATCTTTGCTCATAGTATCGGTAAGCAAATTAGAATTTGTCCAGTAATGACCTGTTCTTCGATTAGTAAAAAACACGGTGTAATTCAAGGTTTTAGCAGCATCTGTCATCTGTTCTATAAACAATTTTTTAAAGGTTTCGTCCGTTTCACCCTCTTGAAACCATTGTATAATTTCAGGGTTATCGGCAAGAATTAAGGACGTTTCCTTGGCTCTATCGATTCTATCATCAATTTGAGCCGAAATAGACTTCAAAATATAGACAAGATCTTGTTTCTGCAGTTTCTCGATCATGGCATTTTTTACGATAACATAGCTGGATATGCCTGTAATCATAATTGCGATAACAATAATAACACAAGCGAAAATAATGACATTCATAGTCCCTTTATTAATGATTCTTTCATACTTGCCAAAAGAAGACGTTTTCATAGCTAACTTTTACCTTTCTTGCTACAGCATTTATCACAATTCGCCAAATCTGCATGGACTCCTTCCTCTCAAAATAGGATTTAGTCAATATTTTTATATAATAAAACGATTTTCAGAAGATTAATCTACATAACAAAGCTGCACTTGCCCACGATCTGCAGAACAGCTTTTTATCAGCAAAACTTAGTTTTTTGTTTCCCTACCTACGTTCAATCCTCCAAAGTCCTTTCTCTGACCTTCTTATGAAAAACAGACTAATTTAATGATTGTTAGACATGACCATAAAAAAAGCATATAACAGTAGAAATAACCTAAAAACTTTTGGCCCTGTTGAATCAACAGATCTGAACAGAAGACTATCCCTAATACTGACAAGATGAAATCAACAAGAACAAACTTTGTGTAAACTGCTAAAGAGTCGCCCCTGAATAAAGTAACCACCAAATCCAGAGCTGCGAGAATGACTATGGTCATCAGGAATACATTTATAAGGATTGTCTGTTTAATCTTAAGTTCTATTCGTGAATTCATTTCCGATGCACTTACTTTGACGATAGACATTGTTTTCCCTCCTATAGAGATTTTATAATTTAACTATAATCCCACTTCCGGACATTTTTTTGTTACTATTGTTCATAACATCCGGAATCTTGGTTCTAATTTGTTAAGATAAAACAGGAGCCATCATTTCACAAAGTCTGTGAAATGATGGCTCCTGTTTTTACCATTTCCGATATTCCGTTAACTCTTATGAATGATTTCCTTTCCGTGTAAGACTCTTCTTTGTTATTTAAGCTGATAAAAAAGGGCCTCATCCTCCTCGATTCGCTCGACCTTCCCAATATGCGCCAGATGCTCTAAATGTGACAACGCTTCCCCTGAAGCAAACCATTTTTGCGGATGAGGAAAGTCCTCCCATTTTTTATAACTCAAATCCCAGTGCATCGAAGCAGCTACCTCGCCGGTTGTCTTTCTCCCTTCGCAGAGAATATCAAGGACCTCTCTGAGCCTTTCATCGTGGTGAGCAATGAGTTCTTTAATCCTTGAACGGTGGTCTCTTATTATCTTACGATGCGCGGTAAATAGATAATCGATGTCATACTCGATAACCTTATCGAGGCTTCGCAAATACGTTGCCAAAATATCCTGCTCGAATCCCCAGAAGGTGATGTTTGGGGTGATCTCATCGAGAATATGATCTCCGCAAAAAAACAGTCTGTGTCTTCGTTCGTAAAGGCCAATCTGTCCCGGAGTGTGTCCAGGAATATCCACGATCTCTAAACAATAATCTCCTATAATTAATTTATCTCCTTCAGCTAACGGCGTAAATTCCAGAGGCTCAGTATGCCTTTTACCAAACTCTTTACCGAACGCAGAAGCGACATCAGTTTTAAAGCCAAATATTTTGTTAAGGGTCTGAAAGAAAGCATCACGTTTGGAAGTTTGATTAAAAAGATCTCCGTCAACCTCACTGAAATATACAGTATTTACCCCCAGTTTCTTCAGAACAGGAGCTAAACCTGAGTGATCCATATGCATATGAGTAATTAATAGATCGGTCTTGCTCAGATCAACGTTCAATTCATTGAGACCTTCCAGCAAGGCGGTCTGGCATTCTAGGGTATTAAAACCCGTATCTATGACTAGATTTCTTGTATCCGAAAGCAGAATATAACTATTTATAGCCCTTAAGGGATTTTTGGGTAAGGGGATTTCATTTTTGTAAATCCCTGGATAAACTTCTGTAATCAAGCCCAAAGCCTCCAATTAAAAAATATTTATCGAGTTTTTAAGACCCCCACTTCTATAAGTGGGGGTGGGTCCTTCGTTAACTTCAGGTGGGGTAGAGTCCTCCTTCGCCGCTAAGTAATCCTATTGGGAAAGGCGGCTCGGCAATAATGTCCACTGGACATTATTGTATCTGAAGCCCCGATGTTCAGCTTAAGCTGAACGAGTTCACTTTCAAATCTATGGACGAGACTTTTATAGCTGGCTATCATCAACGTTATCAAGCCATGCCTCAATGGCCTGGATAACACCTTGGACACATCCGTTTTCAAAGGGTGACACTAAATCTGCTTCTTTGACTAAACCTAAAAAGGATTGACAGCCGCCCAAGCGACATAATTTCAAGTAATCTTGCCAAGCAGATTCACGGTTTTCCCTGGATTTTTTCCAGAACTGGAAAGCGCATATTTGAGCTAAGGTATAATCGATATAATAAAAAGGAGCACTAAATATATGACTTTGTTGATGCCAGTATCCGCCTTGTTCTAAGTATTCATTGCCTTCATAATTGCGATGGGGGAGATATTTTTTTTCGATTTGCCGCCAGGCACTTTTTCTCTCTAGTATTGTCGCTTCAGGTTTGGAATAAATAAAATGCTGAAACTCATCCACAGTTACTCCATAAGGAATAAAAAGGAGTGCCTCACTCAAATGAGTAAATCGGTATTTGTCTGCCGCTTCTTTAAAGAACGACTCCATCCATGGCCAGGCAAAAAACTCCATGCTCATAGAATGGATTTCACACGATTCATAGGTTGGCCACTGATATTCAGGTAAGGAAAAATTTTGGCTGCAATAAACTTGAAAGGCGTGACCTGCCTCATGGGTTAAAACATCAACATCTCCAGAGGTTCCATTGAAATTGGAAAAAATAAAGGGAGAGCGGTATTCACTAATAAATGTGCAGTAACCGCCTCCGGCTTTACCCTTTTTACTTACCAAATCCATAAGCTCATGGTCAGTCATAAACGTAAAGAATTCATCCGTTTCCGAAGACAGTTCCTTATACATTTTTCGTCCATTGTCCAGAATCCATTCCGGGTCACCCTGCGGTTTAGCGTTTCCCTGGGGAAAATTAATCTTTTCGTCATAATACATCAGAACATCTAAACCAAGTCGCTTCCGCTGCCGTTCCCGCAGCTTTGTTGCAGCGGGAACAATTTCCTCTACAACTTGTCGTCGGAAATTAGCTACCATTTCCGGGTTGTAATCGGAGCGTAACATTCGAGCATAGCCAAGCTCAATATAATTCTCATACCCAAGTTTTCGGGCGATTGTAGTCCTGATTTTAACCAGCTCATCATAAATTCTATCTAATGTTTCTTCATGTTCGGCAAAAAAAGCATATCGAGCTTCATTAGCCCTTTTTCTCATCGCCCGATCAGCCGACTGTTGGAAGGGACCAAGACCGGGTAAGTTACGCTCTTCGCCCTCAAACATAATGCTCGCTGAGGCAATCAGCTTTGTGTACTCAGTGACTAACCTATTCTCAATCTGTAATTCCTCAATAATTTCCGGTTTAAACGTCCTCAACGTCAACTCAGCAATGGTAAATAGTTGTTTACCCCACTTTTCCTCTAACGAACTGCGGAAGGAAGAGCTCACCAAGGCCTGGTAGAATTCTGAGATCAGCCCCTCGTAGACCGGCATCGTTTCATCAAAAAACTCTTGTTCCTTTTCATAATATGTATCCGTCGTATCGATGGTATGCCGAATTGAGGCCAATTGCGACATTGACTCGAATTCTCTGCGTAAAGTGTTAATTTCACTCATCACTGCATCTTGCTCGTTTAAACTCGCAGCTTGCTTAAATTTCTCTAACAAAGACGAGAACTTAGTTTTAATAACCTCGAGGTCAGGACGATGGTATGTATAATCTTTAAATTTCATAACTGCTTCACCTTCCCCTATTTTCATTACCTTTGCTTTATTATCTCCGAATATTAGAAAAATTTGCTCAAATAATAAAAACATTCGTCAAAATCAAGGTTAGACCTTCCACTCATAAAAATATATTTCTTATCAACTACATTCTTGATGATTTTACTGATTGTTATCTAACTCTTAAACCATGGTCAAACTGATTCTCTTCCTTTTGACTAGAAAAGTTCAGCGCCAATTTAGGCAATGCTTCATCACAAACTCTAAAGACAGTCCATTCATCCATTGGGACTGCTCCTAGCTGCTTATAAAACTCTATCGATGGCTTATTCCAGTCCAGGCACCACCATTCTAAACGTCCACATTGACGTTCAATGGCCAATTGGGCAAGAAAAGAAAGCATTATCTTGCCCAATCCCTTGCCGCGCATTTCCGGCTTTACGTATAAATCCTCCAAGTATATTCCAGGCTTCCCCAGAAACGTAGAAAAGTTATGAAAAAAGAGAGCAAAACCTATCGGCTGATTTTTGTATTCTCCAATAATGACCTCAGCCATCTTGCGTTGGAACAATGATTCCTTTAGGTCTTCCTCCGTTGCTACTACTGCCGAGAGCATTTTTTCGTACTCTGCCAGCTCTCTGATAAAACTCAAAATCAGTGGCACATCGTCCATTTCTGCAAATCTTAATTTAAATTCATTCAATCTCGTAGTTATTAAATGCGGCATATCCTATCTCCAATCTATTTTCAATCCTCCATAAGTCCGCAAACGACATGAGAGCTTTCTGATGATGCTGAATCTGGCTATTAATTTAAAAAGAATGCTTTTCCAACTCCTCAATACGTTGTCTAATTTCAGAAGGTATTTCTACCTTCTTTGAAGCATTATAATCATACATGACAATAACCCCTTCACCGAAAGCGGCAGCTCCAATTTTTTCGCTGACAATCAGGTATTCCATGACAAAACTTGACTTACTCATCGATTTTGTCTTAGCTCCAACAATGATTTGATCAGGATATTGCAAAGGTTTCAGGTACTTACATGTTGTCTGAGCCAGGATAGGACCTAGGTCTGTCTCTAATTTCATATCCATTAAGCCAATTTCTTGTAAATAATGAATTCGGGCTGTTTCAAAATATCTTAAATAATAGACATTATTGATATGCCCATAAGCATCCATCTCGCTCCAAGCAATTGGTATCGTTACACGAACGGGGAAATCTGATAAGTCCTCCATTCTGCAAACACCTCCTATAATCTTATTGTTAGAAATAGTTAAGAATCCTCATAGACCTTTTGGAACCAATCTTTCTGAATTCTCTAAAAAATTGAGCATTCCTGCTTTAGTAACCTATTTTTACCTCATAGCGCGCTCAAATTTCCTTAATTTTTCTCACAACATCCCTGATCAGCCGAGCTGTAATCCCCCAAATAGTAGCGTCACCGACCTTATAGACAAAAATATTGCTTTTCACATTTCCCCACTGTTTATGGTAGCGCTCCGGAAGACCAAGTTGTTTGGCAGGAAATGTTACTACTTCTTCACCTGCTTGATTAAGGTGAGAAGGATGAACTTCAAGGACTACTTGATATACCTCAGGTTCATTATTTTCAAAATGAGAAACAGGAACTGTAAAAATCCGCTCAACTTCAGAGAAATTTATCCTTAAGTCCTCTACGTCCTCTACATCAAGAATTCCTAAAAATGCATCCACAGTTGTTCCTATCGTGGCAATCACGGTATCTAAAGGACCAATAACTTTGATCTGGTCAGCCGTAATACCCAGTTCTTCTACGGTTTCTCGAATTGCCGTTTCCTGAAAGCTTTTATCCTTTTCTGAATCGAATTTACCCCCAGGAAAACAAAACTCGCCGGCCTGTCTAATCGAAGCCGCTCTCTTCTCGAAGACAAAATGGTACTCACCATTTATTAACATTAATAATACCAAAACAGCAGAATTAAAATATTCGTCTTTTCCATTAATTCCCGCTGCCAAAGGCAACTTTTTTGACAACTTTTCCAGCTTAAATTCTTCCATATTTTCAACTCCTTATCTAATAACATATCTTACAGCTCCTGCAAAGTTAACTAAAGTAAATATGGGAATCACTCCCACTTGCAGAGGTGGAAATCCTACGATTGAATAAACAATATTATAAGAATAAGGCCAGAAGCATTGCCTCTAGCCCTATTTTCCCTGCTTTTTTAATAAAAAACTTCTTTCAACACTAAACAACTACAATCGTTCATATTCGCCCTTATCATTAAGATACTGAATATCAAAGCAGCCATAGTACTCGCCATACATATCAAAAGGATCAAAGCCACTTTTTTTAGTATTATCATCGGAATATCCAATAAAATAAACAACCTCATCGACATCTCGCATGCGAAATTTATACTGAGGTCCCGCTTCAAATTGTTTTATCAATTGCTCAAATTCTTCCGTCCCTTTTTTAGCATCAGAACTAAAATACTCAACAAATTGCTTATTTTCAACACAATCTTCTGTAATCTTAAACACAACAGCCACCTACACTTTTTCTTCAAGTATCAGGTCAAATTTCTTTGCATGATTTACGAGTTCTTTTGTGTTTTCATTCTACTATATAATACTACATTATTCTCTAAATCCCAATCCCCAAATAATCTTTCATTGCTGTAGTCTACTTTGGCCAATCGTAAGACTCCCACTTCTACAAGTGGGGGTAGTTCCCATACCTTGCTTCGGTGGGAGTAGAGTTCATCCTTCAGCGCGATCGCATTTGTTATGGGCTAGGCGCTTTCGGCGAAAGTGTCCACAGGATACTTTCGCCACCGAAGACCCGATGTTCAGCTTTAGCTGAACGAGTTCACTTTCGCCTCGTGTATAGTTCCTTGCTGATCTCTTCAACACTAACCCCGCGCTCTTCCAGCATCACCAAAACATGATAGAACAAATCTGATACCTCATAGCGAATCTCATCTGGACTCGCATTCTTAGCCGCAATAATTACCTCAGCACATTCTTCCCCGACTTTTTTTAGAATTTTATCAATCCCTTTTTCGAAGAGGTACGTGGTATATGCACCTTCCGGCCGCTCAAGGTTTCGCGAATGAATTACCTCAGTCAATAATTCCAAGGTTCTTCCCAAAGGCACATCGGGTTTTACTTCAGGTTCTCCAACCTTCTTAAAACCATCCTTTTCCAAATTATAGTGAAAACAGGAAAAATGATTCTCATGACACGCCATCCCTGTCTGTCTTATCGTCAAAAGCAGAGCATCTTGATCACAATCAAATTTAATGTCCACGACTTCTTGAAAATGCCCCGAAGTTTCCCCTTTCAACCAAAGAGCTTGCCTGCTCCTGCTGTAATAGCAAGCTTTTCGTTCCTTCAGCGTCCTTCTTAAGGATTCCTCATTCATATAGGCAAGCATAAGAACTTCTTTTGTCTCCACATCTTGAGCGATCGCAGGCACAAGCCCTTGAGCATCCCAACGGATTCCGGATAAATCAAAAAGTTCCGTTTGATTTTCTTCCATTTCACATCTCTACCTTCCAATTTTATGCAAACAATTAGCATATCGTTTATTCATAATAAGACGGCGCACATTTATATGCCGTCTCCCAAGCACGTCTCCCCGTCCCCAGACCAAGGACGCAATGTGACAACAGCCCGACGTCTTTACGTAAACAGTCAGCAAACTCCGCGAAAGCGACAAACCCCAGATGCGGGACAGTGAACAGGGATATTCACTACCGCCATGGTGTGTCGGTGATGGTGTCAGTGTGTCAGTGGTGTGTCAGTGGGACGGTCCTACTGACACACCACTGTCACGCCCCACGTGTCAAAAGTGTGTTAAAAGGACCGTCCCCGCGTCTCGCACTTGCGACACATGCCCGCTTGTCTCAAGCCGGACGGCGCACATTTATGTGCCGTCTCCCAAGCAACCGTTCCCCCGTCCCCAGAGCAGGGACGCAGTGTGACAACAGTCCGACGTCTTTACGTAAGCAGTCAGCAAACTCCGTGAAAGCGACCGACCCCAGATACGGGAACCCCGCTCCCCAAAGCCGGTCGCTTGAACGGCTAGTTTGCTCTGCGAGCGTAGGACAGAGGGCTGTGTCACACAAGTCCCCTATCCAAGTCCCCGCACTAAAATTCCCCGTTCCGCCAAATACCTTTTCGCCTCGTTTATGCTGTATTCCTTGTAGTGAAAAATAGAAGCCGCTAAGACAGCATCAGCCTCTCCCAAAGTAAGCCCTTCAGCCAAATGTTCCAGAGTTCCCACACCGCCGCTGGCAATAACGGGGAGAGAAACCGCTCTACTGACAGCCCTTGTCAAGTCTAACTCATAACCGGCCTTTGTTCCATCCCGATCCATGGAAGTTAAAAGGATTTCTCCAGCGCCAAGTTTCTCGGCTTCCTCGGCCCACTCTAAAACGTCCTTGCCAGTTGGTGTTCTTCCCCCGTGAATGTATACTTCCCATTTTCCCGGAGCCGTGCTGCGGGCATCAATAGCAACAACAATACACTGACTTCCAAAAGCATAGGCGCCCTCTTCAATTAATCCGGGATTCTGAACGGCGGAGGTATTCAAGGATACTTTGTCCGCTCCGGCCCGCAGCATCTTGCGTATATCCTCAATAGTCCTGAGCCCGCCTCCGATGGTAAAGGGAATGAAGACTTGTTCCGCCGTTCGCCGGACAACGTCCACCATGGTCTCTCTTTTATCAGAGGAAGCTGTAATATCCAAAAAAACCAGCTCATCTGCCCCTTCTTGATCATAGAGAGCAGCGAGCTCCACCGGATCACCGGCGTCCCTTAATTGCACAAAATTAGTTCCTTTAACGACACGTCCGTCATGAACATCTAAACAGGGAATAATTCGTTTGCTTAACATTTTATTCCCCCCTGCTTCCTGTAATTTTCATCTGCGGATTATAATTTGCCGACTCTAAAGCTTCTTTTAAGGTAAAAGCACCGCTATAGAGAGCCTTTCCCGTTATAGCCCCTTCAATAGGAACCCCTCTTAAGTGTTCGGCCTGCAGACGCCGTACATCCTCTAAGGTTGAAATCCCCCCTGAAGCAATAACGTTAATGCGTGTCTCTTGAGCCAAACGAACCGTACTTTCAATGTTGGGCCCGCTAAGCATTCCATCCCGGGCAATATCTGTGAAAACGATGTGTTTAACCCCTACATCCTTCATGGCTTGTGCCAAATCAACAGCCTGCATCTCTGTAGCTTCGGCCCAGCCCTGTACGGCAACTCGTCCCCCTAAGGCATCGATTCCTACAATGATGCGTTCACCATAACGGCGGGCAGCCTCAGCAACCAATTCCGGATCTTTAACGGCAATAGTCCCTAAAATAACCCGTTCAACTCCTAACTCTAAAAGTTCGGTAATTCGTTCCATCGTACGTATACCGCCACCCACTTGTACCTTCAGGGAAACACTCCCGACAATCTTTCGAATCACCTCATCATTAACCGGTTTGCCGCTAAATGCCCCGTTTAAATCAACGACATGCAAGTGAGACGCACCTTGACCTTCAAAATTCATAGCCACCCCAACAGGGTTGTCAGCGTAAACTGTGGAATCTTCCATACGTCCCTGCAATAAACGCACAGCTTTTCCTTCTTTGAGATCAATTGCCGGAAAGAGCAGCATACTCATTCACCAACTTTCCAAAATTAGACAGCAGCTGGAGCCCCCAAGGACTGGACTTTTCCGGGTGGAACTGGGCTCCCCAGACATTTTCCTTGCCAACAATGGCCGGAAAGACAACTCCGTAATCACTTGTGCCAAGAATATCCTGCGAATTTTCGGGCAAAGCATAAAAGGAATGGACAAAGTAAAAGAACGATTCGTTCGGAATTTCTTCTAATAAACGCGAAGGTTGTAGCAAACTCACACTGTTCCATCCCATGTGAGGGACCTTTCTTCCCGTTGGAAATTTTACCACCCTTCCGGACAAGAGCCCTAAACCAGCGTGTTCGCCATGTTCTTCTCCAACCTCAAAGAGCACCTGCATCCCGAGACATATTCCCAGGAAAGGTCGGCCGGAACGGGCAAACTCGATGATCGGCCCGATCCACTCTCCGCGTTTCAATGCACCCATAGCATCAGCAAAGGCTCCTACTCCCGGCAGGATAACACCATCAATGTTCTGCAAATCTTGCGGGGCAGTCATGATCATGGCTTCAAAGCCTACCTTCTCCAACGCTTTTTCCACACTTCTCAAGTTTCCCCGTCCATAATCCACAATTCCTATCACTTTCCATACCTCCTGGAACGTAATTCGGGTCTCTTTAGAGAACCCCTTTTGTTGAAAGAATTCCACTAAAGCGTGGATTTTCACGTAAAGCCAGACCCAGGGCTCTCCCTACACCTTTAAATACTGCTTCAAGGATATGATGAAGATTTTTTCCGGAAATTTGCCGGATATGCAGCGTTAATCCACTATGTACCGCGAAGGCCCTGAAAAATTCCTCTGCCATTTCAAAGGGAAACTGGCCGACTGTTCCTTCAGAAGCCCTTATCTCCCATACCAAGTAAGGCCTGTTGGAAAGATCAAGAGCAACCTGAACCAAAGCCTCGTCCATCGGGAGAAGTGTCTCGCCAATCCGTTCAATCCCCGCCTTGTTGCCGCTGGCTTCCTTTAAAGCCTGCCCCAGTACGATTCCGCAATCTTCGATAGTGTGGTGGGCATCCACTTCCAAATCTCCAATGGCTTTTAGTCCAAGGTCAAAATAAGCAAATCGGGCGAAGGCTGTGAGCATATGATCAAAGAAACCTATCCCTGTCTCTACCTCAGCCTCTCCCGCCCCATCAAGGTTCAAGCGGACACGAATCTCAGTTTCTTTTGTTTTTCGTTCAATATACGCTTCCCGCATAATTTCCCCCCCTCAAAATTTCAAGTACCCCTGCGTTACAGCTTAAAGCAGATTAACTTCTGCAATGGCCTTTAAAAATTTCTCATTTTCTTCAGGCAAACCGGCACTGATGCGCAAACACTTGCCGAGGACCGGCAGTTCCCCCATATTGCGCACAAGAAAACCTCTCTGTAAAAGTTCCTTAGCCCAACGATCGGCATCCTCTGGTTTAAAAAGGATGAAATTTGCCTTTGTTGGATATACCTTAACCCCAGGAACTATCAATAACCCCTGATAGAGCTTTTGTGTTTCCGACTTAATGGTCTGAATCTGCTTTTGATATTCCGCCAGATACTCCAACGCAAGAATCCCGGTTTTCTGACTGAGAGAGTTTACGTTAAAGGGTGCCCGGACGCGATTTACTAAGTCTATTGTTCTGGGTTGACCGAGCAAGTACCCTAAACGAAGGCCTGCCATGCCAAAAGCCTTGGAGAAGGTCCTCAAGATTACTAAGTTCGAGAAATTTGCCAGTTCAGGAATAAGAGTTTCCCCTGAAAACTCCGCGTAAGCTTCATCAACCACCACAATTTTGCCGCTTTCTCTTACAAGCCTCAGTATGTCCTTCCGGGGGAACAAAGAACCTGTTGGATTGTTCGGATTACAAATAATCAGCACATGAACATCGGGAGACTGAGCCGCTTGTAACATTTTCTCCACGTCCAAATAGAGGCCCTCAAGCAGAGGAACTTCTAAAACCGCCGTACTCGTCAAACGAGCAGCGATTTGATACATGCTGAAGGTCGGCGGATGAATGACTAATGATTTTCCTCCTCCTCCAAAGGTAAGAAGGAGGAGCTGGATTAATTCGTCAGACCCATTGCCAACCAGGATTCCCTCGGGGGATAGCCGGACATACTCAGCGATAGCCTGTTTCAGCTCTTGTGCCATTCCGTCGGGATAACGGTTAAAAGGTATGTTGGCCGCAAATAATTTTTCCCGCATCCCCTCCGGCCAGGGAAAAGGGTTCTCATTGGCATCAAGAGTAATGCACTGGGGCATATGATTCGCTTTATAAGGAACGAGCTTCCGCACTTCCGGACGCAAAAGTTCCTCGATTTCATTTATCATCATTCCCATAGGATTATAACTCCTTCCTTAATACTTGTTTCCGTCTTATGTTCTACCGGGAAAGGCCGCGTTTAACTCGAACTTCAACAGCTCTGGCATGGGCTTCCAGACCCTCACGGCGGGCAAGCAGCGCTATCTGTTGAGCATCTCGTTTAAGAGCTTCCTCCGAGTAGCCGATAACACTTACCTTTTTCATGAAGGTATCGACATTGAGAGGAGAATAAAATCTGGCCGTTCCGCCGGTGGGTAATACATGATTAGGCCCGGCAAAATAATCTCCTACCGGCTCGGGGGAATACCTGCCTAAAAAGACGGCCCCGACATTTTTAACCTGCCCTAACCAAGAGTAAGGATCTTTGACCACCAGTTCAAAATGCTCAGGAGCAATTTCGTTCGCTAAAGCCATACCTTCACTCAAATCGTTAACCAAGATGGCCGCGCCATAGGTTTCCCAGGATGCACGGGCGATTTCTCTTCGCGGTAATTCATCCAGCTGTCTCTCTACTTCTTTCACAGTCTCTTCAAGAAGATCACGTGAAGGTGATACTAAAATTGCGGAAGCAAGACGGTCATGCTCGGCCTGGGACAACAGGTCAGCAGCCAACTCTTCTGCCTTCCCGCTTTCATCAGCTAAAATCAATATTTCACTGGGTCCCGCCAGCATATCAATATCCACGCAGCCAAAGACCTGCTTTTTGGCTAATGTTACATAAATATTACCCGGTCCGGTAATTTTATCAACCCGCAAAATGCTCTCTGTGCCGTAGGCCAGAGCAGCAATTCCCTGAGCTCCTCCGACTTTATAGATTTCAGTCACTCCTGCCTCAGCGGCTGCCACTAATACTTCGGGCAGCAGCGAACCGTCCGAACGAGGCGGACTAACCATTACAATTTCTTTAACACCAGCAACGACAGCGGGTAACGCATTCATCAGTACCGACGATGGATAGGAAGCTGTGCCGCCGGGCACGTATATCCCAACTCGCCGGAGGGGCAGTAGAAGCTGCCCTAAAATACTCCCATCGGATTCCGGGTCCAGCCAGGAAACTCGCTTCTGTTTCTCATGGTAGCCCAGGATGTTCCCCTTTGCCCTGCGCAAAGCCTGGATAAAATCGTCACCAACTTCTCGGTAAGCTCCTTGAAGTTCCTCTTCAGTAACCTTTAACCCCTTTTGACGCAGATTGACATGATCAAATTTCTCCGTCATCTCATAGAGTGCCTCATCCCCCTTTTCACGAACGCGCTCTAAAATCTCTGCAACACGTTGTTCAAGGGCCTTATCATCCCCATACGATTTTCGCGTGAGACGTTTTAAATCAATATCTTTTAAATTCTCCACTTTCATATCCCTGCATCCTCCTTATAAACATCAAACAATATAACAAATTCAAAACAACAAATTTGAAATTCAATTTCTTATTTTTTACTGACCTTCATGCTATAGTGACTGTACATCTAAAACTTCTTCGTTCATATCATTACGCAGTTTTCCAGCAATGTCTCTAATTCTTTCATATTTCATACGATAAGCCACTCGATTAACGATTAAACGAGAGGTTGCCTCAAGGATGGGAGCGACCTCAACTAAATGGTTTTCACGCAATGTTTTCCCAGTCGATACAATATCGACAATCATTTCTGCCAGGCCTACACAAGGTGCAAGTTCAATGTTTCCATGAAGTTTGATGGGATTAACCTGCATGCCTAACTCACTGAAATACGTTTCCGCCACTCTTGGGAACTTCGTAGCCACTCGTTGATGATTCAGGCCGCTTAAATCATACTCCCCATTGGCATGTTTCGGCGGAACACTCCCCTCTGGCATGGCAACAACAAAACGGCAATATCCAAATTTTAAATCCAGCAATTCTATGACATCTTTGTTTTCTTCTAAAAGGGTATCTTTACCAACAATCCCCAAATCGGCAGCCCCATATTCAACATAAGTCGGTATATCTGTTGCCCGACAAATAATGATCTTTACTTTACTATGCGGAAGATCATAGAAAAGCTTCCTTGAATCTTCATTAACGTGTTGACATTCTATCCCAATACGACTCAATCGTTGAATAGAGTCGATAAGCAGCTTCCCTTTAGGCAAGGCAATAGTTAAAAAATCGTTGTCCACTGAGTTTCCCCTTTCTTCAGTTCCATTTCTTTAGCGCTTTAGTTTGTTAAAGCGCTAAAATATAATAGTATTATACCAACCATCCTCTTCTCTGGCAACACTTTTAGGAAATTTAGCTTAACCTTTTAAGATGCCGGCTGTCTTCTCGCATCATAATATGCACCAAAATTATTCCAAAAGAGGTTATTCCTCTATTTATACTTTAAAGGTAATACTATAAAAACAGGTATGAGACAAGACAACCAAATGCCCTGTCTCATACTTTTATAAATTTCGGAGATCTTAGTCTCCCATTTCAATTCCCAAAGCGCGTGCCGTGATTAATAACGGATCATTTAGCGACACAAGTTTCAATTGGTCAACGGCTTGCTGAAGAGGAACTTGTATGATCTCCCTTCCCTGTAGGGCAACCATTATTCCAAATTTACCTTCAAGTACAGCATCTACTGCTGCCACACCATAGCGGGAAGCTAATACTCTATCGTAAGAGTTAGGGGAGCCTCCGCGCTGAAGATGCCCAAGCACCGTTACTCGGGTTTCCAGACCGAAATGTTTTTCTAAGTCGTCACCTAATTTGCTGCCAATCCCTCCCAATTTGACTGGATCTGACCGACCCGGGAATAATCGTTCAACCACCATCTCGCCGCCTGAAGGCTTTGCTCCTTCAGCCACAACAATAATACTGAATTTTTTTCCTTGTTTTGCCCGTTGCTGTACTGAATAGGCAATCCTGCTGAGATTATAGGGGATTTCGGGAATCAGTATAACGTCAGCACCTCCTGCCACGCCTGCATAAAGGGCAATCCAACCGGCATACCGTCCCATAACTTCCAGAATCATTACCCTGTGATGGGATTCGGCGGTAGTATGCAAACGATCTAAGGCTTCCTGCGCCGTTTCCACGGCAGTTTGAAAGCCAAAAGTCTGATCTGTAGCCATGAGGTCATTGTCGATAGTTTTGGGAATCCCAATAACCGGAAAATCTTTATTCGCAAATTTCAAGGAGATGTTCAAGCTCCCATCCCCACCGATGGCTAATAAAGCATCAACTCCGGCTTCCTTAAAATTCTTCAGGACATCCTCGGAACGATCAAGAGGCTGGTCAACCCCATTAACTTTTGTTATGTATTGAAAGGGATTATCCCGGTTAGTTGTTCCAAGGATCGTACCACCCCGAGGCAAAATTCCAGAAACATCCGCCAAAGACAAAGGAATAAAATCCCCTTCCACAGCTCCATGAAAGCCGTCCTTAATTCCCAGAACTTCAAGGCCATATTGGTTTGCGCTCCTGACAACAGCGCGGATTACAGCATTGAGCCCCGGACAATCTCCTCCCCCCGTAAGAACTGCAATTTTATTCATCCTCGCGAAACCTCCTCACCGGCTAACTTAATTTCCGAAATACTCTTTAGTCTGGCCAGAGCCTCGGCGGCATCCCTGTCTATAGTTTCCAGTGCCATTTCAACCTTCTTGCCCTGCAGCCTCAAGGCTCGGGACTCACGAATTATTTCTTGGGGATCGGGGCCATAGACTAAAATATCTGCTCCTGGGATTGACGGCAAGGGAAAAAGTTCTAACATACTGCCTAAGTGAATAGCAAATCCTGTAGCTGGCTGAGGAACTCCAAAATCGGCATATAAGGAATCATACCGTCCTCCCTCAAGTACAGGAAAACCAATCCCGGCAACATACCCTTCAAACACTGCCCCAGTATAGTAGGAAAACCCTCTCAATATGCCTAAATCCAGAGAGACATACTTTTGAACTCCAAAATAATTTAAATAACGATAAATACGTCGTAAACTCTCTACAGCTTCACGAATAGTTGGCAGGAAACTCCAATCCAGAACTTCGTCCAGAATTTCTTCGCCTCCATGAAAATGAGGTAAACGCAGCAGCAGTTCCTGAACTCGTTCAGGCAAACCGCTTTGTTGAACTAACCGTTCTACGCCCACCATATCTTTCCTGGCTAGAGCCTCTTCTAATTTTTGCCGAAATCCTTCCTCAACGCCGGCTTCCAACAAAAGGCCTGAAAAAATCCCCATATGTCCAAGGTTAAATTGGAAATTTTCGAGGCCAAGGCATGCTATGGATTCGACGGCAAGGGCGATTACTTCCGCATCCGCTAATTCCTGGTCAGCACCTATTAGCTCAACACCCACCTGGCGGAACTCACGATACCGAACAGACGAATTGCGGAAAACATCAGCACCATAACACAAACGAAGCGGTAAATTTGCTCCTCGCATACGTGTACTGACAAGGCGGGCAATAGGAGTCGTCAATTCGGGACGTAACGCTAATATTCGACCATCACGATCAAAAAACTTATAGAGTGAATCAACTTGTTCAACATCAGGTTGAACACAAGCTGTAAATTCCAAGGTTGGGGATAAGACTTTCTGGTAAGACCATTGCTGAAAAAGAGCTAGAACTTCACGTTCCAGGTTCTCCTGTAAAGCAATTTCCTCAGGCAGTAAATCACGCATACCTTCAGGGATTCGTTGTCCCAAATTTGTTCTAAGCATTCTTATAATTCTCCTTCGCTAAGCTGCTAAGTATAGTTCAATATCTCCTTGACTTTTTTTGATTTTATTCATTTTGCTCTTGTAGACGGCTTAAAATTAATTGATAGCCATCTGCTCCAAAATTCAGGCAGCGCTTGACTCGACTGATTGTAGCTGTACTCACTCCGGTTACTTTTTCAATGGCCGTATAAGTCTCATTTCGCTTTAACATCTTTGCTACTTCCAAACGCTGCGCCAGAGCCCTAATTTCAGCGATAGTTGCAATATCTTCAAAAAAACGATAACACTCTTCTTTAGTTCGCAAAAGCAAAATAGCCTCGAACAAGGCGTCCGTTAAAGGATTTTGCAAACGCTCATCGCTTGACATGGTATACCCTCCCCTGATTGCTTTCTCCCTTTAATTTATTAAAGCATTGCAGCCTTGTCAAGCTTCTTTCTTAATTCTTACTAAAAACATGATTAAAGCTATTTTGAATAGCTACTTGCCTTCGCTTTTCTTTAGATTGTTTAGATTGAATTTAACACTTACCCTTGATCCCGAGGAATCTGTATCAAATTCCATAACGGCGTCATGTTTTGCCGCAATGTTTTGGCATATTGCCAAACCCAGCCCCGTTCCGCGTTCCTTTGTCGTTAAAAACGGAGTGCCGATTCTTTCAAGCACCAGCGGATCAATACCTCCACCTTGATCAGCAACTTGAAGAACTACATAGTTACCGAATTCAAAGGTTTTGACCGTAAGAACCCCGCCGCTTTGCATAGCTTCGAACCCATTTCTGGCCAAATTTAAAAGAAGTTGACGGAGTTCATTTTCATCTCCCTTAATATCAGGGACTGGTTCTAATTCCAAGTTAATATCTTTATCTTGGTTAAGGGCATCTGCTCCTAAGAGGGGCATCAACGATTTCACAATTTTCTCTAAATTTACGCTGGTAAAATCCACAGTTTTTTCCCTTGCCAGGCTTAAAAAGTCCGTAATAATTAGATTTGCCCGATCCAGTTCTTCGATCATGATTTTAAAATAATCGCTATATTGCTGGACATTATCCCTAGAAGAAAGCAACTGCAAGAATCCCCTGACAGTAGTTAAAGGATTCCTAACTTCATGAGCAATCCCAGCGGCCATTTCGCCAACCAGATTCAATTGTTCCAAGCGGAAGTATTCCCGATCAGCATTTTTTCGGTCCGTTATGTCAATGAGCACTTTAAAATATAATTTCGTTCCATCAACATCCGTATATGGTTGGGTAAAAACTTCATATAATCTGTGATTATATAGACATTCATTTCCGGACTGCAGAGTATATTTTCCTACTGATGGTATTTCACAATCACTGCAGGGATCATTTAAACCTGCAGCAACAGTATAACAAAGTTGACCTACACACTCGCCAAACCGCTCTTTAAACTTGTAATTGGCAAAACGTATTTTGTAACTTTCTTCAACAACATAAATCAAACCCGGAAATGCATTAAACAATGTGTAGAGACGAAGATGCTCCTCCTCCACAACTTTTTCTAATTTTTTTTGTTCATCAATAGTGCGAATAAAAATTGAAATACCATTCTCTGTTGGGTAAATACTGAACTCAAGCCAATGTCCCATCAAGTCTGAAAATAGTTCGAAGCGTTTTGACTGTCCCTCTTCCATTACCTTCTGGCATGAGTTCCATAGCATTCTATCGTTTTGCCAATGGGCAGTCCCAAAAATAGAACCTACGAGCCGCCCATCAAGGCCACGTTTTTCAAGCGCCTGTATAATAGCCTTATTAGCGTAAGTTATGACCCATTGGTAGTTTACGGCTATGAAGCCATCACTAATACTATTTAAGGTGTTTACCAGAACTTGATCTGCTTTAGCTAATTCCTTTTCGGCGGTTTCTTTGCGAGTCATCTCAATTTGCAGCTGCTCATTAGCCCGTTCAAGGTCATTAGTACGTGATTTGACAAGGTCCTCTAAATGTTCCCGATACAAAGCCAATTCTTTTTGATCCCGTTCGAACTCCGAAATGTCCCAAACAGAAACGGAGATGAAACGTCTCCCGTCAAGTAAAAATTCAAAGCTGTCCGTATGAACAGGAAAACGACTCCCATCTTTTTTAAGATGAACAGTTTTATAAGCGCTATGTCCATTGTCATGGATTCTTGCCAAGATATCCGGCACATCTTTTCGACATTCTGGGGCAAAAAGATCATAGACTGTTCTGCCAAGCAACTCAGCAGACTCATAACCATGCATTTGCTCATAACTGGGATTTATTTTGAGAAGTTCTAAGCTTACAGCATCGCAAATCATCATGCCCCAATAGCTTTCTATAAAAATTCTATCCCAGATTTTGTTGTCGTTCTGTACTTTCTCTAAAGCGGCCTCGAGATCGGCAACCTTTTGTTCGAGCTCAATAACTTTATCCTTCAGCATTACTTGATCACTCTTCTCAAAGGAAACTTGATAATGGTTAAATAATTATTCCAATTTCAAACATCTCTGAAAGATATTCTATGTCAAAGCGAATTATCCCTTTAAAAGAATCCTTCGAAATAATGCAATTACAAACAAATTAAAGAAAATTACTCCAAATATCACTTTATTTAATTCTAATTCGATAAAAATTCCAATCTTATTTAGGCCAGGATTCCCAGGCCGTTTTAGCCAAAGCAAGTTCCAGACCCGATTCCTCGCCAAGGATTACGTGATTTCTCATATAGTTTAATGGTCCTGCAGGATCAAATTTACAACATGATCGTATCTTTGATCCATAGGTATTTCCTTTTTATATTGTATTTCTAATGAGGAAAGATAACAGTCTTGATAAATATGATCAGGAACAGCTTCCAGAATCCATTGGAGATATAGTCGGGATAGAACTATATTAACTACATAAACTACATTAGTAGGGTATTTTTTTCTTCTAACTATTTGATTATCAAGGGAGGCTCATTTGATGAATCGCCCAGAAAATAAACTCACCTCTGTTGCCGTCCACCCTGAATTCCGGCGAGTTCTGCTTGCAAATCCGACTTGTAAATCTCTGAGTACGATCATTGAATACCAACTCTTAGACCAAATCTTTGACTGTCCTGAGCAATCTCTGGTCGATGAAGTCATCAGGCTTTTACCCTATTGGGAACAACAAGCTTGTCAAGGCAACGAATTAATATCAACACTGATCCATTATCTGTCCATCTATTTCCCTTGTCTGTTTACCGGCAATACCTTCCTGAAATCCAATCTACAGCGTATTCGCATTCTCGCTGAAACTCCAGGGATATTTTCCTTCCCCCCCTGTGAAATCCAAGAAAATTTAATTCGTTTTTTACAAGCTGCAGATGTCTTGGCAGATTTACCCCAATTTGAAGTCATATCCTTTGCTCTTGATGAAATTAGACCCTTAGCCGCCGATTTAGCAAGATTCAACCTTACTAGACATAGCCGCCGTTACATTCAAAATTTATTTCATCCTGAGCGCTGTGAGGCCATCCTCTCTGTTCTGGCTTACATCGCCAAAGATTACCCTCTGCTCCGTATATGCCGTCAAGCCTATGCCTTAATGATTTCTCTTGATGACTTTGCTGCCTGGGGAAATCATCCGTTTTGCCTGCGCCTGGTAGCCAATCGTTTCTGGGAATATCAAGCAAGAAAGTCATGATTATTTTAAATAGAGGTAACGTTCCATACTATGGATATACGGGGACCATTCATCGCCGGGATGGTCATTTCTGGCCTGCTCAAACTGGTAAAGTTCTGCATCCATAATATCGGCATAGTGGATGACTAAAGCTTCCATGATCTTGGGCCGCTTCGGCGACTGCCATTCGTATTTCCCATGATGACTGGACACTATATGAAGAATCTTAGAGCGCAGTTCTTGAGGAAACTCCGGGATCTTGGAAATTTCCGCGGAAATAAGCTCCAAGCCCAGAATAATATGGCCCAGGAGCCTTCCTTCTGTCGTAAATTTAATGCCCCGATCATAGGAATACTCCCCGATTTTTCCTACATCATGCAAGAGTGCACCTGTAATAATCAGATCTTGATCAATACTTGGAAAATGTCCCCCAATCCCATCCGCTAATTCCGCAACTCTCACACTATGCTCCCAAAGGCCTCGCAGATAGGCTTGATGGATTTTCACCGCTGCAGGAGCTTGCCGATAGGCTTGGCCCCATTGGGGATGTTCTAAGAAATGGTTTAGCAGTGCCTGGAGAAATGGATTATGAATTTTCGTCTGGAGAGATTGCAAACGGCTTTCCAACTCGTTCTCGGAAACAGGAGAACTTGGCAGCAAGGTGGTTAAATCAATCTCTTCCTTAGGAATTAGCTGTATCTCGTCGATGGATAAGTCCAGAGCACCTCGATATTCAGAGGCTACCCCTCGGATATTAAAAATATCATGGCCTTCTTTTAGCCAGCCAAGGACCTGGGGGGGATATTCCCACATCTTCCCCTGGAGAACACCCGAACGGTCTTGGCAAGTTAAAGCGAGAAAAGCACCTGGCTTTTGGCGAAAGGGAACCTCTTTCCACTCATTTACTAGAACAGTTCCTGCAAACCGCTCCCCATTCTTGCATTCTTTCAGCATTACATTCATCCTCTCTATTGCAGTCCTTGTTATGTCAATTTTACCAGAGGATTAGGACACGAAATTGTTGCTTAGTAATTCTCTAATGTCTTACAAATCTGGTTAAAAATTAATTCACGCAGTTCATTAGACTCCAAAATCTCGGCCGCTGATCCGAAGCCAAGGATCCAATTAATAAATTCATTAGCACCGATGATCGTATCTTCAAAAATCAGAGAACCGTCATCCATGAAAGTCAGTTTACTCTTACGGTGGGCGACATCTTTGCGTACCTTGGCCAAAGTTTGCGAACGATTCAGGAATCGTACTTTGACCCGAATCAACTCACCATATTCTACTCCCCAGCGGGGGCCAAACCATGTCTTTAGAGAAAAACCTTCCGGATAGGTATAGGTTTGATCCATTTCACAGACTTCTATGATATTATTCAGATTATAATTTTTAATGGTTTCTCCCTGTCGCGCAACAAAATACCATTTTCTTAACCGGGAATAGTAAACAATTCCTAAAGGGTCCACGGTTATAGACCGGCCTTTAAAAATAATGCTTAATTTTCGGTTTGTCTGAACTGCCTTCTCGATAGAGGCAAAA
Organism: Desulfosporosinus sp. FKB; assembly: GCF_002196705.1. Classification (GTDB taxonomy): domain Bacteria; phylum Bacillota; class Desulfitobacteriia; order Desulfitobacteriales; family Desulfitobacteriaceae; genus Desulfosporosinus. The sequence continues at coordinate 166,530 of NZ_NADJ01000035.1, forward strand.
ATTTCACCCTTAATAGGCTCTAAAGGAGTATAGTCTCCTTTGATATAGCGATAAGTTTCTTCAGTACCCAGATCGAAGCCCGCTAGAATTTTTTGTTTTAGACTTTCTTTTAAGGAGTTTTCTTCCTGAAGAACTTCTAAAGCTCTCAAAACCCCTAAGGCTTCTCTAACATTAAGGTGTACCGGAGTGAATCGTTTCTCTGCCGTTCCCAGAAACCACTTGACATCTGGATTCAGCAGATCTTCTCCACTCTCATCATTGCTCTCATCATGATCTGTATACAAGGGAATTAAATGCTCTGGCGAAAGAAGCAAAGCCCTCAAATCTTGCTTCATAGTCCCCCAAGGAACGCCGCAGGCTTCCGATAGAGCTTTTCCCGTTAGTCCCTCCGGATGGACCTCGATCAATGCCATTATCTTCTCAAGACGTTCAATCATGTCCATCCGAATTACCTCCATACAAATACAAGAGTTGGGTAAACTGATCCTTAAGCTTATCCCTAAGCTCAAGGGGCTCAAGTACTTCTGCACCCGCACCGAACCCACGCAGCCATACAGCTAATTCGTCCAACCCTTCAACCTGATCAATCATCAAGAGACTTCCCTCTTCCTCAATTAATTGACAGGTTTGGCGTTGAGCAACTTCCATTCCAACTCGATTTAACGTTGAATAATAATCATAGAATCGAATCTTCACAAATCTGGGATGGTGATCCCGATAAACTCCCCAAGCGTACTGAAACCATTTTTGTAAGCTAAATCCTTCCACCGGTGAAAAGGTATCTTCAAGCCTCTCCACATCCAAGATACGGTTTATTTGATACGTCTTTATCCTTTGACTTTTTTCATCTTGCGCTACGAGATACCAATTGTCCAATACCCAGTAATATACAATCCCCAAAGGATTTAACATAATTTCACGAGCAGGTTCCTCTTCTTTGCGATAAAGGATCGTAACGCTGTTTCTGCATCGTGCAGCATCCTCAAGTTCCATACAGTATTTACTCCGGTGAATATCCTGGCTGGGAGTCCTGCCATGAACAAATAAAGTTTCCCGAGCCTTTGTTGTCTCCCCTATGCGAAGTTTGAGTTTAGCTTCAAGAGATTTCATTTCTTCGGGGATCGGAGCCAAGGCGCGTTCAAGTTGTAAAGCCTCGAAGAGAAGAATCTTTTCTTTCTCTGAAAGCTGAAGAGGGAGAAGCATTGACTCTGAATAGACCATGTAAGCTTCATTTTCATGCTTAACGAGATTCCTCTTCTCCAAATCTTTTACAGCTCGTTCCAAGGTCTTGCTGCTGACCTCTTCTTCGTCTTGCCGATTAAATCTCTGATAAAGTTCAGCAAGCGTTAATCCTTTAGGATTTGCCGTCAAAAGTCGTAAGATTTCCATTTGCCGGAGAGTCGCTTTATTGACCGGAGGCACCCCGTTCCACCCCCCCGTCTCCAAATAGAGAGCTCCTGCATGGTTCTGCTTAAAGATATAGCCATTATCCCTTAAATCTTCCAGATCTCGATGAATGGTAATCAGGTTGACTCCCAGTTTCTTAGCCAAACTCGAACTTGTAAAAAGCCATGGTTCCAGGGCAATATATCGGATTATGTCCTTTTGCCGTTTTAACTTATCCAAGAGCAAGATACCCCCAGTTCCTTAAACCATCTAAATTAAGTCCAGCCCTAACAAAATTATACAAGCAATAGCCAAATTCCTTTAAAAACCGAAGAAAGAGTATTATAAAATCCCTTTTACCTAAACTATCAAACTATATTCTCCAGAAATACAAAGATACCCCCCGGCATTTGAGTCTATAAACTTATACCGGGGACAATATCGAAAAGCAAACTATCTTTAGGCCCTTAATACAGCCCGTTGCTTAATAGCATATGTATACAATCTAAAAATAGCAAACCAGCCAAGAGCGATAATCTCTGGCTGATTTACTTGTATTGTAATTTTCAAATTACAAATAAGCTGTTTCTCCGTGAAGGCAACCCCTAGTGGTTTATCAAAAATCAGTGTAGATTTCCTTGAAAAAAACCGCTCGTATGTTAACGCTAGATATTGCCAATACACCAACCTAAATCGACGTTTCCGAACTAAGATTATTGAACCAAACTTTGTGCTGCCGCTATAGCCATTTGGGCCAAGGGAGTTGGATAAATCCCAATAGCGATAGTAATAATCATCGTGAATAACATTGTGAATTTGACTGCCCCATGAACAGGAATATCAGGAAGTCCTTCACCCTCTCCAAGGAACATGACTTTAACAACCGAAAGATAATAATAAACGGACACCATACTCATGACAAAACCGATATAGGCGATCGCTGTATAGCCTTGACCCATGACGGCAGAGAAGAGATAAAATTTCCCGACAAACCCTGCCAAAGGCGGAATCCCGGCTAAGGACAACAAGGAAGCCGTCATAACTACTGCTGCCAGGGGAGACCTTCGGGCCAACCCGGCAAAATCCTGAATTTCGTCGCTCCCTTGTTTTTCAGAAACATGCGTCGCCACGGCAAAGGCTCCCATATTAGCAAAGACATAAATCATCGCATAAAAGAGTACGCCTTTGACACCGGGAATAGACTCGGAGATGATGCCAACCATCAGATATCCTGCTTGGGCAATACTCGAATAAGCAAGAAGCCGCTTAATATTCGTCTGCGGTATGGCGACTAAGTTCCCGATAATCATCGTCAGGGCTGCCAGAA